>NZ_JADKSI010000002.1:0-1281621 GCF_015350715.1 Plantibacter sp. VKM Ac-2876 | reverse complement strand
TCACCGCGGGTCTGGCGCGTGAGCGCGCCCCTCCGGAGGCCCGCGCTCACGTGCCAGACCCGCGCTCGCGTCAGCGCACCGCGCTGGCGCCCACCCCCACGGAGGTCTTCGGACGCAACAGTCGTGGGATGGGTGGGTGCGCCTGGATACGATGAACGGGTGAGTACCGCAGCCGCCACACCGCCGCCCGTCCACCCGCCGTTCGCCCAGACGAAGTACCAGGTCAGGTTCGACTGGGGCGTCGCAGGAGCCGGCCGGGTCGAGGCGGCGGACGTCGCGGTGGTCGTGGACGTGCTCCACGCGACGACCTCCGTCGAGCAGCGCGTGAGCGGCGGGGAGACCGTCGCCGTCGCCGAGCTGGACGACCGCGGTGAGGCGGCGCAGATCGCCACGCTCCTCGCCGACGCGGGTGCGACGGTCGTCGCCGGGTGCCTGCGCAACCGGTCGGCGGTCGCGGACTGGATCATCGCGAAGCAGGCCGAGCTCGGTCGGCGCACGAGCATCGTCGTCATCGCGGTCGGCGAACTCGACGACACGGCCGAGACCCGGTTCGCCGTCGAGGACCTCTTCGGGGCCGGTGCCGTGATCGAGGCGCTGGGGCTCCGCGGCATCGACTTCACCTCACCGGAGGCCGCTGCCGCCGCCGCTGCATACGAGGGCCTGCGCAACGGCGTCGGGCACCTGCTGTCCGCGTCCGCCACCGCCCAGCAGCTCGCGCAGGCGGGTGCCACGCAGCACGTCCAGGCGGCACGCGAGGTCGACGTGTCAAGCGTCGTCCCGGTCCTGGACGGAGCCGTGTTCCGGGCGTAGTCTCGGCGCATGCGCGCACTCCTCGGAACCACCGTCCTCGCCGAAGCCCCCGAATCGGAGCTCATCAAGATCGAGGGCAACTGGTACTTCCCGCCGTCGAGCCTCAACCGTGAGCGCTTCGTCGAGACCGACACCCAGTACCACTGCCCGTGGAAGGGCGACGCCCAGTACTGGGGCGTCACCGACGGCGGCGAGGTCAAGCCCGATGTCGCCTGGTCGTACCCGACCCCGTATCCGACCGCGTTCGACCGCGTCGGCAAGGACTTCTCCGGCTACGTCGCTTTCGGGAACGAGGTCGAGGTCGTCGACTGATGGCCGACTGGGGCGACCGCCCGCAGCCGCCTGAGCGCGGTGGCGAGCGCGAGACGATCGAGGGGTTCCTCGATCTGCAGCGCGCGAGCATCGTCTGGAAGGCACGCGGACTCACCGACGAGCTCGCGGCCAAGCGACTGTTGCCGAGCATCACGACGGTGTCGGGCGTCATCCGACACCTCGCCGATGTCGAGCGCAGCTGGTTCCGCGAGGACATGGACGGGCAGTCGGACGTCCCGGCACGGTGGACCGACGACGACCCCGACGGCGAATGGCGCGTCACGGCCGACGACAGCCTGGCCGAGATCATCGCCGACTACGAGGCCGCCTGTGCGGAGTCCCGCGAGGTGGCGTCGCGGTATCAGCTCGACGACGTCTGCCGCGGCAACGACCAGCGGTTCACGCTGCGGTGGATCGAGCTCCACATGATCGAGGAGACGGCTCGGCATCTCGGGCACATCGACGTCCTCCGCGAACAGCTCGACGGCCGCACAGGCGAGTAGCGCCGCGGCCGTCGAGCGTGCGGAGCGTCAGGCTCCCACGAGCGCTGCGCGGTCGCGTCCTCGCGAGACGCGGACGACGACGGTGACGACGGCCACCACGACCGCGACGACCAGCGCCGCGACCCCGGCTTCGGTCGAGAGCAGTTCGCCGGTGAATCGGCCCACGGCCACCCACGCGAGCCCCCAGCAGAGCGACAGCATGGGGGCGATGCGTCCGCGGCCGGCGACCGCGAGCAGGATCCCGACCGCGCCGGCGACCGCGAGGACGATGATCGCCCAGACACCGGCAGCCGGGCCGTCCGCGCTCCCGATGCCGGATCCGACGAGCGCAGCGGTGATGTTCGCCGCCGTCGCGACGCACACCCACCCGAGGTAGAGGCCCATCGTGCCGTCCGTGATGATCGTGTCGACCACGCCGGACGGCCTGGTCCGGAGCACGACCACGAAGATGCGGGCCAGGACACCGAGGAGGGCGATGATCACGAACACGCTCAGGATCAGGAAGCCCGCCTGCACCACGAGGATCCACGCCGCGTTCAGCAGCAGGCTCGCCACGACCCAGTAGCCGAGACGACGGTGGCGCTCACGGGTCGTCTGCGAGGGCATGAACTGCCAGACCGCATAGGCGACGAGCCCGAGGTAGATGATGCTCCAGATGGAGAACGCGGGCCCGTCCGGCGCGATCGGTGTCGACGAGGCGCTCAACGCGCCGTTCGCCGCGTTCTGGACCTGCGTCCCCCCGGCGGCTCCCGACCCGATGTAGGAGCCGATGATCGCGAGGACCGCGCTGACGGCGACGGCGATCTGCCGGACGCGGTCCGCGGTGGTGGGTGAATCGGTGCCGGTCATGACGCATGCCTCCAGAATTGTGCAGCTAGCTGATCAATTCAGCGTACGCCACCGTCGAGTACCTCGCAGGGGCTTGCGCCGGTGCCGCGGAACAGCCCGCTCAGAGGAGTTTGCGCAGCGTCCGCAGGTTGCGCGTGGTGACGTGCGGCTTGAACCGGGCCTTCGAGGACTCCTTCGCGAAAGCGGTGTCGGTGCTCGAACCCTTCGGGACCTCCCAGTAGAGGACGCCGTCGCCGGGTGCGACGCGGTCGGGCTGCTCCCCGGCTTCCGCCGAGAACGCGAGCAGGGCGTCGAGCGACCTCTGCTCGGAGGAGAACATGACGTACGGCTGGACGTGCTCGGCCTCCGGCCAGGGATAGGCCTCGATGACGTCGGCGAGTGCGTGCTGCTGCGTGAGCACGATCCACGCCTCGTAACCGAAGGCCTCCGAGAGCGCCTGCTCGATGCGCCGTTTCAGCGTGCCGGGTGCATCGTCTGCCGTCTCGCCGGGCTCGTGCTCGGGGTCGTCGAAGACGACGTTGCCGCTCGCGAGGACGGTGCGGACTCCCGAGAACCCGGCCGATCGGAACACCTCGGCCAGGTCGGCGGAGCGGATCGTGACGCCGCCGACGTTGACCCCGCGCAGGAGCGCGATCCAGCTGTCGGTGGGAACCGCTCCGGCGGTCATGACCCGGTGCCCGGTTCGGGCTGGGTGGAGCCGTCGAACGCGGCCGCCCGACGCCGCATGGCCGGCGTGACCTCCCGGTGCACCCAGCTGAGGAGGAAGCGTTCGTCCCAGGAGCGCGAGCACTTGCCACACGAGGTGGCCCGGCTCGGGCGCCGATGCCGGTAGAGGACATGGCCCGAGGGGCAGGTGCCGACCCACGGGGCGAGTTCGTCGGCCGTCTGGCCCTCGTGGAGCCGCGAGCCCTCGTAGCCGATCTCCTCGGCGACCTTGCGCCACTTGGGTCCGTGCCCGGCGCGCGCCCCGGCGAGGGCGTGCGCGACCTCGTGGAGGAGGATCTGGTGGATCTCGTCGTCGTCGTAGCGTGCAGCGAGATAGCGCGAGACGGTGATGCGCTTCGTCGTGAAGTTGCACAGGCCGGCGCGTCGCTTGGCGTTGTCGAAGCCGAAGGTCCAGACCGTCGGGTCGAGGTGCAGCACGATGAGCGCCTGTGCCCACGCCGTGACCCGACTGAGTTCTGCCATGCCTGGATGGTACTCCCGGCGACCGACACCGGACCGCAGGAGCGGGATGACCCACCGGTGTGGCGGTCGCCCTCAGCGGGCCGCGAGCGGGGCGAGGGGGAGTTCGACGATCCGGTCGTCCTCGGTCCCGGGCGAGCCCCGGCCGTCGGTGTTGTTCGTGAGGATCCAGGCGGTCCCCGGCGGGCCGGCGACGACGTCGCGGATCCGTCCGAACTCGCCGACGAGGTAGGGCACCGCGTCGATCACGCCCACGAGCGCGCTGCTCCCCGCTGGCACGTGCACCCCGTCGGTGATGCCGTACAGGCGCTCGCCGCGGAGCGAGGCCATGAAGATCGTGTCGTCGATGATCGCGAGACCGCTCGGGCTCGCGTCCTCCGTGGCCCACTGCGCGACCGGGTCGATCATGCCCTGGGCTCCGGCGATGCCCTCGGCGACCGGCCAGCCGTAGTTGCCACCGGGGGTGATCCGGTTGAGCTCGTCCCAGGTGTTCTGCCCGAACTCGCTCGCCCACAGGCCGCCGTCGCGATCCCACGCGATGCCCTGCGGGTTGCGATGGCCGAGGGAGAAGACGGGCGATCCCGGGAAGGGGTTGTCGCCCGGCACCGCGCCGTCGGGTGTGAGCCGCAGGATCTTCCCGCCGAGGCTGTCCACGTCCTGAGCCAGGCTGCGGTCACCGGCGTCGCCCGCGGTGGCGTAGAGCATGCCGTCCGGTCCGAACGCGATGCGTCCGCCGTTGTGGTTCCCGGCCCGGGGGATGCCGACGAGGACCTCCTCGACGCCGCCGAGCGCGTACGACCCGGCCGCTCCCGTGAGCGGGAACCGCACGATGCGGTTGTCGGACGAGGTCGTCAGGGAGGCGTAGAGCCAGGTTCCCGCGGTCTCCGATCCCGCCGGCGTGAGGACGGCGAGCCCGAGCAGCCCGCCCTCGCCTCCCGCGGCCACCCCGGGGACCACGCCGACCTGCCGCACCGCGCCGCCGCTGACGACCTCGACGACGTCGCCTGCGTCGCGCTGGCTCACCAGCGTGCTGCCCGAGGCGAGTCGGACCATCGACCAGGGCGCATCGAGGCCGCCGACGACCATGGTGGCCTCACCGGTCGGGGCGACCGGTCCGGTGGGAACCGCGGATGTGGGCGTCGACGCGGACGCGCTCGGCGCTGGGGAGGGCGAGAGGGAAGCCGTATCCGGTGATCGTGGCTCACCCTCGGTGCAGGCCACGAGCGCCAGGGCGGTGGCGGCGAGCAGGGTGGTGAGCGAGGTGGGCGCACGCAGGCCCCGTCGTCGCGGCGTCTGCGTGGTGGCCATGGTCAGCCCTTCGTCTGGAAGATGCCCTGGGCGGGGTTCGGGGAGGGGACGGCGGTCGTGTCCGTCACGACCTGCGCGCCCGCGATGAAGGCGCGCAGCTCGGCGCCCGCCACGGCCTTGGCGGGGTGGGGTCCGGCCGCGAGGAGCCTCGGCAGGAAGTCGAGTGGGAGGGCGGTGTTCGATCCGACGAGGACGACGTTGCCGAAGCGGCGGCCTTTGAGGATCTGCGTCTCCGCGAGGGCGGCGACGTGCGACACGGAGTCGGCGAGCGTCGCGGCCTGTCCGCGGGCGAACGCGAGTCCGCGGCCGTCGGCAACGTTCACGACGATGACGCCGGTCGGAGACAGCAGCTCGACCGCCGAGGCGTAGAACTCCGTGCTCGTGACATGGGCCGGCGTGTTGGCGCCGCTGAAGATGTCGACGACGACGAGGTCGACGGTGCCCCGGAGGCCTGGCGGCAGCTTCGCGACGATCTCGCGGGCGTCGCCGTAGCGGACGCGGATCTGTGCGCGCTTCGACCATGGGAGGTGCTCGCGCACGAGATCGATGAGTTCGCGCTCGAGCTCGACGACCTGCTGCCGCGAGCCCGGCCTCGTCGCCTCCACGTAGCGGGGGAGGGTGAGCGCGCCAGCACCGAGGTGCACCGCCGTGATCGGCTGACCGGGATCGGCGATCTCGTCGATGATGTGACCGATCCGCTGGATGTACTCGAAGAAGAGCTCCTCGGGCTGATCGAGGTTGACGTGCGACTGCGGCGTGCCGTCGACCACCAGCTGATAGGTGCCCGGCACGAAGCGGTCGGCCTCGATCCTGGCCAGGTATCCGCTGACGCCGAGTCGTACCTGTGCCTCGTCCATACCCCCACCCTAGACTTTCCCGCAGTGGTGGGAGGCGGAGCGGAAGGGGTGCGGCCGTGGCGCAGGTGGACCTCAACAGCGACCTCGGCGAGGTCTGGCGCGGAGCGCCGACCGCCGACGACGACGCCATGTTCGCCCTCATCACGAGCGCGAACATCGCCTGCGGCTTCCACGCCGGGGACGACGCGTCCATGCGCGACGCCGTCCGCCGCTCGACGGCCCACGGGGTGTCGCTCGGCGCCCACCCCTCCTACCGGGACGAGGCGGGCTTCGGTCGACGCGACCAGGACGTACCGGCCGAGGTGCTCGAGGCCGAGGTCGTGGAGCAGCTCCGCGCCCTGCAGCGGGCGGTCGACGAGGTCGGCGAGGTCGACGGCGTCGACGCGCGGCTCGCCTACGTGAAGCCGCACGGTGCCCTATACAACCGGATCGCGCTCGACCGGGTGCAGGCGAGCGCGGTCGTCCGGGCGGTGGTCACGGCCTCCGAGGAGCTCGGGCGACCACTTCCCGTGCTCGGTCTGCCCGGCTCCGTGATCGAACGCGAGACCCTCGCCGCCGGGCTCCGCTTCGTCGCTGAGGCCTTCGTCGACCGCGGCTACCGCTCGGACGGTTCGCTCGTCCCGCGCGATACCCCCGGGGCACTGGTCACCGATGAGGCGGCCGCCGCCCGCCGCGCCGTCTCCCTCGTCCTCGACCGACGCATCACCAGTGTCGACGGTGCAGACGTCGAACTCGACGCGGTCTCGCTCTGCATGCACGGCGACACCCCCGGGGCCGTATCGCTTGCCACGACGGTCAGGGCCGCCCTGCTGGACGCCGGCGTCGAACTGGTCGCGCCGTGGTGAACGCGGACATCTCCTCCGGACCCGTGCTCCGAGCGATGGGGGATGAGGCCGTGCTCCTCGAACTCGCATCGCTCGAGGACGTCCTGCTCGTACACCGGGCGCTCGCCGCCTCACGCCCGGCGGGGCTGGTCGACCTCGTCCCGGCTGCCCGGACCGTGCTCGCCGTGACGGACGCGCGGGGCCCGGCGCTCGCCGCGGTGCGGGCCTGGCTGCTCGCGACCGCGGAACGGGCGCTCGCACCCGGCGCGGGAGGCTCGACGGGCGCTGTCGAAGAGGAGGTGGGGCGGCCGGACGTGGTCATCCACGTCCGCTACGACGGCCAGGACCTCGCCGAGACGGCGGCGCTGCTCGGCATGGACGCCGACGGTCTCATCGCCTGGCACACCGCTCACGCCTGGACCGTCGCCTTCAGCGGCTTCGCGCCGGGATTCGCCTACCTCGTGCCGGAGCGGGAGGACGAGGCGATCGGCCGGCCACTCGAGATCCCGCGCCTGAGCGTGCCGCGGACGACCGTCCCCGCCGGTTCGGTGGCGCTCGCCGGAACGTTCAGCGGCGTCTATCCGCGAGCCTCCCCGGGCGGGTGGCGCATCGTCGGGACGACCGACGCCGTCCTGTGGGACGACGCAGCGGACCCGCCCGCCCTCCTCGTCCCCGGCGGCCGGGTGCGCTTCGTGCAGGTCGCCGCATGATGGGCGGGACGTTGCTCGTGGAGGCGGCGGGACCGGCGACCACCGTGCAGGACCTGGGTCGACCTGGGGCCGCGGCCCTCGGGGTCAGCCCGTCCGGCGCGCTCGACCGCGGCGCCCTGTGCCTCGCCAACCGTCTCGTCGGCAACCCGGAGGGCCGTGCGGCGCTCGAGGTCGTCCTGGGCCCGTTCGCGGCCGTCCCCGACGTCGACCTCTGGATCGCCGTGACCGGCGCGTGGGGTCCGATCACCGTCGACGGCAGGCCGTCCGACGGGCACCGCGCCGTCCGCGTACAAGCCGGCTCCCGGCTCGAACTCGGCGTGGCGACACACGGGCTCCGGTACGTCCTCGCCGTCCGCGGCGGCTTCGACGGCCCGCAGGTCCTCGGCTCGCGGTCGACCGACACCCTGGCCGGCCTCGGTCCGGCACCGGTGGTCGCCGGCGATCGACTCCCCGTCCTCCCCACCCCGCGCCGCCGCGTCCCTCCGCTCGACATCGCCCCGTGGACGCGGCCCGACGCCGGGGAGCGTCTCGTGCGGGTCTCGCCGGGGCCCCGCCGGGACTGGTTCGACGACGCCTCCCGCCAGCGCCTCGTCGAGCAGCCGTGGACCATCACGGCCGACGCCGATCGCATCGGGATGCGCCTCGACGGGCCGCCGCTCGAGCGACTCGATCCCGGTCGGGAACTGCCGAGCGAGGGCATGGTCGCCGGGGCGGTCCAGGTGCCGCCGAGCGGTCTGCCGACGATCCTGTCGGCCGACCACCCCGTCACCGGCGGGTATCCGGTCATCGCGGTCGTGCGCGCCGCGGACCGCGACCTCCTGGCGCAGCTCCGGCCCGGTCAGCGCCTGCGGTTCAGCGCGAGTTGACGGGAACATCGGGGCGACGCGGCGGTTATACCGGAAAGTCGAAAACTCGTCAAGGAAAGAGTAGACACGCCGAAGATTCCGGCATATAGTTGTTCTTTGCGCTCCCAGAATCTCTATGCCTTCATATTGCGGTCGGCTGGTGTGCGGGTCCAACCCGCCACATGTTCTCTTTCTGGTGAGTAACTCCACTGACGACCAGTAACTCGGCCCCCAACAGGCCTCCGGAGGTTATCCCCTTGGCTGCTGCGCGCAACGCAACCACCAACTCACCCAAGAACGGCCGCGGAGCATCCCGCCTCTCGTTCGCGAAGATCACCGACACGCTCACGGTTCCAGACCTCCTGGCTCTGCAGACCGAGAGCTTCGACTGGCTGGTCGGCAACGACGTGTGGAAGGCACGCGTCGCAGAAGCCACCCAGGCCGGCCGACAGGACCTGCCCACGAAGAGCGGCCTCGACGAGATCTTCGAGGAGATCTCGCCCATCGAGGACCTCGGCGAGACGATGCAGCTCTCCTTCGCCAACCCGTACCTCGAGCCCGAGAAGTACTCCATCGACGAGTGCAAGGAGCGCGGCAAGACGTACGCGGCCCCGCTCTACGTCGAGGCCGAGTTCATGAACCACCTCACCGGTGAGATCAAGACGCAGACGGTCTTCATGGGCGACTTCCCGCTCATGACCGAGCGCGGTACCTTCATCATCAACGGCACCGAGCGTGTCGTCGTCTCGCAGCTCGTCCGCAGCCCGGGCGTGTACTTCGAGTCGGCTCAGGAGAAGACCTCCGACAAGGACATCTTCTCCGCTCGGGTCATCCCGAGCCGCGGTGCCTGGCTCGAGTTCGAGATCGACAAGCGCGACCAGGTCGGCGTCCGCATCGACCGTAAGCGCAAGCAGTCCGTCACCGTGTTCCTCAAGGCGCTCGGCATGACGAGCGAGGAGATCCTCGAGGAGTTCAAGGGCTACGAGTCGATCGAGCTCACCCTCGAGAAGGACACGATCCTCACCAAGGAGGACGCGCTCCGCGACATCTACCGCAAGCTCCGTCCGGGCGAGCAGGTCGCAGCCGAGGCCGCGCGTGCGCTCCTCGACAACTTCTACTTCAACTCGAAGCGCTACGACCTCGCGAAGGTCGGCCGGTACAAGATCAACAACAAGCTCGGTCTCGACAAGCCGCTCAGCGACTCCGTCCTGACGACCGACGACATCGTCGCCACGATCAAGTACCTCGTCGCCCTGCACCGCGGCACGGCCACCCTCCCTGGTGTCCGCAACGGCAAGCCCGTCGACCTCCGTCTCGACACGGACGACATCGACAACTTCGGCAACCGTCGCATCCGCGCCGTCGGCGAGCTCATCCAGAACCAGGTCCGCACTGGTCTGTCCCGCATGGAGCGCGTCGTCCGCGAGCGCATGACCACGCAGGACATCGAGGCCATCACGCCGCAGACCCTGATCAACGTGCGCCCCGTCGTCGCCGCGATCAAGGAGTTCTTCGGGACCTCGCAGCTGTCGCAGTTCATGGACCAGAACAACCCGCTCGCGGGTCTGACCCACAAGCGTCGCCTCTCGGCGCTCGGCCCCGGTGGTCTGTCGCGTGAGCGTGCAGGCGTCGAGGTGCGAGACGTCCACCCGTCGCACTACGGCCGCATGTGCCCGATCGAGACCCCGGAAGGCCCGAACATCGGCCTCATCGGTTCGCTCGCATCGTTCGCGCGGATCAACTCGTTCGGTTTCATCGAGACCCCGTACCGTCGCGTCGTCGACGGCCGGGTCACCGAGGACATCGACTACCTGACCGCGATGGAAGAGGACAACTACATCGTCGCGCAGGCCAACGCTCCCCTGAAGAGCGACGGCCACTTCCAGGAGGACCGCGTCCTCGCCCGGAAGAAGGGCGGCGAGGTCGACCTCATCCCGTCCGAGGAGATCGGCTACATGGACGTCTCCCCGCGCCAGATGGTGTCGGTCGCGACCTCCCTCATCCCGTTCCTCGAGCACGACGACGCGAACCGCGCACTCATGGGTGCCAACATGCAGCGTCAGGCCGTCCCGCTCCTCATGTCGGACTCGCCGCTCGTCGGTACCGGTATGGAGGGCTACGCAGCCATCGACGCGGGTGACGTCGTCACCGCCGACAAGGCCGGAGTCGTCCAGGAGGTGTCGGCCGAGTCCGTCACCATCCAGCTCGACGAGGGTGGCACGCAGACCTACTACCTGCGCAAGTTCGACCGCTCCAACCAGGGCACGAGCTACAACAACCGCGTCATCGTCTCCGAGGGTGCACGCATCGAGGCCGGCGAGGTCATCGCCGACGGCCCCGCCACGGAGAACGGCGAGCTCGCGCTCGGCAAGAACCTCCTCGTCGCCTTCATGACGTGGGAGGGTCACAACTTCGAGGACGCGATCATCCTCAGCCAGAACCTGGTGAAGGACGACGTCCTCTCCTCGATCCACATCGAGGAGTACGAGGTCGACGCCCGCGACACCAAGCTCGGCAAGGAGGAGATCACCCGTGATCTCCCGAACGTCAGCCCGGAGCTGCTCAAGGACCTCGACGAGCGCGGCATCATCCGCATCGGTGCCGAGGTCCGCCCCGGCGACATCCTCGTCGGCAAGGTCACGCCGAAGGGTGAGACCGAGCTCTCCGCCGAGGAGCGCCTGCTCCGCGCCATCTTCAACGAGAAGAGCCGCGAAGTCCGCGACACCTCGCTGAAGGTTCCCCACGGTGAAGCCGGCACGATCATCGCCGTCAAGGTGTTCGACGCACAGGACGGCGACGACGAGCTCGGCTCGGGCGTCAACCAGCGTGTGGTCGTCTACATCGCCCAGAAGCGCAAGATCACCGAGGGCGACAAGCTCGCCGGCCGTCACGGCAACAAGGGTGTCATCGCGAAGATCCTGCCCGTCGAGGACATGCCGTTCCTCGAGGACGGCACGCCGGTCGACGTCATCCTCAACCCGCTCGGTATCCCCGGTCGAATGAACTTCGGTCAGGTCCTCGAGATCCACCTGGGGTGGATCGCGAAGCAGGGCTGGAACGTCGAGGGCAAGCCCAGCTGGGCCAAGAAGCTCCCGGCTGCCGCGCACTCGGCCGAGCCGAACACCAAGGTCGCGACCCCGGTGTTCGACGGCGCCTCCGAGGAGGAGATCGCCGGTCTGCTCGACTCGACCAACGTCACCCGCGACGGCGACCGCCTCATCGGTTCCTCCGGAAAGGCCCGTCTGTTCGACGGCCGCTCGGGCGAGCCGTTCCCGGCACCGGTCTCGGTCGGCTACATGTACATCCTCAAGCTGCACCACCTCGTGGACGACAAGATCCACGCGCGTTCGACGGGTCCGTACTCGATGATCACGCAGCAGCCGCTCGGTGGTAAGGCTCAGTTCGGTGGACAGCGCTTCGGTGAGATGGAGGTCTGGGCCCTCGAGGCCTATGGAGCCGCGTACGCGCTCCAGGAGCTCCTGACCATCAAGTCCGACGACATCCTCGGCCGCGTCAAGGTGTACGAGGCCATCGTCAAGGGCGAGAACATCCAGGAGCCGGGTATCCCCGAGAGCTTCAAGGTGCTCATCAAGGAGATGCAGTCGCTGTGCTTGAACGTCGAGGTCCTCTCGGCCGACGGCACCGCGGTGAGCCTGCGCGACACCGACGACGACGCGTTCCGCGCCGCCGAGGAGCTCGGGATCAACATTTCCTCCAGGTTCGAGTCGTCGTCCATCGACGAGATCTAAGCCTGACCACTGTAGAGACTGACGAAACCTTTCATAGGAGATACATTGCTCGACGTCACAACTTTTGACGAGCTTCGCATTGGTCTGGCCACCGCAGACGACATCCGTGCCTGGTCGCACGGAGAGGTCAAGAAGCCCGAGACCATCAACTACCGCACCCTCAAGCCCGAGAAGGACGGTCTGTTCGGTGAGCAGATCTTCGGTCCTTCCCGCGACTGGGAGTGCGCCTGCGGCAAGTACAAGCGGGTCCGCTTCAAGGGCATCGTGTGCGAGCGCTGCGGTGTCGAGGTCACGAAGTCGTCGGTGCGCCGTGAGCGCATGGGCCACATCGAACTCGCCGCCCCGGTCACGCACATCTGGTACTTCAAGGGTGTCCCCTCGCGCCTCGGCTACCTGCTGGACATGGCGCCCAAGGACCTCGAGAAGGTCATCTACTTCGCGGCCTACATGGTCATCGATGTGGACGAGGACGCACGTCACCAGGACATGCCCGGCCTTGAGAACGAGCTCCGTCTCGAGATCAAGACGCTCGGCGACCAGCGCGACTCGCGCATCGCAGACCGCCTGAAGAAGCTCGAGGACGACCTCGTCGCCCTCGAGGAGGAAGGCGCCAAGAGCGAGCAGAAGCGTCGCACCAAGGACGCCGCCGAGAAGGAGATGAGCCAGACCCGCAAGTCCTACGACGAGCAGATCGCTCACCTCGAGCGCGTCTGGGAGGACTTCCGCAACCTCAAGGTCGGCGACCTCAAGCCCGAGGACTCGGTGTTCCACGAGCTGCAGGACCGCTTCGGCCTGTACTTCGAGGCCTACATGGGTGCCGAGGCGGTCAAGAAGCGCCTGCTGTCCTTCGACCTCGCGGCCGAGTCCGAGCTGCTCCACCACCAGATCGCGGAGGGCAAGGGTCAGAAGAAGATCCGCGCCATCAAGCGTCTGCGCGTGGTCAACTCGTTCCTCATCACCGGCAACTCGCCGGCCGCGATGGTGCTCGACGTGGTCCCGGTCATCCCGCCGGAGCTCCGCCCGATGGTGCAGCTCGACGGTGGCCGCTTCGCGACCTCCGACCTCAACGACCTCTACCGTCGTGTGATCAACCGCAACAACCGACTGCGTCGTCTGCTCGACCTCGGGGCTCCCGAGATCATCGTCAACAACGAGAAGCGGATGCTGCAGGAGGCCGTCGACGCACTGTTCGACAACGGTCGTCGTGGTCGCCCCGTCACCGGTACCGGCAACCGTGCCCTGAAGTCCCTCAGCGACATGCTGAAGGGTAAGCAGGGTCGATTCCGCCAGAACCTGCTCGGCAAGCGCGTCGACTACTCGGGCCGTTCGGTCATCATCGTCGGCCCGCAGCTGAAGCTGCACCAGTGTGGTCTGCCCAAGCAGATGGCGCTGGAGCTCTTCAAGCCGTTCGTCATCAAGCGCCTGATCGACCTGAGCCACGCTCAGAACATCAAGGCCGCGAAGCGCATGGTCGAGCGCAGCCGTCCCGAGGTCTGGGACGTGCTGGAGGAGATCATCCGCGAGCGTCCCGTGCTGCTGAACCGTGCGCCAACGCTGCACCGTCTCGGCATCCAGGCGTTCGAGCCTCAGCTCGTCGAGGGCAAGGCCATCCAGCTGCACCCGCTCGTCTGTGCCGCGTTCAACGCGGACTTCGACGGCGACCAGATGGCTGTCCACCTCCCGCTCTCCGTCGAGGCCCAGGCCGAGGCGCGCATCCTGATGCTCGCGTCGAACAACATCCTGAAGCCGTCCGACGGCCGTCCGGTCACCCTGCCCACGCAGGACATGATCATCGGTCTCCACCACCTGACCACCCTCAAGGAGGGTGTCGAGGGTGAGGGCCGTGCCTTCTCGTCCGTCGCCGAGGCCATCCTCGCGAAGGACCAGGGCTCGCTCGACCTCAACGCCAAGGCGCGCATCCGTCTGACCGACGTGACGTTCGCCGAGGGCACGGGTCCCGAGGGCTACGAGGGCTCGGGTGTCGCACTCGTCGAGACGACCCTCGGTCGCGCACTCTTCAACGAGGCGCTGCCGGCGGACTACCCCTACGTGGAAGACGTGGCGGACAAGGGCAAGCTGTCCTCGATCGTCAACGACCTCGCGGAGCGGTACCCGAAGACGGTCGTCGCCGCCACGCTCGACAACATCAAGGACGCCGGTTTCCACTGGGCGACGCGTTCCGGTGTGACCGTTGCGCTCAGCGACGTCCTGACCCCGCCGAACAAGCGCGAGATCGTGCAGGGCTACGAGAAGCAGGCCGCCAAGGTCCAGAGCCAGTTCGACAAGGGTCTGACCACGGATGCCGAGCGTCGTCAGGAGCTCATCAAGATCTGGACGGAGGCCACCGAGAAGGTCGCCGAGGCCATGCGCGCGAACTTCCCGGCGGACAACACCATCAACCGCATGGTGTCGTCGGGTGCTCGTGGTAACTGGCTGCAGATCCGCAACATCGCGGGTATGCGAGGCCTGGTGAACAACCCGAAGGGTGAGATCATCCCTCGCCCGATCATCTCCTCCTACCGTGAGGGCCTGTCGGTCGCGGAGTACTTCATCGCGACCCACGGTGCTCGTAAGGGTCTGGCCGACACGGCGCTCCGTACCGCCGACTCGGGATACCTCACGCGTCGTCTCGTCGACGTCTCGCAGGATGTCATCATCCGCGAAGACGACTGCGGCACGACCAAGGGTCTCGAGCTCGCGATCGCGAACGTCGACAGCTCCGGTGAGCTCGTGCGCGACCCGAACGTGGAGAACTCCGTGTTCGCCCGTTCGCTGGCCGCTGCTGCGGTCAACCCGAAGGGTGAGGTCGTCGCCGAGGCCGGCGAGGACGTCGGTGACGTGCTCATCGACAAGCTCGTCTCCGCGGGTGTCGAGAACATCAAGGTGCGCTCGGTCCTGACCTGCGAGTCGACCGTCGGTGTGTGTGCAGCCTGCTACGGCCGCTCGCTCGCCACGGGCAAGCTCGTCGACATCGGCGAGGCCGTCGGCATCATCGCGGCCCAGTCGATCGGTGAGCCCGGTACCCAGCTGACGATGCGTACCTTCCACACGGGTGGTTCGGCATCGGCGGACGACATCACGCAGGGTCTGCCCCGCGTGCAGGAGCTGTTCGAGGCTCGTACCCCCAAGGGTGCGACCCCGATCGCCGAGGCCGCCGGTCGCATCACGATCGACGAGAACGACAAGGCTCGTAAGGTCATCCTGACGCCCGACAACGGCGACGAGCCGGTCGTCTACCCGGTGCTGAAGCGTGCGGTCCTCCTCGTCGAGGACGGACAGCACGTCGAGCTCGGTCAGAAGATCCACGTCGGTGCGGTCGACCCCAAGGAGGTTCTGCGCGTGCAGGGCGTCCGCGAGGTCCAGAAGCACCTCGTCGGTGGCGTCCAGGGCGTGTACCGCTCGCAGGGTGTCCCGATCCACGACAAGCACATCGAGGTCATCGTGCGCCAGATGCTGCGGAAGGTGACCGTCGTCGACCACGGCGACACCGACCTGCTGCCTGGTGAGCTCGTCGACCGCCTGCGCTACGCCGAGCTCAACCGCTCGGCCGTGTCGGAGGGTCGTCGCACCGCATCGGCTCGCCAGGAGGTCATGGGTATCACCAAGGCGTCCCTCGCGACCGAGTCGTGGCTGTCGGCCGCTTCCTTCCAGGAGACCACGCGTGTCCTCACGCAGGCCGCCATGGAAGGCAAGAGCGACCCGCTGGTCGGCCTCAAGGAGAACGTCATCATCGGTAAGCTCATCCCGGCCGGTACCGGCCTGGCGCGCTACCGCAACGTGACGGTCGAGGCCACCGAGGAGGCGAAGGCGGAGCGTTACCCGAACCGCATCTTCGGTGAGGACGGCGCGTTCAACGAGTCCGACCTGAGCTTCGTCGACTTCGACAGCTTCAGCTCCGACGACTTCACCCCCGGTAACTACAACTAGGGCTGAACGACTCACCCGGAGGGCCCGTTCCGATCGTTTCTCGATCGGAACGGGCCCTCCGTCGTTCGTTCGCCCATTCCTGGGCGAACGAATCGGGTACCGGTGAGTTGTGTGGTGGGTCTCCGCACGACATGCTGGTCCGATGAGTGATCAGCCCGAGCAGCCCACCGGCCAGTTCCAGCCGCTGGAGCCGGACACGACCCCGGCGCAGCCGGACGTCCGCTACGGTGCTCCGGCGCCCAAGCGGAAGCGCAATCCGGTCGTCATCGGCCTGAGTGTGCTCGCCGGCGTACTGGCGATCGCGCTCGTCGTGGTCATCGGACTCCTGGTCGTCGGCCCAAGCGGCACTCCCGCAGCCGATTCGACCCGGACGCCGAGCGCGACGGCGACCGCCGGCTCCACTCCTGCTCCGACCACGACGGACGCCGCCGAGACCCCTGCTGCACCGGTGCGTCCGACCGAATGCCCCCAGCTCTTCCCGGCGGGCTACATCGACTCACTCACGGCAGACGGCTTCCTCGCCTTGAACCCGGAATGGTCACTGCCGGAACTCGCCACCGACTTCTTCGGTTCGAACGACAGCGCCCTCGTGGCCGTGATCTCCTCGAACACCGACCGTCTGAACTGTGCCCTGGTGAAGGCGAGCGGTGGCGGCGACGTCGGCATCACCACCAACGTCCTCTCCATCGACGCTGCGACCCAGGCGTCGGTGATCGCGCGGATGAACGAGGCAGGATTCACCTGCTCCGAGGAGACCGGCGGAACGATGTGCTTCACCGAGGTCTCGGAGGACGCCGGTACGTACGGCGAACGTCACTTCGTGCGGGACGGTACCTGGATCGCCACGCGTTGGTCGAACACGAACATCAGCGGCTGGACGCAGGCGATCGTCTCGACGCTCTTCCCCGCCTGACCCCGGCGTCCCGTTCGCAATTCAGGACGAGTCCGGGGCGTCCCGCTCGAACGAGTGTGAGCGGGACCGACATGCCGATGACGTCCTGAGTTGTGAACCGAGCGGGCGGGCTAGGCGATGCTCCAGTAGTACACGGAGGCGCCGGGGTGGAGGACGGTGATCGCCTCGTCGACGGTGCGGTAGTCGGTGTCGTCGGTGTGCCCCGCGTAGTACACCTGGGTGCCGGCGTCCGTGGTCTCGACCTTGGACACGATGCCCGTGTGGTCGCGGTCCCCGCTGTTGTCCCAGTCGAACTGCACGATGTCACCGACCTTCACCTGGTCGCGCTGGGTGTCGTCGAGGGCGGTGGCGAGCTCGGGGTGCTCCTCGACGTAGTTCATGAAGAACGTCGAGCTGACCCAGGCCTTCGAGAAGTCGAAGTCGTCGCCGGTCCCTTCGGCCCACCAGTCCTCGTCCATCGTCCACCCGCGTTCCAAGAGACTCTGGCTGGCGAAGTTCGCGCAGTCGGTGTCGACCAGCGAGCCGTATTCAGCCAGGTTGTAGTCGTTCCAATGCGTGAACACGTAGGCCATCTGCGCGTCGACGGGGCTCGTGATGTCGTAGCTGTAGCTCAACGCGTCGCCGTCGACCCGGAGTTCGTCCGCATACACGGCGATGCCGACCTCGGCGGGGGAGAAGCCGGTGGCGGCCGGCACGGCGACGGTCACCTCGGTGCTCGTCGCCGACAGGATCCGGGCTTCCTGCTCACCGAACACGACGCGGGTCACGCCGTCCACGTCGACACCGCTCACGGTGAGGGTGCTCCCGCCTGCGACGGATCCGGTCGTGGCGGAGATCGCGGTGACCGCCGTGGCGTTGACCGTGGAGGCCGGGACCGTGGACGTCGTCTCCTCCACGGCCTGCGCGGCCGGCTCGGATCCGGTCGCGTCGGAGTGCTGCAGCGCGATCGGGGTGATCACCGCGGTGGCGAGGAGGAGGACGGCTCCGGCAGCGGTACCGGCGACCACGCGTCGCCCGCGCAGGGGGAGGGCGCGGTAGCGGGAGGAGAGCCGCCTGAAGGGGAAACGGGAATCGACGTGACGGTCGTGGGGGAGTTGCTCGGGCATGGGGCCTTTCCGGGGGATGCGCCGTCGGGGGATCGGCGTCGCGGGATCGGCAGTGATCCGACAGGTGTCTGTTATCGCTCCCACTCAAGCGCGCGGAGCTGAGGAGACCGTTTCCTCCGGATATGAATCAGACCTGAATCGGGTCGACCGGAGTGTGCGAGTCCCGGCGAGCTTGCCGGGCATCGGTGCGACGGCTTGCTACCGTGGCGAGCGGAGCGCCGTGAGGGCGCTCCTGAACTGGCTTCCGCCGAAGGAGTACGCGATGAGCACCCAGAACCCCGAGCCCGGATCGCCGACCGACCCGAGCACTCCGGCGGCTGCCCAGACCGCGGCTGGCTCCGAACGTCCGGCGACCGCGTCCGAGCAGTCCGTGGCCGAGCGGCCCGGAGCCGAGCGGGACATCCTCTCCGAGGACACCGTGCGGCAGGACACCATCACCACGGCGGACGGCGTCGGGGCGGACCCGGTCGTCGACGACCGCCGGGTCGCCGACCGCGCCGACACGGCCTCGGACGCCGGTGTGCGGGAGACCCGCCCGTACCAACCGCACACGCCGCAGCGCGCCTACTCGAACATCGACTTCGACGACGACGACACCGCCGGTACCCCGACGTCGACGGCGACCACCCGACAGGCCGACACCGGTGCCCACCCGTACCCCGCCGCAGCCTACGAGCCGGTCGCCCGCTCCGGCGCGACCGAGACCGCCACCGCAGCGGAGACCGAGCAGCAGCAGGCCTTCCCGCTGTACGTCCAGGCGCCGTCGGAGCCGGAGGTCCGCGGCAACCGTGGCTTCGGCATCCTCATCGGCCTCCTCGGCACCATCATCTTCGCCGGCCTCTACGCGGCCGCTGTCGCGGGCCTCCAGCTGGTGCTGGAAGGCGACGGCACGTTCGTCGAGAACCTCATCCAGATCGCCACCAGCTGGCCGTTCCTCATGGCCGCCGCAGGCTTCTTCCTGGCCTGGGTCGTGACCGCCACCATCGTGAACCGTTCCGGCTGGGTGCACTGGGTGCTCGGCGGCTTCATCATCGGCCTGGTCGTCTTCCTCGCGTGGGTCGGCGGGTTCCTGATCCAGGAGCGCGCGTGGACCCTCAGCGTCGACGAGATCCTCGCCGAGGTCACCGGTGTCGCCTTCACCTTCGGGCCGGTCCTCGCCTTCGTCGTCGCCCGCGAGATCCCCGTCTGGCTCGGTGGCTGGATCGCCGCCCGCGGCCGCAAGGTGCGCGAGGCGAACCTCGAGGCCCGCGCCGAGTACGAGCGCGTCCTCGAAGCCGGACCGACGACCGCCCGCTGAGCATGACCGGTGACGCGGACGGAGCACGCGGTCCCTGGTGGATCGCCCCGTTCGCGGCGGTCACCTACGTGGCGCTCGTCGTCTGCGCGTTCGGGTTCATCAGCCTGCTGGCGGACCTCGACGTCGTGACCGACCGGGATGCCGGCCCGCTGACCGGTCCGCTCATGGTCGTGGTCGCCACGGTCGTGGTCCTCTGGGCGATCATCCGTGAGACGCGCCGCACACCGCTGCGCGTCTCGGTCGGCTCGGCGGTCCTCGCGGGGCTCCTCGCCTGGCTCGCGTACGGCGTGAGCGGCGGCGTGTTCGACGCGATCGCCAGCCGGGACGGAGCGGACGCCGCCGCCTTCGCCGTGACGACGCTGACCGGGCCGTTCTCGGTCACCGTCGGGGTGCTGGCGCTCATCATCGTGCTCGCTGCCGCCGCCGTCGCGACGTCGTCGACCGGCCGACGTCCGACCCCGCGCTGGCCGTGGGAGCATGACGCGCGGTGAGCCGATGCGATGTCGGCCCCGGTCCGCGCGAGGTGCGCCTCTCGTCCCTCCCCACGAGGGCGACGGCGTAGGCGATAATCGATCCGTTGCCGTCGTCGGACGACGACGCTTGGGGAGGAACCACCGATGAGATCACCCGACCTGACCGACACCGGTCTGGATCTCGACCTCGCGGGGACCGCTGACGACGTCGTCGCGCTCGTCCAACGTGCGGTCGCCGCCTCCGGTGAGGACGCGCAGCAGACGAGGCATTACGTCGCGATCGACGGTGGGACCAGCGCGGACATCCGCCTGCGGGTCGTCTCGGTCGACGACCCGGCTCCGCTGCTCGCGTTCGCGATCACGACCGCCCCGTCCGCACGGGGGACGGCCGCGGCGACGTTCATCATGCAGCACGGCGTCCAGAAGCGTCGGCGTCAGCGCTCGTTGCTCGGGCAGGAGCCGTTCCTGACCTTCCTGCGCGCGCTCGCCGAGCTGGCGACCGAGTCCGATCCTGACGCCTCGGCCACTCTGCGCGTGCACGGCGCTCGGACCGTCCTCGCGCCGCGTCCGGCAGCGGCGCCGGGCAGCGCAGGAGGATCCCCTACAAGTGCACCCGTGTACGTCCCCGTCGCGGACGGGCCAATCACCCCGGGCTGGACTCCGGCGACGGCCGATGCGTCGACACCGGCCCCTGCCGTCTCGACCCCGACGTCCGCCGAGCCGGTTCCGGTCTTCGAGGCTCCGGCTGCCCAGGTGCCGGCTCCTGAGCGTGCCGTCTCCGAGACTCCGGTCCCTGGGGCCCCGGCTCCCGCAGCTCCGGCTCCCGAACCGACGTGGGCTCCCGCGGGCTCCGCGCATGAAGGGACCCCGGTCGTCGTCGAGCCACCTGCTGCCGCGCCGCAGTTCCGGGAGCCGCCGGTCGCACCCGCTCAGACACGCGCTCCGGCCGCATCGACGTCCTCGGTCCCGCCCGAGCTGCAGATCACCGTTCCCCCGGGACTGTTCGCCGGTGCACCGGCATCCCCGGGTGCGCCGGAGCGGCCGGTGGCGGACGCCGTGATCCCGACGCCGAAAGCGGATCTCGGTGCCACCGTCGTCTCGGCATCGCTGCGAGCCGGGGACTTCGCGCTGGAGCTCCCCGACGGCGAGCGCATCCCGCTCCGCGGGCCGATCCTGCTCGGACGCAACCCTGCGGCGCGGCCGGAACAGCCTGACGCCGAGCTGCGCTCGCTCGTCGACCCGCGCATGTCCGTCTCGAAGACGCACACGGTCGTCGTACCCGGACGACGGTCGCTCCGCGTGACGGACCTGCACTCCACGAACGGCACGACGATCACGGACGCGTCCGGCGCGGTCACCGTCTGCCAGCCAGGCGAGGCCTACGTCGCGGAAGCCGGTTCGACGATCGGGATCGGCGAGTTCCCGATCCGCGTCGTCGTCGGCTGAGAACGCCGTCGGGCATGGGGAGTGCTCCCCATCGTCGCGTCCCGTGCTCTCGGTTACGCTGGTGGCCGGCGGGGCGAAACCCGCTGTCGGTGACTCTCAGACGGTCGCCGATTCAGTGACGACCCAAGGGGAACTATGGCCGGGGATCAGCTCAGAGTCGACGTCGACACCATTCGGACGATCGCGTCCGGACTGGAGACGAGCGGTTACGCCCTCCCGACCGAGGTGGCCGTCGACCTGAGTGGAAGCTCCAGCTCGACCGTCTCAGGCGCCGCCGAGAGTTTCGCCATGTGGGCGACCGTGCAGACGATGCTCGCGTCGGGTCAGATCACGAACGCCGCGCAGGTCGCCAGGGACGCCGCGGCCACGTGGCAGGAGACCGAGGCACTGATGGCAGAAGGAGCCAACTGATGGGGAACTGGACGAGGGAGGATCCGGGACTCTTCGACGCCGGATCGCTCGGAACGGCCGCGACCGGCCTGCAGACCGTGGAGACGGCCCTCGGCGAGGCTCGGACGGCCGCGACCAACGCGCAGGCGGGTGTGACGCCCGACGTGTGGGGCGGGGATGCTTCGACCACGTGGATCGCTTCGCTCGACACCCCGGCCGCGACGATCGATGCGGTCACCACCGCCCTGAGCGCAGCTCGGACGGCCATCGGCGCGTACTCCGAGACCGTATCCGGAATCGCCACACGTGCGACGTCGGTGAAGCAGACCATGTTCGAGTCGAACCAGGTCATCAACCGCCAATACGCGGACCCCGCAGGTGGCCCGACTCCGGAGCAGGCGCAGCACCGCCAGCTGCAGGAGCAGGCGGCGATGGGCGACCTCACGCTGGCCCGCAACGCGCTCGAGGGGTTGGCCGATGAGCGCACCCTGGCTGACAGCACCCTGGTGCTCGCATTGACCCCGCCGAACGCGACCGCCTGGGAGGCACAGCGTCAGGCACTCGCCGCCATCGGCATCACCGACTCCGGCTCGCTGACGCCGACCGCAGTGGCACAGGCGATGGCCGAGCTCGGGAACCAGATCGCCTCCGGCGACTATTCCGAGGCGGACGTCTCGAACCTGCAGACGCTCTACGACCTGTACGGCAAGAACCCGCAGGTGATGGCGCAGATGAACCTCGCCATGGGTGGCGAGAACGTCGTGAGCCTGGTCGACGAGCTGGGCCGTGGCGCGTTCGACGGGAGCATCCCTGCCGCCGCAGCTCTCGCGTTGGCGCAGAGCGTGCGTGGTGGCCTGTCGGTCGGCTCGGAACGCTGGTCGCCCCTGACCGGTCAGACCTTCGCCGAAGAGATGATGGCGAACGCCAGCACGACCGTCGGCGGCGACCCCGCGGCGATCGGCTTCCTGTTCGGCGACCCGACGAACGCCCCGATCGGTGTCACCACCACGCTCGCGCTCGCCGACATGATCGATCAGGAGGAGCGCGGGAACTACCACATCTGGCAGGACGGCTCGCCGATGCCGGGTGGCACGACGCTCGCGTTGCTCGAGGAGGAGCAGACCGGACTCTCCGGACTGCGCGTCGTCGACCTCGCCGGCCGTGTGCTCGACACGCTGGGTCAATATCCAGACGAGGCGCTCGACTGGCTGACGAGCACTGAGGCGGACGGCGTCACGGGTGAAGGGACGCTCGGTGAGAACCGGGTCGATTACTGGTACGGCGAGCGCGACTGGTCGACGTATGACCAGTTCGAGGGCCCGGCCGGCCTCTGGGCAGGCGCCCAGAACGCCACCGGTGGGCCTGCGGACGGGAGTGGTGCGTACTCCCCGGAAGTGTGGGGGCGTGCCGCGACGTTGACTCACGACGTGATGAACGCGCTGGCCGGCAACGACCAGTTCCTCACTGAGAACATCAGCGAGATCGCGTCGATCAAGATGGTCGCCGCCCTGACGCCGCAGATCCCGGGCTTCGTCGAGGATCCGCTGAACGCGGAGGGCGACGACGGCGGCTCGACGCTCGTGTCGCAGGTCTTCGGCGCCGGAGATCCGAGGGAATACGCTCGCGTCTCGAAGTCGGTGCTCTCCGACATCCTGGGCGCAGTCGGTGACCATCCCGCCGGCGCGGAGGCGCTGCGGGACGTGGTGTCGAACTACCAGGTCGCACTCACGGAGGCTGCTACAGCGGAGAACGCGTCCGTGCCTGGACTCACGCAGCGCGTCGTCGTCCTCCAGGGCATGCTCGACGGCTCGGCGGACGGAGCCGCACTCGGCGAGGCCACCCGCCAGGACGAGGCCATCGAGGCGGCACTCGGGATGCTGTCCGACGCCATCGGCCTCATTCCGGTGCCCGGACTCGGCGGTGCTGCGGACATCGCCCAGGGCTACGTGCTCGGACAGCTGATCGGTGCCGCCGAGGCACACGACGTCGCCACGTTCGCGAACAACCATGCGACCCTGGCCGAGGAACTCGGTGGGGGCGAGGCCAACAACCGGCAGGCTGTTCGCATCATGGTCGCCCAGATCGTGTGGGACACCCAGCACCCGGAGGGTGTGCCGGACCCGTCCGGACTCGACGCTGAGGAACTCGACGAATGGTTCAAGGATCATGAGGTCGCGATCAACGCGGCGCTCGACTCGGCGGACGGCGGATTCACGGCGGACACCTTCGCCAGCCGGTATAGCGACGCGTACACGGCAGCGAAGGAAGGCAAGTGATGGCTCGGGACCGGATCGTGGCAGGGATGACCGGCGCGTCGCTCCTCATCGCGCTGACCGGGTGCACACCGACCGCGCCATCGACGTCCGGACAACCGTTCCCGGATGTCGTCTGGGCTGACGGAGAGCCTTCGGGCGAATTCGAACAGGATGCTTGGGTTCAAGCGGCTCGGTCGGCGCTGACCGCCCTCGCCGTGGCGCAAAACCGCAACGACTTCGAGCTGCCCGAGCTGGTCGAGGCCACGACGTACGAGGTGCGTTCCGCCGCCTGGCGCGGCGCGCGGGATCGTGTCGAGGCCGGCGAGCGGACCGACGTGCACCCTGGGCCGCAGCCGCTGGAACCGCAGAGCGTCGAGGTGTCGGCGGACGGTCGAAGCGCGAGCGTCCAGGCATGCGTCGCGCTCGACTGGTCGTCGCCCCAGGGCACTCCTCCGGAATCCTTCGACACGGCCGGAGCGGAGTACCGCCTCGAGCGCACCGAGGACGGCCGGACCGTCCTCGACGCCATCGTCGGCTTGCCGAACCTCGACTGCGCGACTGCCGATCCCGCCGTCGGACTGTTCGATCCGGCCCCGAAGGAGTCTTCGGTGACGGATGTCGATCAGATCGTCCGACCACAGACCGACTGACCTGGTCGGACGTCGGACACGGCGCACGCCGGATCCTGGCTCGCTCCGTCGTCGCTAGGCTGATCGAGGTCGCGTCGAGCGGCCCGCACTTCCAAGGGGATCCTGCATGCGCATCAAGCTGACGTTGACCAGGCCGTCCGGGTCGTCCGCCGACATCGTCGTGACGACGGACGCGGCGGCGAGCATCGCCGAGGTCGCGTCGACCATCGCGCGCGTCGACCCGCAGGGACCCGATTCCGCGAACGCCGACTTCACGCTGCATGCGCGCCTGCCGGGCTCGACCGAGACCCTCCCGCTCCCGCCGGAGGCTCCCATCGGCGAGGCGTGGGTCGGCTCGGGTGCCGTCATCGAGCTCGCTGACGCGGGCGTCTACTACTCCGCGGCGCGCACCGGCCAGGCTCCCGCGGTCGCCGTGGTCAGGGTCCTCTCCGGCGACGACGCGGGCCGGGAGTTCACCCTGCCGGCCGGCAGCTGGACCATCGGTCGCGAGGCGAGCTGCGACATCGTCCTCGACGACCCGCTCGTCTCGAAGCGTCATGCACGCCTCGAGGTCGGCGGCGAGATCGAACTCGTCGACCTCGGCGCGGCCAACGGGATCGTCGTCGACGGCGGCATCGTGCCACGACTCAAGGTCATCGAGCCGGAGCGCGTGCTCATCGGCGACACCGAGGTCGAGATCGGGTTCGCCGGGACCGTCGGTCGCGCGGGCGTCGTCCCGAAGGCCGGGCCGGTGTACTTCAACCGGTCGCCGCGCGTCGAGCAGCGCTACGCGGGGGAGACCTTCCCCGCTCCCGAGCCGCCGACCGAGCGCGAGAACCAGCCGTTCCCGCTCCTCGGCATGCTGACGCCGATGCTCCTCGGTGGCGCGATGTACTTCTTCACGCGGAATCCACTGTCGCTCATCTTCATCGCGATGACGCCGCTCATGCTCATCGGCAACTACTTCACCGGTCGCGGGCGCAACAAACGCAAGCTCAAGCAGCAGATCAAGATCTTCGACGAGCGCCTCGAGTCCCTCGGCAAGCAGCTCGCGGCTGAGCGGGAGATCGAGCACGACGTCCGCATGCGCGAGGCACCGTCCACCTCGGAGGCGCTCAAGCACGCGCTCACGCGGGGGCCGCTGCTGTGGACCAGGCGCCCCGAGCACTGGTCCTTCCTGAATCTCCGGCTCGGCGTCGGCACGATGCCCTCGCGCAACGAGGTCTCGGCGAAAGCACGCGACAGCTTCCTGCCGGAGTTCCAGGAGCGACTCGAGAAGCTCAAGGACCAGTACGCGACGGTCGCCGACGTGCCGATCATCGACAACCTCTACGACGCCGGCGCGCTCGGCATCGCCGGTTCGCCGCAGACCGCCGGGGGAGCGGTGAACGGCATCCTCGTCCAGCTCACCGCCCTCCACTCGCCGGCCGAGGTCGTCGTCTCGGCGATCGTCTCGCCCGCGTGGTCGAACGCCCTCTCCTGGGTCAAGTGGCTCCCGCACGCGTCGTCGCCCAACAGCCCGCTCGACGTCGGTCACCTCGCCGACAGCGTGTCGAGCGGCAACCTGCTGCTGGCCGCGATCGAGGAACTCGTCCAGACCCGCCTGCAGGCGGCCCGGGCAGGCGACGCCCGACGCGGAGCCATCTCCGAGAAGCAGGCGGCCCAGGAGCGCGGCGCGGAGATCGGGACCAAGAGCTCCAACGACACCGGCACGAAGTCCCCGATCCCCGCGATCGTCCTGCTCATCTCCGACGACGTCGGCGTCGACCGCGCACGCCTCGTCCAGCTCGCCGAGATCGCGGCGGACGCGGGTGTCTTCCCGATCTGGATCGCCGACGACGTCGTCTCGCTCCCCGCCGCCTGCCGGACCTTCCTGCAGGTCCCGGAGGCCGGGGCCGGCGTGGACGCACCGGCGACGGTCGGCATGGTCCGCCTCGGCTACTCCGTCGACGACGCGCGCCCGGAGTTCGTCGACCCGGTGACGGCCCTCGACTACGCGCGACGCATGGCGTCCGTGATCGACGCCGGTGCTCTCGTCGAGGACTCGAGCGACCTCCCGCGCTCGGTGTCCATGGTCACGCTGCTCGGTCCGGAGCTCACGACCTCGAGCGACGCCGTGGTCGACCGCTGGCGGCAGAACTCCTCGATCCACGACCGCACGCCCGGCCTCCCGCCGAAGCCCCGCCGGGCGGGCCAGTTGCGCGCGACCGTCGGATCGGGCGGTGTCGACGCCATGCACCTCGACCTCCGCGCCCAGGGCCCCCACGCCCTCGTCGGCGGGACGACGGGTGCCGGTAAGAGCGAGTTCCTGCAGGCCTGGGTGCTCGGGATGGCGGCCGAGTACAGCCCAGACCGCGTCTCGTTCCTCTTCGTCGACTACAAGGGAGGCTCGGCCTTCGCGGACTGCGTGACGCTCCCGCACTGCGTCGGACTCGTCACCGACCTGAGCCCGCACCTCGTCCGGCGGGCGCTCACGAGCCTCCGCGCCGAGCTGCACTTCCGTGAGCACCTGCTCAACCGGAAGAAGGCCAAGGACCTCCTCGAGCTCGAGAAGCGGGGCGACCCGGACTCGCCGCCCGCCCTCGTCCTCGTCATCGACGAGTTCGCGGCGCTCGTCGGCGAGGTCCCGGAGTTCGTCGACGGCGTCGTCGACATCGCCCAGCGCGGTCGCTCGCTCGGGATCCACCTCATCATGGCGACCCAGCGACCCGCCGGTGTCATCAAAGACAACCTGCGCGCGAACACCAACCTCCGCGTCGCGCTGCGCATGGCCGACGAGTCCGACAGCCAGGACGTGGTCGGCGTCAAGGACGCGGCGCACTTCGACCCGGGCGTCCCCGGCCGCGGAATCGCGAAGACCGGTCCCGGCCGCCTGAGCATCTTCCAGTCCGGCTATGCGGGCGGCTGGACGAGCGACGAGCCCAAGCGTTCCGACATCGAGGTCCGGGAGCTGCGGTTCGGCGGCGAGACGCGCTGGGAGGAGCCCCGCGCTGCCGACGCCGAGGAGGAGCGCGACCTCGGCCCCACCGACCAGCAGCGGCTCGTCGCGAGCATCATCGCCGCAGCCGACCGGGCATCCATCCCGGCGCCGCGACGGCCCTGGCTCGACGAGCTGGCGCCCGTCTACGACCTCAGCAAGCTCCGTCAACGGTCCGACGCCGAACTGCTCATCGGTGTCGCCGACCTCCCGGACTCGCAGGAGCAGCGTCCGGTCTACTTCCGGCCGGACGTCGACGGCCACATCGCCGTGTTCGGCACCGGCGGGTCGGGCAAGAGCACCGTCCTGCGGACCCTCGCCACGGCGGCCGGCATCACGCCGCGTGGCGGTCCGGTCGAGGTGTACGGCCTCGACTTCGGCGCGGGCAGCCTCCGCATGCTCGAGGCCTTGCCGCACATCGGATCGATCATCCCCGGCGACGACCAGGAGCGCGTCATCCGACTGCTCCGCCGGATCAAGGAGATCGTCGACGAGCGCAGCGTCCGGTACGCCGAGGCGAACGCGTCCTCGATCACCGACTACCGCCGCGTCTCGGGTCGCAACGACGAGCGCCGCATCCTCCTGCTCGTCGACGGCTTCCAGTCCTTCCGGCAGGAGTACGAGACGACGCTCGGCCTGTCCTCCTGGTACACGCTGTTCCAGCAGCTCATCACCGACGGACGGCAGCTCGGCGTGAACATCGCGTTCTCGGCCGACCGCCCGGGCTCCGTGCCGACGAACATCAGCTCCGGTGTGCAGCGGCGTGTGGTGCTGCGTCTCGCGGACGAGACCGGCTACCAGCTCCTCGGGGTGCCGAAGGACATCCTCGGCCCGGAGTCGCCCGCCGGCCGGGCGATCGTCGACGGACTCGAGGTCCAGGTCGCGATCCTCGGTGGTTCGCCGGTGCTCTCGGACCAGTCGGTCGCGACGGTCCGGCTCGCGGAGGCGATGTCGCGCGCGGGAGCCACGATCACGGCCCCGCCGATCGGCGCGCTGCCGAAGGAGATCGAGGCGCGCGAGCTGCCCGAGCGCGTCGGCGACCGCCCTGTGCTCGGCATCGGCGACGCCGACCTCGCACCGATCGGGTTCGACCCGACCGGCGCGTTCCTCGTCGGCGGCCCTCCCGGCAGCGGTCGGACGAACGCCGTCGCGTCCCTGGTCGGCGCCATGCGACGCTTCGATCCGGCGACGCGCTTCGTCTACTTCGGCTCCAAGCGCTCGGAACTGCTGCGGGAGCTGCGCTTCGACGAGTCGGCCGTCACCCCCGAGACGATCGCCGAGCAGGCGAAGGCGCTGTCCGCGGCGATCGCGGCCGAGACGGTGACCGGCCGGACGGTCGTCGTCATCGAGACGCTGTCGGACTACCTCAACGGCATCGCCGACCCGCCGCTCGTGGAGCTCATCAAGGCCATCAAGCGCAGCGACCACCTCGTGATCGCCGAGAACGAGGTGTCGGGCTGGTCGTCGTCCTGGCCGCTCATGGGCGAGATCAAGAGCGCCAGGCGGGGCATCCTGCTGCAGCCGGAGCAGATGGAGGGCGACCTCGTCCTCCGGACGACCTTCCCCAGGCTCGCGCGCAAGGACTTCCCGCAGGGGCGCGGAATGTACGCGAACCGCGGTGCACTGTCGCGCGTGCAGCTGCCGATCGCGCCCGAGTTCCCCGTCTCCTGAGCGGCGTCGTCCCTGGATGGGGACTGCATGGGGAGTGCTCCCCATGTGCTCCCGCGAGGCGTTGTGGTTACATGATGAAGGCACCGACGGTGCCGGTGACCACAACGAAGGAGCAAGACTCATGGCCAACATCAACGTCAACTACAGCGAGATCAAGCAGGCCGCCGTCAACCTGACGACGGGTAAGGGCGAGGTCGAGACCACGCTCAACCGCCTCCAGACCCTCATCAACAACCTCGTGTCCTCCGGGTTCCAGACCGACACCGCGTCCGGCACCTTCAACGAGACCTACACGGCCTTCACGCAGAGCGCGACGGTCACGATCCAGCACCTCGACAAGCTGTCGGGCTACCTCAACAACGCCGTGACCACGCTCGAGCAGACCGACGCAGCCCTCGCTGCCGGCGCCGGCCAGTAGTCACCACCGTCGACTTCGCTCTGCGCGCCCTCCCGACCAGGTGTCGGTGAGGGCGCGCGGGTTTTCCGGCGAAGGCGACCCACGGCGACAGCGACGCAGCACCACGCGACGAGGAGCAAGCAGTGTACGGCGACACCCAACAGATCCGCCTCCGCGCGACGGAGCTACGAACCCTCGCGACCGAGGTCCGTAGCCGTGCCGGAGACCTCCGCTCGGCCGCCGAGCTCGCGTGGACCTCCACCGCCGCGGAGACCTTCATCGAGCAG
Organism: Plantibacter sp. VKM Ac-2876; assembly: GCF_015350715.1. Lineage (NCBI taxonomy): Bacteria > Bacillati > Actinomycetota > Actinomycetes > Micrococcales > Microbacteriaceae > Plantibacter > Plantibacter sp. VKM Ac-2876. Next base: position 1,251,901 of record NZ_JADKSI010000002.1, on the reverse strand, counting down.
CTCGGCACCCGGGCGGTCTCGCTCGAGAACTCGGCGACGCAGCTCGACGACGCGGCCGACAAGCTCGACGCGCACGCGACCGCCGTCGAGCACGTGAAGCAGCTCATCGAGGACGCAGCCCGTTGGGTGGGCGACCGCTGGAACGACGCCGTGAACCTCGTCTCCGGCGCGGTCGAGACCGTCAAGGACGGCGCCGCGAAGGTCTTCGAGTTCTTCGGCCAGGAGGTCCCGGACTTCCTCGTGCACCAGGCCAAGGACATCGTCGCCTCCACGCCATCGCTGCCGACACCCGGTGACCGCAGTTGGCTGGACCTTGCAGACCTCTACCGCAGCCGAGGATGGACCCCCTGATGCCCATGACCCGTACCCGCCCGGCTCCCGCCGCGGCAGCCTTCCTGCTGACCGCGGACGAACTCCACGTCCTGGAGCATCGCACCCCGCACATCGTGCTGCCACCCGCCTTCCACACCGAATGGGGTTCGCGCGTGTCGCCCGCCGAAGTCCGGGAGCGCGAGCAGCGAGCCGTCGCGCGGCTCCGGGAGCGGCGACTCCTCGCCCGCGGCGACGACAGCCTCCCGGACGACCTCACCGCTGACGTCGATCCCGATTTCGCCGCCTTCCTGTCGATGCCGCAGTTCGCGACGGCGGCCGTCGACGCCTCCTGCTGGACCCTCGACCGGACGGCGATCCAGTCCGTCTCCGTGATCGGCGCGCACGCCCTGGCGCTGCTGCGGACGCAGCGGGTCGACCACTCTGACGCGGCCCTCGCCGAGCACGGCACGGCCGCGCGCGACGAGGACGCCGTCGAGATCCGCGCCTTCGACACCGCCGGGCTGGCCCAGCAACTCCTGCGACCCCTCTCCGCGCTCCACGACGTCCCCGACGCGCGGGGTCGTTCGACCGACGTGGTCGTCCTCCCGCTCGCGGACGCCGAGGCGCTCGTCCTCGCGCTCCGCCAGGACCGACCAGACGTCGTCGGCGCGGTCGTCGAACAGCTCCACAGCCCGCAGGCCGCGGTGCTCCTCGGCGGTGTCGCGCGGCGGATCGACGGCGGCTTCCGGCTCGACGCGCTCTCCCGGAGCGGGGAGCCCATGAGACGGTGGACGGACACGTGGCTCCGTGGTGCCGACGGCTGGGTCGCCGTGTCGGTCGACACTCCGGACGTCGAAGCGGCGGGTATGGACCCGTCCACCGTCGCCGAGGGGACCCGGGTCTCGCTCCGGGCCGTCCGTCGCGCGGACATCGTCGCCGAGGTGTTGGCGATCGCCGCGACCATCCAGGGAGCCCGGGCATGAGCGGCATCACGGTCTCCGGTGGAGCCGGCGGCGTCGGCGCGAAGCTCGACGACATGCGACTGCAGGCGCAGCAACTCGCCACGTTGTCGACCGAGCTCATCGGGCGTTCGTGCACGGCCGCGGCGAAAGCGGTCGACGGCGACCTGCTCGAGTCCATGATCCTGTCCCCGGTCACGGGGGCGGCCGCGGAAGGCGCCATCGTCCTCGCCTCCGGTTCCCTCCTCCTCGTCGCGACCGAGACCGGCGTCTCCGCCGTCTTCCTCGAGGGCGCCGTCGTCGCCTACGAGACCGCCGACCAACTGATCGCCGCGGCGACGGTCGCCCTCCACAACGGCGTCGCCTTCGTCATCGGTGTCCTCGCGGTGCCGGTCGGCCTCGTCGCAGCGGCGGGCGTGGCGGTGGTGGGCGGGGCGTGGATGCTCACCGTGGCAGGCGTCAACATCGTGGTCGAGGGTGTCGACTCGCTGGTCGAGGGTGCCCAGCAGACGCTGGACCAGATCGGCGACAACCCCTGGCTGCTGCTGTCGCCGGCCGGCGTCGCGGGACTGTTCACCGCCAACTCGATCACCGCCTACTCGCCGCAGGAGGTCGTCGACCGGACGGCGGCGACCTATGCCGACGCGCTGTCGAGGCTGCAGGAACTCGCCCCGGTCGCGGCCCAGGCCGCCAACGAATGGCTGGGCGACAACGCGTGGATCGAGGACATCCTCACGGACGGCGCCCCAGGCCTGCTGGCCGGCCTCACCTTCCTCCCCGGGCTGTTGCCCGGCTTCAACGGACTCATGTCGGTCGTCACCGGCCAGGGCTGGCCGCCGCTCACCTATGAGCAGGCGATCGACGCCATCGCCACCGGTGGCGGCCGGTTCGGCCTCTTCGACGACGGGCAGGGCGGCCTCGCCATGGATCCCGACGACCCCTCACAGCCGCTCGCCGTGCCTCGGGACCGAACCGTCACCGACCTCGGCGACCTCCTGCAGGGTTCGGCGGACATCGACAAGGGTGAGGAGGAGCTCAGCAACATCCGCGTGATCCAGTCGGCCGGACCGCCGCCGAGCTGGATCGTGCAGATCCCGAGCACGCAGGTCTGGGATCCGCACGGTGGCGCGATCTCGAACGACCTCACCTCCGACATCGCTGCCATGCAGGGTGAACAGACCGCGCTCGGCCAGGCGGTGAAGGACGCGATGGCCGCCGCCGGTATCTCTCCGTCGGACCCGGTGATGCTCGAGGGCTTCAGCCTCGGCGGGATCACGGCCGGGTCGCTGGCCTCGGACCCGGACTTCGGCTACAACGTGACGCACCTCGTCACGGCGGGTTCGCCGATCGCACGCTTCGACATCCCCGACGACGTGCAGGTCCTCTCGATGGAGTTCAACGAGGATCCGGTCGCCCGGCTCGATGGACAGGGGAACCCGGACTCGGCCAACTGGACGACGGTCCAGGGTGACGCCCCGCGACTGGGCGGCGTCAACCCGGAACAGCAGGATCCGGGGATCGCGAGTGCCCACAACGCGCAGCGGTACGAGATGATGGCGGACGAGACGTCGTCGTCGGGAGACCCGAGCGTCGACGCCTACCTGGACTCGGCGAGCGGCTTCTTCAGCGGTGATCAACAGGTGACCGACTACAGTCCTACGCGGAGATGATCGACCGCGGCCCGACACCGGGTCGCCCGTCCACAGCCCGTTCCCGACCGTGAGGCCTTCCATGCGCATCAGCACCATCGTCCGATCCGGCGCCGTGTCGGTCGTCCTGTTGGTGCTCCTCACCGCCTGCGGGACCGCAGCGCCGACGGCGCAACGCACCCCGGCCCGCACCCCGGACCGGACACTTGCCGCCGTCGAGGAAGCGATCGCCGAGATCCCCGGGGCCGGCTTCCGGGCCGCCCGCGCCTGGGACGGCACGACGGCGTACGTCACCGCGACGCTCTCGGCGACCGACGCCTTCACCGGCGACCCCGGTGCCCTCGTGGACTACTCCCTCGCGCAGCTCGCTTCCCAGGACGAGGTCGACCGCGGGCGCTTCGTGCGATTCGCCTTCGACGCGCCCGGACAGACCGTCGAGTCGACGATCGCCATCCTCGCGACGCTGGACATCGCCTCCGAGCAGTACGCCGGTGGCGATTCCGTGGAGCTCTCGAGCTCCGACCTCGACGCGAGGTACGGAAGCTGGCCGGGCGAGGTACCGACCCTTCCCGCCGCGTTGGGCGGTGCGGGATGACGACGATCGAGACCGCGCGGTCCACGCACACCCTGCGCAGCGAGGGCCGGACCGACACCGGGCTGGTCCGACGCCTGAACGAGGACGCGTTCTACGCCGGCGCGCCCGCCTTCGTGGTCGCGGACGGCATGGGCGGGCACGAACGCGGCGAGGTCGCGAGCCGTGAGGTCGCGGCGGCGCTCGAACGCGGCATACCGATCGGCATGCCGACGACGACCGAGGCGGTCGTGACCACGATCGTCGCCGCCAACGCGGTCATCCGCAGCATCCCCACGCCGAACGGGGTCATCGGCACGACCGTCGCGGGCCTCGCGCTCGTGGCGCTGTCGCCGCAGACCGACCTCCACTGGATGGTGTTCAACGTGGGGGACTCACGGGTCTACACCTGGGCCGACGGCGCACTCCGTCGGATCACCGTCGACCACTCGGCCGTCCAGGAACTCGTCGACGCCGGTTCCATCACGGAGGCGGAGGCGCGCGAACACCCCGACCGCAACATCGTGACGAAGGCGATCGGCGTCGAGGCCGGCATCGACCCGGACGTCTGGCTCCTCCCCGTCGCCGGGCGGCAGCGGTTCCTCCTCTGCTCCGACGGTCTCACGGGCGAACTGTCCGACGAGCTGATCGCCGAGGTCCTGTCGCAGGGCTTCGAGGGGGCCGCCGACCGCCTCGTCGAGCTCGCGCTGGCCGCCGGCGGACGGGACAACGTGACCGCGCTCGTCGTCGACGTCGTGTCGACCTCGCTGATGTCCAGCGGCCCCGGCTACGATGACGCGGGTGGTCTCGGGTATCTTGAAGAGACGATGCCGCGAGGCTAGAGGAGTGGCCGTGTACTCGTACGAAATGGAACCGGCCGAGGTCCGCCGTTGGCTCGCTGTGGCGGGGCCCGGCAGACTGGTGCTGGTCGACGCCCAGGGCGACGACACCGCCGCTGCCGCATTCGCCGCAGACCTCCCGGGCGACGCCTCGCTGTCGCTGATCGTCGACCGGCTGGCCGCCGGCGGTCTCTCGAACACGCCCGCGTTCGCCGCGGCCGTCTGGGACGAATCGGGCGCGACGGTCATCGTGCGCGGGCTCGCGGCCGCCGTCGTGACGAGCGCCGCCGGGACCGAGACGGTCCTGGGCGCCCGCGCGACCACCTGGGTCGAGGAACACCACGCCGACGCGGTGAGCGTCACGCTCCGGAGCGACCAGCCGAACCCGTCCGGCGTGCGCCTCCCGCTCGGGTCGGGAGCCGTCTGGACGACCTCCATCACGGCGACCCTCGACGAGGAGGCCACGGCTTCGCTCGCCACTCCGACCACCGACGAGCGCCGGCCGACCGAGTCGTCCACGAATGCGCCGACGGCGGCGGAGCAGCTCGCGGCCCCGCCCGCCCCGGCCCCCGCGGAGCCCGCTGCATCCGCGGCGACCTCGGACGACGGGACGAACGGCGACGAGGCGACCCCGGTTGCGCACGTCGAGCCTGTTCAGCCGCTCCACGTCGTGCCGTCCGTCTCCGACACCCAGTTCTTCCACGACGAGGACGACCCGGACGAGACCCCGACGACCCCGGAGGAGCCCGTCGACGAGGGCTACGACTTCCTGTTCGGCCAGACCGTGCTGCGTCCGGTCGGTGCGGCGGCGGTCGACGAGGCGGGCGACGCCGAACGCGCCGCGGCCGAGGCGTCGGCGCACCAGCAGGCGGCAGCCACCGCGGTCGCCGCGCCGGAACCCGCAGCAGCAGAACCATCGGACCTCGGCGACCACGACGGCCACACGATCCTCGCCGAGGATCTCGCCGCTTTGCGTGCGCGTCGCGCGGCCGAGACCCCACCCGTTCGATCGACCACCCCGTCAGCCACGCCGCTCACCTACCTCGAACTCCCCGGCGGCACTCGCCAGTCGCTCGCCTCGCCCGTCGTCCTCGGCCGGGCGCCGAGCGTCTCGCAGGTCCCGGCGTCCGTCGTCCCGACACTCGTCACGCTCACGGGTGACGACATCTCGCGGAGCCACGTGCGTGTCGCGGTCGAGGGCGGCACGGTCGTCGTCACCGACCTCCACTCGCGGAACGGCACGCAGGTCGTCCTGCCCGGTCAGGCACCGCAGTCCTTGCGACCAGGGGAGCCGACGCCGGTGATCGTCGGGACCGTCATCGACCTCGGCGGCGGCGTCGCGCTGCGCGTCCGAGAGGGCTGACGTGCGCCGTTCACCCTCGCAACCGCCGGCCATCCCCGGGCTGCGGTTCGAACGACAGCTCGGAGCCGGTGGGTTCTCCGACGTCTTCCTGTACGAGCAGCAGCTGCCGAGGCGTCAGGTCGCCGTCAAGGTGCTCCTCGCCGAGCACCTCAGCGAGCAGACCCGCGAGGCCTTCGTCGCCGAGGCGAACCTCATGGCGCAGCTCTCCGCGCACCCCTACATCGTCACGATCTACACGGCGGACGTCGCTCCGGACGGACGACCGTACCTCGCGATGGAGTACTGCGCGGGGCCGAGTCTCGCGGAGCAGGCGAAGCTGCGGCGGTTCGCCGTCGCCGATGCACTGCGCACCGGCGTCCGCCTGGCCAGTGCGGTGGCGACCGCACACGCGGCCGGCATCCTCCACCGCGACATCAAACCGGCCAACGTGCTCACCAACGCGTACGGCTGGCCGGCGCTGACCGACTTCGGCATCTCGCAGGCCGTCGAACTCGAGGTTCCGACGACCGCCGGCCCCGGGCGCCCGGGCGACGTCGGTTCCACCGGTGCCTCGGGCACGCAGACGGTCGGTCTCTCCATCCCCTGGTCGCCGCCCGAGATGTTCGAGGACGAGCCGCATCCGGACGTGCGGTCCGACGTGTTCTCCCTGGCCGCGACGGTCTACACGCTGCTCGCCGGACGGACGCCGTTCGAGATCCCCGGACAGTCGAACGGTGCGGCCGACCTCATCAGCCGGATCGAGCGCGGGACCGTCACCCCGCTCGGGCGCGACGACGCACCGGCTTCCCTCGTCGCGACGCTGCAGAAGGGCCTCGCGAAGGACCGCGCCAACCGTTTCGAGAGCGCCGTCGACTTCGCTCGGGCGTTGCAGCGCGTCGAGATGGAGCTGGCCTACGCGCCGACGCCCATCGACATCCCGAACCTCGTGCAGCCGCAGTCGCAGGCCCCCCGACCGGACACGTCCAGCAGTGCGTCGGACGAGACGCGGGTCCGGCAGGTCCCGACGGTCGAGGCCCAGCCCCGACCCGGCGTGCCGAGCGTGCAGCCGTCGGTCGGCGACGAGACGGTCGTCCGCTCGGCGGGACCGCTCGTGCAGCCGATCCAGCCCTCGGCCCCGATCATCGTCGGAGCGGCCTCGGTGCCCTCCGAGACGATCCGCCGCGACCGCCTCGAGACCGCGGCCGCAGTTCCCACGGAGGACCCCGATGCCGATGCGGCCGGACGAGGCGGACGCCGCCGGCTGACCCGCCTCCTCGTCGTGGGCGGCGTCGCGGTGCTGGCGGTCGGCGGGATCGCGGCCGGGATCATCTGGCAGGGGGCGGCCGCCGACCCGAAGCCCACGGCCGCCGCGACCGGGGCGCCGATCCAACTGAGCGACGTCCCCTCGCCGAAGCCGTTCGGCGTGAACATCAGCGAGGACGGCAGCGTCGTCACCTTCATCTGGGACAACCCGGACCCGCAGGACGGCGACTCGTACATCTACCAGGTGACGAGCAGCGGCAAGAATTCGCCGAAGGTACCGACCTCGACGTACGCGGTCGACCTGAAGCCGAGCGCTCCGGGCGCGCAGCTGTGTATCGAGGTGGTGATTGTCCGAGGCGGCGTCACCTCACCCGATCCACTCGAGATGTGCTCGCAGCAGTAGCGGGAGCGAGACGATGACCGACCACAGGGGGACCAGACGATGAGCACGGACGAGGCGACGGACACCGCGACGACGAAGACGGCGGTGCGCGTCGAGTTCTGCGGCGAGGAGTACGCCGTGGACGCACGCAAGCCGTTCCTGATCGGGCGCGAGGGCGACCTCGTCGTCGACGAGAACCCCTTCCTGCACCGCACCTTCCTCAGTGTGACCTTCGATGCCGGGCTCTGGTGGCTCACGAACATCGGGAACACCCTCTCCGCGACGGTGACGGACACGACCGGTAACGTGCAGGCGTGGCTCGCGCCCGGTGCCCGGCTCCCGATCGTGTTCCCCGAGCTGCAGGTGTTGTTCAGTGCCGGGACGACGACCTACGACTTCACGATCACCTCGGACCTCGAGTACTTCAGTCCGTCGCAGCTCTCGACGACCACCGCCGGAACCACGACGGTCGGGCCGATCCACCTGACGAGCAGCCAGCGCCTCCTCATCGTGGCCCTGGCAGAGGACGTCCTGCGCCAGGCGTCGCCCGGTCGCGGCGAGATCCCGGCGTCCGCCGCCGCTGCCGCCCGCCTCGGTTGGAGCCAGACCACCTTCAACCGCAAGCTCGACAACGTCTGCGACAAGCTCGACAAGTTCGGTGTCCAGGGGCTGCGCGGCGGGCCGGGGAAGCTCGCGACCGGCCGTCGTGCACGGCTCGTCGAGTACGCGGTCTCGACCCGACTCGTGGACGCCAGCGACCTCCCGCTCCTCGACCACGCCGATCAGGCGGATGTCGGCGGGGGACAACCCGCTCGCGGTTGACCCCCGCAACCGTTTTCCATTGCCGACTTGTTTGTTAGAGTGACTCCGCGTTTGCAGCGTGGCGCATCGACCGATGCTTGACCGAACATCACCTGGGGGACCGTGAGCAACTGGAGCGCCTGGCTGCGCAAGCGCAAGACGGCGGCGTCCATCACGGCCCTGTCGGTCCTCGTCGCCGTACCGGTGACCGCCGCGCTCATCCACCAGGGTTTCCCCGTCACGGAGGTCGACCTCGAGTCCCGCGACGTCTGGGTCACCAACGGCGAGTCGCTCCTTGCAGGGCGTCTCAACGATCAGATCTCCGAACTCGACGGTGCCGTGTCGACGGCGTCGAACAACGCCGACGTGCTGCAGGACGGCGACGACGTCTTCCTCCAGGACAAGGCGCTCTCCTCGCTCGAACGCATCGATCCGGCCTTCACGAGCCTCATCCAGCGTGTCTCGCTGCCGACCGGCGCGACGGTGCACTACGGCGGCGACCGACTCTCGGTCGTCGCGGGGGAGACCGGCAAGCTCTGGTCCGTCGATGCCGCGGGGGAGCTCCGCTTCGACCCCACGGAGACGAAGCCGATCGTCTCCATCGGCAAGGCAGGTCAAGCGGTCGTCACCTCGACGGGCACCATCCTCGCGGTCGCACCCGCGAAGGGGCTCCTCTACCGCATCCTGCCCGACGGCACGAAGACCGAGTCGAAGCTCCCGAAGCTCGACGACTACCAGTTGAGCGCTGCCGGTGAGCAGGCGGTCATCCTCGACCTGAAGTCCGGCGAACTCGTGAAGCAGGACGGCTCCGTCGTCGAGCTGCCGGGCAAGCCGCTGAAGATCCAGGAGCCGTCGGCATCGGACGACGCCGCCGTCATCGCGACCGGTGACTCGCTCGTCCGCGTCCCACTCGGCGGCGGCGACCCGGAGGTGCTCGACGCGGACGTCACCACAGCGGCGACGAGTGCGGCCGAGGTCACGGCACCGGTCAACCTCGACGGCTGCATGCACGGAGCCTGGGCCTCCTCGAGTCGGTACGCCGCCGAGTGCGCCGACAAGAAGCCGGTCATCGAGGACATCAACCCGGAGACCATCGGCCAGCAGCTCGTCTTCCGGGTGAACCGCTCGGTCATCGCCCTGAACAACGTCCAGACCGGCAACTCCTGGCTCGTCCAGGCGAACATGCGCCTCGTCGACAACTGGGACGAGGTGACACCCCCGCAGGAGGAGGACGGCGAGGACGGCGACGAGAAGGCGTCCGAGCAGTCCTTCGAGGACACGCTCGCCGAGCGCACCGAGGAGAACCGTCCGCCGATCGCCCGCGACGACGCGTTCGGCGTCCGTCCGGGTCGCGCGACGGTCCTGCCCCTGCTCGACAACGATTCCGATGCGGACGGCGACGTCCTGACGATCCAGAACACCAGCGACGTCGCGGCGGAGACCGGCAAGCTGGAGTACATCGACGGCGGGCGTGCGCTCCAGTTCACCCCGGCCGAGGGGTTCGTGGCCGGGACGACGTCGTTCCGCTACTCCGTCAACGACGGCCGCCCAGGCGGCGTGGCCGAAGCGAACGTGAGCATCGCCATCAAACCGCCCGAGGTCAACGAGCCGCCGACGTCCCATCGCGAGGCCGCCGTGTCGGTCGAGGCCGGGCAGACGGTCACCTACAACGTGCTCGCCGACTGGCGTGATCCCGACGGCGACGACATCTTCCTCCAGTCGGCGTCGCCGGCGTCCAGCGACCTCGTCCGGTTCACCCCGGACGGGTTCGTGACGTTCACGCACGCCTCGCCCGAGATGGGCCCGCGCGACGTCAAGTTCGTCGTGTCCGACGGGGTCACCTCGGCGGAGGGCACCCTCAAGGTCGACGTGCAGCCCGCCGGAGCCTTGAGCCCGATCGGGACACCCGACTTCGTCTCGACCTTCGTCGGCGAGTCCGCGCTCGTCCAACCGCTGGCGAACGACCAGTCCCCGAGTGGGGCCCCGCTCGGCCTCATCGGTGTCGAGGCCCTGCAGGGCGGACTCGTGTCCTCGCCGAGCCTCGAGAAGCAGTCGGTCACCGTGTCCTCGAACGAGCCCGGCACCTACTACCTGAAGTACACACTCGGCGCCGGCATCGCCTCCAGCATCGGGCTCATCCGCGTCGACGTCCTCGAGAAGCCCACCGACGTGCGGCCGCCGGTCGCCGTGAAGGACGAGGGATATCTCCGGCCGAACGAGACGATCACGATCCCGGTCCTCGCCAACGACGAGTCACCGGGCGGGCAGGTGCTCGCCGTGCAGTCCGTCTCCGTTCCCGACGAGTCGACCTCGTTGTCCGTCGAGGTCCTCGACAGCGCGGTCATCCGCGTCTCCTCCTCCGCGCCGATCGAGCAGCAGCTGCAGTTCACCTACGTCGTGTCCGACGGCACCTCGTCGGCGACGGCGGCGGTGACCATCGTCCCGGTGCCACCGCTGCCGAAGCATCAGGCACCGGTCGCGACCGATGACGCGGTCGTCGTCCGCGCGGGCGACATCGCCAACGTCGCGGTGCTCGAGAACGACTACCACCCGGACGCGGCGGTCATGCTCGTCGATCGCGAGCTCGTCGAGGATCCGACCGCCGGCCTCGCGTTCGTCGACGACGACGAGGTCCGCTTCCAGGCGCCGAGCGAACCGGGCACCTACACGACGACGTACCGCGTGTACGACACCTTCGGTGAGGCCGACACGGCGACGGTCACGTTCAACGTGGTCGGCGAGGACAAAAAGAACAACCAGCCGCCCGTGCCGCAGCTGCTCACCTCGCGCGTGTTCGCGGGTGCGACGGTCCGCGTGGACGTCCCGCTCGACGGGCTGGACCCGAACGGTGACTCCGTCGTCGTCGACGACATCGCCTCGGCACCGTTGCTCGGTCGGGTCATCGAGCAAGGGAGTACGTGGTTCGTCTACGAGGCGGCTCCGGACTCCTCCGGGACCGACACCTTCCAGTACCGGGTGAAGGACACCTACGGTGCGGTCGCCGTCGGCACGATCAAGATCGGGGTCATCGGACGCCCGGAGGTCGACGGCCAGCCGAACGCGGTCGACGACTACATCGAGGTCCTCCCGGGCAAGGTCGCTTCCGTACCGGTGCTCTCGAACGACTCCGATCCGAACGGGTACACGCTCAAACTCGAACCGAAGCTGCTATCGGTCGACGACGGCCTCACCGCCGAGGTCAGCAAGAGCCGTGTCGTCATCGAAGTGCCGGAGGAGGAGGCGTTCTTCACCGTCCGGTACCAGATCACCAACGGCAAGGGTGGCATCGACAGCGCCTACATCCAGGTCAAGGTCACGAAGGACGCGAAGCCGCAGTTCCCCGAGGCGGATGACCACGTCCTCGAGGACGCCGACATCGTCGGCAAGAAGACCATCGACATCGACGTGCTCGACGGCGCGCAGAACCCCGGTGGGCTGATCGACGACCTGCAGCCGAGCGTCGAAGGTGTGAACGCCGCCTCCGGCGAGGTCCGCGACGGTGGCACCATCCGGGTGACCCTCACCGACCGACGCCAGGCGATCGCCTACCGCCTGACGGACCCGGTCACGCAGCTGAGCGGCGCCGCGTTCATCATCGTGCCGGCCGCGACCGACGGCGAACCGCCTCGGATGAAGAGTCCGTTGCCGGAGCAGATCGTCAAGGTCAATGAGACGCGCACCTGGAAGCTCTCCGACATCACCGAGGCGCCGTCCGGCAAGCCCGTCACGATCGCCTCAGAGGGCAGCGTCGTCAACTTCCGCAGCAACGGGACCTCGAGCTACGTCGACGACGCCACGATCACGTTCACCCCGGCGAAGGACTACCGCGGCCCCGCCTCGGTGAGCTTCGAGGCCACGGACGGTCGCGAGAGCAAGCTGCTCACACTGCCGATCACGGTCGGAGACCCGGACCTCGAGGACGTACCACCGACGTTCACCCCGGTGACGATCCCCGTCGAAGCGGGTGAACCGGCGATCGTCGTCGACCTTCGCGCCTCGAGCGACCACCCGAACCCGAAGATCCTCGCTGCTCTGTCCTACCAGGGCCTCACCGGGACGACGGCCGGTGTCCAGGGCAGTCTGTCCGGGTCGCAGCTCACGGTGTCCGCTCCGCAGGGCACGCAGCCCGGGACCTCGGCGACCTTGAACTTCACGGTGACCTACAAGGAGTACTCGATCCCCGGATCGGTGCAGGTGCAGGTTGTGTCCTCGAGCCGTCCCCTCCCACGGGCGATCGACGACCGCGTCGAGGAGGGCCGGAAGAACAAGGCCGAGTCGATCAACGTCCTCGCGAACGACTACAACCCGTTCCCCGACACCCCGCTCAAGGTCCTCGACGCCACGGTGGAGAGTGCTCCGGCGGGTGGGGCGACGGCCACCGTCTCCGGAGGCTCGGTCACGGTCACGCCCGGGTCGTCCAAGAGCGGTACCGTCAGCGTCATCTACACGATTCAAGATGCGACCAACGACCCGAACCGACGCGTGCAGGGTCGCATCACCGTCATCGTGAAGGACGTGCCCGATCCGCCGTCGCTCAGCCTGAAGAGTGCGAAGAGCGGCAAGATCACCGTCGTCGTCGGCGGTTCGCCGGCGAGCAACGGCTCGCCCATCGACTACCACGCGGTGAAGTGGAGCGGCGGCGGGGAGAAGCAGTGCGCCCCCGGCAACGACTGCACCTTCGACGTGACGAACGGGCAGAGCTACACCTTCACCGCCTATGCCCACAACGCCGTGGGTCCGAGCGCAGGTTCGAACGAGATCTCGGCGACCGCCTACGGCGTGCCGAGTGCGCCACAGAACGTCTCGCTGAAGTCGTCAGGTGATGCGCCGGCGACGTTGACCATGCGGTGGAATGCTCCCGCCGACACCGGTGGACAGGTCGACAAGTACCACTGGCGGATCATGAGCGGCTCCAGCACGGTGCAGACCGGGACGACAGGTGGCACCAGTGACTCGGTGGGTGGCATCGGCGCCGGTACCTACCAGGTCTACGTCTCTGCGGAGGGTCCCGGAGGTACCGGACCTGAAGGCGGGCCGGCCGAGGTGACGGTGAACAATCCGCCGCCGCCGAAGCCGAGCGGCTCGCTCTACAAGTCCGGTCAACCGCACGCATGTCAGAGCGGCGGTACCGGTTGCTACGACGTCGGAGTCCGCTACGCCGACGTCCCGAATGGCAACTACGACGTGCAGATCCAGCGCAATGGCTCGGCGGTGGGTTCGACCTCGAACATCAACGCCAGCGGGACGGGCAGTTTCGTCCACAACAACCACCTCGGCGTCATCCCCGCCGGTGAGACGATCACCGCGTTCTTCCGGAACACGGCGACGGGCGAGACGTTCAGCATCGGGGCCACCTCAGCAGCCGCATGGAACGCGATGTAGCGGCTCGACCGTCCACCTCTCCCTCCTACACGAAAGCAACCAACACCTCCATGACTGTCACGCAGGAACAGGCCACCTGGTTCGCCGACGCGTTCGGCAAGCTCGTCGGCAACGTCGAGCAGGCCATCCTCGGCAAGGAGCACGTCATCAAGCTCGTCGTCACGGCCATGCTCTCGGAGGGCCATGTGCTCCTCGAGGACTACCCGGGCACCGGCAAGACCGTGCTCGCCAAGGCCCTCGCGAACACGCTCGACGGCACGAGCTCGCGGATCCAGTTCACGCCCGACCTCCTGCCGTCCGACGTCACCGGTGTGACGATCTACGACCAGGGCAAGGGGATCTTCGAGTTCCACAAGGGGCCGATCTTCGCCTCGATCGTGCTCGCGGACGAGATCAACCGTGCCTCGCCGAAGACGCAGTCGGCACTCCTCGAGGTCATGGAGGAGGGCATCGTCACGATCGACGGCACGAGCTACGAGGCCGGCCAGCCCTTCATGGTCATCGCGACGCAGAACCCGATCGAACAGGCGGGCACCTACAAGCTGCCCGAGGCGCAGCTCGACCGCTTCCTCATCAAGACGACGCTCGGCTACCCCGACCGCCAGACCTCGGTGAACCTGCTGCTCGACGCTTCCAACCGGGCACGCGCGACGAAGGTGCAGCCGATCATCGCCTCCAGCGCGGTCGTCACCATGGCGCAGCTCGCCACCGAGGTGCACGTCGACGGCAGCATCCTCGAGTACGTCGCCGACGTCGTCGCGGCGACGCGGGACGACCAGGACGTCGCGCTCGGCGTGAGCATGCGTGGTGCCCTCGCCCTCGTGCGCGCGGTCAAGACCTGGGCGATCTCGCAGGGACGCACGTATGTCACCCCCGACGACGTCAACGACCTCGCGCAGGCCGTCCTGGCGCACCGCATCATCATCGACCCCGAGTCCGACTTCGCCGGCGTGACCGCGCAGGACGTCGTCGCCCGGGTCCTCGTCAGCATCGCTCCGCCGGCGTACCGCGCAGCATGAGCGAGACCCTCGAGCAGCGCGCCGCCGCCGCGCCGGACGGACCCGATCCGGTCCGCACGGCGACGGTCGGCGCGCCTGCCGAGGCAGGCGCCGACGGCCCCGATGCGCACGTCGACGGTGCGCAGGCTCCCGCTCGGCGGCCGAACCCGTTCCGCAGCGCGCTCGACGGCATCGGTGCCGTCGTCGTGCCCTGGGCCCGGGTCGTCTGGTCGGCTGCGCAACCCGTGCTCGCTGTGGTCAGCGGCCTCGGCTGGGTCGTCCTGGCGATCGGCGTCATCGCGACCGTCGCCGGTTTCATCCTGGGATGGACGGAACTCGTGTTCCTCGGCTTCGTGCCGTTGGCCGCGTTGCTGGCCTCCGTGGCCTACCTCTTCGGGCGGTCGACCTTCCGTATCTCCATCCACTTGAACCCCACCCGGGTGACCGTCGGCGAGCGCGCGATCGGGCAGGTCCTCATCGCCAACCCCGGCAACCGCGCCACGACGCCCACGCGCCTCGAGGTCCCCGTGGGCTACGGCCTCGCGGAGTTCGCCATTCCGGCGATCCCGAAGGACGGCGAACACGAGGAACTGTTCGCCGTTCCGACGAACCGGCGAGCCGTCATCCCGGCTGGGCCCGCCGTGTCGGTCCGTGGCGACCAGCTCGGCCTGTTGCGCCGCGAGGTGCGCTGGACGGAACCGGTCGAGCTCTTCGTGCATCCCGAGACCACGCGCCTCCACCCGACGGCCGCCGGTCTCATCCGCGACCTC
Source organism: Plantibacter sp. VKM Ac-2876 (assembly GCF_015350715.1). NCBI lineage: Bacteria > Bacillati > Actinomycetota > Actinomycetes > Micrococcales > Microbacteriaceae > Plantibacter > Plantibacter sp. VKM Ac-2876. Next base: position 1,236,633 of record NZ_JADKSI010000002.1, on the reverse strand, counting down.
GAGGGCCTCGTCACGAAGACGATCACGAACAACGACATCTCCTTCCATGCGCTCCGCGGGTACGTCCCCGGCGACGACCGCCGCTACATCCACTGGAAGTCCTCCGCGAAGACGGGCCAGCTCATGGTGCGGCAGTTCGAGGAGACGCGGCGGTCGCAGCTCACCATGGTGATGACGACCGACTCCCGCTATTACGCCGACGACGAGGACGAGTTCGAGTTGGCGGTGTCGCTCACCGCGTCGATCGCGACCCAGGTGATCCTCGACCAGGTCCCGATCAGCGTCGTGACCGACCGGCTCGCGCTGCGGACCCACACCGTGACCTCCTTCCTCGACGACAGCTGCCGTCTGCAGCTCGCCGAGGGCACCTTCGACACCCCGCGCACCTTCGCCCGGGAGACCACGAAGCGCCTGCCGGCACCGAGCGTCGTCATCATCGTCGCCGGTTCGCGACTCGAGGCGCAGGAGTACCGGGGCATCCAGCGCCTCTTCGGTCCCGACGTCAACGTGTTCGGCATCCGCGTCGAACGCGGTGCACGGGCCGGCATCAAGGACGTCGCCGGGATGAACGTCATGACGGTCGGGGCACTGAGCGACCTCGCCAAGGTCATGTCGAGGGCGCTGTGAGCGGGGTCGACGAGCGCACGACGGTGCGCCCGCCACGCGCGGCTGCCGGGTCCGCCGCGGACGTCGACGTCCAGGGCATCGTCCCGACCTTCGTCGCGCCGTGGCCGTTGCCCGGCCGCTCCTGGATCGACCTCGCGGTCGTCTTCGTCCTCGCGGCCCTCGGCCTGCTCGGCTTCGGTGCGGCGCTCAGCGGCACCGGGTTCCTCCTCGCCGGTCTCGGTGGCCTCGCCCTCGGCATGGCGGTGGGCGTCGCCTCCCACGCCCTCCGGCTGAACGCCCTCCTGACCGGCCTCTCGACCGTCCTCGTCTTCTACGTCTTCGGCAGTGCCCTGGCGATGCCGTCCGTGGCGACGTTCGCGGTCCTCCCGAACCTGCGGACCCTCGGTGGCATCAGCATCGGCGCCGTGTTCGGGTGGAAGGACTTCGTCACCCTGCAGACCCCGCTGAGCGCGCCCGCGTACATCATGACCCTGCCCTACGTTGCGGGGCTGCTCGTCGGTGTCGTCTCCGCCGTGCTCGCCGTCCGCTGGCTGCCACGGCGTCCGCAGATCGCCGTCCGCTGCGCCATCGTGCTCGTCGGCCCGACCGTGCTGTACGCCCTCGGCGTCCTCCTCGGCACGCAGACGCCCTTCCTGGCGGCCGTCCGCGGGATCGCGTTCGCGCTCATCGCCCTTCTCTGGCTCGGGTGGAGGCCGGGTGCCGGTCGTGGCGAGAACGCGGCAGCGTCGACCACCGCCGTCCTCCGTCGCAAGAAGATCATCGGTACGGCGGTCCTCGCCGCGGTCGCGGTCGTCGTCGGCGGCGGCGCGGCCGTCGTCGCCTCGCCACCCGCGGACTCCCGGTTCGTCCTCCGCGAGGTCGTCACCCCGCCGTTCGACCCCCTGGAGTACCCGAGCCCGCTCGCCGGGTTCCGCGAGTACACGAAGGACCTCGCCGAGACGAAGCTCTTCACCGCCACCGGTCTCGAGCCGGGGGATCGGATCCGTCTGGCGGCCATGGACAGCTACGACGGACGCCTGTGGACCGTCTCCGGGCCCTCCACGGCGACCGACGGGTCCGGTGCCTTCGAGCTCGTCGGCGATCACCTTCCCGGACCGCAGCTCATGACACCGGGCAGCGACCGACGGGTGTCGATCGACATCACCGGCTACGACGACATCTGGGTGCCCAGCGTCGGGTACCCGAGCGCGCTCACCCTCGACGGCAAGGCGGCGGAGCGATCCGAGGACATCCGCTACAACGCCGAGAGTGGCGCGGCCGTCATCACCTCGGGCATCGGCACGGGCGACGACTACGAGGAGCGGACCACGACGCAGGCGGTCCCGAGCGACACGGCCCTCGCGACGACGCCGACCGCAGCGGTCGAGCTGCCGCCCGTCACGAACATCCCGGACATCGTGGTCGCGAAGGCCTCGGAGTTCGTCGGTACCGAGACGACGCCCATGGGGCAGCTGCGCGCGATCGAGCAGACCCTCCGCACCACCGGGTTCCTCAGCCACGGGCTCGCCTCGGACAGCTCTCCGTCGCGCGCCGGCCACGGTGCCGACCGGATGTCGGAGCTGTTCACCCGCACTCCGATGGTCGGCGACGAGGAGCAGTACGCGTCGGCGTTCGCGCTCATGGCCCGCTCGCTCGGCTACCCCGCACGGGTCGTCATGGGCTTCGCGCCCGAGGTGACCGAGGGCCAGGGTTCGGTGCAGGTCGTCGGAGACGACGTGACGGCGTGGGTCGAGGTGCCCTTCGAGGGCTACGGCTGGGTGGCGTTCTCACCGACCCCCGATGAGACCGAGATCCCGCAGGACCAGGACCCGAAGCCCAAGACCGAGCCGCAGCCGCAGGTGCGTCAGCCGCCGCGCAGCGACAACCTCGACGACAGCCTCCTCACCGAGGCCTCGATCGACGACGGCGACGACAAGGACAAGAACGACGGACTCGTGATCCCGGAATGGGTGTGGTGGCTCGCGCTGATCGTGGGTGTCCCGGTGTCGCTGTACTTCATCCCGCTCCTCGCCATCTCGGGTGCGAAGCGTCGGCGGACGAAGCGTCGCCGCGCGGGCGGTGGTGATCGCAGTGCCGCCGGTGCGTGGGACGAGCTGATCGACCGCTACGCCGAGCTCGGGTACACGGTGCCCCCGGCCGCCACGCGGTTGACCACGGCATCCGCGCTCGGAGCCCAGGAACCGGAGGGCGCGACCACGCTCACCGCGCTCGCGGGGACGACCGACGACGTCGTCTTCTCCGGTCGTGACGTGGACGACACGACGGCCGACGAGCTGTGGCAGCGGTCGGAGGCCGAGGCGTCACGGGCGCAGGGAGCGCTCGGCTGGTTCGCCCGCCAGCGGAGCCGGTTCCGCTACCGCGCGAAGCGGAGTCTCGTGAGTCGGCTGCAGCCGACCGGTTCGCTCGCCCGGCGAGCAGCACGCGACCAGCGCGCCACCGGAGGTCGCTGAGGCCGATACAGCCGCCGAGGCGCTACCCTCGGTCAGTATGGAGCGCTCGCTCGAGACCAGCGTGAGCCAGGCCGTCGACGCCTGGCTCCGGTGGCTGCCGCGCTGGCACCCCGCCGCCCACCGCGGACGCACCCGGATCTGCCGCCGGTGCATCGGCTCCCCGATCCTGCGCGCAGCCGGCCTCGTCGACGACGTCCCGCACCAGGTGCAGCACGGTCTCGCCACCCGGATGAAGGCCCTCGTCGATCACGCGGTGGCGGAGTACACCGAGCAGAACCTCCCCGTCCTCCGTGCCGAACTGCGTGCCGCCGACCTGCGCGAGGCGCAGCGCTCCTACCGTCCGGGGGAGGGGCTCGACCCGGAGTTCGACGGCCTGCAGCTCGACCCCGACCCGGATCCCGGGCAGCCCTACCTCTTCACCCTCGCCGAGCTCGGCGAGTCCCAGGCGAGGACCGTCCCACCACCCCCGCCGTTGTCGGACGACGCGAAGGAGGCGCTGCGCACCGAGATCGCCCTCGCCGACCAGTGCGCGAACGAGACCGGGCGCCGCATCTGCGAACTGCTCGTCGGGCACCGCCTCGCCATCCACGACGCCGTCGAGCGGTACGTCGAACCGCAGGTCACCGCGCTCCTCGACGACCTCGCGCTCGAGCTCGATTCCCCCACCTCGCCCTGGTAGCCGTCGGGGTCCACCCGGACGCAGGAGGGGAGATCTCCCCATCGTGCTGTCCGACACCCGTCACTATACTTTCGAGCACTTGTCATCAGCACGATCCATGCTCATTGGGGGCGCAACACCATGACCGATCCCGGAGATCAGAACCCGCAGCAGCCCCAGTGGCAGCGACCGCCCGCCCAGCCCGACCCGCAGCAGGGATGGCAGGGGAACGGCCCACAGCAGTCGGGCTCAGGCCAGCAGCAGACGGGTCAGTACGGACAGCAGTCGCCGTACGGGCAGTCGCCGACCCAGCCGTCAGGGCAGTACGGGCAGCAGTCCGGCCAGTACGGTGAGCAGTCGTCCGGCCAGCACAGCCAGCAGACGGGTCAGTACGGCCAGCAGACCGGTCAGTACAGCCAGCAGACCGGTCAATACGGTCAGACGGCGCAGTACGGCCAGCAGCCGACCGAGCAGTTCGGTCAGCAGGGCACCGGACAGTATGGCCAGCAGCCCACGGGGCAGTACGGCCAGCAGCCCACCGAGCAGTACGGCCAGGCGCCGTACGCGCAGGGGGCCGGCGGCTACGGCGGCGGCCAGCAGCCGCCCAAGAAGAAGCTCTCGAAGAAGGGGCTCACCGGCATCATCGCCGGCGGAAGCGCCCTCCTCCTCATCATCGTCGGTGGCATCGTCGGGGTCAGCGTCGGCAACGCCCTCCACGCCCCGGAGGTGACGGTCAAGAGCTACCTCGACGCCCTCAAGTCGGGCGACGCCGAACAGGCGCTCAAGCTCTCCGGTACCGAGGTGTCGGCGGCCGACGTGCTGCTGACCGACGACGCGTACAAGGCGGCGTCCGGCAAGGTCTCCGGCTACACGATCGGGAAGACGACGACCAGCGGGAACACCGCGACCGTCGAGGCCCGTCTCACCCAGGGTGGCGAGAGCGTCGACCAGGAGTTCACGCTCACCAAGGTCGGCAAGGACGCCGTGCTCTTCGACAAGTGGAAGCTCGAGGCACCCGAACTGAGCACGGTCCAGGTCGACGTGGTCGCCCCTGAGGACGCGGTCGCGACGGTCGGCGGCGTCGACCTCACCGACGTCGAACCGATCGCCGAGGGTTCGTACCAGCTGCGTGCCCTCCCGGGTACCTACGACGTCGCCCTCAGCGAGAGCGACTGGTACACCGCCGAGGCGACGACCACGACGGCCGTGGGCTTCGGTCAGGCCGCGGAACCCGCGACGCTCGCCGTCGCCCTCACCGACGCCGGGACGACCGCCGTCGAGGAGGCCGTCAACGCGTACATCGACGGCTGCGGCGCGGCGACGGAGCTCGCCCCCGAGGGGTGCCCCTTCGAGATCCGCAACGACACCGGCTTCACGCCTTCCGGCGTGACCTGGAAGTTCGACACGCGCCCGACCTTCACGGTCGGCGACTTCGCGGGCGGCGGCTGGACCGTCGACTCCGAGACCGTCGGACGCATGTCGATGACCTGCACGCTGACCGACCCGGCCACCGGCCAGACCGGCCCGGGCTACAGCATCAACCCCGTCGACTTCGTCGTCGGCGGCACGATCGAGGGCTTCACCGACGAGGGCGCGACCTTCGTCCCGTCCCCGTAGACGCCGAGCTGAACGGCCCCTGGGAGCGATGCTCCCAGGGGCCGTCATCGTTTGACCACAGCCTGTCGGCGGGCTAGTCTTGGTTGGGTGTGCGCGCTGTCGTGCGCTCTCGTGCTGTCCACGTTCTCCGGAGCCTGGCTCGGGGGAGTGGACAGCAGTCTTGCACCATCGGGTTGATCCCCGCCGGGCTGGTCCCGGTTGCAGATCGCCCCCACGGCATACCCACCACGAAAGCGACGCGCACTCGCGCGGCGCCGGTGGGTCCATACGACCTCGTGATCCGGGAGACCGGTCCACGAATGCTGCAGTACCACTGTCACCGTGCAGTCATCATCAAGGAGCAAGTAGTGCCAACCATTCAGCAGTTGGTTCGGAAGGGCCGCAGCCCCAAGGTCGTCAAGACCAAGGCGCCCGCCCTGAAGAGCAACCCCCAGCAGGCCGGCGTGTGCACCCGCGTGTACACCACCACCCCGAAGAAGCCGAACTCGGCGATGCGCAAGGTCGCCCGCGTGAAGCTGCGCAACGGCACCGAGGTCACCGCGTACATCCCCGGTGAGGGCCACAACCTCCAGGAGCACTCGCTGGTCCTGGTCCGTGGTGGTCGTGTGAAGGACCTCCCGGGTGTCCGTTACAAGATCGTCCGTGGCGCCCTCGACACGCAGGCCGTCAAGAACCGCAAGCAGGCTCGCAGCCGCTACGGCGCGAAGATGGAGAAGAAGTAATGCCTCGCAAGGGTCCAGCTCCGAAGCGTCCCGTCGTCGCCGATCCCGTCTACGGCGCCCCCATCGTCAGCCAGCTCGTCAACAAGATCCTGCTGGACGGCAAGAAGGGCCTCGCTGAGCGCATCGTCTACGACGCACTCGAAGGCGTCACCGCCAAGAACCAGGGCGACGCCGTCGTCACGCTCAAGAAGGCGCTCGACAACGTCCGCCCGACCCTCGAGGTGCGTTCGCGCCGCGTCGGTGGTTCCACCTACCAGGTGCCGGTCGAGGTCAAGCCTCACCGCGCCAACACCCTCGCCCTGCGCTGGCTCGTGAGCTACGCGAAGGGTCGCCGCGAGAAGACGATGACCGAGCGTCTCCAGAACGAGATCCTCGACGCATCGAACGGTCTCGGTGCAGCCGTCAAGCGTCGTGAAGACACGCACAAGATGGCCGAGTCGAACAAGGCGTTCGCGCACTACCGCTGGTAGTCGCCGCCCGATGCGAGGGCGGGCGATCCGCCCGCCCTCGCGTCACCGAGTGAATCAGCTCACCCTTACCTATCCCCGGAGGACCCCGTGGCACAAGACGTGCTCACCGACCTGAACAAGGTCCGCAACATCGGCATCATGGCCCACATCGATGCCGGCAAGACCACCACCACCGAGCGCATCCTGTTCTACACGGGCGTCAACCACAAGATCGGCGAGACCCACGACGGTGCGTCGACGATGGACTGGATGGCGCAGGAGCAGGAGCGCGGCATCACCATCACGTCCGCCGCGACGACCTGCTTCTGGAACAAGAACCAGATCAACATCATCGACACCCCCGGCCACGTCGACTTCACGGTCGAGGTCGAGCGTTCGCTCCGCGTCCTCGACGGCGCGGTCGCGGTGTTCGACGGCAAGGAGGGCGTCGAGCCCCAGTCCGAGACCGTCTGGCGTCAGGCCGACAAGTACGACGTCCCGCGCATCTGCTTCGTCAACAAGATGGACAAGCTCGGCGCCGACTTCTACTTCACCGTCGACACGATCATCAGCCGCCTCGGCGCGAAGCCGCTGGTCATCCAGCTGCCGATCGGTGCCGAGTCGAACTTCGAGGGCGTCGTCGACCTCGTCGAGATGCGTGCGCTCACCTGGCGCGGAGACGCCAAGGGTGACGTCGAGATGGGCGCCAAGTACGCCATCGAGGAGATCCCGGAAGACCTCAAGGAGAAGGCGGCCGAGTACCGCACCGCGCTCCTCGAGGCCGTCGCCGAGACCGACGACGCACTCATGGAGAAGTACTTCGGTGGCGAAGAGCTGACCGTCGCGGAGATCAAGGCCGCGATCCGTCACCTCACCATCACGAGCACGATGTACCCGGTCCTCTGCGGCTCCGCGTTCAAGAACCGCGGCGTCCAGCCGATGCTCGACGCCGTCATCGACTACCTCCCCTCCCCGCTCGACGTCCCGGCCATCGAGGCCCACGACGCGCGCGACGAGGAGAAGGTCGTGGAGCGTCACCCCGACTCGACCGAGCCCTTCACCGCGCTCGCGTTCAAGGTCGCGGTGCACCCGTTCTTCGGTCGCCTGACGTACGTCCGCGTCTACTCGGGTCGTCTCGACTCCGGTGCGCAGATCATCAACTCGACCAAGGGCAAGAAGGAGCGCATCGGGAAGATCTTCCAGATGCACGCCAACAAGGAGAACCCGGTCGACTTCGTCACCGCCGGTCACATCTACGCGGTCATCGGCCTGAAGGACACCACCACCGGTGACACCCTGTCCGACCCGCAGCACCAGGTCGTCCTCGAGTCGATGAGCTTCCCGGAGCCCGTCATCGAGGTCGCGATCGAGCCGAAGACCAAGGCCGACCAGGAGAAGCTGGGCACCGCGATCCAGAAGCTGGCCGAAGAGGACCCCACGTTCCGCACCGAGCAGAACACCGAGACCGGCCAGACGGTCATCAAGGGCATGGGCGAGCTCCACCTCGACATCCTCGTCGACCGCATGAAGCGCGAGTTCAACGTCGAGGCCAACGTCGGCAAGCCGCAGGTCGCGTACCGCGAGACCATCAAGCGCAAGGTCGAGAAGTACGGCTACACGCACAAGAAGCAGACCGGTGGTTCGGGTCAGTTCGCGAAGATCCAGTTCGATCTGGAGCCGATGGACGTCACTCCGGAGACGACCTACGAGTTCGTGAACGCCGTGACCGGTGGTCGCATCCCGCGCGAGTACATCCCGTCGATCGACGCCGGTTTCCAGGACGCCCTGCAGGTCGGTGGCCTCGCCGGCTACCCGGTCGTGGGTGTCAAGGCGATCATCACCGATGGTGCGGCGCACGACGTCGACTCCTCGGAGATGGCGTTCAAGATCGCCGGCTCGATGGGTCTCAAGGAGGCCTACTCGCGTGCCAACCCCGTCCTCCTCGAGCCGCTCATGGCGGTCGAGGTGCGTACTCCTGAGGAGTACATGGGCGACGTCATCGGAGACCTCAACTCGCGCCGTGGACAGATCCAGTCCATGGACGACGCCACCGGCGTCAAGGTCATCCGTGCCAACGTGCCGCTCTCCGAGATGTTCGGCTACATCGGCGACCTCCGGTCGAAGACCTCTGGTCGTGCCGTGTACTCGATGACGTTCGAGAGCTACGCGGAGGTCCCGAAGGCTGTCGCCGACGAGATCATCCAGAAGAACAAGGGCGAGTAGTCACTCACTCTCTCTTCACCGCGGTCCGGCCGGGTGTGCGAACACCCGGGCGGATCGCGTAACATGAATACACATCCCTGCAGTGCGTCGGGCATCGAATGGTGCCCGGCGTCCCGCACAACGTCCTGAGGAGGACTCACAGTGGCAAAGGCCAAGTTCGAGCGGACCAAGCCGCACGTCAACATCGGTACGATCGGTCACGTCGACCACGGCAAGACCACGCTCACCGCGGCGATCTCGAAGGTCCTGGCGGACAAGTTCCCGTCCGCGACCAACGTGCAGCGCGACTTCGCGTCGATCGACTCCGCGCCGGAAGAGCGTCAGCGTGGTATCACGATCAACATCTCGCACGTCGAGTACGAGACCCCGAAGCGCCACTACGCGCACGTCGACGCCCCCGGTCACGCTGACTACATCAAGAACATGATCACCGGTGCTGCGCAGATGGACGGCGCGATCCTGGTCGTCGCCGCCACTGACGGCCCGATGGCTCAGACGCGTGAGCACGTGCTGCTCGCCAAGCAGGTCGGCGTCCCGTACCTGCTCGTCGCGCTGAACAAGTCCGACATGGTCGACGACGAGGAGATCCTGGAGCTCGTCGAGCTCGAGGTCTCCGAGCTGCTCGCCTCGCAGGGCTTCGCTGAGGACGCACCGGTCGTCCGCGTCTCGGGCCTCAAGGCGCTCGAGGGCGACGAGAAGTGGGTGCAGAGCATCCTCGACCTCATGGACGCCGTGGACGCCAACGTCCCCGACCCCGTGCGCGACAAGGACAAGCCCTTCCTCATGCCGATCGAGGACGTCTTCACGATCACCGGTCGTGGAACCGTCGTCACGGGCCGCGCCGAGCGTGGCACGCTCGCGATCAACTCCGAGGTCGAGATCGTCGGCATCCGCCCGACGCAGAAGACGATCGTCACGGGTATCGAGATGTTCCACAAGCAGCTCGACGAGGCATGGGCCGGCGAGAACTGTGGTCTCCTGCTCCGTGGCACGAAGCGTGAAGACGTCGAGCGCGGCCAGGTCGTCGTGAAGCCGGGTTCGGTCACGCCGCACACGAACTTCGAGGGCACCGCGTACATCCTGTCCAAGGATGAGGGTGGGCGTCACAACCCGTTCTACGCGAACTACCGTCCGCAGTTCTACTTCCGCACCACCGACGTCACCGGCGTCATCACGCTGCCCGAGGGCACCGAGATGGTCATGCCCGGCGACACCACCGACATGACCGTTGAGCTGATCCAGCCCATCGCCATGGAGGTCGGCCTCGGCTACGCCATCCGTGAGGGTGGCCGCACCGTCGGCGCCGGCACCGTCACCAAGGTGCTCGCGTAAGCATCCGCTGACGCGAACCCCTGATCGACCTCAGGGTCGACACGGTTCCACACGAAGGGCCCGGAGCATTTCGCTCCGGGCCCTTCGTCGTGCGCGCCGTCGGCCGGTCGGCAAACCGTCGACTCATATGTAAGATATCGGGCGACCCATTCTGCATCGAGCCGCCCGAGGTGACCGTGTCCCGTCCGTCCATCCGTCCGCGTCGCCTGCTCCGCCCACGTGTCCTGATCCCGGGCATCGTCGCCCTGTCCGTCCTGCTCGGCATCGCTGGAGCCACCGTGTCGGCGGCGGTGGAGGCCATGTCCGTCCGGGAGGAGCTCACGACGGTCCTGCCTGAGCTCGAGGCGATCCGTGCGGGCGTCGTCGGTGACGGCGCCGACGCGATCGATCCTGCCGCCGTGCAGCGCGCCGGCGACGCGGTCGAGCGGGCCCTGACGTCGACCCGGCGGCCTGACTGGTGGCTCGCCGAACGCGTGCCCGTCTCCGGGGCGAACTTCGAGGCGGTGCGCACGGCCGTCGAGGCGGCCCACGTGGTCGTCGACGAGGTCGTCGAGCCGGTCCTCGCCCTGTCCCTCGACGGACTCGCGGTCGACGGGCGGCTGGACACGGAGCGAGTGGGGTGGTTGGCGCGCACCTCGGCGCACGCGCTCGAGCGACTCGAGGAGCAGGTCGCGCGCCTCGACCGCCTCGAGCGGTCGGTGCTCCTGCCGCAGGTGGCGTCGGCGTTGGCCGGACTCGACGGACCGCTGCGCGAGGCCTCATCGCTCGCCTCGCGGCTCGCACCGGTGCTGCGGGCGCTGCCCGGGTTCCTGGGGGAGGAGGGGCCGCGAGACGTGGTCGTCCTGTTCCAGAACTCGGCGGAGAGCCGAGCCCTCGGTGGCATCGCGGGAGCTTCGGTGCTCGTTCACGTCGAGGAGGGGGTACTCAGTGTGACCAGAACCCTCGGCGGCGCGGACTTCGTGTCGCACGCCGATCCGGTGGTGCCCCTGCCGGCCGATGCCGACGCGCTCTACCGGACCGAGGGCTACGCTGCCGCAGGCACCTCCATCCATGAGGTGACGGCGCGGCCGGACTTCCCGTACGGTGCGCAGGTGGCCTCGCGGCTGTGGCAGGAGAGCCAGGGCGTCGTGCCGGACCTGGTGCTGGCCGTGGATCCGGTCGCGTTGTCCCACCTGCTGCGAGCGACCGGCCCCGTGGTGTCGGCGGACGGCACGGAGGTGTCGAGCGGGACGGTCGTCGACGCGCTCCTGAACGGCGTGTACCGAGACCACCCCGGTCTCAGCGACGAGGCGAACCGGGCGCAGGACGCGACCTTCACCGCGGTCGTGCACGCGCTCACGTCGCAGCTGCAGGCGGGGTCCATGGAGGTGCCCCGGGCGATCGACGGCTGGGTCCAGGCGGTCGACGAGCGGCGTCTGCTCGCCTGGAGTCCCGACCGCGTCGAGGAGCGGGCGCTGGTGCTCGCCGGGATCGGCGGCGCCCTGCCCGTGCGTTCATCTCGTTCGGTGCCGTTCGGGCTGTACCTCTCGGACGCGGTCGGGTCCAAGCTCGAGTACTACCTCCGACAGCAGGTCCGTGTCCGTGCGGGGTCGTGCGACGTCGACGGGACCCGCACGGTGATGGTCACGTCGGAACTCTCCAACACGATCGACACGGAGCCGGAGCTCGACACGGAGGCGTTCGACTACATCGCGGGGTTCCACGAGCGTGAGGGGCTCCCACGTGGGTGGATGCGCCTGCGGGTCATGGCCTACGCGCCAGACGGTGCAGACATCCGCTCGGTTCGCGTTGACGGTGCCGAGGTCCCGTACACGGCCGGATCGGACGAGGGACGCCCCGTGGCCTACGTGGTGGTGACGATCGCCCCGGGCGCGACGGTGACGCTCGACGTCGATGCGGACGTGTCCGGGGCGACGGTCGACGCGGTGCGGTTCGCGGGCACCCCGGGGGTGCGTCCGGTCGAGGTCGACAACGTCGTCGAGCCCTGCTGAGCAGCGGCGCCTCGGCGCTCACGACGCCCGAGACTGGGCGGATCCTGACCATCCGCCGCCCGCGACACGCCCGGGTTGCACGCATGGTGGATCCGTGGCAAACTAGTCCAGTTCAGTACTTCGGACGAGCGTGCCTGTGCGCGCTCCGGCGGATCACTGCCAGGTAGTGCATAGGAGCTCCCAGACGCGGCAACGCGACAGGGATCGAGCCTAGGCCGCGGGTAGCAGAACACCAATCACTTCATCGCAATCCAGGTCGTAGCAGTGCTACGCCCAGCGCCGACCACGAGTCGGGGTGGAAGCCGGTGGATGACCACGAGGGTCGCAAGACACGAGTGGTCGTTGACAGCAGAACAGTGGTGCGACACCAGTAGTGCCAATGGCGCGGAGCAACCGAACGTTGCAAAGCGCACGATATGCGTCCAATACGGAGCGATCCGCACGACGCGAGACAGAGAGTGAGTCACACATGGCGGGACAGAAGATCCGCATCCGACTGAAGTCGTATGACCATGAGGTCATCGATACTTCGGCGCGCAAGATCGTCGACACGGTCACCCGTGCAGGCGCAACCGTCGTCGGCCCCGTGCCGCTTCCGACGGAGAAGAACGTGGTCTGCGTGATCCGTTCGCCGCACAAGTACAAGGACAGCCGGGAGCACTTCGAAATGCGCACCCACAAGCGTCTGATCGACATCATCGACCCGACCCCGAAGGCCGTCGACTCGCTCATGCGTCTCGACCTGCCGGCGGACGTCAACATCGAGATCAAGCTCTGAGCTCGGTAGAGACGGAAGGAAGACATGTCTAACACGAAGACCAGCAAGGGTCTGCTCGGCACCAAGCTCGGCATGACCCAGGTGTGGGACGAGAACAACAAGCTCGTTCCCGTCACCGTCATCGAGATCACGCCCAACGTGGTCACGCAGGTTCGCACCCCCGAGGTCGACGGCTACGACGCCGTGCAGATCGCGTACGGCCAGATCGATCCCCGCAAGGTCAGCAAGCCTGACGCGGGTCACTTCGACAAGGCCGGCGTGACGCCGCGTCGCCACCTCACCGAGGTCCGCACCGCCGACGCATCCGAGTACTCGCTCGGCCAGGAGCTCACCGTCGACGGTGTCTTCGAGGCCGGCCAGAAGGTCGACGTCGTCGGCACTTCGAAGGGTAAGGGTTTCGCCGGTGTCATGAAGCGTCACAACTTCAAGGGAACGGGCGCATCTCACGGTGCTCACCGCAACCACCGCAAGCCGGGCTCCATCGGCGCCTCCTCGACCCCGAGCCGTGTCTTCAAGGGCATGCGCATGGCCGGTCGTATGGGTGGCGAGCGCGTCACCGTGCTGAACCTCCGGGTTCACGCCATCGACGCCGAGAAGGGCCTGCTGCTCGTCAAGGGTGCCGTTCCCGGCGCTCGTGGCCGCATCGTATTCGTCCGCACCGCAGTGAAGGGAGCGTAGTTCCATGGCTATCGCTACTCTCGACGTGCTCGACACCAAGCTCAAGAAGGCCGGCACCGTCGACCTTCCTGCCGAGGTGTTCGACGTTCAGACCAACATCCCGCTCATCCACCAGGTGGTCGTCGCGCAGCTCGCTGCCGCCCGCCAGGGGACGCACAAGACCAAGCGCCGCGGCGAAGTGTCCGGTGCCGGCCGCAAGCCGTTCAAGCAGAAGGGTACGGGTAACGCTCGTCAGGGCTCCATCCGTGCACCTCAGATGACCGGCGGTGGCATCGTCCACGGTCCAGTGCCCCGCAACTACGCACAGCGCACCCCCAAGAAGATGATCGCCGCGGCTCTCCTCGGCGCCATCTCCGACCGCGCACGCGGCAGCCGCCTGCACGTCGTCGACTCCCTCTCGATCGGTGAGAAGCCGTCGACGAAGGCCGTGTCCGAGTACCTGACGAACGTCGCTTCCTCGAAGCACGTCCTGATCGTCCTCCAGCGCGACGACGAGGTCAGCCTCCGCAGCGTCCGCAACCTGCAGAACGTGCACGTGCTGTCGTACGACCAGCTGAACGCATACGACGTGCTCGTCTCCGACGACATCGTCTTCACCAAGGCCGCCTTCGAGGCATTCGTCGCCAGCAAGACCGGCAACACGGCCGCAACCGAGGAGGTCTCGGCATGACCGCGATCAACAAGGACCCCCGCGACGTCATCTTCGCGCCGGTCGTCTCCGAGAAGAGCTACAGCCTGATCGACGAGGGCAAGTACACCTTCCTCGTCGACCCGCGCTCGAACAAGACCGAGATCAAGCTCGCCATCGAGAAGATCTTCGGTGTCGAGGTCGCTTCGATCAACACCCTCACCCGTCAGGGCAAGACCCGTCGCACCAAGTTCGGCACCGGCAAGCGCAAGGACACCAAGCGCGCCATCGTGTCGCTCAAGTCGGGTTCCATCGACATCTTCACGGCTGTTGGCTAAGACGGCCGGGAACGAAGAGGAATAAGAAATGGCTATTCGTAAGTACAAGCCCACGACTCCTGGTCGTCGCGGTTCGTCTGTCGCGGACTTCGCGGAGATCACCCGCACCACGCCGGAGAAGTCGCTGCTTCGTCCGTTGTCGAAGACCGGTGGTCGCAACAACCAGGGCCGCATCACGACGCGTCACATCGGTGGTGGCCACAAGCGCCAGTACCGTCTGATCGACTTCCGTCGCAACGACAAGGACGGCGTCAACGCCAAGGTCGCTCACATCGAGTACGACCCCAACCGCACCGCGCGTATCGCGCTGCTCCACTTCGTGGACGGCACCAAGCGGTACATCCTCGCTCCGAACAAGCTCAGCCAGGGCGACGTGGTCGAGTCGGGTGCCGGCGCGGACATCAAGCCCGGGAACAACCTGCCGCTGAAGAACATCCCCACCGGTACGGTCATCCACGCGATCGAGCTCCGTCCCGGCGGCGGCGCGAAGATGGCCCGCTCCGCGGGTGCATCGGTGCGTCTCGTCGCGAAGGACGGCCCGTACGCGCAGCTCCGTCTGCCGTCCGGTGAGATCCGCAACGTCGACCTGCGCTGCCGCGCCACCATCGGTGAGGTCGGCAACGCCGAGCAGTCGAACATCAACTGGGGTAAGGCCGGCCGTAAGCGCTGGCTGGGCGTCCGCCCGACCGTCCGTGGTGTCGCGATGAACCCGATCGACCACCCGCACGGTGGTGGTGAGGGCAAGACCTCCGGTGGACGTCACCCGGTCAGCCCGTGGGGCCAGAAGGAAGGCCGCACGCGCCACCCCAACAAGGAAAGCGACAAGCTCATCGTTCGTCGTCGTACCGCCGGCAAGAAGCGTAAGTAGGAGTAAGAGAAGATGCCACGCAGTCTCAAGAAGGGCCCCTTCGTCGACGACCACCTGCTCCGCAAGGTCGTCACGGCGAACGAGGCCAACAACAAGAACGTGATCAAGACCTGGTCGCGTCGATCGATGATCATCCCGGCGATGCTGGGTCACACCATCGCCGTCCACGACGGTCGCAAGCACATCCCGGTGTTCGTCACCGAGACGATGGTCGGGCACAAGCTCGGCGAGTTCGCGCCCACCCGCACCTTCCGTGGACACGTGAAGGACGACAAGAAGGGCCGTCGCCGCTAACGCGGTGACGTGAAGGAGGAAGAGAAATGGTGGAGTCGATCGCCCGCGTGCGACACATCCGCGTCACCCCCCAGAAGGCCCGTCGTGTCGTCGCGCTCATCCGTGGCAAGCAGGCTCAGGAGGCCTTGGCCATCCTGAAGTTCGCACCACAGAGCGCCAGCGAGCCCATCTACAAGCTCGTTGCCTCGGCCATCGCGAACGCTCGCGTCACGGCCGACAAGGACAACGTGTTCCTTGACGAGCAGGACCTGTACATCGCGAAGGCGTACGTCGATGAGGGTGCAACCCTCAAGCGTTTCCGTCCCCGCGCACAGGGCCGCGCGTTCCGCATCCTCAAGCGCACCAGCCACATCACCGTCGAGCTCTCGACGCCTGATGAGACTGCCGGCGCTGCCAAGGCCAAGAAGGTGAGCAAGTAATGGGTCAGAAAGTCAATCCATACGGCTTCCGTCTGGGAATCACGACCGACCACGTGTCGCGTTGGTTCTCCGACAGCACGAAGAAGGGTCAGCGTTACAGCGACTTCGTCGCGGAAGACGTCAAGATCCGCCGTCTGCTGGCGACCTCGCTCGACCGCGCTGGTGTCAGCCGCATCGAGATCGAGCGCACCCGTGACCGCGTCCGCGTCGACATCCACACCGCCCGTCCGGGCATCGTGATCGGTCGCCGTGGCGCCGAGGCCGAGCGCATCCGCGCCGACCTCGAGAAGCTCACGAAGAAGCAGATCCAGCTGAACATCCTCGAGGTCAAGAACCCCGAGGCCGACGCTCAGCTCGTCGCGCAGGGCATCGCCGAGCAGCTCTCCGCACGTGTGGCCTTCCGCCGCGCGATGCGTAAGGGCCTGCAGGGCGCTCAGCGCACGTCCACCGTCAAGGGTGTCCGCATCCAGGTGTCCGGCCGCCTCGGCGGCGCCGAGATGAGCCGTTCCGAGTTCTACCGCGAAGGCCGTGTGCCGCTGCACACGCTCCGCGCGAACATCGACTACGGCTTCTACGAGGCGAAGACCACGTTCGGCCGCATCGGCGTGAAGGTCTGGATCTACAAGGGCGACATCACCAACAAGGAGCTTGCTCGCGAGCAGGCCAACCAGAAGTCGACGCGTCCGGAACGTCGCGACGGTGGCGACCGCCCCCGTCGGAACGCCGGTCCGAGCAGCGCCCCCAAGGCAGCTGCTGAGGCGCCCGCCGCCGCAGGAGTTGAGGCATAACCATGTTGATCCCACGCAAAGTCAAGCACCGGAAGCAGCACCACCCCGGCCGTTCCGGCCAGGCGACCGGTGGCACCAAGGTGTCGTTCGGTGAGTACGGTATCCAGGCCCTGACGCCCGCTTACGTGACCAACCGTCAGATCGAGTCCGCTCGTATCGCCATGACGCGTCACATCAAGCGTGGCGGAAAGGTGTGGATCAACATCTACCCCGACCGTCCGCTGACCAAGAAGCCCGCTGAAACCCGCATGGGTTCCGGTAAGGGTTCGCCCGAGTGGTGGGTCGCGAACGTCAAGCCGGGTCGTGTGCTGTTCGAGGTCGCCGGAGTCGATGAGACCCTGGCCCGCGAGGCGCTGACCCGTGCAATCCACAAGCTGCCCCTCAAGGCACGCATCATCAAGCGCGAGGAGGGCGACGCATAATGGCGATCGGATCCAAGGAGCTCACCCCCGTCGAGCTCGACACCTTTGAAGACCAGCGCCTCATCGAGGAGCTCCGCAAGGCCAAGGAAGAGCTGTTCAACCTGCGCTTCCAGTCGGCCACGGGGCAGCTCGAGAACCACGGGCGCCTGCGCGCCGTGAAGCGCGACATCGCTCGCATCTACACGGTCATCCGTGAGCGCGAGCTCGGCATCCGGGCCACGCCGACCGTCGAGGTCGTCGAGGCCAAGGCCGAGAAGAAGACCAAGAAGGCCAAGGCCGCACCGAAGTCCGAGGACACCGCTGCAGCCGACGCCGAGACCACGAAGGAGGCCTAGACATGGCTACCGCTACTGACAAGGCCCCCGAGGGTCACGAGTCGGCCGAGCACGACGTCAAGGACGCCGCTGCTCGTGGCTACCGCAAGACCCGCCGTGGTCTGGTGACCAGCGACAAGATGGAGAAGACCATCGTCGTCGAGGTCGAGGACCGCGTGAAGCACCCGCTCTACGGCAAGGTCATCCGCCGCACCTCCAAGGTCAAGGCTCACGACGAGGCGAACTCCGCCGGCATCGGCGACCTCGTCCTGATCAGCGAGACCCGCCCCACCAGCGCCACCAAGCGCTGGCGTCTGGTCGAGATTCTCGAGAAGGCCAAGTAGGCCTCGCGGCTTACTGAGAGGAAAGCGAACAATGCTTCAGCAAGAATCACGAGTCAAGGTCGCCGACAACACCGGTGCCAAGGAGCTCCTGACCATTCGCGTGCTCGGTGGCTCCGGCCGCCGCTACGCGGGCCTCGGTGACACCATCGTCGCGACCGTCAAGGACGCGATCCCCGGTGGCAACGTCAAGAAGGGCGACGTCGTCAAGGCGGTCATCGTCCGCACCCGCAAGCAGACCCGTCGTTCCGACGGTTCGTACATCAAGTTCGACGAGAACGCCGCTGTCATCCTGAAGGCTGACGGGGACCCCCGTGGTACCCGCATCTTCGGACCGGTCGGTCGCGAGCTTCGTGACAAGAAGTTCATGAAGATCGTCTCGTTGGCGCCGGAGGTTATCTAAGTCATGGCAAAGATCAAGAAGGGCGACCTGGTTCAGGTCGTCTCCGGCCCGAAGCAGGACCGCGGTGGTTACCGCGGCAAGCAGGGTCGCGTCATCGAGGTCCTGGCGGACAAGAACCGGGTGATCGTGGAGGGCGTCAACTACGTCACGAAGCACTCCCGTGTCGGCCAGACCCAGCGTGGAACGAAGACCGGCGGCATCGAGACCGTCGAGGCTTCGATCCACATCTCCAACGTCGCGCTCGTCGACCCGGAGACCAAGGGCCCGACCAAGGTCGGCCACCGCAACGAGGAAGTCACGAAGGACGGCGTCACCAAGACGGTCCGCGTTCGTTACGCCAAGAAGTCAGGTAAGGACCTGTAATGACCGACACAGAAGTGGCGACTGGCAAAATCCAGCCCCGTCTCAAGCAGAAGTACCGCGCTGAGATCCTTCCGCAGCTGCAGAAGGACTTCGGCTTCACGAACGTGCACCAGGTGCCCGGACTCGTGAAGGTCGTCGTCAACACCGGTGTGGGCGAGGCCGCTCGCGACAGCAAGGTCATCGACGGCGCTGTTTCGGACCTCACCAAGATCACCGGCCAGAAGCCGCAGGTCACCAAGGCACGCAAGTCCATCGCGCAGTTCAAGCTGCGCGAGGGTCAGCCCATCGGCGCTCACGTCACGCTTCGTGGCGACCGCGCGTGGGAGTTCCTCGACCGCCTGCTGAGCCTCGCTCTTCCGCGTATCCGCGACTTCCGCGGTCTCTCGGACAAGCAGTTCGACGGCAACGGCAACTACACCTTCGGTCTCCAGGAGCAGTCCATGTTCCACGAGATCGACCAGGACAAGATCGATCGTGTCCGCGGCTTCGACATCACTGTCGTGACCACGGCCAAGAACGACGACGAGGGTCGCGCGCTGCTCAAGGCGCTCGGCTTCCCGTTCAAGGCGGCTGAGTCCAAGTAGGCTGAGCTTCTGCCCGGTCCTCGGTGTATGTCGAGGACCGGGCTTCCGCCCGTTCGGGGCACTCCTGCCCAGAACGGTTCAACCACCACAGGTCGGCACCCTTGCACAGGATGTCGAAACCTGGTGAACAAAGGAAACACTCGATATGACCATGACAGATCCGGTCGCAGACATGCTGACCAGACTGCGCAATGCGAACTCGGCGCACCACGACACCGTGTCGATGCCGCACTCCAAGCTCAAGGTGAACATCGCCGAGATCCTCAAGTCCGAGGGCTACATCTCCGGCTGGGAGGTCGCTGACGCGGCCGTCGGACAGACGCTCTCGCTGAGCCTCAAGTTCGGCCCGAACCGCGAGCGCTCCATCGCCGGCATCAAGCGCGTCTCGAAGCCCGGCCTCCGCGTCTACGCGAAGTCGAACGAGATCCCCAAGGTCCTCGGCGGCCTCGGCGTCGTCATCCTGTCCACCTCCAGCGGCCTCCTCACGGACCGCCAGGCCGAGAAGAAGGGCGTGGGTGGGGAAGTCCTCGCCTACGTGTGGTAGCCAGTCATGTCTCGTATTGGAAGACTCCCCATCGACATCCCGGCAGGCGTCACCATCGACGTCGCCGGTCAGAACGTCACCGTCAAGGGCCCGAAGGGTGAGCTCCAGCTCACCGTCGCGAGCCCCATCGAGGTCAAGCTCGAAGACGCGCAGCTGCTCGTCACGCGTCCCGACGACGAGCGCAACTCGCGCTCGCTCCACGGCCTGACCCGCACGCTCATCGCGAACCAGATCATCGGCGTCACCCAGGGCTACACCAAGGGCCTCGAGGTCGTCGGTACCGGTTACCGCGTCGCTCAGAAGGGCAGCGCCGTCGAGTTCGCGCTCGGCTTCTCGCACCCCGTCACCGTCGAGCCGCCGGTCGGCATCACGCTGACCGTCGAGGGCAACAACAAGCTCACGGTCGCCGGTATCGACAAGCAGGCCGTCGGCGAGGTCGCCGCCAACATCCGTAAGATCCGCAAGCCCGAGCCGTACAAGGGCAAGGGTGTGCGCTACGCCGGCGAGATCGTGCGTCGCAAGGCCGGAAAGGCTGGTAAGTAACCATGGCTCGTCCAACGAAGACTGCCGCACGTGGCCGTCGCCACACGCGTCTGCGCAAGAAGGTCGAGGGCACCGCGGTCCGTCCGCGCCTCGTCGTCAACCGTTCAGCCCGTCACGTGTTCGTGCAGGTTGTCGATGACACGAAGGGTCACACCCTCGTCTCCGCCTCGACCATGGAGGACACCCTCCGGACGTTCGACGGCGACAAGACCGCCAAGTCGCGCAAGGTCGGCGAACTCATCGCCGAGCGTGCCAAGGCAGCCGGCATCGACGATGTCGTATTTGACCGTGGAGGCAACCGCTACGCAGGTCGCGTGGCAGCAATTGCCGATGGTGCTCGAGAGGGCGGATTGAACCTGTGAGCGAAGACAACAAGCAGCAGCAAGAGCCTGTGGCGACCGTGGCCGAGGCCCCGGTCGAGACCGCGGCATCGACGGCGCCCACCGGCGACCGCGAGCCGCGCGAGGCGCGCCGCGGAGGCCGCGAGCGCAACCCCAACCGCGACCGCGGTAGCCGCGACAGCGACAAGAGCCAGTTCCTGGAGCGCGTCGTGACCATCAACCGTGTCTCGAAGGTCGTGAAGGGTGGTCGTCGCTTCAGCTTCACCGCCCTCGTGGTCGTCGGTGACGGCAACGGCATGGTCGGCGTCGGCTACGGCAAGGCTCGCGAAGTACCGCTCGCGATCGCGAAGGGCGTCGAAGAGGCGAAGAAGAACTTCTTCCGTGTCCCGCGCGTCGGCTCGACCATCCCGCACCCCACCCAGGGTGAGGCAGCAGCCGGCGTGGTGCTCCTGCGCCCCGCCGCCGCTGGTACCGGTGTCATCGCCGGTGGTCCCGTCCGTGCCGTCCTCGAGTGCGCCGGCATCCACGACGTGCTGAGCAAGTCGCTCGGTTCGTCCAACACGATCAACATCGTCCACGCGACCGTCACGGCGCTGAAGCAGCTCGAGGAACCTCGTGCCGTTGCAGCCCGTCGTGGTCTCGAGTTCGACCAGGTCGCTCCGGCCCGCCTGCTCCGTGCAGAGGCAGAGGCCGTTCAGGCGGCCGCTGCTGCGAAGGTAGGTGCCTGATGGCCCAGCTGAGGATCACCCAGATCAAGGGCAGAATTAGTGAGAAGCAGAACCAGCGCGACACGCTTCGCAGCCTGGGTCTCCGTCGCATCGGTGCTGTCGTCGTCCGCCCGGACAACGCGCAGAACCGCGGCTACGTGAACACTGTTGCTCACCTCGTACAGGTTGAGGAGATCGACTAATGGCTGAGAAGAACGAAACCACTGAGGAGAAGGCCCCCAAGGCCGCTGCCAAGGCAGCTCCGAAGACGGCTGCCGCGAAGGCCGAGCCCAAGGCGAAGGCGGCCCCCAAGGCTGCTGCAGCCAAGAAGCCCGCGAAGGACGAGCCCGCTGAGAAGCGCGAGCAGGTCCTGAAGGTGCACCACCTGCGTCCGGCCGCCGGGGCCAAGAAGTCCCGGATGCGCGTCGGCCGTGGTGAGGCGTCCAAGGGTAAGACCGCGGGTCGCGGTACCAAGGGTACGAAGGCGCGTTACAACGTCAAGGTCGGCTTCGAGGGTGGGCAGATGCCGCTGCACATGCGCACCCCGAAGCTCCGTGGCTTCAAGAACCCCTTCCGCGTCGAGTACCAGGTCGTGAACCTGGAGAAGCTCGCCGAGCTGTACCCGAAGGGTGGCGACGTCACCACGGTGGACCTCGTCGCCAAGGGTGCCGTCCGGAAGAACGAGAAGGTCAAGGTTCTCGGAAACGGTGACATCTCGGTTAAGCTGAATGTCGCGGTTGACAAGGTCTCCGGCTCAGCTGAGCAGAAGATCGTGGCAGCCGGGGGCAGCGTCAAGTAGCCCTCGGCCGGCTCCGCACAGGAGCTCACTCGGGTGGCCGGCATCATGCCGGTCACCCGGGCCGACCCCGCAACATCTCACAGGAGGCCCCTTTTGTTCAGCGCCATCGGCCGGATCTTCCGGACCCCGGATCTTCGTCGCAAGATCGGGTTCACGCTCGGGATCATCGCCATCTACCGGCTGGGGTCCTTCATCCCCGCTCCGTTCGTGAACTTCCCGAACGTGCAGCAGTGCCTCGCGAACCAGCAGGCCGCCGGCGCATCAGGCCTCTACGAGCTCGTCAACCTCTTCAGTGGTGGCGCGCTCCTCCAACTCTCCATCTTCGCGCTGGGCATCATGCCCTACATCACCGCGTCGATCATCGTCCAGCTCCTCCGCGTGGTCATCCCGCACTTCGAGACGCTGCACAAAGAAGGCCAGGCCGGCCAGGGCAAGCTGACGCAGTACACGCGGTACCTCACGATCTTCCTCGGCATCCTCCAGTCGACGACGCTCATCACGGTCGCCAAGAGCGGTGCACTGTTCGGCAACCAGGGCGGCGTCTGCGCCGACCTCATCACCGCCCAGGGCGGCACCTGGTACGGCATGCTCCTCATGGTCGTCACCATGACCGCGGGCACCGGCCTCGTCATGTGGATGGCCGAGCTCGTGACCGAGCGCGGCGTCGGCAACGGCATGTCGCTCCTCATCTTCACCTCGATCGCAGCCACCTTCCCGGGTTCGCTGGCCGCCATCTGGACCGCGAAGGGCCCCGAGGTATTCCTCCTCGTGCTCGCCGTCGGCCTCGTGATCGTCGGACTCGTCGTCTTCGTCGAGCAGTCGCAACGTCGCATCCCGGTGCAGTACGCGAAGCGCATGGTCGGACGCCGGACGTACGGCGGCAACAACACCTACATCCCCATCAAGGTCAACATGGCCGGTGTGGTGCCCGTCATCTTCGCGTCGTCGATCCTGTACCTGCCGGCCCTCATCGCGCAGTTCAACCAGCCGACGACCGGTACACCGGCGCCCTGGGTCCTGTGGATCCAGCAGTACCTCACCAAGGGTGACCACCCGCTGTACATGCTCATGTACTTCCTGCTCATCGTCGGCTTCACCTACTTCTACGTCGCGATCACCTTCAACCCTGAAGAGGTCGCCGACAACATGAAGAAGTACGGCGGGTTCATCCCCGGCATCCGTGCCGGACGCCCGACGGCCGAGTACCTCGACTACGTGCTGACCCGCGTGACCCTGCCCGGATCGATCTACCTGGGGTTGATCGCGCTCCTGCCGCTCATCGCCCTGGCGCTGGTGGGCGCGAACGCCAACTTCCCGTTCGGCGGCGCATCGATCCTCATCATCGTCGGTGTCGGGCTCGAGACGGTCAAGCAGATCGACTCGCAGCTCCAGCAGCGCCACTACGAAGGGCTCCTGCGTTGAGCGCGGCTGCCGGTAAGCCCCGTCTGCTCATCGTCGGTCCTCCGGGATCCGGCAAGGGCACCCAGGCGGCCTTCCTCGCGGAGCGCTTCGACATCCCCGCGATCTCGACGGGCGACATCTTCCGCGCGAACATCAAGGAGGGTACGGCGCTCGGCAAGCAGGTCCAGGCGATCGTGAGCAAGGGCGGATACGTCCCCGACTCCCTGACGAACGAGATCGTCCGCGACCGGCTCCACCAGCCCGATGCCGTCGAAGGATTCCTCCTCGACGGGTACCCGCGGACCACCGACCAGGTCGTCGCTCTGGACGCACTGCTCGCTGAGAGCGACGCGAGCCTCGACGCCGTCGTGCAGCTGCAGGCCGACACGGAAGAGGTCGTCGCACGACTCCTCAAGCGTGCCGCCGAGCAGGGTCGCACCGACGACACGGAAGACGTCATCCGTCACCGGCTCGAGCTCTACGCGCACGAGACGGCTCCGCTGATCGAGGTCTTCACCGCCCGAGGGCTCGTCGTGGCCGTCGACGGTCTCGGCGAGGTGGACGAGGTCACCGCGCGGATCGACGCGGCCCTCGCCGCCCGCGGCATCATCGTTCCGGCCGTCTGACGCACCGACACGTCCACCACGGTGTTCCGGAAGTCGATCTACAAGACCCCTGACCAGATCCGCGCCATGATCGCGCCGGGGCTGGCCACAGCGGCATCGCTCGATGCGGTGCGCGCGCTCGTCGCCCCCGGGGTGACGACGCTGCAACTCGACGCGGCTGCCGAGGCGGCCATCGTCGCGGCCGGCGGGCACTCCAACTTCAAGCTGGTGCCCGGCTATCGCCACACGGTCTGCACCTCGGTCAACGAGGACGTGGTCCACGGCATCCCCGGGTCTCGCGTGCTGCAGGCGGGCGACATCGTGTCGATCGACAGCGGCGCCGAGATCGACGGCTGGAACGGCGACTCTGCGATGACCATCGTGCTGCCCGACCCTGCTCGCCCGGAGCTCGTCACCGAACGGGAGCGCCTCTCGGCGGTGACGGAGGGTTCGCTGTGGGCCGGGATCGCCGAGCTCGCGACCGCCCGACACCTCAACCAGGTCGGTGCCGCGATCGAGGAGTACGTCGAGGACCACTCACCCGAGGGGAAGCCCTACGGGATCCTCACGGACTACGTCGGGCACGGCATCGGACGCACGATGCACGAGGCGCCACCGGTGTTCAACTACCGGGTCCGCCAGCGTGGCCCCGAAGTGAAGCCCGGCCTCGTGGTGGCCATCGAACCCATGGTGGTCGCCGGGAGCCCCGACACCTTCGTCCGCGACGACGAATGGACCGTCGCCACGCTCGACGGCGGCTCGGCGGCGCACTGGGAGCACAGCGTCGCCGTGCACCGCGACGGCATCTGGGTCCTGACCGCTCACGACGGCGGGGCCGCGGCCCTCGCCGCTTTCGGCGTCACCCCTGTCCGTCCGGCCTGACCGAGCGGCCGCCCGGTCGCCGTCCAGACCTCGCACGTCCCGGTAGAGTTGCTCGGCATGAGCGTGCCGATCGTGTTCCTTCTCGACGTCCTCCCCGCAGACACCGTCATCGACGACGCCGACCTCCCGGCCACGATCACGCCGGCCGGTGACGGGTCCGGCGTCTTGAGCGTCTTCGACCTGGGCCCCGCGCGGGGGGACGGGATCTTCGAGACGATCGGTGTCGTCGGCCGGCACCCGCAGTCGGTCGAGGCGCATCTCGATCGGCTGACCGAGTCGGCGGCGATCCTCGATCTGCCCGCGCCGAACCCCGCTCAGTGGCGGGTCGCCATCGCCCGCGCGGTCGCGGAACTCCCCGACGTCGATCAGAGCGCCGTCCGACTCGTCGTGACGCGGGGGAGTGGCGGACGCCCGACCGCGTGGATCTCGGCGACACCGGCTGACGGGTTCCCCGAGCGCGAGAACGGCATCGAGGTCGTCTTACTCGACCGAGGCCTCCCGAGCGACGTGCAGGAGCGTTCGCCGTGGCTGCTCGCCGGTGCCAAGACGCTGTCGTACGCGGTCAACATGGCCGCGCTCCGTGAGGCGCACCGACGTGGAGCGGACGACGTGCTCTTCGTCAGCAGCGACGGCTTCGTCCTCGAGGGCCCCACCTCCACCGTGGTCGTGCAGATCGGCGGAACATTCGTGACACCGCCTCCGTCGAGTGGCATCCTGCCCGGGACCACCCAGCTCGCGCTCTGGGCCCATCTCGAGGAGCAGGGGCTCCCGCACGAGTACCGGATGCTGACACCGGAGGACGTGCTCGACGCGGAAGCGGCGTGGTTGCTCTCCAGCGTCCGACTGGCCGCGCCGGTGCGTGCCGTGGACGGACGTCCGCTGCCGATGGATGCCGGTCTCACGGCGCGGATCAACGACGCGCTGCTCTCCCGCACCGATTGACAGGCCCTGGCCGACGTTGAGTTGGCGAAACCCGGAAACATAGCATAGAATCGATCTTTGGTGCTTTCTGCATGCCTTCGGCGAGCCGACATCCGCACCGCAATCCATCCGCACGACCAGTGCGACTCAACCTGAGCGACAGTGAGGCTATGGCCAAAAAAGACGGCGTCATCGAGATCGAGGGCCAAGTGGTCGAGGCTCTGCCCAACGCGATGTTCCGCGTTGAGCTGACCAACGGACACAAGGTACTTGCCCACATTTCGGGCAAAATGCGTCAGCACTACATCCGCATCCTCCCAGAGGACCGCGTGATCGTGGAACTGACCCCCTACGACCTGACCCGTGGTCGGATCGTCTACCGCTACAAGTAGGTCGCGCTGTAAGTAACGGCCGGACGCGCCGCCACCATCCGGTGGTGGGCCCGGCACGATGACAGCGAAAAGAGAGAACTATGAAGGTCAAGCCCAGCGTCAAGAAGATCTGCGACAAGTGCAAGGTCATCCGTCGCAACGGCCGCGTCATGGTCATCTGCGAGAACCCGCGCCACAAGCAGCGCCAGGGTTGATCTCAGAGGACCTGCAGCACGCAGCCCTGAGCACCACAGCACCACCCCTCTAACGGCAGTTCCAGATCCCGCAGCACATCGTGCACCGCGGGTGACACCTCGGGTCGGAGGCCCGAGCACCGGAACTGCTCCACACCTCCACAACTCCTAGGAGAAGCCACCATGGCACGTCTCGCCGGCGTAGACATCCCACGCGACAAGCGCGTGGAAGTTGCACTGACGTACATCTACGGTGTTGGCCGCACGCGGTCACTCAAGACCCTCGCCGACACCGGCATCAGCGGAGACATCCGCGTGAAGGATCTCACCGATGACCAGCTGATCGCCCTGCGCGATTACATCGAGGGCACCTTCAAGGTCGAGGGTGACCTCCGCCGTGAGGTCGCCGCCGACATCCGCCGCAAGGTGGAGATCGGGTCCTACCAGGGCATCCGTCACCGTCGTGGACTTCCGGTCCGCGGCCAGCGCACCAAGACCAACGCGCGCACCCGCAAGGGCCCGAAGCGCACCGTCGCCGGCAAGAAGAAGGCTCGCTAGGCCCCGCCTAGTCGCCTCGTCATAGGACTCAGGAGATATTCATGGCAGCACCAAAGTCGGCCGTTCGGAAGCCGCGTAAGAAGGAAAAGAAGAACATCGCCGTGGGCCAGGCCCACATCAAGTCGACGTTCAACAACACGATCGTCTCGATCACCGACCCCTCGGGCGCGGTCATCAGCTGGGCTTCGTCCGGTGGCGTCGGCTTCAAGGGTTCGCGCAAGTCGACCCCGTTCGCCGCACAGCTCGCCGCCGAGTCGGCTGCGCGTCAGGCGCAGGAGCACGGCATGAAGAAGGTCGACGTCTTCGTCAAGGGACCCGGCTCCGGCCGCGAGACCGCGATCCGTTCCCTCCAGGCCGCGGGCCTCGAGGTCGGCTCGATCAACGACGTCACGCCTCAGGCACACAACGGCTGCCGCCCCCCGAAGCGTCGCCGCGTCTAATTCCTTCGGTTCACCGGCCGTGATCCGTCCGTAGCGATCGTCTGATCGCCGCGGACGGATCACGGCATGGTCCTGGTGACCAGGGCCAGCGAACACCATTCACTACCTCGCCAACGCAAGTGTCATATAGCGGACACTTAGCCGAAAGGAATCCATAGTGCTCATCGCACAGCGCCCTACGCTCACCGAAGAATCCATCTCGGAGTTCCGCAGCCGGTTCATCATCGAGCCGCTCGAGCCAGGCTTCGGGTACACCCTCGGGAACTCGCTCCGTCGCACCCTGCTGTCGTCCATCCCGGGTGCAGCCGTCACCAGCATCCGCATCGACGGCGTGCTGCACGAGTTCAGCACGATCCCCGGTGTCAAGGAAGACGTCACCGAGATCATCCTGAACATCAAGGGCCTCGTCGTCTCCAGCGAGCACGACGAGCCGATCACGGCGTACCTCCGCAAGACCGGCGCAGGCCAGGTCACCGCAGCGGACATCTCGGCTCCGGCCGGCGTCGAGGTCCACAACCCGGACCTCGTCATCGCGACCCTCAACGACAAGGCGAAGTTCGAGCTCGAGCTCACGATCGAGCGTGGCCGCGGCTACGTGTCGGCCACGCAGAACCGCAACGAGTTCAGCGAAGCCGGTCAGATCCCCGTCGACTCGATCTACTCGCCCGTCCTCAAGGTGACCTACCGCGTCGAGGCGACTCGTGCCGGTGAGCGCACCGACTTCGACCGCCTGGTCGTCGACGTCGAGTCGAAGCCGGCCATCACGCCGCGCGACGCCATCGCGTCGGCCGGTCGCACGCTGACCGAGCTGTTCGGCCTGGCTCGCGAGCTCAACACCGCCGCAGAGGGCATCGAGATCGGCCCCGCGCCGGTCGACGCCGTGCTGCCGGGCGAGCTCTCGATCCCGATCGAGGACCTCGACCTCTCCGTGCGTTCGTACAACTGCCTCAAGCGCGAAGGCATCAACAACGTCAGCGAGCTCGTCGCGCTGTCGGAGACGCAGCTCATGAACATCCGCAACTTCGGACAGAAGTCGGTGGATGAAGTTCGCGACAAGCTCACCGAGATGGGCCTCTCCCTGAAGGACTCGGTTCCCGGGTTCGACGGCGCCCACTTCTACAGCGGCTACGACGACGAGACCGTCTCCTAGCACGCGATCCACCTGACGACTTTCCAACCTGAAGAGAGACAAGAATGCCTACTCCCACCAAGGGACCCCGCCTCGGAGGCGGACCTGCCCACGAGCGTCTCCTGCTCGCCAACCTCGCTGCTGCGCTGTTCACCCACAAGCGCATCCAGACCACCGAGACCAAGGCGAAGCGCCTGCGTCCGCTCGCTGAGCGCCTGATCACCTTCGCGAAGCGCGGCGACCTGCACGCCCGCCGTCGGGTGCTCGCGACCATCACCGACAAGAGCGTCGTCCACGAGCTCTTCACGGAGATCGCGCCCCTCGTCGCCGACCGCCAGGGTGGCTACACGCGCATCATCAAGACCGGTTACCGCAAGGGCGACAACGCTCCGATGGCCGTGATCGAGCTCGTCCTCGAGCCCGTCACGCCGAAGGCGAAGCCGGCCAAGCAGTCCGCGAAGCACGCCGCAGCGCCGGTCGACGAGGCTCCGGCCGAGGAGACCCCGGCCGAGGTCGAGGCCGACGCGGAGGCGACGGAAGCCGTCGAGGCGACCGAGACCGACGGCGAGTCCGTCGACGCCGGCGAGACCACCGACGAGGCTCCCGCGAAGGACGCCAAGTAGGTTCAGCGACACACGAACGGAACCCCGCTCTCCACCTGGAGGGCGGGGTTCCGTCGTTCCTGGCGGCGCTGCGACGGTGTCCTAGGCTGGAGACATGAGTACCACTCCCGCCGTTCCGGCCGGCCAGCCGGCCCTGCCGCAGCACCCCGACGTCGACCAATGGCGTCCGGCGGTCCGCGCGGACATCGACGACATCGTGGCCTTGTGCCGCGCCATGGATCCGTTCGACAACCCCCACCGGGTGACGAGCCGCGACGAGATCGCGGACCAGTTCGACCACGCGTGGATCGACATGGCTGCGGACAGCCTGCTGGCGATCGCCGCCGACGGCACGCTGGTCGCCTACGCGATGGTGATCCTGTCGCCCTCACGAGACGTGTCCGTGTATTCGTACGTCTTCGGCGGCGTGCATCCCGCATGGCGTGAGCGGGGGATCGGCCGAGCGCTGCTCGCATGGTCGCTGGAACGGTCCGAGCAGCAGCTGGCCTCCGTCGAGACGGGTGCTCCAGCTTCGTCCCGTGCCTACGTCGACGAACGGAACCCGGGGGCGGCGCGCCTGTTGGAGCGGTTCGGCTTCGCCGTGGCGCGGTACTTCACGATCATGGAACGCGATCTCTCCGCGCCCGTCGACGAGATCGACGTGCCCGACGGTGTCCGACTCGAGGCGTACCACCCGGACGTGGCCGAACGCACGAGGGAGGCTCGGAACGACTCGTTCCGGGACCACTGGGGCAGCCTGGAGACGGTCCCGGCGATGTGGGAGCAGTTCGTCGGCGGGTCCCACTTCCGTGACGACCTCTCGGTGGTCGCGATCGACGACGACGGACGGGTCGTCGGCTTCACGCTGGCCGAGGTGGACGAGGACAGCTGGTCAGCGCAGGGGTTCACCAGCGCGTACATCGCCCTCGTCGGGACCGTGCGCGACTGGCGTGGCCGACGACTCGCACCGGCTCTGCTGGCCACCGCGCTCCGTCGGATCCAGGCAGCCGGCCTCGAGCGGGCGACCCTGGAGGTCGATACGGCCAGCCCCACGGGTGCACTCGGGCTGTACGAACGACAGGGCTTCGTCGCGACGACGCGTGATCTGGCGTACGTCCGTGAGCGCTGAGCAGGTCGCGGCAGCGGACGTCCTCCCGACCCAGCGGTTCCGGCTCGCGATCGCGTACGACGGCACGGACTTCGCCGGATGGGCGAAGCAGCCGGGGCTCCGGACGGTCGAGGGGGTCCTGGAGGAGGCGCTGTATCGCGTGCTCGGCAAGACCGTCCCGCCGATGCCGCGGTTCGTGGTGGCCGGACGGACGGATGCCGGGGTGCACGCGGCCGGTCAGGTGGCGCACCTCGACCTCACCGAGCCGCAGCTCGCGAAGATCACGCGATTGCAGGGGCGCCACGCCGAGTTCCACGACGGTACGCCGCGGAACGAGACCGCGAGCTCGCTCCTCGCGCGTCGACTGAACGGTGTGCTCGGGATGGACCGCGACGTCGTGATCCACACGGCGGAGCCGGCGTCGGAGGGCTTCGACGCGCGCTTCTCGGCGGTCTGGCGTCACTACCGCTACCGCCTCGCGGACGCCGACGTCCGCAAGGACCCGATCCTCCGGCGGACGACGAGCTGGACGACGGCGTCGCTCGACGTCGAGCTGCTCCACCGGGCGGCCACCTCGCTCGTCGGGCTCCACGACTTCCAGGCGTACTGCAAACCGAGACCGCGCGCGACGACCATCCGGACCCTGCAGTCCTTCAGCTGGGAGCGGGACGAAGCTGGCGTGCTCGTGGCGAGCCTCACCGCCGACGCGTTCTGTCACAGCATGGTGCGGGCGCTCGTCGGTGCCTGCGTCGCCGTGGGGGAGGGGCGCATGTCGCTCGACGAGGTCGTCCGGCTCCGCGACGGCGGACGCCGCGAGATCGACTTCCGGGTGATGCCGGCGCGCGGACTCACCCTCGTCGAGGTCGGTTACCCCGAGCCGGGGCTGCTGCATGCGCGGGCCGCCGAGACCCGTCAGCGGCGGAGCCACGAGCACCTGGAAGCGAGCGCCGAGTGAGGTTCCCGGTGGGAATTGACCGCCGGGACGTCGTCGCGTAGACTCTCCCGTTGGTGCCTGCGCCTTCTGCGGCGCGGTACCCGAAGTTGAGCCCTCCACCTCGGGCGTTCCGTTCGGAACACCCAACAGGAGCGGGATTCACGAACGACCAACTCCGACCAGAAAGCAGCACTATTGTGACGCGCACGTATTCCCCGAAGGCCAGTGAGATCACGCACGACTGGGTCGTCATCGACGCCACCGACGTGGTCCTCGGCCGCCTGGCCAGCCACGCTGCAGCGCTCCTGCGCGGCAAGCACAAGGCGACCTTCTCCCCCCACATGGACGGTGGCGACTTCGTCATCATCATCAACGCCGACAAGGTGGCCCTCACCGGCGCCAAGCTCCTGCAGAAGAAGGCCTACCGCCACTCCGGTTACCCGGGCGGGCTCTCGGCCGTCACCTACGCCGAGCTCCTCGAGAAGAACCCGATCCGCGCCGTCGAGAAGGCGATCCGCGGCATGCTGCCGAAGAACACGCTCGGCCGCGACCAGCTGAAGAAGCTCAAGGTCTACACGGGCAGCGAGCACCCGCACGCCGCTCAGCAGCCCAAGCCGTTCACGCTCGACCAGGTCGCCCAGTAAGCACCGGACAAGAAAAAAGGATTACACAGTGGCGAACATCGCAGATTCCATCGAAGAGACCCCGCAGAGCTACTCCACCGAGTCGGCTCCTGAAGCAGCAGTCACCGCGCCTCGCGCCGTGCTGAGCGTCCCCGGCGCAGCCGTCGGCCGTCGCAAGCAGGCCATCGCCCGCGTGCGCCTCGTCCCCGGCAGCGGCACCATCACGGTCAACGGCCGCACGCTCGAGGACTACTTCCCGAACAAGCTGCACCAGCAGCTCATCAACGACCCGTTCACCGTCCTCGACCTGGCCGGCGGCTACGACGTCATCGCACGCATCTCCGGTGGTGGCCCCTCGGGCCAGGCCGGCGCACTGCGCCTCGGCATCGCTCGCTCGCTGAACCAGATCGACGAGGAGAACAACCGCGCCACCCTGAAGAAGGCCGGCTTCCTCTCCCGTGACGCTCGCGTCAAGGAGCGCAAGAAGGCCGGACTCAAGAAGGCCCGTAAGGCTCCGCAGTTCTCGAAGCGCTAAGCGCTCTCAAGACAAGCGAAGCTCGATGCCTCAGCTGTTTGGTACCGACGGCGTACGCGGACTCGCGAACGCCGACCTGACGGCAGACCTCGCTCTCGGCCTTGCCCAAGCCACCGCAGTGGTGCTTGGGCAAGGCCGTAGTGCTGAGGCCCGCCGTGCCGCAGGGAAGCGCCCGGTCGCCGTGCTCGCACGCGACCCACGTATCTCCGGCGAGTTCCTGTCCGCCGCCGTCGCGGCGGGCCTGGCGTCCTCGGGCGTCGACGTGCTCGAGGCCGGCGTGCTGCCCACGCCCGCGACGGCGTTCCTCATCGCCGACATCGACGCCGACTTCGGCGTGATGATCTCCGCCTCGCACAACCCAGCGCCGGACAACGGCATCAAGATCTTCGCCCGCGGCGGCACGAAGCTGCCCGACGCGGTGGAACGCCGGATCGAGGAATACCTCGACCGCCCCAAGCTCAGCCCGACCGGCGCCGATGTCGGCCGGATCATCCGCTTCGCCGACGCCGAGGACCGCTACGTCCTCCACCTGCTCGGCAGCCTCCCGAACCGCCTGGACGGCATCCATGTCGTCCTCGACTGCGCGCACGGTGCGGCCGCGGGAGTGTCGCCGGAGACCTTCCGCGACGCCGGGGCCAAGGTCACGATCATCGGCAACGACCCCGACGGCATGAACATCAACGACGGCGTCGGCTCCACGCACCTCGACCTCCTGTCCAAGGCGGTCCTCGAGCACGGTGCCGACCTCGGCATCGCACACGACGGCGACGCCGACCGTTGCCTCGCGGTCGACGCTGCGGGCAAGGTCGTCGACGGCGACCAGATCATGGCCATCCTCGCGGTCTCGATGCAGGAGCGCGGCAAGCTCAAGGACGACACGCTCGTCGCCACGGTGATGAGCAACCTCGGCCTGCACGTCGCGATGCGCGAGCACGGCATCACCGTCGTCCAGACCGGGGTCGGCGATCGCTACGTCCTCGAGGCGATGAACGCGAACGCCTATTCGCTCGGCGGTGAGCAGTCGGGCCACGTGATCATGGCCGACTACGCGACCACCGGCGACGGCATCCTCACCGGTCTGCACATCGTGGCCGAGATGGCGCGCACCGGGAAGACGCTCGCGGAGCTCGCCGCCGTGATGCAGGTGTATCCGCAGATCCTCGTCAACGTCACGGGTGTCGACCGTACGCGCCTCGTCGGCGACGAGGTCGTCGACGCCGCCGTACAGGCTGCCGAAGCCGAGCTCGGAGACGACGGACGTGTGCTGTTGCGACCGTCCGGCACCGAGCAGCTCGTCCGCGTCATGGTCGAGGCGGCCGACCAGCCGACCGCCGATCGCCTGGCGCACCGCCTCGCCGACGTCGTCCGCGAGCGACTCGCCATCTGAGTCGTCCGGCGGCGGGTCGGCACCTCAGCTGTGGAAGAGTGATCGCATGACTTCGACGACGACGGGCGGTGCCTCCGGGCAGCCGACGCCCTACGTGGAGATCGACCGTGCCGAATGGGCGCGACTCGCTCCGGAGACGGCCACACCGCTCAGCGAGACCGAGGTCGTGCAGATCCGCGGCCTCGGCGACCGTCTCGACATGCGTGAGGTCGAGGAGGTCTACGTGCCGCTCAGCCGGCTGCTGAGCCTCTATGCGAAGGGCACCCAGGACCTCGGGCGAGCGACGAGCCGGTTCCTCGGCGACCAGGCGCTCCGGACGCCGTTCGTGATCGGTGTGGCGGGTTCCGTGGCCGTCGGCAAGTCGACGATCGCGCGGCTGCTGCGCGAACTGCTGTCGCGCTGGCCGGACACCCCGCACGTCGAACTCGTGACGACCGACGGCTTCCTCTACCCGAACGAGGAGCTCCAGCGGCGCGGCATCATGGATCGCAAGGGCTTCCCCGAGTCCTACGACCGGCGCGCGCTCCTGCGGTTCATCACCGCGGTGAAGAGCGGTGCCGCCGAGGTGCGGGCACCGTTCTACTCGCACCTGCGCTACGACATCATCCCGACGGCGCAGGTCGTCGTCCGGCGCCCCGACGTCCTGATCGTCGAGGGCTTGAACGTGCTGCAACCGGCTGCGACGGCGAGCGGACTCGCGATCAGCGACCTGTTCGACTTCAGCATCTACGTCGACGCACGGACGCGCGACATCGAGTCCTGGTACGTCGACCGCTTCATGGCGCTCAAGCGGGGCGCGTTCTCGAACCCGAACTCCTTCTTCAACGTGTTCGCCGAGCTCTCCGATGAGGAGGCGGCCGATCAGGCGCGTGGGTTCTGGCGCTCGATCAACGAACCGAACCTCATCGACAACATCCGCCCGACCCGCTCACGCGCCAAGCTCGTGCTGCGGAAGGATTCCGATCACACGGTGTCCTCGGTGCTGCTCCGCAAGCTCTGACCCGCGGCAGAGGAAGGGCCCGGGAACCGGTGGATCTCGGCAAGACCGTCCTGCTCCGAAGCTGAGTGCCGGCGCCTCGAGGTTGGTGCAGGATCCTCGCAAAATCGCGCGATTATGCTGCTCTACATGTGTGGAATCGTAGGGTACGTCGGGAACGACAAGACGGTGGACGTCCTCATGGGCGGACTCAAGCGGCTCGAGTACCGGGGGTACGACTCCGCCGGGATCGCCGTGCTCGACGCGTCGGGTTCACTGAACGCCCGGAAGCGTGCCGGGAAGCTGGCCGTCCTCACCGAGGACCTCGCCGCGAACCCCATCGCGCCGGGCTCGACCGGTATCGGACACACGCGTTGGGCGACCCACGGTGGACCGACGGACCGCAACGCGCACCCGCACCTCGGTGACGAAGGACGCCTCGCGCTCATCCACAACGGCATCATCGAGAACTTCGCCGAACTGCGCGCGGAGCTCCTCGAGGACGGCTTCACCTTCGAGAGCGACACCGACACCGAGATCGCCGCCGTGCTCATCGGCCGCGAGTACCGTTCCACCGGCGACCTCACCGAAGCCTTCCGTCGCGTCGTCGCTCGCCTGGACGGCGCCTTCACGCTGCTCGCCATGCACCAGGACCTGCCCGGCGTCGTCATCGGTGCGCGTCGGAACTCGCCGCTCGTCATCGGGCTCGGCGACGGCGAGAACTTCCTCGGGTCGGACGTCGCCGCGTTCGTGCAGTACACCCAGCGCGCGGTCGCGATCGGCCAGGACCAGATGGTCGTCATCACGCCCGACGATGTGACGGTCACCGACTTCTCCGGCAATCACGTCGTGACCGAGCCGTTCGAGATCCAGTGGGACGCTTCGGCGGCCGACAAGGGCGGCTGGTCGAGCTTCATGGCGAAGGAGATCAGCGAGGAGCCCGACGCGGTCGCGAACACGATCCGCGGGCGGGTCGAGGGCGGCCAGGTCGTCATCCCCGAACTCGCCGGTCTCGATGAGCTCTTCCTCGACATCAACCGCATCGTGATCATCGCGTGTGGCACCGCCGCCTACGCGGGCACGGTCGGCACCTACGCGATCGAGCGATGGGCCGGGATCCCGGTCACCGTCGAGCTGAGCCACGAGTTCCGCTACCGCGACCCGGTCATCGACGCGCGCACGCTCGTCATCTCGGTGAGCCAGTCGGGCGAGACCATGGACACGCTCATGGCGGTGCGTTTCGCGAGCGAGTCCGGCGCGAAGACCCTGTCGATCTGCAACACCCAGGGCGCCACGATCGCGCGCGAGTCGGACGCCGTGGTGTACACCCACGCGGGGCCCGAGGTCGCGGTCGCGTCCACGAAGGCGTTCACCGCTCAGATCACGGCGCTGTACCTGTTCGGGCTGCACCTCGCGCGGGTCCGCGGCACCCAGACGCCGGCGTTCCTGGCGTCGCAGGTCGAGGAACTGCAGGGCGTCCCCGACAAGATCGCCAGCATCCTCGGGGCCTCCGAGAAGATCGCGCAGCTCGCGCACTGGATGGCCGACTCCCGGGCGGTGCTCTTCCTCGGCCGCCACGTCGGGTACCCGATCGCGCTCGAGGGTGCACTGAAGCTCAAGGAGCTCGCCTACATCCACGCTGAAGGCTTCGCCGGTGGCGAGCTCAAGCACGGCCCGATCGCCCTGATCGAGCCGGGCCAGCCCGTCTTCGTCGTCGTCCCGAGCCCACGTGGCTCGGCGATCCTGCACCCGAAGGTCATCTCGACCATCGAGGAGATCCGCGCACGTGGTGCTCGGGTCATCGCGATCGCGGAGCAGGGCGACGCCGCCGTCCTGCCCTCGGCCGACGAGGTCATCCCGATCCCGCTCGCCGGTCCACTGTTCGAGCCCCTGCTCGCCGTCATCCCGCTGCACATCTTCGCGATGGAGCTCGCGACGGCGAAGGGCCTCGACGTCGACCAGCCGCGCAACCTCGCGAAGTCCGTCACGGTCGAGTAGGGACGGTCCGCGGGGTCCGAGGTGGCCCGTCGAGCGGGCCTCCGGGCCGCACACGACGGCCGTAGAGTAGAGGGATGATCATCGGCATCGGGGTGGACCTGGTCGACCTCGCACGGTTCGAACGGGCGATCACGCGCACCCCGAACCTGCTGGCCAGGCTCTTCGTCCCGTCGGAACGCGACCTCCCGCTGCGGTCCCTCGCCGGACGGTTCGCCGCCAAGGAGGCGCTCATCAAAGCACTGGGTTCCTCGGACGGCATCCGCTGGCAGGAGATGGCGATCGTGAACGGCCCGGAGGGGAAGCCCGACTTCGCGCTGTCCGGCGTCACGGCGGGTGTCGTGGCCGAGCGGGGGATCACGAGCATGCACCTGACCATGACCCACGACGCCGGGGTCGCCGTCGCGTTCGTCGTCGCGGAGCGGGAGGGATGACGCCCGTGTCCGAGCACGACGAGCGACCGACCCGCGAGGCGATCATCGACCTCGACGCCCTGCGCCACAACGTCCGTCGTCTGCGCGAGCTGACCGGCGTCGGTGAACTCATCGTCGTCGTCAAGGCCGACGCCTACGGGCACGGTGCCGGGGCGATCGCCCGCGCGGCGGTCGAGGCCGGGGCCGATCGCCTGGGTGTCGCCGACATCGCGGAGGGCGTCGCGCTGCGCGCCTCCGGGATCACGGCACCGATCCTCGCCTGGCTGCACGGTCAACAGGCGGCCTTCGGCACCGCGCTCGACGCTGGGATCGAGCTCGGTCTGTCGTCGGTGGAGCAGCTCGACCGCGTGATCGAGGCCGCTCGGCATCGGCCGTCCGTCGTGCCGGTCGTCCAGTTCAAACTCGAGACCGGGCTCAGCCGGAACGGTGCGGCCGAAGCCGACTGGCCGGAGCTCTTCCAGGCCGCCGCAGCAGCCGAGGCCGCCGGGCTCGTCCGGGTCGACGGGCTGTTCTCGCACGTCTCGAACACCTCCACCGACGACGACCGGGCGGCCGCCGTCCGCTTCGAACGCGGTGTGGCCCTCGCAACGGAAGCCGGTCTCGCTCCGCGGAGTCTGCACCTCGCCGCGTCGGCGGCAGCGCTCGGCGAGCCGTCCCTCCGCTACGACGCCGTCCGCCTCGGACTCGCCGTGTACGGCCTCTCGCCTTTCGAACCCACCGAGGACGCCGACCGCTCGGCCGACGCCTTCGGCCTCCGGCCCGTCATGACCCTCCGGGCGACGGTCGCCGCCGTGCGTCGGGTCGAGCCGGGCGCCGGGGTGTCCTACGACTACAGCTACCGGACCAGCACGGCGACGACGCTCGCCCTCATCCCGCTCGGATACGCCGACGGTGTGCCGCGGAGCGCCTCGAACGCCGGTCCGGTCGTGATCAACGGACGCCGCTACCGGGTGTCCGGGCGGATCGCGATGGACCAGTTCGTCGTCGACGTCGGCGACGACGCGGTCGCGGTGGGGGACGACGCGGTGCTCTTCGGCGATCCGGCGTCCGGCGCGCCGCGCGTCGAGGAGTGGGCGGAGGCCGCCGGCACCATCAACTACGAACTCGTCACCCGGATCGGGTCGCGCGTGGTCCGGACGACCAGGGAGCGGTCATGACCGATCACGTCCTCACCCCGGGCACCGTCGACGTGGCGACGCCCGAAGAGATGCACGCGTACGGCGTCCGGCTCGGCGCAGAACTGCGCGCTGGGCAGCTCCTGGTCCTGACCGGGCCGCTCGGAGCGGGCAAGACGACCCTCACGCGAGGGATCGGCGAGGGACTCGGGGTCCGCGGCCCCGTGACGAGCCCCACCTTCGTGCTCGCCAGGACGCACCCGAGCCTCGTCGGCGGTCCGCCGCTCGTCCACGTGGACGCCTACCGGCTCGGCTCGGCGCTCGAACTCGACGACCTCGACATCGACTTCGCCCGATCCGTCGTCGTCGTGGAGTGGGGAGCCGGACTGCTCGACGGCGTGGTCCCCACGTGGTTCGAGCTCGTCATCGAACGTCCGACCGGAGCCGGCGACGAGCCCGCGACGGACGACGCCGGCGAGGAGCCGATCGAGCGCCGGACCCTCACGCTCTCGCGGCACCCCGCGATCGACGCCGGGTAGGCTGGACGACGTGCTGTTGGCGATCGATACATCCGCGGGTTCGAGCGTCGCCGTCGTCACCCTTGGTGGCGAGGTGTTGGCCGAACGGTCCTCCGACGACCCGATGCGGCACGCCGAGGTCATCGGTACGCTCATCGCCGGATGCCTCGACGACGCAGGGGTCGAGGTCGCCGCGCTCACCGGGCTGGTCGCGGGTATGGGACCAGGTCCGTTCACCGGACTCCGGATCGGGATCGCCGCGGCCCGCAGCTTCGGGATCGGCGCAGGCCTCCCGGTGCACCCCGTGGTGAGCCACGATGCGATCGCGCTCGACGCCTACCGTTCCGGTTCCGCCGCACCCGACGCCACGCTGCTCGTCGTCACCGACGCCCGCCGTCGCGAACGCTACTGGACGAGCTACGCCGGACTCGACGCAGCCGGCCTCCCGGTCCGCGTGCAGGGGCCGGCCTTGGCGAAACCCGACGACCTCCCGACCTCCGAGTCCGTGCGCCTCGACGCGCTGGTCGTCCCCGCCGGGGCGTTGGGCCAGGTCGCCGCCGCACTCCTCGCCACCGATGGCGCGTTCGCGGGGGAGGAGCCGTTGTACCTCCGCTCACCCGACGTCACGATGTCCGCGGGCGCCAAGCGGGTGACGGCGTGAGCTGGTCGCTGCGCCGCGCCGGTGTCGCCGACCTCGACGCGATCATGGAGCTCGAGCACACCGTCTTCGTGAACGACGCCTGGTCGGCGGACATGATGCGCGCCGAACTGTCGTCGCCGCACGGGTACTACCTCGTCGCGACGGAGGTCGACGCCGACGACGCGACACTCGCGGGCTACGGCGGTCTCTTCGCACCGTCCCGGTCCGACGACGCCGACATCCAGACCATCGCCGTCGCCGGGCACGCCAGAGGACGAGGGCTCGGACGACTCCTCATGCAGGCGCTCATCGAGCAGGCCCGGCAGCAGGACGTCGCCCAGGTCTTCCTCGAGGTCAGGGCCGACAACCCCGTGGCGATCACGCTGTACCGGAGTCTCGGCTTCGAGGAACTCGGCGTCCGCCCCGGCTACTACCAGCCGGACGACGTCGACGCCATCGTCATGCGACTCACGGTCCAGCCGAGGCCGCCCATGCCCGCCCACGGCCAGTCCCCGCTCGACCAGACCGACCAGCACCCCGGGAGCACCTCGTGAACCGTGCAGAACCGCTCGTCCTCGGCATCGAGACGAGCTGCGACGAGACCGGGATCGGCATCGTCCGCGGACACCACCTGCTGGCGAACACCATCGCCTCGAGCATGGACGAACACGCACGGTATGGCGGCGTCGTCCCGGAGGTCGCCGCACGCGCCCACCTCGAGGCGCTCGAGCCGACGCTCACGGCGGCGCTCGCAGAGGCCGGCATCGCCCTGGCCGACCTCGACGCCGTCGCGGTGACGAGTGGCCCCGGCCTGTCCGGCGCACTCATGGTCGGCGTCGGCGCAGCGAAGGCGCTCGCCGTGTCCCTCGGCAAACCGCTGTACGCCGTGAACCACCTCGTCGGTCACGTCGGCGCGGACGTCCTCGACTCCGAGGACGGGACGATCGAGTACCCGACGATCGCCCTGCTCGTGTCCGGCGGGCACACCTCGCTGCTCCTCGTGCGGGACCTCGTGTCGGATGTCGAACTGCTCGGCGAGACCATCGACGACGCGGCCGGCGAGGCCTTCGACAAGGTCGCGCGCATCCTGGGCCTGCCCTACCCGGGCGGGCCGCAGATCGACCGGGCGGCCGTCGGCGGCGACCCGAAGGCGATCCGGTTCCCCCGTGGACTCAGCCTGCCGAAGGACATGGAGCGGCATCGCTACGACTTCTCCTTCTCCGGCCTGAAGACGGCCGTGGCACGCTGGGTCGAGGCGAAGCAGGATGCTGGGGAGCCGGTCCCCGTCGCGGACGTCGCCGCCAGCTTCCGCGAGGCCGTCGTCGACGTGCTCGTCTCGAAAGCGGTCAAGGCGTGCACCGAGCTCGGCGTGCCCCGCCTGCTGCTGGGGGGCGGCGTCATCGCGAACGCGCGGCTCCGTGAGGTGGCGGCCGAACGCACCGCCTCGGCCGGGATCGAACTCCGCATCCCGCCGTTGCAGCTGTGCACCGACAACGGTGCGATGATCGCCGCGCTCGCCGCGCAGCTCATCTCCGCCGGACACGAGCCGTCCTCGCTCGACTTCGGCGCCGACTCGACCCTGCCGGTCACCGAGATCCAGGTGCACTGACCGCTCGACGAGCCGTCTCCCGGCCGTCGACCTGGTGCGCGGACGTCGGCGCATAGGATGGGCCGGTACCCGGTCACGGATCGAAGGAGCGGCGATGGATCAGCACGAGCACCCCGACGGACGACCTCAGCACCAGGACGGTGCGGTGGACGGGCAGTCGCGCCCGCGGCAGGCCGAGCAGCCGAACGGGCAGCCGCAGCAGCCGTGGGGGCAGCAGCCTCCGCACCAGCCCCAGGCCCAGCAGCCCCAGCCCCAGCAGCCACAGCCCCAGCCCCAGGCCCAGCAGCCCTGGTCGCCGTACCAGCCGCCACAGCCCTCCCAGCAGGCCGGCGTCGGGCCGCAGGGCCAGCAGCAGCCGTACCAGCCTCAGCCCCAACAGCCGTACCAGCCTCAGGGTCAGGCCTCCCCGCCGCCCACGGACTGGCAGCGCGGCGCCGGCGCGCCCGTCACGCCGCCGACGCGCCCTGCCCAGCAGGGGGCGTCCCCCTCGGCGCCTCCGGCGGGTTGGCAGGGCGATCACGCGACCTATCTCCAGACGGTGCCGACGGCCGTCTACCAGGCGCCGAGCCAGGGTGGCTACGCCGCGTACCAGCAGTCGCAGACGCAGACCCCTGCCGCGTCGACCGGGACCTCGCGGAGCACCTGGTCGCTCATCACCGGTGTCGTCGGGCTCGTCGTGTCGGTCTTCGTCGGTTGGGGCTTCCCCCTGTCGATCGCCGCGATCGTGCTCGGGTTCGGAGCCAGGCGTCGCGAGCCGCAGGGCCGAGGTCGCGCCCTCACCGGCCTCGTGACCGGGTTCGTCGGCCTCGCCTGCTCGGTCGGCTGGCTCGTCTACAGCGTCGTCGTGATCATCGGCTACGTCTCGACCTGATCCTCCACAGGCGCTGCGGCCCGGCGGACGCCGTCGGGTCAGGCGTCGGCGGCCGGCTTCACCCGTTCGACGAGCAGCGCACTGTGCTTGCCGGCGATCCTCGTGAGGATGATCGTGGCCGAGCCGTCGCCCTTGAGCGCGAGGCGCTTCCGGAATGCCGCGGGGTCGACGTCGACGCCGCGTTTCTTGATCTCGAGCACGCCGATCCCGCGATCACGCATCGTGCGCTTGAGGACCTTCTCGTCCATCGGCAGCCGTTCGAGCACCCGGAAGGTCGTGGCGAACGGCGAGCTCGTCGCCGTGTCGGAGGTCAGGTAGGCGATGCCCTGGCCGAGCATGCCGGCCTCCAACCGGATGGCGAGGTCGCCGATGAGTCGGGCCCGGATCACGGATCCGTCGGGTTCGTGCACGTAGTCGCCGAGCTCCCGCACTGGGGCGTCGTCGGCGTCAGCCTCGGCATGCAACTCGTGGTGGACGCCGTCCGCGAGGAGGAGCGCGGACCGTCGGACATCCGGACGGGCCAGCGAGCCGAACCAGAGCGCCATCTCGACGAGCTGTCCGTCGACCGACACCCACTGCGCCTCGGCGTCGTCGGGGATGAGGGAGCGGTCGAATCCGGGCCCGAGCTTGACGCCTGTGGGAAGGCGGGTCGCCGCACCGAAGACCAGGTCGAGGGACGGGGTGTAGTCGGCGGCACTCGACAGCCGCGCGGTGTCGGCGTGTCCTGCGGTGCGCCGCGCGGGATCGAACCAGACCGCGTCGAAGTCGTCGAGGGAGACGTCCTCGGCGGCGGCGTTCCGCACGGTCGCCGTGGGGAACGGAGCGAGGTTGTAGCTGGCGATGGCCGCGGTGACCTCGTCGATGTCGACCGCCGTGACCTCCAGGTCGAGCGAGGCCATGGCCATCGAGTCGGCGCCGATGCCGCTGCCGAGGTCGGCGATGCGCGTGAGGCCGGCCCGGGCGAACCGCCCGGCGTGCAGCGCGGCGACGGGAAGGCGCGTGGCCTGCTCGAGCCCGGCCTCGGTGAACAGCATGCGGCCGGCGAACGGACCGAACTTCCCGACGGCCTTCTGCCTGAGCCGCGACTGCGTGAGGACCGCCGCGACCAGCTCAGGGGAGTGGCCCTCCTTGCGCAGGCGCCCGACCAGACGGACGGCCTCGTCCTTCGTCGGGTAGGGCGGGAGGGAGTCGAGGAGCCTGAGGCCGTCGGCCGTGAGGAGTTCGACGAGTTCCGAACGGTCCATGGTCAGCGGGCCTCGGGCGGAGCTGGATGCATCCGGCAACGGTAGCAGCCGCTGATTGGCACTCGCATTGCATGAGTGCCAGAAGATGCCTACACTGGAATCAGCACTCTCGCAGTGTGAGTGCTAACCACGTCTTCGTTTCAAGAAAGAGGTCAACCGTGTCGGTCTCCATCAAGCCGCTCGAGGATCGCATCGTCATCAAGCAGGTCGAGGCAGAGCAGACCACCGCTTCCGGTCTGGTCATCCCCGACACCGCCAAGGAGAAGCCCCAGGAGGGCGAGGTCGTGGCGGTCGGACCCGGTCGCATCGACGACAACGGCAACCGCGTCCCGCTCGACGTCGCCGTCGGCGACAAGGTGATCTACTCCAAGTACGGTGGCACCGAGGTCAAGTACGCCGGTGAGGACTACCTCGTCCTGTCCGCGCGCGACGTCCTCGCAGTCGTCGTCCGCTAGTCACCAGCGCACGGATCCGGCGGCTCAGGCCGCTCAACAGCCCGAATGGCATTCGCCGTTCGGGCTGTGTCCGTTTCCGGAGGGTGTCGCGGGGAGTCGCGGGTCTAGCCTGGACCAGTGCAGAACCCCAGCGATCCAGCCGACGTCGACATCCGCCCCGTCACCGTCGACGGGGGAGACGACCGACGTGCGAGCGTGGCCGTGCCCCAGCAGGGGAGCCGGTCCGGACTGCTCTCGGCGGTCGCCGCCTACTGTCTCTGGGGAGCGCTCCCGCTCTACTTCATCGCCCTCGCACCGGCCGGGGCCTTCGAGGTGGTGGCGTGGCGGATCCTGTTCTCCCTCGTCTTCTGCGCCGTCCTCATCCTGGCGACCCGTTCCTGGCGTCGGCTGTTCGGCATCCTCCGCCAGCGCCGCATCGTCCTGACCATGGGTCTCGCCGGGGCGCTCATCTACGTCAACTGGCAGACGTACGTCTACGGTGCGCTCAACGGGCAGGTGGTCGAGGCGTCGCTCGGGTACTTCATCAACCCGATCGTGACCGTCTTCCTCGGCGTCTTCTTCCTCCACGAGCGGCTGCGTCCGGCCCAGTGGGCCGCGGTGGTCGTGAGCGTGATCGCGGTCCTCGTCCTCGCGATCGGGCACGGCAGCGTCCCCTGGA
The DNA here is from genome assembly GCF_015350715.1 of Plantibacter sp. VKM Ac-2876. Taxonomy (NCBI): domain Bacteria; kingdom Bacillati; phylum Actinomycetota; class Actinomycetes; order Micrococcales; family Microbacteriaceae; genus Plantibacter; species Plantibacter sp. VKM Ac-2876. The sequence goes on along the minus strand of NZ_JADKSI010000002.1, from coordinate 1,192,207 downwards.
TCGCCCTCATCTTGGCCTTCTCATTCGGCCTCTACGGGTACATCAAGAAACTCGTGGGTGGGTCGGTCGACGCTGTGTCCGGGTTGACGCTCGAGACCGTGTGGCTGATGCCGGTCGCGATCGCCCAGCTCATCGCGGTCGGCGTGACCGGTGGGCTGACCATCGGCACCGCGGGCGTCGGGCACGCCCTGCTGCTCGTCGGCGCCGGCGTCATCACCGCCGTCCCGCTCCTGCTGTTCGCGGCGGCGGCCCGCCGCCTCCCGCTCACCTGGATGGGGTTCATCCAGTACTTCGCACCGATCATCCAGTTCGTCGTCGGTGTCGCGGTCCTGCACGAGGCGATGCCGCCGGAGCGCTGGTTGGGCTTCGGTCTCGTGTGGCTGGCGCTCGCGATCCTCACCGTCGACATGCTCGTCGCCTCCACCCGGGGTCGTCGGGCCGCCGGGGCCGAACGGCGCCGCTCGACGAGGGTCTGAACAGCGGATTCCAGCGCTGATCGCGCGACCACTGCAGGAAAAGCGCGAAACAGGCCCTCCTGAGGTAACGATTTGGTCGTGTTACACGCTTGTAACGTCAACGACATTGTCCAGCGCACGTGCAGCGGATAACTTGACTCAACGGCAGCCCCTGGAGCTGCCACTCTTCTGACAAGCAAGGAGTACCATGAGCGTCTTTTCGAAGGCCACGGCCGCTCGCTCCCGCCCACGTTCCATCGTTCTCGGTGGTATCGCACTGATCGGAGCCAGCGCGCTGGTTCTGAGCGGTTGCGCCTCGAGTGGTAGCGGCGACAGCGGCAGCAGCAGCAAGCCTGCTGGCGACCTGACCCTGAAGCTCGGCACGGCGTTGCCGCAGACCGGTAACCTCGCGTTCCTCGGCCCGCCCGAGGAGGCCGGTGTCGGTCTCGCGGTCAAGGAGGTCAACGACGCCGACCTCGGCATCAAGATCGACCTGACGCTCGGCGACTCGGGTGACTCCGACAACAAGGCGTACGCGACCGAGGTCCCCCGTCTGCTCTCCGAGGGCGTCACGGCCATCATCGGTGCAGCGTCCTCGGGTGTGTCGAAGCTCTTCATCGACGAAGTCACCGGCGCAGGCGTCATCCAGTTCTCCCCGGCGAACACCTCCGCGGACTTCACGACGTGGGACGACAACGGTCTCTACTGGCGGACGGCGCCGTCCGACGTGCTGCAGGGCGAGGTCCTCGGGAACCTGATCGCGGAGGACGGCAACGCCACCCTCGGCATCATCTACCTGAACGACTCGTACGGCACCGGCCTCGCGAAGTTCACCAAGGAGGCATTCGAGAGCGCCGGCGGTGAAGTGGTCGCCGAGCAGTCGTACAACACCGGTGACACCTCGTTCGACGCGCAGATCAGCGCGGTCAAGGCGGAGAACCCCGACGCGATCGCGATCATCGCGTTCGAGGAGACCAAGACGATCGTCCCCGGTCTCGCCGGCTTCCCGTCGGACAAGCTCTACTTCGTCGACGGCAACCTCGCCGACTACAGCGCGGACTTCGCTCCGGGCACCCTGACGGGCGCCAAGGGCACGCTGCCCGGTCTCGACACCGCGAAGCTCGGTGACTTCACCGACCGCCTCCAGGCGTTCGTGAAGGACGAGGGTGGCGAGCCGCTGAAGGACTACAGCTACGCGGCTGAATCCTACGACGCCGTCATCCTGCTCGCCCTCGCGGCGCTGCAGGCCGGTTCGACCGAGGGCGCCGACATGGCGGCCCAGCTCCAGTCCGTGTCCGGTGGTAAGGACAAGGGCGAGAAGGTGACCACCTTCGAAGAGGGCGCGAAGGCCATCGCCGACGGCAAGAAGATCGACTACGACGGCAACTCCGGTCCGATCACGTTCGACGAGAACGGTGACCCGACCGAGGCGACCATCGGTATCTACGAGTACGGTGACGACAACAAGTACACCCGCACCAACTAGTCGCCCACGCGACTGACGAGGCCCCGGAGCGATCCGGGGCCTTCGTCGTGCCCGGCCCCCGACGCACCCCGCCGCCCTGTGTGGTCCCTCGTGTGTGGTGACGCCAGCGCGGTGCGCTGACGCGAGCGCGGGTCCAGCGCGTGGGCGCGGGTCTCCGGAGACCCGCGCCCACGCGCCTACCGCGCGCTCACGCCGATTCCGAGCCCATGCGGCACAGCGGGGCGCGCTCACGCCGGCGCACCGCGCTGGCGACGTGAGGGGCTCCTGCCAGCGAACCGCGCTGACAGAGGGTGCGGTGCGGTCACGCCGGCGCACCGCGCTGACAGCGACCAGTTGGGCGCCGGGTCAACGGAACGCGCGTTGCAGCCCCGCGCGCTCGAGCTTCGCGGCGAGCCGACTCGGATGGACGAGGTCCTCCCAGGTGGCGCGGACGACGGTGTAGCCGAGCGCGCGCAGCCGGTCCTCCCGATGCTTCTCCGCCAGGACGATGTCGGCCACGTCCCGTCCCTGCGTGAACTCCTCCCGCACATACTTCTGCCGGCCGTCGAGTTCGAGGATGATGCGCTCGTCCGGCCAGACCGCATCGACCACACCGACCGGTCCATCCGCGTCGGAGAACGCCTGCTGGAGCACCGGCAGGGCGAAACCGAGCTGCGCGATCACGACCCGCATCTTCGATTCACCACCGTTCGCGGCGAGGGGGTCCGCGAATTCGATCGCAAAGCGCACCTGCCGTCCTCCCCGACGGCCCGGCAGGTCTCGTGCGAGCGAGCGGAGCGCCGTCTCGTCCGTGAGCTTGAGCCGGAGGGCAGCGTCGGCGACCGCGACGGCGTCCTCGAGGCGGGCGATCCGAGCGAGATCGACGACGGTCCGAGCCGGGTCCGTGACCGCGAGCCCGTGCCGCATCCGTCGGGCGACGGAGCCCTGCGTCGTGTGACGGATGATGCCGGGTGCCGAACGCCCTCCGCGATCACCGCTCGTCAGCGTGTGCACCTCGGGAGGCCACGGACCCACGATCGGGAGTCCCCACAACCGCGCTGCCGAGTAGTGGCTGAACAGTGCGTCCTTCCGGAGCGCGACGGCCGCCGCATCGATCCGGACGCGGTAGCGGTCATCGGGGGACAGCGACCTCCATGTCGATTCAGGGACGTAGATGCCCTTCCGCAGACGCACCAGGTCGCCGTCGCGATGGGCGGCGCTCACCAGGCGCTCTGCACCGACCTGACGTGCGTCGCGGACGAGCAGGAGACCGTTCGGGCGGAGGAGCAGGTTGAGATCGAAGGATTCCATCGCCTCACCGTGCCCGTTCGCCTCCGCCAGCACCTCGTGTCGTGGAAGCGATGTGGAGAACTGCTCCCATCCAGCCTGCGGTGGAGCGAGGGTGGAGTAGTGCCCAGCGCGGTGCGCTGACGCCGGCGCTGGTCGTCGGCCTCAGCGCGGGTCGCTGTGCCGCAGTGGTGATGACTCGGCGCGAGCGCGGGTCCAGCGCGTGAGCGCGCACCTCCGGAGACCCGCGCTCACGCGCCAGGACCGCGCTCGCGTCAGCGCACCGCGCTGGCGAAAGGGGGGAGGGAGAATGCACAACTCCTCCGTCCCCGTCTCAGGAGGCCGTCTTGGTACGACGGTGCCCCTCGGGGGAGGGAGGAGTTGTGGTTCGTTCACCGGTCGGGATCCGGTGGCTTCTGGCCCGTCGCTCGGCACGCGGCCGGGACGAGCATGTTCGAGGGTACCGAAGTACCCGCCGACCCGCGAGTGGGGAACGCCCTGATCAGTCCTCGTCCTGGCCGAGCGTGCCCAGGTAGAGGCCGATCACCTTGTCATCCGAGAGGAGCTCGCGGCCCGTCCCGGTGTAGGCGTCACGACCCTGGTCGAGCACGTACCCGCGGTCGCAGATCTGCAGACAGCGACGTGCGTTCTGCTCCACCATGATCGTGGTGACGCCGGCCTTGTTGATGTCCGAGACCCGGATGAACGCGTCGTCCTGGCGCACCGGCGACAATCCCGCGGACGGCTCGTCGAGGAGCAGCACGTGCGGATCCATCATGAGGGCCCGCGACATCGCGACCATCTGGCGCTCACCACCCGACAGCGAACCGGCGCGCTGCTTGAGCCGCTTGCCGAGTTCGCTGAAGATCCCGGTGACGAACTCGAGGCGCTCGTTGTACTGCTTCGGCTTCTGGAACAGCCCCATCTTGAGGTTGTCCTCGATGGTGAGGCTCGGGAACACGTTGTTCGTCTGCGGGACGAACCCGACGCCGCGGGCCACGAGCTTGTTCGCCCGGAGCCCCGTGATGTCCTCGCCGTTCAGCAGCACCTGTCCGCTGCGCACCTTCACCTGTCCGAAGATCGCCTTCAGCAGCGTCGACTTCCCCGCACCATTCGGTCCGATGATGCCGATGAGCTCGCCCTTCCGGGCGGTCAGGTTGGCACTGTTCAGGATGTTCACGCCGGGGAGGTACCCGGCGGTCAGATCGGTGACCTCCACGACCATCTCGGCGGTCTTGACCGCGGTGCCGCCGACCGGCGCACCCTTCACGTCGCTCATTTCCGCTCCTCCTCGGGCTCGGCACCAGCCGCGAGCCGTTCATCCTCGATCTCGGCGAGCAGCTCCTCGGCTGCAGCGCTGTCCTCTCCGGCGATCCTGCCGGTCACGACCCCGAGGTCGACGTCCTGGTGGCTCCCGAGGTAGGCGTCGATGACGGCGGGGTCCTCCATGACGGTGTCCGGCGGACCTTCGGCGACGACACGACCTTCGGCCATGACGACCACCCAGTCGGCGATGTGCCGGACCATCTGCATGTCGTGCTCGACGAACAGCACGGTCATGCCCTCGTCCTTCAACGCCAGGATGTGGTCGAGCAGGGACTGCGTGAGCGCCGGGTTGACGCCGGCCATCGGCTCGTCGAGCATGACGAGCTTCGGATCGCTCATGAGCGCCCGCGCCATCTCGAGGAGCTTCCGCTGCCCACCGGACAGGCTGGCCGCGTAGTCGTCACGCTTGGTGTCGAGCTTGAAGCGGCGCAGGAGGTCCATCGCCTTGACCTCGAGGTCCTCCTCCTGCTTGCGCCAGAGCGGCTTCACCAGGCTGGAGAAGATGCCCTCGCCGGTCTGGCCGGTCGCGCCGAGCTTCATGTTCTCGAGCACGGTGAGCAGGCCGAGCGCCTTCGTCAACTGGAAGGTCCGGACCTGGCCCATGCGGGCGACCTTGAACGCCGGGACGCCGCCGAGGCTCTTGCCGTCGAAGTTCCACGTCCCGGTGTTCGGCTTGTCGAAGCCGGTCAGCAGGTTGAACAGCGTGGTCTTACCGGCACCGTTCGGGCCGATGAGGGCGGTGATCGCGTTGCGGGGCACCTCCAGGTGCTCCACGTTCACCGCCTGTAGGCCGCCGAAGGTCCGGGTGACCTGGTCCGCGATGAGGATCGGGTCGACCTTCTTGACGCCCGGGACGATCTCGCCGACGTGGAGGCCGGTGGTCTTGACCGGTCGCGAGGTGGGTGAGCTGTTACTTGACAAAGGTCAGCTCCTTCTTGTTTCCGAGGATGCCTTGCGGCCTGAAGATGACGATCAGCATGAGCGCGACACCGACCAGCACGTAGCGGAGCGTCGACGCCTGCGTCGAGCTCATGAAGGGCAGGACGTCCGCCTTCACGAGCGCCGGGAGGACGTTCGAGAGGAACGCCATGATCACCCAGAAGATCACCGAGCCGAGCAACGGCCCGAAGACCGTCGCGGCTCCACCGAGCAGGAGGATCGTCCAGATGAAGAAGGTGAGACTCGTGACGTACACGCTGGGCACGACCGCGGAGGGGAGCGCCAGCACCACCCCGCCGAGCGCACCGAACACGCCACCGACGACGAGCGCCTGCATCTTGTAGGCGAACACGTTCTTGCCGAGCGCCCGCACTGCGTCCTCGTCCTCACGGATGCCCTTCAGCACACGGCCCCAGGGGCTGCGCATGAGGAGGAACACGAGGAGGGCGGCGACGGCGAGCAGCAGGATGCCGAAGATCCGGACCCACCACTGGTTCGCGTTGAGCTCCCAGGGCCCGAAGCCGTAGGTGCCCGGCGGGATCGGGTTCGCGGCCCGGAAGCCCTCGTGGTAGTTGCCGAGTCCGTCGGCCGAGTTCGTGAACTCGTCGAAGACCTGCGTGGTGAAGAGGAGTCGGACGATCTCGGCCGCCGCGATGGTGACGATGGCCAGATAGTCCGCCCGCAGTCGCAGGGTCGGGATGCCGAGGATGAAGGCGAAGACCACCGAGGCCAGACAGCCGACGATGATGCCCGCCCACCACGGGAGGTTGAAGCTCAGGATCGAGATGGCGTAACCGTAGGCGCCGAGCGCCATGAACCCCGCCATACCGAAGTTCAACAGACCGCCGTAGCCGAAGTGCACGGCCAAGCCGAGTGCTGCGAGCGCGTACGCGATCGTCTCCGGGCTGATGACCCAAGCGAGCGTGTTCGAGAGAATGCTTCCCCAGTCCATGCGCGTGCCCCTAACCGATTCTCTCGCGACGTCCGAGGATGCCCTGCGGTCTCACGAGGAGCACCGCGATGAGCACCACGAGGGCGCCGACGTACTTGATGTCAGACGGGATCCAGAGCGTCGAGACCTCGACGAGGATGCCGATGATGAGGGCGCCGACCATGGCGCCGAAGGCGGTTCCGAGCCCGCCGAGGGTGATGGCCGCGAAGATGAGGAGGAGCAACTGCGCTCCCATGTCCCACTTGATGCCCGGTCGGAAGTACGCCCACAGGATGCCGGAGAGGCCGGCGAGGGTCGCTGCGAGGATCCAGACGATGCGGACCACGCGGTCGACGTCGATGCCGCTGGCCGCTGCGAGGCTCGGGTTGTCCGAGATGGCTCGCGTCGCCTTGCCGGTCTTCGTCTTGATGAGCCACCAGGCCACGCCGAGGAGTACCACGACGCTGACCGCCATGCTGATCATGTCGGTCACGCTGAGCGAGACCGTGCCGAACAGCTTGATGTTCTCCTCTCCCGAACCGGGCAGCTGGAACGTGCCGCCGCCGACGAAGTAGAGGAAGACGTAGCGGAGCGCCAGCGACAGGCCGATCGAGACGATCATCACCTGCACGATGCCGACGCCCTTGCGTCTCAAGGGTCTCCAGATGCCGGCGTCGAGCGCGAAGCCGAACGCGGCACTCAGGGCGAGGGCGATGATGATGGCCAACCAGATCGGCCATTGCAGGAACACCCCGAACACGAGCGCCATGATCGCGCCGAAGGTCACCATCTCCGCGTGGGCGAAGTTGCTGAGTCCGGTGGTACCGAACACCAGGGAGGCTCCGATGGCCGCGAGGGCCAGCATGAGCCCGAAGTTCAGGCCGTTGACGAGTCGTTCTGCGAGTTGATCCCAGAAGCTGACGGTGACGCGGACGCCCTCGCCGAGGAAGAAGTTCACCGACTTCGATTGGGTGAGACCGAACTCGGCCTCGATGGTCGAGCCGCCCTCGGCGACGATGACGCCCTTCGGGAGGGTCTCCTCGTCGAGCGTTACCTTGTACGTACCTTTCTCGGGGACGCCGATCTTCCACTTGCCGTCGGCGTCGGTGTCGACATCGGCCTTGTAGCCGTTGCCGTCGACCGTGATGTTCACGCCTTCGAGTGGTTTGTCGTCGTACTTGACGTTCCCAGCGAAGTAGAAGTCGTACTCCTCGCCCACCTCGTCAGCATGAGCCGGGACGGCGCTCATGACGGACGTGAGGGTGATGGCCCCGAACAACAGGGCGATGAGGAGCACGAATCTCCGTGCCAGTCTCGGGTTTCGGGTCGTTCCAGCGAACTTCACTGCACCTCCAGTGCCGGGCCACTTCCGTGGACCGTTCTCCTGCGTCGGACAACGCTGTTCGACGATAGAACCTGATTATTGCCTACATGTTTCGCCCGTGCGTATTTCTCCGCATCGATTTGTCGGGATCGTGGAATAGGGGTAGGCCGTGCTCGGTTACGATGGTGATACCGGCAGGTCTGCGTTTCTCCGGTGTGTTCGTGGCTATGAGAGGGATAAATGGACCAGCCTGATCCGTTCGGATTCGTAGGACTCACGTATGACGATGTGCTGCTGCTGCCCGGGCACACCGACGTCATCCCGAGCGAGGCGGAGACCTCGTCCCGCCTGACGAAGCGGATCACCGTGAACACGCCGCTGCTGTCGAGCGCGATGGACACCGTGACCGAGGCTCGCATGGCGATCGCGATGGCTCGCGAGGGTGGCATCGGCATCCTGCACCGCAACCTGTCGATCTCCGACCAGGCCGAACAGGTCGACCGCGTGAAGCGGAGCGAGTCGGGCATGATCACGAACCCGATCACCACCACGGCCGACGCCACCGTCGCCGAGGTCGACGAGCTGTGCGGCCAGTTCCGCATCTCGGGCCTCCCGGTCGTCGACGACAAGGGTGTGCTCGTCGGCATCATCACGAACCGCGACATGCGCTTCGTGTCGCCGTTCGAGAAGGCCACGACCCGCGTCAGCGAGGTCATGACGAGCACCGGTCTCGTGACCGCTCCCGTCGGCACCGACCGCAACGCGGTGATGGCGCTCCTCGCGCAGCACCGCATCGAGAAGCTGCCCCTCGTCGACGAGGCGGGCAAGCTCAAGGGCCTCATCACCGTCAAGGACTTCGACAAGAGCGAGAAGTACCCGCTGGCCACGAAGGACGACACCGGTCGTCTGCGGGTCGGTGCGGCCATCGGCTTCTTCGGCGACGCCTGGTCCCGTGCGGGCCAGCTGCTCGACGCCGGCGTCGACGTCATCGTGGTCGACACGGCCAACGGTGAGAGCGCAGGCGTGCTCGACATCATCCGCAAGCTCAAGGCCGACCCGGCGTTCGCCGGTGTCGACGTCATCGGCGGCAACGTCGCGACCCGCTCCGGCGCGCAGGCCCTCATCGAGGCCGGCGCGGACGCGATCAAGGTGGGCGTCGGTCCGGGTTCCATCTGCACCACGCGCGTCGTCGCGGGTGTCGGTGTCCCGCAGGTCACCGCCGTCTACGAGGCGTCGCTCGCTGCGCGCGAGGCGAACGTCCCGGTCATCGCCGACGGCGGTCTGCAGTACTCCGGCGACATCGCCAAGGCGCTCGTCGCGGGTGCGGACACCGTCATGCTCGGCTCGCTCCTCGCCGGCACCGACGAGAGCCCCGGCGACCTCGTGTTCGTGGGTGGCAAGCAGTTCAAGAACTACCGCGGCATGGGATCGCTCGGAGCCATGCAGACGCGTGGCGAGAAGACCTCGTACTCGAAGGACCGCTACTTCCAGGCCGACGTCCCGAGCGACGACAAGTTGATCCCCGAGGGCATCGAGGGCCAGGTGCCCTACCGCGGCCCGGTGTCGGCCGTCGCGTACCAGCTCATCGGCGGGCTGCGTCAGTCCATGTTCTACGTCGGCGCGCGCAACATCGGCGAGCTGAAGGCCAAGGGCAAGTTCGTCCGCATCACCTCGGCAGGCCTCAAGGAGTCGCACCCACACGACGTGCAGATCGTCGTCGAGGCGCCCAACTACCGCAAGTAGGCACCCGCACGAACACCGACGGTCCGGCAGGCTTCCGCCTGCCGGACCGTCCTCGTTCCGGGCGACCGGTAGGCTGGTGCGGTGAGCATGGATATTGAGATCGGCCGGTCAAAGCGCGCACGGCGCGCCTACGCGTTCGACGACATCGCCGTCGTCCCGTCGCGGCGGACCCGCGACCCACAGGACGTCTCGGTGTCCTGGTCGATCGACGCCTACCAGTTCGAGATCCCGGTGCTCGCAGCACCGATGGACTCCGTCGTCTCGCCGACGACCGCGATCATGATGGGCCAGCTCGGCGGCGTCGGCGTCCTCGACCTCGAGGGCCTCTGGACGCGGTACGAAGACCCCGAGCCGCTGCTCGCCGAGATCCGGTCGTTGCCGGTCGGCCGAGCGACCGCGCGCATGCAGGAGATCTACTCGGAGCCCATCAAGCCCGAACTCGTCACCGCTCGGCTCGCCGAGATCCGCGCGGCCGGAGTCACCGTCGCCGCCGCCCTCTCGCCGCAGCGCACGCAGGAGCTCTACGAGACGGTCGTCGCCGCAGGAGTCGACCTCTTCGTCATCCGCGGCACCACCGTGTCCGCCGAGCACGTCTCCAAGAACCAGGAGCCGCTCAACCTCAAGAAGTTCATCTACGAGCTCGACGTCCCCGTGATCGTCGGAGGCGCGGCCACCTACACCGCGGCCCTGCACCTCATGCGGACCGGTGCAGCGGGCGTCCTCGTCGGCTTCGGTGGCGGTGCCGCCTCCACCACGCGGGCCTCGCTCGGCATCCACGCCCCGATGGCGACCGCCGTGGCCGACGTCGCCGGTGCGCGTCGCGACTACCTCGACGAGTCCGGCGGCCGCTACGTGCACGTCATCGCCGACGGCGGTCTCGGGACCTCGGGTGACATCGTCAAGGCCGTCGCGATGGGTGCCGACGCCGTCATGCTCGGGACCGCATTGGCCCGCGCCACGGACGCACCCGGCGGTGGCTGGCACTGGGGTGCCGAGGCGCACCACCTGCACCTGCCGCGCGGACGCCGGGTCGAGGTCGGCACCGTCGCGACCCTCGAGGAGATCCTGTACGGCCCGTCGCCGAAGTCGGACGGCACGGCCAACCTCATCGGCGCGCTCCGTCGCTCGATGGCCACCACCGGCTACTCCGACCTCAAGGAGTTCCAGCGGGTCGAGGTCGTCGTCGCGCCCTACCAGGGCGCCTAGCCCTGCCGGAAGCGAGTCGCTTCCGCAAGCGGTTGTCGGGTCGCATCGCGCCGACTAGCCTCTGAGGCAGAGCCTCGTGGACGAGCACCTGCCTCCGGCAGGATCATCGCGAGGGCGGTTCCAGCGAGCGGAGTTCGACGATGGCCACCACCCACAACAACGTGTCACGTTCCACCAAACTGGGGATGGAGGAGCGCGACGCCGCGATCGAAGCGTTGAAGTCGAAAGAGCTCGACATCCTCGTCGTCGGTGGTGGCATCGTGGGCACCGGTGCTGCGCTCGACGCCGTCACGCGCGGTCTGAGCACCGGTCTGCTCGAGGCACGCGACTGGGCGAGCGGCACCTCGAGCCGGTCCTCGAAGCTCGTGCACGGGGGTATCCGCTATCTCGAACAACTCGACTTCCGACTCGTCCGAGAGGCGCTCATCGAGCGCGGGTTGCTGCTGCAGCGCATCGCGCCGCACCTGGTGAAGCCGGTCCGGTTCCTGTACCCGCTCAACAAGCCGGTCTTCGAGCGCCTCTACATCGGCGCCGGCATGCTGCTCTACGACCTCTTCAGCTGGAGCGGTGGCCGTCCACCAGGCGTCCCGCACCACCGCCACCTGTCCAAGCGCCAGGTCCTGACCTCGATCCCGAGCCTCAAGTCGGACGCGTTCGTCGGCGGACTCACCTACTACGACGCCCAGGTCGACGACGCCCGATACGTCTCGTCACTCGCGCGGACGGCGTCGGCCTATGGCGCGCACGTCGCGAGCCGCGTACGGGTCGAGGGGTTCGTCAAGGTCGGACAGCGCGTCGTGGGCGTCAAGGCGCACGACCTGCAGACCGACGAGCGCTTCGAGATCCGCGCCAAGCAGGTCGTCAACGCGACCGGGGTGTGGACCGACGACACGCAGTCGATGGTGGGGGAGCGGGGCCAGTTCAAGGTCCGCGCGTCGAAGGGCATCCACCTCGTCGTCCCGCGCGACCGCTTCCAGTCGAACATGGGTCTCCTGCTGCGCACGGAGAAGAGCGTCCTCTTCGTCATCCCCTGGGGTCGGCACTGGCTCATCGGCACGACGGACACGGACTGGCACCTCGACAAGGCGCACCCGGCGGCGACCGCGGCCGACATCGACTACCTGCTCGACCACGTCAACACGATCCTCGCCGTGCCGCTGACCCGAGAGGACGTCGAGGGTGTCTACGCCGGCCTCCGTCCGCTGCTGGCCGGCGAATCGGAGCAGACGTCGAAACTGTCGCGCGAGCACCTCGTCGCCCATTCCGTGCCCGGTCTCGTGGTCATCGCCGGCGGCAAGTGGACCACCTACCGGGTCATGGCGAAGGACGCGATCGACGCCGCGGTGGACGCACTCGACGGCAAGATCCCGGCCAGTGCGACGGAGAACATCGCCCTCCTCGGAGCCGAGGGGTACCAGGCGGCCTGGAACAAGCGTGGCAAGATCGCGCGGGCCTTCGGGGTGCACACGGCGCGCATCGAGCACCTGCTGAACCGCTACGGCGTCCTGACGGACGAACTGCTCGACCTCATCAAGGAGGACCCGACGCTCGCCGAAGCGCTTCCGGGGGCGGACGACTACATCGGGGCGGAGGTCGTCTACGCGGCCTCCCACGAGGGTGCCCTCCACCTCGACGACGTCCTCGCCCGTCGGACGCGCATCTCCATCGAGGCCTGGGACCGCGGTGTCTCGGCGGCCCCGGTCGCGGCGAAGCTCATGGGTGGGGTCCTGGGATGGGACGAGGAGCGCATCGAGAAGGAGGTCTCCTACTACCTCACGCGCGTCGCGGCGGAGCGGGCCTCGCAGGAGCAGCCGAACGACGAGGCCGCCGACCGCGTGCGCCTGGAGGCACCGGACATCGTCCCAGGGGCCTGAACCGGCGGTGATCGCCCGCAGCGCAACGGCTGCGGGCGCCTCGGGCGAGCGGGCCAGGTGTGGCGGATAGACTAGGAGGACTGCCACAACAAGCCTGAGGAGTACAGCCATGGTGGATGTTCGGCGGGTCAAACTTCCCGGGGTCGGTGTGCTCCACACCTTCGTCACGGACGACGGCGGCAAGGTCGGCGTCATCGCCCACCGGTCCGGCCACAGTGACCTCATCACCTTCGCCGACCATGAGGACGGTGCCGATGCCGGCAAGGTGTCGCTCCGGCTCAACGAGGACGAGGCGCACACGCTGGCCGAACTCCTCGGTGGCACGCAGATCACCGAGTCGCTCAGTGCGCTCGACCAGATCCCCGGCCTCAGCATCGACTGGTTCACCGTCGACTACGAAGACCACATCGCCGGGCAGCCGCTCGGCAACCCCGCCGAGAAGGGCATGGTGGGGCTGACCGTCGTCGCCGTCGTGCGCGGCGACTCCGCCAACCCGGCCCCCGCGGCGGACTTCCGGGTCTTCCCGGGAGACACCCTCGTCGTCGCGGGCAGCCCCGAGAAGGTCGCCAAGGCCTTCGCCTACTTCCGTTCGGGCGCCGTCAAGAAGGTCGCCGTCGACGCTCCGCCCGGAGGGTAGGCATGCTGCACGCCGCGACCGACAACCCCCACCTCGGCCAGGATCTGCTCATCCTCGGCGTCCTGTTCGTCATCGCCTACATCCTCGGCCGCCTCGGCAAGCTGATCGGCCTCCCGTCGATCCCCGTCTACATGCTCGTCGGCCTGCTCGCGAGTCCGTACACGGGCTGGTTCCCGCTCGACTTCGCGAGCGCACAGATCGAACTCATCGCCGTCTTCGGCCTGGTGCTCCTGCTGTTCAATCTCGGCCTGGAGTTCGATCAGGACGAGTTCTTCGGCAACGCCGGGAAGCTCATCGTCTCCGGCGGCTCCTACATCCTCGTCAACATGGCCGCCGGGCTGGTGTTCGGGTTCCTGGTCGGGTGGGGCACGCGGGAGGCGCTCATCATCGCCGGCATCACGGCGACGAGCTCGAGCGCGATCGTCACGAAGCTCCTCATCGAGCTCAAACGGCTGACGAACGACGAGACGCCGATGATCCTGGGCGTCACCGTGGTGGAGGACATCTTCATCGCGATCTACCTCGCCATCGTCGGTGTCGTCCTGAGCGGCGAGACCGAGGTGTGGCCCGTCATCGGCAAGCTCGCGATCGCCTTCACGTTCATCCTCGTGATGTTCGCGATCGCGCGGTTCGGCGGACGGTTCGTGTCGAGGCTGTTCCGCACCAAGGACGACGAGCTCTTCACGATCCTGTTCTTCGGCCTCGCGGTCGCGTTCGGCGGCATCGGGGAGCTCCTCGGAGTCACCGACGCGATCGGCGCGTTCCTCATCGGCCTGGTCCTCGGTGCCACCCGGTTCCGCAACAAGATCGAGCAGATCGCGATCCCGCTCCGCGACGTGTTCGGTGCGTTCTTCTTCCTGAACTTCGGCCTTGCGCTCGACGCGACGAAGTTCGGCAGCGTCCTCGTCCCGGTGCTCCTCGCCGTCCTCATGACGGTGGTCCTCAACGTCGTGGCCGGTCAGTTCGTCGCCTGGCTCAACGGACTCGGGCCGCAAGCTGGGATCAACGCCGCGGTCATCCTGCAGAATCGCGGCGAGTTCGCCCTCATCCTCGCGACGCTCTCACTGAGCGCCGGTCTCAATCCGCTCATCCAACCGTTCGCCGGGCTCTACGTGCTCATCATGGCCGTGATGGGCCCGATCGTCGCCGGTCGGTCCGAGCAGATCGGCGCCGTCGTACTCCGTCCGCGTCGCAGGAAGGCGCGCCCAGCGGAGCAGCTCGACACGACGGCGGAGGAGGCCATCGCGCTCGTCGAGGGTGCGGGCGACGACCAGGACACGACGTCCGTCGAAACCGATCAGGCGGCCATCGACCGACTCGTCGAACAGGCGATGAACGACCAGGAACCACCAGCACGAAAGCGAGAGCCCGATTACTAGCACCGCCCCGTCGGCACCAGGCCCCGACAACCACGGACAGGTCCGTCCGACGCTCCGCTCCGTCATGCTGCGTCCGCGGTGGATCGGCGTCCTCGTCCTCTGTCTCGCCGTCGCGGGCGCGTTCGCCGCGCTCGGGCAGTGGCAGCTCGCTCGCGCCATCGAATCCGGGCAGGTGGTACCGACTGAGACCGAGTCGGTCCGGCCGCTCGCAGACGTCCTCGAGCCGGGCGTCGGCATCCGAGAGGCGGACGCCGGCCAGCGGGTGAGCGTCTCGGGCACGTGGGTACCGGAGGACTACCTGGTGGTGGGCAACCGGGTGAACGACGGCACGCTCGGGTACTGGGTGACGGGCCACCTGGCGACCGACCGCCCCGACCAGGCCGGTCTCGCCGTCGCGCTCGGGTGGACGAAGGACCGCGAGACCGCCGACCGCGTCGCAGAGGCGTTGAACGCGGACGCCCCCACCGGCGCCGTCGAGCTCGAAGGGCGACTGAACCCGCCGGAGGGCCCGGAGGAGCCGGCTGCGGACGCCGCACCGACCGACCTCGACAACATGTCGGTCGCCGCCCTGCTGAACCGCTGGAACGACGCCGACGGCCTGCGGGTGTTCAGCGCGTTCGTCGTGGACGACGTCGCCGTCGACGGACTCGAGCCCATCTCGTCACCCGCGCCCAGCCAGGAGATCCAGCTCAACTGGTTGAACATCTTCTACGCAGCCGAGTGGGTCGTCTTCGCGTGCTTCGCCGTGTTCCTCTGGTTCCGGCTCGCCAAGGACGCCTGGGAGCGCGAGATCGAGGAGCTCGAGGACGCCGAGGAGGAAGCCGCAGCGCTCCGTCCGTGATGTCCGGTCGCCGGGCGGCCGCGGGTAGGATGGGGGCATGCCCCTCCAGCCGAAACCGTCGACGTTTCCCGCGATCCGAGGCGCGCTGAAGTTTTACCAGGTGGCCGCCCCCATCACCGGTGTGCTGCTCCTGTCGCTCTGCGCCGAGATGCTCATGAAGTACGCGTTCGGCCTCGAGCTCGAGCTCGGCGGTGCCTACGGCTTCCTCGCCTTCGTGCCCTCCGGCACCGCCACCGCGGTCAACCTCAGCACGGGCATCCTCATCATCCACGGCTGGTTCTACGTCGTGTACCTGTTCGCCGCGTTCCGGCTCTGGAGCCTCATGCGGTGGAACGTCCTGCGTCTGCTCTGGCTCGCGCTCGGCGGCATCATCCCGTTCCTGTCCTTCTTCTTCGAGAGCCGCATCCCGCGGGAAGTGAAGGGCTACCTCTCCGGCCGCGAAGCAGCAGCGGCCGCCGAACCCGTGGAGTCCATGCAGTGAGTGAAACCACCCCCGCCGCCGCAGCGGAGCAGACCGCCGCCCGACCGGTCCTCGTCGTCGACTTCGGCGCGCAGTACGCGCAGCTGATCGCGCGGCGCGTCCGCGAAGCCGGCGTGTACTCCGAGATCGTGCCGCACACCGTGTCCGCCGCCGAGGTCGCCGCCAAGAACCCTGTCGGGATCGTGCTGTCCGGCGGTCCGTCCAGCGTGTACGAGCCGGGCGCCCCGTCGCTCGACGAGGACATCCTCGAGCTCGGCGTCCCGACCTTCGGCATCTGCTACGGCTTCCAGGTCATGGCCAAGCAGCTCGGCGGAGAGGTCGCGCACACCGGTCTCCGGGAGTACGGCTCGACCGACGCGACCAGCGTCGTCGACGTCCCTGGCACGCTCCTGCACGGCGTCCCGACCGAGCAGAACGTGTGGATGAGCCACGGCGACTCCGTCTCCAAGGCCCCCGAGGGCTTCGAGGTCCTCGCCTCGACCGCCTCGACCCCGGTCGCCGCCTTCGCGAACGCGGAACGCGGCCTCTACGGCGTCCAGTGGCACCCCGAGGTCAAGCACACCGCCTACGGCCAGCAGGTGCTCGAGAACTTCCTCCACCGGGCGGCCGGCATCCCGGCCGACTGGAACAGCGGCAACGTCATCGCCGAACAGGTCGACCGCATCCGCGCCCAGGTGGGCGACGCGAAGGTCATCTGCGGGCTCTCCGGCGGTGTCGACTCGGCCGTCGCCGCGGCGCTCGTCCACAAGGCCGTCGGCGACCAGCTCGTCTGCATCTTCGTCGACCACGGCCTGCTCCGGAAGGACGAGCGACGCCAGGTCGAGGAGGACTTCGTCGCCTCGACCGGTGTCCGGCTGGTCACGGTCGACGCCCGCGAGCAGTTCCTGTCGGCCCTCGCCGGCGTCAGCGACCCGGAGCAGAAGCGCAAGATCATCGGCCGCGAGTTCATCCGGTCCTTCGAACAGGCCGAGATCGACCTCGTGAAGGAGGCCCAGAGCGAGGGTGAGCCCATCCGCTTCCTCGTCCAGGGCACGCTGTACCCCGACGTCGTCGAGTCCGGCGGCGGATCCGGTACGGCCAACATCAAGAGCCACCACAACGTCGGCGGCCTGCCGGAAGACCTGCAGTTCGAACTCGTCGAGCCCCTGCGCACCCTGTTCAAGGACGAGGTCCGGGCGATCGGTCGCGAGCTGGGCCTCCCGGAGGAGATCGTCGGCCGTCAGCCGTTCCCCGGTCCCGGACTCGGTATCCGCATCGTCGGTGAGGTCACGGCCGAGCGTCTCGACCTCCTCCGCGACGCCGACGCGATCGTCCGCGAGGAACTGACCGCGGCCGGGCTCGACCAGGAGATCTGGCAGTGCCCCGTGGTCCTGCTGGCGGACGTCCGTTCCGTGGGCGTCCAGGGCGACGGCCGCACCTACGGCCACCCGATCGTGCTGCGACCGGTCTCGTCTGAAGACGCCATGACCGCCGACTGGACCCGCCTGCCGTACGACGTCCTCGCGCGCATCAGCAACCGCATCACCAATGAGGTGAAGGACGTCAACCGCGTCGTACTCGACGTCACGTCGAAGCCACCGGGGACCATCGAGTGGGAGTGATCGCTCCCTGAGTCGTCGGAAGGCCGTCCCGTTCGCGGGGCGGTCTTCCGTCGTTTTCGCGCCCTTCGACAGGCTCAGGGACCGGGGAAGGCTCAGGGACCGGGGCGGGGAACGACGAAGGCCCGCCCCGCGAACGGGACGGGCCTTGCACTGCGTGCGCTCCTAGTTGCGGGAGATGGCCAGCAGACGCAGGATCTCGACGTAGATCCAGATGACCGTGACCATGATGCCGAAGGCGCCGGTCCAGCCGTACTTGGCGGGTGCGCGGTTCTGCACGCCACGCTGGATGAAGTCGAAGTCGAGCACCAGCGAGTACGCACCCATGAGCACCGCGAAGATGCCGATGACGATCCCGAGCGGGATGCCGAAGATCGTCGCGCCGTAGAGGCCGAACGGGTTGTTCAGCACGCCCGTGAACATGAGCACGAGGTTGAGGAGCTGGAAGACGCCGTAGCCGATGATGGCGACGAGGAAGACCTTCGTCAGCTTCTTCGAGGCGCGGACCTTGCCGCTCGCGAAGAGCGCGAGGGTCACGCCGACGACGGCGAGGGTCGCGAGGACCGCCTGGACGACGACGCCGGACCAGGCCGGGTTCGCCTCGAAGACGCGCGAGATGCCGCCGACGAAGAGTCCCTGGAAGACGGCGTATCCGAGGATGAGCGCCGGGACCGGCTCCTTCTTGAAGGAGTTGACGAGACCGAGGCCGAGGCCACCGATCATGCCGATGATCATGGGGAGGGCGTAGCCGCTGCCTGCCTGCAGGAGGGAGGTCGTCCACATCCAGGAGATGACGGCGAACACGACGAGGACGGCGAACGAGCCGAGCGTCTTGACGAGCGTGTTCTCGATCGTCATGCGGTCGGCGGTGCCGACGCCCGCCGGTGCGGTGGGCTGCTCGTACATCTTGCGGAGCTGTTCTGCGGTCAGCGAGGGGTTCGCTGCTTGAGCTGCCTGCAGCGTCCCGCCTCCCTGCTTCGCGAATGCCGGGTTCTTCGAGAACGCGGGATTGTCGAGGGCCATGGCTGATTCCTACTCTCAGTCGTGGAGGCTGTGTCGCGCCAAGCGGCGCTGCTGACACCCAGAGTATCCGAGTTCCCTTTGAATCAGCCGGGTCGCGCGTGGAAAACCCCGAACGGACGCCGATGTTCGCGGCGGGCTGACAGCCGGCACCCTGCGCGCACGCCGGAGCGTCGTCCTAGGCTGATGGCGTGCGCATCGACTCCCTGCCCAACCCGCTCGTCATCGGACACCGCGGGGCTCCCGGTTACCGCCCCGAGCACACCGAGTCCTCCTACCGCTTGGCCGTTGCGCTCGGTGCGGACGCCGTCGAGCCCGATCTCGTCGCGTCGAAGGACGGAGTCCTCGTGGTCCGACACGAGAACGAGATCTCCGGGACGACCGATGTCGCCGCCCGAGCGGAGTTCGCCGATCGGCGGACGACGAAGCGCGTCGACGGCCACGAGCTGACCGGGTGGTTCACCGAGGACTTCACCTGGGCCGAGCTGTCGACCCTGACCGCACGTGAGCGGATCCCCGAGGTACGGACGGTGA
Organism: Plantibacter sp. VKM Ac-2876; assembly: GCF_015350715.1. Lineage (NCBI taxonomy): Bacteria > Bacillati > Actinomycetota > Actinomycetes > Micrococcales > Microbacteriaceae > Plantibacter > Plantibacter sp. VKM Ac-2876. The sequence goes on along the minus strand of NZ_JADKSI010000002.1, from coordinate 1,173,167 downwards.
GTGCGGGATTCGACGGCACCGAGGGCATCCTGCGGTTCGCCGACCTCGTCGCGGTCGTGCGCAGTGCGGCCGAAGCGCACCGACGACCCGTCGGCATCGTGGCCGAGGTGAAGCACGCCGACTACTTCGCGTCGATCGGCCTCCCGCTCGACCGGCTCCTGGCGGAGGAGCTCGCCGCCCTGGGCTTCGGCGCCGATCCCGATGCCGAGCCGCTCATCGTCGAGTCGTTCGAGCAGTCGGTCCTCACGGCGTTGCAGGCCCGTCGGGTGCAGGCGGAGTTCGTCTACCTCATCGAGCGGTCCGGCAGGCCGAGCGACCTCGTCGCCCGCCTGGGGGATGAGGCCCCGTCCTATGCCGACGCGATGACCGACGCCGGACTCGCGGCGCTCGCCCTCGAGGTCGACGCCATCAGCGTGGACAAGGCGATGCTCATCGACCTGGGCGACGACGACGGCGCCCGGCCGACGGACCTCGTGGAGCGCGCCCACGCGGCGGGCCTGCGCGTCTACACCTGGACCCTCCGCCCCGAGAACCGGTTCCTCGCGCCACCCTTCCGGGACGGGGCCGATCCAGCGGCGGTCGGTCGATGGCTCGAGGAGTTCGTCCTGGTGCTCTCCTCGGGGGTCGACGGCTGCTTCGTCGACCAGGCCGACCTCGGTGTCGCCGCACGGTCGGCGGCCGGCGACCGGGCGGATCACCGCGACGGCGGTGCTCGGCCGAGCGATGTCGGAGGCAGCGCCTAGACTTGCAGGCGATATGGCGAGCTCTCCTTCTTCGAACGCCGACGCCGTGCAACCGGTGATCGTCGGCTGGCCCACGGCAACCGTCCCCGAGTCGTCCTCCGACGAGCGTGCCGGCGGGAGTCGGCTGCTGGAGGGGCTCAACCCGCAGCAACGGATCGCGGTGGAGTACCGGGGCCAGGCCCTGCTCATCGTCGCCGGTGCCGGGTCCGGCAAGACGAGTGTGCTCACCCGCCGCGTTGCGCTGTTGCTCGAACAGCGCGAGGCCTGGCCGAGCCAGATCCTGGCGATCACCTTCACCAACAAGGCCGCCGCTGAGATGCGCGAGCGGGTGCAAGCGCTCGTCGGCCAGGCCGCTCAGGGCATGTGGATCTCCACCTTCCACTCCGCCTGCGTCCGCATCCTCCGCCGCGAGGCCGAGCACTTCGGCTTCACCAAGAACTTCACGATCTACGACAGCGGCGACCAACGTGCCCTGTTGAAGCGCATCATCAAGGAGCTCGAAGCCGACGCATACGGCTTCACGCCGTCGAACACCTCGGCGAAGATCTCGAAGCTCAAGAACGAGCTGTCGGACGTCGAGTCGTACTCCCGCACGATCAACACGAACGACCCCCAGGAACTCGTGTTCCTGCAGGTCTTCCGGAAGTACACGCGCGCGCTGGCCGACGCGAACGCCTTCGACTTCGACGACCTCATCAGCCAGACGGTGTTCCTCTTCCGGGCGTTCCCGCACGTCGCCGCGCAGTACCAGCAGCGGTTCCGCCACATCCTCGTCGACGAGTACCAGGACACCAACCACGCCCAGTACTCGCTCATCCGGGAGCTCACCCGCGCACCTGAGGCCGGCACGGATCAGCTCGCCGTCACCCGCACCGAGGGTGCCTCGCTCACCGTCGTCGGCGACTCGGACCAGTCGATCTACGCCTTCCGCGGGGCCGACATCCGGAACATCACCGAATTCGAGCGCGACTTCCCGGGCGCCAAGGTGGTGCTGCTCGAGCAGAACTACCGCTCCACGCAGAACATCCTCTCGGCGGCCAACGCGGTCATCTCCAACAACTTCGACCGCAAGGACAAGAAGCTCTGGACGGCCGTCGGCGACGGGGAGAAGATCGTCGGCTTCACGGGGTACTCCGGCCACGACGAGGCGCAGTTCATCGCCGACGAGATCGAGAAGCTCCGGAACGCCGGTACGGCCTACAGCGACATCGCCGTGTTCTACCGCACCAACGCCCAGACCCGTGCGCTCGAAGAGATCTTCATCCGCGCGGCCCTCCCGTACCGGATCATGGGCGGCACCAAGTTCTACGAACGCGCCGAGATCAAGGACGCCCTCGCCTACCTCGTGTCGGTCGCGAACCCGGCCGACATCATGGCGCTGCGGCGCATCCTGAACACGCCCAAACGTGGCATCGGGCCGGCGACGGAGACGGCACTCGCGAGCTTCGCCGAGAACAACGGCGTCACCTTCCGCGAGGCCATGCGGCGTGCCGACGCCCTCGGGCTCGGGCCGAAGGTCACGAGCGCGATCCTGCAGTTGTCGGCCCTCCTCGACGAAGCGCAGGCTGCGCTCGACGAGGCCGCTGCAGCCGACCGCCCGACGGCGTCCGCTACCGCGGTCGGCGACGTCCTGTCGCTCCTCATGACGAAGAGCGGCTACCTCGATTCGCTGCGCAACAGTCGCGACCCGCAGGATGAGGCACGAGCCGAGAACGTCGACGAGCTCATCGCCGTCACCAAGGAGTTCGCCAAGAACAACCCCGACGGCGGCATCGTCGACTTCCTGACCGAGGTCTCGCTCGTCGCCGCGGCCGACGACCTCGACGACGCGACGGGCAGCGTGTCGCTCATGACCTTGCACACGGCGAAGGGCCTCGAGTACGACGCGGTCTTCCTGACGGGCATCGAGGAGGACCTCCTCCCGCACCGGATGTCGGCGAACGAGCCTGGCGGCCCAGCTGAGGAGCGACGTCTGTTCTACGTCGGCATCACGCGCGCCCGCAAGCGCCTGTACCTCTCGCTGGCGATGACGCGTGCGCAGTACGGCGAGACGGCCGTCGCGATGCCCAGCCGCTACCTCCAGGAGATCCCGGCGGAACTCATCGAGTGGCGCCAGTCGCCCGGCAACGTCAACGGTCGTGGTGGCACGCAGTCGCGTGCGTTGAACGCCCGTCGTGCCCCCTCGAGCGACCGCTGGTCGGTCCGCTCCCTCCCCGAGGGCGCCTCCGCGGGCGACACCCGGTTCTCCGGCGGTTCGAGCAAGCCGGAGACGGCCTGGGCCAACCGCATCACGGCGAAGGTCCGCGACAACGGCGATCTCGAGCTCGCTCCCGGCGACCGCATCTCCCACGCCGACTTCGGTGTGGGGCGGGTGAACGCCGTCACCGGCGAGGGCGCGAAACGCATCGCCCACGTGCAGTTCGAGTCGGCGGGAGCCAAGAAGCTGCTGATCAAGATCGCCCCGATCGAGAAGGTGGAGTGAACCCCGGTCCCGTCGGCCGTCCCCGGCGGCATCAGGTTCCCCAGTCCCGGCGAAGCCTCTAGGCTGAGGCATCATGGCTCTGTTCTCCAAGCGCAACGCGTCCGATGCCCGATCCGCAGCGGCGGAGGCAGCGACCTCCGCCCGGGAAACCGAGGAGGACGCGACCCCCGCGGTCGCCGAATCGGTTCCGCACGTGCCCATCTCGGTCACGACGGTCAGTTCCGCGGCACGGACACCTGAGGCCCCCGTGTCGGTACCGGCCGCCCCGGCGGCCGCTCCGGCGCCCGCGGCCGGGGAGCCCGACACGAACGTCGACCTCGCCCAGGCGCTCACAGCCCTGGCCGAAGGCGGTGACGAGCGTGCGATGATGCACGTCCTGCGCCAGAGCATCCAGGGCAAGCTCCTGCTGTCCACGAGCCTCGACGGTGTCTCGGAAGAGGACAAGGCCGCGGGACGCGTCCCGCTCGGCGTCCACCGCGACCCGGAGGGAGCCGTCTACCTCCTCGCCTTCACCTCGCCGCGAGAGCTCGAGAAGACGCGGACTGCCGAGGGCCCCGTCTCCGGGGTCGCGGTGGACGCGGTGTGGGCGCTGCGTCAGGCGGCTGGTGAAGGCTACGCCGGTATCGTGCTGAACCCCGCCGACGGGAAGGCGAGTGCCGTCGTCCCGAAGACACTCATCGCCCGTCTCTTCGGTGACGGCCGGAACAACGACCTCGCCAAGCAGGCGCTCGCCCAGCCGCGGGAACCCGATGCCCTCCAGCGGTTGGTCGCCGCCCTCGCCGCGCACGGCGGGTTCGTGGCCGGTCGCGCCGAGGTCGACGAGGACGGCAACCGCAAGTCCGTCGGCATTGCTGAGACCCGCCTCGGCGAGCGTCGTCTGCTGGAGGTCTTCACCTCGCCCATCGAGATCGCGGCGCTCGGCCGCGGCGACGACGCGTATCCCGTGACCGCCGCGGAATTGGCGGCCGCGCTCCGCAGCGACGAGGGCATCACCGGGATCATCGTGAACCCAGCGGCGCCGTGGCTGGACGTCGACCGCGCCCAGCTCGCACCCCTCCTCGACGTGCGCTGAGCGCCGCACCCGCTCCACTCGGAGTGATCCGTCGACGGAGAGCGAGCAGGACACCACCGAGGGCGAGCGCTCCGATCGCCGCCGAACCTGCGAGGAGGAGGGACCGGTCGTCGGCACCGGTCTCGGCGAGGCGCTTCTCGTGGACGGGCGGTGTCGACGCGAGCGTGATCTCCGACGCGACCCCGAAGGCGGACCGCCAGGGACGGATCATCGCGCCACCGTCCTCCGGCAGGGTGTCACTCGGTTCGATGCGCTCGACCCAGACGTAGTAGCCGTCCGCGGGCAGGACACAGGACGGCGTCGTGTACTCACCGGGGCCTGCATCCACGAGCGTCTCGACCTCGCAGACCACCGGTGCTCCGAGCGGGACCTCTGGTGCCTCGACCGGGCGCTCCGCGAAGGGACCGAGCAGCTGGCTTCGGACGGTCACCGGGATCGGCGTGTACGGTCCGCCCTCCGGGCCGACGAGGCCCCACTCCGCGGCCAGGCCGGCGCCGGTCGCGATCCCGACCGACAGCCGGTCGGTGATCTCCGCTCCCGGAGTCGCCGTCGCGTGCGAGGTCGTGGTGGCGACGATCGGCTGGAACGGGAGTGGCGTCGGCCGTTCCCGGTCGGCACTCGCCCCGGCCGAGACCGTGATGGGGCGGGCGACGAGGACACTCTGCACGTTGGCCGCGCTGCGGGCGATCGTGAGTCCTGAACCGTACGGCAGCTCGCCGAAGGTCGCACTCGCCGAGAACGACACGACGGCCCCGTCGGTGGCGGGCAGGATCCGCTGGCTCTCGCCGTTCCCGACGACCCGTTCGGTGGTGCCGTCCTCGAAGGTCGCGCCGTCGAGGGAGACCGTCCCGGTGTGGGTACCCGGCGGCAGCGTGGTGACCCCGGATGAGATGAAGTCGACGGCGAGTTCCGTTCGGACGAGGTCGAATCCGTCCTCGCCGCGTTCGATCGACATGGTGGCGCTCGCTCCCCGGCTCGCGCCCCCGGGGCCGTCCGCCTCGGCGAGCATCTGCTGGGCGAGGGAGAGCACCCGGTCGGCGCTCGCTCCGGCTCTCGCGGCGATCTGCGCCGGTGTCATGCCGTTCAGGCCGGTGATCATCCAGGTGGCGAGCTGACCGGCGGCCGCTTCGTCGGCGTCCTGGCTGGCACCCCAATGACGCGAGAGGTAGGCCAGGCGTGCGGCATCCTCCGGGGTGAACCACCCGAGCGAGTCTCCGTCGACGTGTTCGTAGGCGTGACCCGGCGGGATCGGGAGGTCAAGGTTGATGCAGAATCCGACCGTCCCGTCGTCGAAGGCCCACGAGCCGAGCCAGCGGCCGTTCGAGGCGTCGCGGTGGCCGTAGGCCGCACCGGTGGCGGTCAGTGCGGAGGACGCGGTGGCGCCGCCAAGGACGATGCCGAGGACGAGCGTCAGCAGGATCGGGACGGCGGCGAGGAGACGGAGTATCCGTGGTCTGCCGTCGAAGATACGGCTGGTCTGGGGGAGGTGGTGTGTTGTCATGCCCCCATCGTGCGAACCGCGGTGCAGCGACCAGCCGCGTGAGGATCCGAATGTGGACGGGACGGCTCCGTCACTGGGCTGTGGAGGGCGGTGCTCGAACGTCCTCAGCTGAGGTGGCGGGCCGCTTCCGTGCGATCGCGCTCTCGCATCGCGCGGAGGTACCAGGCGGAGGGTGCCGCGCGCAGCCGCTGCGGAAGACGCGGCCAGACTGCTCGCGCGACGGCGACCCGCCGTGCGAAGCGACGCTGCTGCCGCGGCGTCCACCGGAACCCGTACGCGGCCCGCAAGCCGTCGGGTAGCAGCCCCGCCGTCACGAGCCGGACGAGCGGGAGTAGGCACCGGACGGCGACAGGTGCCGCGCGCGCGGTCATGAGCTCGACCGAGACGGCATGCGCCTCCGCGGTGACCTCGAGTCCGGCGACCCGGGCCGCGAAGTACTCGTCGAACGCGGCGCGGGTCGGAGGCCAACGGTCGGGCGGGAGCTGCAGGCTCGTCCCCACGATCGCGTACTCACGGTGCAGGCGCTCCCGCGACTCCTCGTCGAGCGCGCCGAACACGAGCTCGTAGACCTGGACGGCGGTGTCGTACAGCGTCGCCGCGACCCAGAGTTGCGCCTCGTGGTCGAACGCCGAGTACCCGGGAGCGGCCTCGCCCGGCTGGGCACGGACCGGCGCGTGGGCGTGGTTCACCCGTCGGGCCGCGCTGCGCTGCTCGTCCGGCGTGCCGAGGGCGAGCGCGTACACGAAGGTGAGGGTGGCGTGCAGCCGGTCGAGCGGGCGGGAACCGAAGTCGCTGTGCCGCGCCACCCCGGCGGCGACCGAGGGGTCCGCGATCTGCAGCAGGATGGCCCGTCCGGCGCCGGCGACGAGGATGCCCTCGCGAGCGAGGTCCGCCATGCCGGTCATGGACCCGACCTTAGTCGTTCACTGTGAACGTCCGGTTGCGGCGCAGCGCTGGGGGTAGAGTCGTCACTGGCCCTTTTTCTCTCGCCGCCGAGATAACGCGCGGCCGAAAATCGCCACGACAATCACAGCAGAACGCGCGAAGCGCGGATGGGAATGACACGTGGATCTTTACGAGTATCAGGCACGAGACCTGTTCGAGCAGTACGAGGTGCCGGTCCTCGCCGGCATCATCGCCGACACCCCGGACGAGGTGCGTGCCGCGGCCGAGCGTCTCGGCGGCGTGGTCGTCGTCAAGGCCCAGGTGAAGGTCGGAGGCCGCGGCAAGGCCGGCGGCGTCAAGGTCGCCAAGACCCCCGACGAGGCCTACGAGGCGGCGAAGGCCATCCTCGGACTCGACATCAAGGGTCACGTCGTCAAGCGCGTGATGGTCGCGGCAGGCGCACGCATCGCCCAGGAGTTCTACTTCTCGGTGCTGCTCGACCGCGCCAACCGGTCCTACCTGTCGCTCACGAGCGTCGAGGGCGGCATGGAGATCGAGCAGCTCGCGGTCGAGAAGCCCGAGGCGCTCGCGCGCATCGAGGTGAACCCGCTCACCGGTGTCGACAAGGCTGCCGCGGTGGAGATCGCGAAGGCTGCGAACTTCCCCGAGGAGCTCGTCGACCAGGTCTCCGACGTCTTCGTGAAGCTCTACGACGTCTACAAGGGTGAGGACGCGACGCTCGTCGAGGTCAACCCGCTCGTCCTCACGGAGGAGGGGCGCATCGTCGCCCTCGACGGCAAGGTCTCGCTCGACGAGAACGCCGCCTTCCGTCACCCGAACCACGCCGAACTCGAAGACACCGCAGCCGAGGACCCCCTGGAGCTCAAGGCCAAGGAGAACGACCTCAACTACGTCAAGCTCGACGGCGAGGTCGGCATCATCGGCAACGGGGCTGGACTCGTCATGTCCACGCTCGACGTCGTCGCCTACGCAGGCGAGCAGCACGGCGGCGTGAAGCCGGCCAACTTCCTCGACATCGGCGGCGGCGCCTCGGCCGAAGTCATGGCAGCTGGTCTCGACGTCATCCTCGGCGACGCCCAGGTGAAGAGCGTGTTCGTCAACGTCTTCGGTGGCATCACCGCCTGCGACGCGGTCGCGAACGGCATCGTGAAGGCGCTCGAGATCCTCGGTGACGCAGCGACGAAGCCGCTCGTGGTCCGCCTCGACGGCAACAAGGTCGCGGAGGGCCGCGAGATCCTCGCCGCCGCCGCGCACCCGCTCATCACGCTCGCCGCAACCATGGACGAAGGCGCCGACAAGGCCGCCGAGCTGGCTTCGAAGTAAGGGATCGCACAAGCATGTCAATCTTCCTCAACAAGGACTCCAAGGTCATCGTCCAGGGCATCACCGGCGGCGAGGGCACCAAGCACACGGCGCTCATGCTGAAGGCCGGCACCCAGGTCGTCGGCGGCGTCAACGCCCGCAAGGCCGGCACGACCGTCACCCACGACGGCGGCGTCGAGCTGCCCGTGTTCGGCACGGTCGCCGAGGCCATCAAGGAGACCGGCGCAGACGTGTCGATCGCCTTCGTGCCCCCGGCGTTCACCAAGGACGCGGTCATCGAGGCCATCGACGCCGAGATCCCGCTCCTCGTCATCATCACCGAGGGTGTGCCGGTCGGCGACTCCGCCGAATTCTGGGCCTACGCCCAGTCGAAGGGTTCGAAGACCCGCATCATCGGCCCGAACTGCCCCGGCATCATCACGCCGGGGGAGTCGCTCGTCGGCATCACGCCGGCGAACATCGCGGGCAAGGGCCCCATCGGCCTCGTGTCGAAGTCGGGAACCCTCACGTACCAGATGATGTACGAGCTGCGCGAGATCGGTTTCTCGACGGCGATCGGCATCGGCGGCGACCCGATCATCGGCACGACGCACATCGACGCGCTCGCCGCGTTCGAGGCCGACCCCGAGACCAAGGCCATCGTCATGATCGGTGAGATCGGTGGCGACGCCGAGGAGCGTGCGGCCGACTTCATTAAGGCGAACGTCACGAAGCCGGTCGTCGGCTACGTCGCAGGTTTCACCGCGCCCGAGGGCAAGACGATGGGCCACGCCGGCGCGATCGTCTCGGGCTCCGCAGGCACCGCGCAGGCCAAGAAGGAGGCTCTCGAGGCCGCCGGCGTCAAGGTCGGCAAGACGCCGAGCGAGACCGCCGACCTCATGCGCGAGATCATCGCCTCGCTGTAACCTCCGCAGCTCGACTGCGACCACGACGCGGCGCCCGGTTCGGGCGTCGCGTCGTGGCGTTTGGGTCCTCGTACGCCGTGTGCCTGACCGTCCGCACGCGCGGCTCCAGGTAGGGTCGAAGGCGCATGAACCGTCTGACCGTCGCCCTCCTCGCCGCCCTCGATGCCACCCTCGCCGTGGCCATCGGCATCGGTGTCGCACTCGTCCCACTCCTCGCCCTGTGGGCCCTGCACTTCCAGTTGGACGTCGATCCGGCCGCGCTCTGGCGGGGGGCGGTCGACATCTGGGCGCTCGGCAACGGCTCGAGCATGCGCATCACCCTCGACACGGCGCTCGTCACCCAGCTCGGCCTGCCTGCCGGGATGGAGCCGTTCCTCGTCTCCCTGGCGCCCCTCGCCTTCACGATCGGCACGGTCCTGTTCGGTCTGCGCACCGGGGCCCGCGCGGCGCGCAGCACCTGGTGGCAAGGTGCCGTCGTGCTGTCGGTGTTCGTGTTCGCCCTGCTGTCCTTCCTCGTGACCCTCACCGCCCTCCACCCGGCGGTGCGTCCCTCGATCGTCCAGGGGACCCTCGCGCCGACCGTGCGCTTCGCAGGCGGGGTCGTGGTCGCCGCGCTATGGGTCCGGTTCCGTGAGCAGGACGCGGCCGATCCGATCCTCGACGGACTCCGCGCCATGCGGGACCGGATGCCGGACGGGACCTGGTCGATGGTCGTCGCGGCGCTGCGCGGTGGAGCACTCGCCGCCACCGGACTCGTGGCGGTGTCCGCGGTCCTGACCGCCATCCTCATCGCCGTCGGCTACGGCGCCATCATCTCCCTGCACGAGAGCGCGCAGTTCGGCATCCTGGGCGGTGCCATCGTCACCGGCGCCGAACTCCTGTACCTCCCGAACCTCGTGATCTGGGCCATGAGCTGGATCACCGGCGCGGGCTTCGCCATCGGCAGCGGCACGGCGATCTCACCGATCGGCACGCTCGTCGGGCCCATGCCGGCCGTGCCGGTCCTCGGCGCCATCCCGACGGGGGAGAGCCCACTCGGTTTCGCGGTCCTGGTGGTCCCGGTCGTCATCGGATTCGCCGCCGCCGTGGTGCTGCGCCGTCGTCTGCTCGTCGACCTCGACGGGCGTGGCGGGCTCGCACGGCTGGCGGTCGTCGGTCTCGGCGTCGGGGTCACCGCAGGCATCATCGTCGGAGTCCTCGCGGCCCTCTCGGCGGGCGCGGCAGGCCCAGGTCGCCTCATCGAGGTCGGCCCGAACGGTTGGGCGACGGGCCTGTGGACCACCCTGACGGTCGGGATCGCAGCCGTGGTCGGCATGGCGGCCGGTCCGACGCATCTCGCAGAGGAGGACCACCTTCCGGAGCTGCACGCCCAGCCGAGCGGCCGGGGTGCCCGCGACCGATAGGATGCTCTGGTGCTGTCACTCGTCGTGCTGATCTCCGGTGGCGGATCCAATCTCCGCGCCCTCCTCGAAGCCTCACGCGACGCGGATTTCCCCGCTCGCGTCATCGCCGTCGGTGCCGATCGGGAGGCTGACGGTCTCGCTCACGCCGAGGAGTTCGGCATCCCGTCGTTCACCGTCCCCTACTCGTCCTTCGACTCGCGGGCGGAGTGGGGCGCAGCCCTCCTCGAGCAGATCCGGATCTGGAACCCGGACGTCCTCGTCCTCAGCGGCCTCATGCGCCTCCTGCCACCCGTGGTCGTCGACGCCCTCTCGCCGCGCATCATCAACACGCACCCCGCGTACCTCCCCGAGTTCCCGGGAGCGCACGGCGTCCGGGACGCCCTGGCGGCAGGAGCCTCGCAGACCGGGGCATCGATCATCGTCGTCGACAACGGCGTCGACGCGGGCCCGATCATCTCGCAGGAGCGCGTCCCCGTGCTGCCCGACGACACGGAGCACAGCCTCCATGAGCGGATCAAGCCCGTGGAGCGTCGGCTCCTCGTCCAGGCCGTCCGCGACCTCGCCACCGGAACCATCGACCTCGAGGCGCTCTCCACGGCGTCCCGCCCGCCAGCAGAAGGAGCACCCCAGTCATGAGCGGTCCCAGCCACGACCACAGCCTCTACCGCGAACGCGACCTCGTCCCCGTCCGCCGGGCGCTGATCTCGGTCAGCGACAAGACCGGGCTGCTCGAGCTCGCCGGCGCACTCGCCGCAGCGGGCGTCGAGATCGTCTCCACCGGGTCCACCGCCGCGACCATCCGCGGTGCGGGCCACACGGTGACCGACGTGTCCGAGGTCACCGGATTCCCCGAGTCGCTCGACGGTCGGGTCAAGACCCTGCACCCCTCGGTGCACGCGGGGCTCCTCGCCGACCTGCGGCTCGAGTCCCACGAAGCCCAGCTCGCCGAGCTCGGTATCGAGCCGTTCCAGCTCGTCGTCGTGAACCTGTACCCCTTCGTCGAGACGGTCGCGAGCGGCGCCGCCGGTGACGACGTCGTCGAGCAGATCGACATCGGTGGACCGGCGATGGTGCGCGCCTCGGCGAAGAACCACGCCAACGTCGCGATCGTCGTCTCTCCGGAACGCTACGGGCTGATCACCGAGGCCGTCGCCGCCGGCGGCACCACGCTCGCTCAGCGCCGCTCGCTCGCCGCGCAGGCGTTCGACCACACCGCCTCCTACGACGCGGCGGTGTCCGCGTGGTTCGCGAGCACGGAGACGACCGAGGCGGAGGCCTTCCCCAGCACGCTGACCGTCACCGGTCGTCGCGAGGCGGTGCTGCGCTACGGCGAGAACTCGCACCAGGCCGCGGCGCTGTACGTCCGTCCTGGCGGTGCCGGGATCGCCCAGGCGACGCAGTTGCACGGCAAGGAGATGTCGTACAACAACTACGTCGACGCCGACGCGGCAGTCCGCGCGGCCTACGACTTCGCCAACCCCGCCGTCGCGATCATCAAGCACGCGAACCCGTGCGGTATCGCCTTCGCGAACCCGAAGGCGCCCGACCCGATCGCCTCGGCCCACCGCCGGGCGCACGAGTGCGATCCGGTGTCCGCCTTCGGCGGCGTCATCGCCGCCAACCGCGTCGTGACCCTCGGCATGGCCGAGACGGTCAAGGAGATCTTCACCGAGGTGCTCGTCGCCCCGGGCTTCGAGGACGCCGCGCTCGAGGTGCTCAAGACGAAGAAGAACCTGCGGCTCCTGCAGCTGCCGGAGGACTTCGTGCGCGAGGACCGCGAGGTCCGGCAGATCTCCGGTGGTCTGCTCTACCAGGACGCGGACCGCTTCGCCGACGACCCGCAGGACACCGCCAAGGGCTGGACGCTCGTCACGGGCGAACCGGCCGACGACGACACCCTGCTCGACCTCATCTTCGCGTGGAAGGCGTGCCGCTCGGTGAAGTCCAACGGCATCCTGCTCGCCAAGGGCAGCGCGAGCGTGGGCGTCGGGATGGGCCAGGTCAACCGCGTCGACTCCTGCCACCTCGCCGTGAGCCGAGCCGGTGACCGTGCCGCCGGTTCGGTCGCGGCTTCGGACGCCTTCTTCCCGTTCGCCGACGGCCTGCAGGTCCTGCTCGACGCCGGCGTGCGCGCGGTCGTGCAGCCCGGTGGTTCCGTCCGCGACGAAGAGGTCATCGCTGCGGCCGAAGCCGCCGGCGTGACCATGTACTTCACGGGGGAGCGTCACTTCTTCCACTAGGCCGCGTCGCCCGCCCCTCTGGGGGTTCTGGGCAGGCTCTTGGTGATCTCCCAGCGGCGTCGGGCCCACGTGGCCCGACGCCGCTGTGTCGTTGGGCTACGGTTGTCTGATGACTGCCACCTGGAGCCGCAAGCTCATCGCATCCGCCGCCGCCGCCGTCGCGACCATCGTCGTGGGCTTCCTGGGGGTCATGTTCGTCACGTTCGTCGGCTACCAGTTCGCCGGGACGATCTTCGCCCAGGCGAGCCCGTACTTCTTCGAGAGCACGATCATCACCTTCGTGCTGCTCCTGATCGTGGGGATCGTCGGACTGTACCGGTACCGACTCCTCGCGCTGCTGGGCGGCGCCGCCCTCGCCGTCATCGGAGCACTCCTCGGCCTCATCGTCCAGGTGGCGACGACGGGGCAGCCCATCGACAGCACCGTGCTCGGCAGCATCGTCGCGACGCTCATCAGCCTCAACCTCGTCTTCGTGGTCGTCGTCGCGCTCTCCGCGGCATTCATCGGATACCCCGTCTACTGGATGGTCGTCCGCACGCAGGACGCCGTGCTCGACGACGGACGCCGCATCGCACTCGTGCGCATGCCCGCCTCCAACCTCGCCGAAGGCCTCGTGACCCACCTGGAGCGCACGCCCATCGACACCGAGCTCGCCGACAAGCAGTGGGACGCGTACGTCGCCGCGTTCGACGCCGCCGGCTGGGACACCACCGAGGTCTCCTGGGCCGACCAGCTCGCCGACTCCGTCTTCATCGAGGACGCCGTCATCGTGATCGGCGACGTCGCCGTCGTGACCCGTCCTGGCGCCGAGAGCCGTCGCCCCGAGGTCGTCGCAGCCGAGACCACCGCCCGTGAGCTCGGCCTCCGGATCCACCGCATCGAGGGTGACGGCACGCTCGAGGGCGGCGACGTCCTCCGGGTCGGCACGACCGTCTACGTCGGTCGCAGCGGCCGCACCAACGCCGAAGGCGTCCGGCAGCTCCGAGCAATCCTCGCGCCGCTCGGGTTCGACGTCGTGGCGGTCCCCGTCACGACCGCCCTTCACCTGAAGTCGACGGTCACCGCGCTCCCCGACGGGACCGTGCTCGTCCACCCCGACCTCGTCGAGGACCCGTCCTTCTTCGGTCGCCACCTCGTCGTGCCAGAGCGTGAGGGCGTCGCTGTGGTCGAACTCGCGGAGGACACCGTGCTCATCTCCGCAGCCGCTCCCAAGACGGCTGCGCTGCTCGAGGACCGCGGCTACACCGTGGTCCAGGTGGACATCAGCGAGTTCGAGAAGCTCGAGGGCTGCGTGACCTGCCTGTCCGTGCGGGTCAGCTGAGCCGATCGTGGAGCAGCAGGCTGGAGCGCGCGGCGGTCGGGATCTGAGCCGGAGGACCGTCGCCCAGCGGTTGGACATCCCACTCGAGATGGCCAGACACCACGGGATCCCGCCGTTCTGGTCGGCTGACCAGTTGGCGGCGTTCCTGGCCGAGCCGCCCGCCTGGTACGTGCAGTCCCGCGCGAACCGGACCGGGAAGCGGCCGGTCTGGGTCGAGCTGCGCTGCACCATCTGTGGCACGAGCGAGACGCTGCGCCCCAAGAAGTGGTGGCCGGAGTTCTCGATGGTGAGCTGCTCCTGGCACGGCGCCGACGAGCTGCCGCCGGTGCCCGAGGGCGCGCGTCGGCGCGAGGTCGACGGTATCGGAGCCTTCGTCGGCATCGTCGACGAACCGACCTCCTGACGACCAGCCCACCCGGTGCTGTGCGTGCAACCGCATGGATCCCTTGCAGCCTGATGGCCGATACCCATAGTCTGGTCTGCTGCGCCGAACCTCGATCACCGGGATCCGTCGCCGCCCGCGTTCGAGTGCGACCTGTGCACCCGGCCCGCGGCTCTCGCCCCACAGGATGAGGAGGATGCCATGACGCTCTCGAACCACACCGCGCTCGCGCCGACGGTCGATCGTGCCCGCTCCGCCTCGAGCCGCCGCCCTGTGGTCGTCCCGGCGCCAGCCGGACGCGCCGCCGCAGCGGACGCCGACGCATCGCACTAGCGCCAGGCAGTCCACCTCACCATCCGTCCGGCCTTGTCCGGGCCCGTCACCCCGGATGCTGCGACCTCGCACAGCGACCTCGCCGTCCGGCAGTTCCACGACCATCATTCCGTCGGTGATCGACTTCACCGGCGCTCTCGCAAGGATTCCCTTCAATGACTCCGCTCGGCGATGACCGCCGTCCTGTCCAACCGCGCCAGAGCACCTTCCGTGCCCTGATGCGGATCTACCCGTTCGCGAAGACGGCCATGCCGCGGATCGTGCTCGGCATGGTCGCCGCGCTCGTCGCCGGCCTGGTGGCGCTCGCGATCCCGCTCGTGTTGCAGGCCCTCGTCGACGGTCCGCTCTCGACCGGCGACTCCTCACAGATCTGGCCGGCGGTCCTCGTGGTCCTCGCGCTCGGCGTCCTCGAGGCGGTCATGATCGCGCTGCGCCGCTGGTTCGTGCTGACCCCCGGAACGCATGTCGAGGCGCGGATGCGCAATGCGCTGTTCGCCAAGCTGCAGGACCTCCCCGTGACCTTCCACGACCGCTGGCAGAGCGGACAGCTGCTCTCCCGCGCCGTCAGCGACCTCGGACTCATCCGCCGGTGGATCTCGTTCGGTTTCGTGCTCCTGATCGTCAACGGCGTCACGATCGTCATCGGTGCGGTCATCCTGTTCACCTGGAACTGGTTGCTCGGGCTCATCTTCATCGCGCTCGCCATCCCCGTGTGGGTGTTCGGGTTCACCTTCGAGGGGCGGTACTCGGTGATCGCCCGGCGCAGTCAGGACCAGGCCGGCGACCTGGCGACCGCCGTCGAGGAGTCCGTCCACGGCATCCGGGTGCTCAAGGCGTTCGGTCGCGGCAAGCACGCGCTGCGGAGCTTCGCGTCGCGCGCCGAGGACCTGCGGGGTACCGAGATCGAGAAGGCGAAGGCCATCGCGGGGATCTGGTTCTGGCTCGTTCTGTTGCCCGACGTCGCGTTCGCGCTCTGCCTGTTGGCGGGGGTCTGGCTCGCGTCGATCGGTGAACTCACCGTCGGTCAGCTGTTCGCCTTCTTCGCGACGGCGACGATCCTGCGGTTCCCGATCGAGTCGATCGGCTTCCTGCTCGCGATGACCTTCGACACCCGGACGGCGACCGACCGGTATTTCGAGGTCATCGACTCGGTCAACACGATCACCGACCCCGAGCACCCCGAACGCATCCGTGAACCGCGCGGTGAGCTCGTGTTCGAGGACGTGCACTTCCGCTACCAGGACGCACCCGACCGCTACGCGGACGTGGTGGACGGCGTCGACCTCCGGCTCGAGCCGGGGGAGACCATGGCACTCGTCGGTCTGACGGGTTCCGGGAAGTCGACCATCACGGCACTGACCACCCGCCTGTACGACGTCACGGGCGGGCGGATCCTGCTCGACGGGGTCGACATCCGGGCGCTCACCCGGGAGGACCTGCGCCGCCACATCGCCATGGCGTTCGAGGATGCGACCCTCTTCTCGGCGAGCGTCAAGGAGAACGTCCTCCTCGGGCGGGACGACATCGACCTCGACTCCGCGGAGGCCGATCGGATCCTGCGCGAGGCGCTCGACATCGCCCAGGCCGGGTTCGTCGACGACCTGCCGAACGGCGTGGAGACGATGGTCGGTGAAGAGGGGCTCAGCCTGTCCGGTGGGCAGCGTCAGCGGCTCGCACTCGCCCGCGCGGTGGCCGCCCGACCGGAGGTGCTCGTGCTGGACGACCCGTTGTCGGCGCTCGACGTCGACACCGAGGCGCTCGTCGAGGCGGCGCTCCGCCGAGTGCTCGCCTCGACCACGGCCCTGATCGTCGCCCACCGGCCGAGCACCGTCGCCCTGGCGGACCGCGTCGCCCTCCTGGAGGACGGTCGCATCACCGCGGTGGGTCGCCACAGTGAGCTGCTGCAGCACAACGCCCATTACCGCTACGTGATCTCGAGTCTGGAAGACGACGAACGAGAGTCCAACCGCCAGGAGGTGAACCTGTGACCCCGCCGACGACCGTCCACGGAGTGGAGGGTGAGGAGCGCGACGACCTCACCCGCGACGAGTCGGCGCACATCCGGCGCCGTTCGCTGCGACTCCTCGGATCCCTGCTCGCGCCCCTGCGCCTGCGCGTGATCGCCGCCATGACCATCGTCGTGGTGTCGACCGCCGCCCAGGTCGCCGGGCCCGCGCTGATCGCCCTCGGCATCGACCGCGCCCTCCCGGCCGTCCTGGAACGCGCCGACTGGATGCCGGCCTTCCTCGTGGTCGGCGCGTACCTGCTGACCGGCGCCGCCGGTGCGACGCTGATCTCCTGGTACACCGTGCTCGCCGCACGGATCAGCCAGGCGATCCTGATCGACCTCCGGAAGCGCGTGTTCCTGCAGACACAGCGGCTCAGCCTCGACTTCCACGAGAGCTACACCTCGGGTCGCATCATCTCCCGGCAGACGAGCGACCTCGACTCCATCCGCGAGCTGCTCGACTCCGGGATCAACCAGCTCGTGTCCGGTGTGCTCTACATGGGGTTCACCGCCGCGGCCCTCGTCCTCGTGGACTGGGTCAGCGGTCTGGTGCTGCTCGGATCGCTCATCCCGCTGTTCGTGCTCACCCGCTGGTTCCAGCTCCGCTCGCAGCGGATGTTCCGCGAGTCGCGGGTCCGCTCGGCGAAGCTCATCGTGTTCTTCGTGGAGGCGATGACCGGCATCCGTGCCGTGAAGGCGTTCCGGAAGGAGCGGCGGAACGAGCGCGCGTTCGGCGAGCTCGTGGAGCAGTACCGCGACACCAACGCCCGGGTCATCCAGCTGTTCGGGGTGTTCGATCCGGGACTGGTGTTCATCGGCAACGTCTCCGTCGCCGTGGTGCTCCTCGTCGGCGGGTTCCGGGTCGCGGACGGACAGCTCGCGATCGGAGCGCTGCTCGCGGCGCTCCTCTACACGCGTCGGTTCTTCGACCCGATGGAGGAGATGGCGATGTTCTACAACTCCTACCAGTCGGCCGCTGCGGCGCTCGAGAAGATCTCCGGCGTGCTCGAGGAGCGTCCCGGGGTACCCGACCCGGTCGCGCCGGTCGACCTGTGGACGTCGCAGGGACGCATCACCTTCGACGACGTGACGTTCGCGTACGCCGCCGACCGGGTGGTGCTCCCGAAGTTCGACCTCGAGATCCCCGCGGGCCAGACCATCGCGCTCGTCGGCACGACGGGCGCGGGCAAGTCGACGCTCGCGAAGCTCATCAGTCGGTTCTACGACCCGACCGACGGTGCGGTGCGCCTCGACGGCATCGACCTGCGCGACCTGCACCCGAAGGACCTCCGTCGGGCGATCGTCATGGTGACGCAGGAGGCCTACCTGTTCTCCGGCTCGGTGGCTGACAACATCGCGTTGGGCAAGCCCGACGCGACGATCGAGGCGATCACCGCCGCAGCGAAGGCCGTCGGCGCGCACACCTTCATCGAGGCGTTGCCGAACGGCTACGACACCGACGTGAACAAGCGCGGTGGTCGGGTCTCGGCCGGCCAGCGGCAACTCCTGTCGTTCGCGCGGGCGTTCCTCGCGGATCCGGCCGTGCTGATCCTCGACGAAGCGACCGCCTCGCTCGACATCCCGAGCGAGCGACTCGTCCAGGAGGCGCTGCAGACCCTGCTCGCGGACCGCACCGCGATCATCATCGCGCACCGGTTGTCGACCGTCGCGATCGCCGACCGGGTGCTCGTGATGGAGCACGGCCGGGTCATCGAGGACGGCGCGCCCGCGGAGCTCATCGGCGGGACGGGTCGGTTCGCCGCGATGCACGCCGCCTGGCGGTCCTCGGTCGGCTGACCCGGACCGCGCAGGCGTGTCCACGGGGTCCTCCGCTGACGGAGTGACCCCGTGGGCACTACACCTCGTCTCGTCGACCTGCCACAATGAGCGGATGACCAGTCTGGAACCGCGTTCGCTGCGTGTCGCCGCCGCGGACGACGCGGTGCTCCTCCGTGAGGGTGTCGCGCAGATCCTCAAGGCGGGTGGTCACGACGTGGTCGGCTCGTTCGGCTCGGCGGTCGACCTGGTCGACCGCATCGACGCGGGGCTGCAGCTCGACGCCGTGGTGCTCGACATCCGGATGCCGCCCACCCACACCGACGAGGGCATCGTCGCCCTCGAGCAGTTGCGGGCGTCGGGCTTCGCGGCCGGGGTGCTCCTGCTGAGCACGTACGCTGTGCCCTCCTACGCGGTCCGCGCGCTCGGTTCCGGAGGTGGCACCGGTTACCTGCTGAAGGACCGCGTCGCCGACTCCGGGACGCTCGTCGACGCCGTGGAGCGCGTGGCGGCAGGTGAGTCCGTGGTGGATCCCGAGGTCGTCTCCCTCCTCGTCGCGGAACGGACCCGGTCCGACGGCCTGGACCACCTCACGGAGCGGGAACGTGAAGTCCTCACCCTCATGGCCGAGGGGCGGTCGAACTCCGGCATCGCGAAGGCGCTGGTCGTCAGTCTGAAGACCGTCGAAGCACACATCAGCCGCATCCTGGCCAAGCTCGGACTCGAGGACTCTCCGGCGGACCACCGCCGCGTCCTCGCCGTCGTGCGATGGCTGGAACACACGGATGGCTGACGGTCGCCCACACGGACGGGCGACATCGCTGCCGATCCCGGCACCGGCCGGCCGCGGTCGACTGCCGTGGCCGCTGAGACTCGGCATCCTGCTCGCCGCCGCGCTCGTGTGCGTCCTGTCGGTCGTGTTCGGCGTCGTCCAGCCGGGCGTCGCCGACGGCAACGGTCTGCCCTGGTTGGTGGGCCACCTCGCGGCGCTGGTGGCGGCGGGGCTGATCTGGTGGCTGGCTCCGACGGCCACTCCGGGCTGGGTGATCGTCGGGTACGCGCTGGCCGAGACGGCCTACATGTGGGCGTACGGCGTCGACGCGGGCTGGCTCTGGCCGCTCCTCATGTCGATCTCCGTGCTCCCGGGGGTCGCGCTGGTGTGGCTCGCGCTGGCCTTCCCCGCCGGCCGGCTGCGGCGCGGCTTCGACCGGCGGCTCGTCATCACCGCGTCTGTCTACCTCGTCACGTATGCGATCGTGACGCTCCTGGTGACGCCGAACCACGTGCTCGACGCGAGCCACGAGCGGAGTCGCTACGCGGTCCTCGCGACCGGAGACGTCGCCGACGTGCTCGGGCGGGTCCACGCGGGCGTCATGGGGGCATTCGCGGTCGTGGTCGCGGGTGTCGTGCTCCTGAGGTGGGCGCGGAGCAGCGGAGCGGCCAGACAGGTCGCCTTCATCATGCCGGTCGCGTTCGTGTTGTGGCTCGTCATCGGGGTGGCGTGGTCCCTCGTCCGCCTCGGGGGATGGCCGGAGCACCTCCGGCTCGTCGTCGAGGACCTCAACGCGTTCTCGGTGGTGCTCGTTCCCGCGGCGTACGCGACGGGTCTCATCCGGATGCGGACGATCCGCGCCAGGGCCGTCGACCTGGTGCAGACCGGACAGCTGAGCGAGACCGGCCACGACCGCTGGGACGGTGCCGTGAAGACCGTCCTCGGCGACCGCACCGCCCGGCTCGTCTGGCCGGGATCGCAGCGGACCACCGACCGGGACCCACGCGGTCGGGCGATGTCGAGCGTCGGCGATGCGGACGCGCCGCTCGTGTACATCGAGCACGACGCGGCACTGCTCGACAACCCGCAGTTGCTCCGGTCGGTGTCGGCGTCGCTGCGCATCATGATCGACAACGAACGACTCACCGCTGAACTCCGCCACTCGTTGCGCGAGGTGAGTCGGTCGCGGTTGCGCATCGTGCAGGCGGCCGACGAAGCGCGACGGCGGGCGGAGCGAGACCTGCACGACGGCTCGCAGCAGCAGCTGTTCTCCGTCGCACTGCGGCTCCGGATGGCGAGCGACGCGGCACGCGCCGATGGCCAACTCGCCCTGGCCGACGGCCTCGAGACCACCATCGATCAACTCGCGAGCGCCATCAAGGAGCTCCGCGAGCTCGCCCGAGGACTGCATCCGGCGCTCCTGGCCGAGGGCGGACTGGTACCGGCGATCGCCGAACTCGGGCGCCGGTGCACCGTCGTCACCAAGGTCACCGTCGAGCTTCGCGAGCGGCCCGGGCAGCTCATCGAGGCGACCGTCTACTACGTCGTCTCGGAGTGCCTGGCCAACGTCACGAAGTACTCCGGGGCGTCCAGCTGCGAGGTGGTCGTCTCCGACGACCCCGACGGCGGGCTCCGGGTCGTCGTCGCGGACGACGGGGTCGGCGGTGCCGATCCTGCGCGGGGGAGTGGGTTGCGCGGCCTCGCTGACCGGGTCGACGCCGTCGGCGGGACGATGCGCGTCGAGAGCCCGGTCGGTGCCGGGACGGTCGTCTCGATCCACCTTCCCGGCTGATCGGGCGCGAAGCCGGTCAGTACAGCAGTGCTTCGCGGCCCAGGCGGTATCGCCCGCCGCTCATCGGGACGATCGGTGTGCCCTCGGCCTCGTAGTGCTCGAGCGCGCGATCCTCGTGCCCCGTCGGAGGGAGACCGCCCGACCGGACGACCCGCCACCAGGGCACGGCGTGCCCGTACTGCGCCATCACGCGACCGACGCCGCGCGCAGACTTCGACCCGATGATGGACGCGACCTGGCCGTAGCTCAGGGCGCAGCCCTCGGGGATGTCGGCTACGACGGCCAGCACGGCCTCGGCGAACGCCTCAGCCGAGTCCGTCGGAGACGACCCGCTCACGGTCTCAGAGGCTGATGCTGCCGATGGTCTCGCCGTACTGGGTCTCGCCGACGGGGGAGAACCCGACGCGGAGGAAGAACGCCTCGGGACCGAGGTCGCCAGGCTCGTAGATGACGTTGACGTGGTCGAAGCCGCGCTGCTTGGCCTCCTCGATGAGCGAGGCCACCGCGAACCGGCCGACGCCGCGGCCCTGGTCGTCGGCGTCGACGTTGATGCGCCACAGGGCGGAGCGGAACTCCTCCTGCGTCGACTCGTGGTCGAAGTTGGCGGAGACGAATCCGACGACCTCGTCGCCGTCGAGGACGACGCGCTGCCAGGAGGTGGCGGGGTTCACGACCGCGGCCGCGACCGCGTACGACACCGGGGCGATGAACTGCTCCTGCCCGGGTTTCATGGTGAGCGCGTTGACCGCCACGATCGTCGATGCGGACAGTTCTTCCAGACGCAGCTCAGCCATGAGCCCAGGCTAACCTGTCCGGCGGACCGCGGATAGTCCGCCGGACCGCCGACACGCTCCTCGCGGCGACATCCACGGCCGACCCACAGGCGGGGAGCGGGGCGTCCGGGTGCCGTCGGATCCAACTGTCTCGATGTCAAGAGACCTGGCAGGTCTTGTAAGCTAGGGCGTGGCCGTGCCGTCCACCTTTCGGATGCGGTCTCCTCCATGCCATGCGGAGCACTCCACCGCGTGCGCACCTCCGTAGGCCGCTCGGCTCAGGGCGGCATCAGAAAGGACAACCAGTGTCGAAGATCAAGGTCGAAGGCACCGTCGTCGAACTCGACGGCGATGAGATGACTCGCATCATCTGGCAGTTCATCAAGGACTCGCTCATCCACCCCTACCTCGATGTGAACCTCGAGTACTACGACCTCGGCATCGAGAAGCGTGACGAGACGGACGACCAGATCACGATCGACGCCGCACACGCCATCCAGAAGCACGGCGTCGGCGTCAAGTGCGCGACCATCACCCCGGACGAGGCCCGTGTCGAGGAGTTCGGTCTCAAGAAGATGTGGCGGAGCCCGAACGGCACCATCCGCAACATCCTCGGCGGCGTCATCTTCCGCGAGCCCATCATCATCTCGAACATCCCGCGTCTCGTGCCCGGGTGGAACAAGCCGATCATCATCGGCCGCCACGCGTTCGGCGACCAGTACCGCGCGACCGACTTCCTGTTCAAGGGCGAGGGCAAGCTCACGGTCGAGTTCACGCCCGACGACGGCTCGGAGCCGCAGAAGTTCGAGGTCTTCCAGTCGCCCGGCGACGGCATCGCACAGGTGCAGTACAACCTCGACGCCTCGATCCGCGACTTCGCGCGTGCCAGCCTCAACTACGGCCTGAACCGCAACTACCCGGTGTACCTCTCCACGAAGAACACCATCCTCAAGGCCTACGACGGCCGGTTCAAGGACATCTTCCAGGAGATCTTCGACGCGGAGTTCAAGGAGCAGTTCGAGGCTGCCGGCATCACCTACGAGCACCGACTCATCGACGACATGGTCGCCTCGGCCATGAAGTGGGAGGGCGGTTACGTCTGGGCCTGCAAGAACTACGACGGCGACGTCCAGTCCGACACCGTGGCCCAGGGCTTCGGCTCGCTCGGCCTCATGACGAGCGTGCTGGCCACGCCCGACGGCAAGATCGTGGAGGCTGAGGCCGCACACGGCACCGTCACGCGCCACTACCGCCAGCACCAGCAGGGCAAGCCCACGTCGACGAACCCGATCGCCTCGATCTTCGCGTGGACCCGTGGCCTGCAGCACCGAGGCGTGCTCGACGGCAACCAGGAGCTCATCGAGTTCGCGGCGACCCTCGAGGACGTCGTCATCAAGACGGTCGAGTCCGGCGCCATGACGAAGGACCTCGCACTCCTCGTCGGCCCCGACCAGGCCTACCAGACCACCGAGGAGTTCCTCGAGACCATCTCGGCGAACCTCAAGGCGCGCCTGGCCTGATGACGTCGGCCTGACCGACACCGGCACCACTCGGACGGGGTCCGGGAGCACACGCTCCCGGGCCCCGTCCGTCGTTCGGGTCTCGACGCCGGTGCGAACGGTCGTGTTAGCGTCGATGGACCACCTCGACGACGAAGTGAGGACCATCGATGTCACCGATGACGAGAAGACAGTTGCTCGCCTGGGCTGCAGCGGGTGGTGCGACCGCACTCCTGGCGGGCTGTTCCACCCCGGGGACGGTGTCGCCGAACACCGGTCCGACGATCGCCCCGGCCGCCGCCGGGGAACGGATCACGCTCACGTACTGGGCCTGGTTGAAGGACCTCCAGAAGGTCGCGGACGTCTGGAACGCCGACCACCCGAACGTGCAGGTCGAGGCCGTGTGGATCCCCGGAGGCAACGACGGTGGGTATCAGAAGCTCTACTCGGCGCTCGCCGCGGGTGGCGGTCCGGACCTCGCGCAGGTCGAGATGCGGACGCTTCCTGAGTTCCTGCTCGTGAACGGGTTGGTCGACCTCCGGCGCTACGGCGCGGACGAGGTCGCATCGCGGTACAACGAGACCCTTTGGAACCAGGTCTCCTACGTCGACGGGGTCTACGGGATCCCGCAGGACTCCGGTCCGATGGCGCTCTACTACCGACCGGACCTGCTCGACCGGGTGGGCGCGAAGCCTCCGGCCACCTGGGACGACTGGTTCCAGGTGGCGGGGGCGGTGCGCGAGGCCGACATGTACCTGGATTGCTTCGCCCTCGACGACGCCTCGTGGTTCGCAGCCATGGCGACCCAGGCCGGCGCGTCCTGGTTCCGTGTCGACGGCGACCGGTGGATCGTGGACATGACGGACGACGCGACCTTGGAGACGGCCAGATTCTTCGACCGGGCCATCGACGAGGGCGTCATGACCACCTCCTACAGCCAGTTCTCACCGGCCTGGTTCGCCGCTGCGGCGAAGGACTCGATCGCGTCGCTCGCCGGGGCCAGCTGGGGAGACGCCCTCCTCCAGGGCGTCTCAGGGGCCGAGGGCAAGTGGCGGGTCGCGCCGTTGCCGCGGTGGGGGAGTGAGGGGTACGGCTCGACCTTCCAGGGCGGGTCCACGGCTGCCGTCCTGGCGAACAGCGCCCACCCGAGGGAGGCGCTCGAGTTCGCCGTGTGGATGACCACGAGCGACGCCGGCATCGACGCCATGATCGAGCACTCCGGCATCGGGTGGTCGCCGAACGACGCCTACATCGGTGCCCGCCGACAACAGCCGAGCGAGTTCTTCGGTGGCCAGAACTACAACGAGGAGGTCTTCGTGCCGGCGGCCAAGGAACAGAACAACGAGTGGCAGTGGTGGCCACTGACCCAGCAGACCTTCAACATCCTCGCCGACGGGTTCCGTGCCAAGGCCTCGGGCGGCACCCTCGTGGACGCCGTGGTACAGGGTCAGCGCGACGTCATCACCGCGTTCCGCAACAAGGGCCTCCGGATCGAGGCGGCGTCGTGAGCGCCGTCACGGAACGCCCGGCGCGTGGAGTGGCGGACGACCCGTCGCGGTCGGGGGCGCAGCGCCGACGCCGGACCTCGGTCGCGGCTCCGTGGGTCCTCCTCGGACCGTTCCTGGCGCTGTTCGTCCTCACCTTCATCCTGCCGATCATCGTCGCGATCGGCAGCAGCTTCCTCCGCGTCTCGCGGAAGGGGGTCTTCGGAGAGGAGGGCGTCACGACCGAGTTCGCGTGGTTCTCCAACTACGCCCAGGCCCTGGAGAACGGCAACTTCATCGCCTCGATCGGCCGGATGCTCCTCTTCGGCGTCGTGCAGGTCACGGTCATGATCGCCCTGTGCACCCTGCTGGCGCTCCTCCTCGAGTCCGCCTCCGCGAAATGGCCGGGGTTCTTCCGGGCCGTGTACTTCCTGCCCTACGGCATCCCCGGCGTCATCGCGACGATCCTCTGGTCGTTCCTCTACGTCCCGGGACTCAGCCCGATCATCGACATCGCCGGCGCGATGGGGATCGAACTCGACTTCCTCGGCGCAGGCACCGTGCTCTGGTCCATCGCCAACATCGTGACGTGGACCTACACCGGCTACAACATGATGATCGTGGTCGCCCAGTTGAAGGCCATCCCCGGCGAGGTGTACGAAGCCGCGAAGGTCGACGGCGCCGGGCCGTTCCGCGTCGCGATGAGCATCCAGCTCCCGCTCATCCGGCCGGCGCTCATCCTCACGACCGTGTTCTCCATCATCGGCACGCTCCAGCTCTTCGCCGAGCCCCAGGTGCTGCAGACCGTGTCGCCCGCGATCGACAACGAGTACACGCCGAACCTCAGCGCCTACACGACCGCGTTCGCCTACAACGACTACAACGTCGCCGCAGCGCAGGCGGTGCTCATCGCCGTGGTCGCGTTCGCGCTGTCGTTCATCTTCCTGCGCCTGACGTCGAGGAGGGCATCATGAGCGAGACCCGGAGCATCACGACCGCGACCTCGGCGAAGCGAGCCCAGCGGCTGAGCGATCAGCAGGGACGCCCAGGTGGGTCCAGGGGGATGCGGGTGCTCGTGACGGGCATCCTCGTCGTCGTCGCGGTCTACTTCCTGGTGCCGGTGTACTGGGTGGTGATCGCTGCGACCAAGAGCACCGAGGACCTGTTCGGCAGCAACGGGTTCCTCCTCGGCTCCGAGTTCTCGTTGTGGTCGAACCTCCACGAGGTGCTCACCTACGACGGCGGCATCTTCGTCCGCTGGTTCGGCAACTCGGTGCTCTATGCGGGCGTGGGAGCACTCATCGCGACGTACCTCGCCGCCGCAGGTGGGTACGCGCTCGCGAAGTACCGGTTCCGCGGGCGCAACCTCGTCTTCGGCACCATCCTCGGCGGGGTCCTCGTGCCGGGGACGGCCACCGCGCTCCCGTTGTTCCTGCTCTTCAGCCAGATGGGGCTCGCGAACACGTACTGGTCGGTGCTCCTGCCGTCGCTCGTCTCGCCGTTCGGGTTGTTCCTCTGCCGGATCTACGCCGACGCGACGATCGACGACTCGCTCATCGAGGCCGCACGGATCGACGGCGCGAGCGAGCTGCGGATCTTCCACACCGTGGGGCTGAAGATCCTCACGCCCGCGCTCGTGACCGTCTTCCTCTTCCAGCTCGTCGGGATCTGGAACAACTACTTCCTGCCACTCGTCATGCTGTCCGACAGCACGCTGTACCCGATCACCCTGGGCCTCAACAACTGGCGGAGCCAGGTCGACCGCCTGCCGGAGTTCTACGAGCTCACGACCGGCGGCGCGTTGTTGTCGATCATCCCGTTGGCGATCGCGATGATCGTGCTGCAACGCTTCTGGCGCGGCGGGCTCACCGAGGGATCCGTGAAGTAGCCGTCGGCCCGGAGACGGCGACGGGCCCCGGATCAGCCGATCCGGGGCCCGTCGTCAGTCGTGTCGAGCTAGAGGCTGCAGGTGTTGCCGAGCGTGGTGAACTCGTCCTGGAGCTTCGTGAGTGAATCGGTGAGCCCGGTCTGGTCGACGTTCTGCGGGTCGTCGACAGCCGTCTTCGCGACGTCGATGAAGTCGTTGAGTGCCTTCACCGAGTCGTTCGCCGCGGTCTTCACCTCGTCGTTCGTGACCTTGTCGGCCGCAGCCTTGAACGTTCCGGAGAAGTCGTCGAGCTGGGTGACGGCCGCCTCGGGGTCGGAGGACAGCGAGCTCAGGCCCGACTGCAGCTGCGAAGCCGACTCCGTCACCTCGGACTGGATGAGCTTGCACGCATCCTCCTTGCTCTGGGCGCCGCCGGCACAACCGGTGAGGAGCAGGCCCGAGACGGCGATCGCGCCGAGGAATGCTGCTGCGTTCTTCTTCATGGTGGTGTGATTCCCCCGTGTTCGGTGCCCGTGACGGGCCCGCCCGCGCGCTGCGGGTCGGCCTCCAGGCTACCCGGTGGAGCCCGCCACCCGCAGGTGTGAGCCGTCTGATCCCGGGACGCGGTCGTCGCCGACATGGACGCGAGCCCCGTTTATTTGTAAGCTTGGCGAACAAACCGGTGGTGCGAGCGGGTCGCTCCACGGATCGAAGGAACCACAGCATGCAGACGCGCCACGACGCCCTCCGGAGACGAACCGCGTGAGGGTGGGACTCGACATCGGCGGTACGAAGACCGATGCCGTCGTCGTGACGGACGACGGCGCGCTCCTGCACCGGCTCAGGCTGGTCACCGGACGCGGGCCCGACGCGGTCGTCGAGACCGCCGTCGAGGCCGTCAGCCGGCTCTCCGACGCCGTCGCGCGCCCGATCGACGCCTTCACCTCGGTCGGCGTCGGTATCCCCGGCCTCACCGTCCCGGGCACCGGCCGGGTGACCCACGCCGTCAACCTCGACGTGGAGGAACTCGAGCTCGGCGCGATCCTCGCCCAGCGACTCAGGGTCCCCGTCGCCGTGGAGAACGATGTGAAGGCGGCCGCCCTCGGCGCCTGGCAGCTGCTCGACGGTTCCGGCACGATGGCCTACCTCAATCTGGGCACGGGCGTCGCTGCCGGTATCGTCACGGACGGCCGGCTCTGGCAGGGCTCGAGCGGGGTCGCCGGCGAGGTCGGGCATCTGTCGGTCGATCCGCTCGGCGATCGCTGCGGGTGCGGACAGCGCGGGTGCGTCGAGACCATGGCCGCCGGCGGCGCGGTCTCCGCCGCCTGGGGAGCCGACGTGGCGCTGCCGGTGCTCGACCTCTTCGACCACGCCGACGCCGGGGACCCGCGGGCCATCGCTCTCCGCGCACGCCTCGGTCACGGTGCGGCCGCGGCCGTCCGCATCCTGACCCTCACCGTCGACGCCGACGACATCGTCCTCGGAGGAGGACTCACCGCTCTCGGCGAGCGACTGCTCGTCGTCATCCGCGAGGCTCTGGCCGAATCCGCCGCCGGGTCTCGATTCGTCGCATCATTGCAATTGGAACAGCGTGTGCGCCTCGTGCCGACGGGATCCCCCGTCGCGGCGATCGGCGCAGCGCTCGTGGGAAGAGGAGAACCGTCGCATGGCTGAAGTCGTGATCGTGGGGGACAGCGGTGCCGCAGGCGCCCTCGTCGCGGAGGCGATCGTCGCCCTGATCGAGGAGCGTCCAGACGCCGTCCTCGGGCTGGCGACGGGTTCGACACCGCTCCCCGTCTACGAGGCCCTCGCGACCCGGTCCCGCGGCCTCGACCTCTCCCAGGTCCGCGGGTTCGCCCTCGACGAGTACGTCGGCCTGCCGGCCGGGCACCCCGAGTCGTACCGTTCCGTCATCACGCGTGAGGTCGTCGAGCCGCTCGGCCTCGTGCCCGAGCGCATCCAGGTGCCGAACGGTGCGGCCGAGACCATCCAGCACGCCGGCGCCGACTACGAAGCGGCGATCCAGGCCGCCGGTGGCGTCGACCTGCAGATCCTCGGCATCGGGACCGACGGCCACATCGGGTTCAACGAGCCGGGCTCGTCGTTCGCCTCGCTCACCCGCGTGAAGACCTTGACGGAGCAGACCCGCCGGGACAACGCACGGTTCTTCGACTCGATCGACGACGTCCCCATGCACTGCATCACCCAGGGGCTCGGCACCATCCTCCGCGCGAGACACCTCGTCCTCCTCGCCTTCGGCGCGGGGAAGGCCGCTGCGATCGCCGCCGCGCTCGAGGGACCGCTCTCCGCGAACCTCCCCGGTTCGGCCGTGCAGCTGCACCCGCGCGCCACGGTGGTCCTCGACGAAGCGGCGGCGTCCGAGTTGCAGCACGCCGACTACTACCGTTACGCGTACGTCAACAAGCCCGCCTGGCAGGGCATCTGACGGCTCAGGCGACGCCCGCCAGGCGGAGGAGCGCCGTGGTGAGGGCTGCTGTGAGGACGATGACGACGAATGGCGCGTTCCTCCAGGCGAGGACGCCGGCCACCAGGACGCCCGAGAGTCGCGCGAATCCCGCGAACTGCTGGTCCTGGGTCAGGGCCGTGGTCGTGAGGACTGCCATGAGCAGGACGATGGCGGCGTCCGCGAGCAGCGTCTCGACCCGTTCCGAGACCTCGGCGCGGGTGCGCAGGAGCGGCCCGGCCAGGCGGAACGTGTAGGTGCCCACCGCGAGGATCAGGATCCCGACCAGCACGAGCGTCGACTGGTTCACGCGGTGACCTCCGGTTTCGGCTGCTTCCGGCCGAAGCCGAACAGGAGACCGACGAGCGACAACAGGACGGGGATCCCCGCCGGGAGGAACGGCGTCGCGGCGACGGCGACGACGGCACCGACGAGCGCGGCTCGGCGTGTGCGGCGCTCGCGGAGGGCGGGGAAGATGAGGGCGAGCAGGACGGCGGGGAACATCACGTCGAGTCCGAAGGCGTCCGTGTCCTCGATCACGGTGCCGGCGAAGGCTCCGAGTGCGGCGCCCGCCGGCCAGCAGAGGAGGATGCCGAGGCCACACGCCCAGAACGCTGCGCGCTTCCGCTCCAGGGTGTCCTGATCGAGCGCGAAGACGACGGACTCGTCGTTGAGGAGGTGTGTGCCGAGCACGCGGCGCCAGCCCGTGCCGACGACCTCGTGGATCGCGAGGCCGAACGGCAGGTGGCGGGCGTTCACGAGCAGCCCTGCCAGGGCGGCGGTCAGCGGACTCCCGCCGGCCGCGACGATCCCCACGAACAGGATCTCCGATGCGCCGGCGAGGACGAGCAGGGCGAGCGACAGCACGACCCAGGGCTGGATGCCCGAGTGCACGGCGACGGCTCCGTAGGAGATGCCGACCAGCCCGTCGGCGATGCAGACCAGCGCGATGGCCCGCGTGGTCGGCCGACCGAGGTGACTCCATATCGAACGCACGTACACTATATTGAACGCCGATCGAGCGTTCGTCAAATCGAACGTGTAACACTTTGGAGCGAACGCATGACGCAGGTCGAACCATCCGACGATGGAGCACCGCACGCCGCGGTCGCGGCGGCGCTGACCCGCGAGCGGCAGCGCACCGGCCTGTCACTCGCGGAGGTGGCCCGTCGAGCCGGGATCGCGAAGTCGACCCTCTCGCAGCTGGAGGCGGGGCTCGGAAACCCGAGTCTCGAGACCCTCTGGGCACTCAGCGTCACCCTCGACGTCCCGTTCGCCCGCCTGGTCGAGCCGGTGCGACGGCCGGTCCAGGTCATCCGTGCCGGTGAGGGACCGACCCTCGCCGCGTCCGGGGCGGACTACGTCGCGACGGTGCTGTCGGCCTGCCCGCCGAACGCCCGACGGGACATTTACCGCATCGTCGTCGAACCTGGGGAGCCGAGGCGCTCGGAGCCGCACATGCCGGGCGTCGTCGAGCATTGGATCCTCAGCACCGGTCGCGCGTCCATCGGACCTGTCGGCGAGGAGGTCGAACTCGGCCCGGGGGACTACCTCGCCCACGCCGGGGACGTGCCGCACGTCTTCGAGGCACTCGAGCCGGGCACGACCGCCGTGGTGGTCACCGAGCACGTCTGAGCACCTCGACAAGCTCGGTGACCGAGACCGCGCGACGGGTGCTCAGCCGTCGATGACGTGCACGAGCTCGTCGATGAAGCCGGCGAAGTCCTCGGAACGACGGATGATCCGGGCGACGCTCGAGCGCTCCGAGAACACCTCCACGAACTGGTCGAACACCGTCTGGAACGCGGCGCGACCCGATTCACTGAACGCCACGAGTGCGACGACGCTCACGCGGGCGCCGCCCCACTCCATCGGCGTCTCGTTCACGGCGATCGCGATGGCCGTCGAGTACGCGGTCATCGCCATGGCGTGCGGCACGGCCAAGGTGTCGGTGAACGCCGTCGACGACATGCGCTCCCGCTCGATCGCCGCGGTGAGGTAGCTCTCGTCGATGATCCCCCGGGCGATCATGCGCTCGCCGAGCAAGCGGATCATGCCCTCCTCGTCATCGGCATGCGCGTTCCGGAGGAAGAGGTCCGGGTGGAAGTACTGCAGCAGTTCGTCGGTGATCTCCGACAAGCGGGACGATCGACGGACGCGGCTGACCGCGGTGCGGACGCGCTCCACGTCGGCCGCGGTGAGGAACGGTTGGATGACGACGATGCCGTCGGCAGGGGCCGGTGGCTCGATCGTCGTGAGCACGAGGTCGGTGTCGATGGCGGCCCAGTCGACATCGGTGCGGGTGATGACGGATCGGACGTCGAGGACGTCGCCGAGCTGCGATTCGACGCGTCGGCGTAGCACCTCGTGCATGTCGTAGTAGCCGGCGGAGACGATCGTGGAGCCGAGGAGGGCCTCCTTGCGGGCCTTCTGCTCGAGCTGAGCGCCGACGTGCATCGCGATGTAGGCGATCTCGTCGTCGTTGATGATGATCGAGCCGTGCCGCTGCAGTTGGCTGGCGATGAAGACCGCGAGCTCGTAGATCATCGGGTACGAGGTCTTGATCGAGCGGGTCAGCGGATTGCGTGAGTAGGACTGGTCCTGTGCACGACGGATGAGGTTCTGGACGTGGAGGGTGAGCCGGACGATGAAGTCCTCGTCGGAGAGGTCGACGAGGTACTCGCGGCCGGCACGGTCGACGGCCTGACGGACGGCGGCGAGGTCGTCCTGGTTGACGTAGTCGTCGACGAGGACTTCGGCGGGAGCCCCACTGCCCGGCGTCACCACCCGTGTCACGAGCAGGTAGCTGAGGTACACGAGGTCGCCCTCGCCGAGCGCGACGTGGAAGTGGGCGTCGACGAGCCGCGCCAGATCCTCCGCGACCGCCTCGACCTCCGGGGTGCGCGGAGCGTGGTCTGCGGGCTCCGCCGGGCGGTCCTTCGTGACGCGGTCGATGGCGATCGCGATGTGGAGCAGGACGTTCGCGATGCCGTACTCGTTCACGTAGTAGCCCCGCGCGGTCAACGCCTCGAGCAGCTCGCCCTTGAACGGGCTGAACTCGTTCGGCGCGAACGCCCGCTGGAGCGCCTCGAGTTCGACGATGCCGCGGTCGGTCTCGTCGCGGAACATCCGGCTGAGGAGACGTCTCCGCTCCGTCTCGCCGCCCGCCATCATCACCGTCGATCCGGAACGGTCGAGCGTGAGGGCGGTGTCGGCGAGCATGGCGCGGACCCGGCCCAGGTCGCCCTCGACGGTCGACTCGCTGACGTGGAGCCGCTGTGCCGTCTCGTGCACGTCGATTCCCGAGGGGGCGCTGATGAGCAACCGGACGAGCCCGTACAGCCGATCCCGGGGCGTCTCCGATTCGAACGCCGATGCGGCTCGGCGCCGGTAGACCGCGTAGCCGTCGGCGTTCAGCCGATACCCGTTCGGCCCGGACTCGACGACGTCGTGCGGTGCCGTGCGGGTGTTGACCGCCGTGACGTAGCTGCGGACGCTGCGCGGTGTGACGCCGAGCACCTCCGCGACCTCCGTGGCCGTCGTCCAGCCGTCCCGTCCCGCGAGGTAGCCGAGCATGCGGTCGTGTTTCTCGCGTGCCACGATGCCCTCTCCGTCGGTCGGCCGTCGCGCGGTCCGGGCGAACCGCTCCACCGAGTCAACCACCTTCCCGGCTGCTTCCGCGCGTTCGACGACCTTTCCGCCCCGGCGGAAGAGCTTCTGGTGGAGCCGCGAGGGGCGCGACGGAATGATGGGTTGGTAGGCAATCGGCGGTTCTGGAGAAGGTTCGATGAAGATCCTGGTGATTTGCGGCGCGGGTGCGTCGAGCACGTTCATGGCCCAACGCCTGCGTCGCGCAGCAGTCGACCGATCGATCGACGTCTCCGTCGCGGCCGGTGCCGAATCGCAGGTCCTCAGCGGCGTGATCGCCCTCGACGGTGTCGACGTCCTGCTCGTCGGCGCCCACCTCGCCGACCACGAGTCCGCGCTGCGCGCAGCGGCCGAGCCCACCGGCACCGCCGTCGCCGTCCTGCCCGGCGACGTCTTCGGCGTCGAGGGTGGCGCGCGAGCCCTCGAACTCGTCCTCTCGATCCAATCACCAACCAGGAGGTAACCCCATGGCAACTCGAACCGTCCGCATCGGCTCGTCGCACGGCCTGCATGCCAGGCCCGCGAAGCTGTTCACGCAGGCTGCGAAGGACGCCGGGGTCCCGGTGACGATCGCGAAGGGCAGCGGCAAGCCCGTCAACGCGGCGAGCATCCTCGGCGTGATCGCGCTCGCCGTCGAGCACGGCGACTACGTGACCCTGTCCGTCGACGGCGAGGGCGCCGCAGCCGAGGGCACCCTCGACACGCTCTCCGAGCTCCTGGTGACCGACCATGACGAGCAGTAGTCCGATGACCGCGTTCCAGGGCATCGGTATCGGCCAGGGCGTCGCCGTCGGCCCGGTGGCCCGCATGGCCGACCCGCTCCCCGCGCCCGCCGACGTCGCCAGCACCCTCGACCTCGCGACCGAGACCGAGCGCGCGAACACCTCCCTCGCCGCGGTCGCCCGCGAACTCGAGGCCCGAGGCGCCGCCGCCGGTGGTGCCGCTCGTGACGTCCTCGAGGCCCAGGCGATGATGGCGGAGGACCCGACCCTCGCCGAGGAGATCGCCACGCGGCTCGCGGACGGCAAGACCGCCGAGTGGGCCGTCCACGCCGCGTTCGCCTCGTTCCGCGACCAGCTCGCCGCGATGGGCGGCTACCTCGGGGAGCGCGCCGCCGACCTCGACGACGTGTCGCAGCGGGTCATCGCCGACCTCATGGGCGTGCCGGCCCCCGGCGTGCCCTCGCCCGGCCACCCGTTCATCCTCGTCGCCCGCGACCTCGCACCGGCCGACACCGCTCTCCTCGACCTCGACCTGGTCCTGGGCCTCGTCACGAGCGACGGCGGCCCGACCTCGCACACGGCGATCCTCGCCCGCGAGAAGTCGATCGTCGCGATCGTCGGCGTCGTCGGAGCAGCCGAGCTGACCGACGGCACGACGCTCGTCGTCGACGCGGCAGCCGGTGAGGTCACGGTCGATCCGACGCCCGAGCTCGTCGCCGCCACGGAGCAGCGCATCGCCGACCGCCTCGCGCTCGTGAACGCACCTGTCGTCCCCGGTGCGCTGGCCGACGGCACCGCGGTGCCGCTGCTCGCGAACCTGGGCTCCGCCGAGCACGCCGCCGCGGCTGCAGAGCTCGGCGCCGAGGGCGTCGGTCTGTTCCGCACCGAGTTCCTCTTCCTCGATCAGGCGCTCGCGCCGACGGTCGAGCAGCAGCGTGCGCACTACGAGAAGCTCCTGAACGCCTTCCCCGGCCAGAAGGTCGTCGTGCGCGTCCTCGACGCCGGTGCCGACAAGCCGTTGGCGTTCCTGAACGACGCGCACGAGGACAACCCGGCGCTCGGACTCCGCGGCCTCCGTGCGCTGCGGGCGAGCGAGGACATCCTGCGCGAGCAGCTCACGGCGCTCGCCCAGGCCGACGCGGCGACGGACGCCGACCTGTGGGTCATGGCCCCGATGGTGTCGACCGTCGAGGAGACGAAGTACTTCATGGCGATCGCCGCCGAGTACGGCCTGAAGACGCCCGGCGTCATGGTGGAGGTGCCGTCGAGCGCGCTCCTCGCCGACCGCGTCCTCGCCCACGCCGGATTCGCGTCGATCGGGACCAACGACCTCACGCAGTACACGCTCGCCGCGGACCGCCTGCTCGGTTCCGTCGGCGCGTTCCAGGACCCGTGGCACCCGGCGGTCCTCCGTCTCGTGCAGCTCGTCGGCGAAGCCGGCCAGCACCACGGCAAGCCGGTCGGCATCTGCGGTGAGGCAGCCGCCGACCCGCTCCTCGCCGTCGTCCTCGTCGGACTCGGCGCCACCACCCTGTCCATGTCACCGTCGGCGCTCGCCGACGTCCGTCACTCCCTCCAGCAGTACACGCTCGACGATGCACGGCGCATCGCGGCAGCAGCACTGGCCGCCGACGGTGCGGCCGAAGCCAGGGCAGCGGCCACCGCTGCAACGACTCGCGAAATGAAAGAGGCAACATCATCATGACAACGACGTCTACTCCCAAGAAGCCGGGAGGTGCACGAGTCGGCGTTCAGCGATTCGGCACCTTCCTCTCCGGCATGGTCATGCCGAACATCGCGGCCTTCATCGCCTGGGGCCTCATCACCGCGTTCTTCATCGCGACCGGCTGGTTCCCGAACGGGATCCTCGGCGGCTTCGGCAACGCCGACCTCATCGGCTGGCAGGGTGCCGCGACGGCGCTCGCGCAGGCCGACGACGGTACGACCTTCCCGCAGTACGTCGGCCTCGTCGGCCCGATGATCACGTACCTGCTCCCGCTCCTCATCGCGAACACCGGTGGCCGCATGATCTACGGTGAGCGTGGCGGCGTCGTCGCGTCGATCGCGACCATGGGTGTCATCGTCGGCAGCGCGATCCCGATGTTCATCGGTGCGATGATCATGGGCCCGCTCGCCGCGTGGCTCATGAAGCAGGTGGACCGGATCTGGGACGGCAAGATCAAGGCCGGCTTCGAGATGCTGGTCAACAACTTCTCCGCGGGTATCCTCGGAGCCCTCCTCGCCATCGGCGGGTTCTTCGGTATCGCACCGATCGTCACCGCGCTCAGCAGCTTCCTCGAGGGCATCGTCGACTGGCTCGTCGCCAACTCGCTCCTGCCGATCGCGAGCATCTTCATCGAGCCCGGCAAGATCCTCTTCCTCAACAACGCCATCAACCACGGTGTGCTGACCCCGCTCGGTGTCCAGCAGTCCGAGGAGACCGGCAAGTCGATCCTGTTCCTCCTCGAGGCGAACCCCGGCCCGGGCCTCGGCATCCTGCTCGCGTTCTGCTTCTTCGGCATCGGTCTCGCGAAGGCGTCGGCCCCCGGCGCGGTCATCATCCAGTTCTTCGGTGGCATCCACGAGATCTACTTCCCGTACGTGCTCATGAAGCCGATGCTGGTCCTGGCTGCGATCGGCGGCGGAATGGCCGGTGTCGCGACGAACGTCGCGTTCAACACGGGTCTCCGTGCCCCGGCCTCGCCCGGAAGCATCATCGCCGTGCTCATCCAGACGGCTCCCGACAGCTACTTCGGCGTGATCCTGTCGGTCATCGTCGCAGCAGCCGTCTCGTTCGCGATCTCCGCGATCATCCTGCGGGCCAGCCGGAAGCGCGACCTCGAGAACGAGAACGCCGGCGACCTCTCGGCCGCCGTCGCCGCGACCGAAGCCGCCAAGGGCAAGAAGTCGAGCGTGCTCGGCAACCTCTCCGCCGGAAGCGCCGCAGCCGGTGCCGACGTCGTCGATGAGGGCGTCGTCACGACGCTCGAGCGCGGCCCGATCCGCAACATCGTCTTCGCGTGCGACGCCGGTATGGGTTCGAGTGCGATGGGCGCCTCGGTGCTCCGCAACAAGATCAAGAAGGCCGGCATCGACGAGATCACCGTCACCAACAAGGCGATCGCGAACCTCGCCGACGACGTCGACCTCGTCATCACCCAGCGCGAGCTGACGGAGCGTGCGAAGGAGAAGACCCCGAGTGCCGTGCACATGTCGGTCGACAACTTCATGAACTCTCCGAAGTACGACGAAGTGGTGGAGTTGCTCCGCGGAGAGGGAGCACACTAGCAACGGAACGATCCCGGGGCGCACGTGAAGGGCGTGCGCCCCGGGCCTCCATCCACCGCCCTTCACCCGGCTCCGGACCGCACCGGCGGAGCCCCGCACGACGAATGCAGAGGAAGACATGTCGCAGGTACTGACCCAGGATCGGATCACCATCGTCACCGGGACGGTGACGCAGGAGGAGGCCATCCGCCGCGCTGCCGACGCCCTCGAAGCAGCCGGAGCCGTGACCGACGAGTACTTCGAGGCCATGCTCGCCCGCGAGCAGTCCGTGTCGACCTACATGGGCAACCTCCTCGCCATCCCGCATGGGACGAACGACGCGAAGGAGGCGGTCCGTGATTCCGCCCTGTCGTTCACCCGCTACGAGACCCCCATCGACTGGGACGGCGACGAGGTCCGCTTCGTCGTCGGCATCGCCGGCAAGGACGGCGGGCACATGGAGATCCTCTCCAAGATCGCCATCATCTTCTCCGAGGACGACGAGGTCGCCAAGCTGCTCGCAGCCGAGACGCCTGAGGAGCTCTACTCGCTCCTGAGCGAGGTCAACGAGTGATGCGAGCCGTCCACTTCGGCGCCGGCAACATCGGGCGCGGCTTCGTCGGCCTGCTCCTCCACGAGGGCGGCTACGAGGTCGTCTTCGCGGACGTCAACGCCGAGCTCATCGATGCGATCGCCGCGGCCGACAGCTACACGGTGCACGAGGTGGGCGACGGCGCGAAGGACACGGTCGTCACCGGGTTCCGCGCGATCAACAGCGCCACCGACGAGGAGGCCCTGGTCCAGGAGATCGCCGCCGCCGAGGTGGTGACCACCGCCGTCGGGCCGACCATCCTGCGCTTCGTCGCTCCGGTCATCGCGCGAGGGATCGCCGCCCGTCCGGCCGATGCCGCTCCGCTCGCCGTCATGGCCTGCGAGAACGCGATCAACGCCACCGACCTCCTCGCCACCGAGGTGCGCCAGGCGGTCGGCGACGAGGCCTGGGCGTCCCTGTCGGCCCGGGCCGTGTTCGCGAACACGGCCGTGGACCGCATCGTCCCAGGCCAGCCCGCCGGGCAGGGCATCGACGTGACCGTCGAGACCTTCTACGAGTGGGCCATCGAGACCCCGGCGTTCAACGGCTCGCTGCCGTCGATCCCCGGTGCCCACTTCGTCGAGGAGCTCGCGCCGTACATCGAGCGGAAGCTCTTCACCGTGAACACCGGCCACGCCTCCGTCGCCTACTTCGGTGCGCGCGCCGGTATCGGGACGATCGCCGAAGCGCTCGCCGAGCCGTCGATCGCCGCGGCCGTCGGCGCGGTGCTGGAGGAGACCTCCGCGCTGCTCGTCGCCAAGCACGGGCTCGACGTCGACGCGCAACGCGAGTACCGCGAGACGATCCTCCGTCGTTTCGCGAACGTGCACCTGCCCGACACCGTGGAGCGCGTCGGTCGGCAGCCGCTGCGCAAGCTGAGCCGGACCGAGCGGTTCATCGGACCCGCCGCAGAGCTGGCGGAGCGCGGCATGGCCCACGACGCCCTCGTCTCGGCCATCGGCGCCGCGCTCGAGTTCGACGTCGCCGACGACGAGCAGAGCGTCCACCTGCAGGCGAAGCTCCACGAGCTCGCTCCGGGCACCTTCGTCGAGGAGGTCACCGGCCTCGCTCCCGAGCACCCGCTGGCTCCCGCGGTGCTCGCGCAGGTCGTCGCCCGACAGGCATCGCTCGCGTAACGCGCTCCGACAGGCTCAGGGACCGGATCCGTCCGGCCCCTGAGCCTGTCGCCGTTTCCCGGAGCTGTTCCGGTCCAGATCCTGTTCCGGTCCCTGAGCCTGTCGAAGGGCCTCAGAACATCTTGCCCGGGTTGAGGAGGTTCTCGGGGTCGAAGAGCCGCTTGATCCCGTGCTGGAGCGCGAGCTGATCCTCGCCGAGCTCGTCGCCGAGCCAGCGCTTCTTGAGCAGGCCGATGCCGTGCTCGCCGGTGAGCGTACCGCCGAGCCGCAGTGCGGTGGTGAAGAGGTCGTCGGCGGCCTGCCAGATGAGGTCGGGTACCTCGACACCCTCGAAGACGAAGTTCGGGTGGAGGTTGCCGTCGCCCGCGTGCGCGACCGTCGGGATGGAGATGCCGTAGCGGCGCTCGATCTCGCCGATGGCCGTGAACATCGCCGCCAACTGGCTGCGGGGGACCGACACGTCCTCGATGAGCGGGGTGCCGAACTGCTCGAGCGAGGGGTGCAGGGCACGGCGGACGGCCAACAGGTGCTCACCTGTCGCGTGGTCGGTGGACATCTCGGCACGCCCGCCGCCGGCGTGGAGCACATCGAGGATCGCGGCGGCCTCCGCCTCGGCGTTCGGGCCGTCGGTCTGGATCACGACGTGCGCCTCGCCGCTGGTCGGGGTCGGCAGCTGCAGGTAGCGGTGCACGGCGACGAGCGCGACAGGGTCGAGCAGTTCCATGATCGACGGCTGGATACCGGACGCGGTGACGGCGGCGGTGGCCTCCGCTGCCGAGACCACGCTCGGGAAGTAGCCGGCGATGGTCGCGACGGTGCCCGGCGTCACGCGCCGGATGCGGACGGTCGCCTCGACGATGACGCCGAGGACGCCCTCGGAGCCGACCATGAGACTCGTGAGGTCGAGGCCGGTGACCCCCTTCACGCTCCGGTGCCCGACGCTGATGAGTCGTCCGTCGGCCAGGACCACCTTGAGGGCGAGGACGGCGTCGCGCGTCACGCCGTACTTGGCGCAGAGCAGGCCGCCGGCACCGGTCGCGATGTTCCCGCCGACGGTCGAGATCGCGCGGCTCGCCGGGTCGGGAGCGAACCAGAGTCCTCGGGCGAGTAGGAGGTCGTTGAAGGCGCCGTTGATGATGCCCGGTTCGACGACCGCGAGGAGGTCGGGTTCGTTGATCTCCAGGACGCGCTGCATCTCGAGCGTCGACAGGACGATCTCGCCCGCGCCGCCGAGCGCGCCGCCGGCCAGTCCGGTACCGGCTCCGCGCGTCACGACCGGCGTCCCGGTCGCGGTGGCGATGCGCATGACCGTCTGGACGTCCTCGATGGAACGCGCGGAGACCACGGCGAGGGGAGGGGCGTCCGACACGTGTCCGGACTTGTCGGACCGTGCGTCCGCGAGGACGGCGTCCGTCGTCGAGACCGCGTCGCCGAGCGCGTCACGGAGGGCGTCGAGGACGGGAGGCGTCGTCATCGCGGCAGGGCTGATCCGTCGGCCCAGACCGCCTGGACGTTCCACTGGTGGTCGAGGAGGACGGCGTCCGCGGCGTATCCCGGGGCCAGTCGACCGAAGCGGTCGGCCAGGCCGAGGACCCGGGCCGGGGTGCTCGTGAGGGCACCGACCGCCGCGTCCGCCGCCACACCGCTCGCGACGGCGAGTCGGAGCGCCCGGTCGAGCGTCAGCGTGGAGCCGGCGATCGAGTCGCCTTCCACGAGCCGCGCCAGACCGTCCGTCACCTGGACTTCGAGCGCGCCCAGGAGGTAACGGCCGTCGGAAGAGCCGGCTGCGGCCATCGCGTCGGTGATGAGTGCGACACGGCCCGGGGCCTGCTCGAAGGCGAGCTTGGCGACGTCGGGGTGCACGTGTTCGCCGTCGAGGATGAGCTCGACCGTGACCCGCTCGTCGGCGAAGGAGGCGATGATCGGTCCGGGCGCGCGGTGGTGGATCCCGTTCATCGCGTTGAACACGTGGGTGACGAGCCTGGCGCCGAGATCGAAGGCCGTCTTCGTCAGTGCCTCGTCGGCGTCGGTGTGGCCCACGGCGACGATGACGCCGGCCTCGACGAGGACCTGGATCGCCTCGAGGGCGTTCGGCAGCTCAGGAGCGATCGTGATCTGCCGCAGCGTGCCTCGGCTCGCGTCGATGAGGCGTTCGACGACCGCCGGGCTCGGGTCGATGAGCGCACCGGGGTCGTGCGCGCCCTTCTTGACCGGTGAGAGGAACGGACCTTCGAGGTGGGCTCCGAGGACCAGGGGATCCTCGGCGACGAGGTCGGCGATCCCGTCGAGGCTCGCGACGAGGGCGTCGACCGGGTTCGAGACGAGGCTGATGAGCGTCCTCGTGGTCCCGTGTGCCCGGTGCACCGCGAGTGCGCGTCCGATGGCGTCGCGTCCGTCGTCGAAGGACGACCCGCCGCCACCGTGGACGTGGAGGTCGATGAACCCCGGCGTGAGGTGGCCGCCGTGTGCGTCGTGGACGGATGCGCCGTCGCCGACGGGGATGGAGCGCCAGTCGTCGCCGGTGCCGGTGGAGCGGATGACCCCGTCGACCGCGTGCAGCCAGAAGGCGTCCTGGTGGCCGCCGACGTCGACCTTGGTGGCGGAGTGGATCAGGAGCTCGGTCATGCGAGCTGCTTCCGGCCGCGGACGACACCACTGGCGACGGCGACCACGGCGAAGACGGTCGCGATGATCGGCTGCCCGAGGTGCAACCAGGCGAGCGCCGCCGCCGCGAAGATGAGGAGCTCGACGACCGCCTGGCCGTAGAGGTCGATGCGGATCACGGCGCGCGGCGAGAGGAACAGCGCCCAGAGGATGATCGCCACGACCGGCGCGGCGATCCCGACGACCACGTTCAGCGGGAACGGCCACACCGCGACGCCCCAGAAGCCGAGCGAGAAGAAGGCGAAGAGTTCGAGGAAGAACCGCAGGATCTCGTTGGGGCCGATCTTCACGTCGGCGGGAGTTCGTTCAGACACCACACGATTCTACGGCGCGTGGCCGGGAGCCCGCTCCGGGTCAGCGGAAGATGATCGTGCGTGCACCGTCGAGGAGGACGCGGTCCTCGGCGAACCACTTCACCGCCTGGGTGAGGGTGCGGCTCTCCTCGTCCTGACCGATGGCGACGAGCTCCGAGGGGGAGCGGGAGTGGTCCACGCGGACGACGTTCTGCTCGATGATCGGTCCCTCGTCGAGGTCGCTCGTCACGAAGTGCGCCGTCGCGCCGATGAGCTTGACGCCGCGCGCATGCGCCTGCTTGTAGGGGTTCGCGCCCTTGAAACCGGGCAGGAAGGAGTGGTGGATGTTGATGGCGCGACCGGCGAGGCGCTCGCAGAGCTCGGGGGAGAGGATCTGCATGTACCTGGCGAGGACGACGAGCTCGATGTCGTGCTCCTCGACGGCCTCGACGACCCTGGCCTCGAACGCCGCCTTCGATGCCGCGTCCGTCACGGGCAGCGCCTCGAAGGGCACGCCGTAGAAGGAGGCGAGATCGCGGAGCGAACCGTGGTTGCTGAGCACGAGGGGGATCTCGACCGGGAGCTGGCCGGCCCGCTGGCGGAAGAGGAGGTCGTTGACGCAGTGCGCCGCCGTCGAGGCCAGGACGAGCGTCCGGAGCGGACGACCGACGACGTCGAGCCGCCACTGGAGGGCGTACCGCTCGACGACCGGTGCGATGGCCGCCTCGAAGCGCTCGCGCGAGACCGCCGCCTCGACCTGGAGCCGCATGAAGAACCGCCCGGTGTCATCGCTCGAGAACTGCTGGCTCTCGGTGATGTTGCCGTCGGCCTCGACGATCGCACCGCTGATCGCGTGCACGATGCCTGGCTGGTCCTCGCAGATGATCGAGAGCACCCAGTGGACGGAGCGCTCGTGCGTGGTCGATGGCACAGCGGAGGGATCGGTCGAGTTCGTCACCGACTCAGGTTACCGGGACCCGACGGCTCAAGCCGCAGGGACGGACCGCTCGTCGACGAGGTCGGCGTGGGAGGACTGCCGCAGGTACGACCGCACCGTCTCGCGGCTCTGCCGCAGGCAGTCGATGCGGGCGTCGATCGAGGCGATCTGCGCGTGGAGCGACTCGGCCGTCGCGCGGGAGCAGTCGGGCACGGCACGCGAGGTGCGTGCGTCGTCGAGATCGAGGACCACGCGCACGAGACGGGTCGTGAGCCCCGCGTCGAACAGGTTGTCGACCGTGACGACGTGGTCGATCGCGGACGGTTCGTACTCGTCGGGCGCGTGCGACGCACGCACGGCCACCAGGAGTCCCTCCTCCTCGTAGGAGCGGAGCCGGGTGGCCGGGACACCCGTTCGTTCAGCGAGTTCTGCAATGCGCATGAGCGGCCTCTCTGTCACCTTCACGTCAGCTGCAACGTCGGATCGAGCCCTCCGCATTCCCACCCTCGGGTAGACTCGTCCGCGGTCGCCGGATGTCGGTTGACCCTGGGCGCGCACATCAGCGCGTAGACGAACTCGTCCGCCGCGTCAGCCGACGAGTGAACGCCATCGTTGGAGCAATCCGATGACCTCCTCTTCGCCCTCCTCGGCGCGCGCCGCCGAACCCTCCAAGCCGTCGTCACCGCCGTTCCCCTGGGTCGGCCTGATCGCGCTCGCGGCGGGCACCTTCCTCTCCGTCACCGGCGAGATGATCCCGACCGGGCTCTTGCCGGAGATGAGCACCTCGCTCGGCGTGACCGAGTCGCAGATCGGGCTCCTCGTCAGCGTGTTCGCGTTCACGGTGGTGCTGTCCAGCACCGCGCTCATCCACCTCACCAGGCGTGTCCCGCGACACGCGTTGCTCGTGGCCGTCATCGTCGTCCTCGGCGTGAGCACCGGTCTCGGCGCGCTCGCCCCGAACTACGAACTCCTCGTCGCCACCCGGGTGCTCGGCGGGCTCGCCCATGGTGTCTTCTGGGCGGTCGTCGGCGCGTACGCCGGTCACCTGGTCCCGAAGGAACAGCTCGCCCGTGCCGTGTCCGTGACGATCGCCGGAGGCACGCTCGCCTTCGTCCTCGGCGTCCCGCTCAGCACCGCGCTCGGGCACGCGCTCGGCTGGCGACTCGCGTTCGGCGTCCTCGCCGCGGCGATGCTCCTCGGCGCCGTCGTCGTGTGGTGGAAGCTGCCGCCCGTCGGTCGGGAGGAGTCGCACGCGGCAGCCTCGGGTGCCACGGGCCGTGATCCGAGCATCGTCCCGGTCGCGATCGTCTGCATCGCGGTCGGCGTCATCATGGCGGGCCATTACGCGTTCTACACCTACATCGCACCGTTCCTCATCGGCGAGGTCGGTGTCCCGGCCGGCCAGCTGAGCATCCTCCTCCTCGTCTACGGCGTCGCAGGCGCGATCGGCCTCATCCTCACCGGCAGCGTCTTCGCGAGGCGTGCGACCACGGGGCTGTTCGTCGCCCTGACCGTGTCCGCCGCCATGGTGAGCGTGCTCGCCCTCTCGGCAGGCTGGCTTCCGGGTGCGCTCGTCGCGTTCTTCCTCTGGGGGACGGCCTTCGGCATGCTGCCGCCGCTCATGCAGACACGCCTCCTGCACGCGGCGAGCCCGCGCATCCGCGACACAGCGAACGCGTTCTACACGACCGCGTTCAACACGGGTATCGGTGGCGGCTCGGCGCTCGGCGCGTTGCTCCTCGCCGAGATCGGTCTCGGCGTGCTGCCGTGGGTGTACGTGTGCCTCGCCGTGGTCGCGACCTCGCTCCTCGCGGCGGATGTGCTGCGCACCCGCAGGCGCGAGTCCGTCTGATCGAGCACGAGCCGTTGCGGACGCGCTCAGCGGGACCGCTTACGGTACAGACGGTTCGTCCGTCGTCGGCGCCGGTGAGGCGTCCGCACCATCGGTCGGCGCGGTGACGTCGGGCGCGGTCTCCACCGGTGTCTCCGTCGCCGGATCCGGCTCGGTCGTACTCGACACGTCCGTCTCCGTCGCGGGAGCCGCTTCCGCCGGGGTCTGCTCCGCGATCGGGTCGACGACGGCCTGAAGCGGGACCGGAGCGGGGACCGCC
Organism: Plantibacter sp. VKM Ac-2876; assembly: GCF_015350715.1. Lineage (NCBI taxonomy): Bacteria > Bacillati > Actinomycetota > Actinomycetes > Micrococcales > Microbacteriaceae > Plantibacter > Plantibacter sp. VKM Ac-2876. Next base: position 1,128,751 of record NZ_JADKSI010000002.1, on the reverse strand, counting down.
TCCGGTGCGGTGTCCAGAACCGCTTCCGGGAGCGTGGCCGTCGCCGGATCGACGGCGGCCTCGGTACTCAGGAGTCCGGTCAGCGAGAGGTACTCGACGGAGGTCGCAGGTCCCACGCGCGATGGGTCGGACGGGTCGACGCTCCAGACGCTGAGCTCGTGGAACCCGACGGCAACGGCGGCGCCGGTGAGCGTCGCTCGACCGTCGGCGTCGAGCGCGACGTGTTGCTCGTCTCCACCGTCGATCGTGTATCCGACCGCGCCGTTCGGAGCACCGACGACCACGAGCGGGCCGGTCGGATCGAGGAACTGCACCGACAGCACCGTCCGGAGCCCGGTGACGGCCGGCCCGCTGATCGACATGGTGGCCGGTTCGGCGGACACGGAGACCTCGTCGCCCAGGGTCTGGCGGACGGTCAGGACGAAGGTGCCCGAGCGGCCGAGGTCGACCGGGCCGGTCGACCAGGTCCCGGTCTCGGGGGCGGCTGTGGCGGACGCCCGCCGCGCCGAGGGCGGGACGACCGTCGACGCGACGACCGCGTCGCCGTCGAGGATGTCGACGGTGGCGCCGGCCGCTGCGGTGCCGCTGAAGGAAGGCCACAGGAAGCCGCCACCGGTGTCGGCGGCCATCGTCGGCGCCGGGAGCTCCTCGGGGTCCGTCGGATCGACGGGGTCCACCGGATCGACGGGAGGGGCGACGGGCGGCGCCGTCGGCGACGGGACCTGCGGGTCGGCGACCGGAGGCGGCGTCGCACCCGGGCCGGGCGTCGGCCGGGGAGTGGGCATCGGTCCCGAGGGTGTCGGGGTCGTCGGCGCGGACGGCGACGTCGTCGGACCCGTGGTCGGACTCGCGCCCGGTGTCGGCACGGCGGCGGGGTCGCTGGTCTCGCCGGCGGAGACGGAGGTCGCCGGGTCGGCTGCGGGCGGGAACACCACCGGACCCAGGACGAGCGCGGCTGCGGTCACCACCGCGACGACGCCGATGCCGATCGCGGCGATGATCCCACCGGAGAGACCCGCCGTCGCAGCACCCGCGACGCCGGCACCCGACGCGGCACCACTGGAACCGGCTGCTCCGGAAGCCGCTGCTCCGCCGGAGGCCGCCACCGAGGTGCTCAGGTGTGCCGTCAGTGCGACCCCGCCGGTGACGCCGGCCGGCATCGCGGCGACCGCGGTCGTCGACGCACCGTTCGTCTGCAACCACGCGGTGTAGCCGGCCGCACCGGCAGCGCCTGCGACGAGGGGGAGGAGGACGAGCGCCATGCGCGAGCCGACCTCCTTCGCCTCAGCGGCCACGATGGTGCACCGCTGACAGGCGTCCAGGTGCGACTCGACCTTGGCCGTGTCCCGCGCGGAGAGGTTCCCGCGCGCGTACGATCCGAGCCTGCTGATCGTGAAGGCGTGCTCCGAGTCGTCGTCGACGGCCTGCAGGTGCGCCTGGATCCACGCTTCGCGCAGCCCCTCGCGTGCTCGGTAGGCGAGCGCGGCCACCGAGTTGGCCTTCATCCCGAGGAGCGGCGCGACCTCCGCGGGCGTCATCGCCTCGATCTCCGTGTACCAGAGCACCACCTGCCACCGGGTCGGCAGGCTTCGGAACGCTCGGGCACTCAGGCTGCGGTCGAGGGCCTCGATCGAGGACGCCTCGTTCGTGTCCGGGTCCTCGAAGGAGTCCAGGGTGTCGAGCGAGGTCTCCCGACGTGATCGGCCCCAAGCGGCAGCCGTGTTCCGGATGGTCGTGAACAGGTAGGGGCGGAAGGCGCCGGTGGGGCCCTTCCCGCGGCGGACCGCCTGATAGATGCGTGCGAAGGACTCCGAGACGAGGTCGTCGGGATCGAGGCTCGAGGTGACGGACCTGGCGACGGTCCGTCCGGCGTTCGAGTGCCGTCGCCACAGCTCCGCGTAGGCGTCCTGCGAGCCCGTGCGGGTGTGCTCGATGAGCTCGGCATCCGATCGCTCGGTGAGCGATGAAGCCGGGGATGTGTCCAGGCTCATGATGCCTCCGTCTGCGAGCTGCGCACTACCGGGCACCGTGCCCGCTCAAGAGAGTCGGGTGAAGCGGGATCATGACGCCGATTCCTCATCTTGGCACGAGGTGTCTCGCGGACAGCCGCTGGCGCCGAGGAAGATCCGTTTCGATTGTTCTGGGAAACCGCGTCATGACCTGCTCGGGATGCACTCTCTCAGAATGAACAGCAGGATTCCCGGCGACGGGGACCCGGCTGGGTCGTCCTCGGACGGCCACGATGCGCGCCACGGCCGGTGTGCATCGGGCAACGGACCCGAAACGTTGCAGATCTCGACGGGAGGGGGCGCCTTCGTGCGTACCCGTCGACAGGCCGGGAGTGGTGCTCGGGGGCGAGCATCACTCCCGGCCGCCTTTCCGACCGTCGCTCGGATCAGTCGAGCCAGCCGACCTCAGGGGAGCGGTGGAAGGCGATGCCCGCGGCCGACCATCCCTGAGCAAGCTCGGCCAGCCGGACCCGGAAGTCGCTCCAGTCCGGCGCGCGTCGCTCCGACCATCCGATCTCCGCGATGGACGCGACACGAGGGAAGACGAGGAACTCGAGCGTCTGCACGTCGGCCACAGTCTCCGTCCAGAGCGGGGCCTCGACGCCGAGGATGTCCTGCTCACCGACGCCCTCGACGATCTCGGTCGGCTCCCAGACGGCGGAGCGTTCGACACTCGTGGGCCCGTCCGCCCACGTGAGGCCGGCCGTCGCGACGTCGGGGTACTGCATGTCGAGGTAGGCGGCGTCGGCCGGAGACATGATGACCTGCCCGCCCTGATCGACGAACGAGTGCAGCTTGGCGGCGTGACCGTCCTCGGGGGAGACGTAGTTCCAGTACTGGCCGATGGTGCCGGGGGCGAGGTCCCGAGACGCGCCGAACTCGTGCCAGGCGATCGCGGTCTTCCCGGTCGTGGCGATCAGCTCGGACACCCGACGGGCGAAGTGGAGGAAGTCCTCCTCAGTGGTGGCGAGCGCTTCATCGCCGCCCAGGTGGAGGTAGGGGCCCGGGGTCATCGCGGCGAGCTGGGTGAACACGTCGTCGAGGAACTCGTATGTGGACTCGGCATGGATGTCGAGGCTCGAGAAGCCGACCTCCGTGCCGGTGTAGGGCTGGCGGGCGACGCCGTCCGGGTTGAGTTCCGGATACGCCGCGAGGACCGCGTTCGTGTGTCCGGGGACGTCGATCTCGGGGACGATCGTGACGCGGCGGTCGGCGGCGTACTCGATGATCGCCCGGTAGTCGTCGGCGCTGTACGAGCCGCCCGTGCCTCCACCGACCGCGGTCGCCGCACCGATCCCGGTGAGCTCCGGCCACCCGGCGATCTCGAGGCGCCAGCCCTGGTCGTCGGTGAGGTGCAGATGCAGGTGGTTGAGTTTGAGTGCGGCGATCTGGTCGATGAACCGCTGCACCTGCGCGACCGTGAAGAAATGCCTCGCGACGTCGAGCATCGCGCCGCGGTAGGCGAAGCGCGGAGCGTCGTCGATGACGGTCGCGGAGATGATCCAGTCCTGTGCGCCGGCCGTCGGCGCCCAGTTGGCCGGCGGGAGGAGCTGCCTGAGCGTCTGCGTGCCGTGGTGGACCCCGTCGGCGTCCGCGCCGACGATCTCGACGCCGGAGACCGCGGCGGTCAATCGGTAGGCCCCGCTCGTCGTCGACAGGCTGGGGTCGATCGACAGCGTGATGTCCGTACCCGCGGAGGCCACGACCTCCTCCGTGCCGGTGGTCTCGACCGGGAGGGCGAACCCCGTCGAGGTGCGCAAGGCGTCGGCGAGGATCCGAGCTGTGGTCGCAACCGACGGGTCGGTACGGATCACCGAATCCGCCGACAACCGGAACGGGGGAGCGGAGGCGTCCGTGGTCTGCGAGACGGGGCGGGGCAGCAGGCTCATGCGCGGTTCCTTCGGCGTCGGCGACGCGGGATCGTGGGGGCTGGAACGGGGTTTGTTCGGAGGGTGAACAAGCGTCGAGCCATCCTGACACACCGGCCCCCACCGCTGCCCGGCCTCTCCACAGGACGGTGCGCGTCGGGCGTCCCGTTGCTATGCTGCTAGCAGTCGCAACTGGCGTATAGACGGAGTTCCGCTCCGCCTCAGATGGTTCACCATCGGGGAGCGACCCTGCACCTTGAAGACAAGGGCGGATTCGGCCGCACGCCTGGGCCGAAACGGCACATCACCGACATCCGTTCTGTCACAAAAGGGAGCCAGTCTTGTCCGACACCTTCAACGCGCCACTCTCCGAGGTCGATCCCGAGATCGCAGCGGTCCTCGAGCAGGAGCTCGGTCGCCAGCGCAACACCCTCGAGATGATCGCGAGCGAGAACTTCGTGCCCGTCTCCGTCCTGCAGTCGCAGGGCAGCGTCCTCACCAACAAGTACGCCGAGGGCTACCCGGGTCGTCGCTACTACGGCGGCTGCGAGTTCGTCGACATCGCCGAGTCCCTCGCGATCGAGCGGGCCAAGAGCCTCTTCGGTGCCGCGTACGCGAACGTCCAGCCGCACTCGGGCGCCACGGCCAACGCCGCGGTCCTCTCGGCGATCGCCACCCCCGGCGACACCATCCTCGGTCTCGAGCTCGCCCACGGCGGTCACCTCACCCACGGCATGAAGCTCAACTTCTCCGGCAAGCTCTACAACGCCGTCTCCTACGGCGTCGACCCTGAGACCTTCCTCGTCGACATGGACGTCGTCCGCGACAAGGCACTCGAGCACAAGCCGCAGGTCATCATCGCCGGCTGGTCCGCCTACCCGCGCCAGCTCGACTTCGCCGCGTTCCGCGCGATCGCCGACGAGGTCGGCGCGAAGCTCTGGGTCGACATGGCGCACTTCGCCGGCCTCGTCGCCGCAGGCGTCCACCCGTCACCCGTGCCGTTCGCCGACGTCGTGTCCTCCACCGTGCACAAGACCATCGGCGGCCCGCGCTCCGGCTTCATCGTGAGCCGCGACATGGAGCTCGCCAAGAAGCTCAACTCGAACGTGTTCCCCGGCCAGCAGGGCGGACCACTCATGCACGTCATCGCCGCCAAGGCGACGGCGTTCAAGCTCGCCGCCACGGCGGAGTTCAAGGACCGCCAGGAGCGGACGCTCCGCGGTGCCAAGCTCCTCGCCGAGGCGCTCACCTCCGAGGCGTCGAAGGCCGCCGGCATCGACGTCCTCACGGGCGGCACCGACGTGCACCTCGTGCTCGCCGACCTCCGCACCTCCGAGCTCGACGGTCAGCAGGCCGAAGACCTCCTCCACGAGGTCGGCATCACGGTCAACCGCAACTCGGTGCCGTTCGACCCACGCCCGCCGATGGTCACCTCCGGCCTGCGGATCGGTACGCCGGCGCTCGCGACGCGTGGCTTCGGCGACACCGAGTTCGCCGAGGTCGCCGACATCATCGCCCTCGCGCTCCGCAACGGTGCCGAGGCCGGGGCCCTGCGGGAGCGCGTCACGGCGCTCGCCGAGCGCTTCCCGCTCTACCCCGGCCTCCAGCAGTAGGGCGCGGGCGCATGACCGCACAGATCCTCGACGGTAAGGCCACGGCCGCCGCCATCAAGTCCGAACTCGCGATCGAGGTGGCCGCGCTCAAGGAGCGCGGCATCTCGGTCGGGCTGGGCACCGTCCTCGTCGGGTCCGACCCGGGTTCGCAGTGGTACGTCGCCGGGAAGCACCGCGACTGCGCCGAGGTCGGCATGGAGTCCATCCGACGCGACCTGCCCGAGACGGTCTCGCAGGAGGAGCTCGAGGCCGTCCTCGACGAGCTCAACGCCGACGAGAGCTGCACCGGCTACATCGTGCAGCTCCCGTTGCCGAAGCACATTGACACCGACGCGATCCTCGAGCGCATCGATCCCGAGAAGGACGCCGACGGGCTCCACCCGACCAACCTCGGTCGTCTCGTGCTCAACGTGAACCGCCCGATCCACACGCCGCTGCCGTGCACGCCGAAGGGCGTCATCGAGCTGGTGGAACGCCATGGGATCAGCTGGGCGGGCAAGCACGTCGTCGTCGTCGGCCGCGGGGTCACCGTCGGTCGCGCGATCGGCCCGCTGCTCACCCGTCGCGAATACAACGCGACGGTCACGCTGACGCACACCGGAACGGTCGGACTCGACGACATCCTCCGCACCGCCGACGTGATCGTCGCCGCGGCGGGCGTCCCCGGGATCGTCACGCGCGATGCCGTGAAGCCCGGCGTGATCGTCCTCGACGTCGGTGTGAGCCGCGAGACCGACCCCGAGACCGGCAAGTCCCGGGTCGTCGGCGACGTCGCCCCTGACGTGGCCGAGGTCGCCTCGTGGATCAGCCCGAACCCCGGTGGTGTCGGCCCCATGACCCGCGTCGGTCTCCTCGCCAACGTCGTCCGCATGGCCACCCCCTAACCCAGCCCGCGAACTGTCACTCGACGCTAGTCCGGCGCCCCGCGATTAGCCGGAAGTGACAGTTCGCGAGCCAGGGCGGTGAGGATGGGTGACGGGTCCGTCAGGTGTGAGCGATTCACCCGGATGACCCGCCAGCCCGCTGCCATGACTCGGTCGAGGCGATCGATGTCGTGGAAGATCTGCCGTTCATCCGTGAAGTGGGTGCCGCCGTCGTATTCGACGAGGACCCGCTGTTCGGGATACACCAGGTCGCCCAAGGCCAGAAACCGTCCGTGGTCGTCCGAGATGACCTCGTTGACGAGCGGTTCCGGAAGGCCCGCGCGGACGATCAGCAGGCGCAACGCGGTCTCCATCGGCGAGTCCGTCCGCGGCCGCATCATCGAGAATGCGAGCCGCAGACGTTTCGCGCCGCGACGGCCGTTCATCCGTGCCAGCCCACGGACGATCTGTTGCTCCGAGGCCAGCGGTCGCTTGCGGCGGAGCAGCACGTCGCCGGCGATCACCAGGTCATCCAAGGGAAGCCGGGTTCCGAGCTGACACCAGGCGTCGACGGCGGTCAGCGCCGGCAGTTCCTCGACGACGACGACCTCCCAGTGGTCCCCGTCGAGTTGATGTCCGCGCACCCCCGCTCCTCGCGGGGCGCGTGCCGGGGCGACGGACGCGACATCGAGTGGTGCCTCCTGTTCCCAGGTGGGCACGGGGAGGCCGTGCAAGGCCGCCGCGCTCACGTGGCTGAAGAACTGCCCATCGTGCAGGAGAGGGGCATAGGCGTGACAGCGTCCGGGGATGTCCGTGGGCTGGTCGAGCGGTGCCCGGACGCCTCGGTGCGGCGTGGCGAGGTCGCGCGCTCGTAGCCGCGATCGAGGCACGCCGAGTTCGTCGGCGTCGGCCATGGAGAACGGCTGCTTGCTGAGTTCGAGGGGGAGGGGACGTCGGCGGACCATCCCACCACGGTGCCGACTGCGGTGTCTCGGCGTCGGAAGTTCTCCACACCCTGCCCGCGAACTGTCACTCGACGCTAGTCCGGGCGGCCGGGACTAGCCGGAATTGACAGTTCGCGGGCAGGGGAGGGGAAGGTCAGGATTCTCGGGTGGCTCCGGCGGCGGGGCGGACGGGGAAGATGGTCGGGGCGGTGAAGGACGCCTGGGCGAACGCCGCCGTGACCGCCTCGGCAACGGCCGACGCCAGGGCGACGGGGACCAGGGCGATCGCCGCACCCCCGAACCCACCACCGGTCATCCGCGAACCGATCGCACCGGCCGCCATCGACGTCTCGACGGCCAGGTCGAGTTCCGGAACCGAGATCTCGAAATCGTCCCGCATCGACGCGTGGGAGGCCACGAGCAGCTCGCCGATCGACGTCGGGCCGTGCTCGCGCAGGGTCCGGACGGTGTCGAGGACACGCTGGTTCTCCGTCACGACGTGACGGACGCGGCGGAAGGTCTCGTCGTCGAGCAGCTCACGAGCGCGCTCGAGGTCGCCGACCGTGACGTCGCGGAGCGAGTCGGCGCCGAGCGCTGCGGCACCCGCCTCGCAGGACGCCCGACGTGCCGCGTACCCGCCCGACACGTGGGCGTGCTCGACGCGCGTGTCGATGACGAGCAGCTCGAGGTCGTGCTCCTCGAAGCCGAGGGGGATGACGTCGGTCTCGAGCGAACGGCAGTCGAGGAAGACGCCGCAGTCACGCCGGCCGAGGAGCGACGCCGACTGGTCCATGATGCCGGTCGGTGCGCCGACCGCCCGGTTCTCGGCGAGCTGGCAGATCTTCGCGAGCGTCCGGCGGTCGTGGTCGAGGTGCCAGATCTCGTTCAGTGCGACGGCGACCGAGGCCTCGATGGCCGCGGAGGAGGAGAGGCCGGCCCCGACCGGGACGTCGGAGTCGATGTAGATGTCGACCCCGGGCACCTCCTGCAAGGGTGCCCCGAACTGGCCGAGCGCCCATGCGACGCCGAGCGGGTAGGCGGACCAGCCCTGCAGTGCGTCGGGATCGAGCGCGCGCACCGAGACCTCGACGATCTCGGGCGAGAAGCTGCTCGACACCCGGATGCGGTCGTCGTCGCGACGCCGGACGGCTGCGACGGTGCGGCGGTCGATCGCCATCGGGAACACGAAGCCGTCGTTGTAGTCGGTGTGCTCGCCGATGATGTTCACGCGGCCGGGCGCGGTCCAGAGGCCGTGCGGTTCGCTGCCGAAGGCGTTCTCGAATCCGCTCGTGGCGGTGCGCTGCAGGTCGGTCATACGGGGTTCTCCTCGTCGGCTGCGGCGATCGCGGCGCGCAGGGCGGTGGCGGTGGTCTCGGGCGGGACGTCGCCGATCCAGGCGCCCATGGCGGCCTCGGAGCCGGCCAGGTACTTCAGGCGGTCGGCTCCACGACGCGGGGAGGTGAGCTGCAGGTGGAGTCGAAGCTCGTCGCGGTGGACACGGGTCGGGGCCTGGTGCCAGGCGGCGATGTACGGGGTCGGGGTGTCGTACAGGGCGTCGACGCCGCGCAGCAGCCGCAGATAGAGGACGGCGAGTTCGTCCCGTTCCTCCAGCGAGGTCGCGGCGAAGTCGGGCACGTGCCGGTGGGGGAGCAGGTGCACCTCGATGGGCCAGCGCGCCGCGAACGGGACGAACGCCGTCCAGTGCTCGCCGGCGAGGACGACGCGCTCGTCAGCCTGCTCCGCGGCGAGGATGTCGGCGAAGAGTCCGGGACCGTAGGCCTCGCTCGCGGCGATGAGTCGCTGCGTGCGCGGGGTCACGTAGGGGTAGGAGTAGATCTGTCCGTGCGGGTGGTGGAGGGTGACACCGATCTGCTCGCCACGGTTCTCGAAGGGGAACACCTGCTGGATCGAGTCGATCTGCGACAGCGCGTGCGTCCGGCGGGCCCACGCCTCGATGACCGTGCGCGCCCGGGTGCGGGACAGCGAACCGAAGGAGCCGGTGCTCGACGGGCTGAAGCTCACGACCTCGCAGCGGCCGACCGAGGTGCGCGTCCGGCCGATCCCGATCGCCTCGAGGTCGGCGAGATCGACCGGTGCGTTCTCGTCTTCGAGCAGCGGTCCGAAGGACGGGGACTTGTTCTCGAAGACCGCGACGTCGTACTGGTCGGGGATCTCGGAGGGGTTGGACGGGCTCGCGGGTGCGAGCGGGTCGAGGTTCGCGGGTGGCAGCATCACGCGGTTCTGGCGGGCGGCGGCGATCGAGATCCACTCACCCGTCAGCGGGTCCTGGCGCATGGATGCGGTCGGTGGTCGTGGCGCGAGTTCGCGTGCGTCGGGCAGGCGCTCCGCGGGCAGCGTCGTGTCGACGTCGTCGAAGTAGATGAGTTCGCGACCGTCGGCGAGGCGCTGGGTCGAGCTCGCGATCGCCGGGTCGAGGACGAAGGTGTCGTCGAGTGGGGGCATGGGGATCCTCAGAACGGGTTGTCGAAAGGAAACGTACAACGTTTCGCCTTGAAAAGTATAGGCAAGTCAGCGAAGATTCAAGCATGTCCGACGACGAGCCGATGCAGTTGCCCGCCCCACTGCGACGCGACCGCATCCGCGAGCTCCTCGATGAGCGCGGTTTCGTCCGCGTCGCCGACATCTCCGACGACTTCGGCGTCTCCCGGGTGACCGCCCGGACGGACCTCGACACCCTCGTCGACCAGGGCGAGGCCGTCCGCGTGCACGGAGGTGCGATGCCCGTGCAGGGACGCGGCGCCGTTGAGTCGCCGATCGAACTCGCGACCGCGACCTCCGCGCACGCGAAGCAGCGGATCGGTGAGGCGGCGGCCGCGATGGTGCGCTCCGGTCAGAGCGTGATCGTCGACGTCGGCAGCACCGGCCTCGCCCTCGCCCGCGCGCTCAAGGCTCGCCGCGACCTCGCCGACGTCGTGGTCATCACGAACGGCCTGACCATCGCGCTCGAGCTCGAGTCGGAGATCCCGAGGTTCTCGGTGATCGTCACGGGTGGGTCGCTTCGACCGCTCCAGCATTCGCTCGTCGATCCGCTCGCGGGTTCGCTGCTCGGCCAGGTCCACGCCGATCTCGCCTTCATCGGGTGCAACGGTGTCGACGCGGGCCATGGCGTGACCAACGTCAACCTGCCCGAGGCCGAGGTGAAGGCCAGGATGGTTCGCGCCGCCGAGCGGGTGGTCGTGGTCGCCGACGCCTCGAAGCTCGGTGTGCGGCAGCTCGGCCGGATCGCCGGGCTCGAGGCCTTCGACGCCCTCCTGACCGACGACGGGGCCGCGCCCGAGACCATCGCACTCCTCCGGGAAGCGGGACTCGCGGTGACGCTCGTCCCACTCGGCGACTGACCTCGCGCCGCGTCCCGCGGCGTCCCCCGCGGCGCCCCTGCACTCGCGCGCCGACGGCCCGATGCGGCAGCATGGTCGCATGAGTGATCGAGCGCATCCTGCCGTGTCCATCGTCGAGCAGACGCTGCGTGACCGCGGGGCTCAGGGCGAGGTCACCTGGCTCGACGATGCTGCACGCACGGCCGCGCTCGCAGCGGAGGCCTTGGGGATCGAGGTCGGGGCGATCGCGAACTCCCTCGTGTTCACGCTCGACGGCGAGCCGACGCTGATCCTCACGAGCGGCGCCCACCGTGTCGACACCGCCTGGGTCGGCGAGCGGCTCGGTGGACGGTTGAAGCGTGCTGACGCCGAGATCGTCAAGGCGGCGACGGGACAGGTGATCGGTGGCGTCGCGCCCGTCGGCCACCCGGAACCGATCCGCACCTATGTGGACGAGGCGCTCGCCGCCTACCCGGAGGTCTGGGCCGCGGCCGGCCATGCGCACACGGTGTTCCCGACGACCTTCGAGGAGCTCGTGCGGGTGACCGGCGGGCAGGTCATCGCGGTGGAGCCGCCGACGGATCCTGCGGGGTCGTCGGCTGCTGCGTCGGCGTAGCCACCGGAGCGGCCACGGCGGCCGGCGGCGTCTTGTGCTGCTTCGTCACCCGACTCGGCGGCAGCGGAGCCGTCGCGGTCACGTCGTTCCTGCGTCCCCACCAGGTGCTCACGACGGCTGCGGCGACGCAGAGCGCCATCGGGATGAGCATGAACGGTCCGCCGGCACCCTCGCCTCGCTCGAAGACCTGGTCGGTCTGCGACATGAGGGCCGTGGGGACGAGGAGCAGGACGTTGTTCGTCGCATGGATGAGCACCGGCGCCTCGAGGCCACCGGTCCCGCGGGCGGCGAAGGACATCGAGGCGCCGAACACGAAGTAGTAGGCGATGAGCCAGGGGTCGCCGGCGAAGTGCACCGAGGCGAAGACCGCGCCGGAGACGACCGTGCCGACGAGGAACGCGGTGATCGGTCGACTGAACCAGGATCCGACGGAACGTTGGATGAGGCCGCGCGCCCCGTACTCCTCGCCCGCCGACTGCAGCGGCGTCGTGAGGATCACGACGGCGAGCATCGCGATCATGGTGCCCTCGACGACGATGGGCTCGAGCGGCGAGAGCAGGACGGACGCGCCGACGTACACGATCCACACCGGGACGATGATGAGCGCGAGACGCCCGAGCCAGTGCCAGCGGAAGCGCCCCTCCACCGAGGACAGCCACCGCGGACGGACACCGAAGATCGCCCACTGGATGAGCATCGACACCGGGATGAGCGCGGCGAGCGACAGGTTGTTCGCGAGCATCGTGACCGGTGTCAGCGTCATGAGGCCGTTCGCGACGTCGTCGAGCGTGTACGCCCCGGTGGCCACGTCCACGATGAGCGCGATGCCGCCGAGCGCGATCGAGAGGATCAGGAACCCCACGACGAGTAGGAGGAGTGCAAGGGCCCCGCGCCACCAGGCCGGTGTGGCGCGAAGGGCGTGGTCGTACGTCGCGAGCTGCGGCGACGGCGCGACGGGATCGACGTGCGTCGAGGGTGATGGCGAAGGCGTCTGCGGGTGCTGTCCGGGATTCGTCATGCTGCCAGGGTAGGCAGCCGTCGCGGTAGGACGCGTCCCCCGAGCGATGGACGACGAGCGACGGATAGCCGGCGATCGGCCTGGTCCCGAACGCGCGACGATGGGAGACTGCCAGGTATGGCCGGACACCGCATCTTCACGACGAGCTTCGCCAGCGTGTACCCGCTCTACGTCGCGAAGGCGGAGCGGAAGGGCCACACGAAGGCCGAGGTGGACCAGGTCATCACCTGGCTCACGGGCTACGACGACGCCGCGATCGAACGGGTGCTCGCCGACGGTACGGACTTCGAGACCTTCTTCGCCGAAGCGCCGGCGATGCACCCCAACGCGTCGCTCATCACGGGCCTCATCTGCGGCATCCGCGTCGAGGAGATCGAGGATCCCCTCATGCAGCGTGTCCGTCAGCTGGACAAGCTCGTGGACGAGGTCGCGAAGGGGAAGAAGATGACCTCGATCCTCCGCGCCTCCGCCTGACCGCCGACCGCGTCGCCCTCCGATGACGCAGACGGCCGCCGCGCGAGTGCGCGACGGCCGTCTGCTCGGAACCCGGTGGGATCAGTGCGCGAGCACCGGTTCCGCGGACGCCTCCGGGGCGTGGTGCAGGGCGAGTCCCTGGTTGCGTCGGCGGAACAGCAGTGCCGCCGTCACCGCGCCGACCGCGAAGAACCCGGCACCCCAGAAGTAGGCGGTCTGGTAGCTCTGGATCGCAGCCTGCGCGAGCACTTCGGGGGTGGGCGGCGCGTTGTCGGTCACGTAAGCCGTGGCGGCGCTCGCCGCGAGGGTGTTGAGCAGCGCCACACCGATCGACCCGCCGACCTGCTGGCTCGTGTTGACCGTCGCCGAGGCGACCCCGGCGAACGCCCGGTCGACACCGAGCGTCGCGGTCTGCATCGAGGCGGGCATGATCGATCCCATCGCGAAGCCGAGCACCATGAGCGCCGGCATGACGTTGCCGACATAGGAGCTGTCGAGGTCGAGTCGGGTGAGGAGGAGCATGCCGATCGCCCCGAGCGTCATCCCGAACGGCACCATGACCTTCGGGCCGAACCGCGGGACGAGGAGGTTGGTCCCCAGCTGTGCGGCGAGCACGAGCATCGCGATCATCGGGAGGAAGGCGAAGCCCGTCTGCTGCGGTGAGTAGCCGAGCGAGGCCTGCAGGTAGTACGTGACGAAGAGGAAGATGCCGAACATGCCGGCGCCGGCGATCATGACCGAGATGAACGCGGCGCCGCGGTTGCGGTCGAGGACGATCGACAACGGGAGGAGCGGGTGCGCGGCCCGGCGCTGCCAGAGGACGAACGCGACGAGGAGGACGGCTGCGGCAGCGAGGAAGGCCCAGCTGAGCGGCGAGTCCCAGCCGTCGGTCTCGGCATTGGCGAAGCCGTAGACGAGGCTGAACAACGCACCTGAGACGAGGACGGTGCCCGGAACGTCGAGCTTGGGGCGGGGGCCGGTCGTCTTCGGGGTGGTGATGAAGAGGACCGCCCCGACGATGGCGACCACGGCGATCACGACGTTGATGTACAGGTTCCAACGCCAGTCGAACTGCTCGGTGAGGAATCCGCCGAGGAGGAGTCCGACCGCGCCACCCGCGCCGGCGATCGCACCGAAGACGCCGAACGCGCGGGCGCGCTCCTTCGGGATCGTGAAGGTGGTCGTGAGCATCGCGAGCGCGGTCGGTGCGAGGAGGGCTGCGAAGACGCCCTGCAGCGCCCGTGCGGCGAGGAGGGTGCCGAACGAGTCGGCGGCGCCTCCGAGGGCCGAGGCGATCGCGAACCCGACGAGCCCGATGATGAACGCCCGCTTCCGGCCCATGAGGTCGGACAGGCGTCCGCCGAGGAGCAGCAGGCTGCCGAAGGCGAGCGAGTAGGCGGTGACGATCCACTGGCGGTCGCCGTCGGAGAATCCGAGGTCTGCCTGGGCGGCGGGCATCGCGATGTTCACCACGGTGGCGTCCAAGACGACCATGAGCTGGGCGAGGCCGACGGTGACGAGCGTCCACCACCGGCGAGAGGAGACGGCCGGGGTTCCGGCAGTACTGTTCGAAGTCATGACCAGGAGCATATACGGAACCGAAGAGTTTCGAAACCAAACAGTTCCAGAACTATGAAGTTCCTGAACTATGCTGTTTCAGGAGACGAAAGGGAGGTGGGCCGCGATGACGCAGCTCGAGACTCCGATCGACGCCCCGAAGCTCGGACGCAAGCGTGACCACTCCCGCGACGCGGAGATTCTGGAGGCGGCGCTCGACGTCCTCGCCGACACGGGCTACGCCGGGATGACGGTGGACATGGTCGCCGCGCGGGCGAAGGCCGGCAAGGCGACGCTCTATCGACGGTGGGCGTCGAAGTCGGAACTCGTGATCGACGCGGTCGCCTGTATGAAGCAGATCGATCCCGACTTCTCCAAGTTGCCCGACACCGGCTCACTCCGCGGCGACCTCGTCGCGATGATCAAGGCGCCGTCCATCGCCGAGGGTGAGCGCAAGATGCGTGTGTTCGCCGGCGTGATGTCGATGATCTCGGACGCCCCGGAGCTCACCGAGTCCATCCACGCGGCCATCGTGGAGCCGCGCATGGCCGTCAACCGCTTCCTGTTGCAGCGCGCGATCGACCGCGGAGAGATCCGCGCGGACGCCGATGTGGAGACCCTGGCGCTCGTGAGCCAGGCGATGGTCAGCTACCGCGTCCTCATGCTGCGGGAGCCGGTGACACGTGACTTCCTCATCTCGGTGATCGACGGCGTCATCATCCCGGCCGTCCGGAAGTAGCTCGATGACCGACGGACCCGCCCGATCTCGAACCGGGCTGCTCGATCACGCCGCGCCGGTCCGCCTCGGGACGCACGACGCCGCACTGCGCTTCTCCGGCTTCCGTGAGCCGGGCGGACGCCACCTCATCGTCGATGGTGCGGAGGCGTTCGAGTTGAGCTTCCCGTGCGGAACCTGCGCGCTGCTGTTCCGTCGTCTGGACGAGGGTGCTCGGGCGCTCGCCGCAGACGCACTGCACGATCACCTGGACGAGGGCGTGCCCGCGATCGACGATCCTTCGTCACGCGACCTCGTGTCGACGATCCTGCCCGAGGGGACCTACCTGCCGCTCCTGCTGTCCATCGAGCCCGTCCTGGTCGCTCCGGGTGACGATCACGACTACTTCTCGCGGGAGCAGGTCGCGCACCGCGGCATCGACCCCACGCTCGGTGCACCGGAGGACCCGGCGACCGGCTACTACCGCGGCCCGACCCGGACGACCGGCGATCACGAGACCCTCTTCGAGTTCCTGGTGCCGATGGTGCCGCCCGGTTGGAACGACCGCGAGCGCGTGGCCTCGTACGAGGAGCGGCTTCGGGCCGGGGGAGCGGCGACCGTGCTCGCGGTCTCCGTGCTGGACCGGACGCAGCCGTTCGACAGCGCTGACGCCCACACGGGTCTCGTGCACTTCGTGCTCGACGGCCACCACAAACTGGAGGCAGCCGCGCGTCTCGGCGTCCCCGTCACGGTCCTGTCGTTCGTCTCGGTCGACGCGAGCCTCGCGGACGAGGCGACGGTGGCCGGCCTCCCGGAGCTGCTCGCGCGCTGATCACGGCGCGTGTGTGACCGGGTGGATCACGCAGCGCTGGATCCCCCGATCCCTGCGTGACCCACCGGTCGAGGCGGTGAGCATCGCAAACCCCCGTCGCGAACACACAGACCACTGAGGCGCGGACTGCGGCGGCATCACCTCCACCAGTGTGTCATGAATAAGTCGGTCGCACCAGTAATCAAGAGGATCTCGGCTGTGCGAGCTCCGAGCCTCTAGGCTGAGGCCCCGACCGGCCACGGTCGACGGATACGGCGCCGATGGATCGGAGTCGGAACACAGGCTGCCCGAGGAGGTCAGGATGCCGGGGACACGGCGAACGCCCACGCAGGAACGCGGACAGGTGACGCAGGATGCGATCGTCGAGGGCGCCGCGACCGTCTTCGACCGCATCGGCTACGGGAACGCGAGTCTGTCGATGATCGCGGAAGCGTCCGGGATCTCGCAGGGGTCCATGTACTTCCACTTCAAGTCGAAGGAGCAGATCGCCCTCGCGGTCATCCACGAGCAGCACGACCGGTCGATGCCGCTCATGGCACGGGTGACGGAACAGTACGACGGGGTCCTCGAGCGGCTCATCCGGGTTTCGCGCGCCATCGTCGACCAACTCGAGAACGACCCGGTGGTCCGTGCC
The DNA here is from genome assembly GCF_015350715.1 of Plantibacter sp. VKM Ac-2876. Classification (NCBI taxonomy): domain Bacteria; kingdom Bacillati; phylum Actinomycetota; class Actinomycetes; order Micrococcales; family Microbacteriaceae; genus Plantibacter; species Plantibacter sp. VKM Ac-2876. The sequence goes on along the minus strand of NZ_JADKSI010000002.1, from coordinate 1,112,270 downwards.
GGGATCAGACTCACGCTCGATGAGGGTTCGCTGAGCCAACCGGCCGGCGCGTTCTACGAGGACTGGATCTCGGGGACGGCCGCTCAGCTCGACGTGGCGCTGCAAGCCGGGGACCTGGTGAGTTCGATGTCGGCACCGGACCTGGCCCGCACGCTGATCGGATTCTTCACCGGTGTCCAGCTCACCGCCCAGGCGACGGTCGGGCGCTCGGACATCGCAGCGTCGGTGGACCGCATGTGGCGGCTCGCGATCGACGCCATCGTCCCCGAGGCGCGGCGGTCAGCGGCGACGCGCGTCCGGGAGGACGCTTTCGGCGTTTAGGCCGGGGCGCGCGCGACGCAAGGCTCGGCCAGCCCTCCGTCCAATGGACTGGTGTCAGGTGAGCACCGGCAGCGCCCAGCAACTCAGCGCCGCACCACCACCGAGTATCACCACGGCGCTGCCGACGAGGCCCGCGCTCGTCCGTTTGGCGAGGCCGAGGCGTCGACGCAGCCGTGTCACGGTTTCGATGTACCCCGCCATCTCCGCCCCGAAGCGGCGAAGCAGCGCCTCGTCTGCAGGAGTCCCCGGAGACGGCGCGGAAGTCGGCTCGGTCAGACGCTCCACTGCACGCACGACGGTGTCGATCCGGAGTTGCACCGTTCCTGCACCCTGCTGGACGACGACCCCGGCGGCCAAGACGAACGCCCCGAACGAGGACACGAAGATCGGCAGCGTCTCCGCCAGCTCTTCCTCCGAATAGCCGTCCAAGGGGCCGACATACGCTGCCGCTGTGACGAAGCCGACGCCCAACACCGCCAGGAGCACCACGAAGGCACTCGGCCAGGTGGCCAACGGCTCATCGACCATCTTCCGGAAAGCTTGGATGTTCTGCGTCTGAGCCATGCATCGAACCTACCTGCGACAGGAACACCCGCACAGCACCGGCGTCACGACGGCGATGGTTCCAGAAAGACGCGCGCCGAGCCGGAGGAAACGACGACCACACACCGGCGACCTTGACGCGCTGACCCGAGACGGAACTCAGACTGGCGGTTCTGCGTCGGATCCGGCGAACGCCGGGTGACCGAACAGCCCGGGCAACCCACCGGTGTGCAGGAACACCGTCCGCTCGCCCGGCCGGATGTCACCACGCGCGACGGCATCGACGAGTCCGCTGCATGCACGACCGGTGTAGGTGGGGTCGAGGAGCAGTCCTTCACGCTCCGCGGCGAGCGTGAGTGCAGCTCGGGTGCCGTCCGTGAGGTGCTCGTACCCTGCGCCGATCTGCGAGCGATCGACCCGGAGGGACTCAGCGGGATACTGGTCGCCGTGGCCCATGGCGGCGAGGAGTCCAGCGACGGTTGCGCGTCCGTCCGGCACGGCGCCGCAGTCGACTCCGAGTACGACTTCCGCTCCGAGACCGGAGACGAGCCCCGCCATCGTGCCGCCGGAACCGATCGCCACCACGACGTGGCGGACGTCGGGGACCTGGTTCCGGAGTTCCCCGGCGGCGTCGATGTACGCCTTCGCGCTGGCGGCGTTCGACCCGCCGAACGGGATCCGTGAGACCGATCCGAGGGAACCGCCAGTCTGGAGGTCGTCGGCGACGGCTTCCGCGGACGCGTCACCGGACCAGACGATGTGCGCGCCGAACAACTGATCCAGGAGGACGTTGCCGAGCGGCTTCGGCGGTGCCTCTCCCTGCAGCACGAGCACGCACCGGAGGCCGACCCGGGCGGCCGCGGCCGCTGTCAGCCGGGCGTGGTTGCTCTGTGGGGCTCCGGTCGTGAGGACGGCGCCCGCTCCAGACCGCAACGCCTCGCCCATGGTGATCTGCAGCTTCCGCGCTTTGTTCCCGCCGCCGCCGAGACCGATGAGATCGTCGCGCTTGATGAGCAGGTCGCCCGCGTCGAGTCCGATCGCGACCGCGAGCCGGTCCGCGAGGTGGACCTGCGTCGGACCCGACACGAACGTCGGGTCGGGAATCAGCTGCTGATCGCCGTTCACGGGTCCCCCTCGTCACGACGAGATCGCATCCGTCGGCGTCGTGCGTCGTGGTGGGCCCGGTGGGGCTCGAACCCACGACCCGCGGATTAAAAGTCCGATGCTCTGCCAACTGAGCTACAGGCCCATACGCGCTCTACTCTACGAGATTTCGGCGGCACCCGTTGACGCGCGGGTCCGGGCCACGGGGGAGGATCGCCCGCCGGGGCGAGTACCGTTGTCGGGTGCGCGAAGCGCGTCGCGGGGAGGAGCAGCCATGACCGAGGGATTCCATCGTCCGACGAAGCTGCCGCCGTCGATGCTCGAAGCGATCCAGGGTGGTCTCGACCCGGAGGCCGTGTCGAGGATCACGCACGAGACGGCCGTCGCACTCCTCACCCGGGTGCGGGCGGACCCTGACCCTGCCGTGGTCGACCGCCTCGTGACGTACACGGACGAGCACGGGATCGACGCCATCGCCGAACTCTGGTCGCACGCCAGCCCGCGGAGTCTCCCCGGAGCCCTCTGGCGCATCTACCTGCTGCGCCTGCTCATCCGGCAGGACCCGGTGGGGACGAGCTTCAGCTTCCAGCGGGGCACCGAGCTCATCACCACCGTCGACCCCGTGATCGCCGGCGCGGCCGAGCCGACCGGCCCAGAGGAGATCATCGTCCTCGCCGACCAGATCCTCCGCGGGTTGTACACCGGCGACTTCGCGATCGCCCTCGAGCGGGCTGCGTCCTTCTGCCGGATCAACGCGGTCGGCTGCACCTCCCTCGCGGACGACCGGGACGCGGTCGACCCCGCCGACGCCGCGCGACTCACCACGAAGGCCGCGCGGTTCAGCACCATCGCCGAGGAGCTCGCCGGCTGCGCCCGACTGTGGCGCACCGACTCCCTGGACTGACGCGACCCGTCCGGTCAAGGCTCGGTGCCTGGGAATATCCATCGCCGATCACTTGCTACACTGATTCAGCCGGGCCGCAGTAACCCCGGGCTCCAAAAATCGCCGCTTCGAGCGGCCTTGCGCCGAGAGGCGTTTCTGCGGCCTGGCACTTACGTTGTGCGGATGTCTTCCGTCGCCCGCCGCCCGTTCCGTGATGACACCGGAACTGGGGTGCCGTATCGCGTCGATTCCTCCAATCGGATCCCGGGTCGGCACCGAACTCCGTGTATGACCGCCGCACTGTACACGCAGACCCGACCTCGGGTGGGCGTCGCGCAAACGGCCGGTGTCCGTGAGAAGCTAAGACTTGTGACCACGGGACCGGAAGCCGACGCTGCACCGCAGGTGTCATTGGCGAACGTGCTCGACGCGCTCCTCATCCGCGTGGCCGGCGGCGACCAGGTCGCGTTCAGCGAGCTGTACGACCACATCGCGCCGCGGGTCCTCGGACTCGTCAAGCGGGTGCTCGTCGACCACGCACAGTCCGAAGAGGTCACCCAGGAGGTGTTCCTCGAGGTCTGGCAGAACGCCCAGAAGTTCGAGGCGGGCAAGGGTACGGCCACGACCTGGGTGCTCACCATGGCCCACCGTCGTGCGATCGACCGTGTGCGGGCCTCACAGGCCGGACGTGACCGCGATCTCAAGATCGGCATCCGCGACTTCGACGAGCGTGTCGACAACGTGCAGGAGACGGTCGAGATCCGGATCGAGCACGAACGCGTCAAGCGCGCCTTCGTCCGGTTGAGCGAGCTGCAACGCGAAGCTGTTTCGCTCGCCTACTACGGCGGCTACAGTCACAGCGAGATCTCGAACCTGCTCGGCGTGCCCATCGGTACGGTGAAGACCAGGTTGCGAGACGGAATGATCAGACTTCGAGACGAGTTGGGGGTGCGTACATGACCGAGCGAGACGATGCAACAGACCTGGCAGCCGGAAACGCGCTGCACACCCTGACCCCGCGCGAGCAGGAGCGGTTCGACCGCCTGCGCGCCGAACACGAGTCCGTCCGCGAGGAAGCGGCGGAATTCGAGGAGACCGTCGCCATGCTCGACCTCGCAGCACCTCCCGTGCAGCCGTCGGCGGCGCTCAAGAACTCGCTCATGGCCGCGATCCAGAACCTGCCGCAGCTGCCCGCTGACGCCCCCGTCGATGCTCCCGTCGCCGAGGTGCAGGCGCTTCCGACCGCGGTTCCAGACGTCGACGAGGCGCCGGTTTCGACACCGATCGCCACGCCGGCCCCCGCAGCAGCCACCACCCCGGTGGTCGGTGCGGCGGAGCGCAAGGCCGCCTCACGGTGGCGTCGCAGTGCCGTCGGCATGGTGGTCGGCGCCGCAGCAGCGGTCGGCCTCATCTTCGGCGGTGTCGGACTCGCGAACACCTTCGGCGGTGGGTCCCTCACGCAGACGGTCGCGCTCGCGGAGATCAACGCGGCGTCCGACGTCCAGCGCGCGAAGGTGTCCATGGACGATGCGACGGCGACGCTCGTCTGGTCGGGCGAGCTCGGCAAGTCCGCCCTGCTCGTCGACGGACTCGGCTCCCTGCCGTCCGACAAGGTCTACGAACTCTGGTACATCGGCGAGGGAGGCCCGGTCTCGGCCGGCACCTTCTCCGCAGCGAACGGCACCACCTGGCGGGTCCTCGACGGCGCCATGAGCGCGGGCGACAAGGTCGGCGTGACGGTCGAGCCGCAGGGCGGCTCCAAGCAGCCCACCACCGACCCGATCATGGTCATCGAGACGGCGTAGTCCGCTCGCTCCGGTCCGCGAGAGCCTATCGACAGGTTCACCTCGACAGACGCGCGGACTTGCTGCAGACGACGACAGCCCCGCCCGGGAATCCCGGGCGGGGCTGTCGTGATGCCGGCGTCAGATCAACCGAAGCGACCCGAGACGTAGTCCTCGGTCGCCTGGACGGACGGCTTCGAGAACATCGTGGTGGTGTCGTCGTACTCGATGAGCTTGCCCGGCTTGCCGGTGCCCGCGATGTTGAAGAAGGCGGTCTTGTCGCTGACGCGGCTCGCCTGCTGCATGTTGTGCGTCACGATCACGATCGTGTACTCCTGCTTGAGCTCTTCGATGAGGTCTTCGATGGCGAGCGTGGAGATCGGGTCGAGGGCCGAGCACGGCTCGTCCATCAGCACGACGTCGGGGGAGACGGCGATGGCGCGGGCGATGCAGAGACGCTGCTGCTGACCACCGGAGAGCCCGGAGCCCGGCTTGTCCAGGCGGTCCTTCACCTCGTTCCACAGGTTGGCGCCCTGCAGCGAACGCTCGACGAGCGCGTCCTGGTCGGACTTCGACATCTTCCGGTTGTTGAGCTTGACGCCCGCGAGGACGTTCTCCTTGATGCTCATCGTCGGGAACGGGTTCGGGCGCTGGAAGACCATGCCGACCTGACGGCGGACGAGGACCGGGTCGACGCCCGGGCCGTAGAGGTTGTTGCCGTCGATCAGGACCTCACCCTCGACGCGTGCGCCGGGGATGACCTCGTGCATGCGGTTCAGGGTGCGGAGGAAGGTCGACTTCCCGCAGCCGGAGGGGCCGATGAACGCGGTGACCGTGCGGGGCTGGATCTGGAGGGAGACGCCCTCGACAGCCATGAAGCTGCCGTAGAAGACGTTGAGGTCGTTGACTTCGATGCTCTTGGACACGGGGTTCCTTTGCTCGCGGCCTAGCGGCCGAACTTGGGGGCGAAGATCTTGGCGATGAGTCGGGCGATGAGGTTCAGCGCCATGACGATGAGGATGAGGACGAGCGCGCCGGTCCAGGCGCGGTCCACGTAGGAGGCCCCGTCGGTGCCCTGGTTCGCGTACTGGGTGTACACGAAGACCGGGAGGGTCATCATCGGGCCGTCGAAGAGGTTGTAGTTCATGCTCTGGGTGAAGCCGGCGATGATCAGGAGGGGCGCGGTCTCACCGATGACGCGGGCGACGGCGAGCGTCACGCCGGTGATGATGCCGGCGATCGAGGTCGGGAGGACGATCTTGAGGATGGTCAGCCACTTCGGCACACCGAGCGCGTAGGAGGCCTCGCGCAGTTCGTTCGGAACGAGCTTCAGCATCTCCTCGCTCGACCGCACGACGACGGGGATCATGAGCAGCGACAGGGCGATGGCACCGCCGATGCCGAGCCGGACGCCCGGGCCGAAGAAGATCGCGAGGAGGGCGAACGCGAACAGGCCGGCGACGATCGACGGGATGCCGGTCATGACGTCGACCAGGAAGGTGATGCCCTGTGCCAGCCGTCCACGGCCGTACTCGACGAGGTAGATGGCGGTCAGGATGCCGATCGGGATCGAGATGACCGACGTGGCCAGTGTGATGAGCAGCGTGCCGGTGATGGCGTGCAGTGCGCCACCGCCCTCACCGACGACGTTCCGCATCGACAGCGAGAAGTAGTTGAGGTCGAACCGGGCGGCGCCGGCCGAGATCACCGTGATGGCGACCGAGACGAGCGGCAGGAGCGCGATGACGAAGGCCGCGGTCACCAGGGTGGTGAGCAGGCGGTCCTTGGCCTTCCGGCGACCCTCGACCATGAGTGACGCGACGTACACGGTGACCGCGTAGAGCGCGGCGCCGAGCACGACTGCCCCGGGGACGTTGTAGCTCTTGTCGGCGGTCGACTGCTGCAGCAGCAGGAAGATGACACCGCTGACGATGAGGCTGCCCGCGAGGATCGTGAGCGGTGCGAACTTCGGCAGCTTGCCCGCGGTGAGCGAGTTGGAGAACGGCGTGGCGATGGACGCCTGACGGCGGTCGGTCGTGGCGGTCATCAGTTCGCTCCCGAGAATTCTTTACGACGGTTGACGATGAGTCTGGCGATGAAGTTCACCACGAAGGTGATGATGAACAGGATCAGGCCGGTGGCGATGAGCTTGTTCACGTCGATGCCGAAGGACTCGGGGAAGTTCAGGGCGATGTTCGCCGCGATGGTGTTCGGGTTGCTCGAGGTGAGCAGGAAGAACGAGTAGACGGCGGCGGGGGAGAGGACGAGAGCCACAGCCATCGTCTCACCGAGCGCTCGTCCGAGGCCCAGCATGGAGGCGGACACGATGCCGGGACGGCCGAACGGCAGGACCGCCATCTGGATCATCTCCCAGCGCGTCGCGCCGAGCGCGAGTGCGGCCTCCTCGTGGAGCTTCGGGGTCTGGAGGAAGATCTCCCGGGAGATGGCGGTGATGATCGGGATGATCATGACCGCGAGCACGAGGGCGACGGTGAGGATCGTGCGACCGGTGCCGGACACCGTGCCACCGAAGAGCGGGATCCATCCGAGGTTCTCGGACAGCCAGGCGAAGAAGGGCTGGACGAACGGCGCCAGCACGAGCGCGCCCCAGAGGCCGTAGACCACCGACGGCACGGCTGCCAGGAGGTCGATGACGTAGCCGAGGGCGACCGCGAGGCGACGCGGCGCGTAGTGCGTGATGAAGAGGGCGATCCCGAGCGAGAGCGGCACGGCGATCGCGAGGGCGAGGATGGCCGCCCAGATGGTTCCGAAGACGAAGGGGCCGACATAGGCCCAGAAGCTCGTCGGGGCACCCGTGAACGACGACGAGTCGGCCGTGAGGGCGGGGAACGCCTGGACGATGAGGAAGATCGCGACCGCCGCCAGGATGACGAGGATGAGTGATCCCGAGACGAGGGAGAGCGTCGAGAAGACGCGGTCGCCGACTCGTTGCTTGGCTTTGGGTCTCGCAGCTAGGGCCTCGACAGCCATTGGTTCCCGTTCTCTCGATGCGATGGTGGTGCCCCTCGACAGGCTCGGGGAGCGGGTACTGCGGGTACTGCGGGTACTGCGGATGCTGGTGACGCAGGTCGAGCGTGCCGGGCAGGACCCGGCACGCTCGACCGTTGGACTACTTGATGGTCGCGATCGCGTCCTGGACCTTCTTGGCGAGGTCGGCGGAGAGCGGCGCAGCACCGGCCGACTTCGCAGCCTCTTCCTGGCCGGCGTCGCTGGCGATGTAGCCGGCGTAGGCCTTGACGAGGTCGGCGACCTTCGGGTCGGCGTACTCCTGGCAGGCGATGAGGTAGCTCACGAGCACGATCGGGTAGTGGGTCGCGTCCGTGGTCTCGCGGTCGAGCTTGATGGCGATGTCGTTCGCCTCGCGGCCTTCGACGAGCGGCGAGCCCTCGACGACGGCGGCAGCACCCTCGGCGCTGTACTCGACGAACTCCTCGCCGACCTTGATCTTCGCGACACCGAGGTCGCCGGCCTTCGACGCGTCGGCGTAGCCGATGGTGCCGGTGCCGCCCTTGACGGTGTCGACGACACCGGAGGTGCCCTTGGCGCCCTCACCCGACTGGAACGGGAAGGTGTCGGCCGGCTCAGCGGTCCACACGTCGGGTGCGTTCTTGCCCAGGTAGTCGGCGAAGTTCTTCGTCGTACCCGAGTCGTCGGAGCGGTGGACGGCGGTGATGGCCGTGGAGGGGAGCTTCGCATCGGGGTTCAGTGCGACGATCGCCGGGTCGTCCCAGCTGGTGATCTGACCCGCGAAGATCTTCGCGATGGTCGAGGCGTCGAGGTTGAGCTCGTCGACGCCCTCGATGTTGAAGATGACCGCGATGGGGGAGATGTAGACCGGGAGGTCGATCGCCTTGGTGTCCGCTGCGCATGCGGCGAAGGTGCTCGTGAGCTCCTCGTCGGACAGCGCCGAGTCGGAACCGGCGAACTGCACACCGCCGGCGATGAACGCCTTGCGGCCGGCGCCGGAGCCGTCGGGGGAGTAGTTGATGGTGACGTCCGGGTTCGACGTCTGGAAGGCGGCGACCCAGGCTTCCTGGGCGCTGCCCTGCGACGACGCGCCGCTACCGGCGAGGCTGCCCTTGAGGTCGCTGGCGGCTGCGCTCGTGGCGGTGGCGCCGCCTTCGTTGGCCGCGCAGGAGGTCAGTGCGACGGCTGCGACTGCTGCTACGACCGCGACGCGGCCGAAACGTGAGAACTTCACAGGGGTGTCCATTCATTGGTGTGGGTGCGAGCCGGTGCTGGCTCGTCAGTGACGCTAACCACGCGGCATGACGAGCATCCCCCGTGATGGTAAACAACGGGTGAACGGATATCGACGGCTTCATGGCGGCCGACGTGGCGACGCCGCGAATGCACCACGAACGGCCCCTGTTCAGGGGGTTCGCGCGGACGGGTCAGACGCGGGGTTCGTGCGTCTCGATCGCGATGATGCCGGAGCTCGGATTCGTCCGGGAGAGGTGCACGATGGAGAACGCCCCGGTCTCGAGTGCGGCGGCGCTGCCGAGGTAGGAGCCTCGGGTGGACCCGGTGGCGAGCGCGATCTCGTGCAGGATCTCGGGGAGGACCGGCCCGTGGCTGCAGAGGATCGCCGTCTTGAGCGCCCGGACGCGGCGGCCGACGACCCGGCGGACGTCCGATTCGCCCCGCTCGTAGGCGTCCTGGCTGATGAGGTCGGAGCGTTTCGGCTCGATGCCCGCGGCCGCGGCGATCGGACTGACGGTGCTGACGCAGCGCACGGCCGTGCTCGTCACGATCTTGCGAGGGCCGAAGGCCAGCAGGGTCGGGACGTTCCCCGCGGCCTGCTTGACGCCGCGCGGCGCCAGCGGCCTGGTCGCGTCCTCGCCCGACCATTCGGAGGGGGACATGGCTTTCCCGTGGCGCATCGCGATGAGGGCGAAGGTGGCTGTGACGCCTTCGTCGACCAGCGCGGCGAAGGCGTCGAGGATCTCCACGTCGCGCTCGTAGCTGAGGTAGCTCCGTGCCCGTTTGATGGTGACCCACTCCAGCGCTGCGACCTCGCCGTTCGGGATGAACGTGCTCTCGCGGACGGCCTGGTCGGTGACCTCAGCGGACCAGTAGTGGACGATCTTCTCGCGACCGCTCGACAGGGGGTACGTGGAGACGCCGAGCGGCACGCCGAGGTGGACGCTCAGGCCGGTCTCCTCCTTGATCTCCCGCACGGCCGTCTGCGCGAGCGTCTCCCCGGGATCGACCTTGCCCTTGGGGATCGTGACGTCGCCGTACACCGTCCGGTGGATGACGAGGAGGTGGACCTTGCCGTCGATGAGGCGCCAGCACACGGCACCGGCTGCATAGATTGCCGTCGTCGTCATAGTCAGTGCCTCGTCGTGTCGTGGTGCTCGGGTGGGTCGCGGTGCGAAGTCGTCAGCGACGGTTCCTCGGCCGGCGGCGGGCCGCGGTCTCGAGCATGAGGGAGTCTTGCAGATCCGTGAGCGGTCGTCCGTCAGCGTCGACCGCGTGGCGCGTCCAGACGCCGTCGGCGTCGAGCCACCACGACGACGTCTGCTCGTCGAGTGCCTGCTCGAACATCGCGGCGGTCGCCTCGAGGTGCTTCGGGTCGGTGAGCCTGACGAGCGCCTCGACGCGGCGGTCGAGGTTGCGGTGCATCATGTCGGCGCTGCCGATGAACACGTGCGGGTCGCCGTCGTTGTGGAACGAGAAGATGCGCGAGTGTTCGAGGTACCGCCCGAGGATGGAGCGCACGCGGATCGTCTCGCTCATCCCCGGCTGGCCGGGCTTCAGCGCGCAGATCCCGCGAACCCACAGGTCGACCGGGACCCCCGCCTGGCTGGCCCGGTAGAGCGCGTCGATGATCGACTCGTCCACCATCGAGTTGACCTTGATGCGGATCCCCGAGGGCTTGCCCTCTTCGGCGTTCGTGCGCTCCTGCTCGATGTGCTTGAGGAGTCCCTTGCGCAGGTGGCGCGGCGCGACCAGGAGTCGCTTGAACTTCTTCTCGATCGCGTACCCGGACAGCTCGTTGAAGAGGCGGGTGAGGTCTTTGCCGACCTGGTCGTCGGCTGTGAACAGACCGAGGTCCTCGTAGATGCGGCTCGTCTTCGGGTTGTAGTTGCCCGTGCCGATGTGGCTGTAGTGGCGCAGGACCCCGCGCTCCTGTCGGACGACGAGCGCGAGCTTGCAGTGCGTCTTCAGTCCGACGAGGCCGTAGACGACGTGGACGCCGGCCTTCTCGAGCTTCCTGGCCCAGGAGATGTTGTTCTGCTCGTCGAACCGGGCCTTGATCTCGACCAGCGCCAGGACCTGCTTGCCGGCCTCAGCCGCGTCGATGAGTGCTTCGACGATGGGGCTGTCGCCCGACGTCCGGTACAGGGTCTGCTTGATCGCGAGCACGTGCGGGTCGGCGGCGGCCTGCTCGATGAACGCCTGCACGCTCGTGGCGAAGGACTCGTACGGGTGGTGGACCAGGACGTCCTCACGGGCGATCGACCGGAAGAGGTCGGGCTTGCCGTTCGGCTCGTCGGGCTGGAACTGCAGCGCCGTGGTCGGGACGCGCTTCGGGTACTGGAGGTCCGGGCGGTCGATGCCGGCGAGGCTGAAGAGTCCGCCGAGGTCGAGCGGCGAGGGCAGGCGGTAGACCTCCTGCTCGGTGATGTCGAGTTCGCGGACGAGGAGTCCGAGGGTGACATCGTCCATGTCGTCGGTGATCTCGAGCCGGATGGGCGGCCCGAACCGGCGGCGCAGCAGCTCCTTCTCGAGGGCCTGGATGAGGTTCTCGGTCTCGTCCTCCTCGATCACCATGTCCTCGTTGCGCGTGACGCGGAAGACGTGGTGGTCGACGATCTCCATGCCGGGGAAGAGGTGACCGAGGTGGTTGGCGATGACCTCCTCGAGGGCGATGTAACGCACGCTGGGAGCGGTGTCCAGGGACGCGGAACGGCGCTCCGCCGGACCGACGCGGACGAAGCGCGGCATCATCTGCGGCACCTTGAGCCGGGCGAACTCCTCGCGCCCGGTGCGGGTGTTCCGCACTCGGACCGCGAGGTTCAACGACAGGCCGGAGATGTAGGGGAACGGGTGGGCCGGGTCGACTGCGAGCGGCATGAGCACCGGGAAGACCTGGTTGCTGAAGTATTCGCTGAGGTACTCGCGGTCGGCTGCGTCGAGTGAGTCCCAGGTGACGACCGTGACGCCGCGTTCGGCGAGGTCGGGACGGACGAGGTCGTGCCAGGCGCGGGCGTGCCGTTCCTGCAGGACGTGCGCCTGCTGCGAGATCTCGGACAGGACGTCGGCCGGCGCGTTGCCGACGTTCGTCGGGACCGCCAGGCCCGTGAGGATGCGGCGCTTCAGGCCGGCGACCCGCACCATGAAGAACTCGTCGAGGTTCGAGGCGAAGATCGCGAGGAAGTTGGCGCGTTCGAGGACGGGCAGCGCCGGGTCTTCGGCGAGCTCGAGCACACGCTGGTTGAAGGCGAGCCAGCTGAGTTCGCGGTCGAGGTAGCGGTGTTCGGGCAGCGCGGGATCGTTCCGCTCGAAGGCGGGGTCGAAGTCCTCTTCGTCTCCATCGAGGCCGACATCGAGCACGGTTGGGTCTGCTGGCATGCCTTCATCATGACACCGTGGCGGGGGTGGTCGCGACGACTGCGGTGAACACTGTGTAAATGCCGCAGCGCCACACCGCTGTGGAGGGGATCAGGCGTCGGTTCCCGCGTACTGCACGTCGACGGTGTGGTCGGTGAATCCGAGCGAGCGGTAGAGCGACACCGCGGGGAGGTTGTCGGCTTCGACGTAGAGCGTGACCGCCTCCACCCGTCGATCCCGCAGGCGGGCCAGGCCGGCCTCCATCAGGAGTCGCCCGAGCCCTCGGCCGCTGGCCGCAGGGTGCACGCCGACCGCGTACACCTCGCCGACCGTGTCCTCGACCTTCAACCAGATGAACCCGAGGAGGTCGCCGTCGGAGCCTCGGGCGAGCAGGAAGTCGTCGGCGTCGAACCAGGACTCGGCCTCTCGAGCGCGGAGATCGTCGAGGGTCATGCGTCCCTGCTCGGGGTGGTCGGCGAAGGCGAGCGCGTTGACCTCGAGCCACTCCTGCTCGTCGACTCCCGGCTGGAACGTGCCGACCGTGACATCAGCGTGCCCGGCGGTGGCCGGTCGCGTGCGGCTCGCCGGTGCCTTGGTCAGGCGGAGCTGCAGCAGCGTCCTGATCGGCGAGAAGCCGAACTCCTGTGCGAGCACCCGGGAGGCGGGGTGGTCGCCGTGTGCCCAGATGCGCACCTGTGGGGGACAGTTGGCGAGGACGCCGCGCAGTGCGGCGCGACCGTAGCCGTGACCCCGCCACTCGGGCTCGACGACGAACTCGAGCTCGCCGTGGCCGAGGATGGCCGCACCCACGACGGCGAAGTCGTCGGGGGCGACCGGCGGGTCCTGTGGTTCGACGGCGAGGATCAGCGTCCGGGCGCCGGAGGCGACGTCGATGAGCGACTGATCGCTGAACGGCGGCTGGCCGTCGACGAGCGACGCCGTGCGCACGACGCGCTCGAGCGCATCCCGGGTGCGGGCGTCGTCGACGTTACGAACCGACAGCGTCAGCCGGGGCATGATCGTCCTCGTAGACGTTGAAGCGGTAGCCGACGTTGCGCACGGTGCCGATGAGCTGCTCGAGGTCGCCGAGCTTGGCGCGCAACCGGCGGACGTGGACGTCGACGGTTCGCGTGCCACCGAAGTAGTCGTAACCCCACACCTCGCTCAGCAGCTGCTCGCGCGTGAACACGCGGGAGGGGTGGGTCGCGAAGAAGCGGAGCAGCTCGAACTCCTTGAAGGTGAGGTCCAGCGGTTTGCCGTGGACCTTCGCGGAGTAGCTGGCCTCGTCGATGACGACACCCGACGCCTGGATCTTGCTCGCCGAGTGCTCCTGGGAGGCGCGGCCGATCGCGAGCCGGATCCGCGCGTCGACCTCGGCCGGCCCGGCGGATTCGAGGATGACGTCGTTCACGCCCCAGTCGGCGCTGACGGCCGTGAGTCCGCCCTCGGTCAGGATGAGGAGGAGCGGGACCGACAGCCCGGACGCACCGAGGATCTTGCAGAGCGACTTGGCGCTCGCGAGGTCCTGGCGGGCGTCGACGAGGACGAGGTCCGAACTCGGAGCGTTCACGAGTTGTGCGGGGTCGGCGGGGATCTGCCGGGTGCGGTGGCTCAAGAGCCCGAGGGATGGGAGGACCTCGGTGCCGACCATGGAGGTCAAGACCAAAATTTGCGCCACGCGCATCCTCCCGACTGAGTTTGGAACCATATTAGGCGAACGACCGCACCCCACGTCGCACCGGGCGCCCGCTGGTGGTCCGATGGCGTCCGCTCTGTGACAATGGGTCCGTGAGCGAAACCACTCTCTCCCCCCGGCTGCGCTGGATCAGTGTCGTCTCGATCTGGGCGCTCGCGCTCGTCGGCGTCGTCGTGTCCGGCTTGCTCTGGAGCCCGGGGGAGACCTTCTTCGGGCTGTCGGCCACGCTCGGCCTCTGCACCCTGGCCGCGTTCTCGGCACAGTTGTTGACGCGACAGAAGGTGGGATTCGTCGATCGGATGTCGACGAGCGTCACCGGCGCCGTCCTCATCCTCGCCATCGGCGGTGCCGTGTATGGCCTCATCGCCCTGGCCTCGGGGTAGACTTTCCCCATGCTGCTCGCTCTCGAAATCTTCTTCATCGGCTTGCTCGTCCTCGCCAGCCTCGCCATTGCGTTCACCGCGGTGGTCGTGCTGAAGAACCTGTACCGCGGTCAGCGCTAGTCCGGGTCCCTCGATGATCGAGATCCCGAGCGGCCTGCCGAGCGAACTGGTCCCGCTGTCGTGGCTCATCGGCGTCTGGGAGGGCACCGGCGTCATCGACTACCGGGTCGGCGACGAGACCGTGACCCGCGAGTTCGGTCAGCGCGTGAGCTTCAGCCACGACGGCCTGCCGTACTTGAACTACAACTCCTACACCTGGCTCCTGCCCGAGCAGCCCCCGCGCGACGCCGAGGGGGCCTCGTCCACGGACGAGGACGCCCTGTCGGACGACGCCGCTGCGGACGTCGCGCCTGACGGAGCCTCGGCGGACGAGTCCGGTGTGCCCGAGCCGCTCGTCACCGAGACGGGTTACTGGCGCCTCGAACGCCCGCTGATCGAGGGCGACCCCGGCCCGGGCATGCTCCCAGGGCAGGGCCCCCGCCCGTTCGGCACCGCGCAATCGGTCGAGACCCTGCGCACGTCGACCGGCGCTTTCCCGCTGCAGGTCTCGATCGTCCACCCGAACGGTGTGAGCGAGCTCTACCTCGGCCAGATCGACGGCCCGCGGATCGACCTCGCGACCGACGCCGTCGTCCGCACCGCTGGAGCCAAGGAGTACGCCGCCGCGACCCGCCTGTACGGTCTCGTCGAGAACCACCTGCTCTGGGCCTGGGACATCGCCGCCCTGGGACAGGACCTCCGGACGCACGCCTCGGCGCGCCTGGCCAAAGCCGACTGACGTGACCATTCCCAACGAAGCGGTCATGCCGGACGCGATTCCGGGCTCGCCCTTCCTCACGCTGCCTGGTGCCGTCGAACAGGCGGACGCCGTCGACCACGGCATCCCCTCCCATTACGGCAGCCCGAACATCGAGCAGCGCCTCATCGCCGGCGGCAAGGCGATCGTCGACCTGTCGAACCGTGGCATCGTGACGGTCACCGGCCCCGATCGGCTGAGCTGGCTCAACTCCATCACGAGCCAGGAGCTGCGCTCGCTGTCCGCCGGCACCTCGACGGAGACCCTCTTCCTCGACCAGAGCGGCCGGATCGAGCACGCGGTCAAGCTGCTCGACGACGGCACGACCACGTGGCTCGTCACCGAGGCCGACGATGCTGAGCCCCTCCACGCCTGGCTCGACCGGATGCGGTTCATGCTGCGCGTCGAGGTGGCCATCGCGACCGAGCAGTACGCCGTGATCGGTGCGGCGGCGGGTCTCGCGGTCGAGGCTGCAGCGCCGAACGGCATGCCGCTCGTCTGGCACGATCCGTGGTCCGAGGTCGCGGTCGGCGGGCATCAGTACGCGACGGGTGAGCACCCTGGTGCAGCGTGGACGTGGACCGAGACGATCGTCGCGCGCGAGCAGCTCGAGTCGCTCGTGCAGCAGGTCCGTGCAGGGACGTTCTCCGCCGCGGGTTCGCTGGCCGCCGAGGCCCTGCGGATCGCCGCCTGGCGCCCGCGGTTGCAGTCCGAGGTCGACGAGCGGAGCATCCCGCACGAGCTCGACTGGCTGCGCTCGGCAGTCCACTTGAACAAGGGCTGCTATCGCGGTCAGGAGACGGTCGCCAAGGTGCACAACCTCGGGCACCCGCCGCGTCGCCTCGTCATGCTCCTCCTCGACGGCTCCGACGCGGTGCTGCCACCGGCCGGTTCGAACGTGGTGCTCGTCGGCGACGGCGACGACGCGACCCGGAAACCTGTCGGACGCATCACCTCGAGCGCGATCCATCACGAGTTGGGCCCGGTGGCGTTGGCGATCGTCAAGCGATCCGCGGATCCGGCGGCCGTGCTGACGGTGGAGGCCGACGGCATCGACGTCGCGGCGTCGCAGGAGATCGTCGTGCCGGCGGATGCCGGGGCCACGGCGAACGTGCCGCGGCTGCCGCGACTCGGCGCCGTCCGGCGCTGACCCCGGTGGGGACGGACGACGCCTCGGACCCGGGCGTACGGGTCGACCGATGGACCGCCGCGGTTCGTCGCCGCATCGCACTCGGTGACGCCTGGCATCGTCTCGTCGGATCCGTGCCGGCGGTGCTCCAGGTCAGCGCCACGGCGATCGGCGCGTACGCGTTCTCCCACTACGTGCTCGGGCACGCCGTGCCACTCCTCGCCTTGACCGTGACGATCTCGAGTCTCGGGTTCGTTCGCGACGCCCGCCCGATCCGGGTCCTCGAGACGGCCGTCGGGATGAGCGTCGGGATCGCGCTGGCCGAGATCCTGCTCCTCGGCTTCGGTCAGGGGACGTGGCAACTCGCCGTCGCGCTCGTGCTCACATTGCTCGTCGCCCGGTTCCTGTCGCCGGCGGCGTCGTTCGCGATCGCGGCGGCGGTGCAGTCCGTCCTCGTCATGCTCCTGCCCGTGCCCGACGGGGGCCCGTTCGTGCGTACCCTCGACGGCCTGATCGGCGGTGTCTTCGCCCTGCTCGCGACCGCGCTCATCCCGCGCGACCCGCGCCGGAGCGCTCGCCGGGACGGCCAGCGGCTCATCGACGAACACGTCCGGACTCTCGCCTCGCTCGTCGCCGCCCTCCGTCTCGGCGACCTCGAGGAGGCGGACCGCGCGCTCGCACGGGCGAGGGCCACCCAGCCGGCCCTGGACGCGTGGCGCGGAACCCTCGACTCAGGGCTCGCCATCGCGCGCATCTCGCCGTTCCTCCGCAAGGCGGTGTTCGACCTCGAACGGCAGCGGACCATGCTCGACGGCATGGACCTCGCGACCCGCAACCTCCGGGTGATCGCCCGGCGCATCGACTACGTGTCGCGCGATGCCACGAGCCGCCCCGAGCTCGCGGACCTGCTCGCGCGGACCTCCGTCGCGCTCGGCATCCTGTCGCAGTCGATCGGCGACATCGCCCAGCAGCCGGTCGCGAGGCAGTCCCTGCTGGAGATCGCGAAGCACCTCGAGCCGGTGTCCGTCCTCCCCGACGCCTCGGTCTCCGAGCAGGCGCTCGTGCTCGTGCTCCGGCCGTACCTCGTCGACCTGCTCACGGCCACGGGGCTGCCGACGCCGGAGGCGCAGGCGGCGCTGCCCTCGCTCTGACGGCAGCGTTCCCCGACACTCAGTCCGTCGAGGAGGGATTCGGGGCGACAGCCGACCACGGCAGTGTCAGCTCACCGAGGCGCCAACGGTTGCGGCCGGCCAGCACCGGCCACCCGCTGTCGCGAAGTGTCCGGACGGTCGCCAACCATCGTTGGACCGGGCTGTAGACCGCCAGGGGTGAATGCGTGCGCCACGCGCGGTCGAGGTCCGTCATCAGGGCGTGAACGCGTTCTCCCGGGACGTTGTGGTGGATCAGCGCCTTCGGCAATCGCTCGGCGACGATGGACGGCAGCTCGAGGTCGGCGAGCCGCAGACTGATCGAGAACGACTCCGCACGTCCATGGTCGTCGACCGCGATCCAGCTGGACACCCGTCCGATCTCGTCGCACGTCCCCTCGACGAGCACACCGCCGGGCTGCAGCCGCGACGCCATGAGGCGCCAGGCCCCCGTGACCTCGGTTTCGTCGTACTGCCGGAGCACGTTGAACGCCCGGATCGCCGCGGGACGGTCGTCGCCGGTCGGCACCTCGAACCCGCCGCGTGCGAAGGAGACCGCAGCCGTCGGCGTGAACCGGGTCGTGCCCGCTCGCACCTGCTGCAGCTGCGCGTCAGCGGTGCGGACACGCCCCGGCTCGATCTCGAATCCGATGACCCGTACGTCGGGTCGGACGGCGAGCAGCCGGTCGTGCAGTTCCAACGCTGTGACGCCGCTCGCGCCGTAGCCGAGGTCCACCACCAGCGGGTTCGTCGTCCGTCTGAGCGAGGGGTGGGTCGCGATCCAGCGGTCCACCCGCCGGAGCCGGTTCGTACCCGTCGTCCCGCGGGTGATCGATCCGACGGGCATGGACCCATTCTCCCTCACGGTGCGGGGTCATCGTCCACCTCGCGGTCATGCGCCGTCGGTATGCTGGGGACATGCCTGAGACTTACACCCTCGTCCTGCTGCGCCACGGCAACAGCGACTGGAATCAGAAGAACCTGTTCACCGGTTGGGTCGACGTCCGACTCAGCGAACTCGGCGTCACCGAGGCCAAGCGAGCGGGCGAGCTGCTCGCCGACTCCGGCATCACCCCGGACGTGCTGTACACCTCGGTCCTCTCCCGCGCGATCCAGACGGCGAACCTCGCCCTCGAGACCGCCGACCGCATGTGGATCCCGGTCAAGCGCAGCTGGCGCCTCAACGAGCGTCACTACGGAGCGCTGCAGGGCAAGGACAAGGCGCAGACGCTCGCCGAGTACGGTCCGGAGCAGTTCCAGACCTGGCGTCGTTCCTTCGACGTGCCGCCGCCGCCGATCGCCGATGACGACGAGTGGTCGCAGGCCGATGATCCCCGGTATGTCGGGATCGACGGCGAACTGCCCCGCACCGAGTGCCTGAAGGACGTCATCGACCGGATGCTGCCCTACTGGGAGTCCGACATCACGGTCGACCTGGCTGCCGGCAAGACCGTCCTCGTGACGGCGCACGGCAACTCGCTCCGCGCGCTCGTGAAGCACCTCGACGACATCTCGGACGACGAGATCGCCGAGCTGAACATCCCCACCGGCATCCCGCTCGTCTACGAGCTCGACGCGGACTTCCGCCCGATCGCCCCGGCTCGGTACCTCGATCCCGAGGCCGCCGCAGCAGGCGCCGCCGCCGTCGCGGCGCAGGGGAAGAAGTAGCGGAAACCCCACCAAACCACCACCCCGGTCGGGAGTGCGGCTTGGCGACATCGTCGCCGAAAGTGCTTCTGGCCGGGGTTTTCCATGTCAAAAAAGGGGGGTTGAACCGCCTAGGAGTTGGGCGTACAGTGACTGCACTGTAACCCGATTGGGGGGATACGCATGGAGCAGTCGACCGACGGCACCCGTTTCCCCCTGTGGCGCGCCCTGGCGCTCGGTGGCTTCGCCGCTGCGGCGTTCACGGCGATAGCCCTCTTCGGGTCGCCCTCCTCCGCGCATGCCGACGACGGTGCCACCGATCCGTCGCTCTTGGGCGCGGTGACCGAGGTCGTCGGCTCGCTCGAACAGCCCGTCAATGCTGTCGCCGAGGTCGTCGACGTCGTCGACACCACCGTGCTCGAACCGGTGGTCGACGTCGTCGACGAGACCGTCGCTGCGGTACCGGTGGTGAACGACGTGGTCGAGGAGACCGTCGGCGCAGCACCCGTCGCCGCGATCGTCGATCCGGTCGTGCAAACGGTCGACCAGACGTTGACCGGCGTCGCCGACGTCGTCGCCGCGGTCCCGGTCCCCAGCACGCCGATCATCGATCCGGTCGTCCCAGCGGTTCCGCAGGGCCCGGCAGAGGACGTGTCGGCCACGGACTCGACCGCCGTCGGCGTGGTCCTCCCGGCGACGGTCCTCGGGCCGCCGACCGGCCAGCAGGGTGACTCGACGATCGTGTCGGGCGGCCAGGATCGCGAAGACACGTCGTCCACCGCGGCCGTGCCCGCCGCCGTCATCGGATCGTCCAGCCTCCCCGCCACCCCTGCGAACCTTCCGCTGCTGCCGGACGCCGACGGCCGCTGGGCCGTCACGCCGAGTGGCTCCGGGTCCTCCGGCTCCAGTGGTGCCGTCGGCGGTCCCGCAGCGGCCGAACAGTCGATCTCCGTCATCCTCCCTGCGCCCGGCGACGACCGTCGCGGACCCGCGCGAGACGAAGACCTTCCGGCTTCACCCACGTTCCCCTCCGATACCTCTCCTGACTGACCCCGGACCACTCTGCCGTTCGCGGCGGAGGCCCGCCCACTGGGCGGTTCAACGGTCCGAAGCCTCCCGATCACGGGAGCACATCAGTCACTCTGCAAGGAGCAGGAATCATGAATTCGTATGTCAAGAAAGGCCTCTACTGTGGCCTGTTCGTCGCGGGACTCACGTTCCTCGGCGCTACGGCGGCCAACGCCGACACGTCCGGGGACGACAGCATCCTCGGCGGAACCCTCGTCGACGTGGTCCTCGAGGCCCCCGTCGAGATCGTCGACACCGCGGTGAGCGTCGTCGGCGATTCAACGGCGACGTCCGCACCGGAGGCGGCACCGGCGCCTGAGCCGGCACCCGCACCTGAGCCGGCACCCGCACCTGAGCCGGCACCCGCGCCGGAGCCGGCACCCGCGCCGGAGCCCGCACCGGTACCCGAGCCCGCGCCGGCCGCCACCACCAGTGGTGACGACAGTGTCGCGGGTGGGAACCAGGTCCAGTTGCCCGTCTCCATCCCGGTGACGGTCGAGGACAACGCGATCTCGATCATCGGCGATGCCGAGCAGTCGGGTGCGACGTCCGCACCGGCCGCGGGGGAGCCCGCCTCGCCGGTCACCGACGAGGCCGCCACGTCCGGTGACGACAGTGTCGCCGGTGGGAACCAGGTGTCGCCGGTGGTGACCGTTCCGGTCACGGTCGGTGGGAACGCCATCTCGCTGTTCGGTGACTCGAGCAGTGAGCAGGCGGGTGCGCCTGCCACGTCGGGTGGTGCGGCTGTACCGGTGGCGCCGTCGACGACGACCGGTGACGACAGTGTCGCCGGTGGCAACCAGGTGTCGCCGGTGGTGACCGTTCCGGTCACGGTCGGTGGGAACGCCATCTCGCTGTTCGGTGATTCGAGCAGTGAGCAGGCGGGTGCGCCTGCCACGTCGGGTGGTGCGGCTGTACCGGTGGCGCCGTCGACGACGACCGGTGACGACAGTGTCGCCGGTGGGAACCAGATCCTCGGCGACGTCGGGCTCCCGATCTCCGTGGTGGGCAACGCCGTCAGCGTGATCGGCGACTCCGAGTCGACGGGCACCTCGGCCTCCGCTCCGGCATCGTCCGGCGGCGGCACGTCGACCACGGATGGTGACGACAGCCTTGGCGGTGGGAACCAGATCGACCTCGGCCTGGAGCTGCCGGTCACGATCGGCGGCAACGCGATCTCCGTGATCGGGGACAGCGAGACCGGTGGTCCCGGGACGACCGATCCCACCACCCCGGTCGACCCGACGGACCCCACGGACCCGACCGACCCGACGGACCCCACCACCCCGGTGACCCCCGTCGTGCCGACGGTCCCCGCCACGGTGATCACCACAACGACGGCGGCGTCCTCGACCGGCTCGAACACGACGGCCTCGGCCGCGCGTTCAGCTGAGCCGACGCTCGCCGACACCGGCAGCGCCGCGGGTCAGCTCCTGCCGCTCGCCGGTCTCGCCACGGTCCTCGGACTCCTGCTCCTGGCAGGCGGCGCGATCACCCGTCGTCGGATGAGCTAGTCCCGCACGAACGGACGAGCGGTGCCGACCCGGTCTCGGGTCGACACCGCTCGTCGGGGTGTCCGGGATCAGCTGGTCAGTGGTGCACCGGCGTGGTCGCCTCGGGGATCCAGTCGCCCGTCGCGAGGTACTGGACCTTCTTGGCGATCGAGACGGCGTGGTCGGCGAAGCGCTCGTGGTACCGCGAGGCCAGGGTGGCGTCGACGGTCGCGACGGGCTCACCCTTCCAGGTGTCGCCGAGGACCTTCTCGAAGACGCTGGCGTGCAGCTCGTCGACGTCGTCGTCGTCGTTCCGGATCTCGTCGGCGATGCGCGGGTCCTGGGTGCGCAGCAGTTCCGTCAGTTTGCGGGCGATCGAGACGTCGAGTCGACCCATCTCGGCGAAGGTGGTCCGCAGGCCCTTCGGCACGGCCTTGTCGGGGAAGCGGTACCGGGACAGCTGGGCGATGTGCTCGGCCATGTCGCCCATGCGCTCGAGCGACGCGCTGATCCGAAGCGCGCTCACGACGATGCGCAGGTCGCGCGCGACCGGCTGCTGACGGGCGAGGATGTCGATGGCGAGCTCGTCGAGTTCGATCGCGAGCTGGTCGATGCGGTTGTCGTTGGCGATGACCTCTTCAGCGACCGCGACGTCCGAGTTGCCGAAGGACTGCGTCGCCTTCTCGATGGAGATCGTGACGAGTTCGGCGATCTCGACCAGGCGATCCTGGACCTCTCGCAGTGACTGCTGGAATACCTCGCGCATGGCTCTGGGTGCCGTCCTTCCGTGACCTGGCGGTGGGCAGGCAGATGCCCGCTCCGCCGATGATGCCGAACCAAGGTTAACAGTTGGGGCCCCAAGCGTGAACAGTCGTCGAAGTGGCGGGGTATTCGCGAGTTCGGCGTTCGGCGGACTGAGTAACGTAGTACCTATGGACACCATGTGGTTGGTGCTGATCGCCCTGGCACTCGGCCTCATCGTCGGGGGCGGTTTCGTCGCCCTCACCTCGCTCGCCTTCCGTCGCGGAGAGCGCGCCGCGACGGTCGTCAACCCGGTCGTGCCCGACGGGGTCGACCAGGTGCTCGAAGCCCTCGACAGCGCGGGCATCGTCGTCGACCCGTCCAACAACGTGCTGAAGGCCTCCCCGGGGGCGTTCGCGCTCGGGCTGGTGCGCGACCGCGTGCTCGACAACCAGGAGTTCATCGACCTCGCGCTCGAGGTTCGACGCACCGGCGAGGCCGTCACGAGCGATCTGGAACTCGCGCTCGGGCGCTTCGGTGAGGCCACCCGGCATCTGCGCGTCCGCGCAGCGCCGCTCGGCTCTCGCTTCATCCTCCTCCTGGCCGAGGACCACACCGAGGCGCGTCGCCTCGACGAGGTCCGCAGGGACTTCATCGCGAACATCAGCCACGAGTTGAAGACGCCGATCGGCGCCATCGGGCTCCTCTCGGAAGCGCTCGACACGGCGGCCGACGACCCGGAACGGGTGAAGCGCTTCGCCAGCCGGCTCGCGACCGAGTCACAGCGACTCACCCGGATGACCGCCGAGATCATCGACCTCTCGCGGTTGCAGGCGGCCGACGCCCTCCACCAGCCGGAACTCGTCCGCCTCGATCGGGTCATCGCCGCGGCGGTGGATCAGAACCGCGTGCCGGCCGAGGCGACCGGGGTGGGGCTCTCCCTCAAAGGCGGCAAGAACCTCGAGGTGTACGGTGACGAGGCGATGCTCGTCGTCGCCGTGCACAACCTCATCTCGAACGCCATCCACTACTCGCCCACCGGCGCGCACGTGGGTGTCGGTGTCCGGGCGGTCGACGACGTCGTCGAGATCGCCGTCACCGATCAGGGCGTCGGGATCGCCGAAGAGGACCGCGACCGGGTCTTCGAACGGTTCTTCCGCGTCGACCAGGCGCGGTCCCGCCACACGGGCGGCACCGGCCTCGGCCTCAGCATCGTCAAGCACACCGTCCAGAACCACGGCGGCGAAGTGAAGGTCTGGTCGCAGTTGGGCCGTGGCTCGACGTTCACCATCCGCCTCCCCAGAGCAACGACCCCGCCGGAGGACCTCTCCACCGGCACGGCAAGGAGTACCCCGTGACCCGCATCCTGCTCGTCGAAGACGAAGCGTCCCTGAGTGAACCCCTGAGCTACCTGCTCGAACGGGAGGGGTACGAGGTCGAGGTGGCGGAGGACGGCCCCTCGGCGGTCCAGGCATTCACGGCTCGCGGCGCGGACCTCGTGTTGCTCGACCTCATGCTCCCCGGCATCCCCGGGACGGAGGTCTGCCGTCAGATCCGCGCGGTCTCGAGCACGCCGATCATCATGCTGACCGCGAAGGACTCCGAGGTCGACATCGTCGTCGGGCTCGAGCTGGGCGCCGACGACTACGTCACGAAGCCCTACTCGACCCGCGAGCTCCTCGCGCGGATCAGGGCGGTGCTGCGGCGCCGTGTCGAGGCGGACCAGGCGCAGGAGGAGGTGCTGCTCGAGGCCGGCACGGTCCGGATGGACACCGAGCGCCATGTCGTCGAGGTCAACGGGGCGCCGATCCCGATGCCGCTCAAGGAGTACGAGCTGCTCGAGCTGCTCCTGCGGAACGCCGGACGGGTTCTCACCCGTGGCCAGCTGATCGACCGGGTGTGGGGGAGCGACTACTACGGCGACACCAAGACGCTCGACGTCCACATCAAGCGCATCCGTTCCCGGATCGAGGCGAACCCCTCGGAACCGGTGATGCTCGTCACCGTGCGTGGGCTCGGCTACCGCTTCGAGGCCTGACGCAGGTCCAAGACGGACGAACGCCCCGCACCTCCGAAGAGGTGCGGGGCGTTCGGTCGTGTGAGGCGACGGAGCGTTATTCGGTCGGCTCCGTGGTGGGCGTCGCGAGCGGCGTCGGCGTCTCGGTGGGCTCATCCGTCGGCAGCGGCGTCGGGACGAGCGTGGAGTACTCGAGCAGCTGGCCGGTGAGGACCGGCACGCTCGCCGTGGCGCCCGTCTCGTCGCCGTACTGGAAGAAGACGTCCAGGACGGCTCCAGGCTGGGTGCCGAGGGACTCGATGCGCAGCGGGTCGTTGGCTCCCGAGCCGTCGAACGTCGTCAGGCCGGGCTCCGCGAGGACCTGGAACTGCTCGTCCTTGCCCTCGATCTCGATCAGCACCGTGTGGGCGCGGTCGTCGCGGTTCGCGACGCTGAAGACGAGGTTGCCGGTCTCGCCGTCGTCGGAGACGACGATGGCGTTGCGGACGGCCACCGAGCCGACGGTGACACCGACGCCGTCCGAGGCGTCGTACTGCTTCAGGGTCGCCTGCGGCGCGATGAGGTTGCAACCGCTCATGCCGAGTGCGACAGCACCCGCGACGACGATGGAAGCGATGAGACGCGCCTTCACAGAACCCTCCAAGATGTGGTGGCCCCGGGCGCAGACGAGTGACAGGTGTCCCGGGATCCGGATTCGAGTCTAGCCCACGGCTGCGAAGGGGTGTGGCCGGGTCGTCGACCCGTGATCGGCCGGTGCGCCACCCGGTCCGCGGCGCACCCGGTACCCGGCTCTGATCAGGGGTCCCGTGGTATTCTGGGAGACGCTGAAGGGACCGAGACCCATGATCTTCGAAGTTGGCGAGACCGTCGTCTACCCGCACCATGGCGCCGCGACCATCACCGAGGTGAAGACCCGGATCATCAAGGGCGAGGAGAAGCTCTACCTGAAGCTCCGCGTCACCCAGGGCGACCTCATGATCGAGGTCCCGGCCGAGAACGTCGACCTGGTCGGTGTGCGCGACGTCATCGGGCGTGAGGGCGTCGACCGCGTGTTCGACGTGCTCCGTGCGCCGTTCACCGAGGAGCCGACGAACTGGTCCCGCCGCTACAAGGCGAACCTCGAGAAGCTGGCCTCGGGCGATGTCATCAAAGTCTCCGAGGTGGTCCGCGACCTGTGGCGTCGCGACCAGGACCGAGGCCTCTCTGCGGGAGAGAAGCGGATGCTCGCGAAGGCTCGCCAGATCCTGGTCTCCGAACTGGCGTTGGCGGAGCAGACCGACGAGGAGCAGGCTTCGTCGGTCCTCGACGAGGTCCTCGCCTCCTGAACCGACCGTCCCCTCGGGCGCGGCGCCCGAGAAGTAGGCTCGTGGCATGACTGCGATCGACGAACCGGGTGCTGTTGCCGACCCATCCCTGGACGGCCCGGCTGTCGGCGTGATCGTCGTGGCGGCGGGTAGTGGGACGCGCCTCGGTGCCGGGATCCCCAAGGCGTTCGTGTCGATCGCCGGCAGCACCGTGCTCGAACATGCCCTCGGCCCGGTCTTCCGCCTGCGGGACGCGGTCCAGGTCGTCGTCGTCGTCCCCGCCGATCGCGTCGGTGAGGCGGAGACCATCGGTCGTCGCGCCGCGGGGAAGGCGGCCGACCACCTCCGTGTCGTCGTCGGAGGCGACACGAGACAGTCCTCCGTCCTCGCCGGGCTCGCCGCCCTGTGGCCGGGAGTGCGGACGGTACTCGTCCACGACGCCGCACGGGCACTCACCCCGACCGAACAGTTCGAACGGGTGATCGACGCCGCCGCGCGGACGGGGTGGGGGGTCGTACCGGGGCTTCCGGTGACCGACACGATCAAACGGGTCGACGCGAGCGCCCTCGTCGAGCAGACCGTGGATCGGGCCGCCCTCAGAGCCGTCCAGACACCGCAGGCGTTCCCGCGCGATGCCCTCGTCGCGGCCTTCCGCGTCGCCGAGGACCGCCTCGCGGCAGCCACCGACGATGCGGCACTCTACGCGGACGCCGGACACCCCGTCCTCACCGTCGACGGGTCGGAGACGGCGTTCAAGATCACGACCCCGTGGGACGCCCAGCGTGCGGAGCGACTCCTGGCGGACCGGGACCGGGCGCAGGAGGTGGGCGCACGGCCGACCTCGACGATCAGGACCGGCATCGGCATCGACGTCCATGCCTTCGCCGACGACGGCGAGCTGAGCCTCGCCGGCCTCAGCTGGCCGGGGGAACGGCCGCTGGCCGGACACAGCGACGGGGATGCGGTCGCCCATGCCATCATCGACGCCCTGCTGTCCGCTGCCGGCCTCGGTGACATCGGCTCCATGTTCGGCACGGACGACCCCCGCTTCGCCGGGGCGAGCGGCGAGGTCTTCCTGCGAGCAGCTGTCGAACGGTTGCACGCCGCGGGCTTCGTCGTCGTCAACGTCGCGGTGCAGCTCGTCGGCAACCGCCCTCGGTTCGCGCCACGTCGGACGGAGGCGGAGGGCGTGCTGAGCGCGCTCGTCCACGGGCCGGTCAGCATCGCGGCGACGACCACGGATGCGCTCGGGTTCACCGGCCGTGGCGAGGGTGTCACAGCCATCGCCACCGCCCTCATCGAGCGCCGCTGACGGGTCGGTCCTCAGACGGCGGACGTGCCCTCGTCGACCGACGCGCGGAGCCCGAGGAACCGGCCGTATTCGCCAGCGGCTCGTCGGAATCCCGCCTGCACCCGCTGCGACAGCGGTTGGAACGGCGTCGGGGTGACGACGACGCCGGTCGCGCTCGTCCGCCGGCGCCAGGTGCCGACGACGCGTCCGTCGACGGTGATCATCGGGAGGAAGATGCCGTTCGCGCCGGGCACGATGCGGTCTGCGAACGCCGCCGGGAGCGTCAACTCGCGGTCGCGGTAGCCGAGGAGCAGTTCGTCGAATCCGGGCAGCGCGAGCACCCGCGGTGGTCGTGGAGCGGATGACGGCTCGACACCCTCGGCCGTCGACCAACGGGTGATTCCGTCGCGCGACTCGGAGACCAGCCGTCCGGCGGCCACCTCCACGCCGCGTTTCGCCTGGGCGACCGTGAGCTTCGACCACCAGGTGAGGTCGGCGATCGTCGACGGGCCGTGGCCGGTGAGATACCGGACGACGAACTCGCCGAGCGCCTCGTCGGCCTCGAGCACCCGCGGAGCGCGGATCCACTCCTCACTCAGGACGAGCGCCTGCTGTCTCCCAGCGGGCGGTCCCCAGCAGACCACGCCCGACATCGCGAGTTCCATGATGAGGTGGGAGCCTCGTTGTCCGTCGATCGGGATCCCGGCATCGGTGTGGGCCGTCAACAGCTCGTCCCTCGTCACGCGTCGATGCCCGCTGAGCATGCCCTCGGTGAGCGCACGGGAGCGCGAGAAGGTCTCGGGGTCGAGCTCGAGCTGACGGTGTCTGGCCGCGATCGTCGAGCGGACCCGCGGGACACCGACTCCGAGCAGCCACCCGAGGTCCTCTGCGGCGACGAGATGCAGGGTGCCGCGCATCGGCCAGGACCGGACGATCGAGCCGTCCTCGAGCGCCGCGAGCACCTCGTCCATCGTCGTGCCGCTCGACCTGACGCCGACCGCCCACAGCGACGAGGCGAGGTCTTGGGCCTGGACCGCGAGCAGCCGCGAGACGACACTCGTGGGGGAGCGGTGATCGGCTCCGGCGAGGAGCTGGGCCGCGAGTCGCGCGCGGAGAACCTGCTGGTCGTCGCGTCCCGTGGTCATGGGACCATCATGCCCGGACGACGGCGGCTAGTCTGGTCTCGTGGCCCTCCGACTCTACGATTCGAAAACGCAGTCCCTCCGGGACTTCGTGCCGCTCCGCGAAGCCGAGGCGGGGCTGTACGTCTGCGGACCGACCGTGCAGTCCTCTCCGCACATCGGACACCTGCGCAGCGCGCTCGTCTACGACCAGCTGCGACGCTGGTTGACGGCCTCCGGGGTCCGCGTCACGCTCGTCCGCAACGTCACCGACATCGACGACAAGATCCTCGCGAACGCCGCCGCCGGCGTCGAGGGCGGGTTCGCCCAGCCCGGGGAGGAGTGGTGGGCGCTCGCCTACCGGTACGAACTCGAGTTCACGGCCGCCTACCGTGCCCTGGGCATCCTGCCCCCGAGCTACGAGCCACGCGCCACGGCGAGCATCCCGGAGATGCAGGAGCTCATCGAGCGGCTCATCGACGCCGGGCACGCGTACCCGGCTCCCGACGACTCCGGCGACGTCTACTTCGACACCGCTTCATGGAGCCGCTACGGCGAACTCACGCGGCAGAGCGCCGAGCACATGGAGGCCGCGACCGACGCCGACCCGCGCGGCAAACGCGATCCCCGCGACTTCGCGCTCTGGAAGGGAACCAAGCCTGGGGAGCCGCGCTCGGCGAGTTGGATGTCTCCGTGGGGCGAGGGACGGCCCGGCTGGCACATCGAGTGCTCGGCGATGTCGACCAAGTACCTTGGCGAGGAGTTCGACATCCACGGCGGCGGACTCGACCTCCGCTTCCCCCACCACGAGAACGAGCTCGCCCAGTCGAGCGCAGCCGGCGACCCCTTCGCCCGCTACTGGTTGCACAACGGGCTGGTCGCCGTCACCGGCGGGCAGAAGATGTCGAAGTCCCTCGGCAACTCCGTCTACGCCGCCGACCTCTTGTCAGCAGCCCGGCCGCTCGTGGTCCGCTACTACCTCGGTGCAGCGCAGTACCGATCGACGCTCGAGTTCCATCCGGGCGCACTCGCCGAGGCTGAAGCCGCACTCGGACGCATCGAGGGCTTCCTCGATCGTGCCGCCCGCGCCGACCTGCTCACCGAGACGACCACGGCCGCCAGCCGAGCGACGCTCCCGGCCGCCTTCGTCGAGGCGATGGACGACGACCTGAACATCCCCCGCGCGCTCGCCGTGTTGCATGACGCCGTGCGCGTCGGCAACGCCGCCCTCGATGGCGGCGACGACCTGGCGACAGCCCGCGAGCGTGCGGTCGCCGTCCTCGACATGACCCGGGTGCTCGGCATCGACCCGACCGACCCTTCGTGGTCGTCGGGCACCGACCCCGTCACTCACCGATCCCTGTCCGCACTCGTCGAGCGTCTGCTCGTCGATCGCGCGGACGCCAGGGTCGCCAAGGACTTCGCAGCGGCCGACCGGATCCGCGACGAACTCACAGCGGCTGGGATCACCATCGAAGACACCCCGTCCGGAGCACATTGGAGTATCAGTGGCAAGTAAGCCTTCCCGCCCGACCGGGCCGAAGAAAGCGAAGAAGGGTCCCACCAAGGGCACCGGTGGCCTCGGCCGCAAGGCGCTCGAGGGTCGTGGACCGACCCCCAAGGCCGAGGACCGCGCCTGGCACCCCGCCGGCAAGCGGAAGGCCGCGCAGGAGCGCTACGCGGCCTCCGGCGGCACCGGCAAGCCGAGGCAGGCGGCCGGCCAGAACGGACGCCCGTCCACGAACGGCCGGACCAAGCAGAAGTCGAGCGACGAGTCCGAGGTCGTCACCGGCCGCAACTCCGTCCTCGAAGCGCTCCGCGCGAAGATCCCAGCCACCACGCTGTACGTCGCGACCCGCATCGAGATGGATGACCGGGTGAAGGAGGCGCTCAGCATCGCCACCCGACGCGGGATCCCGGTGCTCGAGGTCATGCGTCCGGAGCTCGACCGCATGGCCGGGTTCGACGGCGTGCACCAGGGCCTCGCCATCAAGGTGCCGCCCTACGAGTACGCGCACCCCATGGAGTTGCTCGACCAGGTCATCTCCCGTGGCGAGAACCCGTTGTTCATCGCCCTCGACGGCATCACCGACCCCCGGAACCTGGGTGCGATCATCCGATCGACCGCAGCCTTCGGTGGTCACGGAGTGATCCTGCCGCAGCGCCGGAGCGTGGGCCTCACCGCCTCCGCGTGGAAGACCTCGGCAGGAGCGGCGGCTCGCACGCCGGTCGCGATGGCCGCCAACCTCACCCAGACGCTCAAGGCGTTCAAGGAGCGCGGCGTCTTCGTGATCGGTCTCGACGGCGACGGCGACGTCTCCCTCCCCGGGCTCGAACTCGCCGACCAGCCGATCCTCGTGGTCGTCGGCAGCGAGGGCAAGGGCCTGTCCCGCCTCGTCACCGAGACCTGCGACGCGGTCGTGTCGATCCCGATCTCGGCCTCGACCGAATCGCTCAACGCCGGGATCGCGGCCAGCGTGACGCTGTACGAGATCGCGCGTCGCCGCAACGCCGAGTAGGCGATCGGCGCTCGCACCGCACGAACGAGGACAGGCCCTCGGAACGGATCTCCGTTCCGAGGGCCTGTCTGTCGTCAGACGAGGTGACGGACGTGGTCAGACGAGGTCTCGCCAGTCGACCGGTCCGGTCATGGCGGCGGGGATGCTGATCGCCTCGGTCGGCGGCACGATCATGGTCGCCTCGTCGCGGCGGTGCCGCAGGACGGTGTTCACGTAGGAACCGACGGCTTCCGCCAGAGGGATGTCGCGACCCTCGTTCTGCGCGAGGAACCAGCGGTGCTCCAGGAGCTGGTGGAAGATCTCGGCGGGCTCGAGCTTGCCGCGGAGTTCGCGCGGGATCGCCTTCACCACCGGCTCGAACACGCGGATGAGCCACTCGTGCGCCGCCATCTCCTCGTCGAACCCGTCCTTCCCGAACGAGGCCGAGTAGGCGTCGAGGTCGTTGAGCAGGCGCCTCGCCTGGTTCTCGCCCGCGTCGAGGCCGGTGAGCCGCAGGAGGCGGCGCTGGTGATGCCCGGCGTCGACGACCTTCGGCTGGATCCGCACGGTCGAGCCCTCGTCGGTCGTCTTGATCGCGAGTTCCTCGATGTCGAAGCCGAGTTCGTTCAGACGGTGGACGCGCTCGGTGATGCGCCAGCGCTCGGACGCGTCGAAGGACTCGGAGCCCGTGAGCTCCTTCCAGAGGGACCGGTAGGCGGCGACGATGCCGTTGCTCACGGTGACGGGGTCGAGTTCGGCGTCGGCGCGTCCGCCGGCCTCGAGATCGAGGAGCTCGCCGGCGATGTTCACCCGGGCGATCTCGAGGTCGTTCTCGCGCTGCCCGTTCGACAGCCCGCCCTCGTAGAGCTTGCCCGTCTCGGCGTCGACGAGATAGGCCGCGAAAGCACCCGCGTCGCGCCGGAAGAGCGTGTTCGACAGCGACACGTCGCCCCAGAAGAACCCGACGATGTGCAGGCGGACGAGGAGGACGGCGAGCGCGTCGACGAGGCGGGTCGCGGTGTCGGGCCGGAGGGTGCCCTGGAAGAGCGCACGGTAGGGGAGTGAGAACTTCAGGTGCCGCGTCACGAGCACGCTCGGCAGCTCGCGGCCCTTGCGGTCGCTCCGGTTCGTGATGACCGCGAGCGGGTCGACGCAGGGGATGTCGAGGCGCTGCAGGGTGCGCAGCATGTCGTACTCGCCCTTCGCCATCTCCGCGGTCGTCTCCTTGACGGCGATGACGTAGCCGGACAGGTTCGCGAACCGGACCAGGTGGCGTGAGATGCCCTTCGGGAGCGAGGCGATGGCCTCATTCGGCCAGTTCTCGAGGGGGAGCTCCCAGGGGAGGTCGAGCAGCGCCGGGTCGACGGTGGCAGCGGTGATGTTCAATGCGCCGGACATGGTGCGGAGCGCTCCTCGGGGATCGTCGTGCTGAGACTGGACAAGCGAAAACGACGATGGTCGAGCGATCGGAGACCGACCGCTCGACCATCGTCGGCGGGAAACTAGATCGAGGAGGACACGACCGGCTTGTTGCCCAGACGCTCACCCGATGCCGAGTCGAACGCATGCACGTGGTGCGGCGTCGGCGCGAGGAACACGGTGTCGCCGATGTGCGCGTGGTTGCGGCCGTCGACGCGAGCGACGATGTCGGTGCGCTTGCCGGAGACGTCGGTGTGGCCGTAGAGGTAGCCGTCGGCGCCGAGCTCCTCGACGAGGTCGACGGTCACTTCGATGCCGGAGCCCGAGTTGCTGGACACGGTGATGTCCTCGGGGCGCACGCCGACCGTGACGTTCTTCGACGGAGCGGCATCGGTGATCTCGCGCTCGACCGGGATGATGAATCCGCCGAGCTTGATGCCGCCGTCGGCGATCTCACCCTCGAACAGGTTCATGGCCGGGCTGCCGATGAAGCCGGCGACGAAGACGTTGTTCGGCTTCTCGTAGAGGTCGCGCGGGGTGCCGACCTGCTGCAGGATGCCGTCCTTGAGGACCGCGATGCGGTCGCCCATGGTGAGCGCCTCGGTCTGGTCGTGGGTGACGTAGACGGTGGTGACGCCGAGACGACGCTGCAGCGACGCGATCTGGGTGCGGGTCTGGACGCGGAGCTTGGCGTCGAGGTTCGACAGCGGCTCGTCCATGAGGAAGACCTGGGGCTGACGGACGATGGCTCGACCCATCGCGACGCGCTGACGCTGACCACCGGAGAGCGCCTTCGGCTTGCGGGTCAGGTAGTCCTCGAGGTCGAGGAGCTTGGCGGCTTCGAGCACGCGGGTGGCACGCTCTTCCTTGCCGACACCGGCGATCTTGAGCGCGAAGCCCATGTTCTCGGCGACGGTCATGTGCGGGTAGAGCGCGTAGTTCTGGAACACCATCGCGATGTCGCGGTCCTTCGGCGGCACGTCGGTGACGTCGCGGTCGCCGATGAAGATGTGGCCGTCGTTGACCTCTTCGAGGCCGGCGAGCATGCGGAGGGAGGTGGACTTGCCGCAGCCGGACGGGCCGACGAGGACGAGGAATTCGCCGTCGGCGACCTCGAGGTTCAGCTTGTCGACCGCGGGGCGGGTGCCACCCGGGTAGAAACGGGTTGCGTTGTCGAACGTCACAGACGCCATGGTTGTTCTCCTTCACCGGCAGGTACGTGCCGGACGATCCGTTGTGAATGGACGCGAACCCGTCATCGATGGCCGGTTCGCCGTCCCAGTATGCCACGACCACCTGTGAATGGAAGGTCCAGCGGACAGTGGATCTCTCGGTGGACCCACAGCCGGCTCCCGGCCTGGTTTGGGCCTCTCCCAGGCGGCAGGTCTACGATTACTCTGTTTGGCGCTGCCTCGTCTCCGCAGCGCGAGCCCCCCGAAACGAGGATCAATGTCTGGCGCTGGATCGCAGAACCGACCGACCAAGAACGAACGACGCGACGCGGCGCGCGAGAAGGCGCGGGTGCTGCGCGAGCAGCAGAAGCGCCGCGACCGCCGCAACCGGGTGCTCCTCCAGGGCGGCATCGTGCTCGGTGCGCTCGCGATCGTGGCGGTGGTGGCGGTCATCATCGTGACGTCGATCAAGCCCGCCGGACCGGTCCCGACCGCGGCCAAGAACGACGGCTTCACCGTCTCCGCCGGCTTGCAGCTGGTCGGCGCCCCGGCCAGTGCGTCGACGCCGACGCCGAGCGCGACCGATCCGGCCGCCCCCGCGGAGCCCGCTCCGGCCGAGACGCCGGCAGCCACCGAGACCCCCGCCGCCGACGGCGTCGAGATCTCCGTCTACCAGGACTTCCTCTGCCCCTACTGCGGTCAGTTCGAGACCACGAACGCCGAGCAGGTCAAGGGCTGGCTCGAGGCCGGCGCCGCGACGTACACGGTCCACCCCCTCGCAACGCTGAGCAACCTCTCGCTCGGGACGCAGTACTCGCTGCGCGCCTCGAACGCGGCGGCCTGTGTCGCGGAGTACTCGCCGAACGACTTCTTCTCCTTCAACACCGCACTGTTCGAGAACCAGCCCAAGGAGAACACCGAGGGCCTGACCGACGCCGAGCTGAAGTCGATCGCCAAGGGCGTCATCTCCGGCGGCGAGAAGAAGATCAACGCCTGCATCGACGACGGCACCTACAAGTCGTGGGTGAAGGACTCGACCGACCGTGCGCGCAGCGGCCCGCTGCCCGGCACCGACGTCGCCAAGGTCGAGGGGACGCCGACCATCCTGGTGAACGGCAAGCAGTACACGGGTTCGCTCACCGACGCCGAGCAGTTCGCGGCCTTCGTCCTCGCCGTCTCGAGCGAGAGCTACTCCACCGGGACGCCGACGCCGGGTGCCAGCGAGTCGCCCGTGACCAACGGCTGATCCGCCGTCATCGTAGGATGGATGAGACCGGGGCCAGCCCCTGTCGGCCGACGTGGCGCAATTGGTAGCGCAACGCTCTTGTAAAGCGTAGGTTACGGGTTCAAGTCCCGTCGTCGGCTCCAGCCGAGAACCGCCCGCTCAGCCTGCTGAGTGGGCGGTTCCTCATTGGAAGGAACCCTCCCGTGACCCGTGTCCCAGCGCCGCTCGCGCTCGTCATCGCCATCGTCAGCGGAGCGTTCATCGCGGTGCAGGCCCGGTTGAACGGCGAGCTCGGCGCGCGACTCGGCGACGGGTTCACCGCAGCCGCGATCTCGTTCGGCGGCGGGTTGATCATCCTCACCGTCGGACTGGCGCTGTCCCGTACCGGTCGTCGCGGTCTCTCCACGGTGGCCGGTGCCGTCCGACGCCGGGAGATGCCCTGGTGGACGGTGCTCGGTGGGTGTGCCGGCGCGTTCCTCGTGCTGTCGCAGGGGCTCACCGCAGCCACGCTCGGCGTCGCCCTCTTCACGGTCGCGGTCGTCGCCGGCCAGACGGCGAGCGGACTCGTGCTCGACCGGATCGGCTTCGGCCCGGGAGGCGTCGTCGGGTTCAGCGTCCAGCGCGTCCTCGGGGCAGTCGTCGCCCTCATCGCGGTCGGCGTCGCGGTCTCGGGCGAGCTCGGCGGGAGTATCCCACTCGGCTTGCTCGTCCTGCCGCTGCTCGCCGGGATCGGGATCGGCTGGCAGCAGGCGGTCAACGGCCGCGTGAAGATGCGGGCACAGAGCACGCTCGCCGCCACGTTCATCAATTTCATCGTGGGGACGGTCGTGCTCGTCATCGCCGCCGTGCTGCACGCGGTCATCGTCTCGCCGCCCGGTCCGCTCCCGGGGGAGTGGTGGCTCTACCTCGGCGGCCCGATCGGCTGCGTGTTCATCGCCGTGGCAGCGTTCCTCGTGCAGCACACGGGCGTGCTCATCCTCGGGCTCGGCACGGTGGCCGGTCAGACCCTGAGCGCGCTCGCCCTGGACGTACTGCTGCCCACCGACGACGGCGGCGTGCATGTCGCGACGGTCATCGGGACACTCCTCGCGTTCGCCGCCGTGGCGATCGCATCGGCGCGATTCAGGCGTCGTCCCACGGCATCGACGTCCGCCGACTGAGTCGAGCCGTCATCCGTCGGATGCCTTGAGCGACTCCGTCCTCAGGGCATGGAGCTGAGGTGCGCCTTCGCGTTGATCGTCTTGCGGCGCCCCGTGCGAGCGTTACCCGGCTTCCCTCCGACGTACAGCCAGCCGAGGAGCTCCTCGCCCTTCTTCAGGCCATGTGCCTTCCGGACCGCTTTGGCGCGAGTCGCGCCGCCGGTGCGCCAGAACACGCCCCAGCCGGCGTCGTCGAGCAGGAGGCTGACCATGTGGGCCACTCCAGCCGCGACCGCCTCCTGCTCCCAGGCGGGCACCTTCGACTTCTTCACGCTCACGACGACCGCGAGCAACAGGGGCGCGCGGAGCGGCTTCGTCGAGGGCTTCGAGTCGCCCTCCGCCTTCGCGAGCGCCCGGCCGAGCTTCACCCGGTCGTCGCCCCGGAGGGTGATGACCCGCCACGGACGCAGGGCGCTGTGGTCGGCCACCCGACCAGCCGCCGCGAGGACCTCGAGGAGTTCCGCGTCACTCGGAGCGACGTCGGTGACCTTGGACCACGAACGGCGCCCGGCGACGGCGGCGAGGACGGGGCGCTCGACCGGTTCGGTCACTCCGTCGGCTCGGTGGTGTCGGCCGCGGCGAAGTTAAGCGCGATCGAGTTCATGCAGTAGCGGTCGCCGGTGGGCGTCCCGAAGCCGTCGTCGAACACGTGGCCGAGGTGCGAGCCGCAGTTGGCGCACCGGACCTCGGTGCGCACCATGCCGAGGGTGCGGTCCTCGATGAGCTGCACCGCCTCGGGGTTCACGGACTCGTAGAAACTCGGCCATCCGCAGCCGGAATCGAACTTGGTACCGCTCTTGAAGAGTTCGGCGTTGCAGGCGGCACAGGTGTAGAGGCCTGCGCGTGACTCGTCGAGGAGCTCACCGGTCCAGGCCCGTTCGGTCGCCGCCCCGCGGAGGACCTGATACTGCTCCGGCGTGAGTTCCTCGCGCCACTGCTCATCGGTCTTCGACACGTCGTACGTCATGCTGCTCCATTCGTCTCGGTCATCCTACGTGCGGGGCTGCCTCGTGCATGCGGCTCCCGACGTATTCCATAACACTGCACCGAGCCTGATCCTTCCCGGTGAACGTCAGCCATCGCCGGGGTGGATGCGGCCCGGCGGGCATCGGCTGAATAGAATTGGACGACGGCGGACCGGAGCGTGACTCCACGGTCGCCGCATCGGCACCGAACGGCAGGAGATGAGCATGCAGCCAGCGTCGCGCACGCCTGCCGATGACGACGCATCGACGTCGACGGGGGGCCTCGACCAGCGCGAACTCGAGATCCTCGAGTTCGAGTCCCACTGGATGCAGCACGTCGGGGCCAAGGAGGCCGCCATCCGCGACCGCTTCGCCCTGTCCCCGGCCCGGTACTATCAACTGCTCGGCGCGCTCATCGACTCGCCGTCCGCCCTCGCCCACGACCCCATGCTGATCAAGCGGCTGCAGCGCACCCGCGACGCCCGACTCTCGGCGCGAGGAGCCTCGGCTCCCCGCAACGACGGCTGAGCAGCTCTCGGAGACCACACCATGGCTGAATCCTTCCCGCCCGACCGCTTCGACGAGGTCCCAGACCTCAAGCGCGTCGGCGCGCACCGTGCCCCTGCTCCCAAGGGACGCGGCTGGATCGCCTTCCTCGTCGCCGTCGTCGCCACGCTCGTCCTCGTGGGGGTCGGCACCTTCGCCCTGTTCGGGCTGAACGACCGGATCGACTTCTTCGGCGGCTCGCAGAGCCCGAGCGCCACGCCCACGCCGACCCCCACCCCGACCGAGGCGGCCCCCGTCGTCGACCCCGCGGCCAGCATCCTCGTCCTGAACGGCACACCCACCGCCGGCCTCGCCGCGTCTGCGGCGGCAGCGATCACGGCCGCCGGCTTCACGCAGCAGATCCCGACCAGCGACGCCAGCACGGAGGATGTCACGGCGAGCGGCGTCTACTACCAGGATCCGTCGCAGGAGGGCGTCGCCCGCGCTATCGCGAACGCGCTCGGCGGCATCCCGATCCAGATCACGGACACGTACGCGATCCCCGTCGAGGAGGGCGAGGCGCCGGTCCTCCGCATCGTCGTCGTGGTCGGCGCGGACTACCAGCCAGCCGCCTGAGCGCGGCTGTAACAGGTCGATCGCTCAGGTCGCCGGCACGCCGTGTTTCGGGAGTGTTTCCTCCGTGTTGAGTTGTCGTATCACTCCGCCCCGTTTGTCGATTTCGGGGTGAATCCGCGCGGTGCTCCGGATTAGTATCTGGAATTGGCCGCTCATCCCGTCCCGTCTCGACTCGCCCCCGGGTCCGCTTCGGCGCAGGGTGGTCACCGGGGTCCCGATCCCGGATGGCAGGTCCGGGTCCGGCAACAGTCGGTGCCTGCGAGCACGCAGCAATGGGAGTATGAAATGGCGAACGGAACCGTCAAGTGGTTCAACGCTGAGAAGGGCTTCGGCTTCATCACGGTCGACGACGGCGGACAGGATGTCTTCGTCCACTACTCGGCGATCGACATGAGCGGCTACAAGTCCTTGGAAGAGGGCCAGGCGGTCGTCTTCGAGGTCGGCACTGGAGCAAAGGGGCCTCAGGCCGAGGGTGTGCGCCTGGCGTAGCCGCTGATCAGGTACGCGATTCCTGCGACGCCGTCCACTTCGGTGGGCGGCGTCGTTCGTCGTTTCAGGGCTGTTCCCGGGAGTTCGCTCAGGGCACCGGTGCTCACTTGCACTCCCACCCCCTGAGTGCCAGAATCGACCTAGCACTCGTACTCATTGAGTGCTAACAACGTTCATGACGTCCGGGAGGGACGAAAAACACACATGGCTAAGATCATTGCTTTCGACGAGGAGGCCCGTCGCGGCCTCGAGCGTGGACTGAACATTCTTGCTGACACGGTCAAGGTCACCCTTGGGCCGCGCGGTCGCAACGTTGTCCTCGAGAAGAAGTGGGGCGCCCCCACGATCACCAACGACGGCGTGTCCATCGCCAAGGAGATCGAACTCGACGACCCGTACGAGAAGATCGGCGCGGAGCTCGTCAAGGAGGTCGCCAAGAAGACCGACGACGTCGCCGGCGACGGCACCACCACGGCGACCGTGCTGGCACAGGCGCTCGTCCGCGAGGGCCTCCGCAACGTCGCCGCAGGCGCCGACCCCATCAGCCTCAAGCGCGGCATCGAGAAGGCCGTCGAGGCCGTCACGGTCGAGCTCATCGCCAACGCCAAGGAGGTGGAGACCAAGGAGGAGATCGCTGCGACCGCTTCCATCTCCGCCGGCGACACCACCATCGGCGAGATCATCGCCGAGGCGATCGACAAGGTCGGCAAGGAGGGCGTCGTCACCGTCGAGGAGTCGAACACCTTCGGCACCGAGCTCGAGCTCACCGAGGGCATGCGCTTCGACAAGGGCTACCTGTCGCAGTACTTCGTGACCGACCCCGACCGCCAGGAAGCGGTGTTCGAGGACCCCTACATCCTCATCGCCAACCAGAAGATCTCCGCGATCAAGGACCTCCTGCCGATTGTCGACCAGGTCATCCAGTCGGGCAAGCAGCTCCTCATCATCGCTGAGGACGTCGACGGCGAAGCTCTCGCGACGCTCGTCGTCAACAAGATCCGTGGCATCTTCAAGTCCGTCGCCGTCAAGGCTCCGGGCTTCGGCGACCGCCGCAAGGCTCAGCTGCAGGACATCGCCATCCTCACCGGTGGCCAGGTCATCTCCGAGGAGGTCGGCCTCAAGCTCGAGACCGTCACCCTCGACCTGCTCGGCCGTGCTCGCAAGGTCGTCATCACCAAGGATGAGACCACCATCGTCGAGGGTGCCGGCGACGCCGACGCCATCGCCGGTCGTGTCTCGCAGATCCGCAAGGAGATCGACAACACCGACAGCGACTACGACCGCGAGAAGCTCCAGGAGCGTCTCGCCAAGCTCGCGGGCGGTGTGGCGGTGATCAAGGCCGGTGCGGCGACCGAGGTCGAGCTCAAGGAGCGCAAGCACCGCATCGAGGACGCCGTTCGCAACGCGAAGGCCGCCGTCGAAGAGGGCATCGTCGCCGGTGGTGGCGTCGCCCTGATCCAGGCCGGCAAGACCGCGTTCGAGAAGCTCGAGCTCGTCGGTGACGAGGCGACCGGTGCGAACATCGTCAAGGTCGCCATCGACGCTCCGCTCAAGCAGATCGCGCTCAACGCAGGGCTCGAGCCCGGCGTCGTCGCCGACAAGGTCCGCAACCTGCCCGTCGGACACGGCCTCAACGCCGCGACCGGTGAGTACGTCGACATGCTCGCTGCCGGCATCAACGACCCGGTGAAGGTCACGCGCTCCGCGCTGCTCAACGCAGCGTCGATCGCCGGCCTGTTCCTCACCACCGAGGCCGTCGTCGCCGACAAGCCGGAGAAGAACCCGGCTCCGGCCGGCGACCCGACCGGTGGCATGGACTTCTAAGTCCCACAGCAACACCTGCGCAGGGCGTCTCCTTCGGGAGGCGCCCTGCGTCGTTGCGTCTGCATCGCTGCGAGGGGGGAGGTGGCTCTGGAGCGTGTATGTGCCTCGCGGCATGTTCGGACGAAACGTTGTGAAGCCGTGACTGGATGCCCGCAGGACGGGGCCAGTGCGTCTCTAAGCTCGAACCATGACACGACTCGGGGGAGCCGCGGCCATCGCCGCCACCATCTTGCTACTGACCGCCTGCGCGACCGGGCCGACGGCGAGCGCGAA
Organism: Plantibacter sp. VKM Ac-2876; assembly: GCF_015350715.1. Taxonomy (NCBI): domain Bacteria; kingdom Bacillati; phylum Actinomycetota; class Actinomycetes; order Micrococcales; family Microbacteriaceae; genus Plantibacter; species Plantibacter sp. VKM Ac-2876. The sequence continues at coordinate 1,071,974 of NZ_JADKSI010000002.1, read as the reverse complement.
GCCTGTTGCTTCATCGTCGCCGTCGCCGTCTGCGTCTGCGTCGCCGACGGCCACGCCCGCATCGCCGTGGCCGCAGGTCCTCATCGACACCAGCTGCGAGCAGCTTGTCCCGCAAGCAGTCTCGTGGACGCGACGTTCGATGTCCCACTGTCGGCAGGTGCGGCTGATCCGGCCCGCGCATCGCTCGGAACGTTCTACCCGACGGCCTTTGAGTACGCGGGCGGTCTGTCCTGCGAGTGGGGTGCCGTCGACCCGGCTGCACCGACCGAGGACCGGAACGGTCTCGATGGGCCGGACAACTGGCTTGCGGTGGCGGTCGACATCGTCCCGCGCGCCGCCGGCGTCGCTGAGCGGATCGCGTCCGACATCAACGGGTCTGTGCCAACGCCGGATCCAGCCGGCTCCTGCGACTTCGGGCTGTGCTCGGCCGACATGCTGATAGGGGAATACTGGGTGAACGTCGTCGCGGTCTCCTACGCGGACTCCTACCTTCCTCCGACCGCAGCACAGCAGGCGCTCTTCGACCAGGTCGCAACTGTCGTCGGTGGCCTCGGTGAGAGTGCCCAGCCATCGCTCCCGCCGGAACGTTCTGACTGGCCGAGTACGTGTGCCGAAGTCGTATCCGCCGAAACGCTCGAGTCCACCCTTGATCTCACTTCGCCCAGCTGGGAACCGGGCTTCAGCTATCGGTCCAGCAACGTCTCCTACGGTGCGGTGCTCGTCGCTGGGGGCCAGACGTGCGGCTTCGCCGGCGCGGAGTCCGGACGAACCGGATCGATCCACACGCTCCCCGGCGCTGGACCCGCGTTTGCGGACTCGCTGACGCTCGCGCGAACTGCCCCCGGCGTCTCGGTCGTCGAGATCGACGGGCTTCCGGCCGATAGCGCGTTCGTGCGCGTCAGTCCGACGGTCACCGATCGGGCTGAGCTCGAGATGAACCTCCGCGGAACCTGGGTCACGATCACGGTCGGTGGAGCGTCGATGCTGGGAGACGGGTCGCTCACGGCCACGGAGCGGGTCATCGCGCTGGCGGCGGCCATGGCGGCGGCCTGACGTCGATCGAGTCGTTCCAGCCGCCGCCGGAGCGTCACCCGCTGAACATGCTCGCGTTCGCCCGCTCGATCTCGGCGTACTGCGTGCCCGCGACAGCGAGCGCTCGGCTGATCTCGCCGAGGTTCTCCTCGACCTGACGCTGGGTGCCCCTCCAGCGCTCGACGACACCGTGGAACGCGGCCGCCGCCGCGCCGGTCCATTGGCCGTCGAGTGCCGCCAGCTGCGTGTGCAGGCGGGCCACCTCGTTCTGGATCTGCTCGATCGTGACGCGTGCCGCCGTGGAGGCGCGCTCGACCGCGTCGCTGTCGACCTGGAAAGTGGCCATCGGGAACTCCGTTCGTTCGGGCGATGCCTGTCATCGCCGCTACCGAGACGGTAGGTGCTCGCCACCGGCCGGAACCGATGAGGGAGACCCGGGACGCGCAGTCCGGAGCAGGCCGGAGCCTGTGGAGGAGGGTCGAGCCAGCCCGCCGGCGGGTCAGGCCGGAGGGCCGGCGATGACGATGGGGGTCGTGGCCGCCGACGGGGCGAGCGGCAGGATGACGCGGAACGTCGCGCCGCCGCCGGGCGTCTCGGTCACGTCGACCGTGCCACCGTGCGCCGCGACGATGGAGGCGACGATGGCCAGTCCGAGGCCGCTGCCGCCCGTCTCGCGCGTTCGCGAGCTGTCGGCACGCCAGAAACGCTGGAAGATCTTCTCGCGGATCTGCGGCGGGATACCCTCGCCGTGGTCGACGATGGCGATGCTGGCGGTCCCGGCGCGGGCGTCCGTGCCGACCGCGAGTTCGATCGGACTGTCGGCGGGCGTGAAGCGCAGGGCGTTTCCGATGAGGTTCGTGACGACCTGCCGGATCTTGTTCTCCTCGCCGAGGACGATCGGTGGCACGGCCAGGGTCAGTGGTTCGGCGATGGGCTTCGTGTCGGGCGTGGTGGCGTCGCCGGAGGGCTTCGGCCGACGCCGGAAGCGGTTGAACGTCGAGCCGAAGATCGGCCCGGTCGAGTTCGTCTGGGCCGGTGCGTCGGCAGCGGCCGGGGACTCGCCGGTGGTCTCGGAGGCATCGTCGTCGACGGCTCGCGCCATGCGTTCGTCGCGCACGACCTGGACCGTTCGACCGGGGGCCTGGGCGGTGGTGTCGAGAGCGGCGTCGCGCGCGATCGGGAGCAGGTCGACGGGGGCGACGTTCAGTGGTCGCGTCTCATCGAGGCGCGCGAGCTGGAGGAGGTCCTCGACGAGCGCACCCATGCGGATGGCCTCCTTCTCGATGCGCTCCATGGCCTGTGCCACGTCCTGCGGCGTCTGGAGGGCACCCATCCGGTAGAGCTCGGCGTAGCCGCGCACGGAGACGAGCGGGGTGCGGAGCTCGTGGCTCGCATCGCCGACGAAGTTCCGCATCTGCTCGATGGTCTTCCCGCGATCCGAGTACGCGCGGTCGATGCGAGCCAGCATCGTGTTGAGTGATCGGCTGAGTCGCCCCACCTCGGTGTTCGGTGTCGAGCCCGCGAGTCGCTGGCTGAAGTCGCCGTCGGCGAACGCGGCGGCCGTCCGTTCGACCTGGCGGAGCGGCTCGAAGGTACCGGTCACCAGCCACCGGGTGAGGAGCGCTCCGACCACGATGATGAGCACGCCGAGGACGAAGAAGATCGTGAGGTAGGTCGCGATGGTGTTGTCGGTACCCTGCATCGAGATGGCGACCCATGCCGCTCCCGTGCGGAACCCGTCGAGGGTGACCGGGACGGAGACCGCGTGGTACACGATCGTTCCGCTCGCGTTGGTCGTCGTGTAGATCTGGGTCCCGCTCGCGGCGACGTCGTTCGCGCTGAGGTGCGCCGGGTGTTCGGGGGCGATGCTGTCGTCCCACCCGGACGAGGCCCGGAGTTCGCCGTTCGTGTCGTACACCGCGACGAACAGCGTCGAGGGGGCGTCGAGCTGGAGCTGACCGTCCTCGGAGATCTCACCGACGATCTTGCCCTTGGCGGCAGTGACCAGACTGTCGTTCGCCTGCTGGGTGAGGACCTCTTTGAGCAGCGGGGTCGTCCCCATGCCCGCGACGAGCAGACCGAAGGCGAGGACGAGCACCGTCACCCCGGTGATCTTCGTCCGGAGTGAGACGCTGCTCCACCAGGTGGACAGGGAATCGGCCATCGGGTGGGGGCTACGCCTTTCCGGCCTTGAGCATGTAGCCGAATCCGCGCTTGGTCTGGATGAGCGGCTCGCTGGAGAACTGGTCGAGCTTCCGGCGCAGGTAGGAGATGTAGCTCTCGACGATGCCGGCGTCGCCGTTGAAGTCGTACTCCCAGACGTGGTCGAGGATCTGGGCCTTCGACAGGACGCGGTTCGGGTTGAGCATCAGGTAGCGGAGGAGCTTGAACTCGGTCGGGCTGAGGTCGATGGGGGTGTCACCGACGAGGACCTCGTGGGTGTCCTGGTCCATCGTCAGCTCGCCGGTGCGGATCACCGCATCCTCATCGGCCTGCATCGTCCGGCGGAGGATCGCCTTGATGCGTGCCACGATCTCGTCGAGGCTGAAGGGCTTGGTGACATAGTCGTCGCCGCCGACGGTGAGGCCCGTGATCTTGTCCTCGGTGTCGTCCTTCGCGGTGAGGAAGAGGATGGGCGCCGTGTAGCCGGCGCTGCGCAGACGCTTGGTGACGCCGAAGCCGTTCATGTCCGGCAGCATCACGTCGAGGATGATGAGGTCGGGCTCCTCCTCCAAGACCGCCGAGATCGCGGCTGCGCCGTTGCCCACGGCACGGACGGCGAAGCCGGCGAATCGCAGGCTGGTGGTGAGGAGGTCGCGGATGTTCGGTTCGTCGTCGACGATGAGGATGCGGGGTCCGGTCATGACACCATTATCTGCACGTTTCTTGAGACTTTTCTGAGAGCGTGATTCACGCGTTCTGCAGGGCGTGGGCGTCGAGGATCGTGTAGCTGTAGCCCTGTTCAGCGAGGAAGCGCTGCCGGTTCTGTGCGAACTCCTGATCGACCGTGTCGCGCGACACCAGGGTGTAGAAGCTCGCGGTGAGTCCCGTGGACTTCGGGCGCAACAGACGGCCGAGACGCTGCGCCTCCTCCTGTCGTGAACCGAACGAACCCGACACCTGGATGGCGACGGTCGCTTCGGGCAGATCGACCGAGAAGTTCGCGACCTTCGAGACGACGAGCACCTGCTCGGTGCCGTCGCGGAAGGCCTGATACAGCCGTTCGCGCTCGTCGACCGGCGTTGCGCCCGTCAACTGCGGGGCACCCAGCGTCTCTGCCAGCTCCTCGATCTGGTCGAGGTACTGCCCGATGACGAGGATCTGCTCACCGCGGTGCCGCTCGACGAGCTGCCGGACGACGTCGAGCTTCGCCGGAGCGGTCGCCGCGAGGCGGTACCGCTCGTCGTCGGCGGACGCGGCGTACGTGAGGCGGTCGGCCTGGGGCAGGTCGACGCGTACCTCGAAGCACGCGGCGGGGGAGATGAAGCCCTGCGCCTCGATCTCCTTCCACGGGGCATCGAACCGCTTCGGGCCGATGAGCGAGAAGACGTCGCCCTCGCGGCCGTCCTCGCGGATGAGCGTCGCCGTCAGGCCGAGGCGACGTCGCGCCTGCAGCTCGGCGGTGAGCTTGAAGACGGGGGCCGGGAGCAGGTGCACCTCGTCGTAGACCACGAGGCCCCAGTCCATGGCGTCGAGCAGCGCGAGGTGAGCGTACTCGCCCTTCCGCTTGGCCGTGAGGATCTGGTAGGTCGCGATCGTGACCGGCTTGACCTCCTTCACCTGCCCCGAGTACTCGCCGATCTCCTCGGCCGTGAGGGAGGTGCGCTTCAACAACTCGTCGCGCCACTGCCGTGCCGACACCGTGTTCGTGACGAGGATGAGCGTGTTGGTGGACGCCGTCGCCATCGCTCCGGCGCCGACCAGGGTCTTGCCCGCACCACAGGGGAGCACCACGACACCGGAACCGCCGGAGAAGAAGTTGTCGACCGCCTGCTGCTGATAGTCGCGGAGGTGCCAGCCGTCCTCGACCAGGTCGATCTGGTGCGGCGTGCCGGCGGTGTACCCGGCGAGGTCCTCGGCGGGCCAGCCGAGCTTCACGAGTTCCTGCTTGAGCGCGCCGCGTGCCCACGGCTCGACGAGGAAGGTGTCAGGCGTCGGGTGCCCGATGAGGAGGGACGCGATCCGCTTGGCGCCGGCCACCTCGGTCAGGATCGGGAGGTCCGTGGAGCGGAGGACGAGCTCGCCCTCTTCGGAGCGTTCGATCACGAGCCGGCCGTAGCGGTTGACGGTCTCGCGCATGTCGATCGTCACGGACGCGGGGATGGAGAACTTCGAGTACCGCTCCAGCGTCTCGATCATCTGGTCGGCATCGTGCCCGGCGGCCCGCGCGTTCCAGAGTCCGAGACGGGTGATCCGGTAGGTGTGGATGTGCTCCGGTGCGCGCTCGAGCTCGGCGAACACCGAGAGATCGTGGCGGGCGTCCTCGGCGAGCGGGTGGGCGACCTCGAGCAGCACGGTGCGGTCGCTTTGGACGATCAGTGGTCCATCAGACATAACGGTCGAGTCTACCGGCGGATCCGGTGCACAACCCCCCTGAGCGAGCGCTCAGCCGGCGATCCGGACCTCGGTGATCATCGCGAGCGGCAGGGTGCGTTCGACGTCGGCCGACCGGTCCAGACCGCGCAGGCGACCGCCGGCGAGGCTCACCGGCTCGATCGTGAACGTGGATCGGCGCTCGCCGTGCTGCAGCTGCACGGTGACCGGCGTGTGGTCGCGGACGGCGATCTCCAGCTGCTTGGCCAACCATGCGCTGCTCGTGTCCCCGCGGTCGTCGGCGCGGAGTCGCGACACCAGATCCGGTTCCGTCGAGGCGGCCGGAGCGGAGAGCGCGGTGCGCATGACCGGTTGCCGACGGATCCGGAGCGGGGCGCCGTCGTCGTCCTCCGCGACCACCGGGTAGCGCGCGTCGTGGAGGGCCCAGTAGACCGTCGCGGCCTCGATCCGGCTGGTGAGCCGGTGCTCGTCGCTCGGACGGAGACCGAGCGCGACGAGGCTCTGGTCGACCGAGATCGCCGCGATCAGGCCGGCGTCGTCGGAGCGGATGTAGCTGCTGCGTCCAGGATCGGCCGAGGCGTCGGCTGACGCTCGGATCGTCCCGACGCGGACGAGGCCGAACCGGGATGCGGCCTCGGATACGAGGTACCGCAGGGGTTGGGGGACGCCGGTCAGGGAGATCGACTCGAGGTAGGCGAGCAGGTCCTCTGCCGTGTCTCCATCGGCGAGGGCGCGGGTGACGCTCGCGGTCGTGATGCGGTACCTCGACGCCTGGGCGCGACCCTCCGGCTCCGCGAGGGCCCGGAGTCGGACGTCGAGTTCCGCCGTCGGGGGACCGAGCGCGATGACGGTCAGGTCGTCCTGGAGGACGACCTGCGACACCTCGGCGGGGAGCATCGACGCGAGCGCCGTGGCCGCGTCGGCCGCGTGGCCGTCGACGAGGAGTCGTCCGAACCCGCTGGTCACCCCGTCGACGGTGATCCCGAGCAGTTCGGCGACCGCGTCGACCGCCCGCGTCGGTGCCACGACGGCGTCCTCCGCCAACGGGTACCACCAGCTGAGCTCCTCGACCAGGTCGACGGAACCGCGCCGGTACGCCGTCAGGATGTGATCGCGGACCGTGGCCGGGATCGCGTCGCGCCAGGCCGTCGCGAGGCGGAGCCAGCGTTCCGCGGTGGCCGATGCCAACCAGGCCTCGCCGACCTCGCTCAGGCGGATGGTCGAGCCGATCGCGTCGGTGAGCCCTGCCGACGACGCCGCGGACAGGGCGAGCTCGATCTGTTCGGGCGTGCTCGCCGCCGCGGCTGCGAGCCGTTTGAGGTCGGGCATGGACGGGGCCCCACGGCCGAGCAGGCGTGCGGGCTCGCGGTCGAGTTCATGGAGGCTCTCGCCCACGACGCCGACGGCGCCGGCCGCACGCTCGCTCGCGAGGGCGTCCGTGTCGGGCGAGGGCCGGGTCGCGCGGGACGTCGGCGCCTCAGCCGGAAGCTGGAGTTCGGCACGGCCGGGCTTGCCGCTCGCCGCCCACTCCTCGAACACTGTGGCCACCGCGCTCACCGGCCTGATCGGCCCGGCTCCGTCGTCCAGCACGAGGATGTCGTGCTCCAGCCGCTCCAGGGCAGCGTCAACCTCGGACTCGTCGCGTCCGAGCGTGGTCGCGAGCGCCTGGCGCTCCGTCCCGTCCAGCGCGGCGGCGAGCACGGCGAGGGTGTCCCGGTCGAGCAGGGCCATCCGGCGGGCGACGCTCGCATCGTCCAACAGGGCCTCGGCGAAGTCGAAGAAATCTGCGATGCGGGCTGAGGAGGCCCTGCGGTCGGGCGTCAGCCTGCGGAGCGCGTCGTCCGGGAGCTCCCGGAGGCGGCGCGCGATCGCGAAGGCCTCGCCCATGGTCGTCAGCGCGGCGACTGACCGCGGGACTCGCGGGACCGTCGTACGGCACCCACGATGATGAGCGTGATCAGCATCAGGAAGGCGATCGGGAGTCCGACGAGCGGCAGGATCGTCACGACCGGCCAGACGCCGACGGCGAAGTCGCCCTGCTCGAGGCCGGTGGCGGTGCCGACCATCACCGCGACGAACGCGGCGATCGACACGGCGACGATCGTCACGACCATGTAGGCCAGGATCCGTTCGGGCCGCGAGATGCTCGGCGTCTGCTCATCAGTCACGCTCCCAGGATAGAGGCACGCGGCTGCTGCACCGAATAGGCTGGGGGCCGAGGACCGATGGTCCTCTCGATCTCGCTTCCTGCGCGATCACCGCACGGCGCTGCATTTCTGCGCACGACACACAGCGAGGTTCCCATGCCCACCGGCAAGGTCAAGTTCTACGACGAGGAGAAGGGCTTCGGCTTCATCAGCTCCGATGACGGCCAGGAGGTCTTCCTGCACGCTTCCGCACTGCCCGCGGGCACGGCCGGCGTGAAGCCGGGGACGCGGCTCGAGTTCGGCATCGCCGACGGCAAGCGCGGCGCCCAGGCGCTGTCCGTGCGCGTCCTCGAGGCACCGCCCAGCCTCGTCAAGCTGAAGCGCAAGCCGGCCGACGACATGGCGATCATCGTCGAGGACCTCGTGAAGCTCCTCGACGGCATCGGTGGCGACCTGCGCCGCGGCAAGTACCCGAACAGCAGTCACAGCACGAAGATCGCTGCTGTGCTGCGCAAGGTCGCGGACGAGCTGGATGCCTGACGCCGATCAGGAGACGCCGGTCGAGGATCGCGACGTCACGGCCGACACGGACTCACGAGCCGAGTCGGACGAGCAGCGCTCGGACGAGGGCACCGGTGGCGAGTCGACCCCGGCACCCGTGCCGGACGAGACCCTGATCGCCGCTGTGGAGCTCGCGCGCGAAGCGCTGCAGGAGATCACGCCCGCGAGCACGGTCGGCGAACCGGCCGGGCACGTCGTGGTCGATGATCACGTCGTCTCGCTGCTGTTCGCGAACACGATGGCGGGCTACCCCGGATGGTTCTGGACGGTGACGCTCTCGCGGACCGCCGACGACGCCGCGCCCAACGTGCTCGAGACGGAGCTGATGCCCGGCGACGGCGCGTTGCTGGCCCCGCAGTGGGTGCCGTGGTCGGAACGCCTCGCGGACTACCGCGCCGCGCAGGAGGCAGCGGCGGCGGCTGCGGCTGACGACGCGCTCGACGACGCGGATGACACCGACGAGTTCGACGACGACGACGTCGCGCTGTCCGGGGATCCCCGCGACCGCGACCGCGACGGCATCGAACTCGAGTACGACGAGGACGACGTCGATGCGGCGTCGGACGATTCCGACGACGACTCGGATGACGACGACTCGGACGAGGACGACTCGGACGAGGAAGAGGACGAAGACTCCGACGAGGACGACGACCGCTTCGAGGACGAGTAGCACTCGCGCACCACGCGACAGATGAACGGGCGGCCGAACCTCGACAGGGTTCGACCGCCCGTTCGGCGTTCAGCAGGGGAGTCGGATCAGAGCGCCCCGACGACGTGTTCGATGCTCGCGATGAGCTGACGGACGTCTGCGGGGTCGATCGCCGTGAAGGTCGCGACGCGCAGCTGGTTGCGGCCGAGCTTGCGGTAGGGCTCGGTGTCGACGATGCCGTTCGCCCGCAGGGTCTTCGCGACCAGCGCGGCGTCGATGGCGTCGTCGAAGTCGATCGTGACGACGACCTGCGAGCGGTGGTCGGGGTTCGTCACGAACGGTGTCGTGTAGGAGGTGCGCTCGGCCCACTCGTACAGGGCGCCGGAGGACTCGGCCGTCCGTGCCGATGCCCAGGCGAGGCCGCCGTTGCCGTTGATCCACGAGATCTGCTCCTCGAGGAGCACGAGCGTCGACAACGCGGGAGTGTTGAGCGTCTGCTCGAGTCGGGAGTTGTCGACCGCGTTCTTCAGGCTCAGGAACTCCGGGATGTAGCGGCCGCTCGCCGCGATCCGTTCGATGCGCTCGATCGCCGCGGGGGAGCAGAGCGCGAACCACAGGCCGCCGTCGGATGCGAAGTTCTTCTGCGGTGCGAAGTAGTAGACGTCCGCCTGGCTCGCGTCGAAGTCCACACCACCGGCGGCGCTCGTCGCGTCGATCACCGTGAGGGCGCCGGCGTCGCCGGAGACGCGTCGCACCGGGGCCATGACGCCGGTCGAGGTCTCGTTGTGCGGCCAGGCGTACACGTCGACGCCCTCGACCACCTCGGGATCGATGCGGGATCCACCCGGTACCTCACGGACGTCCGGAGCGGTGAGCCATGGGGCACCCGCCGCCTTGGCGAACTTGCCGCCGAACTCGCCGAAGACGAGGTTCTGGCTGCGCTGCTCGATGAGGCCGAAGGCGGCCGCGTCCCAGAACGCGGTCGAGCCGCCGTTGCCGACGATGATCTCGTAGCCCTCGGGGGCGCGGAACAAGTCGGCCAGGCCGGCGCGCACGCGGCCGACGAGCTGCTTGACGGGAGCCTGACGGTGGGAGGTGCCGAGGAGGGACAGGCCGGCCTCGGAGAGCGCTGCGATCTGCTCGGGTCGGATCTTGGAGGGGCCGCAGCCGAATCGACCATCGGCGGGCAGAAGGGACGTGGGAATCGTGATCTCCGGCATACGGCGATTCTAGAGGCGGGGGCCTCATGGCGTCGTGCCACGGTGCCCGGATGCGTCCACGCGGGGCGGAGTGGCTTGGCGCGGGAACGTCGCCGCCGCGCACTAGGCTTACCGGGAACGTGCAATCGGGCAGGGAGGGCGTCGATGACCGATTTGATTGACACCACAGAGATGTATCTCCGCACCATTCTGGAGCTCGAGGAGGAGAACATCATCCCGCTTCGTGCGCGGATCTCCGAGCGCCTCGGGCACTCCGGACCGACGGTCTCGCAGACGGTCGGTCGGATGGAGCGCGACGGACTCGTCGTCGTGTCGGGCGACCGGCACCTCGAGCTCACCGAGCCGGGCCGACGCAAGGCGGTCCACGTCATGCGGAAGCACCGCCTGGCTGAGCGCCTCCTGAGCGACGTCATCGGGCTCGAGTGGGAGTTCGTCCACGAGGAAGCCTGTCGCTGGGAACACGTCATGAGTGAGCAGGTCGAGCGCAAGCTGCTCGACATGCTCAACCACCCCACCGAGTCGCCGTACGGCACCCCGATCCCCGGACTCGACGAGTTCGGCGACAGCCCAGCCGTCGCCTTCTCGCAGGGCGTCATCAACATCGTCGGCCTCGTCGAAGGACGCTCCGAGCCGGTCACGGCGACGGTCCGACGTCTCGGCGAACCGGCGCAGGTCGACCCCGAACTCCTCCTGCAGCTGAAGCAGGCCGGCGTCATGCCGGGTCGCGCCGGAACCTTCGCGGCAGCGGGCGGCTACGTGCTCGTCACCATCGACGGCGTCGAGGGCGGCCTCGAGCTGCCCAACGAGCTCGCGACGCACATCTTCGTGGAGACCCCTGCCGCGTGAGCATGAGACGCGCATGAGGATTCCCTCATGTGCCCGTTTTCCCGTGATCGAAACGTGACTTTCTGAGGGGTAACCCGTAGGCTGTCACTCGTCCTGAAGGCCATGATCTGGCTCAAGGAAGACGACCGAGGCACCCCCTAGCCCGTCCCTCGGCCACACGAACCGACATCAATCGTCGGATGGGGCTGCGCCATGCCGATCGCCACACCGCGATCGTCGTCGCTCATGCGGGGTGCCGGAGGAATCCACTTGACTGCAGCTGGCGAGAGCGGCCCCGACCAGGCCGAGACGACCCCGAACGTCCCCCTCACCCGGAAGCAGCTCCGACTCCAGGAGCAGGCCGCGAAGCAGGCGGAGGCGACCACCCCGTCCCGGTCGGACGCCGACGACGCGCTCGTCGCCGACGTCGCACCGGACGCACCCGTCGAGCACCCCGAGATCGTCCTCGACGATGCCGTGGTCGAGGAGGCCGACGCGGCCGTCACGACCGGTGAGGTCCGTCTGGACGAGCGGCCGCTGACGAAGCCCGCTGCGCCGGAGCCGACGGCCCCGCAATCCTTCACCGTGACGTCCACCACCGACACCTCGTTCGCGACCGTCGCCCCGCTCCGCACCGGCGCGGAGCGCGTCGCCCGCAGTAAGGCCCCGGTCAAGCCGACCGCGTCGACGGTCGCCGTGCGCAAGCCGAAGCCGTCCGGAGCCCGACCCGGCTCCGTCCGTGGCGTCGCCACCATGGCCTTCCTCGTGCCGGCCCTGGTCGCCACCGTCGCCCTCCCCGCGTATGCGGCGAGCAGCAGCGCGCAGACCGAGTACGGGACGTCCGCCTCGGAGCAGCTGAAGACCTCCGGTGCCCAGAGCGTCGTCGCTTCCGACAAGGTGGCCGACGCCCCGATCTCGCGCGATCTCTACTCCGCGACGACGCCGGACGAGCTCGCCGAGCGTCAGCGTCAGCTCGACGCCGCGGCAGCGGCCAGCAACGCCACCTACTCGATCACGGTCGGTGCACGCCAGGCGGGCGACGACTACCCCTGGTTCGATCAGGCTTCCGACGACGAGGGTGGCGGGCTCTCGCCCCTGCGCTACTACTACCGCGAGTGCGTGGACTTCGTCGCCTGGCGGCTCAACCGCGACGCGGGCACGCCGAGCGGGAACTGGGCCTTCACCTGGGGCAACGGCCTGCCGCCGAGCAGTGCTTATGGCTGGGCCGACTCGTGGCAGTACAACAAGGGGACGAACGCCATCGCCGGCTCCGTCGCCTGGTTCAACTACAACCACGTCGCCTACGTGCAGTCGGTCAACGCCGACGGGACGGTCACCCTGGAGGAGTACAACTGGGGGTCCGCGCGTCACAGCTACAACACGCGCACCATCGCCGCGAGTGCCGTGGCGCTCTACCTCTACCCGCCGGGCGTCGGCTGATCTGACCCGCTCGACCTGGATCGCGTCCCTCCACCGGAGGGACGCGATTCGTCGTCGATGCGGGGTCACCGTTTGCGACCATGCGGTGTCCGCCGGTCGAAGCCGAGGTGGCGCGGAGGGGAATTCTCCTGCAACGTGCGGAAATCCGGTCGGTGTGGGTTAATCTGGTGCTCTGCAACTCGGAGAGGTTCAGGAGCTGATGCACGCTATACGTCGCCACGTGGTCGCGAATGGTCGCGGCCTCTACGTGCTGCGGCATTCCAGCCAAGCGTGCCGCGGCTCCGCCGTGGGTCAAGAGGGTGCTGTCGTCATGACAGTGCCCTTTTTTGTTCCCCGGAAACGACTCGATCCGGCGCGTCACGGACGCTGCAGGTGGTGATCGTCGACCGGTCGCGGCAGCCGTCGTGGCCCTTCGGAAGGGAACGTGCATGCGCACACTGGTGTTGAACGCGGGCTACGAGCCGCTCGCGATCGTCTCGTTCAAGCGGGCCCTCGTGCTCGTGATGCATCACAAGGCGACCGTCGTCGAGATCGACTCCTCGCATCCCGTGGTGGCGACGAGTGGCTCGTTCGATCGGCCGTCGGTCATCCTGCTCACCAGATACGTCCGGATCCCGAACGCCCGCCGGGTGCCCGTGACCCGCCGCGGCGTGCTGCGCCGCGACGGCCACCGCTGCGCCTACTGCGGGAAGGCGGCGACGACGATCGACCACGTGCAGCCGCGCTCGCGCGGGGGTGTGGACAGCTGGGAGAACCTCGTGGCCTGCTGCCTGCGCTGCAACAACGTGAAGGGCGACCGCACGCCGATGGAGATGAACTGGAGCCTCCGGGTCTCACCGGGGACGCCGCACGGCTCGCAGTGGATGGTGCGGGGCGTCGAGCGCTCGGAGCCCGACTGGGAGCAGTACCTGGCGCCTGCCGCCTGAGCGACCGGCTAAACTCGACGGGTCAGCCTCTGTAGCTCAATGGAAGAGCAGTTCCGTCCTAAGGAAAGGGTTGGGGGTTCGAGTCCCTCCAGGGGCACTGCCGGAGGTTCGGCTGTCCACGCGAGCACGGCCTCGCATGTCGGGTAGGGCTGCGAGCACGCCGTAGGCTCGAAGCATGACGCACGACCTCCACCGCCAACTCGAACGCGACGCCATCACCCTTCGTCAGCTGCGGTCGGCCGTGGTCGTGGCGGATGCTCGGACGCTCGGTGCCGCTGCGAACGTGCTTGGGGTCGCACAGCCGAGTCTCGCGCAGCAGCTGCGGCGGCTCGAGGCCGCCCTCGGGGTCGAGCTGTTCAGCGTCCTGGGGGAGGAGTACCGACCGACGCGCGAGGGGCAGCGCTTCCTGTTGAAGGTCCGCACCTTCATCGACGTCGTCGCCGACATGGATCCAGCGTCACCGGCTCGGCACATCCGGGTCGGCCGTCCGCCGACGACGTGGGACGCGGTCGTCTCCGAGGCCGGCCGCCGCATCGACGTCCCAGCGGTCGCCGTCGCGATCGAACCGGTCGAGCAGCTGCACCTCGTCACGACGGGTCGTCTCGACGCCACCATCGTGCGTCTGCCGATCGATCTGCCGGACGGACTCGCCGCCGAGGAGATCGCTGCGCTGCCGCTCGGCGTGGTCATGCGCGCGGCGCACCCGCTGTCGGCGAAGGACGTCATCGAGTGGTCCGATCTCGCCGACCAGGAGCTGCTCCGTCCCGAGCCCGGCAAGGACCCGGCGTACTCGGCGTGGCTGGCCGGCGCACTCGCGGCTCGCGGCTGGTACCCGCGCTCGCTGACGATCGACGCGGGGAACGACACCCTGTTCCTCGATGCCCTGCGCTTCGGTGAGCGACTCGTCGCCCTCCGTCCGGTGGCCGCGATGCGGGAGGGCGACGGCCTGTGCTGGCGGCCGTTCGCCGACGCGCCTGAGCTCCGCGAGCGGTTCGCCCTGGTCACCCGACGCGAGTGAGTCCGCTCGGTCTCGGTCGGTGATGACACCCTCGATGCGCCCTTTTGCGACCCGACCGGGATCTTCTCCCGATCAAGTCGGTCGACTTGTTCCGAATTTCTGCCGCGTTCGACACCGTCTTCTCAGCTCGGAGTGGGTACGCTTATCCCTGAATCGGGGGATGACAGAAGCAGGAAACGCACATGCCCGAACGACGACCACAGCAGCAACGAGGTCATGAACGACGCCAGACCGTCGTCGAAGGTGCCGCCCGCATGTTCGACCGGGTCGGCTACGGACAGGCGAGCCTCTCGGACATCGCCCGCGAGGCGGGGACGACGCAGGGTTCGCTCTACTTCTACTTCCCCTCGAAAGAGGAACTGGCGATCGCCGTCATCAACGAGCAGAGCACACGCTCGATCGCTGCGCTGACCGCGCCGACCACCGCGCCCTCGCCGTTCGGTGGGCTGGTCCAGGCCTCCCGCCTCATCACCGAGCAACTGCTCACCGACCCGATCACCCGTGCCGGCCTGCGGCTGTCCCTCGAGCAGGGCGTCATCCAGGCGCCGACGACCGCGTTCCACGAGCAGTGGATCGCGAGCGTCGAGGAGCGGGTGCAGGCCTCGATCGAGCTCGGTGAATTGCGGTCTCCGCTCGAGCCGGCGGAACTGGCGAGGTCCTTCGTCGCGTTCTTCACCGGGACGCAGCTCATCTCGAACCTGCTGGCCGGCCGGACGGACCTTCTCAACGCGGTCGACACGATGTGGCGGATCCTCATCGCGGCGGTCATCGTCGCGGACCGCCAGGCCGAGGTGCTCGCCGTCCTCGACGCCGCCTTCGACGCGCAGGACGCCTGAGCGGTCGGGTGCACGTTAGGGGGTAGCCCTGACGCATGCGCCGTGAGGTCACCCTAAACTCAATCGGGTGATTAACTCACTTTGCTGATCGTCGTGCGACGACGGATGGATCACGGTGTGCGGGGGCATTCCGCGTTCCATCGGCGAAGAGTTGGTTCACGTGCCGGGCTGGGCGATGTCGTGGGGGGATCGCCCAGCCGACGGCGTGTGGACGCCTCAGCGGCTGACGCCTGGCGGCGCGTATCGATGCTCTGGACGCCCGGTGGTCCCGTACCGCAGCTGCGTCGTCAGGAGACCTCGTGCTGCCAGCGCGGAGAGGTACCGTTGCGCCGTCGCGCGTGAGACGCCGACCAGCTCGGCCACTTCGGCGGCCGAGCGCTCTCCGTCCGCCTCCGACACCGCTTCGAGGACGGCCGTCTCCGTCGCGGACCTCGACCGGGTCGTCGCCCCGGCGTCGCCGGAGTGCAGGATGCGCAGGGCGCGCTCGATCGTCTCCTGGTCGGCGTTCACCGCCTCGCCGAGGACGTTCCGGAACCGGGCGTAGGCGGCGAGCCGGTCCTGGAGTACCTGTGGCGGGAACGGTTTCACCAGGTACCCGAGGGCTCCGGCACGAAGCGCTCGGCGCACGGACGCACCATCAGACGCTGCGGAGACGACGATGGTGTCGATCGGGAGGTCCACCAGGAGCTCGAGCCCGTTCCGATCCGGAAGGTAGCCGTCGAGGAGCACGAGGTCGGGTGGCTCGGCGGCGATGCTCCGCGCGGCCTCGGCTGCCGACCCGGCAGGACTGAGCGCACGGAACCCGTCGACCTCGTCGACGATCCGGCAGTGCAGGCGGGCGACGTGGAAGTCGTCGTCGACGACCAGCACGGTGAGGTCGGCCGCCATCATCCGTCTCCCGCCATGGACGGCGCCGGCTCGACCGTCCCGGGGAGCCGCGCACAGAAGACCGCTCCGTGTTCGCCACGGACGCCGGGGGAGGCCAACCAGACGTCCCCGCCTCGACGACGGGCGATGTCGCGTGAGAGGGGCAGACCGAACCCGTGGCCGTGGACGTCGTCCAGGTCGCCGTGGCCGATGGTCGGGGCAGCGGGTGGAGCGTCGTCCTGGCCGGTCGCCGCGACGCCGTCACCTGAGTCCATCACGGAGCAGTGCAGCTCGGTGCCGTGGTCGAGGACCTCGACCTCCACCCAGGCCGGTCGGACCCGGCCCGCGACGGCCGCGTTCACCGCATTGTCGAGCAGGTTGCCGAGGACGGTGGTCACGTCCTCAGGATCGCACAGGGAGCCGGTGACGAGGGTCTCGGAGCCGATGGTGACCAGCACCCCGCGTTCCGAGGCTTCGACGCCCTTCGCGCCGAGGAAGGCCTGGAGGTAGGGCTCGGTGAGGCGGTCCGCGTGTTGAACGGGGTACTTCAGCGGTCCGTGGTCGAGCACATTGGCGAGATACTCGCGGGCCTCGGCGTCCTGCCCGGTCTCGAGGAGGCCGGAGATCGCGTGCAACCGGTTCGCGAACTCGTGCCGCTGCGCGCGGAGGGCGGTCGTCATCGTCGCGACCGCGTCGAGCCGCCGGGTGAGCGCCTCGACGTCGGTGCGGTCGCGGACGACGACCACCCGCCCGAGGTCGACGCCGTCCCGGGACACGGGCCGGACGTCGACGAACAGGACGCGGGACCCGACGACGAGCTGGGCCGAGGTCGGGGTCGCGGAGTCGTCCGCGACGAGGTCCACCAGTCGCTCGGGCAGGTCGAGGTCGTCGAACCGGCGCCCGACGACCGACCCGATGTCGAGGAGCCTGGCCGCCTGATCGGTGCACACCGTCACGACACCCTCCGGCGAGACACCGAGGACGCCTTCGCCGACGCCGCCGAGGACCGCAGCCTGGTTCTGCACGAGCGCGGCGAGTTCCTCCGGTCCGAGGCCGAGGGTCAGCCGCCGCAGCCGCCGCCGGGTGAGCATCGAAGCGATCAGGCCGATCGTCAGCGCGAGCAGCGCTGCGCCCGCGACCAGCATGGTCTCTCCCACGACGTCGGCGAACACGCGCTGCGGGGCGAACCCGACGCTGATCTCGCCGACGACCTCGCCGGCGCCGGACGAGACCACGGCCCCACCGGTGTCGGAGGACTCTGCGGCGAAGACGGGCACCTTCGCGCGCGCGGACGGGCCGAGGGTGCCGGTCTCCCACGAGACCGACTCCGTCCCGGCCAGGGCCGCCTCCGCACTGGTGCTCACCCGGAGCCCGAGCTGGTCGGGATCGGGGTGCGCCAGACGGATCCCGCGCTCGTCGGTGATGACCACGAAGAGCGCCCCGGTCCGTGTGCCGACCTCCGTGCCGAGCTCCTGCAGGGGACCGGTCCGGAGGTCGGCCGCCGTCGGCGTCCCCGGGGTACGTGCCTCGAGCGTCACGGCGGTGCGGACGTCGGGATCGCTCGCGACACTCTGGGCGATCGCGAGGGCGGTGGACTGGGCTTCGTGCACGAGGCGCTCGCTGCTCATCCAGGCGAACACGCCAGTGCACACGGCGACGACCGCGATGACGACGACCAGCTGCAGCACGAGCACCTGCGCCGCGAAGCTGGAGCGCCCGCCCCGTCGCCGACCTGGCAGCTCCGCTTCCTCGCCGATCATGGCTCTGATCGTACGTCGCCGGGGCGACGGGCGGCGTCGACCGCGTGATGAGCAGAATGCGCAGAAGGAGGTGTAACCCGCAGATCCGAGCCGAACGCCCACAAGCGAGACAGCTCCACGCCACTCCCGTACGGTTCCGGGAACGCCCGCCGCGCTCGGTCCATCGCCCGTGTCGCCGCGCGGCGTCCCGTCGTGCACACCGCAGTGCACGCAGACGAAGGAGTCGACATGCTGGTCATTCTCGGATTCGCGATGATCCTCACCTTCATGGTGCTGATCATGACGAAGCGCCTCACCCCGATGGTGGCGCTCATCATCGTCCCCACGGTCTTCGGGCTGTTCGCCGGCGCCGGACTCGGGCTCGGCGACATGGTCATCGAGGCGATCGGCAGCCTCGCTCCGACCGCCGCCCTGTTGATGTTCGCGATCATGTACTTCGGGATCATGATCGACGTCGGGCTCTTCGACCCGCTCGTGCGGTTCATCGTCCGTGCGCTGGGCAACGACCCGGCGAAGATCGTCGTCGGTACGGCCCTCCTGGCGGGCGCGGTGTCACTCGACGGCGACGGGTCGACGACCTTCATCGTGACGACCGCCGCGATGCTGCCGATCTACCTGCGGCTCGGCATGAACCCGGTCGTCCTCACCTGCGTCGCCGGGCTCGCGAACGGCACGCTCAACATCGTCCCGTGGGGTGGGCCGACCGTCCGCGCCGCCTCGGCCCTGGGCGTCTCGCCCACCGAGATCTTCGTCCCGATGCTGCCGTCGCTCGCCGCCGGCCTCGTCCTCGTGTTCGCCTTCGCCTGGTTCCTGGGGCTGGGGGAGCGCAAGCGCCTCGCGGGCGTCGACCTCCTCGGCGATGGTGCCTCCGGCGTCGCAGCACCGGCTTCGGGTTCCGGGCCCGCCGACCACCCGCTCACCGGTGGCATGTCGACGACCTTCTCGACCAGTGCCCGTGGGCGCCTCGCGACCCTCGTCCGCCCCGACGACACGGCCATGGCAGACACGATGCTCGACCCCGAGCGCGACACCCTGCGCCCGCGACTCATCTGGGTGAACCTCGTGCTCACGGTCGCGGTCATGACGTTGCTCGTGCTCGACCTCGTCCCGTTGCCCTACGTGTTCATGGTCGGAACCGCCATCGCCCTCCTGGTGAACTTCCCGAGGCTCGCGCAGCAGTCCAAGGAGATCGTCGCCCACGCGCCGAGCATCGTCGGGGTCGTCTCGATGGTGCTCGCGGCCGGCGTGCTGATCGGTGTCCTCAACGGGACCGGCATGGTCACCGCGATGGCCGACTGGATCGTCGACATCATCCCGACGGAGCTCGGGCCGTTCCTCGCGGTCATCACCGGGGTGCTCAGCATCCCGATGACGTTCTTCATGAGCAACGACGCGTTCTACTTCGGCATCCTGCCGGTGCTGGCCGAGAGCGCATCGACCTTCGGCATCGAACCGGTCGAGATGGCGCGCGCGTCGATCACCGGTCAGCCGGTCCACCTGCAGAGCCCGCTCGTGCCGGCCATCCTCCTGCTCGTCTCGCTCGCCAGCGTGAACCTCGGCGACCACCACAAGAAGGTCCTGTGGCGCGCCGCGATCGTCTCACTCGTGATGCTGGTCGTCGGCGTGCTCGTCGGCACCATCCCGTTCGGCTGACATCGGCGGGCACCGAGGCTCAACGCGTGGTCGTCCAGTCGAGGTTGACGATGTCGCCGATGTAGATGTCGAGTCCGAGGCCGGGGATCGACGGGTTCATGCGGAGCAACTGCTGCTGCGGCAGGTCGAAGCGCTGTGCGATGTCGAAGAACACGTCGCCGGCGACCACCGTGTAGGTGAGCGGGTTGCCATCGGCATCCGTGACGACCGGGCCGAGCGCTCCGTCCCGCGGCCCGAGGTCGAACGCGGGGCCCTCCGGAAGCGGTTCCGCCGGTTCCGCCGGCGCGTTCGGCACGATCGGCGCCGGTTCAGGTGGCAGGGCGTCGCGCGCAGTGGAGGTGGGCACCGGGGCGACCGAGGGTGACGGGTCCGGCTGCTGGGTGACGACGACCGTCACCGGAGGCGGGGCCGGCTCCGAGACGCAACCGCTCAGGGCGAGGAGACCGACGACGCCGATCGCGAGGTTCCGGGCGTGCGACAGCGCACGACGACGTCCGGTCGATTCCTTCGGCCCCACAACGCATCCCCCCAGGATGGACCAGGCCCTCAGCGCGGTCGGCGGGGCTCGGTCGAACCCTCAGCCTACGGCGAGGCGCCGCGAGCCCGAGCAGGGCTAACCCCGAAATCCCGAGCGCAGGAGGCCCTCCAGTAGGCTGCTGGAACGCGCATCGAAGGAGAGCCATGACGGAGCACGACATCGACCGGACCGGAACGGGAACCCCAGCGGCAGGCCCGTCCACCGGCTTGCGATGGGGCATCCTCGGCCCCGCCGGCGTCGCGAAGAGCTTCACCGCCGACCTCCGACGGCACGGCTTCGACGTCCGGGCCGTCGCCTCGCGCTCCGCCGAGACCGCCGCCGCGTTCGCCGCCGAGTTCGACATCCCGAACGTCCACGTGGGGTACGAGGCGCTCGCCGCCGACCCCGAGGTCGACGTGATCTACATCGCGACCCCGCACCCGTTCCACGCCGAGCAGGCGGTGCTGGCGCTCGACGCCGGGAAGCACGTCCTCATCGAGAAGCCCTTCACCCTCAACGCCGCCGAGGCGCAGGCGGTCGTGGCGCTCGCCGCGGAGCGCGGCCTGGTCGTCCTCGAGGCGATGTGGACCCGGTTCCTCCCGCACATGGTCCGGCTCCGCGAGCTGCTTGCCGACGGTGTCATCGGACAGCCGCGCAGCCTCGTCGCCGATCACACCCAGCTGCTCTCGGACGACCCGGAGCACCGCATGAACAACCTCGAGCTGGGCGGCGGCGCGCTGCTCGACCTCGGCGTGTACCCGGTCTCCTTCGCGTCGTCCGTCTTCGGGACCCCGACGACGATCCAGGCCACGGCCGCGCTCCGCGACACGGGGGCGGACATGCAGGTCGCGACCCTCTTCGGCTACGCGGACGGCCAGGTGGCGAACACCCTGTCGGCGAGCAACACCGTCGGCCCGAACCGCGCGGCCATCGTCGGCACCGACGGCTGGATCGAGTTCGACCGCGTCTGGTACACGGCGACGACCTTCCGGGTGTTCGGCACCGACGGCGAGGTCGTGGAGACCTACCGCTCCGAAGTGGACGGCCGTGGGATGCACTTCCAGGCGTGGGAGCTCGAACGGCTCGCCTCCGAGGGCCGGCTCTCCGGCGGCATCATGCCGCTCGCCGAGACGGTCGCGATCATGGAGACCCTCGACGAGGTCAGGCGCCAGATCGGCGTCCGGTACCCGGGCGAGTGACCCGAGGCGCCTGAACACGCGGGTCGAGACCGCTCCGTCGTGCCCGAGCGCCCTCGTGCAACTCGATGGCGTCGCTGTAGTGCCCGATCAGGGCGCTGCTGACGCTCTTCCAACTGCGCGGCAGGACGCCTGCCCGAGCTGCGGCACCGAACGCCGCCCGCTTCACCTCGTCGCCAACGAGGTCCTGGACGAACCCGCGCAGCTGTTCGAGCCTGCCGGGTTCGTAGAGCCACCCGGTGCGGCTGGAGTCGACGAGGTCGACCGGCCCACCTCGACCGGTCGCGACCACGGGTACCCCGGAGGCCATCGCCTCCTGGATGGTCTGGCAGAAGGTCTCCGACTCGCCGGGGTGGACGAACACGTCCAGCCCCGCCATCGCGACCGCCAGCTCCTCGCCGCCCAGGAATCCGGTGAAGACCGCGTTCGGGAGTCGCTGTTCGAGCGAGGCGCGCAGCGGCCCCTCGCCGACGATGACGAGCTTCACGCCCGGGATTCCGCCGAGCACCGCGAGGTCCTCGACCTGCTTCTCGGCCGCGAGTCGACCGACGTAGCCCACGATCCGTTCGCCGCCGGGAGCGACGGAACGACGCCAGGCCTCGCTGCGCCGCTCCGGGGAGAACCGCACGGCATCGACGCCGCGCACCCACAGGCGGACCCGCGGGATGGCGTGCGCCTCCAGCTGAGCGATCGACTGCCGTGACGGCGCGAGCGTGAGCGTCGACCGGCCGTGGAGGCGCTCGACGTGCTGCCACAGCAACGCTTCGGCGACCGGGAACCCGTACCGTCCGGCGTAGGCCGGGATGTCGGTCTGGTACACGGCGACGGTCGGGACGCCCAGGCGCTCGGCGGCCTGGACACCGCGCCAGCCGAGGACGAACGGCGAGGCCAGGTGCACCACGTCGGGGCGGAAGCCGCGGAGGAGCTCCGTGATCCGGCCGACCCCGCCGGCGGCGACCCGCACGTTCCGGTAGCGGGGGAGCGGGATCGACGGCACGCCGTCCACCCGGAAGCCCTCGTGGAGCCGCGGCGTCGAGGCTCCGGCG
Source organism: Plantibacter sp. VKM Ac-2876 (assembly GCF_015350715.1). Lineage (NCBI taxonomy): Bacteria > Bacillati > Actinomycetota > Actinomycetes > Micrococcales > Microbacteriaceae > Plantibacter > Plantibacter sp. VKM Ac-2876. The sequence continues at coordinate 1,049,727 of NZ_JADKSI010000002.1, read as the reverse complement.
CCGGGGGCGATGACGAGCACCTCGTCCCCTCGGTCCGCGAAGTGCTCCATGATGCGGAGCAGGGAGTGGGTGACGCCGTTCATCTGCGGCAGGAACGACTCGGTCACTATTGCGATCCTCACACCCATGATGCTCCGCGTCGTACGGGTCGCAGCGGTGCCCGGCGGGCGACGTGTCGGTGACCATCGGGTGACATCGCGGTGCCGCACGATGAGGCGCAGCCTGCTTTACTTATCCCATGAGTGCTGGTGGATTCGGAAGCAGCGGCGGGATCGCGTCGGAGCGGATCGAATCCTTCTCCTACACTCCGGCGCGGCGGCTGCGGCCGAACGCGAAGGTCCTGCCGGAACACGCCCGTGGTCATAACCGGGCGCTCGTCCTCCAGACCCTCTTCGCCAGCGGTGCCATGAGTCGCGCCGACATCGCCCGAGCCACCGGCCTGACCCGGGTGAGTATCTCCGACCTCGTCGCCTCGCTCATCGCGGACAACCTCATCGTCGAGGTCGGCCTCCGCGAGACCTCTCGCCCGGGCAAGCCCGCCACGCTCATCGACATCAACCGCGACGAGTTCCAGATCGTCGGCCTCGACCTCTCCGACACCGAGGTGTTCAGAGGTGCTGTGCTGACCCTCGACGGTGAGGTCGTGACGATGCTCGAGGTGCCGCTCGACGGTGCCACGGGGGTCGACGCGATAGCGAAGGCCGTCGCGCTCGCCGCAGACCTCGTCGAGGAGGCGACGGTCGAGGTGCTCGGCATCGGGGTCGGTTCGCCCGGCGTCGTCGACATGACCGGCACGGTCCGCAGCGCCCCGAACCTCGGCTGGACCGACGTCGACCTCCAGGGCGCGATCGAGCAGGTCGCCCAGGTGCCGGTCCTCGTCGCGAACGACGCCAATGCCGCGGTGCTCGCGGAGTACAGCTTCGGTGGGGCGGACGGCGACCTCATGCTCGTGAGCGTCGGGAACGGCGTCGGGGCGGGGCTGCTCGTGGGCGGCCACCCGCTCTTCGGGAGCCGGTTCGCCGCCGGTGAGATCGGCCACGTGGTCGTCGGCACCGACGGCGGGCCGCTGTGCGCCTGCGGGAAGCGGGGGTGTCTCGAGGCCTGGCTCGCCGTGCCGCACCTGCGTGAGCTCCTCGCGGCGGCCGAGGCGAGCGATCTTCCCGCCGCTGAGGTCGAGCAGCGTCGCGAGGAGATCCTCCGCGCCGCGGGGGAGCGCCTCGGTGTCTCGCTCGCCGCGATCGTCGGTGCGCTGAACCTCTCGGAGATCGTGGTGAGCGGCCCGGAGGAGTTGCTCGCCGGCGTGCTCCTCGACGCGGCGATCGAGACCGTGCGGGCGCGCACGATGACCGAGTTCCACGGCGGCGTGCAGATCCGGATGAGCGAGCAGGGCGCCGACATCGTCCTGCGCGGCACCGCGGTGATGGTGCTCTCCGGCCTCCTCGGCGTCTCCTGACCGTCGGACGACCCGCGCGTCGCACATTTCCTCGGCGGACTCGGCGAAAAACCGCACCGCTTCCCGGTGTTTCCACTACCGGGCACGTATGGTGCAAGTGTGTGGCGGCTAGAGAAGAGACGGGATGACGGCGACGTGACGTCCGGAGTCGAACGGGAAGCAGCGGAGGCGCAACTCCGCGAGGGTCCCGTGGCGGCATCGGCAGGCGTGGTCGACACGGCGCTGCACGCCTGGCGTCAGCAGCTCAGCACGGTCGGCGGCCCCTCGCCGCTGCTCCATTTCGTGGACGCCCCGACGACCCGGGTGGAGCTCAGCTCGACGCATCCCGGTGGTCTGCCGCAGTTCATCTCGGGCAAGTCGACGCTGCTGTCGAACCTCATCCGCGACGAGATCGCGCTCCGCGGTGCGAAGCGCGCCGCCGACCGCATCACGACGAAGGGCATCGAGCTCTCCACCGTCCGCGGCATCGACGCCGTCCACCTCGCCGTCGGTCTCGCCCAGTGGACGCATCAGGGTGAGGACTTCAGCGCGCCGGTCCTGCTCCGGCCGCTGGCCATCCGCCGGTACGGTCGCGACTACGAGGTCAAGCTGCGCGGCGCCACGACCGCGAACCCGGAACTCGTCCGCGCCCTCCGCGAGCAGTTCGGCATCGTCCTCGATCCTGACGAGTTCGTCGCGCTGAGCGAATCGGGTGGGGTCTTCAAGCCGCAGCCCGTCATCGACCGCCTCCGCTCGCTCGCCGCCGGGCTCGAGTGGTTCACCGTCCAGCCGCGTCTGCTCGTCTCCTCGTTCGCCGCCGTCGGTCACTCCCTGCTCGACGACGCCGCCAAGCTCGACCACCCGATCCTCGACGCCGTCGCCGGCGACGAGGGTGCGGTCGGCCTCGTCCGCAGCAGCTTCACGCCCGTCGACGCGCCGGGCCAGGACGACCGCCCGCCGTCGACCGACACCCTCCTGCTCGACGCGGACGTCGAGCAGGAGAACGTCATCGCGCAGATCGGTGCCGGCAACTCGCTCGTCGTCACGACGCTTCCGGGCACGGGCGGCACGCAGACCATCGTGAACGCGATCGGCGTGCTCGCGTCGCAGCACAAGCGCGTCCTCGTCGTCAGCCCCCGCCGCTCCACGCTCGAGGGCATCCGCCACCGCCTGACCAAGGTCGGTCTGCCCGGTCTGTGCGCGTCGCCGTCGACCCTCCGCCGCGACCTCATCCAGGCGATCACGCGCAACGAGCGCGCGATCCCGCCGCAGGTCGGCGAGGTCGACGACGCGCTCGTCCGGCTGCGTCGGGTCCTCATCGACTACCGCACCTCGCTGCAGGCGAAGGACCCCGATCTGCGGGTCTCGGTCATCGACGCGCTCGAAGCGCTCTCGAAGCTCTCCAAGCTGCCGCACCCTCCGGGAACCCTCGTCCGGCTCGACCGCCAGACGCTCGTCGGGCTCGCAGCGGGCCGCTCCCGCGCGGCGGAGGCGCTCGAAGGCGCGGCCGCACTCGGTGAGTTCCGCTACGGACCGGGCGACTCGCCCTGGTACGGCGCGTCGTTCGACACGACCGCGGAAGCCCAGGAGACCCACGACCTCGCCAAACGCCTGCACCGCAAGGACCTGCCGCAGTTGCTGGAGCGTGCGTACGGCCTCATCGGGCAGACGCAGATGCGGCCGTTCGAGTCCATCGACGAGCTGGGCATCTACCTGCGACTCCTCGCGGACATCCGTGAGACGCTCGACCGCTTCCAGCCCGACGTCTTCGACCGGTCGCTCGCCGACCTCATCGTCGCCACGAGCCCGCGGAAGGACTCCGCCGCGATGTCGTCGGCGAGCCGTCGGCGACTGAAGGCCCTGGCCAAGGAGTACCTGCGGCCCGGCGCACACGTGCCCGACATGAACGCCGCCCTCCGTCGGATCCAGCAGCAGCGCACCCTGTGGCAGCGCTATGTGACGACCGGTGCGCCGCCCGAGGTGCCGCTCGGCATCGCGGACGTCGAGCAGGCGTACCAGACGGTCGCCGCGAAGCTCGAGCTGGTCGACCAGCCGCTCGGCATCGCCGACACCCCGGACCGCCTCGGACGCCTCGCGATCCCGAGTCTCGTCCGTACGATCTCCGAACTCGCCGCCGAGTCGGAGGTCCTCCACAACCTCCAGGAGCGCACCGCGATCCTCGCCGGCCTGCGCGAGCAGGGTCTCGGCGAGCTCATCGTCGACCTGTCCCAGCGGCACGTGCCGCGGACGCGCCTCGCCGACGAGCTCGAACTCGCCTGGTGGCAGTCGATGCTCGAACTCGTGCTCACCGAGGATCGCGGTCTGCTCGGCGCCAACACGAGCGTCGTCGAGCGTCTCGAGTCCGACTTCCGGCTGGTGGACGAGGCGCACGCCTCCGCCTCCGGGCAGCTCCTCGCCTCGCTGCTGGCCGACACCTGGAAGATCGGGCTCGTCGACCACGCCACGGAAGGCATGGCGCTCCGTTCGCTCCTCAAGCGCGATCGACCGCTCCGAGCGGCTGAGCTCGAGCAGGCGGCACCCACCCTGTCGCGCGTCCTCGCTCCGGTCTGGCTCGTCTCGCCGTACGAGGTGCCTCGCATCCCCGAGAGCGCGTCCTTCGACGCCGTCTTCCTCGTCGACGCGGGGGCGACGCTCCTCGCCGAGAACGTGGACGCCATCCGTCGTGCGCGTCAGGTCGTCGCCTTCGGTGACCCCGTCACGCAGAGTCCTTCGCCCTTCGAGATCCGTCTGACGGATCAGGAGGCGACGCCCGAGCAGCACGCCGACATCGCCGAGCTGCACCGTGAGTCCGCGCTCGAACAGCTGAGCTCCGTCCTGCCGACCCTCATGCTCACGCGCTCCTACCGCGCGGGAGGCGAGGACCTCGCAGAACTCGTCAACGAGCGGTTCTACGGTGGCCAGATCGACTCCCTGCCCTGGGCGGGTTCGTTCCTGGGCCACGGCAGCCTGAGCCTCGACTACGTGCCCGGCGGGCTCGGCATGCCCGACCCGGTCACCGGAGCGGTGGAGAGTGTCGACGTCGAGGTCGAACGGGTCGTGGAACTCGTCCTCGAGCACGCCTCGAACCGACCGAAGGAATCCCTGATGGTCGTGACCGCGAGCGACAAGCACGCGGTCCGGGTCCAGCAGGCGGTCCTCGCAGCGTTCTCCCGTCGTGCCGACCTCTCCGACTTCCTCCTGCGCGAGCGGGCTGAACCGTTCACCGTCCTGACGCTCGAGCAGTCCGTGGCCGAGAGCCGCGACCGCGTCATCTTCTCGATCGGGTACGGCCTCACACCGCACGGACGGGTCCTGTCCGACTTCGGCGCGCTGGGTCAGCCCGGCGGCGACCGGCTGCTCGCGGTCGGCATGACGCGCGCACGGCGGTCCATGGTGATCGTCTCGTGCGTCCGCCCCGAGGACCTCGACCAGAACCGGATCCAGCACGGCATCCTCGCGCTCGCACGCATCCTCACGGACACGTCGCGACGCGCCTCCGAGGATCAGGCGACGCACGAGGCTGAGCCGATGCTCGTCGACCTCGCGACGCGCCTGGAGACGCTCGGGATGCGGGTCGACATGGGCTACCGCGGCAAGCTCGCCCTGGTCGCCTCGTGGGGTGGCCGAGCCGTCGTCGTCGAGTGCGACGAGGAACTGGGTGACGCGAGCCTCCGGGAGTCGCTGCGGCTCCGGCCCGACGTCCTGCGCCGCCTCGGCTGGCACTACGTCCGTGTCCACAGCTTCGACCTCTTCGCCGACGCCGAGGCGGTCGCGCAGCGCGTGGCAGGCGTCCTCGGGCTCAACACCACCGAGCACCTCGACACCGCGCCGATCGCCGTGCAGGTCCCACGCCACTGATGGTCGGACACTGATCATGCAGGACGATCAGGAGCCACGGATCGTCCGTCCCCGAGGATCGAGGCGGGCGATCCGGCCCGGTGCTCCCGGGACGGATCCCGCGCCGCAGCTGCCGGCCGATCCCGTCAAGGCGGCGGAGGACACCGACGCCGCCTGGGGTGGCACAGCCAAACCCGCTGGCGGCGGTGGCAACGACGACGAGCTGCAACGCAACGTCCCGCCCCACTGGTGAGCGGCACGGGACGTCGGTGTTGCTGAACGAGCCGGACTAGCGGCCGTCGGTCGTGTCGTCGCGTGCGGGCGGCAGCGGAGCGCTCGTGCCCGTCTTCAGGACGTCGCGGATCTCGGTGAGGAGCGACAGCTCACTCGGTGCTGCCGGCTCGTCGGCGACGGTCGGCTTGGTGGTCACGCGCTTGAAGTGGTTCATCGGCAGCACGATGACGAAGTAGACGACGGCGGCAATGAGGATGAACTGGATCGCCGCACCGAGGAACGCACCGAACTGGAGCTTCGCAGTCGCGCCGGCGAGCGTCGGGATTTCGACGATGAAGGCGTCCTTCAAGCTTTCCGCCTTGAAGAGCGCCCCGAGCAGCGGGTTGAAGATGTTCTCGACGAGCGAGTTGACGATGGCGGTGAACGCGGCCCCGATCACGACGGCCACGGCCAGGTCGATCACGTTGCCGCGGAGGATGAACTCCTTGAAGCCTTTGAGCATGGGGTCTCCCTGAGGATCGGGGATGGGCAGGACCCTGGCTACGCTACCGGCTCAGGACGTGGCGCTCCCGGCGGAGGCCGGTGTGGCGCTGGAGCCGGAGCCGGAGCTAGAGGAGCCGCCCGAGGAGGAGGATCCGCCCTTGGTGTCCGAGGAGGACGAGCTCGACGACCCCTCCGAGGACTTCGAGGAGGCCGGGATGGAGCTCGAGCCCTTGCCGGCACCGGCGCGGGAGTCCGTGCGGTAGAAGCCGGAGCCGTTGAACGTGACACCGACCGCGCTGAACAGCTTGCGCAGCTTGCCGGAGCACGCAGGGCACTCGGTGAGGGAGTCGTCGGTGAAGGACTGCTGGACGTCGAAGGCGTTGCCGCACTCGGTGCAGCGGTAGGCGTAGGTGGGCACGGGGTCTCCTGGGATGTGGTGGGTCGGCGCGCTCAGCGGCGCGGTCGGACCTGGTCGAAGTCGAGGATGCGGCTCGGGGTCACGGCACCGCCGACGGGTTCGTCGTGGATCTCGCTCGGGACCTCGTCGAGGATCTCGGTGTCGTACAGCACGGCGTAGACGGGAGGGCAGCGCTCCATCGAGCCGAGCGTCTTGTCGAAGTACCCGCGACCCCAGCCCATGCGCATGCCGTGGGCGTCGACGGCGGCGGCGGGGACGAGGATGAGGTCGACGTCGTTGATCGCGATGGGACCGAGGGTGGTACCCACGACCTCGGGGGTGCCGGCGAAGCCCACCGTCTCGATGCCCTCTTCGCCGATCGTCCAGTCGAGGAGCCCGTCGGTGCGGGTGATGGGGAACAGGATGCGGATGCCCGCCTCCTGCGCCCACTGGAGGAAGGGCCGGGTGTCGGGCTCGCTCGGCGAGGAGAGGTAGCAGGCGATGGAGCTCGCCCCGAAGCGGGAGACGAGGGCGCGGAGGTTGTCCGTCAGGCCGGTGGTCGAGCGCTCCTTCTCCAGGGAGGTGAGCAGCTCCCGCCGCTCACGGAGCTCGGCGCGCAGCGCTCGTTTCTCGTGTTCGGCGGGGCTCGTCATGCGACCCATTCTAAACGGCTCGTCGTCGCGCCCGGCTCGTTGCCCGACGTCCTACCCGACATCCGCCGCCTCGTCCAGGGGTTCAGGGGATTTCACCCTCGATCGAGGGGGTATTCGGCTACTTCACCGACTCCACACGATAGGTTTTCCCTCATGACCACTCGTGTTACCAAAGCAGTCATCCCCGCAGCAGGTCTCGGCACCCGGTTCCTTCCGGCGACGAAGGCCCTGCCGAAGGAGATGCTCCCCGTCGTCGACAAGCCGGCCATCCAGTACGTCGTCGAGGAGGCCGTCAGCGCCGGGCTCGCCGATGTGCTCATGATCATCGGCCGCAACAAGAACGCGCTCGCGAACCACTTCGACCGCGTGACCGAGCTCGAGCTCAACCTCGCGAAGAAGGGCGACACCCAGCGCCTCGAGAAGGTCAACGAGTCGAGTGAGCTCGCCGACATCCACTTCCTGCGCCAGGGAGACCCGAAGGGGCTCGGCCACGCCGTCCTGCGGGCCAAGCGCCACGTCGGCCACGAGCCCTTCGCCGTGCTCCTCGGCGACGACCTGATCGACGCCCGCGACGTCCTCCTCGAGCGCATGCTCGACGAGCAGGACAAGCGGAACGCGACGATCATCGCCCTCATGGAGGTCGACCCCGATTCGATCCACATGTACGGCGCGGCGGCCGTCGAGGCCACCGACGACGCCGACGTCGTCCGGGTGACCGGCCTCGTCGAGAAGCCTGCGAAGGAGGACGCCCCGTCCAACCTCGCCATCATCGGCCGCTACGTGCTGAAGCCCGAAGTGTTCGAGATCCTCGAGCGCACCGAGCCGGGCAAGGGCGGCGAGATCCAGCTGACCGACGCGCTGCAGGAGATGGCGGCCGACGTCGAGGGCACGGGCGGCGTCTACGGCGTCATCTTCCGTGGCCGTCGCTACGACACGGGCGACCGCCTCGACTACATCAAGGCGATCGTGCAGCTCGCGGTCGATCGCGAAGACCTCGGTCCCGAGCTGCGTCCGTGGCTCAAGGGCTTCGCCGGGGACCTCGACTGAGTCCACCCGACGACACACGACGCGCCCCGGGTCCGCAGCAGCGGATCTCGGGGCGCGGTCGTGTCGATGCATCGGTGAGCGCTCCACTAGGCTCACCACAGAACGCGAGAGGGGTGGCACGGTGGCGCAGGTCGTACCCGTTCTGAGCAGTGGGCGAGTGAGCATCCGGCCCATCAAGGTCCGTGACGCGAGGCCGCTCGAGCGCGAGCTCGCGGAGAACCGAGCCTGGTTGCGCCGCTGGGAGGCGACGAGCCCCTACGGCCCGGTCCCGGCCGACAGCCGTGCGGCGATCCGGTCGCTGCAGAACCACGCGCGCTCGGGTGCCGGCCTTCCGTTCGTCATCGAAGTCGACGGGGAGTTCGCCGGGCAGCTCAACGTCTCCGGCATCACCTACGGTTCGCTGGCCTCGGCGTCGATCGGTTACTGGGTCTCCCAGCGGTTCGCGGGGCTCGGCGCCACGCCGATCGCGACCGCCCTCGCGACCGACCACTGCTTCACCGCCCTGCAGCTCCATCGGCTGGAGATCTGCATCAGGCCCGAGAACGCTCCGAGCCTGCGGGTCGTCGAGAAACTCGGGTTCCGGTATGAGGGACTGCGACGCCGCTTCATCCACATCGACGGCGACTGGCGCGACCACTTCTGCTTCGGTCTCGTCCGCGAAGAAGTCCCGGGCGGCGTCCTGAACCGGTGGCTGGACGGACAGGTCCCGAAAGACGCGTGCGTGATCCCCGAGGTCGACCGTCTCGCGGCCGCGTCGCCGTTCCCCACCCGCTGACCCGGTAGCCGTTTTCCCCCTCCATCCGGGGACACACCCACCTGTTGATCGGTCTCAGGTCATCGACCCGCTACGGTCAGGGACATGGACGGCGGATTCCTGAGCGGTGGGGTGATCATTCTGGTCGCAGCGATGCTGTGGCTGGTGTACCTGGTGCCGTCGTGGGTGCGCGACAGTCAGTTCTCCGCCAGCGAGCGCAACGCGATCCGGCTGCAGCAGACGCTCCGCGTGCTCGCCGAGACGGCTGAGGTCCCGGAGGCCGTCCGGCTCGAGGCGACGTCGCGTGAGGTCGCCGCGCAGCGCAAGCTCCTCAAGCAGCTCGAGGCCAGGACGAAGGCGACGGCCGAGGCCGCGGCCCGCGTCGAACTCGCCGAAGCCGACCGGATCCGCCGCGAGGAGGAGGCCAGGGCGGTGCAGGCCGAAGCCGCCGCCCGTGCCGCGGAGGATGCTCGTCGTGCGGCCGCTGCCGCAGCCCGTGCCGTGCAGCGCAACGCTCGAGCGGCGAAGCTCGCGCGAAGCCGTCGTCGCTCCAGGCTGCTCGCGACCACCGTGTTGGTCGCCTCCATCATCGGCTTCTGCTCCGGCGTGACCGCGTTCCTCGCGGGTGGCGGCCTCGTCCTCGGTATCTCGTCCACGGTCGTCGGTCTGCTCGCGCTCTCCGCCCTCTCCCGGATGTCGCGCATCGCCCACCGCGCCGTCGCGCCGGTACCGGCGGTCGCGGTCACCACCAGGCGCGTCGAGTCAGCGCTCTTCGAATACAACGAGCCCGTCAAGGCGGCCTCGCAGGCGCAGACCTGGACGCCGACGTCCATCCCGAAGCCGCTCCACCTCTCCGAGGGTTCCTCGGCTGCCGCCGAGCTGGCCAAGGCCGACGCCTACGACCGCCTGCGCCAGGCGGCCATGCAGGAGGCCATCGCCTCCCGCGCCGAGCGTCTCGCACCGGTCGTACCGACGATCGTCCGTCGTCCCGAGCCCGTCGCCGCTCCGAAGCCCGAGCGCGTCGAACCGCAGCCGGCCCCGAGCCGTTTCGCCTCGATGGGTGTCATCGACGAGGGCGAGATCGCCGCAGGGGGATCCACCCTGTTGCAGCGTCGCCGCGCCGCGGGCTGAGTCCCGACCGCGCCCGTCCGGTCGTTCATGAACCGGTCACCGGCGACGGATAGACTCGTTGAGGGGGTTCGTCGCTCGGTTCTCGTCGACGCCCTGGAACGCGAAAGGTGACCATGGGCGTGTGGCGGAAGAGCCGGCGGAAGCCGATGAAGCCCTACGTCGCGCCCCCTGAGGTGGCTCCGCCGCCGGTCGAGCACGCGGTCGAGGAAGGCCTCCTCATCGCGCGGTCCTGGACCGTGGTCGAGGTCACGAACTGGATCATCGAGCGAGCACTCCGCGACGGCGCGTCCTACGACGCCGAGGCGACGCAGGCGGCTGTCCGGCGCGAGCTGGGGCGCATGGCGGACGAGCAGGAGGAGTACGCGGACCTCGCACGGGAGGCACGCCAGACGGCCTTCCAGCGGCGGGGGAGTGCGCGTCACCAGCACGACTACCGTGCGGGCGACCTGAGTGCCCTGTCCCGTCGCCGCGAGGTGTACTCGGGGCTCGCCGCCGAACTCCGTCGGGTGAGCAAGGACGAGGAGTTCGTCGCGGCGATCGCGGAATCCGCTCGTGAGCGTGCATGGGGCGACCTGGAGCGCGCCATCCAGGCGAAGCTCGACCGGGTACTCGACGAACCGGTCGTCGACGAGCACTATCGCCGTGCCCGGAGCCAGCGGCTCCGCTGGTTCCGCGATCTCGACCTCGCTGCCCTCATCGCCGCCAATCCGAAGGACGGCAGCATGCCGGTCGACGACGGCCCGAACCCCTACGAGGACTAGCGCGGCCGGTTCGAAACGGCTCGCCGGTTCTGCTAGCCTGGACGAGTAGTTGGGCCCATGGCGCAGTCCGGTAGCGCACCTCGTTCGCATCGAGGGGGTCAGGGGTTCGAATCCCCTTGGGTCCACCAGCTGCAACGACAACCCCGCACCTCACGGCGCGGGGTTGTCGTGTTTCCGGGCGTCGGCAGCGTCCTGTCCCGTGTCGGCGGCGCCCCGCGTCCTGTACGGTCAGGGGCACGGCGCCGCTTCGGTTCCCGTGAACGGGACGAGCAGTCATGCCAGCAGCATCCGAACCGACCGTGCAGCACGACGCCGTCCTCGGGGTGATCGGCACCTCGCTGAAGCCCGACGAACGACGCGTGCCGATCCACCCGGCGCACTTCGAGCGCATCCCGGAGGAGTTCCGGTCTCGGATCGTCGTGGAGCACGGATACGGCGCCCGGTTCGGCGTCTCCGACGAGGAGATCGCGCCCTACGTCCGCTCGTTCGCGACGCGCGCCGAGGTCATCGCGCAGGCCGACGTGGTCCTCCTGCCGAAACCGCAGCTCGAGGACGTCCAGGAGCTCCGCGACGGGCAGACGCTCTGGGGCTGGCCGCACTGCGTCCAGGATGCCGCGCTGACGCAGCTCGCGATCGACAAACGACTCACGTTGATCGCCTTCGAGGCGATGAACCATTGGGCCGCCGACGGCAGTTTCGGGTTGCACGTCTTCCACAAGAACAACGAGCTCGCCGGCTACAGCTCGGTCATCCACGCGTTGGAACTCTGCGGCTCCACCGGCAGCTACGGCCGTCGCCTGACCGCGGTGGTCATCGGATTCGGCGCAACCGCCCGAGGTGCCGTGACCGCGCTCAACGCCCACGGGATCCACGACGTGCGCGTGCTCACCAACCGCCGGGTCGCGGCGGTCGCGGCACCGATCCACTCCGCCCGCATGATCCAGTTCGACCACGACGACGGCCCGTACCTCAGCGAGGTCATCACCGACGAGGGCCGCGTCCCGCTCGCGCCGTTCCTGGCCGAGAGTGACATCGTCGTCAACTGCACGCTGCAGGACCCCAACGCACCACTGCTCTACCTCCGCGAGGACGACCTCGGTGCGTTCCGGCCCGGGAGCCTCATCGTGGACGTCTCCTGCGACGAGGGGATGGCCTTCGAGTGGGCGCGCACGACCGGGTTCGACGACCCGATGTTCACCGTCGGGCCCGGGGAGATCAACTACTACGCGGTCGACCACAGTCCGTCGCTGCTGTGGAACTCGTCCAGCTGGGAGAACAGCGAGGCATTGCTGCCGTTCCTGCCCACCGTCCTGGCCGGCCCGGCCGCCTGGGTCGACAGCCTGACCGTCCAGCGGGCCGTCGAGATCCAGGACGGTGTCATCCTCAACCCAGCGGTCACCGAGTTCCAGCACCGGTCGGCCGAGTATCCGCACGAGGTCCTCCCGGGCTGATCGGTTCTCGGCCGACTGCGCGAGCAGTGGGGCCGCGGCGGGCCTCTCGGTGAACCGCTGACGGAGGCACCGCGCCCGGGAGGCCTCTCGCGAGCACTTCGACAGGCTCAGTGACCGGGGATGGTCCGCCCGGAACCCTCGGGCCTCCGAGCAACCATCGCGGTCCCTGAGCAGCCCCCTCCGGTCCCTGAGCTTGTCGAAGGGCACCCGAGAAAGCGTCCAAGACCAGCGACAACCATCCGGTCCCTGAGCCTGTCGAAGGGCACCCGCACTCATTCCGGTCTCCGAGCGACCCTCTCCGGTCCCTGAGCTTGTCGAAGGGCACCCGAGGAAGCGTCCAAGACCAGCGACACCCATCCGGTCCCTGAGCCTGTCGAAGGGCACTCGAGGAGACTTTCACATCCGAGACGACTCACCATCTGGAATGTCAGTGGTCCATGATGGACTGGTTCCATGACCGAGACCACCCTCACCGCGATCCGCGCAAGCGACGACTACGCCGCGCGTCTCGCGGAGTTCTCGGATCACTACGCGGACATTCAGCGTCGGCGTGCGGCTCTGGACGCCGAGGAGGCCCGCCTGCTCGCCCGTTCTGCCGCCTACGCGGACGCCTTCGCAGATGTCACGGTTCCGGCGATCTTCCCGCCGGCGGAACGGCAGGCGCTCTCGCGCCGGTCGACCTGCGCGGCCCTCGCGATGGCGACGCGCACGCCCGAGCGGACGGTCCAGCGGGCGACGAACGACGCAGAATGTCTCGTCAACGAAGCACCGGCGGTCCTGGCGTCCCTCGAGGCCGGCCGCATCTCGGCGCGGCACGCGCAGACGATCATCGACCAACTCAGTGACGTGCCGACCGCGGGGCGGGCGGCATTCCTGGAGGCTGTGTTGCCGGCCGCGGAGCAGCTGACCAACGCAAACCTGCGGAGGCGCGCCCGCGTCCTGCGCGAGCGCCTCCACCCCGAGTCCATCACCGCCCGAGCGGTCCGCTCCGAAGCCGACCGCCGCGTCGAGTTCGAACCGGCCGCCGACGGCATGGCGTGAGTGCACCTCTTCACCACCGCGCCCATCGCGCAGGGCATCCTCGAGCGCGTCGAAGCCGCCGCGGCGGAGTCACGCAACGCCGGCGACACCCGCACCTGCGGACAACTGCAAGCGGACGCCCTGGCGGCGCTCGCACTCACCGGCGTGACGCCGGAAGACGTGATGTCGAGCTCGGTCCTGCCGCACCCGATCGAGGTTCAGGAACACATCAAGCCGACCGTGCAGATCACGGTCCCAGCATTGAGCATGGCCGGCGTCAGCGATGCCCCGGCAACGCTCGACGGATACGGTCCGATCGACCCGGAGACCGCGGCACCCATCGCGGTGAACGCACCCAGCTTCACCCGGATCCTCGTCCAGCCCGAAACCGGCGCGATCCTCTCCGTCGGACGCAACCAGTACCGCGTTCCGGCCGATCTGCAGCGCGCGGTGCGGCTGCGGGACGGCACCTGTCGCGCACCAGGCTGCGGCAGACGAGCCAGAGCCTGCGATCTCGACCATTCGGTCGCTTGGGAAGACGGCGGGACGACGGATATCGGCAATCTCGCGTGCCTCTGTCGACATCACCATCGGATGAAGCACCTCCCCGGATGGAACCTCGACCACGGACCGGGCGGGGTGCTCGAGTGGACGACACCCGACGGGAAGCAGTATCGGACCGAGCCGGATCCCGCGCCGTTCTGACCACGAAGTGATGTGGCAGCCTCGTGCGCACTTCGACAAGCTCAGTGACCGGGGGAGGCTCTCAGCGACCGGGGGAAGTTTACGTGGGTCAGGCACGTGAACTCGGCCTGAGAGGTTCGTGGCAGGCCGCGCAAGCGGTCGAGCGCGGGATGCACCCGCCCCTACGCTGGACGCTTGCACCGTGCGACATCGGTCGGCGGAGGAACACATAGTGCACGACCGGCTCGAGGAGGCATGGATGTTCGTTTGGCAGAGCTGGTGGGGTGTCGCCGCAGCGGCCGGGATCGCGCTGATCGCAGCGCTCGTCGTCATCGTGATCGTGTCGGTCTCCTTCCGGATGGCGGCGCGGCGGAGCGACTGGCCGGGTGCGCTCGCCGGGAGTGCCAGGCACCCCTTCCGGGCCCTCGTGGTCCTGGTCGCCGTGTGGCCGGCGGTCGCGGCGACGCTTCCCGATGAGACCGCCCGTGGGTTCATCGACCAGACCTTCCGGATCGCCGTCATCGCCGCAGCGACGTGGCTGGTCGCCGCGCTGCTCGCCTTCGTCATCGGGCTCGGCCAGGCCCGGTACCGCATCGACGTCCCGAACAACAAGGTCGCCCGCCGCATGCAGACGCAGCTCGCACTCGTCCGTCGCTTGGCGATCGCGGTCGTCGTCATCGTCGGTGTCGCGTCGATCCTCCTGACCTTCCCCGGCGTCCAGGGCGTCGGGGCGAGCGTGCTGGCCTCCGCCGGTGTCGTGAGCATCGTCGCCGGCCTCGCGGCGCAGTCCGTCCTCGGGAACGTGTTCGCCGGGATCCAGCTCGCCTTCAGCGATGCGATCCGGGTCGATGACGTCGTCATCGTCGAGGGGGAGTGGGGCCGGATCGAGGAGATCACCCTCACCTACGTCGTCGTCGGCATCTGGGACGATCGCCGCATGGTGCTTCCGTCCACCTACTTCACCTCCACGCCCTTCCAGAACTGGACGCGGAACACGAGCGAGCTGCTCGGGTCCGTCGAGTTCGACCTCGACTGGTGGGTCAGCCCCGCTGTCATGCGGACCGAGCTGGAGCGCATCCTCGACCGCACCGACCTCTGGGACGGCCGGGCACAGGTGCTACAGGTCACGGACGCCGTCGGCGGCTACGTGCGCATCCGCATCCTCGTCACCGCGGTGGACGCACCGACCCTCTTCGACCTCCGATGCCTCGTGCGCGAGCAGATGGTCGAGTGGATTCTCGCGCAGAACCCGTCGGCGATCCCGCGCAACCGGGTGCAGATGGTCGAGCAGGAGCCTCGTCCGGTGCCGAAGCGCGGCGGGCCGGTCACCGAGCCCGTCGGGCTGTTCAGCGGCAGCGCCGAGGCCGAGCAGCGCGCGAGCCTCTTCACCTCCTCGATCACCCTGCCCGACCTGGACGACGAGCCCGAACGCTGACCGTCGCGCGGCCGGACGCGTGTGCACCGAATCGTTGTCGTTCCGGCGATCCTGTATGCGCTTCCCGTCGCTACCATCAAGGGAACCTCGCCGGGTGACCTGCCGGCGGGCCGTCGGTGCTGCTGCCGACATGAACGGACGGCGCCGGCCCGAACCCCGGCGACGGCATGCGAAGGAGACCGCGCGTGAACGACGACACCCTCTTCCTCACCGATGAGGACACCGCCGTCCCCGGCGAACGCCCGGAGCAGCGTCTCGAACGACGCTCCGCATCCGTCCTGAAGCACCGACTCCTCGAACAGGAACGCAAGCAGTTCGAGGAGTCCCTCGCCTCGGCGAAGGCGGACGGTGCCCTCGAACGCGCGGCGGCCCTCATCGTCTCCGCGCGGCGACGTTTCCTCATCGGGGCGTCGAAGTCGTTCACCTACGCGTCCCTCCTCGCCGCGGATCTCAGCTACGGCCTCGCGAACGTCACGCTCATCGACGGCACCATCGTGCGTCCCCTCGACGTCCTGAGCGACGTGCGGACGAGTGACGTCATGATCGCCGTGTCGCTGCAGCGGTACCGGAAGTACACGATCGACTCCGTCGTCCCGTTCGCCGAGGCGGGAGGCAGCCTCGTGCTCATCACGGACGCGCCGGACGCCCCGCTGACCCCGTACGCCGACGAGACGATCGTGCTCGGCCGTGCCGAGGACGGACACCCGAGTTCCTCGATCGGGATCGCGCTCACCCTGCACGTCCTCGCCACGCTCACGACGGCCAGCGCCAAGGGCGCCGGCCGTCGGGCGGTGGAGCGGGAGCGCCTCGCCGAGACGCTCGGGGTCTACGTCTCCGCCGAGGATTGAACGCGGACCGGGATCAGCTTCCCGAGCCCTTCCCCTCGCGCACGATCGACAAGGGTTCCGTGATGTCCTCGAGTGACTTCCGCGCGGCGTCGACCCCGAAGATGAGGGCGATCAACCCGCCGAGGACCATCACACCTGCTCCGACGAAGTAGCCCACGGTGAGCGGACCGCGGTCCGTGCCGTCGCCGATCAGGATCCCGTAGAGCAGGGGCGCGACCGAACCCGCGATCTGTCCGATCGCGAAGAAGTAGCCGATCACCTGGCTGCGGAGCTCGAGCGGGAAGATCTCGCTCACGGTCAGGTAGGCGCTGGACGCACCGGCGGAGGCGAAGAAGAACGAGACGCACCAGAAGATCGTCTGCGTCGTCGCGTCGAGCGCACCGGCGTTGAAGAGCACCGCCGACACGGCCAGCACCGCCCCGGAGACCCCGTAGGTGAGGAAGATCATCTGGCGACGTCCCCAGGTGTCGAACAGCCTGCCGAGGAGGAGTGGGCCGAGCAGGTTGCCGATCGCGAAGGGGAAGAAGTAGTACTGCGTCGATGAGGGGCTCGTGCCGTAGAAGTTCTGGAGGACGAGCGCGTAGGTGAAGAAGATCGCGTTGTACAGGAACGACTGCGTGATCATCATCGCGAGGCCGACGAAGGTGCGCTTCGGGTACTTCGAGAAGAGGACGCCGAAGATGGTCCGGATCGGGATGTGGCCCTGGGCCTGGACCGTGAGCGCCTTCGACTCGTCGACCGGCTCGATCGTCCCGCCCTGCTTGCGGACGGTCGCCTCGATGTCGTCGACCGTGGCCTCCGCCTCCTGTTCCCGACCGTGCGTCATGAGCCACCGCGGACTCTCGGGGATGTGGCGGCGCAGGAAGATGATGGCGAGACCGAGGACCGGCCCGATGAAGAACCCAATGCGCCAGCCGACGTCCTCGGCGAAGTAGTCGGTGTTCAGCAGGAACAGGTTCGCCGCCGATCCGAGGGCGGCGCCGCCCCAGTAGGTGCCGTTGATGGCGATGTCGACGTGCCCGCGGTACTTCGACGGGATGAGCTCGTCGATGGCCGAGTTGATCGCCGCGTACTCGCCGCCGATGCCCATGCCGGCGAAGAACCGGAAGATGGCGAGGAACCAGAACGTGGGGGACAAGCCCGCGATGCCGCTCGCGACGAGGTAGATCGCGAGGGTCAGGATGAAGAGCTTCTTGCGGCCGAGGCGGTCCGCCATGCGGCCGAAGATGAGGGCACCCGTCACCTGGCCGAGCAGGTAGATCGTCCCGAGGAGGCCGACCTCCGCCGCCGACAGCCCCAGCGACTTCTGGAATCCGGCGGAGGCCACGATCTGGATCTCGAGGCCGTCGAGCACCCATGAGAAGCCGAGACCGACGACGATCATCCAGTGGAACCGGGTCCACGGCAATCGGTCCATCCTGGCGGGGACGAGGCTCCGGACCGGGGCCGGCTGCCCGGAGGTCGACGTGTTCGACATGGAATGACTCCTTCCACGGCCGTCCCGTCGACGGTCGATCCGGGAGATGACGCTACTCCCGCGGCGGGCATCGGACGTCGCTGATCGGTGCCCCTTGACTTCGTCCTGGCGGAGGAGCACCCTACGCCCGGCACCCCGTGCGATGGCGCCCGGTGGTGCGGAATGGTCGTACGCTCGAAGCGCGACGAGATCGCGGACGGCTGCCGAGGGCCGTCGAGGAGGAGGCGGCATGCACCTGGTCGAGGACAGCACCGAGACGGACATCACGCGGGTCTTCCAGGACCGGATCACCTCCGGCGTCGCCCCGGGATCGTACGTCGCCGTGTTCGACCGCGAGCGGGTCCGGTTCGAGCAGGGGTTCGGCGGGGTCACCGTGGGCGGTCCGGTGCCCGACGCCGACACGCTGTTCCGCATCGCCTCCTGCACGAAGAGCTTCACCGCGGCCGTGCTCCTCATCCTCCGCGACGCCGGTCGCCTCGACCTGGACGCGCCAGTGGACGGGTTCGTGCCGGAGTTCGCGCCGGTGCTCCCTGACGGCATCGCCGTCCGGCCGACCGTGCGGATGCTCCTGACGATGTCGGGTGGGCTCGGAACGGACGATCCGTGGGGTGACCGCCAGGAGTCGATCAGCGTGGACGAGTTCCGGCGGCTGCTCGTGCGCGGCGTCCGATGCGTCACGACACCCGGGACGGCGTTCTCCTACTCGAACCTCGGCTATGCGCTGCTCGGGCAGGTCATCGAGCGTGTGACCGGTGGCTCCTACATCGATGCGGTGACCTCGCTCCTGCTGGGGCCGCTCGGGCTCGGCGCCGTGTTCGAGCGGCCCGAGGGCGACGGGGCGGTCACGGCGACCGGTCATCGTGTCCGCCGCGAACGGGCCGTCGATGAGGATGGCCGATTCGTCGAGGTCCCGTTCTCCGGCCCCGGGGTCTTCTCCTCGATCGGCGGGCTCTTCGCCTCGGCCTCCACCCTGATCGGATGGGTGCGCTGGCTCGACGGCGCCTGGACCGGGGACGAGACCGGACCGCTGTCGAGCGCCAGCCGCCGCGAGATGCAGCAGCTGCACCGGCTCGCTCCGTCGCGGCCCACCCTCGACGGCGTGCCGCCGAGACTCGCGCTCGGCTACGGCTTCGGCCTCTTCGTCGAGGAGGACGCCGACCTCGGGACGCTCGTCTCGCACTCGGGCGGCTACCCCGGTTACAGCGCCCACATGCGGTGGCACGCGACATCCGGGTTCGGCGTCGTCGCCTTCGAGAACGCCGGCTACGCGGCCGTGGCGAAGCCCGCCGAACAGGCCTTGCGGCTGGCGATCGCCGGCGCACAGGCCTCAGGCGAGCTGCCGGAACCGGCGATCCGCCCCTGGCCGGAGACCCTCGTGGCGTCGATGACCGCGACCGGGCTGCTGTCGCACTGGGACGACCGCGTCGCCGCGTCGCTGTTCTCCGAGAACGTCGCCCTCGACCGGCCACTGGAGGAGCGACGCGAGGCGGTCGACGCCGCTGTCACCGCCGTCGGTGGCATCGCCGAGGTGGCTTCGGGGCGCGCGACGCCGATCTGCGATTCGCCGGACCACCTGGTCTGGTTCGTCGAGGGGACGGAGGGTCGCCTCCGCCTGGAGGTCCGGATGACACCCGTGCTTCCGCTCCGGGTCCAGACCTTCACGGTGACGGTCGACGACCAGGGGGAGTGAACGCCGAACGCCGGCAGCTGAGGCTCAGCTACCGGCGTTCAGGTGGAACGGGGTGGTTCGGTTCAGCCGATCGAGTCGTCGTCGCCGTTGCCGTTGCGGTTCGTCGGGGAGATGTCCTCCGTCGACTCGACGTACTCGTAGTCGGTCGTCGTCGGGCCGTCGTGGTCGCCGGTGTTCGTCGCTTCGCCGACGGGGCGGTAGATGAGCTGGCCTTCGCCGTAGGGCAGGACGAGCTCGCCGTCCTGGCCGTCTTCGAGCGGGATGATCTCGCTGTCGAGCGGGCCGCCGGTGAGTTTCGCAAGAGTCTGTGACATGTCGCCAGCCTAGCCCCGACGACTGTCAGAGTGCTGCGATGGTCCAGGACACCCGGTGTGGTGTATTGGGAGCCAGGACGACGAGATCGGTCCCGGTCGAGAAGGCGTCGGGGGGACAGGTCATCGGTTCGACGGCGAGCCCCAGTCGGTTCAGCTCCGCGACGGGCTGATCGGCCGTGTGCACCTGGACCCAGGGCAGGCCATCACCCCAGTGCATGGCGACGCCGCTGCCGGATGGCGTCGTCACGCGCACCGTGACCCGGCCGTCGACGTCGCGGTCGAGCGCCGTGTAGGCGTGATCGATGAAGGTGTCGCCGATGGTCCGGGGTGCGCGGAAGTCGAAGTGCTCCGTCGCCTCCGTGTCGACCGGCTCCAGCGAGACCGGGATGAGCCGGTCCGGCGTGACGGTGAGCACCTCGGCAGCGGGCAGTTCGAGCGTCCAGTCGTCGACACGGCCCTCACCCGCGACGAGGTACGGGTGCGGTCCCGTGCCGTAGGGCGCGTCGACGTCGCCGAGGTTCAGCGCCTCGACGTCGGTGCGGAGTCCGTCGTCGTCGAGCGTGTAGGTCGCGGTGACCTGGACGCGGAACGGATAGCCCTCCTGCGCCTCGATCACCACGCGGAACGCCGCCGACGCCGCGCTCGACGACACGAGGTCCCACTCCGACCAGGCGGCGAGCCCGTGGAGGGCGTGACCGCGAGCGGGTTCCGTGAGCGCGAGCTGGTGGTCGACGCCGGCGAAGGTGTACCGGCCGTCGACGACGCGGTTGGGCCACGGGGCGAGCATGGCGCCGCGGAACGCCGGACGGACCTCCTCCGCGTCGAACGGGACCACGAGGTCTCGGCCGTCGTACCGCAGGAACCGCAGGGAGGCACCGACCGAGGCGATCGACGCGGTGTACGCGCCGTGCTCGAGATCGACACGACGTCCCGAGATCGGACGTCGGTCGACGGAGGCGGACGGGGACACGGTGCTGGCGGATTCGGTCACGGCCCCATTCTGTCGCATCGACGCCGACCGACCCGGCCGACCGGCGGTGCGGGTCGGCCGGTGGGACGCGGCTCAGTCGAGGGAGCGGCCGCGCATGTCCGAGAGGAACAGTGCGGCGACCGCGGCGACGACGAAGAAGGCGGCGAACACGGAGAAGAGCAGGGCCTGTCCTGCGAGGAGGAGCACCGGAACCGACAGCGGGGCGATGATCGAGGCGATGCGGCCGATACCGGCGGCCCACCCGGCCCCCGTCGCGCGGAGCGCCGTCGGATACAGCTCCGGGGTCGTCGCGTACAGGGCGCCCCAGGCGCCGAGGTTGCAGAAGGACAGGCACATCCCGAACACGATGATCATCGGTTCGGTCGTCGCCGTGCCGAACAGGACCGCCGACACCGCGGATCCCGCGAGGAAGGTCGCCAGGGTCTGCTTCCGCCCCCAGGCCTCGATCAACCACGCCGAGACGGCATAGCCGGGGATCTGGGCCAGGGTGATGATGAGGGTGAAACCGAAGGACCGGACGAGCGAGAAGCCGGAGGCGACGAGGATCGTCGGGATCCAGATGAACGCGCCGTAGTAGGAGAAGTTGACGCAGAACCACACGATCCAGAGCGAACCAGTGTCGCGGCGGTGCGTGGGCGCCCACAGTCCACGGAGGCGCTCGCCGGCGGAGAGGCCGGTGCTCACGGAGGTGTCGGTGGCGGTCTTACCGGCGGCCTCCGGGTGGGCGACGCCGGCCGAGGCCTCGAACTCGCGGACGACGGCCTCGGCCTCGCGGTGACGTCCACGCGACTCGAGGAAGCGCACCGACTCCGGGAGACGCGTCCGCACGATGGCCGCGTAGACCGCGGGCAACGCGCCGATGGCGAGGGCCCAACGCCAACCGTCGTCGCTCGTCGGCACGACCAGGTAGCCGATGAGTGCGGCGGCGATCCACCCGACGGCCCAGAACGCCTCCAGGAACACGATGATCCGCCCGCGGATCCGTGGCGGGGCGAACTCGCTCATGAGGGTCGAGGCGACGGGCAGCTCGGCGCCGAGTCCGAGGCCGACGATGAACCGCAGCACGATGAGCACCCCGAGTCCCCAGGCGAGGGCAGAAGCCCCCGTCGCGATGCCGAACACGAGCAGCGTGATCGCGAAGACGTGGCGCCGACCGACCCGGTCGGCGAGCAGACCGCCGAGCGTCGCACCGATCGCCATGCCGAGGAACCCGGCTGAGGCGATCCAGGAGAGCTCCGTGTTCCCGAGCTGCCACTGCACGGCGAGCTGGGCGAGGACGAAGGACACGAGTCCGACGTCCATGGCGTCGAGGGCCCAGCCGACGCCGGAACCGACGAGCAGTCGCCCGTGGGCCTTGGTGAACGGGAGCGCGTCGAGGCGCTCGCTGCGGGTGCGGGGTGTGGTGGGGGCGGTGGACACGTCACCATTCTGGTGCAGGATGTGCCCACCGGCGCCGGTCCGTCGCAGATATGCTGACGACACGAACTGCAGGCGTGCGGCCGGGCAGTTCACCCGCTCCGCCCGCCGTTCCGTCGAAAGGCCACTCCCGTGACCGATGCACCGCCTCCCGACCCGCAGCAGCCTGACGGCCGCCCGCCGCAATGGCCCGCGGGTCAGCAGCCGCAGCAGCCGTATGGTCAGCAGCAGAACCCGTACGGCCAGCAGCAGCCGCAGTACGGGCAGGGACCGCAGCAGCAGAACCCTTCCGGCCAGCAGGCGCAGCCGCCGTATGGACAGGGACCGCAGCAGCAGAACCCGTACGGACAGCAGCAGAACCCGTACCAGCAGAACCCGTATGGCGGGCAGCAGCAGCCCTCCGGCGGACAGCCGCAGCAGCCGCCCTACGGGCAAGGACCGCAGCAGCCGTACCAGTCGCAGCAGACTCCGTACCAGCAGCAGCCACCGCAGGGCCCTCCCGGGTACGGCCAGCAGCCGCCGCCTCCCGGTGCCCCGAAGCGCAAGCGGACGGGGCTCATCATCGCCCTCGCCGTCGGTGTCCCGCTCGTGTTGGCGGCGATCATCACCGTCGTCGCCCTCGTGCTCACGCAGGGTGGCGCACCGGTCGCGGACCCGAGCCCCACCCGCTCGGCCACCCCGACGAACACCGCTTCTCCGACGCCCACGGAGACGGACTCGACGCCGGAGCCGACGAAGACCTACGTCTCCATCCCGCCCGACCTCGACTTCGCGGCCGGGCAGGACGTCCCCGCCGAATGGACGGCCTACCTGACGAACGACCTGGACTCGTCCTGGGCGGCGATCGGTCCGGACCGGAACGGCGTCGAGATCTACCGGAACGCGGCGACCTCGTGCGACGTCGGACTCGGCGACATCGCGCTGACGCCTGACGAGATCGCGGTCGGAGACGACGAGAAGTCGAGTGACGCCTACATGGCGAAGTACGTCGGGGCCGACTACGTCAAAGCGGACGGCACGACGGAACAACTGAACTACAACAGCGGTGGGGGCCTCATCGAGTTCCGGGTCCTGTCGTGGACCCAGCCCTCGGGGGAGCGCACGTACTGGGGCGTCCGGTCGCTCACGAAGATGGGGATCCTCGTCGTCTTCACCTTCACCTGCAAGGACCAGGGGTCGCTCGACCTGCTCGCGAACGACGTCGTGAACCTCATCTCCGTGGAGCTGCTCCCGAAGCGCTGACCGGTCCCGGCGTCAGAACGCGCGGAGGACCGCCTGCGCGACCGTGAAGATCGCGAGGCCGGCGAGCGCGCCGACGATGGTGCCGTTCAAGCGGATGAACTGCAGGTCGCGTCCCACGAGCAGCTCGATCTTCTGGGTCGTCTCCCGGGCGTCCCAACGCTCGACGGTCTCGGTGATGATGCTGGCGATGTCGTGCCGGTAGCGGGTGACGACGTAGGACAGGGCGTCCGCGACGCGGGTGTCGACGCGCGTGGAGAACGCCCGGTCGGTCGACAGTCGCCGGCCGAAGTCCGCGATGGTGCCGGCGATCCGCACGCGGAGGTCGCTGTCGGGAGCGTCGAGGGCTTCCAGGAACGCGCTCTTCGCGGCCGTCCAGGTCTTGCCGGCGACCTCCCGGACACGAGGACTGTCGATGACCTCGTGCTTGGCGTTCTCGAAGCGGGTGATGGTCGCGTCGTCGTGCTGCAGCTGCTCCGCGAGCTCGCCGAGGTAGCCGTCGAGGGCATGGCGGAGCTGGTGGTCGGGGTCCGCGCGGACGGCCTGGACGAAGGACACGGCCTCCCGGTAGAGCTTGTCGTCCACGAGCCGGTCGACGAAGGACGGCACCCAGGTCGGCAGACGGCTCGAGACCAGGCGTTCGAACGCCTTCGGGTTCGTGCTCAGCCACTCACCTGTGCGGTCGAGGAGGAGGTCGACCGCGTCGTGGTGCGCGCCGACGCCGACGATGTGCTCGACCCAACGGCCGATGTTCGGGGCCCACTGCGGGTCGATGAGGTGTTTGGACGCCAACGCCTCGATGACTTCGCGGACGTCGTCGTCGGACAGCGTCTCCAGGAGCCCCCGCACGGCGATGGACCCCTCGGCGGTGACCCGCTCGGCGTTCGCAGGCTCGGACAACCATCCGCCGAGCTTCTCCGAGACGGAGACGGACGCGAGCTTCTGCCGCACGACCTCCTCGGAGAGGAAGTTGGTCTCCACGAACTCGCCGAGGCTGACGCCGATCTCGTCCTTCCGCTTCGGAATGATCGCCGTGTGGGGGATCGGGATGCCGAGCGGGTGCCGGAAGAGGGCGGTGACGGCGAACCAGTCCGCGAGCGCCCCGACCATGCCGCCTTCCGCAGCGGCCCTGACGTACGCCAACCACGGGTAGCGTCCCTCGAGCGCGAACGCGACGGCGAAGATGACCGCCATGACGAGGAGCAGTCCGGTGGCGAGGCGCTTCATCGAGCGCAGGGCTCGCGCGCGGTCCGCGTCGGCGGCGGTGAGTTCGAGTGTGGGGGAGCTCGTCATCCGCCCATCCTAGGCTCGTCGACCGTGTCCTCCGGTCCGATGGAGGAGGAGGGCACCGTACCCCCTGGTGGTACCCTGAGCCGGTGATCGAAGACATCAAGAAGCGGGCCCTGCACCGGACGAAGATCCTCGAGGGCCAGATGCGTGGTCTCGAGAAGATGATCGAGAACGAGGACTACTGCATGGACATCATCACGCAGTCGCTCGCCATCCAGAAGTCGCTGGGATCCCTCAACAAGCTGCTCGTCGAGAACCACCTGCTGACCCACGTCACGCAGATGTTCGAGGAGGGTGGGGACAGCAAGGACGCCGCGGTCGGCGAACTCCTGCGGATCTTCGAGCTCAGCAACAACCGCGGCTGAGCAGAGCGGTCAGGCCGGCCCGAGCCAGGCGTTCGCGACCGTGGCGTGGGCGGACTCGTCGTCGGAGGGATGGAACATCCCGGCGAGGACGTCGCGGTACAGCCGGCCCAATTCGCTCGCGGCGAAGTAGCTGCCGCCGCCGGCGACCCGGATCGCCTGATCGACGACCTCGCGGGCGGTCTCCGTCGCGCGGACCTTGAGCCCGACGAGTTTCGGGAACCAGAGCGCGCCATGGTCGACCCCGTCGTCGAGGTCCCGGGCGATGCCGGCGAGCTGTGGCAGCATGCCGTCGTACGCGATGGCGGCCGCCGCGATCCGACGGCGGATGTCGGGGTCGGCCGCATAGCTCGCACCACCGGCCTTCTTCGACGTCTTCCGGTGGGCGGTCTCGACCGCCAGTCGGAGGGCGCGTTCGCCGATGCCCGTGTACACGGCGGCGATGAGGGTCTCGAAGCAGGCGAAGATCCCGAAGACGATGGGGTCCGGGTTGGGCCCCGGGTCGAGGCGTCGGACGATGTGCTCCGCCGTCGACTCGGCGCCCTGGAGCAGGGTCGTCCTGCTCTGGCTGGCGCGCATCCCGACGGTGTCCCAGTCGTCGAGGATCTCGAACCCGCCGCGCGAGCGCTCGATGAAGCCGTAGACCACCTTCGGACCGTCGGTCGAGGTCGTGTCGAGCCCGGTCGTCCCCAGCCAGGTCCACGCGGGTGAGAGCGAGGTGAAGATCTTCCGGCCGTGGAACCGATAGGAACCGTCGGGGCCCGGACGGGCTTCGGTGTCGGATCCGAAGAGCACGAGGTCGTTGCCCGCCTCGCTCACCCCGAACGCGTAGAGCTCGTCCCCAGCCGCTCCCTCGAGGACGAAGCGGAGCGAGTCGTCTCCTCGAGCGTGGAGCAGTCGGGCGACACCCGTCCACACGAGGTGCATGTTGATCGCGAGGGCGGTCGCCGGGGCGGCGGTGGCGAGCCGGGATTGGAGCAGCGTGACCTCGCTCATGCCGAGGCCGAGGCCGCCGAACTCCTCGGGGACGAACGCCCGGAGATAGCCGCACGCTCGCAGCTCGGCGAGGTCCTCGTCGAAGAAGGCGTTCTCGCGGTCCGCCACGGCGGCGCGTTCGCGGATGCGCTCGACGAGCCCGTCACTGAGGATCGAGGCGGGGTCGAACGATCGATCGGATGAGTGGTGCTGCGCTTGAGCGGTCACCGGTCCATTGTCGCATCGGGCCCGGCCGAGGTGGCAGGTGTCTGCGAGCGGCGAGCAGCGCGCCGACGGCCCGACCTGACGAGGAGGACCACGACCGCGGCGACGACCGCGAGGGGGAGCAGCCACGGCACCAGGACGCCGACCACGACGACGAGCCCCGAGGCGGCGGCGACGAGCGCGTTCCACCCGGCGACCACGCCGCCCCAGAAGTCGGTGGGCACACCCGGTGCGACCACGCCTGGGGCCACGAAGCTCACGAACACGGAGGAGAATTCGACCTGATCGGCGAGCGCGTCGCGCTGGGCGACGAGCCCGTCCAGTTCCGCCTGCCGCTGGGACAGGCTGGTCTCGGCGGCGAGGAGGTCGGCCGTCGTGGTCGAAGCCGCCATGAGTCCGAGCAGTCGGTCGACCGAGGCCTGGAGGGCGGTGACCCGCGCGTCGAGGTCGGCGGCCTGTGCCGTGACGTCCACCGCGGACACGGAGAGGTTGTTCACCGTGCCGAGCGCCTGCAGCCGCGCGAGCACGTCGTCGAAGTCGTCGGCGGGGATGCGGACCGTCAGGGTCGCCTGTGCGGCTTGGTCGGCGGTGCCCGGAGTCTCGTCGCGGCTGTCGACGCGCCCGCCCGCCTCGGTGACGATCCGAGTGGCGTCCGTCGCGGTGCTGATCGGGTCGTCGGCGGTGACGGTGAGCGAACCGGTCGTGACCACCTGCTGTTGCGTGAGGTCTGGCGAAGCGGCGCCGTCGACGCCGACCTGCGCGTCGCCGGAGACCTGGCCGGGGACGGGCATCGCAGCGCGGGAGTCGCTGCCGGCCTCGGTGCTCGACCCGGCCGAGCAGCCCGAGAGAACGAGCCCGACGAGGACGGCGGAGACGAACACGGTGGTGGTGCGGGTCACTGCTGAGCGCTTCATGGCATCACCCTAGGGAGCCGCTGCACCGCGGAGGTGCAGGGACCCTGGGAAGCGGGTCACGATCAGGTCTCGCGACGCGCATCACCCGAGGGAGCCGCTGCACCGCGGAGGTGCAGGGACACTGGGAAGCGGGTCGGGATCAGGTCTCGCGACGCGACCGCTGCTCGAGTTGCAGCTCGGCCCAATCGCCGATGGCCTTCGTGGTCTCCGCCGGGCGGTCCCGGTGCACGTTGTGACCGGCGCCCTGGACGATCGTCAGGCTGACCTGGCGGTTGGCGAGGACCTCGGCGGCGAGCGCGCCGCGGAAGAGGCTGTACACCTCCGGGTCGGAGGCGATCACGAAGGTCGGGTTGCGCAGAGCGGCCGCAGCGGGGCGGACGTCCCACGGATGGTTCTGCTCGCTCGTCTGCTCGATCGCCCACCGGCTCGCCTCGGACACCGCCTGGACCTTGATCTCCACGTCGAGCGGGTGCCACTCGGGGTTCTTCGCGCGGACGGATGCGATCGTGTTGTCCGCGAAGGCGGCCTCCTGGCTGGCCCGGATGATCTCGGCGTCGTGGTCGTCGAGCGCGATGGCCGGGTCGAGCAGCACGATCGCCGCCGCCCATCGCGGATCGGCTGCGGCGGCGACCGCGGTGGCGGCGCCTCCGAGCGAGTGTCCGACGACGAGGTCCCACGCGGCGTGCCCGACGCCGGGCACGGGGGTCGGCCTGGTGGCCAGCAGATCGGCGGCGTAGGCCTCGACCCGGTAGTCCAGCGCACGAGGGGCGACGCCGTGGCCGCGGAGGTCGACCGCCTCCACGAGCCAACCGCGATCGGCCAGGGCTGCGCAGATGCGCCAGGTGCTCGGACCGTTGCTGCCGAGTCCGTGGACCACGAGCGCCCGAGCCTGCGCGTCGTGGCGACCCCAGCGGTGACGCGGGAGCTCCACAGGCGTGATCGTGCGGGCGGCGAGGCTGGAAGCGGTGTCGACGACGGGCTCGGTCATGCGTTCAGCCTACGGTCTCGCGTCAGTCGAGCCGGTCCGGGTCGGTGCCGGTGCGCTCGCCGTTCTCGAGCGCCGAGACGGCGGCCAGGTCGTCTGCGTCGAGGGTGAAGTCGAACACCGCGAAGTTCTCGGCGATCCGCGCCGGTGTGGCCGACTTGGGGATGACGATGTTGCCGAGCTGCAGGTGCCAGCGCAGCACCACCTGCGCGACCGTACGCCCGTGCTTCCGGGCGATGGCCCCGAGATCGGAGGTGACGTCGGATCCGTCCGCGTCGGGCGTGAAGAAGCGGCCGCGGGCGAGTGGCGACCAGGCCTCCGTCGCGATGCCGTGTGCCGCGTTGACGGCGCGCAACTCCCGCTGGGGGAGGAACGGGTGGAGTTCGATCTGGTTGACGGCCGGGGTGACCTCCGCCGACTCCAGGAGTCGTTCGAGATGGCTGCGGTGGAAGTTGGAGACGCCGATGGAACGCGTACGTCCCTCGGCCCGCAACCGCTCGAGCGCGCGCCAGGTCTCGCGGTAGCGGTCCTGCCCCGGGGCCGGCCAGTGGATGAGGTACAGGTCGACGTGGTCGAGGCCGAGGAGGTCCAGGCTCGTGTCGAGCGCGCGCAGCGTCTCCTCGTACCCCTGATCGGTGTTCCAGACCTTCGTCGTGACGAAGAGCTCGTCGCGGGGGATGCCCGACTCGCGGATCGCGACGCCGGTGCCGCGCTCGTTGCCGTACAGCGAGGCGGTGTCGATGTGGCGGTACCCGACCTCCAGCGCCGTCCGCACGATCTCGGTGCTGGCGAGGTCCGGAACCTTGTAGACGCCGAAGCCGAGCTGGGGGATCGTGTGCCCGTCGTTGAGGAGGACGGTCGGGGTGCTGTCTGCCATGGCACCAGTATCCTCGACAGGGCCACCGTCATCGTCGAAAGGGAGCCCATGCCGCAACTCATGATCGTCACCGGGAGCGTCCGTCCCGAGCGGGTGGGCGGTGCCGTCGCCGACTGGGTCGCCGGCGTGGCAGAGACGGACGAGCGGTTCACCGTCGACGCGGTCGATCTCCGCGAGCTGGCGTTGCCGTTCATGGACGAACCCGCGCACCCGCGGAAGCGCGCCTACGTCCACCCGCACACGATCGCCTGGAGCGAGCGGGTCGACCGGACGGACGCCTTCGTGTTCGTGACGCCCGAGTACAACTACAGCTACGCACCCGCCCTCAAGAACGCGCTCGACTACCTCATGCACGAGTGGGCGAGGAAGCCGGTCGGGATCGTCAGCTACGGCGGGCTGTCGGGCGGAACCCGCGGCGTCGTCGCGCTTCGACCTGTCCTGCAGGCACTCGGTCTCGTCAGTACCGGTGCGAACGTGGAGATCCCGTACGTCTCACGGCAGATCGCCGACGGCGTGTTCACACCCAACGACCGCCAGACGACCATGTTGCCGATGCTGCTGGGCGAACTGGCCGCACTCGACGGGGCCCTCGCGCCGCTGCGCGCCGCCGACTGAAGCGGGGCGGCTCAGGACGGGTGGGTGTTGATCGGCTCGGTGTCGGGGATCGGGCTCGCATCGCGGCCGCGGAGGTCGGGGTGCCACCGGTGACCGATCCACGGGATCACGAAGCCGAAGAGGGCGAACACGCCGGCGACCCAGAACGCACCGACCGCTCCGGAACCGTCGATGAGGAAGCCGGCCGCCGCCGAGCCCATGGCAGCACCGATGAGCTGGCCGGTGCCGACCCAGCCGTAGGCCTCGGCCGTGTCGCTGAACTTCACGCTCGCCGAGACGATGGCGAAGAGCACGGCGAGGGCCGGCGCGATGCCGATGCCGGCGACGAAGAGGGTGACCGACAGCCACCAGGCGTTGAGGAAGAGGCTCGCGACGGCGAGTCCGGCGAAGACGATGAAGATGCGGCGCGCCAGCGCGTAGGGACCGATCGGGGTGTGTCCGAGGGCGAGGCCGCCGGCCAGCGAGCCGACCGAGAAGATCGCAAGGACGATACCGGCTTCGAGGCCGTCGTGCCCGAAGGTCGCGACGACGCCCGCCTCGACGGCCGAACAGGCGCCGATGAGGAGGAAGCCGACGACGGTGGCGAGGAGGACCGGCGGGCGCTTGAGCACCTGCCCGAGCTTGCGACGGCTCCTCGGGATGCGGACGCGCCCGACCTCCGGTGAGGAGATGAACCACAGGCAGCCGACGACCATGATCACCGCCGCCAGGGCGATGCCCCAGACCGTGCCGACCTGGGTGGACACGAAGGTGGTCACGACGGGCCCGAGCACCCAGATGATCTCCTGGGCCGAGGCGTCGAGGGAGAACAGCGGGGTGAGCTGCTGAGAGGTGACGAGCTTCGGGTAGATGGTGCGGACCGCGGGCTGGACGGGCGGCGTGCTCAGCCCGGCGACGAATCCGACCGCCATGTACGCGGGGACGGTCATGGTGACGAGGGCGATGGTCGTGACGGAGACGGCACAGACCGCGAGGGTGAGGAGGAGCACCTTGCGGATGCCCCAGACGCCCATCCACCGGCTCGTGAGGGGGCCGGCGATCGCCTGCCCGATGCTCGTCGCGGCGAGGACGAGCCCGGCGGCCCCGTAGGACCCGGTGACCTGCTCGATGTGGAGCAGGAAGGCCAACGAGAGCATCCCGAACGGGAAGCGTGCGGTGAGCTGCGCCGCGATGATCCGGGCGACGCCGGGGGTACGAAGAAGGTCACGGTAGCTGCTCACAAGGACACCAGTCTAGGGACCGGTTCCGACACGCGCGACACGCCCGCGACACGCCCAAACCGACAACGGATGTCGGAGGTGCGGAGGAGAATCCGACCTGTGGATAGATATCCCTCAGACGGGGGAGAAAAGGCCGTCAATCCGGGATTTTCGCGTCGCCCACGGGCGTTGTACCCAGTGGAGAACCGGTGGATAACTCGCCCGAAACGGTGGAGAACCCGGTGGAAAACTACAGGGCTGTAACTACTAGCCCTTGGGGTTGGCCTGAAGGTCGCCAACTATATGTAGTATTGGAACCCCGGCGCAGGACGCCGCGGGAATCACCAGATTTTGAGGGGAAGGCACGAAGAGCTATGGCAATCACGGTCTACACGAAGCCCAGTTGCGTGCAGTGCACCGCGACGTACCGCGCACTCGACAACAAGGGCATCGAGTACAACATCCTCGACCTCTCGGTCGACGAGAACGCACTCGAGCAGGTCAAGGCCCTCGGCTACCTGCAGGCACCGGTCGTCATCACCGAGGAAGACCACTGGTCGGGCTTCCGTCCCGACAAGATCGAAGAGCTCGCCGCACGTCTGGCTTGAGCCCACGGTCGCAGGCGTCATCATGAGCCGGCTCCAGCAGCACCGCACCATCCGACCGTCCGGACGTCGACGAGGAGGCCACCCGTGCAACCACGGCTGATCTACTTCTCCAGCATTTCCGGCAACACGCATCGCTTCATGCAGAAGCTCGACCTGCCCTCGTTGCAGATCCCGCTGTATGCGAAAGACGAAGCCGTGCACGCCACGGCACCCTACGTCCTCGTGACCCCCACCTACGGCGGGGGCAACGGCGACGGAGCGGTGCCCAAACAGGTGATCCGGTTCCTCAACGTGGAGGCCAACCGCTCCCTGATCCGCGGGGTCATCGCCGCCGGCAACACGAACTTCGGCGAGGCCTACGGGCTCGCCGGCGACGTGATCGCCAGCAAATGCAAGGTCCCGCACCTGTACCGCTTCGAACTCTTCGGAACCCAGGACGATGTCACCACCGTCCACAATGGATTGGAATCATTTTGGCAGCAGCGCCAGTTTCAGTGATCGACGCACCGTCGACGAGCCAGATGGACTACCACTCGCTCAACGCGATGCTCAACCTCTACGGCCCGAACGGCGAGATCCAGTTCGACAAGGACCGTGAGGCCGCGCGGGAGTACTTCCTCCAGCACGTCAACCAGAACACCGTCTTCTTCCACTCGCTGAAGGAACGGCTCGACTACCTCGTCGAGAAGGAGTACTACGAGCAGGCTGTGCTCGACAAGTACTCGTTCGACTTCATCCAGGAGCTCAACGACCTGGCCTACTCGAAGAAGTTCCGCTTCCAGACCTTCCTCGGCGCGTTCAAGTACTACACCTCGTACACGCTGAAGACCTTCGACGGCAAGCGCTACCTCGAGCGCTTCGAGGACCGCGTCGTCATGACCGCCCTCGGTCTCGCCGACGGCGACCAGCAGCTCGCGGTCGCGCTCGTCGAGGAGATCATCGCGGGTCGGTTCCAGCCGGCGACGCCCACCTTCCTCAACTCGGGCAAGGCCCAGCGAGGCGAGCTCGTCTCCTGCTTCCTCCTCCGCATCGAGGACAACATGGAGTCGATCGCCCGTGGCATCAACTCCGCGCTCCAGCTCTCGAAGCGTGGCGGTGGCGTGGCGCTCTCGCTGTCGAACATCCGTGAGTCCGGTGCGCCGATCAAGCAGATCGAGAACCAGTCGAGCGGCATCATCCCCGTGATGAAGCTCCTCGAGGACTCCTTCAGCTACGCGAACCAGCTCGGCGCACGTCAGGGCGCCGGTGCGGTGTACCTCAACGCACACCACCCCGACATCCTGCGCTTCCTCGACACCAAGCGTGAGAACGCCGACGAGAAGATCCGGATCAAGACGCTGTCCCTCGGCGTCGTCGTCCCCGACATCACCTTCGACCTGGCGAAGAAGGGCGAGGACATGTACCTGTTCTCCCCGTACGACGTCGAGCGCGTCTACGGTGTGCCCTTCGGCGACATCTCGGTGAGCGAGAAGTACCACGAGATGGTCGACGACTCCCGCATCAAGAAGACGAAGATCAACGCCCGCGAGTTCTTCCAGACCATCGCGGAGATCCAGTTCGAGTCCGGCTACCCGTACATCGTGTTCGAAGACACGGTGAACAAGGCGAACCCGATCAAGGGCCGCATCAACATGTCGAACCTCTGCTCGGAGATCCTCCAGGTCAACACGCCGACCACCTACAACGAGGACCTCTCGTACAAGGAGATCGGCAAGGACATCTCCTGCAACCTCGGCTCGCTGAACATCGCGCTCACGATGGACTCGCCCGACTTCGGTCGCACGGTCGAGACCGCCATCCGCGGCCTCACCTCCGTGTCCGACCAGAGCCACATCTCCTCGGTGCGTTCGATCGAGGACGGCAACGACAAGTCGCACGCCATCGGCCTCGGCCAGATGAACCTCCACGGCTACCTCGCCCGCGAGCGCGTGCACTACGGCAGCCCCGAGGGCATCGACTTCACGAACATCTACTTCTACACGGTGGTGTTCCACGCGCTGCGCGCCTCGAACCTCATCGCCAAGGAGCGCGGGGAGACCTTCGACGGTTTCGCCGACTCGCAGTACGCGTCGGGTGAGTTCTTCGACAAGTACATCGACCAGGTCTGGGAGCCTGAGACGGCTCGTGGCCGCGAGCTCTTCGAGCAGGCCGGCGTGCAGATCCCGACGCAGGCGGACTGGACGGCCCTCAAGGCGTCCATCCAGGAGTACGGCATCTACAACCAGAACCTCCAGGCCGTCCCGCCGACCGGTTCGATCTCCTACATCAACAACTCCACGTCGTCGATCCACCCGATCGCGTCGAAGATCGAGATCCGCAAGGAAGGCAAGCTCGGTCGCGTGTACTACCCGGCTCCGTTCATGACGAACGACAACCTGGAGTACTACGAGGACGCCTACGAGATCGGTGCCGAGAAGATCATCGACACGTACGCCGCGGCGACGCAGCACGTCGACCAGGGGCTGTCGCTGACGCTGTTCTTCAAGGACACCGCCACCACGCGCGACATCAACAAGGCGCAGATCTACGCGTGGAAGAAGGGCATCAAGACCATCTACTACATCCGACTCCGCCAGCTCGCGCTCGAGGGCACGGAAGTCGACGGCTGCGTCAGCTGCATGCTCTAAGGAGCTTCGCGCTTCGTCATCCGCACTTCGACAGGCTCAGTGACCGGTATTCCGGTCCCTGAGCCTGTCGGAGGCTCATTCGTATCACCGGTCCGTCGAGGGCCATCAGCATCACCGGTCCCTGAGCCTGTCGAAGGGCCAACCCCACTTCCCGATAGAGGACACCAATTCATGTCAGAGAAGCTCAAGCTGGTCGACCGCGTCCAGGCGATCAACTGGAACAAGATCGAGGACGAGAAGGACGTCGAGGTCTGGAACCGCCTCGTCAACAACTTCTGGCTGCCCGAGAAGATCCCGCTGTCGAACGACGTCCAGTCGTGGAACACCCTGACGCCGCAGGAGCAGCAGCTCACCATGCGCGTGTTCACGGGCCTCACGCTCCTCGACACGATCCAGGGCACCGTCGGCGCCGTCGCCCTCATCCCCGATGCGATCACCCCGCACGAGGAGGCCGTCTACACGAACATCGCGTTCATGGAGTCGGTGCACGCGAAGAGCTACTCCTCGATCTTCTCCACGCTCAGCAGCACGAAGGAGATCGACGAGGCGTTCCGCTGGTCGGTCGAGAACCCGAACCTGCAGAAGAAGGCGTCCATCGTCCTCGACCGCTACCACGGTGACGACCCGCTGAAGCGGAAGGCCGCCTCGACCCTCCTCGAGTCGTTCCTCTTCTACTCGGGCTTCTACCTCCCGATGCACTGGTCGAGCCGCGCGAAGCTCACCAACACCGCCGACATGATCCGCCTGATCATCCGCGATGAGGCCGTGCACGGGTACTACATCGGATACAAGTTCCAGAAGGGCCTCGAGAAGCTGACGCAGGCGGAGCGCGACGACGTCAAGGACTACACGTTCTCGCTGCTCTACGAGCTCTACGACAACGAGGTGCAGTACACGCAGGACCTCTACGACGAGGTCGGCCTGACCGAGGACGTCAAGAAGTTCCTGCACTACAACGCCAACAAGGCGCTCATGAACCTCGGCTACGAGGCCATGTTCCCGAAGACGGTCACGGACGTGAACCCGGCGATCCTCTCGGCGCTCTCGCCGAACGCTGACGAGAACCACGACTTCTTCTCGGGCTCGGGCTCCTCCTACGTGATCGGCAAGGCCGTGGTCACGGAAGACGAGGACTGGGACTTCTAGTCACCGCGCAACTGCGCTGAACGCACGAGGGCCGGATGGAATCCACGATTCCATCCGGCCCTCAGGCGTTCAGCGTGTAGCGGCGTCAGCCGCCGAGGCCGCCACCGAAGCCGGCCAGGAAGAAGTAGAAGAACGCGGTCGCGCCCTGGACGACGGGGAAGAAGAGCGCCGCGATCGCGGTGACCACGATCGTGAGGATGACGACGAGCGAGACGAGACTCACGACACCGTTGCGTCCGGCGCTCGGCGTCTCGACGGATTCGGCGACGAGCAGCTCGTCCATGGTCGCTTCGGTCGTCAGCATCGTTCTCCCTGTGGCTCTGGTGTCCTCGACCCTACCTGGCGATCCGCCGTGCGCCGCTGACTCGCCCGAGGATGTTCGAATCCGACGCGGAAACGCGCAGATTCGGGCGAGTCAGCGACGGCGGGTGCTCAGCGGCGGGTGGACCAGAGAGCCCAGGCGATGAGCACGGGCTGGAAGAAGAGGCGGGTGAACCGGCGGCTGTCGGTGTCGAGACCGAAGGCGTCGCGGCGGTTGAGCCACTGGGAGAGGTTACCCGGGAAGATCGCGGTGAAGAACGCCGCAGCGAGGTTGCCGACGGCCGTCCGCTTGACACCTGAGGCGAGCGCCGCACCCAGGGCGATCTCGACGACGCCCGAGGCGAGCACGGTGGTGTCCTCGTCGATCGGGACCCATTCCGGCACCTGCGCCTGGAAATCCTTCCGAGCGAAGGTCAGGTGGCTGATGCCGGCGAACACGAGTGCGCCTCCGAGCAGCAGACGTGCGGCGGTGCGGGCTTTCGATCCAGCCATGAGGGTCCTCTCGACGATGGTGATGTCACCACGCTATCCGGAGATCGGTGGACCGACGGCGGGTTGCGAGTGCACACATGTCCAGCAGCAGGCCGCTCAGCCGTCGATCTGCGAGTTCGCGTCGAGACGGTGCCAGGTGCGGTTGTGGTAGACGAGCGGTGCGCCGTCGAAGCTGGGGCTGAATGTCGGGGCGGCAGGAGCGGACGCCTCGGCGGCAGGCTCGGCCCGGACCGGCTCCTCGGCCGCTTGCGGCTGCGAGACGCTCGACTCCAGCGCGTGCACCGCGATGACCGTCGAGGTGCCCGCCTCCATGCGGTTGACGATGCGTCCGCGGATCCAGACGCCGTTGCCCGTGAAGTACGGCTCGCCCGTCGGCAGGCGGTCCCAGATGGAGGTGTCGGCGAAACGGTCGATCCCACTCGTCGCGCAGAGCTTCGCGATGTGCAGCTGCTCGGAACCCAGAAGGTGGACCACGACGGTGTCGGACGCGGTGATGGTCGGCGCGCTCGAGGACAGCGACGACACGGAGAAGACGAGGAGCGGCGGTTCCGCACTGACGGAGAAGACCGAGGTGGCGGTGAGTCCCACCGGCCCGCTGCCGTCGTCCGCGGTGATGACCGAGACGCCGGCCGGGTGCTGACGGAACGCCGACTTGAAGTCGTCGGGGGACAGGGAGGCGAAACCGGGGGCGACCTCGCCACCGTCGACGGGGGACGGCAAGGTGGTCACGGAGGCGGCTGCCGGGTGGACTGAGCTCACGGGGGATCCTTCGAACGGCTGTGGACGACTGCTGCAACGCCGATTCGGTGGACGCTGCACAGGCTACGTTTCGCTCATCCGGCCGGAGCTGCAACTCTGTTACCCGGTGTGACGGTGACCGACCGGTCGGGCGCAGGTCGCGTCGACCTCGCGTGCGTACGCTGGACGCATGCCCATCCTCATCGCCCCGGACGACCTCGCCGCTGTGATCGCCTCCGAGACGCCGGTGCGCGTCCTGGACGTGCGGTGGCGACTCGACGCACCGGACGGACGGCCCGCCTACCTCGAGGGGCACGTGCCCGGCGCCGTGTACGTCGACCTCGACCACGAGCTGGCCGACCACGTGCCGACCGGAGAACCGGCCGTCCGAGGCCGTCACCCCCTGCCCGATCGCGAGGCGCTCCAGGCGTCCGCGCGATCGTGGGGCGTCGACGACGGCGACGTCGTCGTGGTCTACGACGACCTCAAGAGCCTGTCGGCGGCACGAGCCTGGTGGGTGCTCCGGAACGCCGGCATCGCGGACGTCCGTATCCTCGACGGCGCGTTCCGGGCGTGGACGGACGCCGGACTGCCCGTGGAGCGCGGCGAGGTCGTCCCGGAACCCGGGACGGTCACGCTGACGACGGGTGTCCTGCCGAGCATCGACATCGACACCGCAGCGACGTGGGCGGGGGAGGGACGGGTGCTGCTCGATGCGCGCGCCGGCGAACGGTACCGGGGCGACGTCGAACCGATCGACCCTCGGGCCGGTCACATCCCCGGCGCGCTCAGCACGCCGACGACCGCCAACGTCGGCGCCGACGGCCGGTTCCTGTCGCCCGAGACCCTCCGCGAGCAGTTCCTCGCCGCGGGCGTGCCTGCGGACGCGACGGTCGCCACCTACTGCGGCAGCGGGGTGACCGCGGCGCACAACGCGGTCGCACTGACCTTGGCCGGCTTCGAACCGGTGCTGTACCCGGGGTCGTGGAGCGAGTGGGCGAACCACCCGGAGCGTCCGGTGGCGACGGGACCCGGGGCCTGACTCGCCGACTCCGGACATCGAGCCTGTCGAGATGCGCCCTTCGACAGGCTCAGGGACCGGGGATCGCTAGCCCGCGAGGACCTTCTGCAGGCGCTGCAACGACACCGACTCGGCCGTGCCCAGCTGCTGGGCGAACAGGCTGATCCGGAGCTCCTCGAGCATCCACCGGGCCTTCACGAGGTGCTCCGGAGCTTCGGTGGGCAGTGGGATCGTGCCGCCGGCGGCCTCGAACCGCGCCGACGCCGTCTGCGCCTCCGTCATCCACACCCGGTCGCGGTTCGGGTTGTCCGTCAGTCGCTCGGCGCGGTATCGGATGCCGGCGAGGTAGCGCGGCAGATGCTCGAGTCGTGCTGAGCCCGTCCGGGAGACGAAGCCCGGGAAGACCAGTCCGTCGAGCTGGCCCCGCATGTCGGTGAGGGCCGCGAGCAGCGTCATGCTCGTCGCCGCCTTCATGGCCTTCTCCGTGTCGCGCGCGGCCTGCAGGATGCGGGCGACGATGGCGACCGTCTGGAACATGCGGTCCATGACCGAGGCGGACACTCGGTCGCGAAGCGTCTCGTACTGCAGTCGGGAGAACACCTGTCCGTCGGGCACCACGCGGAACAGGACATCGTCGATGCAGGCGGCGAGGCAGTCCTCGAACAACGCCGGCGTCGACCGGTAGGGGCTCGTCGCGAGCGCGAGCTTCTCGTTGGCCTTGAGGTGCTGCTGCACGTAGGCCGTCGGGGACGGGATCGCGAGCAGGAGGAGGCGGCGCACCCCCGCGGGCATGGCGCGGGCCTGGTCGGCCTCCGTGCTCATGATCCGGATCGACACGCTCGTACCGTCGTCGACGATCGCAGGGTAGCCGCGGATCACGCCGTCCTCCTGGCGGATGTCGATGAAGCGGGGGAGGTCGTCGAAGTCCCACCTGGTGAACCCGGAGCGTTCGATGGCGTTGGGCGCTCTGGCGGCCGCGACCTTGGCGACGCTCGCCCGGGTGCGCTGCTTCAGGCGCTGCTGCAGCTCGACGAGGTCCTTGCCGCTGGCGAGCGTCCGGCCGCGCTCGTCGATGACCCGGAAGGTCACGAGCAGGTGCTCGGGGACGCGTTCCATCTCGAAGTCCGAGGCCGAGATGTCCATGTAGGAGAGCCGTTTGATCGCGTTCGCGAGACGGGTGGCGAACGAGTCCTCGGCGGCGGGACTGCCGGGGGCGACCGCCGGGACGTCGGCGGGGAGCTCGGCGAGCAGCTTCGCCGCCCAGTCGGCCGCAGGCACGATGTTCCGACGCAGGGCCTTCGGGAGCGCTTTGATCATCGCTGTGATGAGGTCCCGACGGAGACCGGGGACCTGCCAGTCGAAACCCGCGGGCGAGAGCCGGTCGAGCAGGGCGAGGGGAACGATGACCGTCACGCCGTCGTCGTCGCTTCCGGGCTCGAAACGGTAGCTGAGCTTCAACCGCTGATCGGCCTGCACCCACTCGGCGGGGAAGCGGTCCTCATCCACCGCCGGAGCGTCCTCGGGGAGGAGATCCTCCTGCCGCATCGTGAGCAGCTCGGGCTGCTCGACGCGCGACTTGCGCCACCAGGACTCGAAGCCCCGCGTCGTCGAGATCTCGGCAGGGACGCGGGCGTCGTAGAAGTCGAAGACGGCTTCGTCGTCGAAGAGGATGTCGCGGCGTCGCGTCCGCTCCTCGAGCTCGCTCAGCTCCTTGCGCAGTCGTCGGTTCGCGCGGTGGAAGTCGAACAGCTTGTCGCGACCGATGTCGTGGGTCCACTCGCCGTCGACGAGCGCGTGCCGCAGGAACAGCTCGCGGGCCTGCTCCTGGTCGATGCGACCGAACTGCACCCGGCGGCGCGGCACGATCGGCACGCCGAAGAGCGTCACCTTCTCGAAGGCGACGGCGGAACCCTGGTTCTTCTCCCAGTGCGGCTCGCTGTACGACCGCTTGCAGAGGTCGCCGGCGATCTGTTCAGCCCACGCCGGGTCGATCGAGGCGTTGGTCCGGGCGAACAGCCGACTCGTCTCCACGAGTTCCGCACTCATCACGGCGTTCGGCTGCTTCTTCGCGAGCGCGGACCCGGGGAAGAGGACGAAGCGCGTCTGGCGGGCGCCGATGTAGTCGCCCTTCTTCGCGGTCTTGGTCGCCGGTGGGGCGTTCCAGCCCTTCACGACCGGAGCGACGGTCTGGTCCTTCAGTCCGATGTGGGAGAGGAGCCCCGCGAGGAGCGACTTGTGGATGCCGTCGGGGTTCACCGCCGGCTCGTTGATCGTCAGGCCGAGGGGCTTCGCGAGCTGGCGCAGCTGGCGGTAGACGTCGTGCCATTCGCGGACGCGGAGGTAGTTGAGGAACTCGTTCTTGCAGAGCCGACGGAACGCGCTCGACGACAGCTCGTCCTGTTTCTCCTCGAGGTAGTTCCAGAGGTTCAGGAGGGCGAGGAAGTCGCTCGTGGGGTCGACGAACCGGCGGTGCAGTTCGTCGGCCTTCTGCCGGTGCTCGAGCGGTCGTTCGCGTGGGTCCTGGATGGTGAGCGCCGCGACGATCGCGAGCACCTCCCGCGACACCCCGTGCCGCTTCGACTCCACGACCATGCGCGCGAACCGCGGATCGATCGGCAGGCGGCTGAGGTCGCGCCCCACCCGCGTGAGGCGTGGACCGCCGCCGCGAGGTGACCCGTCGGCGAAGGTGCGCGTCTCGATCGCGCCGAGTTCGGACAGCAGGTCGACGCCGTCCTTGATGCCGCGGGCGTCCGGCGGTTGGAGGAAGGGGAAGGCGGCGATGTCGCCGAGGCCGAGGGAGATCATCTGGAGGATCACCGCGGCGAGGTTCGTGCGGAGGATCTCCGGTTCGGTGAACTCCGGGCGCTTCGCGAAGTCGTCCTCCGAGTAGAGGCGGATGGCGATGCCGTCGCTCGTGCGGCCGGACCGACCCGAACGCTGGTTCGCCGACGCCTGCGAGATCGCCTCGATGGGGAGCCGCTGCACCTTGGACCGCACGCTGTAGCGCGAGATGCGGGCGGTTCCGGCGTCGATCACGTACTTGATGCCGGGTACCGTGAGGCTCGTTTCGGCCACGTTCGTCGCGAGGATGATGCGCCGGCGGAGGCCTGCCACGGTCGACGGTTGGAACACGCGGTGCTGGTCGGCGGAGGAGAGCCGGCCGTAGAGCGGCAGCACCTCGGTGCCGGGCAGGTTGCGGCCGCGAATGGCGTCGGCGGCGTCGCGGATCTCCGTCTCACCGGACAGGAAGACGAGGACGTCGCCCATCGACTCTCGCGCCAGCTCGTCGAGGGCCGCGTTGATGCCTTCGAGGTAGTCGCGGTCGGCTGCCTCGGACTCGGGGGCGTCCTCATCGTCGTCCGTGGGCTCGTCGGCCACGAGCGGCCGGTAGCGGATCTCGACCGGGTACGTGCGGCCGGAGACCTCGACGATGGGCGCTCCGTCGAAGTGCTTCGAGAAGCTCTCCGGGTCGATCGTCGCGGACGTGATGATGACCTTGAGGTCGGGGCGCTGGGGGAGGAGCTGCTTGAGGTAGCCGAGCAGGAAGTCGATGTTGAGGCTGCGCTCGTGCGCCTCATCGATGATGATCGTGTCGTACTTGCGCAGCATCCGGTCGCGGTGGATCTCGTTCAGCAGGATGCCGTCGGTCATCAGCTTGATCTTCGTCGCCTTCGACGCCTGATCGGTGAAGCGGACCTGGTAGCCGACGATGCCACCGAGCTCTTGGCCGAGTTCCTCCGAGATGCGTTCGGCGATCGTGCGCGCGGCCAGTCGTCGGGGCTGCGTGTGCCCGATGGATTCGCGACCGAGCTCGAGGCAGATCTTCGGCAGCTGGGTGGTCTTGCCGGAACCCGTCGCCCCGGCGACGATGACGACCTGGTTCTCGCTGATGGCACGCGCGATGTCCGCGCGGGCGGCACTGACCGGCAGCTCGGGCGGGTAGGAGATTCGGAGGTCGGACATCAGCCCTCCATCGTATCGGGCTGGACCGGTCGTGCTGCCGCTCCGGGCCTCTTGATGCGGCGGACCCTTCCCCGGACCTTGAGCTTGTCGAGGGGCAGTTGGGCAGGCGCGCCTCGGTATGGAGTGGGCTTGTCCGCACGTTGTCTCGCAAACAGGGTTGCTTCGCAGAGTGGTTTGCGTTACAAAGTACATATGACTTCACCGATGGAACCCACCGACGGCTCGGACGCGCTCGACCCGGCCGCCATGCTCGCTCTGCAGGAGCGACAGGCGAGCCGTGTCGACGACATCTTCACGAGGCCCACCATCGCGATCGTGTACATCTGGGGTGTCGCGTGGACCGTCGGATTCCTCGCG
The DNA here is from genome assembly GCF_015350715.1 of Plantibacter sp. VKM Ac-2876. Classification (NCBI taxonomy): domain Bacteria; kingdom Bacillati; phylum Actinomycetota; class Actinomycetes; order Micrococcales; family Microbacteriaceae; genus Plantibacter; species Plantibacter sp. VKM Ac-2876. Next base: position 1,007,718 of record NZ_JADKSI010000002.1, on the reverse strand, counting down.
CTCTGGTCCGCGAGCGACGAGAACCCCTGGTTCACCACGCCGCCGACGGTCGCCGGATGGCTCTTCGGGATCCTGATGGTCGGCGGCATCGTCTCGTCGTCGATCATCGGCTCCCGCGTGTCGCGCGGGATCCAGGGAGCACAGCAGGTGCAGGGGACCATGTACGGCATCGCCTGGGCGATCGGGTGCACGGCAGCGGCGGTGTTCGGAGGCGCTCTGTTCGCTGCGGGGATGGCACCCGCACTCGCCGCCATCTTCTACCCGGCCATCTACAGCCTCGTGGTCGGACTGCTCTACCTCGCAGGTGGAGCAGTCTGGCGCGACCGCCTCATGTACGGCATGGGTATCTGGATCATCGTGGTCGGCATAGCCGCACCGTTCTTCGGCTCGCCGGGCAACGCGCTCATCATGGCCATCGCCGGCGGAGGCGGGTTCCTCGTGTACGCGACGTTCCTCGAGGCGACCCGCCGTCGGCGTGCCCACCGATCGGCGGCGTGACCGATGGACGAACTCGACCCCCTCATCCACGCTCAAGCCCGCCTGCGCATCATGTCGACGCTCGCGGCGATCGACGCGGACAGCAGCATGTCGTTCCCCCGCCTGCAGGAGATGCTCGACATGACCGCCGGGAACCTGTCCACACACCTGCGGAAACTCGAGGACGGAGCCTACGTCCTCGTCACGAAGACCCACCGGGGACGCACCCCGGTCACCTACCTGGAACTCACCACGCTCGGGCGCCGCGCGTTCGAGGACTACATGACCGGCCTTCGAGCGATGCTCGGCGGCGCGTCGGGAACGGGGACATCATGACGATCACACCACTGGCCACCCTCGAGGGCGTGACACGACGTTACGGCGACGTGACCGCGCTGCACGACGTCGACCTCCGGATCGAGCCGGGCTCGCTCGTCGGGCTCCTCGGGCCCAACGGCGCCGGCAAGTCCTCCGTGCTCTCCCTGCTGCAGGGCACCCGACGTCCGACGACCGGCACGGTGACGCTCTTCGGCGGCGATCCCGCCCAAGCGGTCAACCGCACGCGGCTCGGATCGACACCGCAGGAGACGGCACTGCCGCCCACGCTCCGGGTGGGAGAGGTCGTCGACTTCGTCGGACGGCACTTCGCGGACCGCGTGCCGACGGCCGCCCTGGCGGAGCAGTTCGGTTTCGGCGACCTCCTCCGACGCCAGACGGGCTCGCTCTCGGGCGGCCAGCAGCGCCGCCTCGCGGTCGCACTCGCGTTCGTCGGCAGACCGCGTCTCGTGCTCCTCGACGAGCCGACGACAGGTCTCGACGTCGACGCCCGCCGAACCCTCTGGGACGCGATCCGCCGGCAACACGAACTCGGGGCGACGATCGTCCTCACCAGTCACTACCTCGAGGAGATCGAAGCGCTCGCCGAGCGCGTCGTGGTGCTGGGCGGCGGACGGGTCGTCACCGATGCCCCACTGCGCGACGTGCTCGGGCTCGTCGGCATCCACCGGGTGCGGCTCCGGACCACAGACCCCGGAGCGGTGGAGCGGCTCGCCGCGGTCGTCCAGGCGAGTCGTGACGGTGACGCCGTCGAACTGGACGTCCGTGACGCCGACGCGTTCGTGCGCGATCTCGTCCGGTCCGAGGTCCCGTTCACCGATCTCGCCGTGCGCGGCGCGACCCTCGAGGAGGCGTTCCTGACCCTCACCGCGGATGCCCGGGCGGACGCCGAACGGAGCGCCGCCTGATGGCCACCACACTCCAGCTCACCGCCCTGCACGCGCGGTACTCCCTGCTCGAGACCGTACGCGTCCCGATCGCGCTGATCGGCTCGCTCGTGTTCCCGGCGCTCTCGCTCCTGTTCTTCGTCGTCCCGCAGGCACAGGTCGCCGGCGATCCCGTCATCGCGACCCAGGCCGTCATCTCCCTCATCGTCTTCGCGGTGCTCGCCAACTCCCTGTTCGGCTTCGGCCTGACCATCGCCCAGGCGAGGGAGCAGGCGTGGGATCCGTACCTCCGCACGCTCCCGGTCACGGGTGTCGCCCGTGTCCTCTCGCACCTCTGCTCGGTCGGCCTCCTCGGGTTCGCGGCCGTCATACCGGTCGTGGTGCTCGGAGCGCTCCTGACCGCCGCCACCACGACTCCGATGGGATTGCTCGGCGGCATCGTGGCGCTCCTGGTGGGTGCCCTGCCGTTCATGCTCATCGGCACCGCGATCGGGTACGCCCTCCCCAGCAAGGCCGCGATCGCCGTGGTGCAGGTGGTCATGTTCTCGCTGGCCTTCGCCGGCGGACTGTTCATCCCGCCGTTCCTCTTCGCCCCGTGGCTCGACCGGCTGTCGATGTTCCTCCCGAGCCGCCAGACCCGGGAGCTCGTCGTCTGGGCGGTCCAGGGTGGCGAGTTGCCGTGGTGGTCGTGGGTCGGCGTCCTGGCCTGGACGCTCGTCCTGACCGTCGTGGTCCTCGCCCTCTACCGCCGCGACGAGGGACGCCGCTACCGCTGAGGTCGACGGACACCTCGCCGAACACCGGCCGTTCCCGTGTGCCGTCATACGTCGACACACACCGTGCACCGGCCGCCGGGCGCTCGTACGCTGACGTCCATCCCGGCCGGTCCACGGCCCCTCGACGAGCGGATGGAGCGACCCGTGTCCAGCAGCGCAGACCAGACGAACGCCGCCGACCGATCGACGGGCGTGCACTGATGGGAGCGCCCGTCGTGTTCGGCATCGGTCCGATCTCGGTCGACGACCTCGTGGCCGTGTCCCGTGACCACGCCATCGTCGTCCTCGACACCCCGGCGCTCGACCGCATCGGTGCCGGCAGGGCCATCGTCGACCGGCAGACGACGCCGGTCGGAGTCGGTGCGCAGGGTCCTCGGTCCCTCGGTCCACGGTCCCCGGGTCCCGGCGGGGGACGAGCGGCTCCGCGCACCGTGACGCTCGAGGCCTCGGCTCTGGAGGAGCGCGTCGTCCATGACCGCCGTGGCGGCATCGGACTGCCGCTCTCGGTGGACCGTGCTCGGGCGGTGGTCGCCGCCCGGCTCGCCGGCTGGACCCGTGGGGCATCCGGGATCCGCCTCGAGACGGCCGTGTTCGTCGCGGAGCTCCTCAACCGTGGGGTGACCCCGGTGATCCCGTCCGTCGGATCCCTCGGCGACGGCGACGAGACCCACCTGGCGTCCGTCGCGACGCTCGTGATCGGGCAGGGGGAGGCGGTCCTCGCGGGCGAGCGGCTCCCGGCGCAGGTCGCGCTGTCGCGGGTGGGGCTCGCGCCGCTCGACCTCGCTGTGCACGAGGGCTTGGCGTTCGTCCACCACAACGCCTACTCTCTCGGCGTCGGTGCGCTCGCACTCCACCGGCTCGGCGCGCTCAGTCGGCTGGCGGACACCACGAGCGCGCTCTCGTCGCGGGCCGCTGCGCGGTCCGGGCTCGGCGGGCGAGGACCGGCGTTCGACGCGAGGGTCCTCGCCGGCAGCCCGTCGGCGGGTACCCGGGCGAGCAGCGAGCGGATCTCCGAGTTGTTGGCGACGCCGGTCGACCCGAAAGGTGCGCGCGGCGGACGGGACCGGGACGGACTGCGGCTCCGCGCGACCCCGCAGATCAACGGTGCCCTCGCCGACGAGGTCACGGCGGCCGTCCTGCTCGTGGAAGCGACGCTCGGAACGGCCTCGGAGGATCCACTCGTCGATCAGGCGTCGGGTGTCCTGCGGACCGGCGGGTTGCTGCATGGCGCCCGGCTCGCCCGCGCCTTCGACGGGCTGCGCGCGGCCATCGCGCACACCGCCGCTGCCGCCGAGCGACGGCTCGGACGCATCGGCGGAGACGGTGCCGACCACCGGGGGACCGGGCACGGGCTCGTACCGGGTCGGCTCGGTCGGTCGGCAACGGACCTCGTCGCCGAGCTGCGCGTGCTCGCGACGCCGGTCGTCGCCGCCGGCGTGCCGGACGAGGACTCGGACGACCCGGCCTCCTTCGCCGGGACCTCGCTGCGACTGCTGGAACGCTCGACCGCCCTCCTCGCGGACGTGCTGGCGGTCGAGGCGGTCGTCGCGGCGGACGCGCTCGGCCCTGGCGAGCACGACGAATGGTCCGTCGGGCTCTCCGTCGCCCACGCCGGCCTCCGGTCGGCGATCGAGCAGGAGCTGCACGGTCAGCAGCTCGTCACGGCGGCGCTCGCCGCGCTGGGAGTCGACCGATCCTGAGCCACGGCGGCCGGGCGGTGGCCGTGCGCGGACGCGCCCACGCCGTCGCATGCCATGTATTTCGACACGTGTCGAGGGGGTGGGCGATGTCAGTGCCCTCCGGTAGGTTCGGACCACCGACCGAGAGACGTTCAGCGAGCCACCGACCGCGGCGGCGACGACCCTTGGAAGACGACCTGTCACGAACAGCCGTGCAGAGAAGAGGCATCGGTCCAGCATGATCTCCTTCGAACACGTCTCCAAGCGCTTCGACGACGGCACTCTCGCGGTCGACGACTTCTCCCTCAAGATCCCGTCGCGGTCCACCACGGTCTTCGTGGGGTCATCAGGCTGCGGCAAGACCACGCTCCTGCGGATGATCAACCGCATGGTCGATCCGAGCGAGGGACGCATCGTCATCGACGACGAGGTCGTCTCCGCCGTCGACCCCGTCCGTCTCCGTCGCCGCATCGGCTACGTCATGCAGAACTCCGGTCTCCTCCCGCACCGCACCGTGATTGACAACGTGGCGACGGTGCCCATGCTCACCGGGGTCAACAAGAAGCAGGCCCGGGCGGACGCACTCACCCTCCTCGACACCGTCGGACTCGACCGTGCGCTCGCCGACCGGTACCCGAGCCAACTCTCCGGCGGCCAGCAGCAGCGCGTCGGCGTCGCACGAGGCCTCGCGATCGACCCGAACATCCTGCTGATGGACGAGCCGTTCGGCGCCGTCGACCCGCTCGTGCGTGCCGAACTCCAGCGGGAGCTGCTGCGACTGCAGCGCGACATCGCGAAGACGATCGTGTTCGTCACCCACGACATCGACGAGGCCTTCCTCCTCGGCGACCAGGTCGTCATCCTGCAGAAGGGCGGCCACATCGCCCAGGTCGGCACGCCGGCCGAGATCGTCGCCAACCCGGCCGACGACTTCGTCGCCCAGTTCATCGGCGCCGATCGCGGCCAGCGGACCCTGCACGTCGAGCGCGTCGACGGACGCGACGTCGTCGTCGACGAGTCGGGCCGCCCCGCCGGTGTCCTCGGAGCCGGGCCCCGCGCAGGCGACCGCCCGGGCCTCGACGTCCGGAAGGACGGCGCATCCACATGAGCTGGGTCATCGCGAACTGGGACATGATCTGGGACCTCACCCTCACCCATGTCCAGCTGAGCCTGCCCCCGATCATCCTGGGGTTCCTCATCTCCCTGCCCCTCGGCTGGCTCGCACACCGGTACCGGTGGTCGCGTGGCGTGCTGCTCACGCTGAGCGGCATCCTCTACGCGATCCCGTCCCTGCCGCTGTTCGTCCTCATGCCGTCCCTCATCGGCACGAAGATCCTCGATCCGGCGAACGTCGTGATCGCGCTCACCATCTACGCCGTGGCCCTGCTCGTCCGCACGGTCGCCGACGCGCTCGACGCCGTCGACGCCGGGGTCCGGCAGTCGGCACAGGCCGTGGGGTTCTCCACCGGCCAGCGGTTCTGGCGGGTCGAGTTCCCGTTGGCCGGTCCGCTCATGCTCGCCGGCATCCGGGTGGTCTCCGCGAGCACCATCAGCCTGCTGAGCGTCGGCGCCCTCATCGGCGTGACGAACCTCGGCTACCTCTTCACCGACGGCTACAACCGGCAGTTCCCGATCGAGATCCTGACCGGCATCGTCGGGACGGTCGTGATCGCGATCGTGTTCGACGTCCTGCTGGTGCTCCTCGGACGGCTCCTGATGCCGTGGACGCGGATCAGCTCGAAGGGTGCGATCCGTCGTCGTCGTGCGGCCACCGAAGCCCGTGAGCTGGCGACCGCCGGGGGAGGAGCCGCATGATCAACTTCCTCGCCGCCTTCGCCTGGATCTTCGACCCCGCGCACTGGGAGGGCCCCGGCGGCATCCCTGTGCGGGTCCTCCAGCACCTGGCCGTGACCAGCCTGACCGTCCTCATCGCCTGCGTCATCGCGATCCCACTGGGGCTCCTCATCGGGCACACCGGAAAGGGGCGGGAGATCGCGGTCGCGATCACCGGCGCGCTGCGGGCGTTGCCGACCCTCGGTCTGCTCTCGCTCCTCGCGCTCATCACGCTCGGGTGGGGTTTCTCCAGCACGAGTCTCGTCCCGGCGATCACGGCCCTCGTCGTGCTCGCCGTCCCGCCCGTCCTGGCCGGTGCGTACGGCGGTGTCGAGTCGATCGACCGCCAGACCATCGACGCCGCGCGTGCCGTCGGGATGAACGAGTGGCAGATCCTCGGCAAGGTGGAGATCCCGCTCGCCCTCCCGCTCATGATCGGTGGCGTCCGCTCGGCGGTCCTGCAGACGATCGCGACCGCCACCGTCGTCGCGTTCCTCACCAACGGCCCCGGCCTCGGTCGCTACATCCTCGACGGCCTCCCGGTACGGGACTACGCGCAGATGCTCGCCGGCTCGATCATCATCATCGTGCTCGCCCTCCTCCTCGAAGGCGTCTTCTCCCTGCTGCAGCGCGCCGTCGTGCCGCGCGGCGTCCAGGCGACCCACACGCGGGTCGACGAGACCAGGGGTCACGCCACCACTGGCGGCGACCGGTCCACCGCACCAGACCCCGTCGTCGCAGAAGCGGAGGCGAACATGCAGACCGCGGCATACCGCAACGACTGACGCGTTCCACCATCCCGGGTGACAGCACCGCCCGGCTCCCAGACCCACAACGGCACCACCGTTCTCGCCCATCACAGATAGGAAACACCATGTTCACAGTTCGACAGGGTCGACGCCTCGCCGTCGGCATCGCCGCGACCGCCGTCGCGGCCCTCGCGCTCAGCGCCTGCTCCGCAGGCGACCCGACCGCCGGGGAGACCGCGGCATCCGACACGATCACGGTCGGCTCCGCCGGATTCCCCGAGTCGGAGATCATCGCCCAGATCTACATCCAGGCGCTCGAGGCCAACGACATCAAGACGGCCGAGTCCCTCAACATCGGCGCGCGCGACGTCTACATCGCAGCGCTCGAAGACGGCTCGATCGACCTCGTCCCCGACTACAGCGGCAACCTGCTGCAGTTCTTCGACGACTCCGCCACCGCCACGTCGAGCGACGAGGTCTACTCCGCCCTCCAGGAGGCCACGCCGAAGGGCTACGAGGTCCTCGACCAGTCCAAGGCGGAGGACAAGGACTCCTACAACGTCACGAAGGAGTTCAGCGAGGCGAACAACGTCACGAGCCTCGCCGATCTCGCGGCGCTCACCATCCCGCTGGCCATCGGCGGCGCACCCGAGTTGGCTGAGCGCCCGTACGGCCCGAAGGGCCTGACCGAGGTGTACGGCGTCCCCGCCGACAAGCTCACCTTCGTCCCGATCAGCGACGGCGGCGGCGCACAGACCACCGCGGCCCTGCTCGACGGCACGGTCCAGCTCGCCGACATCTACACCACGACCCCGTCGATCACCGAGAACGACTTCGTCACGCTCGAGGACCCGGAGAACCTGATCCTCCCGCAGAACGTCCTGCCGCTGATCAACTCGGCCAAGGCCAGCGACAAGGTCAAGGAGGTCTTGAACGCCGTGTCCGCGGAGCTGACCACCGAGGACCTCATCGAGCTCAACGCCCGCAACCAGGGCGACGAGAAGGCCGCTCCGAAGACCCTCGCTGCCGACTGGCTGAAGGACAAGAAGCTCTTCAACTGAGCAGCAGCCACACGTCGATGGCGTCGTCCGGTTCTCCGGGCGGCGCCATCGCGCTGTTCGCGGGCAGCGCATCCGGCTGCAGCCGGATGTCCAGGGGGTCTCCGACACCTGAGGAGTTGGTAGCGTCAGGGTATGAGTTCCGAGACCCCCGCAGAGTTCATCGCGTCCTGGACCGCCTGGCACACCGCTCGCGAGCGTTCCGTCCGAGCATCCCACGGTATCGCCGCCCTCCGGTTCACCCACTGGCTGACCGAGGAGGCGACCGCCCTCGAGGGCGCGCCGGGCACCTGGCGTGCGGACGCGACCGGCATCGTCGGTGAGCGGCTCACGGGTACCGGACTGACCACGCCGAGCGGCGCGCAGATCATGACCGACCGCGTCGAGCTGGTGCACGGCGACGAACTGCACTTCGGTGACGCGCTGCTCCGAGGCATGGAGCGGGACGGCGTCTACGCCCTCCGCGTCCTCGACCCGGAGGCGCCGACGCGGACCTCGCTCGAAGGCATCAGCGCGTTCGCCCCCGACGTCGCCTGGATCCGGCCGGCGCGGTTCGTGCCGTCCCCGGACGTCACGGTCGAGACCGAGTCGATCGACGGCCACGTCACGACCGAGACCCCCGTCGGCCGGGTCGAGTTCGAGCTCGGTGACGAAGCGGTGTCGCTGACGGTCACGGGCGGCCCGAACGGACTCTGGGCGGTCTTCTCCGACGGCACGAGTGGCGACGAGAGTTACCGGTTCCGGTTCATCAGCATGCCGGCCCCGACCGCGGACGGCCACGTCCTCGTCGACTTCAACCGCGCGTACCTGCCGCCGTGCGCGTTCAGCGACCACTACGTGTGCCCGCTGCCTGCGCCGAACAACCGGCTCCGCACGCGGATCACGGCGGGCGAGCGACTGCCGCTCGGCCAGTAGGTCCCGGGCCACGGACCCCGCATGACGAACCGGCTCGCCGAGGCGATGAGCCCGTACCTCCGCTCGCACGCCGAGCAGCCGGTCGACTGGTACCCGTGGGGGCCCGAGGCCTTCGCCGAAGCGGCCCGTCGTGACGTCCCCCTGCTCGTCTCGATCGGCTACTCCACGTGTCACTGGTGTCATGTGATGGCACGCGAGTCGTTCTCGGATGAGCACATCGCAGAGCTCCTCCGACGCGACTTCGTGGCGGTGAAGGTCGACCGCGAGGAGCATCCCGACGTCGACGCCAGTTACCTCGCCGCCGCCGGCGCGTTCACCCGTGACCTGGGTTGGCCGCTGAACGTGTTCGTGACGCCGCGCGGACACGTCTTCCACGCGGGGACCTACTCGCCGCCCGTGCCGCTCCGCGGGCATCCCTCGTTCCCGCAGCTACTCGAGGCCGTCCGTATCGCGTGGACCGAGCGACGGGAGCAGGTCGTCGCGAGCGCCGACGGACTCGCGCGGGCGATCGCCGAGACGATGTCGTCCACGGATGACGCCCCGCTGCCGGAGCCCGCTGACCTCGACGCGGCGATCGTGGCGGTCGAGGCGCTGGAGGACCGGGAGCTCGGCGGCTTCGGCACGGCTCCGAAGTTCCCGATGGCCCCGCTGTTCGACTTCCTACTGACGCCCCGCGAGGGGGAGGTCGCCCGCCGCGGTGTCGACCTCGCGCAACGCACCCTCAGGACGATGGGGGCCTCGGCGCTCCGGGATCCGGTCGAAGGCGGGTTCTTCCGGTACGCGGTCAACCGGGACTGGACCGAGCCGCACTACGAACGCATGCTGACGGACAACGCGCTCCTCCTCACCGCGTACACGCGGGCCTGGGCCGAGCGCCCGAGCTCGTGGGCGGCCAGTGTCGCCACCGGGATCGCCGAGTTCCTCATCGGCACGCTGCAGCAGCCGAGCGGCGGTTTCGGGTCGGCGCAGGACTCCGAGAGCGTCGTCGACGGCGTCGGATCGGAGGGTGGCTACTACCGACGCGATGTGGACGGCCGGGCGATGCTGACCCCGCCGGCCGTTGACCGCAAGGTGCTCACCGGTTGGAACGGGCTCGCGATCGGCGCGCTGGCGGAGGCCTCGACGGTCTTCGACCGGCCCGAGTGGCTCGAATCCGCGAGGTGGGCGGCGGACGCGGTGGTCGAGAACCACCTCGGCTCGGACGGCACGCTCGCCCGGGCCTCGCTCGACGAACGGCGGTCGGGTGCGGCGGCGGCCCTCGAGGACTACGGGATGCTCGCGGAGGGGCTCCTGCGCCTCGGCCTCGCGACGGGCGAGGTCCGCTACGCGGAGGTCGCCCGCGACCTCGTCGACCGGTGCTTGACCGGCGAGACCGTGACCGACGACACCGTGACCGTCGCCTCCTCCGCCACGGTGGCCGGCTTCATCCTGCCGGGCGGCGGCGACCCGGTGCTGTCGGCCCAGGGCATGCGGATCGACGGCGACCCGTCGGAGGGCGCGTATCCCTCGGGGATATCCTCGCTCGGACGCGCGTCGCTGCTGCTGTTCCAGCTGACGGCCGACGGCCGGTTCCGCGACGCCGCCGCGGGCGCGGTGCGGTTCGCCGCGTCGGCTGCGCTGTCGGCACCGACCGCGTTCGGCGCGAGTCTGGCCTTGGCGGCATCGCTCACCGGGCCGGCGTCGCAACTGATCGTCGTCGGGCCGGATCGGGCGGACCCGGACGAGGACGAGGATCGCGCGACGGCGGACCGGGCGATGCGCGACGCGGTCAGGACGCGCCGAGATGACGTCGTGGCGGTGGTCTCCGAGCGGCAGGCCGCGGCCTGGGCGGCGGTCGGGTTCGACGTCTTCGCCGAACGGACGAGTCGGGACGGCCGGTTGACCGCCTACCACTGCCGGGACTTCGTCTGCCGCCTCCCCGTGACGGATGTGGCGCAGCTCGACGCCCGCTGAACCAGCGTGCCCATCGCCCCGACACCTGGGTGGGTCAGGCCCCGAACGTGCCGTCCGGTCGGCCGAAGCGCAGCTCGCGGGCTTCGGAGCGCCAGCGCCCGAGGCCGCCGTCGAGGAGAGCGACGCGCTTGTATCCAGCTCCGGTCAGCGCCGCACGGAGGCGCTCGGCGGAGCGCCCGTCCAACTGGTCGTACAGGACGACCGTGTGCTGCTCCGTGACGCCGATGGCCGCCGCGCCGCGTCGGACCTCCTCCGGTGAGGATGCTCCGAGCCCCTGGTGTGCGTCGAGCAGCTCGACGAACACGGCGCCGGGTACGTGCCCGTCGAAGAGGTACAGGTCGTAGCCGCTCACCAGTCGCACCGGGCCGCCGTCCAGCGCAGGCAGCTCGACGACACTCGCGTCGAGGACGATGAGGCTCTCGCTGCCGAGATGGTCCGCGAGCCACTGGGTGGAGACGAGCGGGTCCACCAGGAACGGCGCGTGCGTGGAGGTCATGCGCCCACCGTAGGAGGCCGCGGCCCGGATGACCACGGTGGTCGGCAACACGCGGTCACACGACGCCGCGGTTCAGCACTCGATGACGTTGACCGCGAGACCGCCCTCGCTCGTCTCCTTGTACTTCGTCGACATGTCGACACCGGTCTGGCGCATGGTCTCGATCACGGTGTCGAGCGACACCAGGTGCGTCCCGTCGCCGTGCAGCGACAGGCGTGCGGCGCTGACGGCCGTCGAGGAGGCGATCGCGTTGCGTTCGATGCACGGGACCTGGACGAGCCCGCCCACAGGGTCGCACGTGAGGCCGAGGTGGTGCTCCATCGCGATCTCCGCGGCGTTCTCGACCTGACGCGGTGTGCCGCCGAGGACGGCGCACAGGGCACCGGCGGCCATGGCGCACGCGGAGCCGACCTCGGCCTGGCAGCCGCCTTCGGCCCCCGAGATGGACGCATTAGCCTTGAAGAGCGAGCCGATGGCGGTCGCCGTGAGCAGGTACCGACGGATGCCGTCGAGCGAGGCTCCAGGGACGAACCGCAGGTAGTAGCTCCCGACGGCCGGGATGATCCCCGCGGCCCCGTTCGTGGGTGCGGTCACGACCCGTCCGCCGGAGGCGTTCTGCTCGTTGACCGCCAGGGCGAACGCGTGCAGCCACTCAGTGGGGAGCTCACGCCCGCTCTCGGCCTCGGCCACGTCGAGGCGCTCACGGACGGCACGTGCCCGGCGCTTGACGCCGAGACCGCCCGGGAGGGTGCCGGTGTCGGCGAGCCCGGCGGTCACGCACTCGTGCATGGCCGTCCAGATGGCGTCGAGGCCGGCGTCGACCTCGACCGCCGACCGCAGGGCTTCCTCGTTGCGTCTCGCGATCGCGTCGATCGGGAGCCCCGTCTCGTCGCAGAGCCCGATGAGCGTCTCAGCGGTCCGGAACGGCATCGGCACGGGTGTCGACGGGAGCACCGTGCTCGGGTCGTCGCCGTCACGACGGATGAAGCCGCCGCCGACCGAGTAGTACGTCTCGGAGCGCACGGGGAGGTCGCTCCGCTGATCCCAGGCGTGGAGCGTCATGGCGTTCGGATGGCCCGGCAGCCTCGTCCTGGGCACGAACGAGACGTCGTCCTTCGAGAACGCGATGGCACGCGTTCCGGCGAGCGTGAGCGGAGCGCCGTCGGGGTGGTCGCTCCAGGCCCGTCGGACCTCGGCGGGATCGCACCCTTCGGGGGTGAGCCCCTGGAGTCCCGCGACGACGGCGTCGGGGGTGCCGTGGCCGATGCCGGTCGCGCCGAGCGATCCGTACAACGAGCACGTGACGCGGTCGACCCGGTCGAGCAGTCCGTCGTCCGCGAGCCCGGTGGCGAAGGCCAGGGCCGCCCGCATCGGTCCGACCGTGTGCGAGCTGGACGGCCCGATCCCGATAGAGAAGAGGTCGAACGCGGACACGTATGCGGTCACTGGACGACCCCCTTCGGTGCGACTGGCTCCTCTCACTCTAAGCGTCTTCGGCGCCGGGTGCGGTGTCAGCGGCCGTCAGCGGGTGTCAGCGGCAGGTGAGCGATCCGTGAGTGCCCCCGCCCACACTGTTGTCCAGGTCGCCCACCGGCGGCCCACACCTGATTTCGAAAGGCATCCGCATGAGCATCAGCTCCGACTGGGCGATCGAAGCCCACGGCCTCGTGAAGACCTTCGGCGACAACCGGGCGGTCGACGGCGTCGACCTCTCGGTCCGCACCGGCACCGTCTACGGCGTCCTCGGCCCGAACGGCGCCGGCAAGACCACCACCATCAGCATGCTGGCGACGCTCCTGCGTCCTGACGCCGGCACCGCCACCGTCTTCGGACACGACATCCAGCGGGAGTCGCAGGTCGTGCGCCAGCTCATCGGCGTGACCGCGCAGTTCGCGTCCGTCGATGAGAACCTCTCGGCCACCGAGAACCTCGTCATCTTCTCGCGACTGCTCGGACTCGGCCGCGCGGAGGCGAAGCGCAAGAGCGCGGAACTCCTCGAGGAGTTCGGCCTGAGCGACGCGGCGTCGCGACCCCTGAAGAAGTTCTCCGGCGGCATGCGTCGTCGTCTCGACCTCGCGGCGAGCCTCATCGCCCAGCCGCCCCTCATCTTCCTCGACGAGCCGACCACGGGCCTCGACCCGCGGACCCGCGCGCAGATGTGGGACACCATCCGCCGCCTGGTCGCGACGGGCTCGACCGTCCTCCTGACCACCCAGTACCTCGACGAGGCGGACCAGCTCGCCGACCGGATCGCGGTCATCGACCGCGGTCTCGTGGTCGCCGAGGGCACCTCCGACGAGCTGAAGGCCTCCGTCGGCGAGTCGTCGCTGCAGCTGCGGCTCGCGGACCCCGCCGACCTGGAGGATGCGCGACGGGTCATCTCGAGCGTCCTCGGCGTCGACACCGTCGTCTCGCCGGAGGCCACCCGCATCACGGCTCCGATGCGCGACCCCGACGCCGTGACCGACCTCTTCATCACGCTCCGGGAAGCCGGGATCCGGCTCGCGGAGATGAGCGTCCAGAAGCCGACGCTCGACGAGGTCTTCCTCACCCTCACCGGACACGGCGTCGAGGCGGACGACGCCGACGCCACGTCCGACACCGATTCCCTCGACACCGCAGAGCAGGTCCACGCATGAGCACGATCACCATCACCCCGGCCGCAGACCGGTCCCTCCGGAACCACGTCAGCCTCTCGCAGACGGTCCGCAACTCCTTCACCATGGCGTACCGCGGACTGCTCAAGATCAAGCGCACGCCCGAGCAGCTGATCGACGTGACGGTCCAGCCGATCATCTTCACCCTGATGTTCACGTACATCTTCGGCGGCGCGATCGCCGGCGACGTCGCGAGCTATCTGCCGATCATCATCCCGGGCATCCTGGTCCAGACCGTCATCACGACCTCGGTCGTGACCGGCATCCAGCTCCGCGAGGACATGGACAAGGGCGTGTTCGACCGCTTCAAGTCGATGCCCATCGCCCGTATCGCACCGCTGGCCGGTGCCCTCCTCGCCGACACGGTGCGGTACACGATCGCCACGACGCTCACCTTCGCGATGGGCTTCGTCATGGGGTACCGACCGGAGGGCGGCATCGGCTTCGTGGCCCTCGCCGGCCTCCTCGTGATCGTCTGCGCCTGGGCCATCAGCTGGATCTTCGCGTTCTTCGGGGTCATCGCCCGGAGCGCGAGCAGCGTGCAGGGCATCTCGTTCCTCGTCCTGTTCCCGCTCACGTTCCTCTCGAACGCCTTCGTGAACCCGGAGACGATGCCGAGCTTCCTCCAGGGCTTCGTGGACGTGAACCCCGTCTCGCACCTCGTGACCGCGGTCCGCGACCTCGCGAACACGGGTGTCTTCGGCGGCGACGCCTGGCTGGCGCTCCTCGGAGCCGCCGTCATCGTCGCGGTCTTCGCACCGCTCACCGTGCGGGCGTACATGCGCCGCGCCTGACGACGAGACGACCGCAGCGACCGATCAGCGCGCCGCCAGGGCAGGACTGCCGAGCAGTTCGAACGCCCTGGCGGCGCTCTCGTGCGCCTGCAGGGAGAGGGTCCGCTCGGCGAGGCGGTCGCGCTCGGTCGCCGTGAGGCACGCCGCCGCTGCTGCCTCGTGTGGTGTGCGGACGAGCGATGGGATGTCCTGACGGGAGGCGAGCGCACTGGCGAGCGCGACGAGCTCGGCGCCGATCAACCGCACCTCGTCGTCGTCCGAGCGGACGTACCAGGCGCCGAGGGCGATGACGGTGGAACCCAGCACCGGTCGGTCGAACCGGTTCGGGAGGAGGCGTCCCAGCGCGATGGTGCGGGTGCGGACCCGCCGTACGAGACGCTGGACCTCGGTGGCGTCCGGGACACCGTCCAGCACGGCGGCGGCGATCGCGGCGGAACCGACGAGGGTGAACCACGGCGATCGGCGCGACTCACCCGGAGCGAACGCCACGAGCGCCTTCCCGTAGAGCTCGGCTCCCCGTGCGGCGTCGCCCTGTGCCCGCGCGATCTCGGCGAGACCGGCCCAGCCGATCGACCGCCGTTCGGGGAGCGGGGCGAACGCGGAGAACGAGACGTCGTCCGAGAGGAACCGGTCGAGCACGGTGGTGGCGGCGGCGTGGTCACCGCGGGCGATGTCGCCGATCGCGATCAGCCACTCGAGTTGACGGAGGTCCGCCTCGGCACCGATCGCGGTCAGCCCCTCGGCAGCGCGGGCCGCCCAGACGAGCGCCTCCTCCGGCTCGTCGTTCTGGCTGTGCAGTTGGGCGAGCATGTGCGCACTCATGGCCGCACCCCAGACGTCCCCGAGCGTGAGCGAGAGGTCGTTCGCGCGCAGGGCGGCCGCTTCGGCGGCGCGGGGGTCGCCGTCGTTCTCCGCCGCCTGGGCCGACATGAGGTTCCCGAGGTTCGCGACGTGCGGGTCGGTCGACCGGGAGTACTCGCGGAGGAGGGCCTCCGCGCGTTCGGGGCGACCCGCGACCAGCAACAGGCTGACCATCGCGCGCATCCGTGGGGCCTGTGTCGTCCGCGCCCGTTCAAGTCGGCGGAGGACGCCGATCGCCCGCGCGGACGTCCGGGGATCGGTGGCGAGGAAGGTCACGGTGATGATGGCGACGGCGATGGCCGGGGTGTCGGTCGACACCGACTCCGGGTCCTGGTGGCGGAGCACGTCGAGGACGGCCGTTCCGAAGACCAGGACCTCCTGATGCGCGCTGCGGATCGTCCAGAAGAGGGCGAGTCCCGCGAAGACCGGGGCGACGACGTCGGCGCGATCGTCGGCGACCGCCCCGCGGAGTACGTCCACCAGGGTGTCCTGTTCGAGGGCGAGGCGCGCGAACGCCGCCACCTGTCGTGGTCCCTGCATGGCGGGGAGGAGCGTCTCCGCGAGTGCGACCGCCCACGTCCGAGTGCGGTCGAGCACGAGGTCGTCCTCGCGCGCCTCGGCCGACTTGATCGCGCCGAACTCGCGGACCGTCTCCAGCATACGGAATCGGACGGTCCCGGTGGCCGGGTCGTCCTGCACGGTGAGCAACGACTGCCCGACGAGCGCGTCGAGCGCCTCCACGACCTCGACCTCGGGGGCGAGCACTGCTGCCGCCTCCAGATCGAAGCCGTCGGGGAACCTGGACATGCGACGGAGGACGACACGTTCGTGCTCGCCCAGGAGGTTCCAACTCCAGTCGATGACGGCGAGCAGGGTGCGGTGGCGCTCAGGCGCGCTGCGATCACCGGCGGTCAGCAGGGTGAAGCGGTTCCCGAGTCGTCGCTCCACCTCCTCGACCGACATGGATCTGGTGCGCGCCGCCGCGAGTTCGATCGCCAGCGGCAGGCCGTCGAGTCTCGCGCAGAGACGTGCCGCGACGTCGAGTGGCACATGGAGACCCGGACGGGCCGCGCGGGCACGCTCGACGAACAGCCGCACCGCCGGGCCAGCGTGTTCGAGGTCGGTGCCGTCCACGGCTGCGTCCAGTGGGTCGAGTTGGTAGACGTGCTCGGCGGCGATCGACAACGGGCTCCGACTCGTCGCGAGGACGCGGAGGTCGCCGGCCCAGGCCAGTGCATCGGCGATCCAGCGTGCCGCCGCATCCACGAGGTGCTCGCAGTTGTCCATCACGAGCAGCGTCGGCCGCTCCGAGAGTCGGTCGATGATGCGCTCGTGCAGTTCGACCGGTTGCGCCATGATCGCTTCGCTCAGCCGACGCGGGGTCGGGGCCTCGCGGATGCCGAGTGCGGTCGCGACCGCGAGTGGCAGATCGTCCGGGTCCCGCACGCTCGCCAGTTCCACCACGACGACGCCGGGCGTGGTCGTGGTGGCACGCCGGGCGACCTCCTGGGCGAGCCGGGTCTTCCCGAGGCCACCGGGGCCGAGGATCGTGGTCAGGCGGACTTCGGACACGAGCGTGCCGATCGCATCGAGGTCGGTGTCGCGACCGAGGAGCTCGTTCGGCGCCGTCCGGAGTCCGAGCACCATGCTGGAGACTCGGGCGGTCGCTGGTGTGGCCGCCGGTGGAGACGGCTCGACGGCGTCCTGCAGGAGCGCCGCGTGTGCCGCGACCAGCGCCGATGTCGGGTCGGCACCGAGTTCGTCCCGGAGCCGGTGACGGTGGTCGGCGAAGAGTTGCATCGCGTCGGAGCGACGTCCGCTCTGCGCCTAGGCGTTGAAGAGCATCAGCTGGGTGGCGTCGTCGAGCGGATCGGCGGCGACGAGCGCCTCGAGATCGGTGATGACGGCCGCGCCGTCGCCGAGCTCGAGGCGGCTCTGGGCACGCACCCGGCGCAGGTCGTCGCGGAGCCGCGCCGCGCGGTGCGCCAGCTCGTCGCCGAGCGGGCCGTCCAGTTCAGCGCCTGGATCACCGGTCCAGAGGAGGAGCGCGTCCCGGGCGAGCGTGCCCGCGGTGTGCGGGTCGGCGGCGCGGATGGCCGTCGACGCCGCATCGGCCGCCTGCGCGGCGACGTGGAGGTCGACCAGGGACTGGTCGATCGACAGTCGATAGCCGGCGGCCGAGGAGTCGATGAGGTCGGGCGCCGACACGGCGCGCACCCGTGAGACCAGGGTCTGCAGCGCGGCTTTGGCACCCGCGGGCGGTGCGTCGTCCCACAGCTCGTCGATGAGGGCGGCCGTCGACACGGCGCGCCCGTCCGCGAGCACCAGGATCGTCACCAGCGCTTTGGCGAGCCGGCCGCCGGGTTCGACGAGCCGACCGGTGCGTCCCTCGACGAGCACCGGCCCCAGGACGGTCACTCGGAGGTTCGACGCAGGCACGTCACGAGTGTATCCAGGGCTGTATCCCGGAGCTGTTCGAGTCGTCGTGAGCCGGACTGCCCTCAGCGCAGGGTCTTGCGGGCGGTGATCTGGCCGGTGTCGAAGCCGAGCAGGTGGAGGCCGCCGTGGAACCGGGCGTGCTCCACTTTGATGCAGCGGTCCATCACGACGTCCAGACCCTTCGACTCGCCGTACTCGGCTGCCTCCTGGTTCCAGATGCCGAGCTGCACCCAGACGGTCGGTGCTCCGATGGCGACGACCTCGTCGATGACCTGTGGGATGTCGCTCGCCTTGCGGAAGACGTCGACGATGTCGGGTACCTCCGGCAGGGAGGCGAGGTCGGGGTAGGCGGGCTGACCGAGGATCTCCGTGGCGTTCGGGTTCACGAAGTAGATCGTGAAGTCGCTCGACTGCTGCAGGTAGGTGCCCACGAAGTACGAGGAACGCGCCGGGTTCGGGGACGCGCCGACGATCGCGACGGACTTCGCCTCGCGGAGGAGCTTCAGGCGGGCCTTCGCGTCGGGGCCCGCCCACGTGCGCTGCGAACGCAGCAGCTTCGCGAGCGGCGAATCGGCGGGCAGCGAGCAGGTGAGACCGTTGGTGAGCCGGACCGTCTCGGTCGCGTCCTGGTCGGTCACGGTTGCGTCCACACCGGTCTCGGTCGCGTCCACACCGGTCACTGAGCTTGTCGAAGTGCTCATGCCACTACTCCTTCACCGCTGCGGCGAGCGCCTGGTCGAGGTCGTAGATGATGTCGTCAGGGTCCTCGATGCCGACGCTCAGCCGGACGATGCCCGGCAGCACACCGGCGTCGACGAGTTGCTGGTCGGACAGCTGCGCGTGCGTCGTCGACGCGGGGTGGATGATGAGCGTCTTCGCGTCGCCGATGTTCGCCAGGTGGCTCGCGAGGTCGACGGACTCGATGAGCTTCTGGCCGACGTGACGGCCACCCTTCACCTCGAAGCTGAAGACCGAGCCCGGCCCCTTCGGCAGGTACTTGTTCGCGCGCTCGTGGTGCGGGTGAGCCGGGAGTCCGGCCCAGTTGACGGCGGCGATGCGCGGGTCGGCGTCGAGCCACTCGGCGACGATGCGCGCGTTGTCGACGTGGGCCTGGATCCGGAACGGCAGCGTCTCGACGCCCTGGGCGAGGAGGAAGGCCGAGTGCGGTGCGAGCGCCGGACCGATGTCGCGGAGCTGCTCGGCGCGCAGCCGGGTGAGGAAGGCGTACTCGCCGAAGTTGCCCGACCACTGCAGGCCGCCGTAGCTCGGGACGGGCTGGCCGAACAGGGGGAACTTGTCGGTGTTCCAGTCGAAGCGACCACTCTCGACGACGACGCCACCGAGGGTCGTGCCGTGGCCGCCGAGGAACTTCGTGGCCGAGTGTGTGACGATGTCGGCACCCCACTCGATCGGGCGGTTGAGGTAGGGCGTCGCGATGGTCGAGTCGATGATGAGCGGAATGCCGTGTGCGTGCGCCACGTCGGCGAGGCCCTCGATGTCGGCGATCTCGCCCGAGGGGTTCGCGACCGTCTCGGCGAAGACGAGCTTCGTGTTCTCCTGGATGGCGGCGGCGTAGTCGGCGGCGTCGGACGACTGCACGAAGGTGGTCTCGATGCCGAACCGGCGGAGGGTGACGTCGAGCTGCGTGATCGAGCCGCCGTAGAGGTTGGCCGAGGCGACGATGTGGTCGCCCTGTCCGGCCAGCGAGGCGAAGGTGATGTACTGCGCGGCGAGACCGGAGGCGGTCGCGACGGCACCGAGGCCGCCTTCGAGGCTGGCGATGCGCTCCTCGAAGCTCGCGACCGTCGGGTTGGCGAGGCGGGAGTAGATGTTCCCGTACTTCTGCAGGGCGAAGCGGGCGGCGGCGTCGGCGGTGTCGTCGAAGACGAAGGCGCTCGACTGGTAGATGGGCAGCGCCCGTGCGCCGGTCACCTGGTCGGGGATGTTGCCCGCGTGGATCGCACGCGTGCGGAAGCCATACTCACGATCTGCCATGCGTTCACGCTACCGGAGCACCGTCGAGCGCTTCACCGTGCTGCAACATTGCGTCGCATTCGACCGCACTGCACAGGGCCTGCCCAGGGCGTCGGCGTATCGTGTGGGGCACAGCCCTGATCGGGCTGCCGGACGAGGGCGCAGTACCCGGAACGCGACAAGACTGACCACTTGGGAGTGATCGTCATGTCCTGGATCGTACTCATCGCGTCCGGCGTCCTGGAAGCCGTCTGGGCGACGGCGCTCGGCAAGTCCGAGGGCTTCACGAAGCTCTGGCCGACCGTGACGTTCGCGGGGGCGCTCGTGCTCAGCATGGCCGGCCTCGCCTGGGCCATGCGCGACATCCCGGTGGGTACCGCCTACGCGGTCTGGGTCGGGATCGGCGCAGCGCTCACCGTCGGGTACGCCATGACCTTCGGCGGCGAGCAGCTGTCGGTCGTCAAGGTGCTGCTCATCCTCGGGCTCATCGGCTGCGTCATCGGCCTGAAGATCGTGGGCGGCGAGCACTAGCCGCGCTGGTCAGGTACGCACGCCTGCCTGCCTCAGGCCAGGTGCACCGCTCCGAGCGCGAGCACCGCGATGAGGAGCCAGGAGACGAGCCCGACGACGAGCGCGCGCCACCCGGTGGTGACGAGCGTGCGGACGCGGATCGCGGCACCGAGCGCGAAGAGCGCCATCGCGAGCAGTGCGGTCTGCACGCCGTCGGCGACGTCGAGGACGAGCTCGGGCACCGGGAGCAGGGTGCGGACGAGGACCGCGGCGATGAAGCCCGCGACGAACAGCGGGACGATCGGCGGTCGGGCTGCGGTCGCGGTTCCGTCGGCATCGACCTGCGCACCGGCGCCGGCCGACACCGTCAGGAGTCGGCGGCGCTCGATCGTCGCGGCGGCGGCGACCATGGGGGCGAGGAGCACGACCCGGGTCAGCTTGACGACGACGGCGATCGCGAGTGCGCTCGTGCCGGCGATCTGGGCGGTCGCGACGACCTGACCCACGTCGTGCACGCTCGCCCCCACCCAGTGGCCGAACTGCTCGTCACTGAGGCCGAGGGGGCCACGGAGCGCCGGGAGGACGAAGATCGCGAGGGTCCCGCAGAGGGTGACGAGCGCGACGGGCGTCGCCTGCTCCTCGTCCTTCGCCTTCACGACGCCGCTCATCGCGCCGATGGCGGAGGCGCCGCAGATGGAGAAGCCCGTGGCGATGAGGAGCGGTTCGGGGCCCGTGAGCCCCAGTCTCCGGCCGAGCCAGAGAGTGACGAAGAAGGTGACGACGACGATCGCCACCGTGGTGGCGAGCGTGACCCACCCCAGGCCGGCGATGTCGACGAGGCTCAGCTTCAACCCCAGCAGCACGACACCGATCCGCATGAACCGTTTCGCGCTCATGCCGAGTCCCGGCTTCAGGACACCGGCTGCGAGCCGCTGGAACGGCGGAAGCTGGCCCGCCACCATGCCGAGCAGCACGCTCGCGGTCAGCAGCGGGACGACCGGCAGGAGGGTGTGGAGGCCCAGGGCGGCGAGCGCCGCGGCACCGGCGACGAGCACCCCGGGGAGCGCCTTCATCGTCGTCCTCCCGTCACACCCATGACGGCAACCAGGCGTGCAGGTGCCAGAACCAGTAGGGCACGGTGATGGCGGTCCAGAGCGGATACCAGAAGATGCTCAACAGCGTCGTGATGGTCACGAACACCCCGATGACGCCGATGCCGGCGAACCGTCGTTCCTCCGGGTCGTCGCGGGACCCGAGGATCTTCCCGATCGCGAAGACGAGCGCGAGGATGAGGTACGGCTCGAAGACGATCGTGTAGAACTGGAACACCGTCCGGTTCAGGTAGAGCAGCCAAGGCAGGTACCCCGCGGCGACTCCGAGGACGATGAGCCCGACCTGCCACTCGCGGTACCGGACGAGCCGGTAGACGCAGTACCCGAGCGCGACGGCGGCGCCCCACCAGATGAGCGGGTTGCCGATCGAGGTGATCGCGGAGGAGCAGGCGTCCCACGCGCAGCCGTCGGTCCCGGTGGCGGGGGACTGGTAGTACATGCTCGTCGGCCGGATCATGAGCAGCCAGCCGAGCGGGTTCGCGGCGTAGGGGTGCGGGGTGCTGAGGCCGACGTGGAAGCTGTAGGCGCTCTGGTGGTAGTGGAGCAGGCTCTGGAACCAGTGGGGGACCCACGCGAAGGTGCCGGTCCAGGCGTTGCCCACAGCGTCCGCCCACTGACGGTCGTACCCGCCGGACGTCCTGATCCACCCGGTCCAGCTGGCGAGGTACACGACGGCGGCCACGGGGACGAGGGTCACGAAGGACACGGGGCCCTGCTTGAGGACCGCCGCGCTCGCCCACAGGCTGAGGCCCAGTCGGCGTCGGAGCAGCAGATCCGTGACGATCACGTACACGCCGAACGCGGCGAGGAAGTACAGTCCGTTCCACTTGACCGCGGTGGCCGCGCCGAACGCGACCCCTGCTGCGAGCAGCCATGGCCGCCACCAGAGGACGGGACCCCAGGCCGGATCGGCGCCCCTCGCCCGGGCTGACGCGACCTTCGCCGCCAGGCGTGACGCGTGCCACGACCGGTCCAACAGGATCGCGCCGAATCCCGCCAGTACGAAGAACATGACGAAGTTGTCGAGCAGCGAGACCCGGGCCATGACGATCGCGTGGCCGTCGATCGCGAACAGGAACCCGGCCAGGACGGCGAGGATCGACGAGGTGAACAACCGCTTGGCGATGAGCGTGACGAGCAGGACCGCGAGCGTTCCGGCGATCACGGTGGAGATGCGCCACCCGGTGCTGTCGTCGATGCCGAACACGGCGATGCCGAGCGCGATCAGCCACTTGCCGAGTGGTGGGTGCACGACGTAGGAGGGATTCGTGCTCGGGCTGCCCGCGTCGCCGTTCGCGAAGCCCTCGTCGGCCCCGTCCGGCCAGGTGCTCTCGTAGCCGTTCAGCCACAGCGACCACGAGTCCTTCACGTAGAAGGTCTCGTCGAAGACGAGCGAGTGCGGGTGACCGAGGTTCCAGAACCGCAGCACGAACGCGAGGAGCGTCACGGCGGCCGGACCGCCCCAGATCCAGAGCTTCCGTCGGCGCTCGGTGCGGAGCATCCGCTCCCACCAGCGGTCGAGGCGGGATCCCGTCACAGGGGCTTCCAGAAGATCGACCGACACCGTCTCATCTAACCACCCCGGCCGGATGGGAGACTGGTCCGGTGATCATCCTCGGAGCGACCCCCATCGGCAACCTCGGCGATGCGTCGCCACGACTCCGGGAGGCGTTGGCCGCGGCGGAGGTCATCGTCGCCGAGGACACCCGGACGGCCATCCACCTGCTGCGCGCCCTCGGTGTGGAATCGCGGCCGCGGCTCATCGCCATGCACGACCACAACGAGCGCGAACGTGCCGCCGAGATCGTCGAACTGGCCCGCGAGACCGACGTCCTCGTGCTCAGCGACGCCGGCATGCCGACCGTGTCCGACCCCGGCTTCCACCTCGTCGACGCGGCGGCGGCCGCAGACGTCCAGGTCACCGCGATCCCCGGGCCGTCGGCGGTCGTGACGGCGCTCGCCGTGTCCGGCCTCGCGACGGACCGCTTCACCTTCGAGGGGTTCCTCCCGCGCAAGCCGGGGGACCGACGCAGCAGCCTCCGAGCGCTCGCGACCGAGCCGCGCACGATGGTGTTCTTCGAATCGCCCAACCGACTCGCCTCATCCCTCGAGGACATCGCATCCGTGCTCGGAGCCGATCGTCGCGTGGCCGTGTGCCGGGAGCTCACCAAGCTGTTCGAGGAGGTCAAGCGGGGAACGGCCGCTGAACTGGCCGAATGGGCCTCCGGGGGTGTGAAGGGCGAGATCTGCATCGTCATCGCCGGTGCGGAGGCCGTGGAGGCCGATCCGGCCACCGCGCTCGAGCAGGTACTCGCGCTCGTGGCCTCGGGCACGCGCCTGAAGGACGCCTCCAACGAGGTCGCCGAGGCCACCGGCCTCTCGAAGCGCGACCTGTACCAGGCGGCCCTCGCCGCCCGGCCCCCGAAGGCGTCGCCGGACGCGCAGGTGCGTCCCGCACCGTAACAGGCACGGTGGCGACGCCCGCTCGTCCTAGGATTGACCCCATGGCCGACGGCACCTCGTTCTACATCACCACGCCCATCTTCTACGTCAACGATGCCCCGCACATCGGGCACGCCTACACGGAGGTGGCCGCGGACGTCCTCGCGCGCTGGCACCGTCAGGCCGGCGACCGCACCTGGTTCCTGACCGGGACCGACGAGCACGGCCAGAAGATCCTGCGCACGGCGACCGCGAACGGCGTGACGCCGAAGGAGTGGGCCGACAAGCTCGTCAGCGAGTCCTGGTACCCGCTGCTCGACACGATCGACATCTCGAACGACGACTTCATCCGCACGACGGACGTGCGGCACGAACAGAACGTCCAGCTCTTCCTCCAGCGCCTGTACGACGCCGGCTTCATCTACACCGGTGAGTTCGAGGGGTACTACTGCGTCGGCTGTGAGGAGTACAAGCAGGAGAGCGACCTCGTGCAGGGCACCGGCGAGTACGTCGGGCAGCTCGTGTGCGCGATCCACTCGAAGCCGGTCGAACTGCTCCAGGAGAGCAACTACTTCTTCCGCATGAGCGACTTCGCCGAGCGCCTGCTGGCCCTCTACGAGGAGCGACCGGAGTTCGTGCAGCCGGAGTCGGCGCGCAACGAGGTCATCCAGTTCGTGCGTCAGGGTCTCAAAGACCTGTCCATCTCCCGCTCGACCTTCGACTGGGGCATCAAGGTCCCGTGGGACGAGAGCCACGTCGTCTACGTGTGGTTCGACGCCCTGCTCAACTACATCACCGCCGCCGGGTACGGCTCCGACGAGGAGGCGTTCGCCGAGCGCTGGCCCGCCACGCAGATCGTCGGCAAGGACATCCTGCGGTTCCACGCGGTCATCTGGCCGGCCATGCTCATGGCCGCCGGGCTCGAGGTCCCGAAGCGGGTCTTCGGTCACGGCTGGCTGCTCGTCGGCGGCGAGAAGATGTCGAAGTCGAAGCTCACCGGTATCGCACCGAGTGAGATCACCGACACCTTCGGCTCCGACGCGTTCCGCTACTACTTCATGCGCGCCATCGCCTTCGGGCAGGACGGTTCGTTCAGCTGGGAGGACCTCTCCGCACGGTACCAGGCGGAGCTCGCGAACGGCTTCGGCAACCTCGCGTCGCGCGTGCTCGCCATGGTGACGCGGTACTTCGACGGCGTCGTGCCGGCGAGCGGTCCTGCCGAACCGGCCGACGTGGCCATCCAGGAGACGGTCGCCCGCGCTGCAGCCGACGCCGACGCCGCGATCGAGCGCCTCGCCATCCAGGACGCCCTCGCGGCCATCTGGCGGATCGTCGACGAGCTGAACGGCTACATCACCGAGCAGGAGCCGTGGGCACTCGCGAAGGACGAGGCCAAGCGGGAGCGGCTCGGCACCGTGCTCGCCACGGCGGTCGAGGGCCTGCGCGCCCTGTCGGTCCTGCTCCACCCCTTCGTCCCGAAGGCGACCACCAAGCTGTGGTCCGCCCTCGGCGCCGAAGCCGCCCTCGGCGAGCTCGGCGCACAGCGCATCGGCGACGTCGGCACCTGGGGGCAGCTGCCCGCCGGCACCTCGGTTGCAGGGCTCGAGCCCCTGTTCCCGCGGATCGAGGCCGTCGCCGAATGAGCGAGGGCGTCGCGCCGGATCCGGCCGTCACACCGCACCTGCGGCAGCGCGAAGCGGGGGAGCGGAAGCAACTGAGCTACCCCGAGGCACCTGAGGCGCTGCCGGTCGCGGTCTACGACAACCACACGCACCTCGAGCACGCCGACGGCGACGCCCCGCTGACCCCGTCGGAGCACTTGGACCGGGCGGCCTCCGTCGGGGTCCGCGGCATCGTGCAGGTCGGCACCGACGTGGAGACCTCGCGTTGGTCGGCGGCGATCGCCGCTCGGGACCCCCGCGTGCTCGCGGCGGTCGCGATCCACCCCAACGACGCACCGGACCTCGACCGCGCGGGCACCCTGGATGACGCGCTGGCCGAGATCGACCGTCTCGCGGCGGAGCCCCGTGTCCGCGCCGTCGGCGAGACCGGGCTCGACTTCTTCCGCACCGAGGAGGGCGGTCGAGCGGCGCAGTTCGCATCGTTCGAGGCACACATCGCCATCGCGAAGCGGCACGGTGTCGCGCTGCAGATCCACGATCGCGACGCCCACGACGAGGTCGTCGAGACGCTCCTGCGGGTGGGCGCTCCGGAACGCACCGTCTTCCACTGTTTCTCGGGCGGCCCGGAGCTCGCCGAGCTGTGCGCCGAGCACGGCTGGTACGCCTCCTTCGCCGGGACGGTCACGTTCAAGAACGCCGCACCGCTGCGTGAGGCGCTCGCGATCATGCCCCGCGAGCTGATCATGGTCGAGACCGACGCGCCCTACCTCACGCCCGCCCCGTTCCGCGGTCGGCCGAACGCGCCGTACCTCCTCCCGTACACGGTGCGAGGCATGGCCGAGCACCTGGGTGAGGACGTCGCCGCGTTCGCGACGCAGCTCGCGACGAACACCGAGCGCGTCTACGGCTCCTGGGCCGACTGAGCGACTGAGCCCGTCGCCGAGCCTCGCGCCCGTCGCCCGACGAGGACCGGCTCCGCGATCAGGGATACTGGAGGGATGACCGCCTCCGTCGCCCTGCTCGGCCCCGCCGAGATCCGAGATCTCGCCACCCTGCTGGACGTGACGCCGACGAAGAAGCTCGGTCAGAACTTCGTCATCGACGCGAACACCGTCCGCAAGATCGTGTCGGTCGCGCACGTCGCTCCGGGCGACGTCGTCGTCGAGATCGGCCCTGGACTCGGCTCGCTGACCCTCGGCCTGCTCGAGGCCGATGCGAGCGTCGTCGCCGTCGAGATCGACGGTCGGCTCGCCAAGCAGCTGCCGCTCACCGTGGGGGAGATGGCACCGGGCATGATCGACCGGTTGTCGGTCGTCCACGAGGACGCGATGCGCATCGAGGAACTCCCCGCGCAGCCCAACCGACTCGTCGCCAACCTGCCGTACAACATCTCCGTGCCCGTCCTCCTGCACTTCCTGGAGCACTTCACCTCGCTGACGGCCGGTGTCGTCATGGTGCAGGCCGAGGTCGGCTACCGACTCGCCGCCGGCCCGGGGAGCAAGGTCTACGGCGCACCGAGCGCGAAGGCCGCCTGGTACGGCGCGTGGCGCATCGCCGGCCAGGTGAGCCGCCAGGTGTTCTGGCCCATTCCGAACGTCGACTCCGTGCTCGTCGGATTCGAGCGGCGCAGCGACGTCATCGGCACCGAGGAAGAGCGCATCAAGACCTTCGCGCTCATCGACGCGGCGTTCCAGCAGCGTCGCAAGATGCTCCGGCAGGCACTCGGCAGCGTCCTTGGCAGCTCCCAGGCCGCGACGGAGCAGATGGAGGCCGCCGGAGTGAAGCCGACGGCCCGCGGCGAGGAGCTCACGGTCCACGACTTCCTGTCGATCGTGCGTGCGGGACGATAACGTTGGCGCATGACCGCTGATGCTCGATTCCCGCTGAACGTCCCCGACATCCACCGCCCGTACGCCGCGGCGGACGACCGCTACGCGCGGAACGACTACCGCCAGGTCGGCACCTCGGGCCTCTTCCTCCCCCCGATCTCGCTCGGCCTCTGGTACAACTTCGGCGACAACCGGCCGTTCGACGGGCAGCGCGCGCTCCTGCGCCACGCGTTCGACCACGGCATCACCCACTTCGACCTCGCGAACAACTACGGCCCGCCCTACGGTTCCGCCGAGACGAACTTCGGTCGCATGATGCGCGAGGACTTCGGTCCGTACCGCAACGAGCTCATCATCTCCTCGAAGGCCGGTTACGACTTCTGGCCAGGCCCGTACGGCAACTTCGGTTCGAAGAAGTACCTGACCGCGAGCCTCGACGAGTCGCTCGAGCGGATGGGTCTCGACTACGTCGACGTCTTCTACTCGCACCGCGTCGACGAGGTCACGCCCATCGAAGAGACCGTGGGCGCGCTCGACGCGATCGTGCGCTCCGGCAAGGCCCTGTACGTCGGCATCTCGTCGTACTCGGCCGAGCGGACCGCCGCCGCACACGCCGTCGCTCGCGAGCTCGGCACGCCGCTCGTGATCCACCAGCCGTCGTACTCGATCCTCAACCGCTGGGTCGAGGACGGCCTCACCGAGGTGCTGACCGAGACCGGCCTCGGCGCGATCGCCTTCGTGCCGCTCGCGCAGGGCCTGCTCACCGACAAGTACCTCGGCGACGGCCCGGCCGATCGCGCGACGAACCGTCCCTCCCTGCCCGACCGCCAGGTGAGCGAGGAGATGGCGACCCGCCTCCGGTCCCTCAACGACATCGCCGTGGAGCGCGGGCAGACCCTCGCGCAGATGTCGCTCGCCTGGGTTCTGAACAACCCCGCGATCACCTCCGCCCTCATCGGTGCCTCCCGCCCCGAGCAGCTGGACGAGAACCTGGCGGCGCTCGACGGCCCCGCGTTCACGACCGAGGAGCTCGAGGAGATCGACCGACTCGCGGAGGGCGCCGACGTCAACATCTGGGCGGACTCCTCCGACAAGTGACGCGGTCTGAGGCGCCTGCTCGATCGACTAACTTGGAACAATGACCACCGAGGCCATCCTCAAGCACGTCCACGTGCGAGCACCGGGGAAGATCAACGTCTTCCTCAAAGTCGGCGAAGTGATGGACGACGGCTACCACGACGTCGCGACCGCGTACCAGGCGATCTCGCTGTACGAGGACGTGCACGCGTACCCGGCCGACGACTTCAGTGTGTCGTTCTCCGGCTCGGTGGACGTGTCGGGTGTGCCGACGGACACGAGCAACCTCGCCATCCGCGCCGCGAAGGCCCTCGCGAGACGGACCGGGTACCGCGGCGGTGTCCGGCTCGAGATCGAGAAGCACGTCCCGGTCGCCGGCGGGATGGGCGGCGGCTCAGCCGACGCGGCGGCCACGCTGCTCGCCTGTGACGCCCTCTGGGGGACCGAACGCAGCCGCGACGACCTCCTGGCGCTGGCGGCACGCCTCGGCGCCGACGTGCCCTTCGCCCTGCTCGGCGGCACCGCGGTCGGCACCGGCCGCGGCGACCAACTGAGCAGCGCGTTGGCCAAGGGGCAGTTCGAATGGGTGCTCGCCCTCGCCGACTTCGGCATGTCTACCCCGCAGGTCTACCAGGAGCTCGACGCCCACCGGGCGCGGCACATCCTCGACATCTCGCCGTCCGGTCGTCAGCCGACGGTCGACGCCGCGGTGCTCCAGGCGTTGCGGGCGGGCGACGCCCACCTCCTCGGAGAGGTCCTCTACAACGACCTGCAGGCCGCCGCGCTGCAGCTGCGTCCGGTGCTGGGCGAGGTGCTCGAGTTCGGTGACTCCCAGGGCGCCCTCGGCAGCCTCGTCTCCGGCTCCGGGCCGACGATCGCCTTCCTGGCGGCCGACACCGACGACGCCGTCGAACTGCAGGTGACGCTCGCCTCGTCCGGGCTGAAGGTCATCCGTGCCCACGGACCGGTCCACGGCGCCCGCATCGTCTCGCAGAGCTGAGACGCGTCCCGCACGACACGAAGCAGCCCCGGTCGGAGATCCGACCGGGGCTGCTGTGCGAGGTGGCGCGGTTCAGGCCGCGACGCCGCGCACGCGGAGCGAGTTCTCGATGATCGTGAGCCCCTCCATACCGGGGAGCTTGGCGATGTGCCCGTCGATGCGGCGCACCTCGGCCAGGCCGTCCTCGTCGCCGAAGAGGTGGCCCATGACGTGCGTGACCTCGGAGTCGGGCATGACGCCGGAACCGACGGGGCCCCACACCTTGCGGAGCAGGAAGCGGGTGAGTCGACGTGCGCTCTTCGACGACTCCAGGCGTGCCTTGGCCTGGCTCGCGTAGAACGCCACGTGACGCGTCTCCTGCTTCGCGATCCGCTTGAGCAGCACCGAGAGCACCGGGTGCCGCTCCAACTGCGCGAGGCGGGTGTAGGCGGCGGTCGCGGACCACTCGTTCGCCGCGCCCCAGCTCATGTGCACCGCGATGAAGTCGGTGCCCACGAGGTTGCCGAGGATCGACTGCTTGATGGGGTCGAGGCGGTCCTTCCAGCCGAGCTTCAGGCGCGTCGCCTTGAGCTCGTCGAAGTCGACCGTGATGTCGTGGGCGGCGAGGACGGCGGCGAGCGCCTCCCCGTGCCAGAACTCCTCACGGTTCCACATCGTCATGAACGCGCCGACCTCGTCGTCCTCGTGGGACGGCGTCATGAGCATGTCGCGCAGGTAGCAGACCGTGTGGTACTCGATGTCGCACATGTAGCGCAGGCTGCGCAGGGTGGAAGCGGGGAGCGGGTTCGTCTTGAACTCGTCGAAGTCGAGGTCGCTCCAGTTCACCGAGACACTCGTCTCGGTGAACTTGTCGATGTCAAACGCCATGTGCGGTGGGGCGGTCGGGGATCGTGTCCTCGGCCGTCCTCTCTCCTCTCGGCTGTGCGGGGCGCGGTGCGCGGGTCAGTTCGTCTTCGGAGCGGACGCCTCCGGTGGTTCGTGCCCATTCTCGCACCGTCCACCGGCCGGCCTGCGCCAGCTTGTACAGGGTGTGGTCGGGGTTGACGGCGACCGGGTTCCCGACCAGCTGCAGCCAGGCGGCGTCCGCATGGGAGTCGCCGTAGCCGTAGGAGTGCGCGAGGTCCATGCCGTGCTGCTCGGCGTACTGCGTGAGCCAGGCGCCGCGCGCTTCGTCGACGAGCGGCGGGCTGTCGAGGTAGCCCGTGAGGCGTCCGTTCTCGGCGTGCATCGCCCCGGCCACGACCTCGTCGAAGAACGGCTCGAGCGGAGCCGTCATGAGGTCGATGGTGCCGGTGACGAGGATCGTCCGGTGACCGGCTGCCCGGTGCGCGGCGATCTGCTCGAGCGCCTGGGGGAGGAGGCGGGACCGGACGGCCTTGCCGAAGCCGCCCCGGACGATCTTCTCGAGTTGCGCCACGTCGACGCCCTCGTAGCGACGCATGAACGTGCGGATGAACTCACCGCGGTCGCGGAGTTCAGCACCGATGTACCCAGGCATGGAGGCGCCGAGCGTGGCGATCTCGATGGGCCAGCGCGACCGCGAGGTCGCGGCGAGCCGCAGCCAGAGGTACTGCTCGATGAGGTTCCAGGCGAGCACCGTGCCCTCGAGGTCGAACACCGCGAGGACGTCGTCGCGCACGGGCAGGATCTTCTGCTGCTTCGCGGCGCCCGCCTTGCGGTTGGCGAAGGCGCGGGTCAGGGTCGTGACGGCGGGGAAGTGGATGCGCTGGAAGTAGTCGTCCCAGTCGATCGTCGTGACGTCGAACCCGCGGTCCGCCTGCTGCTCGGGCGTCAGCGAGGCGTGCAGGGCACGGGTGCGCTGGTCGTCGAAGACGATCTCGCTCTGCACGTAGGAGCGGTAGAGCCCGGTGAAGTCGCGGAGCGAGCCGAGGTCGCTCGACGCCTTGCGGATCCGGTCCTGCCACCCGCGGGTGGTCGCGTTCGCCGGCAGGTGGGAGACGACCCGGCCGGCCGCCGTCGTCGCCTTCTGCCGCCGGTCGATGGAGCGCTCGATCGCGCGCCCGCCGGGGAAGTTCCAGGTCGGCACGCTGATGTCACCGGCGTCCGCCGGGATCGGGTGCTCCGTGAAGTAACTGTGCACGTTCGCGTACATCTTGTGGAACGGCAGCGGGTTGCTGGCTCCGGAGCTCACGTGGAAGTAGCGAGCCGCAGCCGGCTCCGGCGGGGTCTGGGCCGCAGCGAGGATCGCGTTGACGACGAAGTCGACGGGGATGATGTCGAGCACGCTGTCGGGGAGGCCCGGGAAGTCGGGCAGCTGTCCGCGCCCGTAGGCGATGATCAACGGGTCGGCGACCTTGTAGCCGTCGATCCATCCGGGGAAGGGGTGCGCGAGCGCGCTCTCGATGATCGAGGGACGCACGACGGAGAGTCGGTTGCCCTCGCCGGCCCAGCGTTCTTCGGCGACCCGCTCGGCCATCGCCTTCGTGAAGGTGTACACGTCGGTCCAGCCGAGGCTCTCGGCGCGTGCGCGGCCGTGGGCGACGAGTCGGGCGTCGACCCAGGCGATGCGTGCGGCCTCGGCGGCGTTCGAGACGGCCTGGGGGCCGGCCTTGCCGTGCTCGCGACGGGCGGTCTGCATGAGCTTGCGCAGGACCTCCGGACGACGGGACGACTCCTCGGTGCGGACGCGTGCTGAGCGGGCGGCCTCGGCCTCGACGCGCCAGTCGACGTCGTGCGCGAGGCTGCGTTCCGGCTGGATGCCCTTCCGCGTGCCGCCGACGTAGGCGGTGGAGACGTGGACGACGTGCGGGGTCGCGCCGCTCTTCGCGAGCGCCGCGTACAGGGTGGTCGCGCCGCCGACGTTCGTGGCGAAGGCCTCGTCGATCGGCGGGTCGAAGGAGACGGTCGACGCGCTGTGGATGACGACGTCGAGGTCGGCCGGCAGTGCCATCTCGTCGAGGCCACCCTCGATCACGCTGACGCGTTCGGCCACGATCGCCGCAGCGGCTTCAGCGCCGACGCGTTCGCGCCAGGCCTTGAACACCGGCTTGCGGAGCAGGGTCTGGAGGCGGTCGCTCCCGCGGACCGACCCCTTCTTCCGGATGAGCAGGCTGACGCGGGTGGTCGGGTGATCGGCGAGCAGGCGCTCGAGCACCGCCTGGCCGAGGAAGCCGGTGCCGCCGGTGACGAGCACGTGCGCGCCGTCGAGGGCATCCGTGGCGGTGGCGGGTTGCTGAGCCTCCAGCTGCTGGGCGTCGGGCTGCTCGGCGTCTGGCGTGGGGGTGTCGGTCATCGGTTCTCCTCGAGGCTGCCGCGGCGTCCGCGGCGGGCAAGTCTGGCGGCGAGATGGAGGCCCGACTGACCGGGCAGCGCGTCGATCGACGCGTCGATGCCGAGGACGGCGGGGTCGCTCCAGGTGGCGGTACTGCGGAACACGAGCGCGGCGAACCGCGCCGTCTGTCGGGGG
Source organism: Plantibacter sp. VKM Ac-2876 (assembly GCF_015350715.1). Lineage (NCBI taxonomy): Bacteria > Bacillati > Actinomycetota > Actinomycetes > Micrococcales > Microbacteriaceae > Plantibacter > Plantibacter sp. VKM Ac-2876. The sequence continues at coordinate 974,815 of NZ_JADKSI010000002.1, read as the reverse complement.
CCGTTCGCATCGGAGCCGGTGGGCCACACGGCGTTCCGGATGCGGCGACGGGTGATGCCCTGTGCACGGGGCGACGCGGCGAGGCGGTCACTCGCCTGAGCGGTGAAGAACTCGAGGTGCCTGGCCTTCGTCTCGAGGATCTCGTCGACGAGGCGGTCGAGCACGGGGTGCGGCTCGCGCTCACGCACCGTGCGGTACGCCGCGTGGGTGATGAGGTCGTCGATCGTCCCGATCGTCATGTGCCAGGCGATGATGTCCTCGCCGAGCACGTTCGCGATGAGGGCCTGGCCGATGGGCGCGAAGCGGTCGCGCACACCGTGGACGGTGCGGCGGAGACCCGTCGAACGCGTCTTGTCGCGCGGGGTCCCGTTCGCCTTGAGCACGGTGTCGAGGGTGTCGGTGATCCAGTACTTCTCGTACGCCCAGGTGATCAGGAACGCGGTGACCCTGGCGTCCTTGTGTGTGGGGGTGACGAGCACCCCGCGGAGGTACTGCATCGTCGCGCGCTCGATGTCCGACAGGGCGCGGAGCAGCGCGACCGTCTCAGCACTCAGCGGCGTCTCGGCGAAGGCCGCGGCGTCGATCTCCTTGCGACGACTGCCGACGGCGGACTTCGCGTAGTCGCGGACGCTGAACCCGTGGGCAGGCCGCAGCATGGCGCTCTCCTGCTCCGCGTCCTCGAGGGCCGCGGGTGCTGTTCCGCGCGGCGAATCCCGGTTCACCATGGCGTCTCCGTTCCGTGACGATCCGACCTCATCACTGTAGCTTGCAACGATACGCAACGCGTAGCGTATTCTGATCCCCATGGCTACAGCTCTCGTCACCGGTGGGACGTCCGGCATCGGTGCCGCGTTCGCCACGGCGCTCGCCGGACGGGGCTTCGACCTGGTGCTCGTCGCCCGTGATGTCGAGCGGCTCGAGCAATCGGCCGAGCGACTGCGCGCGACCGGTCGCACCGTCGAGGTGATCAGTGCCGACCTCTCGGACCGCGCCGACGTCGCGAGACTCGCCGCACGGATCGAGGACCAGGCGTCGCCGATCGAGGTGGTCGTCAACAACGCCGGTTTCGGGGTGCACGCCCGCCTCACCGACCCCGACACGAGCGAGCTCGACAACGCGATCGAGGTCATGTGCCGGAGCGTCACCACCCTCTCGGGCGCCGCGGCCCGCGCCATGCGGGAACGCGGGCGCGGCACCATCATCAACGTCTCGAGCACGGCGGGGTACATCACCACCGGCGGCTACTCCGCGGTGAAGTCGTTCGTCACCACCTACACCGAGGCGCTCGCTGTTGAGCTCGCCGGCTCGGGTGTCCGCGTCACGGCGCTCTGCCCCGGATGGGTCCGTACCGAGTTCCACGATCGCGCCGGCATCAGCACCCGCTCCATCCCGTCAGGTCTGTGGATCGATGTGGACCGGCTCGTCGCCGACGCCCTCCGCGACGCCGGGAGGGGGGTCGTCGTCTCCATCCCGAGCTTCCGCTTCAAGGCCCTCATGGCCCTCGTCAAGTTCGCGCCCCGTGCGTCCATCCGGTGGATCTCCGGCCGGATGTCCTCGAGCCGTCGAGCCGCCAACGCCGCACAGTCAGGAGCCCGCCGATGACCGCAGAGCCGCGGTTCACCTCCTCCCTCCACGCCAACGCGCGGTTCGTCGCCCAGCGGTTGCTGCTGAAGCCGCTCGTCTGGTCGCTGACCCGCGTGACGGTGACGGGTCGCGAGCGGCTGTCGGGCGTCACCGGGCCGTACATCGTCGTCGCCAACCACCAGTCGCACCTCGACGCACCGCTCGTCGTCGGGGCGATGCCGCGTCGACTGTCGCGCTATCTCGCCGCCGGTGTCGCCGCCGACTACTTCTTCGACGTCCCCGCCCGTCGCATCTTCGCCGCACTCTTCTTCAACGCGTTCCCGGTCGACCGCTCGGGCGACCGCAAGCGTGCAGGCGTGTCACGGGAGCTGCTCGAGAGCGGCGTCCCGATCCTCATCTTCCCCGAGGGCGGCCGATCGCGGACGGGTGAGCTCGGCCGGTTCAAGCCCGGTGCCGCGGCACTCGCCACCCGCCAGGGCATCCCCTGCCTCCCGGTCGCCGTCCTCGGCACCCACTCCGCCATGCCGAAGGGTCGTAACTGGCCCGTCCCCGGACGACCGCCGGTGCGCGTCGTCTTCGGGCAACCGATCCACCCGCAGCCGAACGAGACGCCCGTCCAGCTCATGGACCGCGTCGTCGCCGAGATCGTCGCGCTGCGCGCTTCGGTCGAGCCGGGAACACATGTTTCGATCGACACACCACGAAAGGAAGCCGGATGACGTCTGTGGAGCACATGAAGTGGTGGGGCTGGGGAGTCGAAGGGGTCGCCTTCGAGCACGGCAACAAGCCGGACTTCGCGCCGTTCGTGAAGCAGGCCGTCGGTCTCGACCTCCGGAAGCCGGCTCAGGCGCACCTCAGCTTCGACGAGCTCACCGTCCCCGCATCGCGCGCGTCCGAGGAGTTCATCGCCGAACTCTCGACGCTCGTCGGTCAGGGGCACGTGACCACGGACGACCAGGAACGCGTCGTCCACACCTACGGCAAGAGCATCCGCGACCTGCTCCGGATCCGCGCGAACGACCTGCCCCGCACGCCCGACCTCGTGGTGTACCCGGCTGATGAGGCCGAGGTCGCGTCGGTCGTCGCTGCAGCCGTCGCCGCAGACGCCGTCATCATCCCGTTCGGCGGCGGCACCAACATCGCCGGCTCGCTCGACCCGCAGCCGACCGAGGAACGGGTCATCATCTCGCTCGACCTCGGCCGGCTCGACCGCGTCCTGTCGATCGACGAGGGCTCCGGTCTCGCCACCATCCAGGCCGGTGCGCAGGGCCCCTCGATCGAGGAGCAGCTCGGCGCCAAGGGCTGGACGATGGGCCACTTCCCCGACAGCTTCACGCACTCCACGCTCGGCGGCTGGGTCGCGACCCGCTCATCGGGCATGCAGTCCGACAAGTACGGCGACATCGCCGACATCACCAAGGGCCTGCGGATGGTGCGCCCGAACGGCATCGTGGCGATCCGCCCCGTCCCGAGCGCATCGACCGGACCAAGCGTCCGCGAGATGATCATCGGCAGCGAGGGTCGACTCGGCATCATCACCGAGGTCACCGTGCAGGTCCACCGGACGCCCGCCGTCCGCGAGGTCCTCGGCTACTTCTTCCCCACCTGGGAGGCCGGGCTCGCGGCGATGCACGAGATCGCGGAGAGCGACGCCAGCCCCTCGGTCACCCGGGTGTCGAACGCCCGGGAGAGCGGCTTCTCGCTCGCGACCCGGAAGGCCAGCACCGGCGTCTCGGCGCAGGTCACCAAGGGCCTCATGAAGGTGCTCACGGCCAGGGGCTGGGACCTCGAGCAGCTGTGCCTCTCCTTCATCGGCTACGAGGGCAGCGCGTCCCACGTGCGGTACGAGAAGGGCCTCGTCGGCTCGATCGTCCGGAAGCACGGCGGCATCGGCGTCGGCAAGGGCCCCGGCGCCCTCTACGACCAGAAGAAGTTCGACACCCCGTACCTGCGCGACTTCCTCCTCGACCGCGGAGCCGCGGCGGACGTCTCGGAGACCGCAGCGCCCTGGTCGCGCCTGCAGGAGGTCTACGACGCCGCGAACGACGCCGCCAACGCCGCGTACGACAAGCTCGGGGTGCACGGGTGGATCATGTGCCACCTCTCGCACTCGTACCACTCCGGCGCGTGCCTGTACTTCACCTTCGCGTTCATCACCGGCGACGACCCCATCGGCGAGTACGAGCAGGTCAAGTCGGCGATCCAGCAGTCCTTCGTCGACCACGGTGGCACCCTCTCGCACCACCACGCGGTCGGCGTCGAGCACTCGCCGTGGATGGAGCAGGACATCTCGACCGAGGGCGTCGCGATCATGCGCGGCCTCTTCGACAGTGCTGACCCCGGCTCGAACTTCAACCCCGGCAAGATCCTCGCGGACTGAGCCGTTCCTCCGGTCCCTGAGCCGTTTCTCCGGTCCCTGAGCCGTTTTTCCGGTCCCTGAGCCGTTTCTCCGGTCCCTGAGCCTGTCGAAGGGCGGGCTCAGGGCTGGAGGCGACCCGATCGCGCCGCCGTCGCCGGTAGTCGGACGATGAGCGCGCCGGGGTCGACGGTCAGCCGGGCCGCCGAAACCGGGCCGATCCCGTCGCCGTCCGCCTGGAACTCGGCCGGCGGTGAGACCGTCACGTCGATCCGTCGCACCCGCAGGTAGCGGAGCGCCCCTCCGGCGGAGCGGGCCGTCTCGACGGCACTCGGCTGCACGCGGCGGCCCCGTGTCCGTCTGCCCTTGGAGAACCGGGCGACGGGATTGTTCGAGCGGTGCAGCCAGCGCGTGACCCGGACCCCGTCCCACCCCTCGAGGGACCGCACCATGAGGACGTCGAGCACGCCGTCGTCCAGGAGTGCGTCGGGGAGGACGTCGAGGCCGGCCGAGACCGTGCCGCAGTTCCCGACGAACATCGTGTGCGTCCGTCCGCTCCGGATCGGTCCGCCGTCCTCCTTCCAGGAGACGCGGGGCCGGTCGCGGCGGAAGAGCCCGCGGATGATCGGGACGACGTAGGCGATCCAGCCGAAGCGGCGCTTCAGGACGGGGTCGGCGTAGGCCACCATGTCCGCGTCGACGCCGAAGCCCGACATGACGAGGAACGGGGTGCTCCGCCTGACGCCGTCGGGGTTCCGGTATTCAATGACGCCGACGTCGACGCTCCGGTCCTCTCCGGTGAACGCGGCCCGCACCGCGGTGGCCGTGTCGATCGGGATCCCTGCGTTCCGGGCGAAGAGGTTCGCGGTGCCGACGGGGACGACGGCGAACGGGGTGCGGGTGTGACGCATCGCCCCGGCCACCTCGCGGACGGTCCCGTCACCGCCGGCGGCGATCACGAGCGACGCGCCGCCGCCGAGCGCCTCCGCGACCTGGTCGACCGCGGTCGACCGCTCGCGAGTCGGGATCCAGGTCGTCGGGCCCCAGCCGGCCTCGGCGGCTGCTGCGTCGACGAGCTTCGTCACGCGCTCGAGCTGGATGCGCGTCGGGTTGTAGATCACCGCAGCGTGCGGCGGGGTGCTGCCTGGCGTCATGCGGCCAGTGCCGGCCAGAGGACGGACAGGACCTGGTCCGCCCAGTCGTCGTCCATGTCGGCGCCGCGGACGAGCTGTCCGAGGACCGCGCCGAGGAGCAGGGTCGCGACGAGGCGGCCGTCGAGTCCGGGCTTCAGATCGCCGGTGGAGATCCGCTCGTCGACCAGGTTGGACAGTGCGCGCGCCCGGTTCCTCGTGAGGTCGCGGAGCAGCGTGGAGAACTCGGGGTCGTCCTGGAGCAGGATCGACGCGATCGTGCCCCGGCCCACCACGTCCTCGATCATCGCGCGGGCTTCGTGGAGCAGCCAGGTGAAGGTGTCGTAGGTGGAGAGGCTCTCGGGGATCTCGACCGGCGTCTCCATGGCACGCGCGACGGCCGCCGTGAGCAGTTCGGAACGGTTGCGGTAGCGCCGGTAGATCGTCGTCTTCGCCACGCCGGTGGTCTCGGCGACCGCCTCGATGTTGACCGCGACCGAGCCGCGGGAGCGCATGAGGTCGAGCGCAGCGTCGAGGATGCGGTCGCTCATCTGCTGAGCGCGGGAGACGCGTCGGGAGACGGGCACCGACCAACCTCCTCCGCGCGACGCCGGATTCCGGTCGGATCGGTCCATTGCGCTACGCCCACCGTAGCGCAACGGGATGGGTGCGCATAGGGAGGGCCCCGGTGACGGTGTGGTCGTCAGTCCCAGCGAGGGTCGTCGGGGTCGGGGGAGTCCTCGCCGTCGGCGTCGGTCATGACCGTCGCCCCGTCGATCCACGCGGTCAGCGCGTCACCATGCAGCTGCTCGGGCGCGGGTGCGCCGAACAGCTGCGGGTGCGTCACGGCCGCGAGCGGTGCGTCGCTCGCGAAGACGACGACGTTGCCGAGCGGCCCCTCGTCGTCGACCGGATCGAAATCGAGGACGACGGCGACGTGGGCGAACACGGCTCGCAGCGTCGCCGCCTGGCGTCGCGAGTAGTCGAACGGGCTGCCGTCGAGCAGGTTCACCGCGATCACGCCGTCGTCCGCCGAGCGCGCTGCCACGCGGCGGTAGAACTCGAGGCTCGCGACCCGACGGTGGATCACCGCCGCATCCCAGAGGTCGACGACGGTCACCTTCGCGTCCCGCCACGCCGTGACGTCCCCGTCGGTGGTGACGGCTTCGTCGGTCGGCTCGTCCGCGACGGCCCTGGCGTCACCGAAGCGGACCTCGACGCGGTGGCCGTCCGGGAGCGGCAGCGCCTCCAGCATCCCGGCGTACAGCTCCGGCTCGAACTCGACGACGAGCTGCGGCGACCCTGGGCGCGTCGCCTCGACGTAGCGGGGGAGCGTCAACGCGCCGGCACCGAGGTGGACGACGAAGAGCTCCTCGCCCGCCGGCGCCTCGGCGTCGATCACGCGGGCGATGTGCCGGATGTACGGGTACTCGAGCGAGCGGGGATCCGCGAGGGAGACCACCGACTGCGGGATGTCGTCGACGCTGAGCTCGTAGCGCAGCGTCCGCTTGTCGAGGAGGGTGATCCGGGCGTCGCGACGGCCGAACGGCAGCCGGCGGGAACGGGAGAACAGAGGCACCCGTGCAGCCTACGGTGCACGGGCGGTGGTCGACGCCCGGGCCCGGTATCGTTGACCGGATATGGCACACCTTCTCGGCGCTGAAGCGCTCCACCTCGAGTACCCGACCAAGGTCGTCTTCGACGGCATCACGATCGGGGTGAACGAGGGCGACCGCATCGGCATCGTCGGCCGCAACGGCGACGGCAAGTCCACACTCCTCGGCCTCCTCGCCGGCCGCAAGGAGCCCGATTCCGGCCGCGTGACGGTGCGCAACGGCGTCACGGTCGGCGTGCTCGACCAGTCCGACACCCTCGACCACGACAAGACCGTCGGCCAGACCATCGTCGGCGGCTTCGACGAGCACGAGTGGGCGGGCGACCCGAAGGTCCGCGACGTCATCTCCGGCCTCGCCTCCGACATCGCTTGGGACGCCCTCGTCGCCGACCTCAGCGGTGGTCAGCGCCGCCGGGTCGCGCTCGCGGCCCTGCTCGTGGGCGACCACGACATCCTCTTCCTCGACGAGCCGACGAACCACCTCGACGTCGAGGGCATCACCTGGCTCGCGCAGCATCTCAACCGCCGCTGGTCGAGGAACTCCGGCGGCCTGCTCGTCGTGACCCACGACCGGTGGTTCCTCGACGCCATCTGCACGGCCACGTGGGAGGTGCACGACCGCATCGTCGAACCCTTCGAGGGTGGGTACGCGGCCTACGTCCTGCAGCGCGTCGAGCGCGACCGCTCCGCCGCGGTGTCCGAGGCCAAGCGCCAGAACCTCATGAAGAAGGAGCTCGCCTGGCTGCGCCGTGGCGCTCCCGCCCGCACGGCCAAGCCGAAGTTCCGCATCGAGGCCGCCAACGCGCTCATCGCCGACGAGCCGCCCGTGCGCAACACGGTCGAGCTGGCCGGCATGGCGACCGCCCGCCTGGGCAAGGACGTCGTCGACATCCTCGATGTCACGGTGTCCTACGGCGACCGGACGGTCATCAAGGACGTCGAGTGGCGCATCGCCCCGGGCGAGCGCACCGGCATCCTCGGCGTGAACGGCGCCGGCAAGTCCACACTCCTCGGGCTCGTCACGGGTGAGGTCGAAGCGACCGAGGGTCGCGTCAAGCGCGGCAAGACCGTGCAGGTCGCGACGCTCACGCAGCAGCTCGACGAGCTCGCCGAGTACGAGCAGGACCGCGTGAGCGACGTCATCGGGCGCAAGCGCACGAGCTACGTCGCCGGCGGCAAGGAGATGACCCCGGGGCAGCTGCTCGAACGCCTCGGCTTCACGAGTGCGCAGCTGTCGACGCCGGTGAAGGACCTCTCGGGTGGCCAGCGCCGCCGTCTGCAGCTCCTGCTCATCCTGCTCGACGAGCCGAACGTCCTCGTGCTCGACGAACCGACCAACGACCTCGACACCGACATGCTCGCCGCCATGGAGGACCTCCTCGACTCGTGGCCGGGCACCCTGCTCGTCGTCTCGCACGACCGGTACTTCCTCGAGCGCGTGACCGACCAGCAGTACGCGATCATGGACGGTCACTTCCGGCATCTGCCCGGCGGCATCGACCAGTACCTGGAGCTCAACGCCGGGACGGCCGGCAGCCGCTCCCAGGAGCACGACCGCCCGACGGCCTCCGGCGGTGGCCCGACCAAGAAGACGCCGAAGCTGAGCGGTGCGGAGCTCCGGAACGCGCAGCAGGAGATCAAGGCGATCGACCGCAAGCTCCACAAGCTCAACGGTCAGATCGAGCAGGCGCACGAGAAGGTCGCCGTCCACGACCAGAGCGACTTCGCCGGCATCACGGCCCTCGGCGCCAAGATCCAGGCCATGTACGGCGAGATCGCCGACCTCGAGGTCCGCTGGCTGGAGCTCTCCGAGCTCGTCGAGTAGTCCGCCCTCGTGCGGGGAACATCGCCATCCGTCGCTCTGTTCCGAAGTGTTACGCGCCGGTTCGTCATCCCTGCTAGGCCGACGTACCGTCGAATCAGCGTCCACCGGCGCGCACCACCCGAAAGAGGAATCACAGCAATGACCTTCTCGAAGAAGCTTCTGGCCGGACTGGCCATCATCCCCGCCATCGCGCTCCTCGCCGGATGCGCCGGCGGCTCAGGCTCAGGCGCCGCCGCTGAAGACAAGGGCACCGAGGCGAACCCCGTCAAGATCGGTGTCGTCGGCGCGAGCGACCCCTACTGGGAGACGTACAAGGAGGCCGCCGAGAAGGAGGGCATCTACGTCGACATCGTCGACTTCGGCGAGTACACGCAGCCGAACCCGGCGCTCACCGAGGGCGAGATCGACCTCAACCAGTTCCAGCACATCGTCTACCTCGCGCAGTACAACGAGGCCTCCGGTGAGGACCTCACGCCCATCGGCTCGACGGCGATCTACCCCCTCGGCCTCTACTCGACCAAGGTCGACAGCGTCAAGGACATCAAGAAGGGCGACACGATCGCCATCCCGAACGACGAGAGCAACCAGGCTCGTGCGCTCCTCGTCCTGCAGTCCGCAGGCCTGCTGGAGCTGAAGGACGGCGGCAACATCTTCTCGACGCCGGACGACATCATCGCCGACAAGTCGAAGGTCACCGTCACCTCGCTCGAGGCCTCGCTGACGCCGACTTCGCTGCCTGACGTCACCGGCGCGATCATCAACAACGACTTCATCAACGACTCCGGTCTGAAGGCGTCCGACGCGATCGCCGAGGACGACCCGTCCGACCCGAACGCGCTGCCGTACGTCAACATCTTCGCCGCGAAGGCCGCCGACGCCGACAACGAGACGTACGCGAAGCTCGTGAAGATCTACCAGGACACGAAGTCCGTCGTCGACGGCGTCGTGGAGAACTCCGGCGGAACCGCGGTTCCGCTGAAGACCCCGGTCAAGGACCTCGTGAAGTCGCTCGAGACCGTCCAGAAGGACATCAAGGCCAAGGGCTGATCCGACGTTCAGAGCGTTCCTGTGGGAGGCTGTCATCCGCTCCCACAGGAACGCTTCGTCGTTTCACCGCCTCCTGATCACCCGACACACCGAGGACACCCCCATGCCACTCGTCAGCCTCCGAGACGTCGCGAAGCGCTACCCGTCTCCGCAGAAGGGCGCCGCACCGATCGCCGCGATCGACGGCGTCGACCTCGACATCGAGGCCGGTGACGTCTTCGGGATCATCGGCTACTCGGGAGCCGGTAAGTCGACGCTCGTCCGCCTCATCAACGCGCTCGAGCCCGCGACGTCGGGGAGCATCGTCGTCGACGGCACCGAGGTGACGACGCTCTCGGAGCGCGGCCTCCGCGACCTCCGCCTCGGCATCGGGATGATCTTCCAGCAGTTCAACCTCTTCAACTCCAAGTCGGTGCGGAAGAACATCGCCTACCCGCTCGAGGTCGCCGGACGTCCCCGCGCGGAGATCCGCAGCCGCGTCGACGAGCTGCTGAAGTTCGTCGGGCTGTCCGACAAGGCCGACAACTACCCCGACCAGCTCTCCGGCGGGCAGAAGCAGCGCGTCGGCATCGCTCGTGCGCTCGCGACCTCGCCCCGGATCCTGCTCGCGGACGAGGCGACGAGCGCCCTCGACCCCGAGACCACGCAGGAGGTCCTGGCGCTGCTCAAGCAGGTCAACCGCGACCTCGGCGTCACCATCGTCGTCATCACCCATGAGATGGAGGTGATCCAGTCGCTCGCGACGAAGGTCGCCGTCATGGAGCGCGGCAAGGTCATCGAGCAGGGCGACGTCTTCGAGGTGTTCTCCGACCCGCAGCACGCTGCGTCCAAGCGCTTCGTGTCGACGGTCATCAAGGGTGTCCCGTCGCCGGCCGAGCTGGCGGTGCTCCAGGAACGACACGTCGGGCGCATCGTCACCCTGTCCTTCCGCGACGGCGACGCCTCGCAGGCGGGCGTCTTCCTCACGCTCGCGCAGGCGGGCGTCGACTTCGAGCTCGTCTACGGCGGGATCAACGACATCCAGGGTCGCGCGTTCGGCCACCTGACGCTCGCCCTCCGCGGCGACGACCAGGCGATCGACGGAGCGCTGACCGCCATCGGATCCCAGGCCACCGTGACGGAGGTGCGCTGACATGGACGCACTGATCGATCTGCTCCCGAAGCTCGGCGACGCGACCGTCGAGACCCTCTACCTCGTCTCCTTCAGCCTGCTCTTCGGTGGGATCGCCGGACTCGTCGTCGGCACCGGTCTCTACGTGACGCGGCCCGGCAACCTCTACTCGCACCCGGTGCTCTACGGTGTGCTCAACGTGATCGTGAACATCTTCCGGCCGATCCCGTTCATCATCTTCCTCGCGGCCGCCCAACCGCTCTCACGACTCGTGATCGGCACCGGCATCGGCGCGAACGCGTTCATCTTCATCATCTCGCTGGCGGCGACCTTCGGCATCAGCCGGATCGTCGAGCAGAACCTGCTGACGGTGTCGCCCGGTGTCATCGAGGCCTCGCGTGCCGCGGGTGCGAGCCGGCTCAGGACGTTGCTGAGCATCGTCCTCCCGGAGGCGCTCGGTCCGCTGATCCTCGGCTACACCTTCGTGTTCGTGGTCATCGTCGACATGTCGGCGGTCGCGGGCTTCATCGGCGGCGGTGGGCTCGGTGCCTTCGCGATCCAGTACGGCTTCCGCCAGTTCGAGCCGGTCGTCACGTGGGCCGCGGTGATCATCATCATCCTGCTCGTGCAGCTCATCCAGTTCTTCGGCAACTGGCTGGCCCGGAAGATCCTCCGCCGCTAGCTAGTCGAAGTCGAGACTGAGCTTCCGCAGCAGGACGGTCAGCCGGGCCTGTTCGGTCGAGCTCAGGCCGTCGAGCAGGTCCGCCTCGGCGTCGACGAGGCGCGTGATGGCGGCGTCGACCGTGTTGAGTCCCGCGTTCGTCATCTGCACGAGGATGCCGCGGCCGTCGTTGGGGTCGCCCTGGCGTTCCACGAGTCCGCGCTCGACCAGGCGGTCGATGCGGTTCGTCATCGTGCCGCTTGAGACCAGCGTCTGGAGCAGCAGGGCCTTCGGACTCAGCCGGTAGGGGGAGCCGGCGCGACGGAGCGCCGCGAGGACGTCGAACTCCCACGGCTCGAGGTTTGACCGCGTGAACGCCGCTCGACGCGCCCGGTCGAGGTGGCGTGACAGCCGGGCGACACGGGAGAGGATCTGGAGGGGCGAGAAGTCGAGATCCGGGCGCTCGCGGTTCCAGGCGTCGACGATCCGGTCGACCTCATCGGTGCTAGCTGGCATCCCACCATTATCGAGGCAACGCTCGTGTCGCATCGGATCCGAGTCGGCAGCACAGGATCCGTCTGGCAGAATTGACCACGCTGCCCGGCCTCCGGGTGGTGGTCCGCCATAGTGTAACGGCAGCACGGCAGCCTTTGGAGCTGTTCGGTCCAGGTTCGAATCCTGGTGGCGGAGCGACCGATCACCGACCGGGCGAGTGCCCGGACCGAGGGGGAGCACACGTGACCGACGACCGTCTGGCCATCATCATCCTGGCCGCTGGCCAGGGAACCCGCATGAAGTCGGCGCTGCCGAAACTCCTGCACCCGCTCGGCGGCGTGCCGATCGTCGGCCACGTGTTGGCGACCGCCCGCTCGCTCGACGCAGGGCATGTCATCGCCGTGGTCCGCCACGAGCGCGACCGCCTCGTCGAGGCCATCGAGTCGGAGCTCCCCGGTGCGACCATCGTCGACCAGGACGAGGTGCCAGGCACCGGTCGCGCGGTGGAGCAGGCGCTCCTGGCGCTGCCCGACGACTTCGACGGCGACGTCCTCGTGGTCAACGGCGACGTCCCGTTGCTGAACGCCGCCACGCTCACCACGCTCATCGAACGCCACCGCAACCACGACGTCGCGGCGACGATCCTCTCGGCCATGCCCGACGACGCGACCGGGTACGGACGCATCATCCGCACCGAGGCCGGGGCACTCGACTACATCGTCGAGCAGAAGGACGCGACCGACGCCGAGCGGGCCGTCAACGAGATCAACGCCGGGGTCTACCTCTTCGGCGTGAGCCAGCTCCGCGACGCGCTCGCCGAGGTCACCACCGACAACGCCCAGGGGGAGAAGTACCTCACGGACGTCATCGGCCTCCTGCGACGCGCGGGCTCCGAGGTCTCCGCGCTCCCGGTGAGCGACTCCTGGCTGGTCGAGGGCATCAACGACCGCGCCCAGCTGAGTGCCGCCGCGGCCAAGCTGAACGCCCTCCTCGTGCGTGCCTGGCAGCTCGCCGGCGTGACCGTCCAGGATCCGGCCACGACGTGGATCGACATCAAGGCGCGGCTCCACGCCGACGTCACCCTGCTTCCCGGGACGCAGATCCTCGGCGCGACGGTCGTCGAGTCCGGTGCCACCATCGGTCCGGACACCACGCTCATCGACACCGAGGTCGGCGCGGGCGCGCGCGTCCGCCGCACGGACGCGACCCTGTCGGTCATCGGTGCCGGCGCCGAGGTCGGACCGTTCGCCTACCTGCGCCCCGGCACGGTGCTCGGCGAGCGCGGCAAGATCGGCACCTTCGTGGAGACGAAGAACGCGCAGATCGGCGAGGGCAGCAAGGTCCCGCACCTCAGCTACATCGGCGACACCGAGATCGGCGTCGAGTCGAACGTGGGTGCCGGCACGATCACCTCGAACTACGACGGCGTGCACAAGCACCGCACGACCATCGGATCGCACGTCCGCACCGGTGCGCACAACACCCTCGTGGCCCCGGTCAGCGTGGGCGACGGCGCCTACTCCGGTGCCGGCACGGTCATCCGCAAGGACGTCCCGGCAGGGGCGCTCGCCCTGACGGTCGCGCAGCAGCGCAACGTCGAGGGCTGGGTCGAGCAGAAGCGCCCGGGTACGGCGGCTGCGACGGCTGCCGGCGCTGCCTCGGCGGCACCGACCATGGATGCCGTGTCGGACGACACGGCTGCGGCTGGTAACGTCGACTCGTGAGTGAGGCCGGAGCATTCCGGCAGAAGGCAGGGTCTGTGTCAGGCATCACGGCGGACAACAAGAAGCAGCTGGTTCTCGTCTCCGGACGAGCCCACCCGGAACTCGCCGAGGCGATCGCGGCGGAGCTCGACTCCGAGCTCCTCCCGACCGATGCCAGGACCTTCGCCAACGGCGAGATCTACGCCCGGTACGACGAGAGCATCCGCGGCACCGACGTCTTCGTCATCCAGTCGCACACCGCTCCGATCAACGAGTGGCTCATGGAGCAGCTCATCATGGTCGACGCGGCCAAGCGGGCGAGCGCCAAGCGCATCACCGTGGTCGCCCCGTTCTACCCGTACGCGCGCCAGGACAAGAAGGGTCGCGGCCGCGAGCCGATCTCGGCCCGCCTCGTCGCCGACCTCTTCAAGGCCGCCGGTGCCGACCGCATCATGTCGGTCGACCTCCACGCCGCGCAGATCCAGGGCTTCTTCGACGGCCCGGTCGACCACCTCTTCGCGATGCCGGTCCTCCTCGAGCACTTCCGCGCCAAGCTCGACCCGTCGACGCTGACGGTCGTCTCGCCCGACATGGGCCGCGTCCGCGTGGCCGACATCTGGAGCGACAAGCTCGGTGCGCCGCTCGCCATCATCCACAAGCGCCGCGACCCGCTGGTCCCCAACCAGGTCAGCGTCCACGAGATCGTCGGCCAGGTCGAGGGTCGGGTCTGCCTGCTCGTCGACGACCTGATCGACACCGGACGCACGATCGTCAAGGCGGCCGAGGCGCTCAAGAACGCCGGCGCGATCGGCGTCGTCGTCGCGGCCACCCACGCGGTGTTCTCCGACCCGGCGGTCGAGCTCCTGCAGAGCGACGCCATCGACTCCGTCGTCGTGACCGACACCCTCCCCGTCGATGAGGCCAAGCGCTTCGACAAGCTGACCGTCCTCTCGATCGCGCCGCTCATCGCCCGAGCGATCCACGAAGTCTTCGACGACGGCTCCGTGACGAGCATGTTCGACGGCGCCGCGTAGCCCGTCACCTTCCGCTGGTACGCAGAACGCCCGGTCCGAACTCGGACCGGGCGTTCTGCGTCGGCAGGCCGTGGGTCAGTGGCTCGAGCCCGCCTGCTCGACCTCACTGCGGTCGCCCGACCAGAGGGTGTGGAACGTGCCGTCGAGGTCGACGCGCTTGTAGGTGTGCGCTCCGAAGAAGTCGCGCTGGCCCTGGACGAGCGCTGCGGGCAGACGCTCGGCGCGGAGGCCGTCGTAGTACGACAGCGACGACGAGAACGCCGGCGAGGGGATGCCCGCCTGGGCGGCCGCGACGACCACGCGGCGCCAGCTGTCCTGCGCCTCAGCGACGGCGTCGCTGAAGTAGGGCGCCGTCACGAGGGCGACCAGCTCGGGGTTCTCCTCGTAGGCCTCGGTGATGCGGTTGAGGAACTGCGCGCGGATGATGCAGCCGCCGCGCCAGATCTTCGCGATCTCGCCCTTCTTGATGTCCCAGCCGTACTGCTCGGCACCGGCGACGATCTCGTCGAAGCCCTGCGAGTAGGCGATGATCTTCGACGCGTAGAGCGCCTGGCGCACGTCCTCGACGAACTGGTCGGGGTCGGCGACGGTCCACTCCTCGGAGGGACCGGCGAGTTCGCGGGCCGCTGCGCGCTGCGCCGGCTTCGACGACAGCGAACGGGCGAACACGGCCTCCGCGATGCCCGACACCGGGATGCCGAGGTCGAGTGCCGTCTGCACGGTCCACGCGCCGGTGCCCTTGGCGCCGGCCTGGTCGAGGATGACGTCGACGAGCGGCTGCCCCGTCTTTGCGTCGACCTGCTTGAGGACCTCGGCGGTGATCTCGATCAGGTAGCTCTCGAGCGTGCCGCGGTTCCACTCGGCGAAGATCTCCGCGATCTCGGCCGGCGACTTGCCGGTGCCGCGACGGATGAGGTCGTAGGCCTCGGCGATGAGCTGCATGTCCGCGTACTCGATGCCGTTGTGGATCATCTTGACGAAGTGGCCGGCGCCGTCGGTGCCGACGTGGGTGACGCAGGGCTCACCCTCGGCGATCGCGGCGATCGACTTGAGGATGGGGCCGAGGGTCTCCCACGCTTCGGCGGAGCCGCCCGGCATGATCGACGGTCCCTTGAGGGCACCCTCCTCGCCGCCGGAGATACCGGCGCCGACGAAGTTGATGCCGGTCTCGCGGACGGCCTTCTCGCGGCGGATGGTGTCGGTGAAGAGTGCGTTGCCGCCGTCGACGATGATGTCGCCGGGCTCGAAGACCTCGGTGAGCTGCTGGATGACGGCGTCGGTGCCCTTACCCGCCTGCACCATGATGATCGCGGTGCGTGGCTTCGAGAGCGACGCGGCGAACTCCTCGATGGTCTTCGACGCGACGAAGCCGGCCTCGGGGTGCTCGCTCACGAGCAGGTCGGTGCGTTCGGGGGAGCGGTTGTACACGGCGACCGTGTTGCCCTCGCGGCTCGCCAGGTTGCGCGCGAGGTTGCTGCCCATGACGGCCAGACCGACGACGCCGATGTTGGCGCGAGCTTCGGCGGTGTTCACCATGTGGTTCTCCTTCAGAGTGGGTGATGCGGGAGGCGTTCCGAGTGCTCAGGAGTCGACGGGGCGGCTGCAGGACAGCGGCGACACCCTCGTCGATCCGGGCACGGCCCGTCCTGCAACCGTAGCAAAGGGAGGTGTCGCTCCACCGCTCAATGACCCCGCGTGCAGGTGAGGTCCCAGCGGACCGTGCGGGGGTGTCCGGTATCGTGCTGTGCGGGTCGGACGAGCCGGCCGCCCGGCCATCGGCCGGAGACCACAGGGGGTTCCGTGTGAATGCACCGCTCGTCGTCGTCATGGGCGTGTCCGGGTCCGGGAAGAGCACGACCGGAGTGCTGATCGCCGACCGGCTCGGGGTCCCCTTCGTCGACGCCGACGCCCTGCACCCGCTCGAGAACGTGCGGAAGATGGCCGCCGGCACACCGCTCGAGGACCCCGACCGCTGGCCCTGGCTGGCCCTCGTGGGCAGAGCACTCGCCGACGCCTCGGACACGGGCCTCGTGATGGCCTGCTCCGCACTCCGACGGGCCTACCGGGAGGCGATCCTCGCGGAGGCGCCCGGGGTGCGGTTCGTGCTCCTGCACGGCTCGCGCGAGGTGCTCGGCCGCCGGATGGAGGGCAGGAGTGGTCACTTCATGCCGCCGTCGCTCCTCGACTCGCAGTTCGCACTCCTCGAAGACCTGGACGCCGACGAACCGGGCTTCGTGGTGGACGTCGACGCCACCGTCGACGAGATCGTGGACGAGGCGGTCGCGGGCCTCAGCGCGGTGCGATAGACTCTCCCACTGAACTTCGGCGAGGGAAGCGGCCCGTGGCAGCTTCCGTGATCGACGCGGTGGTCTGGCTTCCGGCTTTTCCTCACGCAGATACGCGTTCGAGTTGACTCATCCATTCCGCCGCGCATCGTCGCGGCACGACCAACCGGGTGCAAGACCCGTGAGGAGAACATCATGTCCGATGACCTGAAGGTCACCGCGGAACTCCGCGAATCGTTCGGCAAGGGCGCAGCCCGCAAGCTCCGTGCCCTCGGCAAGATCCCGGCCGTGCTCTACGGCCACGGCACCGAGCCCGTGCACGTCTCGCTGCCCGGCCACCAGATGCTGCTCATCCTCCGCAAGTCCAACGCGGTGCTCGAGCTCGACATCGCCGGCAAGGGCCAGCTCGCGCTGGTCAAGGACGTCCAGAAGGACCCCGTGCGCCAGATCATCGAGCACCTCGACCTCATCGTGGTCAAGAAGGGCGAGAAGGTCCAGGTCGACATCCCCGTGACCATCGAGGGCGAGTCCGCCGCCGGCACCATCCTCAACCAGGACGCCACCACGGTGAGCCTCGAGGTCGAGGCGACCCACATCCCCGAGCGCGTCACCGTCAGCGTCGAGGGCCTCGAAGAGGGCGCCCAGATCCTGGCCGGCGACCTCGAGCTCCCGAAGGGCGCTTCGCTCATCACCGAGGCCGACGTCCTCATCGTGGCGATCACCGTCCCGGCCGCTCCGGCGGACGAGGAGACGGAGGCCGCTGAGGCCGCCGCCGAGGAGACCGCAGCCGAGGCCGCGGAGTAGTCACCACTCCAGCAGACGAACCTGTCGCCCGCCCGCCCCGATAGTCTCGGTGCATGGCAGGCGGCAGGTTCGCTCGGTTTCTGGCCGGTCTCACCGGTCGGGCCGAGGCGTTCGATCAGGAAGGCAGCATGGCTGCAGACACGTGGCTCATCGTCGGGCTCGGGAACCCGGGCGAGCAGTATGCCCGCAACCGGCACAACGTCGGGCAGATGGTTCTCGACGAGCTCGCGAAGCGCATCGGCGGAACCTTCAAGACCCACAAGGGCAACGCGCGCGTGGCCGAGGGGCGGCTCGTGCCGGGCGGCCCGAAGCTCGTGCTCGGCAAGCCCAACAGCTACATGAACCTCTCCGGTGGCCCGACCGCCGCGCTCGCCCAGTTCTTCTCCGTCGACCCCGATCACGTCATCGCGGTCCACGACGAGCTCGACATCCCGTTCGACTCGATCAAGCTCAAGCAGGGCGGCGGGCACGGTGGGCACAACGGCATCCGCGACATCGCCTCAGCGCTGAAGACCCCCGAGTTCCTGCGCGTCCGCGTCGGTATCGGGAGGCCGCCGGGTCGTCAGGACGCCGCCGACTTCGTCCTCAAGGACTTCGCGGGAACCGAGCGGGAGCAGCTTCCCATGCTGGTCGCCGACGCGGCCGATGCGGTCGAGCTCCTCGTGAACGAGGGCCTGTTGGCTGCACAGACCCGGTTCCACGGCTCCTGACGGCCGCTCAGCCGAGCGGTGAGCGGACTCGTCGGCCCTGGCGCGTGCCGGCGCCGACGAACACCGCGCCCACCAGGAGCAGTCCGCTGATGAGCAGCGCGGTGGCGAGGGGGACCTCGGCTCCCGTCCGGACCAACGGCGCCTGCGGTTCGAGTGGCGCGACCCGCCACACGATGCCGAGCGAGGTGTGGAGCGCCCCTGTCGAGACACGGGGTGCGTCCGGGAGCGGCAGGCGACCGGTGTCGGCCGAGGTCATCGACCCGGTGGCTGCGTGGTCCGATGCGCGCGAGTACCCGGTCAGGACCGCCTCGAACGTGTGGGCGAACAAGCCGTCGTCGAGGGCTTCCGGTGTCAGGACGAACGGCTCGGTGCTGATGCAGACCGTCGAGGTACCAGGGTCGATGAGCTCGCTGCTGCAGGCGAGGCGGGTGTCCGGCGTCTCCACGAGGGTGATGTCGCCCAGTGCGTTCTCCCCGGTGTTGGTGACCGTCGCGATGACGCGCAAGTGGTCGCCGGGGTCGGTCGCGACGGTCTCGCCCTCGACCGGAACCCACGATCCATCGGCACCCTGGATCTCGACGCGGACGGTGCCCTCCACGGCCAGCGCGGGGGCGAGCACTCGGTAGGTGGTCTCGTCCGTGCTGCTGAGCCCGGAGGCGGTCTGTTCCGCACGGACGACCGCCTCGCCGGACTCGACGACCTCCGTGCTCGCGCAACTCCAGCGGCCGGACGGGTCAACGGTGGTCTTACACAGGGTGTTGCCCTCGCCGTCGCGCACGGTGATGTCGGCGCCCGGCTCGCCCGTACCGGCGGAGGTCGGTCGCGAGGACTCCACGACGGCGCCGGATGCCGGGCTCCCGATCGCGACCCGATCGATGGCGGTCAATGCCGGCTGTGAGCCGAGGTCGAGCCCGCGGGCGGCGTCACCCGCCACGGCGACGGTCAGCGCGCCGCGAGCGACCGGTGTGGCGTCGACCTCGATCGTGCAGGACTCCTCGCCCGCCGCGAGGTCGCCGGTGAACGCGACGTCGGCCCCGTACGCGGGAGCGCTCACCTCCGCCGAGCAGCTCGCGATCACTCGCGGATCGACGGCGACCGTGAGGCCACCGGGCAAGGCCGTCCGCACGGACCAGCCGGCCTTCGCGGCGAGTTCCGGGGTGTTATGCACGATGAAGCGGAGACGGACCGTCTCACCGACGAAGGCGGTGTCCTGCGACAGCTCGACATCGAGGGTCGGGGTCACGTCGATGATGCTCAGATCGTCGAAGGCGTGGTCGTTGCCCGATCCGCCGCCGTGTTCGTTGCGCATCACGACGCCGATCGAATCATCGTCGATGAGGGTGGAGGAGTCGGCCGCGAAGTGGCCGGCACGAGCCGAGACGCCGCCGTGGCTGAACGATTCGGCACGGTCGTCCGTGCACGGATCGATCGCCTGCTTGGACACCGGGTGTTCGACGCCGTCGGAGGTTCGCAGCGCCAGCTGCAGTGCGGTCGGCACCGCTGCGAAGCAGTTCAGGGACGCGACGTTCACGGAGGCGGTCAGGAAGCGGCCGGTGCCGGTAGCCAGTGGGATCGGCGTGGTCGTCTCCAGTTCGACCGCGCCGTCTGGACCGTTCGTCTGGGTATAGGCCGCAACGGCGGAGTTGGTTCCGGGATCGGTGCCGTTGAGGACGCCCAGCACTCCGGCGAGGGCACGGACGTTCGCCATGGCGCTCGCGGCGTCGAGGCAGTCACCGGGCTCGGCCTCCGCCATGGACGCCGACAGGATGAAGCCGTTGCACGCCGCTCGGTCCGTCCAGAAGTCGTCGGCGTCGAACCGGAGGTCCGAACGGCCCAGGTGATCGCGGATCGACATGGGCGTACCGGTGTCGGGTGCGCGTTCGAAGTCCTCGTGGAAGACCTCACCACGGGGAGTACCTGCTGCGTCGGTCGGTGGCTCGAAGGCCGTCGCTCCTGCCGGTGCCGGTTGGATCATCGAGAGGGTCCAACCGACCGCCAGGACGAGTGTCGTGGTCAGGATCGGACGGAGTGGGCTGGTCGAAACGCGCATGCAGCATCCCAAGAAATCATCGGATGGGGGAGGCCGCCAGCGTAGCAGTGCTGATCTTCTGGGATATCAGACGATCGAGGGATGGAAGTCCGATGACATGGGAGCCGCCGGCTCAGGCGCGTACGTACCGCGAGATCAGGAGGTCGTCCGATCGCAGGAGGTGCTGTAACCGCATCGGTCGCGGAGCTTCGGACGCGGGACCGGCGGAGACCCGGACACTGTCCCCACCGACGAGCGCCGGACTGAT
Source organism: Plantibacter sp. VKM Ac-2876 (assembly GCF_015350715.1). Classification (NCBI taxonomy): domain Bacteria; kingdom Bacillati; phylum Actinomycetota; class Actinomycetes; order Micrococcales; family Microbacteriaceae; genus Plantibacter; species Plantibacter sp. VKM Ac-2876. The sequence goes on along the minus strand of NZ_JADKSI010000002.1, from coordinate 954,158 downwards.
CGTCAGACAGAGTTCGTCGACGGCGTCGGCAGCGATGAACGAGCCGAAGAGTGCCGGACCACCCTCGCACAGGATCTGCCGCAGTCCACGGTCGGAGAGCGTCTGGACCACCCGCGCCGGTTCGACGTGTTCGTCGCCGCACGCCACCACGTCGGCGACCGCGTCGAGCGCCGCGCGCTTCGCGGGGTCGGCGCGGTCGGTCGTCACGACGAGCGGCCGGACCGGTGCCTGGGTGAAGACCTCCGAGCGGAGGTCGAGGTCGAGCGAGCCCGACACGATCGCGAACACCGGGTGCAGGGGGAGGTCGTGGTCGTCGCGCCACGTCGCGGCGTCGATGTCGAGCCGCATGGCACCGTAGCCCTCGTCGCGCACGGTCCCGGCACCGACGAGCACGACGTCGGTGAGTCGACGCAGGATGTCGAACACGGTCTTGTCGGCCGGGCCGCCCAGCCCGCCGGAGACGCCGTCGACGGTCGCCCCACCGTCCAGGCTCGTCACGAAGTTCACGCGGACGGTCGTGGCCGAGCGGTCCTCGACGGTGTAGGCCGCCACGAGCTCGTCGACCGACAGCGGTCGGTCCTGCGCGGGGACCAGGCTCGTGATGCTGGGGGTGCTCATGTGGCTCCTCGAGGGTTCCGGATCAGACGTTGTGGACGGGCGCCACCGGTGCGCGGAAGCCGAGGATCGCCTCGGTCATCCGCACGGCCGCGATCGACTCGGGCACGGCGTGCATCCGCACGATGCGGGCGCCGAGGAGGATGCACGCCGCAGCGGACACCAGGGACCCCTCGAGACGTTTCGACTTCGGGCGGTCGAGGGACTCGCCGATGAAGTCCTTGTTCGACACCGCGGCGAGCGTCGGCAGCCCGAGCGCGGCGATCTCGTCGAACCGTCGGGTGAGTTCGAGCGTCTGCACGGTGTTCTTGTTGAGGTCGTGCCCCGGGTCCACGATGAGCCGTGACTCGGGGACGCCGTGGGAGAGCGCGAGGTCGACGCGGGCCGCGAGGAAGGCGGCGACCTCACCGGCGACGTCGTCGTAGTGGGGGCGGGGATGCGGCTGCCTCGGCCTGGCCAGACTGTGCGTGATGACGAGGGTGGCCTCGCTCGCGGCGACGACGTCCGCGAGAGCCGGGTCGTGGATCCCCGTGGTGTCGTTGATGACGGAGGCGCCCGCCGCGATGCAGGCCGCCGCCACCTCTGGGCGGAAGGTGTCGACGGAGATCACGACGTCGCTCCGTGCGGCGAGCGCCTCGACGACGGGGAGCACGCGGTCGAGCTCCTCGGCGGTGGGGATCTCCGGCCCGGGGGCGAACTTGGCTCCGCCGATGTCGACCCAGTCGGCGCCCTGTTCTGCGGCGGTCACGGCGGCGTCGACGGCTCGGTCGAGCGAGAACGTCGCGCCCTGGTCGAAGAAGGAGTCCGGGGTGCGGTTGATGATCGCCATGACCGCGACCTGCTTCGAGAAGTCGAACGTCCGTGCTCCGATCTGGCGGATCGGCTGGCGGATCGGGGGGAGCGGGAAGCCGCCGGTCCGTTCGGGGTGTCGGTCTGACCGGGGCTCCGTGCTCGTCATGGGTCAATCATGACGCGTCCGGCGCGAGAGGATGCCGCGTGACGCGTCGTCCGCAGCCGATTGACAGCGGTGGCCGGTGGGGGTTCGGGTCATGGGTGTCGGTGGCTCGGCGTAGGCTGTCCCGGTGACGCTTCAGGGTTTGACTCACGCGCTTCGGCGCGCCACAACGATCGACGATGCCCTCGCGTACGCGGGCAAGAGCGCGGACTTCTCCGTGATCGACGGACTGCGTGCACCGCTCCTCGCGGCGCTCATGGACGAGCGCGGTCGGCAGGGTGCCGCGCAGGCGGCCCTCGTCGTCACCGCGACCGGCCGCGACTCCGAGCGGCTCCGCTCCGCGCTCAGTGACCTCATGCCCGAGGCCGAGATCGTCGAGTTCCCGGCCTGGGAGACGCTGCCGCACGAGCGCCTCAGCCCGAGCGCCGAGATCGTCGGCCGACGCCTGGAGGCGCTGCGGCGGCTCGGCGCGTGGACGGGGGAGCGGCCGTTCCTCCTCGTCGCGTCGGTGCGGGCCGCCCTGCAGCCCGTGGCCGACAACCTCACCGAGACCGCTCCGATCGAGCTCGTCCAGGGCGGTCGCGGACACGACCTCGCCGCGATCGCACTGCGCCTCGTCGAACTCGCGTACACCCGGGTCGACATGGTGTCCCGGCGTGGTGAGTTCGCGTTGCGCGGCGGCATCCTCGACGTCTTCCCGCCGGTCGCCGACCACCCGTACCGGGTCGAGTTCTTCGGCGACGAGGTCGACGGCATCCGGGCGTTCTCGGTCGCCGACCAGCGATCGCTGCCCGAGCCGGTCGACGCGATCCGCCTGCCGCCGTCCCGGGAGCTGCTCCTCAGCCCGGCCGTCCGGCAGCGCGCCGCGGAGATGCAGCACGAGTTCCCGAGCCTCACCGGGATCCTCGAGAAGATCGCGGAGGGCATCGCGGTGGAGGGCATGGAGTCGCTCTCCCCGGCCCTCGTCGACCGCCTCGTCCCGATCACCCATTACCTGCCGGATGGAGCGGCCGTCGCCGTCGTCTCGCCGGAGCGCGTCGTCACGAGGTCGATCAGCCTCGCCGAGACGAACCGCGAGTTCCTCGCCGCCGCATGGAGCGCCGCGACCGTCGGTGCGAACGCGCCGATCGACCTCGCCTCCGGCGACTTCATCTCGCTGGGCGCCCTGAAGGAGTCCGTCACCTTCAGCGCTCCCGGCCAGCCGGCGCCCGACCACCCGTGGTGGACGTTCAGCGGCTTCCGCGCCGGCCCCGACGTCGAGACGCTCCCGGAGCACCTCGAACTCGACGAGCTCCTCACCGTCACGGTCGACGGCGATACCGTGCCGAGCTTCCACGGCAACGTCGAGGGCGCCATCGAACACGTCGCCGACCGCATCCGCGAGGGGTGGACGGTCATCGTCGCCGCCCGTGGGGTCGGTCTCGTCGAGCGTGCGGCGGACGTCCTCGCCGAGCACGAGATCGCGGCCCGCATGGTCGACGAGCTGCCGGCCGACCCGGAGCCCGGGGTCGCCTATCTGCTGCAGGCCGACGTCGAGGGCGGCTTCGAGCTGGAGACGTCGAAGCTCATGCTGCTCGGCGAGACCGAGTTCTACGGACGCACCGCCGGGTACGACTCGCGCCTGGTCAAGAAGCTCGCCACCCGACGCAAGAACGTCGTCGACCCGATGCAGCTCCGGTCCGGCGACTTCGTCGTGCACCAGACCCACGGCATCGGCAAGTTCGTCGAGATGACCCAGCGCGAGGTCTCGAGCGGCGGACGCAACCCGGTGAAGAGCACCCGCGAGTACCTCGTGCTCGAGTACGCACCCTCCAAGCGCGGCTACCCGGGCGACAAGCTGCTCGTCCCCACGGACCAGCTCGACCTCCTCACCCGCTACGTGGGCGGCGAGGCTCCGCAGCTCAGCAAGATGGGCGGCAGTGACTGGTCGCAGGCGAAGAGCAAGGCGCGCAAGGCCGTCCGCGACATCGCCGTCGAGCTGGTCAAGCTCTATTCGGCGCGCATGGCGTCGAAGGGGCACGCCTTCGGTCCCGACACCCCGTGGCAGCGCGAGCTCGAGGAGGCGTTCCCGTTCGCGGAGACCCCCGACCAGCTGCAGACCATCGACGAGGTCAAGGCCGACATGGAGCGCGAGATCCCGATGGACCGCCTCCTCTCCGGCGATGTGGGGTTCGGGAAGACCGAGGTAGCCGTCCGTGCCGCGTTCAAGGCCGTCCAGGACGGCAAGCAGGTCGCGATGCTCGTGCCGACCACCCTGCTCGTCAAGCAGCATTTCGAGACCTTCCAGGAGCGGTTCGCCGGGTTCCCCGTGCACCTGCGGCCGCTCAGCCGGTTCCAGTCCGACAAGGAGGCGCGTGAGGCGCTCGCCGGACTCGCCGACGGCACGGTCGACGTCATCATCGGGACGCACCGTCTGCTGACCGACAAGGTGCACTTCAAGGACCTCGGCCTCGTCATCATCGACGAGGAGCAGCGGTTCGGTGTCGAGCACAAGGACGCCCTCAAGAAGCTGAAGACGAACGTCGACATCCTGGCCATGAGCGCGACCCCGATCCCGCGCACGCTCGAGATGGCGGTCACCGGCATCCGGGAGATGTCCACCCTCGCGACACCACCGGAGGACCGCCACCCGATCCTGTCCTTCGTCGGTCCGTACAACGGCAAGCAGGTCGGTGCGGCGATCCGGCGCGAGCTCCTGCGCGAGGGCCAGATCTTCTTCGTGCACAACCGGGTCTCGTCCATCAGCCGCGTCGCTGCGGACCTCGCGGAGCTCGTCCCCGAGGCGCGCATCGCCATCGCCCACGGGCAGCTCGGCGAGGCCGCGCTCGAACAGGTCGTGGTCGACTTCTGGGAGCGCCGTTTCGACGTCCTCGTCTGCACCACGATCATCGAGACCGGCCTCGACATCTCGAACGCCAACACGATCATCATCGACCGCGCCGACAAGTACGGCCTGAGCCAGCTGCACCAGCTGCGGGGTCGTGTCGGTCGCGGCCGCGAGCGCGCCTACGCGTACTTCCTGTACGACGAGCACAAGCCGCTCTCCGAGACCGCCCACGACCGGCTCTCGACCATCGCGGCGAACAACGAGCTCGGCAGCGGCATGCAGGTCGCCCTGAAGGACCTCGAGATCCGTGGCGCCGGCAACATGCTCGGGGGCGAGCAGGCCGGCCACATCGCGGGCGTCGGCTTCGACCTCTATCTCCGCATGATCGGCGAGGCCGTGTCCACCTTCCGTGGCGACGTCGCCGAAGGGCAGACCGAGCTGCGGCTCGAACTGCCCGTCGACGCACACATCCCCGAGGAGTACGTCGACAGCGAGCGGCTGCGGCTGGAGGCCTACCAGAAGCTGTCGGCCGCGTCCGGGCCGGCGGCCAAGGACGGCCAGATCGACCTCGTGATCGACGAACTCGCCGACCGATACGGCGAGCCGCCGGCGCAGGTGAGCACACTCATCGCCGTGTCGCGGCTCCGTCAGCGTGCGCAGCGCTCGGGACTCAGCGACCTCATCGCCGTCGGACCGAACCTGCGGGTCACGCCCGCCGACCTCCCCGACTCCATCCAGACGCGGCTGCGACGCATGTATCCCGGCGCGAAGTACCTGGCCCAGACGAACACCGTCATCGTGCCGTTGCCGCGCGTCGGCGACGAACCGCTGGCCGACACCGATCTCATCGCCTGGGTGCAGCAGTTCCTGAACGCGATCTACCCGCTGCCGGAGGGCTCGACGTCGTCCTAGCGGGCAGCCGCAGATGGGCCCGCGGGACGACAGCGTCGGTACCCGCGGCCGATCCGACGGTCGTCGTCCATCCCTAGCGTGGAGGGATGAAGAAGTTCCTCCGCATCGTCCTCACCGGGATCGCAGCGCTCGTCGCGCTCGTGCTCGCCGGGCTCCTCACGACCACTATCGTCAACACCGCCGCATCGGCTGCTGAAGCCACGCGCATCGAGGAGTACGGGCAGCGGGTCGAGGTCGACGGCAAACGCATGAACGTGTCGGTGATGGGGGACGGAGACCAGACGATCGTCCTCCTGCCCGGCTTCGGCACCGGTTCGCCCGTGCTCGACTTCTCGCCGCTCGTCGGCGAGCTCTCGTCGTCGTACCGGGTGGTCGTCGTCGAGCCCTTCGGCTACGGGCTCAGCGACCAGACCGACGTGCCGCGGACGACCGAGAACATCGTCTCGGAGATCCACGAGGCGGTCGCCGGGCTGGGCATCGACCGGTACGTGTTGATGGGGCACTCCATCGCCGGGATCTATGCACTGGACTACGTCGAGCGGTTCCGCGACGAGGTGACGGCGTTCGTCGGCATCGACAGCAGCGTGCCCGATCAGCCGGGCATGGACGCCGCGCTGCCGGTCGACGCCCTGCGTGCTGCGAAGGCGCTCGGCATCACCCGGGTCGTCACGGCGCTGTCGGGCGACCCGTACCCGGATCCGCCGTACGACCAGCACACGCGTGAGCAGCTCGGGATGATCTCGCTGCGCAACACCTCGAGTGCGACGTCCTCGGACGAGATGTCGCGCATCGCGGCGAACTTCCGTGCGGCGAAGGGGAAGACCTTCCCGGCAGACCTCCCGGTGCTGCTCTTCGCCCAGCGGGACAACCCGACGGTGGAGGGGTGGCTGCCGCTCCATGAGGAGCAGGCTGCGAGCGTCGACCGAGGCGAGGTCGTGCCGCTCGACGCCGACCACTACCTGCACCACACGAAGTCCCGCGAGATCGCGGCGGACGTCGACCGCTTCCTCACGACTCCAGGCGTCGGGTAGCCGGTCGCCGGGCCCGGCCGTCGGCCTGCGGACGGACGTATGCTGGTGCCCACCACCCCGTCGAGTCGGAGGAACCCATGGCGACCAGCATCCGGACGAAGCAGGAGCCGAAGGTGGTCGTGGCCGACGCCGTGGCCCGGCTCCGACAGACCTTCGACCGCGGCACCACGAAGCCCGTCGCCTGGCGGCTCCGCCAGCTCCGTGCGCTGAAGCAACTGCTCCTCGAACGCGGCGGCGAACTCGAGCGGGCGCTGGTGTCCGACCTGGGCAAGAGCGGCACCGAGGCGCAGATCACCGAGATCGGCCTCCTCGTCGGCGAGATCGATCACACGCTGAAGCACCTCAAGCGCTGGGTGCGGCCCCGACGCGTCGCGGTGCCGCTCACCCTCGCCCCGGCGTCTGCATCGGTCGTGGCGGAACCCGTCGGCGTCGTCCTCGTCATCGGCCCGTGGAACTATCCGGTCCAGCTCTGCATCGGTCCCGTCATCGGGGCGCTCGCCGCCGGTGACGCCGTCCTGCTGAAGCCGAGCGAGCTCGCCCCCGCCACGAGCGCCGCACTCGCGCGCCTCCTCCCGGAGTACCTCGACGACCGTGCCGTCGCGGTCGTCGAGGGCGATGCGGAGGTCGCCACCGCCCTCCTCGCCGAGCGGTTCGACCACATCTTCTACACGGGTGGCGCCGCCGTGGGCAAGGTCGTCGCCCGAGCCGCGGCGGAGCATCTGACCCCGATCACCCTGGAACTCGGCGGGAAGTCGCCGGTGTACGTCGACGACACCGTGGACCTCGCGGACGCGGCCCGCCGGATCGTCTGGGGCAAGCTCATGAACGCCGGCCAGACCTGTGTCGCCCCCGACTACCTGCTCGCGACGCGGTCGGTCGCCGATCGGCTGGTCCCGTACCTGCGCGACGCGATCGCGGAGCTCTACGGCCCGGACCCCGCCGGCAGTGCCGACTACGGCCGCATCATCTCCGACAGGCACTTCGCCCGGGTCAGCGGTCTGCTCGACGGTCTCGAACCGGCCCTGGGCGGAGGGGTCGACGCCTCGGAGCGGTACATCGCCCCGACGGTCGTGAACGGCGTCGACGCTTCGGCGTCGATCATGCAGGAGGAGATCTTCGGTCCGATCCTGCCGATCCTCCACGTGTCCGGCCTCGAACAGGCCATCGCGCACATCCGGGCGGGGGAGAAGCCGCTCGCGCTCTACGTCTTCAGCGACGACCGCGCCACGCGGAAGCGGTTCACGCGCGACACCTCCTCGGGCGCGTTGGCGTTCGGCGTGCCGGCCGCGCACCTCCTCGTGCCGGGTCTGCCGTTCGGCGGTGTCGGGGCCAGCGGAATGGGCGCGTATCACGGTCGCCATTCCTTCGACACGTTCAGTCACGCGAAGGCGGTGTTCTCCAAGCCGCTGTCCCCGGACACGCTGTCGCTCGTCTACCCGCCCTTCACCGAAGCGCGCGACAGGATCGCGCGACTGATCTCGAAGACCGGCAGCACCGACGACCGCCGCCCGTGGGGAGCCCGTCGGTGAGCAGCGAGCCCGTCGGCGACACCTCCGCTGAGCGCCTCGTCGACGCCATGCGGCAGATCCGCGACCGTTGCGTCTGGACGCAGGGCATCGACCACGACCTGCTCGTGCCGTACCTCATCGAGGAGAGCTACGAGCTCGTCGAAGCGGTCGAGGCCGGGACGCGCGACGAGCTCGTCGAGGAACTCGGCGACGTGCTGTGGCAGGTCGTCTTCCATGCGGAGATCGCGTCCCGTGACGCCGATGCGCCGTTCGACTTCGACGACGTCGCCGAGGCCGTCACCCGCAAGATGGTCCACCGTCACCCACACGTGTTCGGCGACGAAGCAGCGCCGACCCCGGAGGACGTGGTGCGCGTCTGGAACGCTGCGAAGGCTGAGGAGAAGGCGAAGCGCCGCAGCGCGCTCGAGGGGATCCCGCAGGGGATGCCGTCGCTCGCCCTCGCCGACAAGGTGCTGGGCAGGGCCGTGCCGCTCGGGGTGGGCCCGACGGTCGACGCTGATGTCGTGGACGACGAGGACGCCCTGGGGGAGCAGCTCCTCGCCGTCGTCGCCGCAGCACGGGCGAACGGGCTCGACGCGGAACGGGCGCTCCGGGGTGCCGTCCGTCGGTTGAGCGCGCGGGTGCAGGACGCCGAGCGTCCGGTGGCGTCCCCGACCGACGGCTGAGCGAGGGTTCGCCGGGCGCCTGCTCACGGTGCCGGTTCCCCGGCATGCCAGAATTGGGGCATGGCAGCTCCAGTGAACCCGCCGCGCGGTATGCGCGATTTCCTCCCCGCCGACAAGGCCCGTCGGGAGCACGCGCTGGGCACCATCCGTCGGGTCTTCACCGCGCACGGTTTCGACGAGATCGAGACGCCGGTGGTGGAGGAGTACGACCGGCTGCACTCCGGGCTCGGCGGCGACAACGAGAAGATGGCGTTCAACATCCTCCGGCGCAAGCTCACCCCGGAGGCCATCGTGGCCGCGGCGGACAACCAGACCGAACTCACCGACCTCGGCCTGCGCTTCGACCTCACCGTGCCGCTCGCCCGGTTCTACGCGACGCACCGGGCCGAGCTCCCGCCGGTGTTCCGCTCGATCCAGATCGCTCCGGTCTGGCGCGGCGAACGGCCGCAGCAGGGCCGCTACCGCCAGTTCGTGCAGTGCGACATCGACATCATCGGAGAGTCGTCGAACCTCGCCGAGACCGAGCTCATCATCGCGACCCTCGGTGCCCTCGCGGAGCTCGGCGTCACCGGCTGCAGCGTGCGGATCAACGACCGCCGACTCCTCATCGGCATGCTCGAGTCGCTGGGCTTCCCTGCCGACGAGCACGCGCAGGTGCTCATCACGATCGACAAGCTCGACAAGATCGGTCAGCAGGGCGTGGTGGCCGAACTGCGCGACCGCGGGGTCGACGCCACCGCCGTCGACGCACTCGAGGCCTTCTTCTCCCGTCCGCAGACGATGGAGTTCAACACCTTCGGCGAGCGGGCGATCCGCAAGGCGCTGCCGCTCGGTGCGGACGACGCCGTCGTCGCGGAGCTCGACGCACTCGGGAAGGCCGTCGCCGCGGCCACCTCCCTCCAGGGTCAGCCGGCCGACCCCTTCGCGAACCCGCTCGTGTTCGATCCCTTCCTGGTGCGGGGCATGGGGTACTACACGGGCGCCATCTTCGAGATCGCGCACCCCGACCTCGGGTACTCGCTCGGCGGCGGCGGTCGCTACGACGGCATGATCGGGCGCTTCCTCGGCCAGGACGTGCCGGCGGTCGGGTTCTCGATCGGCTTCGAGCGCATCGTCGACCTCATCGAGCTCCCCGCAGGTGCGGCCGCGGATGCCGTCGTGCTCGTGCACGACCGCGACGTGCCTCCCGTGACGCTGGTGGCGTTGAAGGCCAAGCTCGTCGCCCAGGGGCGTCGGGTGCGCCTCGAAGCCCGCGTGAAGAACCTCAGGGCCCTCCTCGACCGCGTGTCGGCAGCCGGCTTCGGAGCCTTCGCGTTCGTCTCGGCCGACTCGACCCTCGAGTCGCTCGAGTTCAAAGCGCTCGACTGACGATTCCCGCACCCGCTTCCCGCTCCTCGGCGCGCTTCCGAGCCGCTGCCCAGCTCGTCGGTGCAGGATGGAGCATTCGGCCGGATCCCCTCCCACGAGCGATCCGTCCGCTCTGCCCCCGATCGAAGAACTGGTTCCCCCGATGAGCGTCATGGCCCCTGCAGCGCGCCCGCAGCGCGCCCCGGAGTCGACCGGCTCTCCGCGCCGCCGGGTGAGCCTCGTGCGGCGCCGGGCGACCACGCTCGCGTTGGCGGTCGGTGTGCCGCTCGCCCTGCTGACGGCCGCCCACGCCCTCGTCCCCGACATCCTCGGCCTCGGACTCGTCTGGGACAACGCCCTGCCGTGGACGTGGGTCGTGCTGCCGGTGCTCTTCCTCGTCCTCCTCGTCGCCCGCACGCCGGGCGCCGTCATCGGTCTCCTCGCGCCGACCCTCGTCTGGGCCTTCCTGTTCGGCCCCGGCGTCGTCCCCATGGGTGACGCACGTTCGGCGGTCCCGGCCGAGGCCTCCCTCACGGTCGCCAGCCAGAACCTCGGGCCGCAGGGCGATCCCGCGGTCATCGCGGCTTCCCTCCAGGCGAGTGGGGCGGATCTCATCGCGCTCCAGGAGATCGAAGACCATGACCGCGAACCGCTCGCCGCGACGCTCGACGAGCAGTACCCGTACTCCGTGCTCACGGGGACGGTGGGACTCTGGAGCCGCTATCCGATCGCCGACTCGGTCGGGCTGAAGCTCGGCCTCGACTGGTATCGGGCGATCAACGCCGTCGTCGACACCCCGTCCGGAGCCGTGAGCGTCTACGTGATCCACGCCGACTCCGCGCGTCCGGGTGCGCACGCCGAACGGGACGTGATGCTCGCGGAATTGGCCGACACCGTCGCGGCGAACACCCGTGATCGGATCGTCGTCATGGGCGACTTCAACGCCTCCGCCTCCGACCGGGCGCTCGCCGCACTCCAGAGCGAGGTGTCGGAGCCCAACCAGAGCGAGGGCGGCTTCGGACTCACCTGGCCGGCCGGGACACCGCTCATGCGACTCGACCACGTCTTCGTCCGCGGCATGACTGCGACCCACAACGCCGTCGGCGACGCCGAGGGCAGCGACCACCACGGCATCGTGTCGAGCTTCCGGCTCGACCGCTGACCGCGCGCCTCGGGCGACGATCAGCGGCTCTGCGCCCGTTCAGCCGATGTCACTAGACTGAGCGCGGGCGGCCGTCGTACCCGTCCCACGTCCCAATCCCCACAAGGAGAACATCAGTGGCACTCATCGAGGCAGTAGGCGCTCGCGAAATTCTCGACTCCCGAGGCAACCCGACCGTCGAGGTCGAGGTGCTCCTGGAAGACGGCACGGTCAGCCGTGCAGCAGTCCCGTCCGGCGCATCGACCGGTGCGTTCGAAGCGTACGAGCTGCGTGACGGCGATGCCGCGCGTTACCTCGGCAAGGGTGTCGAGAAGGCGGTCGACGCCGTCCTCGACGAGATCGGCCCGGCACTCGAGGGCATCGAGGCGGACGACCAGCGCCTCGTCGACCACACCATGATCGAGCTCGACGGCACCGAGAACAAGAGCCGCCTGGGCGCGAACGCGATCCTCGGTGCGAGCCTCGCGGTCGCCCGTGCCGCTGCGGACTCCGCAGACCTGTCGCTCTACCGCTACGTCGGCGGCGCCAACGCCCACGTCCTCCCGGTCCCGATGATGAACATCATCAACGGTGGCTCGCACGCCGACACCGGCGTCGACATCCAGGAGTTCATGATCCTTCCGATCGGCGCTCCGAGCTTCCGTGAGGCGCTCCGCTGGGGCACCGAGACGTACCACACGCTCAAGGGCCTGCTGAAGTCGAAGGGCTTCGCGACCGGCCTCGGCGACGAGGGTGGCTTCGCCCCCGACTTCGAGCACAACCGTGCGGCCCTCGACTTCATCGTCGAGGCCATCGAGAAGGCAGGCTTCACGGTCGGCACCGACATCGCGCTCGGCCTCGACGTCGCCTCCAGCGAGTTCTACAAGGAGGGCGCGTACCAGTTCGAGGGCAAGGCGCTCAACAGCACCGAAATGACCGCGTACTACGCCGACCTCGTCGCGAACTACCCCCTCATCACCATCGAGGACCCGCTGGCCGAGGACGACTGGGCGGGCTACGCCCACCTCACCCCCGAGCTGGGCTCCAAGGTCCAGATCGTCGGCGACGACCTGTTCGTCACGAACCCGAAGCGTCTCGCCGACGGCATCGCCAAGGGTGCGGCGAACTCGCTGCTCGTCAAGGTCAACCAGATCGGGACGCTCACCGAGACGCTCGACGCGGTCTCCCTCGCGCAGCGCTCCGGCTACACGACGATCCTGTCGCACCGCTCCGGCGAGACCGAGGACACCACGATCGCCGACCTCGCGGTCGCCACGAACGCGGGCCAGATCAAGACCGGTGCGCCTGCGCGCAGCGAGCGGGTCGCGAAGTACAATCAGTTGCTGAGGATCGAAGAGGAGCTGGGCCAGGCAGCCGTCTACGCCGGCCGCAGCGCCTTCCCCCGGTTCACCGCCTAAGCATCGTCACCTGAAGGCTCTCAGGGGTGCCGATCGGCACCCCTGAGAGCCTTCGTCGTGTGCGGGAGGCGCCTGTGAAGAAGCCATCGATGCCGGCCGGCGGCGAGTCGAAGCCCACGCCGTCCGGCAGCGGAGCATCGTCCGCCTCGTCCTCCGGCTCGTCGAAGCAGCGACCGGCGTCGAAGCCCCGGTCGAGCTCCGCGGACGCCTCCTCCAAGCGCGCCTCCTCGTCGTCCAAGCGCCCGACGGGAGCCACCGCGAAGCCCGCACGCTCCGCAGGCACAGCCCCGCGGTCGACGACGAAGGCCCCGCGATCCGCGTCGGCCGGTTCCTCCGCACCGCGCTCCCGGACCGGCTCGACACGGACCGCCCCGGCACGTCAGTCGGACGCCGGCGGCTGGTTGCGGAGTCTGCGACTGTCTGGCTTCAGCGTCCTGCTCCTCGGGATCCTCGTGCTCGGGGTCGTCGTCCTCGCGCCGAACCTCAAGACCTTCCTCGAGCAGCGGCAGCAGATCGCCGCGCTGGAGGCCGGTGTCGCCGACACCCAGAAGAAGGTGGACGCGCAGCAGGCCGAACGCGAGCGCTGGAACGACCAGAGCTACGTCATGACGCAGGCGCGCGACCGCCTGTTCTACGCCCTGCCCGGCGAGGTCAGCTACATCATCATCAACGACGTCGACCCGGCCTCGTTGCCCACCACCGAGACACCCGTGAGCGACACGCTCGTCGACTCGCAGTCCGACTGGCTCGACGGTCTGCTGTCCTCGCTCGTCGCCACCGGCTACTCGCCGGCCCCGGCCGCGACCGAGACCCCTGCTCCCACGCAGACGACGCCTCCCGCCGGCGGCTGACGTCCGGACCCAGTGGTGAACCCGGCGATAATGGAACCATGAGCACCCCTCCCTTCGTTCCCGTCTCCGAGCGCGACGTCGAGATCGTGTCGGCGCAACTGGGACGCCCGGCTCGAAACGTCGTCGGCATCGCGGCGCGCTGTGTCTGCGGCGCCCCGACGGTCGTCTCCACCGCTCCTCGCCTGGCCGACGGCACGCCGTTCCCCACGTTCTACTACCTGACCCACCCGGCCGCCACGGCCGCGGTCTCCTCGCTCGAGGCGACCCAGGTGATGAACGAGTACAACGAGCTCCTGGCCGAGGACGAAGCGGTCCGCGCCGACTACGCCACCGCACACACGGCCTACCTCGCCGACCGCACCTCCATCGCCGAGGTCGCCGAGATCGACGGGATCTCCGCCGGCGGTATGCCGGTGCGGGTCAAGTGCCTCCACGCGCTCGTCGGCCACGCCCTTGCGGCTGGTCCGGGCGTCAACCCCATCGGCGACCTCGCGCTCGACCGCGCGAGCTGGAGCCCCGAGGTGTGCGCATGCGCGGACGGCCAGGCGGGGCAGGGATAGGCCCCGCACGCGACGGGGGTCGCCTGTGGGGGAGTGACGGACCGCGACGCGGAGACCGTCGTCGTCCGCGCGGCCTCCGAGGTGCGCTGTCGGCGCTGTCCGCGGTGCTCCTGGCGTTCCTGCTCGTGGGGACGCAGGCGCTCCCGGCGTCGGCGGACACCGTGCGCGACATGCAGTACTGGCTCGGCGACTACGGCTTCACGACGGCGTGGGAGACGACGAAGGGCGCCGGTGTCACCGTCGCCGTGATCGACACCGGCATCGCGAGCGGGCCGGCGGAGTTGACCGGTGCGGTCGCGGGTGGCGTCGACGTCTCCGGGCTCGGGAGTCCCGACGGACGGACACCGGTGGGCTCCGAGGGGAGCGAGCACGGGACGTTGGTCGCCTCGATGATCGCCGGACGTGGTCGCACGGGCGGTGCCGGGGTCATCGGTGTGGCGCCAGAGGCGCGCCTGCTCTCCGTCTCGGTCGGATTCGGCTCCGACGGGTCGGCCGTCGTCCCCTGGGACGACCAGATCGCGACCGCCGTCCGGTGGGCGGTGGACAACGGCGCCGACGTCATCAACATGTCGCTGACGCGCAACAGCCTCGACTGGCCGACGAGCTGGGACGACGCCTTCCTCTACGCCTTCTCGCACGACGTCGTCGTGGTGGCTGCAGCGGGCAACCGAGGGAGCGGGACGGTCGAGGTCGGTGCTCCGGCGACGATCCCGGGTGTGCTGACCGTCGCCGGTGTCGACCGCGAGGGGTCGGCGAGCTTCGACGCCTCGAGCCAGGGCATCACGATCGCCGTCGCTGCACCGAGCGAGCAACTCGTCGGGGTGACGCCAGCCGGGTCCTACGTGCAGTGGCAGGGGACGAGCGGGGCGGCACCGATCGTCTCCGGACTCGTGGCCCTCGTCCGCTCCGCCTGGCCGGAGCTCAGCGCCGCCGACGCCATCAAGCGTGTGACGGCCACGGCGAAGCAGGTGGGCGACTCCGCGCAGAGCCCCATCTACGGTGCCGGTCTCATCGACGCTGCGAAGGCGGTCAGCGGTTCCGTCGGTCCGGCGGCGACCTCGCCGGAGCAGCAGTTGTCCGACTGGATCACGCTCTACCGACGGGCGCCGCAGGTCCCCGATCCCGATCCGGGTGCTGAGCAGCCGTCGCCGACACCGGAGCCGGTACCCCCGGCGATCCCGGAGAACGAGGCCGTCGAGGTGCGCGCCAACCCGTTCCTCCCGACGCCGAGCACCCTGCTCTACGGGTCGCTGCCACTGGCGCTCCTCCTCGGAACTGGTAGCCTGGTCACGCTCGGTGTCATAGGCGCTACCAGGCATTTCAAGCGGGTGCTGCAGAAGTAGTACTCTGTTCCGATATTCTCAGACACTCATCTGAACCAATCGTCTTGACGTAGGAGATCGTTCGCCGTGCCCAAAATTCTGATCGTCGGTGGTGGTTACGCCGGGTTCTACACCGCATGGAAGCTCGAGAAGCAGCTTCGTCGTGGTGAAGCCGAAGTCACCATGGTCGACCCGCTGCCCTACATGACCTACCAGCCCTTCCTGCCGGAGGTCGCCGCCGGTTCCATCGAGCCGCGTCACGCGGTCGTCTCGCCGCGTCGCCACCTGAAGCACACGAACGTGATCACCGCCAAGGTCACGGGTATCAACCACGCCGAGAAGAAGGCGACCATCACGCCTGAGGTCGGTGAGCCCTGGGAGGTCGACTACGACATCATCGTCGTCACCGCCGGAGCCGTCTCCCGCACCTTCCCGATCCCCGGTGTCGCCGACACCGCGATCGGTCTCAAGACCATCGAAGAGGCCGTCGCGATCCGCGACCGCGTGCTCTCCAACTTCGACAAGGCCGCGAACCTGCCGGCCGGGCCCGAGCGCGACCGCCTCCTGACCTTCACGGTCGTCGGTGGCGGCTTCGCCGGTATCGAGGTCTTCGCCGAGCTGCGTTCGTTCGCGAGCTCGCTGCTGAAGTTCTACCCGCAGCTCTCCTTCGAGGACACGCACTTCCACCTCATCGAGGCCATGGGTCGCATCATGCCCGAGGTCAAGATCGAGACGAGCCACTGGGTCCTCAAGAACCTGGCCGAGCGCGGCGCACTCGTGCACCTCGACACCCAGCTGCAGTCGGCTGTCGACGGCAAGATCGAGCTCTCGACCGGTGAGTCGTTCGAGTCCGACCTCATCGTCTGGACCGCTGGCGTCATGGCGAACCCGGGCGTCGTCCGCGGTGGCGACCTCCCCGTCGAGGAGCGCGGCCGCATCAAGACCCGCGCCGACCTCCGCGTCGGCACCGACGACGACATCGTCGAGGGTGCTTGGGCAGCCGGCGACGTCTCCGCCGTCCCCGACCTCAGCGGTGGTGGCGTCGGTGGCTTCTGCGTGCCGAACGCTCAGCACGCCGTCCGTCAGGGCAAGCTGCTCGCGAAGAACATCACCGCGGTCCTCCGTGGCGAGGAGCCGAAGAACTACTTCCACAAGAACATGGGTGCGGTCGCCGGTCTCGGCATCGGCGTCGGCGTCTTCCAGTCCGGCAACCTCGCGATCAAGGGCCTCCCGGCCTGGTTCGCGCACCGTGGGTACCACGGGCTGGCCATGCCGAGCTTCGAGCGCAAGTTCCGCGTGTTCGGTGGCTGGTGGAACAACTTCTGGCTGGGACGCGACATCGTCTCCCTGTCGGCCGTGCAGAACCCGCGCGAGGCCTTCGAGACCTTCGCGTCGCGCCCGAAGCCCCCGGCAGACGCTGCGGCCCCCGCAGCAGCTCCGGCGGCTCCCGCAGCGGCTGAGAAGCCCGCTCGCAAGGCTCCCGTGAAGCGCAAGCCGAAGGCCGCCCCGGCCGAGGCCGCAGCGCCCGCCGCCGAGGCTCCTGCCGGCACGGGCGCCCCCACCGGTGCCGACGACGAGCAGGCCTACGCGACGCCTGCTGAGGAAGTCAGCGCGAACAAGTAGTCCGGTCCCGAGCCCAGCGCTCCGTTCCTCGAGAGGCGCATGTCATCCGGTCCGCCGGGGCATGCGCCTCTCGGCGTTCGACGCCTCGATACGATGAGGTGCACGCCCCCGTAGCCCAACTGGCAGAGGCAGGCGACTTAAAATCGCCGCAGTGTGGGTTCGAACCCCACCGGGGGTACGACGCCGTACCGCCACCCGCATGGAAGGATGGACGCATGGCTACCCGCACGATCACGACGCTCGTCGACGACCTCGACGGTTCCGACATCCCCCGCGGGCTGGGGGAGACGGTCCGGTTCGGCATCGACGGCGAGAACTACGAGATCGACCTGAGCGACGACAATGCGGCGGCACTGCGCGAGACGCTGGCGTCGTACGTCGAGGCCGCACGACCCGTCATCGCGTCGGCATCGCTCCGCCGGCTGCACTGAGCGGTCTGCACGTCCGCCTCGATCCTGCAAGGGTCCCTGCCGGGCGGGGGAGCGCGACTAGCGTGCTCAGCATGAGTACTCCGAGCGACCACGACCACGCACTGAACGACGACGAGCAGACGAGCAAGGACCGCACGTACAGTCCCTCCAGCGAGGCGGAGACGGCGGCCAAGCAGGACGACGGGCAGCCCGTCGTGCGCGATCCTGACATCGCCTCCGGCATGATCAACGTCGCCCCCGGGACCGGCGGTCCGGACGACACCGGCGACGTCGACGTCGACCCGGGTGAGCTCCACATCCCTCGCGACCCCGACAGCGCGCACTGAGACAACGATGCCTCGCACGTTGACCCCTGAACGGGGTGCACAAAACCGACGGCGCGGACGCGACACGGCGGTGTTGCGTCACGCAAGGTGCCTCGAGTCCGCTACCTTCGAGGTGGGGGCGTCACCCGTGAGCCGGTCCCGGAAGCCGCAAGCTTCTTGGTCGACCGGTTGCTAGACGCCTCAAGTGAGGGCGAGGTATTCGGGTTACCTCGCCCTCACGCTTGCCTGCCGCATCTCCCGGCCCGGCCGCACGTCCTCGACGGTAGGCTGAAACGATGCAGGAGATCACCCCCACCGAACTGAGCAAGCTCGAGCAGGCCGTCATCATCGACGTCCGCGAAGCCGACGAGGTCGCCGTCGCCAGCGTGCCCGGTGCCCGACACCTGCCGATGTCGTCCTTCCTCGACCACCTCGACGAGGTGCCCCGCGAAGAGACCGTGTACGTCATGTGCCATTCAGGCGGCCGCAGTGCCCGCGTCACGGGCTACCTCGAGCAGCAGGGCTACGACGCCGTGAACGTCACCGGGGGCATCTCCGAGTGGGCTGCCAGCGGCCTGCCGGTCGAGCGTCCCGCCGACGCCGGCTGAGTCGTCCCCGACGGTCGGACGGCGAACGTCGCGAGCCGTGGTGGGCGGTCGGTCGGATCAGCGCCGCTTGCGTCTCGCGATCTCATCCGAGAGCTGCTGCACCAGTGCGGGATCCGCGTCGCGCGCGAGGGCGACGTAGTGGTCCGAGACGTCCGGGCGGTAGCGCACGGGCAACGTCTGTCCGGGGGCGAGTCGAGTGAGCTCCGTGATCGTGAAGCTCTCGTCGGCGATCCCGCGGAATGAGCGGCCGTCAGCGGTCTCCACGTCGAGCATCAGGACCAGGCGTGGATTGTTGTTGACCTCCCGCCAGTCGACGAGGACACCGAGCGCCAGCGTCCCCGTGCGCAGTTCGGCGTTCCGCTTGCGAGCATCTCCGCTGAGGACCGGATTCGGGGCGACGCCGGGGAATGCGGGCCCGACGCCCAGTGCTTCCCGACTCAGGTCAGGCCTGAGCTGCGCCATGAGATCGTCGAGCTTCCTCGTCGAACCGAACATCCCGAACCCTCCCGCACCTCGGCACCGGGTTCTCGACCCGGTGTGTGGCCTTCACCGCGATTGTAGGGCAGGGCCGTTCCCGACCGTCGTCGCCGGAGGAGTGTGGCCTAGCGTGCGTCGATGAGCGGCCGGAGGTGTCGGTTCCAGGCCCACGTGCCCGCTCCGACCGCCGCGAAGGCGAGCGACCCCAACAAGAGTCCGACGAGCGTGTCACCCGCGCCCGGAACCGTCGCCGTCGGGCCCAGGAGCCCGAACAGCAGTGTGAATCCCACGAACGCGCTGCCGAGCCACACCGGCCTCGACCAGGCGAGGATGGCGCGTCCACCGAGCGGCCCGAGGGGGAGGAGCGCGATCGACGCGGATCCGATCCCCGCGATCGCAGTCAGGTTCACGGCCTCGACGAGCATCGCGCCTGCACCGCCGCTCGGCTCGCCGGCCAGCGCCGACACGAGCCAGGCGATCGAACCGAGCCCGGCGGCCGCAGCGATCCGAGCCAGCGCGAGGCGACCCGCGATGCGTGGCGTGATGGCATCGGAATCGGTCTCCACCGAGGCTGTCGAGCCGGCTTCATGCGTTGCGGGTCTCCGTGTCGGCCGGAGTTCGGTCAGCAACGCGAAGAGCAGAGCCGGCTGCAGGGCCAGGAGGCGTGAGAGCGCGGTGACGACACCGACCGTCGCCAGCCCGCCGACACGGACGCTGACGCGCATCGAGCCCAGCCCGGCTCGGCGGGCGACGACGAGCTGCGCGAGGATGCCCACGATGTTGATCGCGACCACGGCGATGAGCGAGGCGAACCACAGCCGGAGATAGGCCGGCTGACCGCTCACGGGGTGCGCGAACATGAGGATGCCTGCCGCGAGCACGGCGGTCACGACGGCCATCGCCGTGCGGCTCGGGAGCGGGACCGACGGGACCCGCTCGAACTCGTCCCTCGGTCGGTTGCGCCCGGTCACCGCTGCACGACGACGGTCGGCGATCGTGGCGCGCCAGGGGGCGATGGAGGTCGCGAGGAGTCGGGCCGGGATCGCGATGAGCGCCACCGCCGCGAGGGCGAGGAGGGCGGCGAGCCACCAGACCGGCTGGCCGCGGCCGTCGATCGTGGAGGCGAGGGTCTGCGTGAACGGTGTCGTCCCCGACCAGAGCCCGCCACCGCCGCTGGGCGGGGCGGCGCCGGGCACCGGTTCGCCGCTGGGCGACGGGGTCGGCTGCTGCGTCCCCGGAGCGGGTGTCCCAGGCGCGGGCGCGGGCTCGGTGCCGTCGGACGGCGATGGGGAGGCGGACGGTGCCGGCGTGGCGGGCGTGGCCGATGCGTCGCCGAACGTCAGGGTGATCGCCGTGCTCGCCCCGCTCGTGTTGCCCGCGGCATCCTGCTGGATCGCCAGGACGACGTGCGCGCCCGCCGGCACGCCACCGCCCGAGCAAGTCCAGGCGCCACCGGTGACGACCGCCGTGCAGACCGACGTCGAGTCGGCGAAGACCGTGACGGTCGCGCCCTCCTCGCCGGTGCCGGCGTAGCTCGCCGCCGAGATCGGCATCGCCTGTCCGGCCGTCGGTGAGGACATCTCGGGCGGAGCCGGAGCGTCGCGGTCGATGGTGAGCACGATCGGAGCGGACGCGTCGGAGCGCTGATTGCCGCTGAACGACGCCTGCTGCGTCGCCGTCACGGAGAGGTCGCCGGTCGGCAGCGGCTCGCCCAGCACGCAGAACCAACTTCCGGAGCTGTCCGCCGCGAAACTGCAGGTGGCACCGGAGTCGGCGCGGACGGTCACCGTCGCCCCGGGGTAGGCGGTGCCGCGGACGCCGCCGTTGCTCGGCGTCCCCTCGGTGATGGTGGGCGGGCCGAGCGCGGACACGGAGATCTGTGCGGAGAGCGTCTCCGGCCCGCCGACCTCCACGGCGGTGATGAGCAGTCCGCCGCCGTCGGGCAGGTCGATCGTGCAGGACCAGTCGGTGCTGTCGTCCTGCGGCAGGATGCAGACCGGCTCGAGACCGTCGCCGACCTGCAGCTGGACGCCCGTGCCGGCGTCCTTCGTCCCGGTGACCGTGGTGCTGCCGCTGCCGATGAAGGAACCGGAGCCGGGACTCGTGATGGTCGGACCGTCGAGTGGCGGTGGGGTCGGCGTTGCAGCGCTCTCGCTCGGGGTGGGGAGCGGCTCGGGCGTCGCGGATGCAGGACCCGCGACGGTCGTCGTCCAGAGTCCGGCCGAGAGGAAGACGGCGAGGAGGATCGCGACGCGTCCGATCGAGCGATTCGATCGGACTCCTGTTCCTGCGCGCGCGTGTTCCCCGGTCACCGTCTCCATTCCCCCAAGATCACCGCGGGAAGTCAACCTCCCCCGCCAGATCGGGTCACATTCCCGGTCGATCCGCACGGGAAATCCGTCGCGACAGGTGCGCTCGGGCCGGCGGTCCGCCATACTTGCGCGACTGGGTCATCCGTCCCAGTCGAGTCGGCCGCAATGGAGCGGCACGACCCGCAGGCGCCCCGGGAAGGGTTGCGATGCCGAGGATCTCCGTTGTCGACCGACGAGCCGAGCTGATCAGGGCCGCCCTCCGCGTCGTCGCAGCCGAGGGCGTCGCCGCCGCCACGACCAGGGCCATCGTGGCCGAGGCCGGGATGTCGCTCGCCAGCTTCCACTATGCCTTCTCCTCCCGCGACGAACTCCTCGCCGAACTGGTCGCGCACGTCGTCGAGCATGAACGCGTCGTCCTCGACGTCGGCGACCTGCTGACGGACGAGGAGGCCACTCAGGAGCTTCCGCCGACCCTTGAGGCCGTCGTCCGTGCCGGCCTCGAACGCTACGTCGACCTCCTCCGCGCCGATCCGGCTCGGGAGGCGGCGATGCAGGAGCTCAGCGCCTACGCGATGCGGACGCCGGGCCTCGAGCACCTCGCGCTCGAGCAGTACCGACGGTACGAGGAGCTCGCGCGTGAGGCGCTCGCGCTCGCCGCCACGGTCAGTGGCAGCACCTGGACGCAGCCCGTCGACGAGATCGCACGAACCGTCATCGCCTTCACCGACGGCCTGACACTCGGCTGGCTGGTGCGACGCGACGATGCCGAAGCCCGGCG
Source organism: Plantibacter sp. VKM Ac-2876 (assembly GCF_015350715.1). Classification (NCBI taxonomy): domain Bacteria; kingdom Bacillati; phylum Actinomycetota; class Actinomycetes; order Micrococcales; family Microbacteriaceae; genus Plantibacter; species Plantibacter sp. VKM Ac-2876. The sequence continues at coordinate 932,451 of NZ_JADKSI010000002.1, read as the reverse complement.
ACTCGTCGGGACGGTGGCGCGCCTCGTCGCAACCCTCGCCGAACCGGGGCCGAGATGAGCGGCCTCGGCACCGCAGCCGTCGACCACCCGGCCGACCGACGGGTCACCGGGCGCTGGGTCGCCGCCTTCGCGGTCGCCTGGCTGGGCGTCTGGATGGCCCAGCTCGCCCCGCTGCAGTTCCTCCTGCCCGCGCAGATCGACGCGACGCTCGCTCCCGAGCACTGGGTGGACAGCGTCGTCGCCTTCGGTGTCGTCGCCGGGGCGGCCGGACTCTGCTCCATCGTCGTGTATCCGCTGACGGGCGCCCTGTCCGACCGCACACGGTCGCGGTTCGGGAGACGCCGCCCGTGGATCGCGGGTGGTGCGCTCGTCTTCGCCCTGGGGCTCGTCCTCCTCGGACTCCAGACCGGCATCGTCGGCATCGGCGTCTGCTGGTGCCTCGCCATCATCGGCTTCTGCATCCTCGGAGCGGCGCTCACCGCGACCATCTCCGATCAGGTGCCCGTCGGACAGCGCGGCTTCGTCTCGGGGTGGATCTCCGCTCCGCAGGCCGTCGGGGTCATCCTCGGCATCGCCCTCCTGCTCCTGCTCGGCACCCAGATGGTCGTGGGGTACCTGGCACTCGCCGTCCTCCTCATCGTGCTCGTCGTGCCGTTCCTGCGGCTACCCGATCCGCTCCCGACGGGTGAGCGCCCCGCGCCACTCACCGTGCACGCGCTCCTGGAGAGCCTCTGGATCTCACCGCGACGGCACCCCGACTTCGCCTGGACCATGCTCAGCCGCGTCCTCGTGAACCTCGGCAACGCCTTCAGCACCTCGCTGCTGTTCTACTTCCTGCTCTTCGGGCTGGGGGACGCCGACGCCGAGACCGACCTGCTGCTGGTCACGGTCGTCTACACGGTGTTCGTCGTCGGCTCCTCGATCCTGCTCGGCCGACTGTCCGACCGCATCGGCCGACGACGCGTCTTCGTCGTCGCGGCCTCCGCCTCACAGGCGCTCGCCGCACTCCTGCTCGCGATCTGGCCCTCGCTGCCGATGGGGTTCGTGTCGGCGGCGCTCATCGGGCTCGGCTACGGCTGTTTCATGTCGGTCGACCAGGCGCTCGCGACGCAGGTCCTGCCGGACCCGGCGTCGCACGGCAAGGACCTCGGCATCATGAACATCGCCCAGGCGGTGCCGCAGGCGGTCGCCCCGCTCATCGGCGCCTGCCTCGTCGCCTGGCTCGGCGGATTCGCCGGCCTCTACCTCGTCTCCGCGGCCTGCGCCGTCGCAGGGGCGGTCGCTGTCACCCGAGTACGAGGAGTGCGCTGATGAGCATCGAACTGACCGCCGGCGGCCGGGTGTCCGACCCGATGCCCTGGCTCGACCCGAGACGGTACTGGGGCGGCATCGAGCGAGCCGTCTCGGACGTCGACTCGCCCGTCGCAGTCCTGCATCTCGGAGCCCTCCGCCACAACACGCACGACATGCTCCGACGGGCCGCGGGGAGACCGATCCGCGTCGCCAGCAAGTCCATCCGCGTCCGGGCGGTGATCGACGCGCTCCTCAGACAACCCGGGTACGCCGGCGTGCTGGCATACTCCCTGTCCGAGGCGCTCTGGTTGTCCGAGACGGTGGACGACATCGTGGTCGGCTACCCGACGGCGGAACGGGGCGCCATCGCGCGGCTGGCAGCCGACGAACGTGCGGCCTCGCGGATCACCCTCATGATCGACTCCCTCGACCACCTCGACCTCGTCGACGCGGTGACACCCCCGGAGCGACGTGCACGCATCCGCGTGTGCATCGAGCTCGACGCCTCGTTCCGCGCGCCCGCCCTCGGCCACGTCGGTGTCCGCCGCTCGCCCCTGCGCACGCCGGACGAGGTCCGGGCTCTCGCGGAGGCGGTCGTCGCCCGACCCGGCTTCAGCCTGGTCGGGATCATGGCCTATGAGGCGCAGATCGCCGGGCAGGGGGACGACCTCGCGGGTCGACCGGCCTGGTCGGCTGCGCTCCGCGCGATCCAGCGGCGCTCGTGGGCCGAACTCCGGGAACGTCGTGCCGCCGTGGTCGCGGAGGTCCGAGCGGTCGCGGAGCTGGAGTTCGTCAACGGCGGCGGGACGGGATCCCTGGAGCTCACCGCGTCCGACGACTCGGTGACCGAGATCGCCGCGGGGAGTGGCGTCTTCGGCGGACACCTCTTCGACCACTACCGGGCGTTCACGCCGGCACCGGCCGCGGCGTTCGGTCTGTCGGTCGTCCGGAAGCCGTCGCCGGAGCTCGCGACGATCCTCGGTGGCGGATGGGTCGCCTCCGGTCCGCCAGGGCTCGACCGCCTCCCGCTCATCGCGTGGCCGGAGGGCCTCGAGATGCTCCCGCGGGAGATGGCCGGCGAGGTGCAGACGCCGGTCTCCGGGGCTGCGGCTGCGTCGCTCCGGCTCGGTGACCGCGTCTGGTTGCGGCACACGAAGTCCGGGGAGCTCAGCGAACGGGTGGACGCGTTCCACGTGGTCGGGGACGACGGAGTGGAAGCCGTCCTGCCGACGTACCGCGGCGAAGGACAGGGGTTCGTCTGATGGGTAGGACGACGGCGTGGACGAACTGGGCGCGCACCGAGCGGGCGTGGCCCGTGCGGGTCGAGCGGCCCGACTCGGTCGGCGCGGTGCAGCGCCTCGTGCGTGCCGCAGCGGGAGCGGGTCTCCCGATCAAGGCGGTCGGAGCCGGACACAGCTTCACCGGGATCGCCGTGGCGCCCGGTGTGCTGCTCGAGCTCGGTGACCTGAGCGGTCTGGTCCGGGTCGATCGGGAACGCAGCCGGGTGACCCTCCGTGCCGGCACGCGCCTCCACGACATCCCGCGCCTCCTCGAACCGTTCGGTCTCGCCATGCCGAACCTCGGCGACATCGACCGGCAGTCCGTCGCCGGCGCGATCTCCACCGGCACGCACGGGACCGGGATGGCGTTCGGCGGCATCGCGACGCAAGTCGTCGGGGTGACGATGGTGACGGCGGACGGCGAGCTGCTGACGTCGGACGCCGAGCAGGAGCCAGGGCTCCTGCCGGCACTGGCGCTCGGGCTCGGAGCGCTCGGGATCCTCGTCGAGGTCACGCTGCAGTGCGTCCCGGCGTTCGTGCTGCGCGCGGTGGAACAGCCGGAGCCGCTCGACGAGCTGCTGCCCACGCTGCTCGACCGGGCCGCCGCCGTCGACCACTTCGAGTTCTACTGGTTCCCGCACACCGCGACCGCCCTGACCAAGACGAACCACCGGTTGCCGGGTGATGCGCCCACGCAGCCACTCCGCCCGGTCGCGAAGTGGGTCGACGACACGCTCCTCGCCAACGGGGTCTACCGGGTCCTCTGCAACACGGGCGTCGTCGCGCCGGCCATCGTCCCGCGCGTGAACCGGCTCGCGGACCGCCTCGTCGGCGACCGTGAGTTCACCGATCGGTCGACGCGCGTGTTCACCACGAGCCGCACGGTGCGGTTCGTGGAGATGGAGTACGCGGTGCCGCTCGAGCACCTCCCGACCGCGTTCGCCCGGATCCGCGCGCTCATCGAGGAGCGGGGGTGGCGGATCTCCTTCCCCATCGAGGTGCGGGTCGCAGCGGCCGACGAGCTGTGGCTCTCCACGGCATCAGGACGAGCGACCGGATACGTCGCCGTGCACCGCTTCTTCCGTGAGGACCCGGGGGAGTACTTCCGCGCCGTCGAGGCGATCATGACCGAGTTGGGCGGTCGGCCCCACTGGGGCAAACTGCACGGCCGTGACGCGTCGTCCCTGCGCGGCGCCTATCCTCGCTTCGACGAGTTCGTCCGCCTCCGGGACCGCCTCGACCCCGGCCGCCTGTTCGGCAACCGGTACCTCGCGCGTGTCCTCGGCGAATGACGGCCCGCCGGGAGTCCGGTGCGTCCGCGCTGCACGCCTGCTGCGTGCTTCCTCCGAACTCCCCAAGGGCACCGGCGGGTCGCAGGTAGAATGAGCAGACCCGCTCTCCATCGACTCACAAGGAGCCCATCCTCATGGAATGGCTGATCCCAGTCCTCATCGTCGTCGCCCTGGTCGTCATCGTCGGCATCTACTTCTGGGTGACGTACAACTCGCTCGTGACGCTGAACGTGCGGGTCGAGGAAGCCTGGAGCGACATCACCGTCCAGCTGAAGCGGCGCGCCGACCTCATCCCGAACCTCATCGAGGCGGTCAAGGGGTACGCGGCGCACGAGAAGGCCGTGTTCGAGAACGTGACGAAGGCTCGCGCCGAGACGCTCACCGCACAGGGGCCGGCGGCCGTGAGTGAGGCCGAGACCCACATGCAGCAGGCGCTGAAGAGCATCTTCGCCGTCGCGGAGGCCTATCCGCAGCTCCAAGCGAGCCAGAACTTCCTCCAGCTCCAGTCCGAGATCGTCGACACCGAGGACAAGATCCAGGCCTCGCGCCGGTTCTACAACGGCGGTGTCCGGGAGCTGAACACCAAGGTCAAGGTGTTCCCGAACAACCTGTTCGCCAAGGGCCTCGGGTTCTCGGAGCACGACTTCTTCGAGGTCACCGACAACGCGGCGATCGCCGAACCGCCGCGCGTCCAGTTCTGACGTGCGGTAGCGCAGTCCCATGTACCGCGCCATCGCCAGGAACAAGCTCAACACGGTCCTGATCTTCATCGTCTTCCTCGTCATCATCGGCGGCCTCGGTTGGCTCGCGGGGTATCTCTACCAGAACCTGACGATCACGATCGTGGTGCTCGTCGTGGCCGTCGTGTACGCGGTGATCCAGTACTTCTTCGCCGGGCGGCAGGCCATCGCGATGACCGGCGCTCAGCGCATCGAGCTGGCCGACAACCCGAGGCTGTACCGCATCGTCGAGAACCTCGCGATCACGACCGGGACGCCGATGCCCGAGGTGTACCTCATCGCCGACCCGGCGCCCAACGCCTTCGCGACGGGTCGCGACCCCCAGCACGCGGTGGTGGCCGCGACGACCGGCCTCCTCGAGATCCTCAACGACGCCGAGCTGGAGGGGGTCATGGCCCACGAACTCGGTCACGTCCGCAACTACGACATCCGCGTGTCCATGGTCGTCTTCGGGCTCGTCGTCGCGATCGGGTTCCTCTCCGACATGCTCCTCCGGATGACGATCTGGGGAGGCGGCAACCGGAACAACAACAACGGCGGCAACCCCGTCATGCTCATCCTCGGCATCGTGGCGATGCTCGTGGCACCGCTGCTCGCGACGCTCGTCCAGCTGTCCATCTCGCGGCAGCGTGAGTACCTCGCCGACGCGACGGGCGCTCTCACGACCCGTCACCCCGAAGCGCTCGCGAGCGCGTTGGGGAAGCTCGCCGCCTACGGTCGACCGATGGCGAAGCAGAACTCGTCCATGGCGCACCTCTGGATCTCCGACCCGTTGAAGCCCGGCGCGGTCGCACGCTTGTTCAGCACCCACCCGCCGCTCGTCGAACGGATCAAGCGCCTGAGCACCATCGGCGGCGGCTTCTAGGCGAGGGCCTTCCGGTCCCGGACACACGAATGGGGCGGCACCCGGAGGTGCCGCCCCATTCGGCGTTCAGGCGAGAACCGTTACTCGGTCTGCTCGTCGGAGTCGAACGTCACCGTGACCTTGTCGTCGGCGTCGATCGTGATCTTGCCGGGGAAGTTCAGGTACGTGTCCCACACCTGCTGACCCGCCACGGCGCTGCCGTACCAGGAGGCGTCGAACGAGCCGTCGATCCGGCCGTCCGAGGTGTAGAAGTACGAACCGCTCTCATCGACCTCGACGGTCGGGGGAGAGGTGAGCGTCCAGGTCACCGGGCCGACACTCGTGAACTGCTTCTGCTGCCAGTCCGGCATGACGCCACAGGTGGTGTCGAGCGTGGTGGCGTCGAGGCACTTCTCGATCATCGCGACGACCTGCTTCGTGACCTCGGTCGTGAGTGCCTCGGTGGCGGTCACGTCGATGTCGATGAAGGCCGAACCCTCGCCGGCGCTGTACGAGCTCAACGTGATGGTCTGGGCATCGCCCTGCAGGAACTTGCTCTCCGGCGGTGCGACCGTGTAGATGGCCGGGTAGGCGAACAGGCTCTCGTCGGACGCGCCGTCGAAGTTGACGCCGTTGACGCTGAACGCCGTGCCACCGAGACCGGTGTAGACGTTGATGCTGCCGACGAGGGAGCTGGCGAGCTTCCACTGGTCGAAGAACAGGAACTGCTTGCCTTCGCTCTCGAGCGTGACCGAGTCCTCGTACTTCTTGCCACCGAGCTCGTACGTGACCTGCACGCGTGCCTCGCCGTTGCGGTTGTAGACGCGGCCGACCTCAGGGTTCTTGATGCGCTCGTCGGCGCCCTTCAGGACCTCGTTGGTGAGCAGTGCGGTCGGCTTGACGGCGGCCGGAGCCTCGGCTTCGGCGTCCGCATCCGGATCGGCCGACGCGGACGGGTCCGGGGTCGCCTCGGGCTCTGCGGACTCCTCAGGCGCTGCGGACTCGTCGTCGGTGCTGCCGACGATCGAGGGGTCCGGTGCGACGAGGCTCGTCGCGAGCTTCGCGTCGCCGGCGGCGATGGCCTTGAGGTATTCCTCGACCTTCGCCTGCGGGCCGAACGCCGTGGTGTTCAGCACGCTGATGGTGATGGCGGCGGCGGCGATGAGCACGAGTGCGCCACCGGCGATCGACGACCACAGGATGATCCGCTTCTTCTGCTTCGGGTCCATCGGCTGCTTCGGAGCGCCGGTCGCGTACGGGTTCTGCGCCGTCGCGTACTGTCCGTTGGGCTGCTGGCCCTGCTGGTACGGGTTCTGAGCGCCGGGCTGCTGACCGGTCTGCTGGCCGTAGGGAGCCGGGGGTGCCTGGTTCGGCGTCTGCTGCTGTCCGGACTGGTACGGGTTCTGCTGACCCTGCTGACCCTGCTGGTACGGGTTCGGGGTCTGCTGCTGGCCGGACTGGTACGGGTTCGGCGTCTGCTGCTGTCCGGACTGGTACGGGTTGGGCTGCTGCTGACCCTGCTGGTACGAGGGCTGCTGGTCACCCTGGGACGGCTGGTTCTGCTGCTCGCCCGGGTTCGGTCGGCCTGGTTGCTGTGGTGTGGTGTCGTCGTTGCTCATGGGCGGGTTCCCCTCGTTTCGGACCATGAAGGTGCTCATCAACTTAGCAGTCGGTGTGCATCCCCTGAGAGTGATTGCGCCTCCTGGGCATGGGGAGTAGTACCCATCTCCAGCGCGGGCGAGCCGGGGAGGAGCCGGGTGCCGACCGCATGCGCGAGGGGCGCCGCCAGCGTCCCGCGGTCGACGACGACCACCGCGTCGAGTCCCTGCCAGCGGGCCGTCTGTCCGAGGAGCTCCGCGAGGCGTCCCGCGATCGCGTCGTCGGCGACGGGATGAAGCCCTCTGGCGACGGCATCCAGGTGTCCACGCTCGAACCAGGCGGACTGGACCCGCAGGACTCCGGCCTGGCGGTCGCTCTTCAGATCGACGCGCGCGACGATCTCACCGTCGATGAGGACCGGTAGCACGTAGTAGCCGTAGACGCGCTTGGGCTCCGGCGTGTAGATCTCGATCCGGTAGTGGAGTCCGAACATACGGAGGGCACGTTCGCGGAACCAGACGACCGGGTCGAACGGGCTGAGCAGTGCGGCCCCCTCGATCCGTCGCGGCCGTCGGGCGTCGCGGTGCAGCCACGCCTCCTGCGGCCCGCCGCGTCGCTCCCAGCCGGCCACGGTCACGGGTTCGAGGACACCGGCGTCCACGAGCTCGGCGACCGCTCGGCGGACGGCGGTCTGCGGCTTGATCCGGAAGTAGTCGGCCAGGTCGGCGACGGTCGCGACGCCGTGCGCTGCCGCGGCCTGCTCGACGAGCGCACGGATCGCGTCGGGTCGGGCGACGTCGAGGTCGAGGAGCTGCTGCGGGAGCACCTGCTCGGCCAGTGCGTACCGACGCTCGAACCGGTCGCGACCGGCCGTGACCACCTCGCCGTAGAGGAACAGGACCTCCAGCGCCCGCTTCACATCGGACCAGCCCCACCATGGTCCGCGGCGGACGTTCGCATCGTGCTCGATCTCGCTCGCCTTCAGCGGCCCCTCGACGCGCAGGAGTGCTCGCACCCAGTCCAACATCTCCGTGTTCTGGCTCGCCCAGGTGGTCTCGTCGCCGGCATGCTTCGCGCGGTGCGCGTCCATCCGCCACCGGAACAGCGGCCACGAGTCGCGGGGGATGAAGGCGGCCTCATGCGCCCAGTACTCGAGGTAGGGCGCGTCGGTTCCGAGGGTGAGTCGATCGAGCAGCGTCTTGTCGTACCCGCCGAGCCTTGCGAACAACGGCAGGTAGTGACTGCGCTCGAACACGTTGACGGAGTCGATCTGCAGGAGGCCCAGCCGGTCGATCGTCGAGCGCAGGGTGCGCGTACCCGCGGGGGTCGTGCGCTGCGGGGCGCCGAACCCTTGCGCACCGAGCGCGATCCGTCGGGCGAGGGCGGGGGAGAGGGAAGCGGACACGGCCCGACGCTAGCACCGGCGTCGGACACCACCGCGCACCGGCGGAACCGACGCCGCCCACCGGTGTCCGCATGCGCTCACCGGCATGTGCCAGCCATACACTTGAGCAATGGCGGACGACACTCCGAAGACCTGGTGGGGACGCTTCCTTCCCGAAGCGGCCTCGCCCGTGCGCGAACCGGACCTGAGCGGGTCGAGCAGCGTCCCGCGCGGGATGCGCGTGGCCGCAGCGTGGTCCTGGCGGATCCTGCTGGTGGCCGCGGTCGTCGCGCTGCTCGTCTTCCTCGTCGTGCAGCTCCGCCTCATCGTGATCCCGCTGCTGATCTCCGTCCTGATCTCGGCGCTCCTGAAGCCTCTCGTCGACGTCCTGGTGCGGCACCGCTGGCCGAAGGGCCTCGCCATCGCGCTCGCGATGGTCGGCACGCTCTCCGTGGTGAGCGGACTGATCTTCCTCGCCATCTCGCAGATCACCTCGCAGTTCGCCTCCGTGCAGGCCCGCACCATGACCGCCTACGGCGACTTCAAGGCCTTCCTGCTCGCCAGCCCGCTGCACGTGACCGAGACACAGCTCAACGACTTCATCGCCCAGGCGTTCGACTCGCTCCAGCAGGACAGCCAGGTCCTGCTCTCAGGTGCCCTGTCGATCGGTTCGACGCTCGGCCATGTCGCGACGGGTGTCTTCCTGACGCTCTTCTGTCTGCTGTTCATGCTCATCGACGGGCGGACGATCTGGCGTTGGACGGTGCGCGTCTTCCCGCAGCGGGCACGCCCCGCCGTCGACAGCGCCGGTCGCGCAGGGTGGCGGACGCTCGGCAACTACGTCCGCACGCAGATCCTCGTGGCCTCGATCGATGCGGTCGGTATCGGACTCGGCGCGTTCTTCCTCGGCGTCCCGCTCGCGATCCCGGTCGCCGTGCTCGTCTTCCTCGGCTCGTTCGTGCCGATCGTCGGCGCCGTCGTGACCGGAGCCGTTGCCGTCTTCCTCGCGCTCGTCTACAACGGTCCCGTCATCGCGCTGCTCATGCTCGGCGTCGTGCTCCTCGTCCAACAGCTCGAAGGCCACGTCCTGCAGCCGCTCATCATGGGTACGGCCGTCAAGGTCCACCCGCTCGCCGTCGTCCTGGCCGTCGCGGGCGGCACGCTCGTCGTCGGCATCCCCGGCGCCCTGTTCGCGGTGCCCGTGGTGGCCGTGATCAACGTGATGGTCCACACCATCGCCAGCGGCACCTGGCGGACCGGCGGCAGTGCTCCGCCGGAGCCGGACGCCGACGGCGCCATCTGGCAGACCGTCCCGACCCCCAGGCGAATCCGTCCGGGCTCCCGCTCGTCCCACGAGCCGCAGGATCGCCCAGGCGATCAGGAGCCCCAGCACCCCAGCGAAGACCTCCGAGAGACCTCGTCCCCAGAAAGTCCAGGATCCCGCACACCATGACCGATACAACGACCACCACCCCCGTGTTCCCCGGCCCGTCGCTCGCCGCGTTCGAGCGAGCCAGGGACACCCTCGTCGGCACCGTCCAGCGCACGCCGATGGAGAGCTCCCGCTACCTCGCCGACGTCCTCGGCGTGCCCGTGCACCTCAAGTGCGAGAACCTCCAGCGGACCGGCTCCTACAAGATCCGCGGCGCGTACAACCGCATGTCCAGCCTGACCCCCGAGGAGCGGGCGCGCGGCGTCGTCGCCGCCTCGGCGGGCAACCACGCGCAGGGTGTCGCCTTCGCCGCCCGCGAGCTCGGCATCACCGCGACCATCTTCATGCCCGTCGGCGTCCCGCTCCCGAAGCTCGCCGCCACGCGCGACTACGGTGCGCACGTCATCCTGCGCGGCCACACGGTGGCGGAACCGCTGATCGCCGCCGCCGAGTTCGCCGCGGAGACCGGCGCCATCCTCATCCCGCCGTTCGACCACCCGGACGTCATCACCGGGCAGGGCACGCTCGGGCTCGAGATCCTCGAGGAGGTCCCCGACGTCGAGACGGTCATCGTGCCGATCGGCGGCGGCGGGCTCATCTCGGGTGTCGCGGGGGTCATGAAGCAGCGAGCGGCCCTCGAAGGACGCACCATCCGGGTGATCGGCGTCCAGGCGGCGAACGCGGCCGCGTACCCGGCGTCGCTGGAAGCCGGAACCCCGACGACCATCACCGTGCAGCCGACCATCGCCGACGGCATCGCCGTGGCCCGTCCCGGTGAGCTCAACTTCGAGATGATCAGCGCCCTCGTCGACGAGGTCGTCACCGTCAGCGAAGACGACCTCGCCCGGGCGATCGTCGTCCTCCTGGAGCGCGCCAAGCTCGTCGTCGAACCTGCCGGAGCCGCCGGTGTCGCGGCGATCCTGGCCGGGAAGATCGAGCCGACCGGCACGACGGTCACCATCCTCTCCGGCGGCAACATCGACCCGCTCCTGCTGCAGCGGGTCGTCAGTCACGGACTCGCGGCGTCGGACCGCTACCTGACCCTGCGCATCCCGCTTCCCGACCGACCGGGCCAGCTCGCACGGACGGCGGAGCTCGTCGCGCAGGCCAATGCGAACGTCATCGAGGTGCTGCACACCCGACACGGCCACGGCCTGCAGATCAGCGACGTCGAACTCGAGCTCAGCATCGAGACGCGCGGGCCGGACCACCGCGACCTCGTCGTGCAGACGCTCCGCGAAGCGGGGTACGACCCGCAGATCGTCGACGACTGATCCGACTGACGGAACACAGCAGGGCCCCGCCGTGTCGGCGGGGCCCTGCTGCGTCTGGTCGGTCGCGAAGGACGCGACCTGCCGGATCAGGAACCGGTGTAGGTCTCCACCGCGCTGATCGACACGGTGATCTCCTTGCCGTTCGGCGCCTCGTAGGTGGTCTTCTCGCCGATCTTCAGACCGAGGATGGCGGCACCGAGCGGGCTGCCCTCGCTGTAGACGTCGAGGTCGGTGTTGCCGGCGATCTCGCGGCTGCCGAGGAGGAACCGCTCCTCGCCGCCCGCGACGACGGCCGTGATGACGGTACCGGACTCCACGACACCACTGGACTGCGGTGCCTCGCTCACCTTGGCGTCGCGCAGCATCTGCGTGAGCGTCCGGATGCGGGCCTCCTGCTTGCCCTGCTCGTCCTTCGCGGCGTGGTAGCCGCCGTTCTCCTTGAGGTCGCCCTCTTCGCGAGCCGCTTCGATGCGCTTGGCGATCTCTTCGCGGCCCGTCGTGCTGAGGTGCTCGAGTTCCGCCTGCAGCCGGTCGAAGGCCTGCTGGGTGAGGAACGTCTCCTGGATCTGCTCGGACACGATGGAACTCCTTTGCATGGTGGGTCCGCACACGACGGCCGAAACGCCCGTCATATGCCAGACGCCCCGGCGGAATGCCGGGGCGTATGAAGTACTGCCTTCGAGTATCGCACGATCGGCGCGGGAGTGCGGTGCACGCGCCGACGCCGTCGCGGGTCAGGAGCGGCGCTCGACCACCCAACAGGTGTCGACGACGCCGGTGTTGCTGAGCTCCGTGGTGCGGACGCTCTCCGTGAAGGTGCGGGTGCGCTGCTCGGACGGCGGCAGCTCGACGACCTTCCATCCGACGACCGCGAACTGCTCGTTGAGCGCCTGGACCGAGCAGGCCATGGGGGTGTCCTGCGGACCGGTGACCTCGAAGGACACGCTGACCATCGTGTCGTCGACGATCTCGTGCGCCGTGTTGCGCGACTCGATGCTCGGCCGACTGCCGTCGAGACCGGCCCACACGACCCACGCGACGAAGACGACGGCGAACGCTGCGGCGGCCAGCCAGATCAGGCGGCGGTCGCGGGCACGGTTGCCAGGGGTGCGTCCGTAGCGCGCCGCGATGGCGTCCTGAGGGCCGGCATCCTGCAGGGGAGAGGTCACGTCACGGGCTCCGGTTCGAACGGTTAAGCTGGACCAGGAGTGCGAGACGCCTCGAGGTCGACACCTCAAGCGTATTGCCTCTTCCTGGATGCGGAGTCCCGACCGCGTCGTCACGTCACGAGTCGCGAAGCGGTCCCCTCGCGCAGACCAGCCGGAAGGCGGAGCACCATGACCATGAGACTGCTCGCCGTGCACGCGCACCCCGACGACGAGTCGAGCAAGGGGGCGGCGACCCTCGCGCACTACCGGAGCCTCGGCGCCGAGGTCATGGTCGTCAGCTGCACGGGTGGTGAACGCGGCGACCTCCAGAACCCCGGGCTCGCCGACGTCGCGATGGTCGAGCGCGACCTCCCCGGTTACCGTCGCCTCGAGATGGCCGCGGCGCAGGAGATCCTCGACATCGAGCACCGGTGGCTCGGCTATCAGGACAGCGGGATGGCCCGCGACGACGGCACGGTCCCACCAGCGAGCTTCGCCGACATCCCCCTCGAGGTCTCGACCGGTGTGCTCGTGCGCATCGTCCGCTCATTCCGGCCGCAGGTCATCATCACCTATGACGAGAACGGCGGCTACCCGCACCCCGACCACATCCGGTGCCACGAGGTGAGCGTCGCCGCGTTCGAAGCGGCGGCAGATCCCACGCGCTATCCCGAAGCGGGCGAGCCCTGGCGGGTCGACAAGCTGTACTACGACCGCTCGTTCAGCCCCGCCCGACTCGAGGCCGTGTACGCCTACCTGCTGGAGCACCACCCCGACGACCCGGCGGTCGAGCGACTGGCCGAGATGCGCGAGTGGATGGCCGGCCGGCCCGATCTCGCTACGACGCACGTGCGCGTCGGCGACTTCTTCGAGGCGCGCGACGCTGCGCTCCGGGCGCACGGCAGCCAGGTGCCGCCAGACTCACCGTTCTTCTTCTGGCCCAACGACGTCCTCCGTGCCGCATGGCCGTTCGAGGACTACCAACTGGTCACGTCGCACGTCGCGTCGACCACCCCAGAGTCGGAGCTGTTCGACGGCATCGACACCAGCGAAGGAACCGCATGATGCACCACCTGTTCACCGAGGTCCTCTTGGCGGTCACGCCGTCGCCGTCGCCCTCGCCGGCGTTCGACGAGAACCAGGTGACGCCGGGACCGTGGGGCTTCGTGATCACCTTCGCCATCGCCGGCATCGTCGTCTTCCTCGTCATCGACATGGTGCGTCGCGTGCGCCGGGTCAACTACCGCGCGGAGATCGACGAGCGGCTCCAGGCCGAGGTCGCCGAGCGGGCAGCCGCGGACCGCGCGGGGAGCGACGCCGGCAAGGCTGCCCCCGCGGGCGTCGAGGACGACCCTCGGCCGCCGTCGGACCAGTCGGCCCGCTGACACCACCACCGCGACGTCTCGCCGCTCGCCGGGTCGCGGGTCGTCAGCGGTTGTAGACCGGGTCGATCGCGATCAGCAGGATCCCGGTCCAGTGGCAGAGGAACGCGAGCACCGTGCACAGGTGGAAGAGCTCGTGGAACCCGAACCGTCCGGGCCAGGGGTTCGGTCGCTTCATCGCGTACATGACCGCGCCGACCGTGTAGAACAGGCCACCGGCGGCGACGAGCACCATCGTGGCGAAGTTGCCGCGGGCGATGTCGCCGAGGTACGCGACCGCACCCCACCCGAGTGCCAGGTAGAGCGGGACGTAGAGCCACCGCGGGGCGTTGATCCAGAACACGCGGAAACCGATGCCGAGGAGCGCGCCGCCCCAGACGAGCACGAGCAGGAGGTTGCCCTGCGCCGGTGGTAGCGCGAGCACGGCGAGCGGCGTGTAGGTGCCGGCGATCAACAGGAAGATGTTGGCGTGATCGATCCGCTTGAGGAGGAGCTTGACCGAGGGGCGCCAGGAGAACCGGTGGTACAGCGCCGAGTTCCCGAAGAGCAGCATCGACGTGAGCACGAACACCGTCGAACTCCACTTCGCGGCCGCACCCTGTGCGAGCACGACGAGGACGATCCCGGCGACGATCGAGATGGGGAAGATCCCGGCGTGCAGCCATCCGCGCCAGGTCGGTTTGACCTCCTCCGGTGCGGCGGCATCGTCGGCGGCGACCTCGAGCAACGGCAGCTTCGGCAGCTCGGGATCTCCACTCGTCATGGGTCCAGGATACGGGGTGGCACGGAACCCGTACTGGGAGCGATGCAGGAAACTGCACTAGCGTTGCAGGGTGATGACGAGGCATTCCGCACCGGTGGACGGCTTCCTGTACGGCGTCTACGCACGCCGCCTCCGGAAGGCGCTCACTCCGCAGACGCTGCCGCACCATGTCGCGATGATCATCGACGGCAACCGGCGGTGGGCCAAGCAGCTCGGGTACGACACCGCGGCGCACGGCCACCGGGCCGGTGCGGCGAAGATGCGCGAGTTCCTGACCTGGTGCGACGACCTCGGCATCGGCGTCGTCACCCTGTACCTGCTGTCGAGCGACAACCTGGTGAACCGCGCACCGGACGAGCTGGACGACCTCGTCGACATCATCGCCGACCTCGCCGAGGGGCTGTCGCACTACCGTGACTGGCGCGTGAAGCACGTCGGTTCGAGCGACGGTCTCCCGGAGTCGCTGCGCACGGCGTTGACGAGCGCGGAGGAGCGCACGGCGGACCGTGCCGGCATGCACATCAACCTCGCGGTCGGTTACGGCGGCCGCACCGAGATCGTGGACGCGATGCGCGCGATCGTCGCCAAGCACCACCTCGAGGGTCGGAGCCTGGAAGACCTCGCGGCGCTGCTCACCCCCGACCTCATCGGTGAGCACCTCTACACGGGAGGCCAGCCCGACCCCGACCTCGTCATCCGCACCAGCGGCGAACAGCGGATGAGCGACTTCATGCTCTGGCAGAGCGCCCATAGCGAGTTCTACTTCGTCGAGGCGCTCGGGCCCGACCTCCGCGAGGTCGACTTCCTCCGCGCCCTCCGCGACTTCTCCAGGCGGCAGCGGCGGTTCGGCGGATGAGCCGGTCCACGCCCGCCTCGGAGCCGGACGAGCCGGAGACGGCGTCCCGGTTGGAGACCTTCCAAGCGGGATTCGGAGAGGTCGCCGGCTACCTCAACTACGGCAGTGTCGGTCCGTTGGCCGCGTCCGTCGTCGTCGAGGCCGCCCGCTGGAACGACGTGCTCGCGAGCGCGACCCCCGGCACGCTCGGCGCGGTCGACGGGCAGGACGAACGGATGCGGACCGCCGTCGGGACGCTCACCGGGTTCCGAGCCGACCAGGTCGTCGCCCAGCCCAACACCTCGCAGGGCCTCATGCACGCGATGTTCGGCCTGAGCGGCACGGTCCTGCTCTCCCGCCTGGAATACCCCACGCTGCCGCTCGCCGCGGAGCGGGCCGCCGAGCACCGGCACCTGCTCACGCCGAGATGGCTCGAGACGCGACGCGGACACGTCACGGCCGAGAGCGTGCGCGAGCAGCTGGACGACACCGTCACCGCGGTGGCCGTGAGCCTCGTCGACTACCGCACCGGATACGTCTGCGACCTCGAAACCGTCCGCGAGGCGATCGGCGACCGCCTCCTGATCGTCGACGCCATCCAGGGCTTCGGTGTGGTCGACGCCCCCTACGCCGTCGCCGACGTGGTCGCCTCGGGCGGGCAGAAGTGGATGCGGGCGGGCTGGGGCACCGGATTCCTCGCCCTGAGCGACCGCGCCGTCGAGCGACTTGAACCGGTCTTCTCCGGCGTGACCGGCACCGACGAGCCCTGGCCGTTCAGCGCGACCCCGGCACCGAGCCGATCCGCGCGCGCATACTCGATCACCAGGCCCGACCCGCTCGCGGCAGCGCGGTTCGCGGCGTCCTTGGAGGACACGGTCGCCGTCGGCACCGCGACGGTCCACGCCGCGATCGCCGAGCTCACGGCCGAGGTGATCGAGCTCGCGGACGAGTTCGGCGTCGCGGTGGTCTCCTCGCGAGACGAGCACGAACGCGCGGGCATCGTCGTCCTGGAACCGGAGGAGTCCGTCCTCGACACGCTGTGGACCTCGCTCGAGAACCACGGCGTCACCGCGACCATCCGCGCCGGGGCCGTGCGGCTCAGCGTGCACGCCGGTACCAGCCGGCAGACGCTGGACCAGCTGCGCGGTGCGTTGCTCTCGTTCGCGACGGCCGCGAGCTACTGAGCCGCCGTCCGACCACCGGCAGGCCAGGGGACGGCCCCCATCTGTTCACCTCCCCGTAACAGGACACGGGGCGTGTCGTCGCATCGATGTCGGTGGCCGGACGTACGTTCATCTCATCGGGCATGGAGCCCGGTCGAGACGGCCACACAAGTTCGGCTCGAAACCCTGCAGGCGGCCGTTTCGCACAGTGATCCGAGCATCAGATGCTCGGGGTGGGAGTGGTTGTGGCCTCGCGAGAAATCCAGAACACGTCAGCCGGGACCGAGACGCGGGACGCGTCGACGAGACCGAGCCGACGACCTGCCGACCACACGGCGAGCGGGGGAGATCAGGCGCAGGCCGAGATCACCTACGTGCTCGACACCTCCGTGCTGCTGTCGGACCCCAAGGCGCTCTTCCGGTTCGCGGAGCACGCCGTCGTCATCCCGGTCGTCGTCATCAGCGAGCTCGAGGGCAAGCGCAACGACCCCGAGATCGGCTACTTCGCACGTCAGGCACTCCGCATCCTCGACGAGCTCCGCATCGAGCACGAACGCCTCGACTTCCCGATCCCCGTCGGTGACGGCGGATCCCTGCGGGTCGAACTCAACCACTCGAGCATGGCCTCGCTGCCGTCCGGTCTCCAGCTCGGCGACAACGACTCGCGCATCCTCGCGGTCGCGTTGAACCTGGCGAACGACGGCCTGACGGTCACGGTCGTGTCCAAGGACCTGCCCCTGCGCGTCAAAGCGGCCTCCATCGGTCTGCAGGCGGAGGAGTACCGGGCGGAACTCGCGGTCGACTCCGGCTGGACGGGCATGTCCGAGATCACCCTCGGCTCCGAGGACATGAGCACGCTGTGGGAGCGCGAGGAGGGGACGACGCCGATCATCGAGGACCTGCCGATCAACACGGGCCTCGTGATCCACTCCGACCGGGGATCCGCACTGGGACGGGTCACGGGCAAGCGCAGCTACAAGCTCGTCCGCGGCGACCGCGACGTCTTCGGTCTGCACGGACGCTCGGCCGAGCAGCGGCTCGCGATCGACCTCCTGCTCGACCCCGAGATCGGGATCCTCTCGCTGGGAGGTCGAGCAGGGACGGGGAAGTCCGCGCTCGCCCTCTGCGCGGGGCTGGAGGCCGTCCTCGAGCGACAGGCGCACAAGAAGATCATGGTGTTCCGCCCGCTGTACGCGGTCGGTGGCCAGGAGCTCGGGTACCTGCCCGGCGACCAGGGCGAGAAGATGAACCCTTGGGGACAGGCGATCTTCGACACGCTCGGCGCGGTCGTCTCGCAGAACGTGCTCGACGAGGTGGTGGAGCGGGGCATCCTCGAGGTGCTCCCGCTGACGCACATCCGCGGCCGGTCGCTCCACGACGCCTTCGTGATCGTCGATGAGGCGCAGTCGCTCGAGCGCAACGTCCTCCTCACGGTCCTCAGCCGGATCGGGCAGAACTCGCGGGTCGTCCTCACGCACGACGTCGCCCAGCGCGACAACCTGCGCGTCGGCCGACACGACGGCGTCGCCTCGGTGATCGAGACGCTCAAGGGGCACCCGCTGTTCGCGCACGTCACGTTGACGCGTTCGGAGCGCTCGGCCATCGCGGCACTCGTGACCGAGATGCTCGAAGGGAACGAACTGGCCTAGCGGCCGTCGGCGGAGCGAGCTCGCGAGGCTCGCTCCGCCGGCTCCGGCCGCCTGTGGAGAACGCCGACGGCCGGCGCGAGGATCCTCCTATCCTGACGGGATGCCCTCGCGACCGACCTCCACCCTCAGGCGGCTCCGCCCGCGTGTCACCACCGCGGCGATGGTCGGCTCGACGTTGCTGCTCGTGGCCGTCACCGTGGCCCGACTCGCCCCCGAGCCGCGACCGGTCGTCATCGTGCTCGTGTGGCTCGCCTGCATCACGCCGCCGCTCGTGCACATCGACATCGTGGAGCGGCGGCTCCCGAACCGTCTCGTGCTGCCGGCGCTCGCCATCGCGGTGCCGGTCACGACCATCGATGCCGTGGCGCGTCAGGCGGCCCCGCTCGGACCACTCCTGATGGGGTTCGCGGTCGGCGCCGTCCTGTACGCGTGCGCCGTCTTCGGCGGGCTGGGCATGGGGGACGTGAAGCTGGGCGCGCTGCTCGGCCTCGCGGTCGGCTGCTTCGGGACGTCCGCGGTACTGCTCTTCGCGGTGGTGTCGGTCTCCTCGGCCGGCCTCGCGGGTGCGGTCGTCGTGCTCCTCGCACGCTCACGTGGCGGCTCCGCCGGTTGGCGCACGCGCATCCCGTTCGGCCCGTTCCTGCTCCTCGGCTGCTGGAGCGCGATCGCCGCCTCGGCGTGACCGCACGGACGGAGACGGCCCCGGAACCGCGAGGGTTCCGGGGCCGTCCGGTCGTTCGACGAGCGGGTCGACTCAGCCGGGGTGCGTCATCGAGAGGACGTCGAGCGCCGTGTCGAGCTGCTCCTCCGTGATCTCGCCGCGTTCGACGAACCCGAGGTCGACGACGGCCTCGCGGACGGTGAGGCCCTTGGCGACGGAGTGCTTGGCGATCTTCGCCGCCGACTCGTAGCCGATGATCTTGTTCAGCGGGGTGACGATCGAGGGCGAGGAGCCGGCGAGTGCCGCGGCGCGGTCGAGGTTGGCCTCGAGGCCGTCGACGGTCTTGTCTGCGAGGACCCGGGTCGCGTTCGACAGGAGACGGATGCTCTCGAGGAGCGCCGTGCCCATGACCGGGATCGCGACGTTGAGCTCGAAGGAGCCCGAGGCACCGGCCCAGGCGATGGTCGCGTCGTTTCCGATGACCCGCGCGCCGACCATCAGGACGGCCTCCGGGATCACGGGGTTCACCTTGCCGGGCATGATCGAGGATCCCGGCTGGAGGTCGGGGATGTGCAGCTCGCCGAGACCGGTGTTCGGGCCCGAGCCCATCCAGCGGAGGTCGTTGCAGATCTTCGTGAGGCTCACCGCGATGACCCGGAGGGCTCCCGAGGCGTCGACGAGTCCGTCGCGAGCGCCCTGGGCCTCGAAGTGGTCCTGGGCCTCGGTGATGGGCAGCTCGGTCTCCTGCGCGAGCAGCTCGATGACGAGCTGGGGGAAGCCCTTCGGCGTGTTGATGCCGGTGCCCGTCGCGGTTCCGCCGAGCGGGACCTCCGCGACGCGGGGGAGGGCCGTGCGCACACGCTCGATGCCGAGACGCATCTGGCGCGCGTAGCCGCCGAACTCCTGGCCGAGGGTGACCGGCGTGGCGTCCATGAGGTGTGTCCGGCCGGGCTTCACCGCGGTCTTCCACAGCTCGGCCTTGCGCTCGAGCGACACGGCCAGGTGGTCGAGGGCCGGGATGAGGTCGTCGATGAGGGCGCTCGTGACCGCGATGTGCACCGAGGTCGGGAAGACGTCGTTGGAGGACTGCGAGGCGTTGACGTGGTCGTTGGGGTGCACCGGGCTGCCGAGGCGCGCGCTCGCGAGCGTCGCCAGGACCTCGTTCATGTTCATGTTCGACGAGGTGCCGCTGCCGGTCTGGTAGGTGTCGACCGGGAACTGCGCGTCGTGAGCGCCGGTGATGACCTCGTCGGCCGCTGCGGCGATCGCGTCGGCGACACCCTGGTCGAGGACGCCGAGCTTGGCGTTGGCGAGCGCCGCGGACTTCTTGATCCGGGCCAGCGAGGCGATCTGCGCCGACTCGAGCCCGCTGCCCGAGATCGGGAAGTTCTCGACGGCCCGCTGCGTCTGCGCACCGTAGAGCGCGTTCGCGGGGACCCGCACCTCGCCCATGGTGTCGTGTTCGATGCGGTACTCGGTTGCTGAGGTGTCTACCACGCTGTTCGTTCTCCTTCGTGCGATTGCGGTGGTGCGGCGCTCGACCGGTCGGTGAGCGCGGTGGAGGTCATTCGGGGACGGTGACGTCGCCGATCACGATGTCGGCGACGGCGGTGCCCTCGAGGAGCTTGTAGTTCGCGCCGATGATGGCGACCGTCCCGGCCGCAACGGCGTCGCTGATGAGCTCGGAGCGCGAGACGACCTCCATGACGGTGCGGCGGAGGTGGCGTCGTCCGACCTCGGAGGTGTCGACGGAGGCGGCGTCGATCGGTGCGGGGCCGGCGACCGCGCTCACGGCGGGGACGATCTGCTGGATCAGCTGGTCGATGTACGGGGGGAGCGGCGTTGCGTCCTCGATCTGCGAGTCGATCGCCGCGCGGACGGCGCCGCACTCGTCGTGCGCGAGCACGAGGATGAGCGGGACCTGCAGGACGCCGACGGCGTACTCCAGGGTGCCGAGCACCGAGTCGGAGACGATCTGGCCGGCGTTGCGGACGACGAAGAGGTCGCCGAGTCCCTTGTCGAAGATGATCTCGGCCGCGAGGCGGGAGTCGGAGCAGCCGAAGATGACCGCCTCCGGGGCCTGGGAGTGCGCGAGGGTGGCGCGGCGTTCGACGTCCTGGCGGGGGTGGGCGGGCTGACCGGCGACGAACCGCGCGTTACCGCGCTGCATCTCGCGCCAGACGGCACCGGGGCGCTTCTGGGTCATTCTGAGTCCGTTTCTGCAGGGGCGCCCGACGGGGCGTCGAAGTTGGCGGTGACCCCGGTGCGCACGGACCGTGCGACATCGAGGACGTACTCGGGCTTCGCCGTGCCGAACACGGCGATCGTGCTCCGACCGGCGACGGTCGACAGGGCGTATGCGACGTTACCGTCGTCGGAGCCGCTGCCGTTCGCGTATTCGACCCACTCCACGCCGTCGATGGTGACGGTTCCGGTGGGCCGGGCTTCGTCGAGCTCGGCGAGGAGCCAGGTGTCGTTGGCGTCGACGCCCTGGACGAGGCCGACGAACTCGTCGTCGGGGGAGATGAGTCCGACGTTCCACGAGCGGATGTCGGGCGTGCCGGCGACCGGCGAGGCTGCGGTGCGGACGTCGGCGTAGTTGCTGCCCCAGTCGTCGCCGAGCTCGGGGGTGAGGAGCGGGACGGGGAGGTCGGGCTGCGCCTGGCCGGCGAGCTGCGCGTAGTCGACGGTCGGGCGTTCCGGGGCCTCACCGCGGGGCACGGCGAGCACGATCACGACCACGAGGCCGACCGTGGCCAGGAGTGACAGGACGAGGTTGTTGACGGTCTTGCGCGAGCGGTACAGGCGGGAGTTCTCCGCCTTGCGGTCGGCGGTCTCCTGCGGCGTCTCGGGGCGGCCGAGTTCGGCCACGACGCGCGGCGGCTTGGTGTCCTTCACCGCGATGCGTCCGGAGTGCCGGATCCGAGCTGGGCGGCGCGAGCCGCGTCCAGCCGTGCCTTCGCGCCGATCAGCCACTCCTCGCAGCGCTGGGCGAGCTGTTCGCCGCGCTCCCAGAGCCGGAGGGAGTCCTCGAGCGACGCCGAGCCCTGCTCCAGCTCGGACACGACACGCACGAGCTCGTCGCGTGCCTGCTCATAGCTGAGCTCCTGGACATCGGAGGGGGTTGGCATGCTTCTATCCTATTCGTCGTCGGTCCGGGCGGCAGCCGTGGCCGGGCCGGTACTGGAGGCGCCGATCGCGCCGGAGGCGAGGGTGACCAGGAGCTCCGTGCCGGCGGGGGCGTCGCCTTCCGCACGGACGACCGCGCCGCCCGGGACACCGGCCTCCGCGTCCGCTCGCTGGACGATGGCGTAGCCGCGGTCGAGCGTGCGCTGCGGCGACAGGGCGCGGAGATGTGCGCGGAGTTCCGTGACCTCGCGCTGGGAGCGCTCGACGGCGCGGTCGATGAGCTCGGCACCCCTGGCGACCGTGCGGGTCAGCTCGTCGGCCCGTGAGTCGACGATCCAGGACGGGTCGGCGAGCGCTGGACGGGTGCGGAGCGTCGCGAGGCGGTCGATCTCGTGACCGAGCAACGAGGTCACCCGGGAGGACAACCGGACGCGGGCCTGCTGTACGCGAGCGAACTCCTCCGCGACGTCGGGGACGACCCGCTTGGCGGCGTCGGTCGGTGTGGAGGCGCGGAGGTCGGCGACGTCGTCGAGCAGCGGGCGGTCCGCCTCGTGGCCGATGGCGCTCACGAGGGGCGTGGTGCAGGCCGCCGCGGCACGGACCACGCGTTCGTCGCTGAACCCGAGGAGGTTCTGGAAGTCGCCACCGCCTCGCGCGACGATGATGACGTCGACCTCGGGGTCGGCGTCGAGCGTCTGCAGAGCGCTCACGACGTCGCCGGGGGTGCGGTCGCCCTGGACGGCGGCGTGGACGACGCGGAACCGGACCGACGGCCAGCGCAGCTCCGCGTTGCGCAGGACGTCCTTCTCGGCGTCGGAGTCCTTGCCGGTGACGAGACCGATGCGCTGCGGGAGGAACGGCAGTGGGCGCTTGCGCGACGCGTCGAAGAGCCCCTCCTCGGCGAGCTGCCGACGGAGCCGTTCGAGTCGCTCGAGGAGGTCGCCGATGCCGACGTGCTTCATCGCCATGACCTGCATGGTGAGCGTGCCGCCCTTGAGCCAGTAGTTCGGCTTGACCAACGCGACCACGTGGTCGCCCTGCTTGAGGTCGGCGGGGATCTTCGCCCGGACGGACGACCAGATGGTGAACCCGACCGTCGCATCGATCTCGAGGTCTTTGAGCTTGCCGTAGACGTTGCCGCCCGAGGCGCCCCACTGCGTGATCTCACCCTCGACCCAGACCGTGCCGAGGCGGTCGATGTAGTCGCGGAGCTTCGTGCCGAGGAGCGCGACCGGCCAGGGGGCTTCCATGGTGGCCGGTGCATCGCTCATCCCTCCAGCCTAGCCGCGAGCACCGACGGCGCGGGGTCGTGGACCACCCGGCCGTTCACGGCCGACTCCCGAGCGCTGCCGCGTAGAATCCACACGTGACCGATCTCCGCGACGCCCCAGCCATCGGCCTCGGCATGCCGAGGCTCCGACGCATCGCCGGACGCCTCGCAGACCTCCCCGTCGCCGGCGAGAAGCGCGTCCTGCTCGCCGCCCCTCGTGGCTACTGCGCCGGCGTGGACCGCGCGGTCGTCGCCGTCGAGAAGGCCCTCGAGCACTATGGAGCACCGGTGTACGTCCGGAAGCAGATCGTCCACAACGTGCACGTCGTCGACCAGCTCGAGGCGCAGGGCGCGGTGTTCGTGGAAGAGGTCGACGAGGTGCCGTCCGGCGCGCACATCGTCTTCAGTGCGCATGGCGTCTCGCCCGCCGTGGTCGATGCCGCCGCCGACCGCGGGCTGCTCGCGATCGACGCCACCTGCCCGCTCGTCACCAAGGTCCACCGCGAGGCCGTGCGCTTCGCCCGCGACGACTACGAGATCCTGCTCATCGGACACGAGGGGCATGAGGAGGTCGAGGGGACGGCCGGTGAGGCGCCCGACCACGTCACACTCGTGACGAGCCCGGAAGCCGTCGACGACCTCGTCGTCGCCGACCCCGACAAGGTCGTGTGGCTGTCGCAGACCACGCTGTCGGTGGACGAGACCATGGAGACGGTCCGCCGGCTGCGCGAGCGGTTCCCGAAGCTCCAGGATCCGCCGAGCGACGACATCTGTTACGCGACCCAGAACCGCCAGGTGGCCATCAAGAAGGTCGCCCAGAACGCTGACCTCGTGATCGTGGTCGGGTCGGCGAACTCCTCGAACTCGGTGCGCCTCGTGGAGGTCGCCCTCGAGTACGGCGCGAAGGCCGCCTACCGCGTCGACTACGCACACGAGATCCAGCAGGCCTGGCTCGACGGCGTCGTCACGGTCGGTGTCACCAGCGGCGCCTCCGTGCCGGAGGTCCTCGTCGACGAGGTCCTGGAAGAACTCTCCGGAGCCGGCTACGGCGCGGTGCAGGAAGTCAAGACGGCCGAGGAGGACCTCATGTTCTCTTTGCCGAAGGAGCTGCGCAAAGACCTTGCCGGCACGACCGATCCGCGCGCCCTGGGAGGGCGTCGACCATGAGCGAATCCCGCCCCCGTCCGCAGTTCGGTGAGTACGCGTCCCCCGAGGAGCAGCGTGCCCGGATCGCCGAGCCCATCGACGAACAGCGGGCGGAGGAGCTCGGCATCGCGCCGGTCGTCCCCGTCGAGCGGCAACCGCGACAGCAGCAGGAGCCGACCCTGCGCGAGCAGACGCGTGAGCCTGGGGTGGTGCAGCCGGGCGCTCCGACCGTGGCCGCCAGACGACCCGTCGCCGGAGACCGCATTGCGACGTCGATCCTGCTCGGACTCGGCCTCGTCGGCCTGATCGTGACCATGCCGGGCCTGCTCGACCTCCCCGGCCTGATCCGCCCCGCACTCGTGCAGATGGGTGTCTCGGGGTACTCCTCGGACGGTCTCGCGAGCGCCATGGGCATCCTGGCGCTCGGTCTCCAGATCGCCCTGTGGGTGGGCGCCATCATCCTGTCGAGCCGGTCGCTCCGCGCGGGTCGACTGACCTTCTGGATCCCGCTCGTCGCCGGCGTCGCGGCGAACCTGGTCGTGGTGATCTGTCTCGCCGTGGCCATGGGTGCCGACCCGGCGTTCATGGAGTACGTCCGCTCGCAGCAGCCGTAGTCAGTCCACACACGAAGAACGGGCCCGGCAGCGATGCCGGGCCCGTTCTTCGTGCAGGTGACTAGGAGGTGCTGGTGCCGTACGAGCCGAGCTGCTTCGTCGACTCCAGGACGCGAGCGGCCATCGCCGACTCGGCGACCTTGCCCCAGGCGCGCGGGTCGTAGACCTTCTTGTTGCCGACCTCGCCGTCGAGCTTCAGCACACCCTCGTAGTTCGACAGCATGTAGCCGGCGATCGAGCGCGTGAACGCGTACTGCGTGTCGGTGTCGATGTTCATCTTGACGACACCGTTCGCGACGGCCTCCGCGATCTCGGCGTCGGTGGAACCCGATCCGCCGTGGAAGACGAGGTCGAGCGGCTTGGGGCCGTGGCCGTACTTGGCGGTGAGGCCGTCCTGGATGGTCTTCAGTAGCTCAGGCTGGAGCTTGACGTTGCCGGGCTTGTAGACGCCGTGCACGTTGCCGAAGGTGAGGGCGGCCATGTAGCGACCCTGCTCGCCGAGGCCGAGCGCCTCGACGGTCGCGATGGCGTCGTCGAGGGTCGTGTACAGGTGCTCGTTGATGTCGTGGCTGACGCCGTCCTCTTCGCCGCCGACGACGCCGATCTCGACCTCGAGGATGGCGTTGATGGCCTTGGTGCGCTTCAGCATCTCGGTCGCGATCTCGAGGTTCTCCGTGAGGGGGACCGCCGAGCCGTCCCACATGTGGGACTGGAAGATCGGGTTGCGACCGGCCTTCACCTCTTCCTCGGAGGCGGCGATGAGTGGCATGACGAAGCCGTCGAGCGCGTCCTTCGGGCAGTGGTCGGTGTGGAGCGCGACGGTGACGGGGTAGTTCTTGGCGACCTCGGTGGCGAACTTCGCGAAGGCGATCGCGCCGGCGGCACGGTTCTTCACGGTGTGGCCGGCGAAGTAGTCGGCGCCGCCCGTGGTGACCTGGATGATGCCGTCGGAACCGGCCTCGGTGAGGCCCTGGAGGACGGAGTTGATGGTCTGGCTGCTCGAGACGTTGAACGCCGGGTACGCGAACCCGTTCGACTTCGCCTTGTCGAGCATCGCTGCGTACTGTTCCGGGGTGGCGACGGGCATGTCTTCTCCTTGCGTGGGGACGATTCGCCTTGAAGTCTACTGACTCGGGCTCCGAGGCATACGGCACGATGGGGACATGATCGAGCGCACTCCGGACACCGACCTCCTCCACGGCTTCCTCGACGCCACGAGGGCCGCGGCTGCCGCCGTCGCGGGTCTCGTCGGAGGTGGAGACGGCATGCGCATCGACGGGGTCGCCGTCGATGCGCTCCGCCGGGCGCTCGAATCGCTCCCGGTCGACGGGCGCGTCGTCGTGGGGGAGGGCGAGAAGGACCAGGCGCCCATGCTGTTCGTCGGGGAGCGTTTCGGCACGGGTGTGGGGCCGGCGATCGACCTCGCCGTCGACCCCGTGGACGGTACGAAGCTCGCGGCCACGGGCAAGCCGGATTCCGTCGCCGTGATCGCCATCGCCCCGCGCGGTGCGATGTTCGACATCGGCCCGGCGTACTACCTCGAGAAGCTCGTCGCCGCCGGCGGGGGACGCGAGTTGTCACTGGCCGACCCGATCGCGGTGACCCTCGACCGGCTCGCGGCCCGGCTGGGGCGGCCGGTCGAGCAGCTGCGGGTCGCGGTCCAGGACCGTCCTCGGAACGCGGCGACCGCCCAGGCCGTGACCGCCGCCGGTGCCGAGCTCGTGAGCTTCATGGACGGCGACGTCGCCCTGTCCCTGCGGGCCGCAGCCGCCGACGGCGACCTCGATCTGCTCCTCGGTGTGGGCGGAGCCCCCGAGGGCATCCTCACGGCTGCCGCGGTCCGAGCCCTCGGCGGCTGGATGACGGCGCGCTTCGCACCGCAGTCGCCGGAGGAACGTGCGCGGCTCGTCGAGGCCGGGACCGATCTCGATCGCGAGGTCCCGCTCGACGAACTCTGCCGCGATGACGCCTGGCTGCTGCTCAGCGCCGTCACGTCGACCGCGCTCGCCGCCGGAGCCGAACTCGCCGGAGTCCGGGTCGAAGGGGACGGCGGTGTCACGGTCGAGTCCGTCGTCGTCGGTCCCGGGAGCCCGCTGACGAGGTCACGGAAGCGCCTCGATCGCGACGCACCCAGCGGCCTTCCCAGCCCGGTTCGATAGGCTGAAACCCTCATCCACCGAAGCGTCGTGTCCCACGAGGCGAGCGATCCATGGAGGATCCAGTGACCCAGCCTGAAACCGGCTCCCACTATCTGCAGCCCGACCGCAACCTCGCCATGGAGCTCGTGAGAGCGACGGAGGCCGCCGCGATCCGGGCGGCGCCGTTCATCGGGCGAGGCGACAAGAACGCCGCCGACGGTGCGGCGGTCGACGCGATGCGTGCCTTCCTCGGCACCGTCAACTTCGACGGCGTGGTCGTCATCGGCGAGGGCGAGAAGGACGAAGCGCCCATGCTGTTCAACGGCGAGCACGTCGGCAACGGCCGCGGGCCGTCCTGCGACATCGCCGTCGACCCGATCGACGGTACGAGCCTCACCGCCGCCGGGCGTCAGAACGCCCTCTCCGTCATCGCCGTGTCCGACCGCGGCAGCATGTTCGACCCGTCCGCGGTGTTCTACATGGACAAGATCGTCACCGGCGCCGACGGCATCGGTGTCGTCGACATCAGCCAGTCCATCGGCGACAACATCCGCGAGCTCGCGAAGGCCAAGGGCAAGCAGCCCGAGGACATCCGCGTCGCCGTCCTCGACCGACCGCGCCACGCGCAGCTCATCGAGGAGATCCGCGCGGCCGGTGCCGGGACGCGACTGCTGCTCGACGGCGACGTCGCAGGTGGCATCAACGCCGCCCGCTACGACTCGCGGATCGACATGTGTGTCGGCATCGGTGGCACGCCTGAGGGCATCATCACCGCGTGCGCGGTGAAGGCGCTCGGTGGCCTCATCCAGGGCAAGCTCATGCCGAAGGACGACGCCGAGCGCG
Source organism: Plantibacter sp. VKM Ac-2876 (assembly GCF_015350715.1). NCBI lineage: Bacteria > Bacillati > Actinomycetota > Actinomycetes > Micrococcales > Microbacteriaceae > Plantibacter > Plantibacter sp. VKM Ac-2876. The sequence continues at coordinate 904,572 of NZ_JADKSI010000002.1, read as the reverse complement.
AGCGTGCGCTCGCTGCCGGTCACGACCTCGACCGCGTCCTCGGCGCGAACGACCTCGTCCGCGGCGACAACACGTACTTCGTCGCGACGGGTGTCACCCACGGTGAACTCGTCGACGGTGTGCAGCGCAAGGGTCCGATCATCCGCACCGAGAGCCTCGTGCTGCGGTCGCGGTCCGGCACCATCCGTCGCGTCGAGGCGGACCACCTCGCTGCGAAGTGGCTGTAGTCGCTCCTCCAGCAGAGTGAAGCGCCCGGTTCCACCTCACGGTGGGGCCGGGCGCTTCGTCGTGCGGTGTTCGTGCCGGTCAGTCCTGGAGCCGGTGCGCGAGTCGCGCCTCGAGCTCGCTCGGCTCGCCATCGGACGGCTCCGGCGAGGGCTGTGCCTCCGGTGCGGTGAGGCGCTTCGGTGAGGCGTCGCTCTGGCTCACCTGACCGATGACCGTCGCCTCGTCGAGGGCGTCGAGCTTGCGCGCCGTGACGAGCACGCGGGTCTCGAACGACGAGGCGAACTGGTTGTAGTTGGTGACCGTGCTCTCGATGGACCGACGCAGGCGGTCGGCGTGGTCCGACAGCGTCGAGAGCCGCTGGTAGAGCTCCTTGCCGAGGTCGAACAGTCGCTTCGCGTCCTCGGTGAGGACGTCCTGCTGCCAGGTGAACGCGACCGTCTTGAGGACCGCCCACAGGTTGACGGGGGAGGCGAGGGCGACCCGTTTGCCGAAGGCGTAGTCGAGCAGGCTCGCGTCGGCCTCGAGCGCTGCGGCGAGGAGCGACTCGCTCGGGATGAAGCAGATGACGAACTCCGGGCTCGACTCGAGGCCGCGCCAGTAGCCCTTCGCCGCGAGGGCGTCGACGTGCGACCGCACGGCCTTCACGTGCTGCGCGAGGAGGGCGGTACGTCGTGCGGCTTCCTCGCCCGTCGCCGTGACGGGGATGGTGCTGGCTTCGAGGTACTGCGCGAACGGCACCTTCGCGTCGACCGCGATCGACTTGCCGCCGGGGAGTCGAACGACCATGTCGGGTCGGCCCGTGCCGTTGTCGGACGTGATGCTCGACTGCAGGTCGAAGTCGACGCGCTGTGTGAGGCCCGCGGCTTCCACGACGTTGCGGAGTTGGGTCTCGCCCCAGACGCCGCGGGTGGCGTTGTTGCGGAGCGCCGAGGCGAGCGACTCCGTCGTGGACCGCAGGCGTTCCTCGGATTCCGAAGCCGTCTTCAGCTGTTGGGCGAGCTCGCCGTGCTGTCGGCTGCGCTGCTGCTCGAGTTCCGCGACCTTCGCCTGCATGTGCTCGAGGCTGTGCTGGACGGGCGCGAGTGCCTGCAGGACCTGGCTCTCCTCGTGTTCCTGGCGCGATCGTCGTTCGGCGTCGGCGCGGTGGCGTTCGGCGAGCTCGCGGTACTGCTCGCGCTGGGCGTTCAGTTCACGTCCGAGACCGTCGGCCGTGGCGTCGAGGGCGGCGAGTTCGGCGCGCAGCGCGGCGCGGAGTTCCGCCTCCCGTGCAGAAGCATCGGCGAGGAGTTGCGCCTGCTGGCCGCGGAGGTCGGCGAGCTGGGCGGTGTGCCTGGCCTCGAGTAGCGCCGGGTCGACCGATCCCGCGCCGGTGCGCCGCTGCAGCAGAAGGATCGCCACGGCTGCGCCGATGACGAGTCCGATGAGGAGGCCGATCCCGAGGGCGAGTGCGCTGTCCATGCCCTCAGTGTGTCGCGGGCCGCCGACATCGGTCGGAGGCCGCGCGGCGACCGCGTGCTCAGGCGGCGACGGCCGTCCCGATCCGGCCGATCTTCACGCTCGTGAGCTGCGCGAGTTCGGCGATCGAGGAGGCGCCGTGGCGGGCGGCCGCGTGGATGATGATGTGCGCGGAGGCCTCGGCGTCGCCGGTGGCGTCGTGGTGCTGGAAGTCGTCGAACCCGGCGGCGAGGGCCGCCACGGGGAGCCGGTAGGAGTCGAGCTGATACGTCTTGCGGGCGACGTTAAGGCTGCACAGGTAGCTGAGGTCGGGGCAGTCGAGGCCCGTCGCGGCGCAGCCACCGCGGATGACGCCCATGTCGAAGCCGGCGTTGTGGGCGACGAAGGCGTCGCCCTGGGCGAAGTCGAGCATGGCGTCGAGCTGGTCCGCCCAGCCCGGCGCGCCGAGCACGTCCGTCGCGACGATGCCGTGGATGCGGGTGTTCCACTCGAGGAACGCGTCGTGTCCGGGAGGGGGCTGGATGAGCCAGCCCGCGCGGTCGACGACGATGCCGTCGCGCACTCTGACGAGGCCCACGCTGCAGGCGGAGGCGGATGACGAGTTCGCGGTCTCGAAGTCGATGGCGGTGAAATCCAGTGGCACGTCCTCACCCTCGCACCAGCGTCCGACACCGCTCGGGTGGCACGCCGCATGCCGCCCGATCGACGGTGCCGATCCGTGCCCGAAGCGGAGGCGCGACCCACGGGGACGCGCGGCCAAGTACGATAGACCCTCGTGGCTCTTACTCTCGGCATCGTCGGCCTGCCCAACGTCGGCAAGTCCACCCTGTTCAACGCGCTCACGCGCAACAACGTGCTCGCAGCGAACTATCCGTTCGCGACGATCGAGCCGAACGTCGGCGTGGTCGAACTGCCCGACGCCCGGCTCGGCAAGCTCGCGGAGATCTTCGGCAGCGAGCGCATCCTGCCCGCCGCGGTGTCCTTCGTCGACATCGCCGGCATCGTCAAGGGCGCGAGTGAGGGGGAAGGGCTCGGGAACAAGTTCCTCGCGAACATCCGTGAGGCCGACGCCATCGCGCAGGTCGTCCGCGGCTTCGCCGACCCCGACGTCGTGCACGTCGACGGCGACGTGAACCCGGCGTCCGACATGGAGACGATCAACACCGAGCTCATCCTCGCCGACCTCGAGACGCTCGAGAAGGCCGTCACCCGGTTCGAGAAGGAGGTCAAGGGCAAGAAGCTCGACCCCTCCGTCCTCACGGCGGCGAAGGAGGCGCAGGACGCGCTCAACGCCGGCACCCCGCTCTCGGCGACGAAGATCGACCTCGCGCCCATCAAGGAGCTCGGTCTCCTCACGGCCAAGCCGTTCATCTACGTGTTCAACGTCGACGAGGACGTCCTCCAGGACCAGGCCAAGCTCGACGAGCTGGCCGCCCTCGTGGCGCCGGCGAAGGCCGTCTTCCTCGACGCCAAGCTCGAGTCGGAGCTCGTCGACCTCGACGAGGACGACGCCCGCGAGATGCTCGAGTCGACCGGCCAGACCGAGTCCGGCCTCGACCAGCTCGCACGCATCGGTTTCGCGACGCTCGGCCTGCAGACCTACCTCACGGCGGGCCCGAAGGAGTCGCGTGCGTGGACGATCCCGCAGGGTGCCAAGGCGCCCCAAGCGGCCGGCGTCATCCACACGGACTTCGAGAAGGGCTTCATCAAAGCCGAGGTCATCTCGTTCGACGACCTCGTCGAGACCGGCTCCGTCGCCGAGGCCCGCTCCAAGGGCAAGGCCCGCATGGAGGGCAAGGATTACGTCATGCAGGACGGCGACGTCGTGGAGTTCCGCTTCAACGTCTAGCTCGTCGAAAGTGCACGTTTCGTCGTCGACCAGCCCCAAAGCCGACGGAATGAGCGCTCTCGGTGGTGGTTACCGCTTCCGCCGCTGTTCCGCGATCCACGTGTGATCGGCGATCGCCGCTGAGACGGCCTCGCGATACTGCGCGCCGTCTGCGCTGCGGTACAGATCCCTGCTGAAGAACGGTGATTCACTCCGGTAGGGCGCGCTGTTGTGGACGCGTCCGGCGAGGTCGGACAGGGCATCGTGGTCGCCCGCGAGGTAGGCGGCGAGCTCGGTGTCGTTCAACCGGATGAGCGCGGAATCGTCGATGAGGGCGCTGTAGCTGTACCTCGCGTGGAGGTAGAGCGAACCTTCCTGCTCGACGAGGAACCACATTCCCGGTTCATGGTCGACGTAGCGCATGTCCATGCCTCGATTCTCCCGTCGGTCCGGAGGTCCGTAGGTCCGGGTAGGGGTGTTCCTACCATGAACCGGTTCATCGCAAGGAGTATGTAACGACTCGCGTTATTAACGAGGTGCGTTATGCCCTGCTACGATGATCAGGTCGTTCGGCAACCGGGATACCGAGCGATTGTGGCGTCGTGAACGAGTGCGGTCGATCGATCCTCGGATCCATCGGGTTGCGCTCCGGAAGCTTCGCCAGGTGGGTGCCGCAGAGATGCTCGACGATCTTCGGGTCCCACCTGGCAACCGACTCGAGCCGCTCAAGGGCGATCGCGTCGGCCAGCACAGCATCAGGATCAACGACCAGTGGAGAATCTGTTTCGTGTGGACGGCCACGGGGCCCGAGGAGGTGGAGATCGTTGACTATCACTGACTCGAGCGGCAAGCTCGCACCGATCCACCCCGGTGAAGTGCTCATAGAGGACTTCATCGAGGGGTTCGGGATCACACAGAACAAGCTGGCGGTGTCCATCGGAGTCCCACCACGTCGCATCAATGAGATCGTCCACGGCAAGCGGTCCATCACAGCGGACACCGCGCTCCGGCTTGCGAAGTACTTCGGCACTTCGGCGCAGTTCTGGCTCAACCTGCAGATGCGCTATGAGCTCGATCTCGCCGAGGATCGGCTTTCGCAACAGATCGCGGCGATCACGCCACTGAAGCCCGCTGCCGCGTAGCGTCATACTTCACGCCGAGAGTGCGTGTTCTGTCGTTTGCGCGCGGGTTTGAGGACGGAACGGGCGCTCCGTGTCGAGGTGATCGGCCGTCACCACCAACGTTTGGCGCGGGGGACCAAGCCCAATAGGGCTGCGAGCCCGGCGAACGCGCTGACCACCCCGAGGAAGCCCACAGGGGTGTCGCGGAGTGGGCCGATGACGAGCAGGGCGCCGAGGCCGAGCGCTGCCACGCCGAACCCGGTGCGCCAGCGTCGCCCGGCCTTCGCCGATGGGCGGCGGCCGGGCAGGTCGGTGGGTCTCGGGCGCGCGCGGCGCCGTGCGCTCAGCGGCGGTCCGCTGTCGTCCGGCCCATCGACGGCACGCCCGAACCCGTCGACCCACGGACCGGCACCGACCTCGGGGCAACGGTCGTGGACGTTCGTGTCGCGGGTCGAGGCATCCGCCGGGTGGGCAGGCATGGCTGCGGCGAGATCCACGTCGAACCGGACGGAACCGTCCGGCAGGAGGGCGTCGTAGCCGACGAACCGCAGCGGCCGTCGGCGCCATCTCGACGTGCCACGGAACGCCGTCGCGCGGACGGCGACGGGACGGTCGGGCGATTCGCGCATGGATCGATGGTGGCACATCGGGTCTCCGTGGTTCAGCACCCTGATGCTTCCGACGTCCCTGCCGCCAGCGGGGTCGTGCTCCGGCGGTACGCTCGATGAGGCGCCACCCGAACGGGCGCCTGGGGGAGGCCAAGGGTGACGATCGATTTGGCGAGCATGCTGGTGGTGGCGGTGATCGTCTGCGCCGCCTGCGGGATCTTCTACGGACTCGACAGCGCGCGAACCCTCGCCGGACGCCATATGGCAGCCTGGATGTCCGGATTCGCCACCACCCTCCTCTCGGCGGTCAGCTACCTCGCCGCCACGCTCAACGGTGACTCGGTATGGATCGTCGCCGTCGCCAACGCCGCCATGGTCGCCTCGATCGCCGCCCTGTGGGTCGGGTGCCGGCTGTTCAACGGTCGACGCAGCCTCGTGCTGCTGGGCACCCTCTTCGTCGGGGTGACGGCGATCTCCGCCGTCCTCGACCCGACCGACGACCCGGAGTGGGCCGGCACCATCGCCCGGCTCATCTCGCTCATCATGCTGTCGCTCCTGGTCGCGTACGAGGCGCGACGGGGGCGGATGCGAACGGCACCGGCGTCACTGGTGCTCGTCGTCGTCATGATTCTCCACGCGGTGTTCACCGCCGTGCGCCTCGCGGTCTACCTCGCGGCGGGTCCTCACTCGGAGATCTTCGAGCGGCTGTTCAGCACGCCCATCGTGACCTACATGAACCTCGTGTTCGTCGTCGCGATCGCCGTCGGCCTCGTCCTCCTGCGCTCCTGGGAGCGCAAGCAGCGCCTCTCCTCGGAGCGGGTGGGCGTCCGCGCGGTGGGGCGCCGGGCGTTCATCGCCGAGGCGACCCGACTCCGCGAGGGGCAGCAGTCCGACCGTCGCCTCGCGATCCTCGTCGTGGCCATCGACGGCTACGGCGATCTCCGCCGCGCCTACGGGATGGCGACGGCGGGGGAGCTGGAGGCGCTGCTCGCAGCCGCGGTCTTCCGTGAGCTGCCGGCCGGGTCCGTCTGCACCCGCGTGTGGAGCGGGACGATCCTCGTGGCCACGTCGGTCGAACCGGGGCCGACCGGCCTCTCGGGTCTCCACGACCTCGCGGCACCCATCGCCGCCGGCTACCGGGAGGCCGTGACGCAGCAGCTCGACGGCTTCGCCGGCGCTGCGAACCTCGGCGTCGCGGTGGATTCGGCCGCGCCGACGCCCGTCGAGACCCTCGTGTCGATCGCACGCACGGCCCGAGACGACGCGGAGCGGCGAGGTGAATCGGTGCGGGTCGTCGAGTCCGCGTCGGAGACGCAGGACCGCTGATGGCGCGTGCGGCTCAGCGACCCTGGCGCTTCTTGTACGGCAGCGGCTCGCCCTTGACCTTCGGCGCGCGGCCCTTGCCCTTGTTCGCTTTGGCTTTGCCGCCCGGCGCCGGAGCCGACTTCGCTGCTGCTGCCGCAGAGGCGTCGAGTTGGCGACGCGCCTCGATGAGGAACGCGTAGCCGGCGTCCGTCAGCTGCGTGGATTCCACGTCGCGAGCGAACAGTTCCGCTCCGACGCTCTCCTCGAGCTTCCGGACGTCGGCGACGACGGTGCTCCGCGGCACACCGAGCGCCTTGGCCGCCTTCGCGAAGTGGAGGGTCTCCGCGGAGGCGACGAAGGAGCGCAGCTGCTTGTGATCCATGCCCTCAGCCTACGGTGACGGCGTCAGGCTGCCGACCAGTGTCGCGTCAGCCACCCAGCTGGTCGCGTCGGCGACGCCGCACGATCACGGAGGCGACTCCCGCGAGCAGGCCGAGGCCGAGCAGGGAGCCGGCTGCGATGGCCAGCGTGGATCCCTGGAACCCGGTGTCGGGGAGCCTCGTGATGTCTCCGGCCGGAACCGCCGGCTGACCGGGGACCTGCGGGGTGCCCGGCGGGACGGCTTCCGTGATGACGATCGTCGATTCGATGGAGTCGTCGGGCGCGGTGCCGTTGCTCGCGGTGATGGTGACCGTGTAGGTCCCGGGCGTCGTGGGCGTGCCGGTCACGCCTCCGGTCACGCTGTCGAGGACGAGTCCCGGGGGCAGTGCACCCGAGGTGACGGTATATGTGGCGTCCGGGCTGCCGGTCGAGGTGACCGTGCCGTCGTAGCTCGTGCCGACGGTGCCGCCGGGGAGCGGAGCGGAGGTGATCTCCGGGCTCGTCGTGACCTCGGAGCCGCTGCCGTCGTCGCAGCCGGTCGGCCGGTTGATGACGGTGTTGATGAGCGTCACGGCGCCGGTGGACGCGAGCAGGCGCCCCTCGAGGACCGTGCCCGATCCCGTGGAGATGGACGTGTCGGCGAGGATCGTGCCGACGAAGGGAGCGCCGCCGTTCAGCGTGGCCGAGCTGCCGACGCGCCAGAACACGTTGCAAGCGCTCGCGCCGCCGGCGAGGATGATCGACGCACCGGTGGAGGTGTCCAGCCTGCTCGCCGCCTGGAAGACCCAGACCGACTCCGCCGTACCGGTGAGCGTCAGGTTCCCGGACAGGGAGAGGACGCCGCCGGAGTAGACGCCGGGGGTGAGGTTCAGGCCGGTGAGGTCGTCGAGGCCCTGCGTGGTCGGGGTGAGACTGGAAGCGACACCCATCGCGGTGAGGAGATCGTTCTGCGCGAGGGCGGCAGGCTCGTTCGTCACGTTCTGGGTGCCGTTGACGATGCCCGGCGGGAAGCCCGTCACGGAGCTCTCCGGGCTCAGCCCGAGGTCGCCGTTGATCGTGGTCGCGCCGGTGTTGGTGACGGCCGATGCGGCGAGGACGCCGTAGCCGGCTGCCGTGCCCAGGTTGATCGGGCCGTCGATGGTGGTCGCGGCGTTCGCCGGTCCGGCACCGATGGCCAGGAGTCCGACGGTGATGACTGCCGCTGCACCGAAGAGGCGAGAGCGAACGCGGCTGGGTCTGGCGCTGCGGGCGGGTGGAGAGAGTTCGAGGCGCATCAGGGCCCCTTCCGTGGGGGAGGGGCGCGAAGCCAACGAGGATGGCGACATCAACCGCAACTGCTCCCTGTGTAACACCTTCGGGGGTCACGAGATCGGCTAGCGCTCCTGACGTAGCCAATCGTTATCTCAGTGCATTACGCTACTCCGCCGACTCGTGGCGCGAATTGAACGTTCACCGAGGCCCGGACGGAATGAGACGATTGCAGCATGACTGCAACGCTCGTGGCCCAAGGCCTGGCCGGAGGACACGGCCACCGCACCCTGTTCGACGGCCTTGATCTGACGGTGGCGCCGGGCGACGTCATCGGCGTCGTCGGGATGAACGGCGCGGGGAAGTCGACCCTGCTCCAGCTTCTCGGTGGCTCGCTCGAACCGCAGGCCGGCACGATCACGCTGTCGCCCTCCGACGCCTTCGTGGGCGCGCTCCCGCAGGAACATGAGCGCGTCGTCGGCGAGAGCGTCGCCGCCTACATCGCCCGGCGCACCGGCTGCGCTGCGGCGACCGAGGCGATGGACGCGGCCGCCGCGGCGCTCGCCGAACCCCCGCAGGCCGGCACGGACCCCGCGGACGTCTACTCCGCCGCCCTCGACCGCTGGCTGGCGAGCGGCGCGGCCGACCTCGAGGAGCGGATCCCCGCGGTCCTCGCCGACCTCGGGCTGGACCTCGACGCGGATGTCACGACCACGATGATGACCTCACTGTCGGGCGGGCAGGCCGCTCGCGTCGGACTGGCGGCGCTGCTGCTGTCGCGATTCGACATCGTCCTCCTCGACGAACCGACCAACGACCTCGACCTGGACGGCTTGGAGCGGCTCGAACGCTTCGTGCAGGGATTGCGCGGGGGTGTGGTGCTCGTCAGCCACGACCGCGAGTTCCTCGCCCGCTGCGTCACGCGCGTCCTCGAACTCGACCTCGCGCAGCAGAGCAACCGCGTCTTCGGCGGCGGATACGAGGCCTACCTCGAGGAGCGCGAGGTCGCCAGGCGGCACGCCCGCGACGCCTACGACGAGTTCGCCGACAAGAAGGCGGATCTCGTCGGTCGCGCCAGGGTGCAGCGGGAGTGGTCCAGCCAGGGCGTGCGGAACGCGATGAAGAAGGCGCCCGACAACGACAAGATCCGGCGGAAGGCCTCGGCGGAGTCCTCGGGGAAGCAGGCCCAGAAGGTCCGGCAGATGGAGAGCCGCATCGCTCGGCTGGACGAGGTCGAGGAACCACGCAAGGAGTGGCAGCTGCAGTTCACGATCGGCAGCGCACCGCGCTCGAGCACGGTCGTCGCGACGCTCTCCGAGGCCGTCGTCCGGCAGGGCGACTTCCAGCTCGGCCCCCTGTCCCTCCAGATGAACGTGGGCGATCGCATCGGCATCACCGGGCCCAACGGCGCCGGCAAGTCCACCCTGCTCGCGACGCTGCTCGGTCGTCGCGAACCCGACGCGGGCAGCGCGAGCCTCGGCTCGAGTGTGCGGATAGGCGAGATCGACCAGGCCCGCTCACTGCTCGTCGGCACGGAGCCGCTCGCCGACCGCTTCGAGGCGATCGTGCCCGACCTCAGTCCGGGAGAGGTCAGGACGCTCCTGGCGAAGTTCGGGCTGAAGGCCGACCACGTGAACCGGCCCGTCGACGAGCTGTCGCCGGGGGAACGCACCCGCGCCGGGCTCGCCGTGCTCCAGGCGACGGGGATCAACCTGCTGGTCTTGGACGAGCCGACGAACCACCTCGACCTCGCCGCCATCGAACAGCTCGAGGAGGCGCTCGAGAGCTACGACGGAACACTCCTCCTCGTCACCCACGACCGCCGCATGCTCGACACCGTCCGGATCGAACGGCGATGGGTCGTCGAACGCGGCCAGGTCTCGGAGCGCTAGCGACGATCGCGCCCCGGGCCGTCAGGGGAGACCGACCCCGGACATGAGCGAGGACCCCGCGGCGTTCGCCAGGCGGGGTCCTCGTCGTTCAGAGGGCGCGTCAGTCGCGCAGCTGCTCCTTGTAGTCGTTCTTCGCCTCGGTGGTGTCGCGCTCGGCCTCGGCCTTCTTCACGTCGGCCTCCGCCTGCTTCACCTTCGCGTCGGCCTTGGCCTCGTCCAGCTTGTCGCTGATGCGCTCCTTGGTGTCGTCGACGGCCTCGCCGATCTTCTTGCCCGTCGCCTCAGCAGCGTCCTTGGCGTTGTCCAGGAATCCCATCGTCAACTCCGTCTCTGATCCCGACTGTCGGTCACGATCCCAGCCTCGCGGACCGATGCCTGCGCGGCAACCGCTTGTGTTCCGCTGCGTCGGCGGCTAGAGCATGCTGTGGCCGGTTCAGGGTGCGGGTGCGCCGCCGTCGGTCGGGGTCGCGTGCGGCAGCCAGTCCTTGAGGATGACCTCCTCCGGGTCGACCAGACGCTCCGTGTGGAGGTCGTACTCCGGGTCACGCTCGGCGAGGAACCGGGTGACGGCGTCAGCGTCCTCGTTGTCGTGTCGACGTCGTGCGCGGTCTGCCGCGTCCTGCTCGGTGCTCATGGATCCCACCGTAGCCCAGCGTCCGGCGGTGGGTGGCGCCGGACACCCGGCATCGGACACCCGACACCGAGCGCGCGGCCTGATCCCATTCCGGTCGGTCGTCGTGGGGTTCAGCGGAGGCCAGCGACGGCCTCCACCGCGGCGACGACGGCGCCCGCCGTCCGGTCCAGCTCGGCCGCGGTGACGGCGGCGGTCCAACTGAAGCGCACGGCGGTCTGCGCGACCTCCGGAGCGATGCCGATCGCGAGGAGGACCGGCGACGGCTCGTCGCTGCCGGCGGCGCACGCGGAGCCGCTCGAGGAGATGACGCCGCGCCGTTCGAGTTCGAGGAGGACCGCCTCGCCGGAGGTCCCGGGGAACACGAACGACGCGATACCCGGCAGTCGTCGTTCGGGGTGGCCCGTCAACCGAGCTCGCGGGACCTCTGTCAGCACCCTCGCGATGAACGCGTCACGCAGCCCGCTGACGCGGTCGACCGCTTCCACCCGATCACGCTCGGCGAGCTCCAGCGCGGTCGCGAGCCCGACGGCGGCGGCCACCTGTTCGGTCCCGCTCCGGCGACCGCGTTCCTGCCCGCCGCCGTGGAGGAGCGGTTCCAGCGGCAGGGACCCGCGCACGGCAAGCAGTCCGACACCCTTCGGAGCACCGAGCTTGTGGCCGGCGAGGCTCAGCGCGTCCACGCCGAGGCGATCCAGTCCGAGCGGCAGCCATCCCGCCGCCTGCACGGCGTCGGTGTGGAACGGGACGCCTGCGGCCCGGGTGACGGCTCCGATCGCCGACAGGTCCTGGACCGTGCCGATCTCGTTGTTGGCGGCCATCACCGAGACCAGCACCGTGTCAGGACGAAGCGCAGCAGCGAGCTCGGCCGGGTCGACCAGTCCGGTCCCGTCCACCGGGAGGACCGTGGCCTCGACCCCGTGGAACCGCGTGAGGTACGCGACCGATTCCGCGACCGCCTCGTGCTCGATCGGCGAGATGACGACATGGCGTCCGCGATCGAGGGCCGCCAGGGTGATGCCCTTGACTGCCAGGTTGTCCGCTTCGGTGCCGCCCGAGGTGAAGACCACGTCGCCAGGTCGGACGCCCAGCACGGTCGCGACGCGTCGCCGGGCCTCCCGCAACGCCCCGGCCGCCGCCTCGCCGACGGTGTGATGGCTCGACGGGTTACCGAAGGTGCGCGTGAGGTACGGCCACATCGCCTCGAGCACCTCCGGGCGCACCGGCGTCGTCGCGGCGTTGTCGAGGTAGAGCATCTCAGTCGACCGAGATGTCGAGCCCGAGGTCGAGGGACCGGACGCTGTGGGTGAGGGCACCGGAGGAGATGACGTCCACGCCGGTCTCCGCGATGGCCCGCACCGTCGACAGCGTCACGTTCCCGCTCGCCTCCACGATGGCGCGGCCGGCGATCAGCGCGACGCCCTCGCGGAGCTCGTCGACGCTGAAGTTGTCGAGCATGATCGTGTCGACGCCCGCCGCGAGCACCGCCTCGATCTGGTCCAGGCGGTCGACCTCGACCTCGATCGTCGTCGTGTGCGGGAGCTCCTCGCGAGCCCGCAGGAGTGCCTCGGTGACCGTCAGACCGCGCTCGAGGAGGACCGCCAGGTGGTTGTCCTTGACCATGACGGCGTCGGAGAGCGAATGGCGGTGGTTGTGTCCGCCGCCCGATCGCACCGCGTGGCGCTCGAAGACGCGCAGGCCAGGGGTCGTCTTCCGGGTGTCGACGATGCGGGCGCGGGTGTCCGACACGGCTTCGACGTAGGCCGCAGTGGTGGTCGCGATGCCGCTCATCCGCTGCACGAAGTTCAGGGCGACGCGCTCAGCGGTCAGGACGGCACGCGCCGGACCCGACACCATGGCGATGGTGTCGCCCGCGGCGAACCGTTCGCCGTCGGCGACGAGGAACGCGACCGTGATGCGTGGGTCGGTCAATCGGAACGCCGCCTCGAACACGGCCGACCCGCTGAAGACGCCCGCCTCGCGAGCGGTCAGGGATGCCGAGGCCGTGGCGTCCTCCGGGATGAGGGTCGCCGCCGTCAGGTCGCCCCACGGGGCGTCCTCGACGAGGGCCGCGGTGACGGTGGTGTCGATGAGGTGTGGGGTCAGCATGGTGCGAGCACGGTTCCGTTCGCGGATGGGTGGGTGGTGGGCTGGGGCGCGTCGGCCGAGGTGGCGAGGACGACCGCGATGGGCGACGCCTGATCCGGATCGACACCGGGATGGTCGTCCCGGGCGTGCGCGCCGCGTGACTCGGTGCGCGCGAGGGCACCGGCGACCACGGCGCGGGCGAGCAGCAGGAGGTTGCGGTCCTCGGCGGCCGCGACCGATCGCGGTGTGGTGACGACGTCGTCGAGCTCGGTCGACCACCGGTGCAGGGTCCGGCGCGCGAGCTCGAGACCACGCGCGTCACGGACCAGCCCGGCATCCCGCCACATCACGGCATGGAGCGCCGATCGGCTGAAGGGCTCGACGGGATCCGCTGGGAGCCCGGGATCGCCTTCGGCTGCACGGGGATCCAGGACGACCCACGCGCTGCCGAGTCTCGGGCGACCGGCGATCGGACCCGGTGCCGCATCGATCGCCGCGACGGCACGGGCCGCGAAGACGGCACCCTCGAGGAGCGAGTTGGAGGCGAGGCGGTTGGCGCCGTGGACGCCCGTGCGTGCGACCTCGCCCACGGCGAGGAGCCCGGGCAGGCTGGTCCGGCCGTCGAGGTCCGTGGCGACGCCGCCCATCCAGTAGTGGGCAGCCGGGGCGACGGCGACCGGTGTGCGTGACCAGTCCACGCCGGAGGCTCGGAGGTGCTCGTCGATCCCCGGGAACCGCGCGGCGAGGCGGTCAGCACCGAGCGCGGTCGCGTCGAGCGTTACCGGCGCACCACCCTGCGCTGCCATGGTCCGCGCGATCCCGCGGGCGACCACGTCGCGCGGTGCCAGCTCGGCGTCGGGGTGCAGCGCCCGCATGAAGCGTTCACCGTTCGCATCCCGGAGGACGGCCCCCTCACCGCGGACGGCCTCGGAGACGAGGAAGCTGCCGGGTGCGGCGAGCGCGGTCGGGTGGAACTGGACGAACTCCACGTCGGCCAGCACCGCGCCGGCACGGAGCGCTGCAGCCGCGCCGTCGCCCGTCGCCACCGCCGGGTTGGTCGTGAACGGGTAGAGCTGTCCGACACCGCCGGTGGCGAGGATCACCTGGTCGGCGTCGACGGTGAACGCACCGCGCTCGGAGGACCGGAGGTGCGCTCCGGTGACCGTCCCGGCGGTGACCACCAGGTCGACGAGGACGGTGTGCTCCAGCACGGTGACCCGCCGGGCTGCGAGCGTCTCGACGAGCGCCGTCTCGATCGCCGCGCCGGTCGCGTCACCGCCGGCGTGCAGCACCCGGGGGTAGGAGTGGGCCGCTTCGAGGCCCTTCGCGAAGGCGTCGCCGTCGCGGTCGAACGCCACACCGAAGGCGATGAGCTCGCGGATCCGTTCGGGCCCCTCGGTGCAGAGCACCCGCACGGCCTCCTCGTCGCACAGCCCCGCGCCGGCCAGCAGCGTGTCCCGGACGTGGTCCTCGACGCGGTCGTCGTCGAACATGACCCCGGCGATCCCGCCCTGGGCATAGCGCGTGTTGCTCTGGCCGAGGACGTCCTTGGTGACGACCACCACGTCGTGCCGTTCGCTCGCGTGGATCGCGGCCACGAGACCGGCGATCCCGCTCCCGACCACGAGCACCGTCGCCATGTCAGCCGGCCTGGGTTCCGGCGGCGACCGGCGGCTTCGCGGCGAGCATGCGCTCGAGTGACAGGCGGGCCGGGACGGCCACGTCGTCGGAGACGCTGATGCGGTTGAGCACCTCGCCCGCGACGAGTCCTTCGAGCACCCAGGCCAGGTAGCCGGGGTGGATTCGGTACATCGTCGAGCAAGGGCAGATCACGTCGTCGAGGCAGAAGATCGTGTGCTGCGGGTACTGCGCGGCGAGGCGCTGCACCATGTTGATCTCGGTGCCGATCGCGAACGTGGTGCCGTCGGGCGCCGCCGCGATGGCCTTCTGGATGTAGTCCGTCGATCCCGCCTCGTCGGCGGCGTCGACGACCGCCATCGGGCACTCGGGGTGCACGATGACCCGGACGCCGGGGTGCTGCGCCCGGGCGCGGTCGATCTGGTCGACGGTGAACCGCTTGTGCACCGAGCAGAAGCCGTGCCACAGGATGACCTCGGCCTGCTCGAGGTCGGTCGCCTCGTTGCCGCCGAGCGGGCGGTTCGGGTTCCACATCGGCATGTGCTCGAGCGGCACGCCCAGCTTCTTGGCGGTGTTCCGACCCAGGTGCTGGTCCGGGAAGAACAGGACCCGCTGTCCGCGCTCGAAGGCCCACCGGAGGACCGTCTCCGCGTTGCTGGACGTGCAGACGATCCCGCCGTGCCGACCGCAGAAGCCCTTGAGTGCCGCCGAGGAGTTCATGTAGGTGACGGGGATGACCGGTACCCGGCCCTCGGCGTCGGGTTCGGTCCCGTAGAGCGCCTCGAGAGCCTCCCACGCCTCCTCGACCTGGTCGATGTCCGCCATGTCGGCCATCGAGCATCCGGCGGCGAGGTTCGGGAGGATCACGGCCTGCTCGGGTCCGGACAGGAGGTCGGCGGTCTCGGCCATGAAGTGCACGCCGCAGAACACGATCGCCTCGGCCTCGGTGCGTGCCTTGGCCGCGTTCGCGAGCTGGAAGGAGTCGCCGATGTAGTCGGCGTGCTGGACCACCTCGTCCCGCTGGTAGAAGTGTCCGAGGATCACGACGCGGTCTCCGAGGGTCTGCTTCGCGGCCACGATGCGGCGGTGGAGCTCGTCGTTCGAGGCGTCTCGGTAAGCGACCGGGAGTTGTCCCTGTCGCGGCGAACCGGTCGGGATGACGTCGCCCATCGACGCGCCGGGGCCGTAGCTCGGCGGCTGCAGGTCGAACACCCAGGGCCCGGCCGCGAGTTCGGGCGCGCAGGTCGCGCCGTCGGACACACCCTCGGTGATCTGCTGGATGGTGTCGTCGACGGATGCGGTGATGGTCATGCTGGCTCCTCGGACTGCTGACGGGTGGTCGGGGTGGACGTCGTGGGCCTGCGGCTCGTCGACCGGCCGGGCGACGGGGTCTCCGGTCGGGTGACGGGCTGGGTCCACCGGTAGAGCCGCGCCGGGCGGTGGCGCCCACCGGTACGGAGTTCGTCGGTCTGCAGGACGAGACCGGAGGACTCGACCTGGCGTCGGAAGTTCGCGGGGTCGAGCTGCTTCTGCAACACCGCCTCGTGCACCTCCCGGAGTTCGGAGAGGGTGAAGGTCTCGCCGAGGAAGGCGTGCGCGATGTGGCTGTACTCCAGCTTGTTGCGGAGCCGCCACAGGGCGTACTCGACGATGTCGCGGTGGTCGAAGGCCAACGGGGGGAGTGCGTCGGCCGGGAACCACCGGACGTTCTGGCCGAGCCGGGTGCGCTTCGCCTCGTCGGACCCGACGAGCGCCCAGTAGACGATCGAGACGACGCGCTCGGCGGGGGAGCGGTCGAGGTCGCCGAACGCGTACAGCTGCTCGAGGTACCTCGGGCGGAGGGAGGTGGTCGTCTCCAGGGTCGACGAGGCCGCGTCCGCGAGGGACTCCGCGGCACCGAGCGGGCCGCCCGGCAGTGCCCAGAGGCCGTCGTAGGGCTCACGGATGCGCCGGACGAGCGGGAGCCAGATTCCCGGCTCCGGGTCGGTCGCGCCGAACCCGTCGTCGGCTCGCAGCGTGAAGATGACGGTCGAGACCGCGAGGCCGACCTGCGGGTCCGTCTGCTCCGCGGGAGTCGTCGATCGCTGCATGGGGGATCTCCGTGTTCCGGAGCACCGGCGGCACTTCAGGTAGAAATGACCTGTACTCGATACAGGCTTAGTGTACACCTGACTCGAACAAGGTCCTGCGCCGAGGCGACCACTCGCGATATGCTGGCGGCTCAATCGAACATCGGGCCGCAAACACGATGCGGGAGAGCCGGTACGCCGGCACCGAAGGAGCAAGCCTCCCCGCCAATCTCTCAGGTCCTGTACCGCATCGGACTGGCCACTCTGGAAAGCAGCGCACGTTCGTGGTGCGCTCGCCGACGGTGAAAGCAGTGTCCGCAGCAGCGGCGCTCGTGAAGCTCTCAGGCCAATGACAGAGGGGGAGTTCCCAACGGGCGCCGTCAGGTGTCCGCAGCGCACCACGCGACCCCGGAGAACTCGTGACCGACCTCGAACGAACCAGCCCGCTCCATGCCGTCCACGAAGCCGCCGGCGCGAGCTTCACGGACTTCGCCGGATGGCAGATGCCCGTGCGGTACTCGAGCGACCTCGCCGAGCACCACGCCGTGCGCACCGCCGCCGGCATCTTCGACATCTCCCACATGGCCGAGATCCAGGTCGTGGGCGACGACGCAGCCGACTTCCTCGACCAGGCGCTCGCGGGCAAGCTGTCCGCCATCGACCTGCTCCAGGCCAAGTACTCCCTGCTGCTGAACGAGGCCGGCGGCATCATCGACGACCTCGTCGTCTACCGCAACGGCGAGCACGAGTACCTCGTCGTCGCGAACGCGGGCAACCACGACGCCGTCGTCGCAGCGCTCACCGAGCGGGCCGCGGCGTTCGAGCACGTGGTCGTCATGGACCGCAGTGACGAGATCGCGCTCATCGCCGTCCAGGGGCCCGCCTCCCGCGCCATCCTCCAGGCGACCGATGGGCTCCACATCCTCGACGAACTGCCCTCCCTCGACGAGGTGAAGTACTACCGCGCGACGGGTGCCTCCTTCGAGAACGGCACGGTCTTCATCGGGCGCACCGGCTACACCGGCGAGGACGGGTTCGAGCTGTACGTCGACGCGGCCGACGCCGTGGAGCTGTGGAACGCCATCGTCGCCGCCGGGACACCGCTCGGACTGGTCCCCGCCGGGCTCGCCAGTCGCGACACGCTCCGCCTCGAAGCCGGAATGCCGTTGTACGGCCACGAGCTCGGTCCGGACATGCTGCCCATGCAGGCCGGACTCGGCCGCGTCGTCGCACTCGGCAAGCACGGCACGTTCATCGGTCGCGACGCCGTCGAGGCCGGCCCGGCGGACGGCGCACCGGTGCTCGTCGCCCTCGTCTCCGAGGGGC
The DNA here is from genome assembly GCF_015350715.1 of Plantibacter sp. VKM Ac-2876. Lineage (NCBI taxonomy): Bacteria > Bacillati > Actinomycetota > Actinomycetes > Micrococcales > Microbacteriaceae > Plantibacter > Plantibacter sp. VKM Ac-2876. Next base: position 886,754 of record NZ_JADKSI010000002.1, on the reverse strand, counting down.
GTCGCGCCGGTCGTGCCGGTTACCGCGTCCTCGCCGGCGACACGACCGTCGGCGAGGTGACGAGCGGGGCGCTGTCGCCCACCCTCGGACACCCGATCGCCATGGCCTACGTGCACCCCGACCACGCCGAGCCGGGCACCATGCTCGACATCGACGTCCGCGGCACGCGGATCCCCGCGACCGTCACCACGCTCCCCTTCTATTCGAGAGAGAAGTAACCCATGGCCGACAAGACCACCCTCAAGTACACCGCCGAGCACGAGTGGATCCGCGTCGAGGGCGATCTCGCCGTCATCGGGATCACCGACTACGCCGCCGAGAAGCTCGGTGACGTCGTCTTCGTGGACCTCCCCGCCGTCGGCGCGGCGCTCTCAGCCAGCACCGTGGTCGGCGAGATCGAGTCCACGAAATCCGTCGGCGAGCTCTTCGCCCCACTCGACGGCGAGGTCGTCGAGGCCAACGACGCCGTCGTCGACGACCCGTCGCTCGTCAATAGCGACCCGTTCGGTGCCGGCTGGCTCGTCTCGGTCCGGTACGACGCGCTGCCCGACACGCTCCTCAGCTGGGACGACTACGCCGCGCTGGTGGGCGAGTGATGGCGGACCGCTTCGCAGAACGGCACATCGGAACCGACACCGCCGCCCAGGCGACGATGCTCGCCGCCGTCGGGTACGACAGCGTCGACGCCCTGCTCGCCGCGGCCGTCCCCTCCGCGATCACGGCCGCCGAGCTCGCCTCGTCGAGCATCCCCGACGCCGCGACCGAGCGGGCGGCGCTCGCCGAACTCCGTGAGCTCGCCGGCCGCAACACGGTGAACCGGAGCCTGATCGGTCTCGGCTACTTCGACACGATCACGCCGGCGGTCATCAAACGGAACGTGCTCGAGAACCCCTCGTGGTACACGGCCTACACGCCGTATCAGCCCGAGATCTCGCAGGGTCGCCTCGAGGCGCTCATCAACTTCCAGACGATGGTCGCCGACCTCACCGGTCTCGACACGGCCAACGCCTCGATGCTCGACGAGAGCACCGCGGTCGTCGAAGGCATGCTCCTCGCGCGCCGGGCCTCGAAGCTCGCGGACGCGACGTTCATCGTCGACGCCGACGCGTACCCGCAGACGAAGGCGCTCCTCCGGAGTCGCGCGGAAGCGGTCGGCATCGACCTCGTCGAGCTGCCGTTGTCCACCACCTCGCCCGAGGACCTCCCGGCGGCGTTCGGCGTCTTCGTGCAGTACCCCGGCGCCTCCGGGCTCGTGTGGGACCCGTCGGCGGTCCTCGCAGCGGTCAAGGCCGCCGGCGGCGTGTCGGTCGTCGCGGCCGATCTCCTCGCCCTCACGCTCATCTCCTCGCCCGGTTCCCTCGGCGCGGACATCGCGGTCGGGACGAGCCAGCGCTTCGGCGTGCCGATGGGCTTCGGCGGGCCGCACGCTGGGTACCTCGCGGTCCGCAAGGGCCTCGAGCGCCAGATGCCCGGTCGCCTCGTCGGCGTCAGCCAGGACGCGGCGGGTCACCCCGCCTACCGGCTCACGCTGCAGACGCGCGAGCAGCACATCCGCCGTGAGAAGGCCACGAGCAACATCTGCACGGCCCAGGTCCTGCTGGCGGTCATGGCCGCGATGTACGCCGTGTACCACGGGCCCGACGGGCTCAAGCGGATCGCACAGTCGGTGCACGCGACCACCGCGAGTGCCGCCCGTCTGCTGGGGTCGGCCGGTGTCGAGGTGCTCACGGAGCACTACTTCGACACCCTGCAGGTGCGCGTCGCCGACAGCGCAGCGGTGGTGGCGGGTGCGCACGAACGCGGCCTCCTGCTGTGGGCCATCGACGAGACGACCGTCTCGATGAGCTTCGACGAGGTGAGCGCGGTCGAGAGCGTCGTCCCGACCCTCGTCGAGGTGCTCACGACCGCTGGGACCGCCACCGCCGGAGAGCCGTCGGCATACGTCTTCGACGAGGGGTCCTCCGCCTCGGCGTTCGGTCCGAGTGCCGTGTCGGAGTACCCGGCCGCGCTCACGCGCGAGACCGAGTACCTGACGCACCCGGTGTTCAACACGCACCACTCGGAGACCGCCATGATGCGGTACCTCAAGCAGCTGGCCGACCGCGACTACGCGCTCGACCGCGGGATGATCCCGCTCGGTTCGTGCACGATGAAGCTCAACGCCGCCACCGAGATGGAGGCCGTCACCTGGCCCGAGTTCGCCGGGCTGCACCCGTTCGCGCCGCGTGAGGATGTCGCAGGCTCCCTCGAACTCGTCGACCAGCTCGAGACCTGGCTGGCCGAGGTCACCGGGTACGACTCCGTCTCGCTCCAGCCGAACGCCGGCAGCCAGGGTGAGCTCGCCGGCCTCCTCGCCATCCGCGGCTACCACCGCGCGAACGGCGACGAGCAGCGGACGGTCTGCCTCATCCCGTCGAGCGCGCACGGCACGAACGCGGCCTCCGCCGTGCTCGCCGGGATGCGTGTGGTCGTCGTCGCGTGCGACGAGCAGGGCAACGTCGACCTCGACGACCTCCGGTCGCAGATCGAGGCCAACGCCGAGTCCCTCGCCGCGCTCATGATCACCTACCCGTCCACCCACGGCGTGTACGAACACGAGGTGAAGACGATCACCCAGGCCGTGCACGACGCCGGCGGCCAGGTCTACGTCGACGGCGCGAACCTCAACGCGCTGCTCGGGTACGCGCGGTTCGGGGAGTTCGGCGGCGACGTCTCGCACTTGAACCTGCACAAGACGTTCTGCATCCCGCACGGCGGCGGCGGCCCCGGTGTCGGGCCGGTCGCTGCGAAGGCGCACCTCGCGCCGTTCCTGCCCGGTCACCCGCTGGCGCAGCGCGCCGAGCACCCGCTGCTCGGCGGCGGGACGGTCGTGCACGACGGCGGTCCGATCTCGGCGGCTCCCTATGGCAGCCCGAGCATCCTGCCGATCTCGTGGGCGTACGTCCGCATGATGGGTTCGGAAGGGCTCCGCGAGGCGACCGGGGCCGCGGTGCTCGCGGCGAACTACATCGCTGCGCGACTGCGCGACCACTATCCCGTCCTGTACACGGGCGACAGCGACCTCGTGGCGCACGAGTGCATCCTCGACCTCCGTCCGCTCAAGGAGTCGACCGGGATCTCCGTCGACGACGTGGCCAAGCGCCTCGTCGACTACGGGTTCCACGCGCCGACGATGTCGTTCCCCGTCGCAGGGACGCTCATGGTCGAGCCGACGGAGAGCGAAGACCTCACCGAGGTCGACCGCTTCATCGACGCGATGATCGCGATCAAGGCGGAAGCCGACGCCGTCGCGGCGGGCGAATGGCCTGCCGACGACAACCCGCTCGTCGGGGCGCCGCACACGGCCCAGTCGGTCATCGAGGGGGAATGGACGCACGCGTACTCGCGCGAGCTCGCCGTCTACCCGGTGCATACGCTCGTGCGCACGAAGTACTGGCCGCCGGTGCGTCGCATCGACCAGGCGTACGGCGACCGCAACCTGGTGTGCGCCTGCCCGCCGCCCGAGGCATTCGCCTAGCCGGTCCACGAGCACTCCCTCGCCCATTCGTGGGCGAGGGAGTGCTCGTTCACCCCGTGATGGGCGAAGGGATCGTCAGGAGGACGGCGTCGCGGCGAAGATCTCCGGCCACCAGGCGACGGCGAGCGGGAAGCCCGCGAACGAGATGATGTCGATGACCGTGTGGGCGACGACGAGGGGCATCACCCGACCCCAGCGCTTGTAGCACCAGCCGAACGCGATCCCCATGGCGACGTTGCCGAAGAACGGCCCGATGCCCTGGTACAGGTGGTAGCTCCCGCGGAGGACGGCGGTCGACAGGATGATCGTCCACCACCCCCACCCGATCTCGCGGAGCCTGGTGTACAGGTAGCCGATGATGATGACCTCCTCCTGGAGGCCGGCGCGGAGGGCGGAGAAGACGAGCATCGGGATCGTCCACCAGTACATGGTGTCGGGGAACGTCGAGACCGCGACCGTGACGCCGAGTGCGCGGCCCAACGCGTACACACCTATGCCGGGGACACCGATCGCGGCGACGAGGAGCAGACCGCGGCCGAGGTCGCGTCCGGGGGAGCGGAGGTCGAGTCCCATCCGCGCGAAGCCGCTGCGTCCGGGCCGCCAGAGCAGGTAGATGACGAGGGCGACCGGCGCGAGCTGGAAGAACAGCCCGAGGAACTGGTAGCTGAAGTCGAGCCACTCCCGGGTGGCCTGCGTGGTGTTGATCGCCGCCGATTGATCGGAGAGCGGTGGCCCGGCGGTGAGCTTCGCGATGAGCGAGATGATCGAGTACACCGCCGACGCCCCGAGGCTCAGCGCGAGGACGATGGCGATCTCCCACCACCGACGGCTGTGTCCGGCGCCCTCGGGGAGGTACGGTCCCCGCTCGGTGGTGTTCTGCTCGCTCACCGGTCCATTCTGCTATCTGGTGGCTCCGAGCGCACCGCATACCATCTGCACGTCCGCTCGGCGGATATCGGGAGATGAACGCCTTACGATTCGTATCTGGAACGAGGAGGCGACCGCACGAGTTTTGCGAACATGATCGTTCTGTTGCGTCGTGGGCGGGATCCGTGCACGAAAAAGCATCCGTGAGCAACAATCCGTCGATTGGGTTACCGCTGTGTAACGTTTGGCGTCCCAGTTTGCTCGCCGTCCTGCTTCTGCTTATCGTCAGAGTATTCAAAGAGCGATCCAGCGCACACGATGCGCTGGTTTCGCTTGCCCTTTCCCCAAGGAGGAACTGTGAAGTTCAGTCGGTTCGGCTCTGCCGCCGCCATCATCGCAGCAGGGGCTCTCGTCCTCACCGGTTGTTCCGGTGGCGGTTCCAGCAGCGAGAGCACCAGCAGCGCATCATCCATCATCACGACCAACGGCTCCGAGCCGGAGTCGGGCCTCATCCCGAGCGACACCAACGAGGTCGGTGGCGGAAAGATCCTCGACGAGATCTTCGCGGGCCTCGTCTACTACGACGCCAAGGGCAAGCCGGTCAACGACCTGGCTGAGTCGATCGAGACCGACGACTCGATCACCTTCACGATCAAGATCAAGCCGGACCAGAAGTTCACCAACGGTGACCCGGTTGACGCCGAGTCGTTCGTGAACGCTTGGCAGGACGCCGCGCTCCTCTCGAACGCTCGCAAGAACAGCTACTTCTTCGAGGACATCAAGGGCTTCAGCTACGACGCCGACCAGCCCCTCACCGGCCTCAACGTCGTCGACGACACGACCTTCACGGTCGAGCTCAACGAGGCTCGCTCTGACTTCCCGCTGCGCCTCGGATACTCCTCGTTCTACCCGCTGCCCAAGTCGGCGTTCGACGAGGCTGGCAAGGTCACGGCCGAGTTCGGTCAGAACCCGATCGGCAACGGCCCGTACAAGCTCGACGGCGAAAAGGCCTGGAAGCACAATGAGTCCATCGCGCTCGTCACCAACGACGAGTACAACGGTGGCCGCAAGCCGAAGAACGGCGGCGTGACGATCAACTTCTACGCCAGCTTCGACGCGGCGTACGCCGACCTGCTTGGTGGCAACCTCGACGTCCTGGACCAGATCCCCGACTCGGCCATCTCCACCTTCCAGGACGACCTGGGTGACCGCGCTGTGAACCAGCCCGCTGCCGTCTTCCAGTCCTTCACCATCCCGTCCCGCCTCCCGCACTTCAGCGGCGAAGAGGGTCAGCTGCGTCGTCAGGCGATCTCCTACGCGATCAACCGCAAGCAGATCACCGACGTCATCTTCGAGGGCACCCGCACCCCGGCGACCGACTTCACCTCGCCCGTCATCGACGGCTACTCGAAGGACATCCCCGGCAACGAGGTGCTGACCAACGACGACAAGAAGGCCAAGGAACTCTGGGCCGAGGCTGACGCCATCTCCCCGTGGGACGGCTCCTTCCAGATCGCATACAACGCCGACGGACCGCACCAGGCCTGGGTCGACGCTGTGACGAACAACATCAAGAACACGCTCGGTATCGAGTCCTCCGGTGTTCCGGTCGCCGTCTTCGGTGACTTCCGCGAGAGCATCACGAGCCGTCAGATCCAGACCGCGTTCCGCAGCGGATGGCAGGCCGACTACCCGGGTCTGTACAACTTCCTCGGCCCGCTGTACGCGACCGGCGCTTCCTCCAACGACGGCGACTACTCGAGCCCCGAGTTCGACAAGCTGCTGAGCGAGGGTGCGAGCGAGTCCGACCTGGATGCCGCGAACAAGAAGTTCCAGGAGGCCCAGGAGGTCCTGTTCAAGGACCTGCCCGCCATTCCGCTCTGGTACCAGAACGTGAGTGGTGGATTCGGCGAGGGCGTCCAGAACGTCGAGTTCGGTTGGAACTCCGTGCCCCTCTACTACGAGATCACCAAGTAATCTTGTAGACGGCACAACTGGGTGGGTCCGGTTCTTCCGGGCCCACCCAGTTTTCACGAGTTCAGGAGTCCCGCTTTGGGCAATTACATCCTCCGCCGTATCCTGCAGGCCATCCCGGTCCTGCTCGGTACGACGTTCCTCATCTACTTCATGGTGTTCGCCCTCCCGGGCGATCCCATCCTCGCGCTCTTCGGTGACCGGACCCCCAGCCCGGCCGTCCTCGAACAGTTGCGCGCGGAGTACAACCTCGACAAGCCGTTCATCGTGCAGTACTTCCTGTACCTCGGCGGCATCCTCACCGGCGACCTCGGTACCTCGTTCTCCGGGCAGCCGGTCTCCGAGATCCTCGCGCAGACCTTCCCGGTCACGCTCCGCCTCGCTGTCCTCGCCGTCTTCTTCGAGATGGTCGCCGGCATCACGATCGGGCTCGTCTCGGGACTCCGCAAGGGCGGTATCTTCGATGCGTCCTTCCTGGTCGTCAGCCTCATCCTCATCTCGCTGCCGGTCTTCGTGGTGGCGTTCATCGCGCAGTTCGTCTTCGGCATCCAACTCGGTTGGTTCAGGGTGACCGTCGGTGCCGGTGCGCCGATACAGGACCTGTTACTTCCGGCGCTCGTGCTCGCGACGATCAGCTTCGCGCAGATCACCCGCCTGACCCGCGGCGCCGTGATCGAGACCCAGTCGCTCGACTTCGTGCGCACCGCGGCCTCGAAGGGCCTCAGCCGTCGTCGCATCATCCCGGTGCACATCCTCCGTAACTCGCTGATCCCGGTCGTCACCTACCTGGCCGTCGACTTCGGTGTGCTCATCGTCGGAGCAACGGTCACCGAGGGCATCTTCAACGTGCCCGGTGTCGGTCGCACGCTCTACCAGGCGATCATCCGCGGGGAAGGGCCCACCGTCGTGTCCTTCGTAACCGTGATGGTGCTCGTTTATCTGCTCGTCAACCTGCTGGTCGACCTGCTGTACGCCGTGCTCGACCCGAGGATCCGCTATGTCAAGTCATGATCAGGAACCACAGATGAAGCGTTCATCCACGCACTTCGTCGCCCCGCTGGAGGAGACGCCGCTTGCGGTGATCGATGCTGTCAAGGTCGACGAGAAGCCGAGTAACCTCTGGACCGACGCCTGGGCATACATGCGCCGTCAGCCGATGTTCTGGATCTCGGCCGTGCTCATCGTCCTCGTCGTCGTCGTGTCGCTGTTGCCCGGCCTGTTCTCACACGTCGATCCACGGAGCTGCAATCTCGACAACAGCCTCGGCGACCCGTCGCTCGCGCATCCGCTCGGCTTCACGAAGCAGGGCTGCGACATTTACTCGCGGGTCATCTTCGGTGCCAACACGTCGCTCGCGGTCGGGCTCATCGTGACCGCGATCGTCTGCGTGCTCGGCATCAGCTTCGGTGCGTTGTCCGGCTTCTACGGCGGCTGGGTCGACTCGGTGCTCTCGCGCATCGGCGACATCTTCTTCTCGATCCCGTACATCCTCGCCGCGGTCGTGGTCATGTCGGCTCTCGCCGCATATCGCAGTGTCTGGACCATCTCCCTCGCGGTCGGACTGTTCGTCTGGCCGAGCGTCGCGAGAGTGCTCCGTGCTGAGATCCTGCGAGTGAAGAACGCGGACTACGTGCAGGCCTCCATCGCTCTCGGCGTCTCGCGGTTCCGGATCCTCGTGCGCCACGTCCTGCCGAACTCGATCGCCCCGGTCATCGTCGTGATCACGCTGTCGTTGGCCTCGGCCATCGTCGCGGAAGCCACGCTGTCGTTCCTCGGCGTCGGACTCGGCTCGGAATCGATCTCGTGGGGCGCGGACATCTCGCAGGCCCAGCGCGACCTCCGGACCGCTCCGCAAGTGCTCATCTACCCGTCCATCGCGCTCTCGCTCACCGTGCTCAGCTTCATCATGCTCGGCGAGGTTCTGCGCGATGCACTCGACCCGAAGGCGAGGGCACTCCGTTGAGCAGCCACACCCCATCGGCCGGCGCACGCACCGGGCAGCCGCTCCTCGAGGTCAAGGACCTCGAGGTCGGGTTCCGGACGCAGAGCGGTACCGTCCAGGCCATCCGTAAGACGAGTTTCACCATGATGCCCGGTGAGACGGTCGCGATCGTCGGTGAATCGGGTTCCGGTAAGTCGACGACGGCGCACGCCATCATCAACCTGCTCCCCGGGACCGGCAAGATCACGGGCGGCGAGATCCTCTTCGAGGGTCGCGACCTCTCCAAGCTCTCGCGCAAGGAGATCGAGGACGTTCGCGGACGCCTGATCGGTTTCGTGCCCCAGGACCCGATGTCCAACCTGAACCCGGTGTGGAACATCGGGTTCCAGGTCGAGGAGGCCATCCGTGCCAACGGCATCGCCCAGGGCAAGCAGGCCGTCCGCGCCAAGGCGATCGAGGTGCTCCAGCAGGCCGGCCTCTCCGACGCCGACCGTCGCCTGAAGCAGTTCCCGCACCAGTTCTCCGGCGGTATGCGTCAGCGCGTGCTCATCGGTATCGGTCTGTCGTCGAGCCCGAAGCTGCTCATCGCGGACGAGCCCACCTCGGCGCTCGACGTCACGGTGCAGCGGAAGATCCTCGACCACCTCGAGAGCCTCACCCGCGACAGTGGCACGGCGCTGCTCTTCATCACGCACGACCTCGGTCTCGCGGCCGAGCGTGCCGAGAAGCTCATCGTCATGTACAAGGGGCAGATCGTCGAAGCCGGTCCCTCGGTCGAGATCCTGCAGAACCCGGTGCACCCGTACACACAGCGTCTTGTCGCTGCGGCGCCGAGCCTCGCATCCCGTCGTATCCAGTCCGCGACCGGGTCGCTGGAGACGCTCGAGCACGAGGCCCCGGCCGGTTCAGAGGGGATCGACCTCATCGTCGCAGCGGAGCACCGTGCCGCCGCGCAGCTCGATCTCGCGAAGGTCGAGCCGGCGATCGTCGTCGACGACTTGGAGAAGGTGTACAAGATCCGTGGACAGAAAGGTCAGGCGAGCGAGCTGAAGGCTGTCGACGGTGTCTCGTTCCAGATCCCGAAGGGCACCACCATGGCCCTCGTCGGCGAGTCCGGTTCGGGCAAGTCCACAGTCGCGAAGCTGCTGCTCCAACTGGAGACTCCGACCTCGGGCAGTATCCGCATCGGTGGCAAGGTGATGGAGGGACTCGACCGCAAGGGCCTCCTCGCGCTGCGTCGGAAGATGCAGCCGGTCTTCCAGGACCCCTACGGTTCCCTCGACCCGCTGCGGAACATCGGCAACACGATCGCTGAACCGCTCGTCACGCACAAGGTGGGCGACAAGGCCTCCCGCCGTGCGCGCGTGCTGGAGCTCCTCGACCAGGTCTCGCTGCCGCAGGCGGTCGCGACCCGGTACCCGAACGAGCTCTCCGGTGGACAGCGTCAGCGCATCGCGATCGCTCGCGCACTCGCGTTGAAGCCTGAGATCGTCGTCCTCGACGAGGCGGTGTCCGCGCTCGACGTCCTCGTCCAGGCGCAGATCCTGCAGTTGCTCGCCGACCTCCAGTCGGAGTTGCAGCTGACGTACCTCTTCATCACCCACGACCTCGCGGTCGTGCGCGTGATCGCCGACAACGTCGCGGTCATGCAGAAGGGGAAGATCGTGGAGGCGTCGACCACGGACGACGTCTTCGAGAACCCGAAGCAGCAGTACACGCGCGAACTCCTCGACGCCATCCCCGGCGCCGGGATCGAGCTCGCGCTGTAACCGGCGCACCACGTCGAAGGGCGGTGCCGCGGAGTGATCCGTGGCACCGCCCTTCGGCGTTGAGGGAGGCGTCCGCCGGCCGCTAGCCGAGGAGCGCCGAGGCAATGCCCCAGAGGACGAGTGCGGCCGTGACGCCGAGGGCGACGACGTCCCAGCGTGAGGTGGCGAGGCGGTCGTCCTTCGGGTCGATCCGGCCCCAGCGTTCGTGTGCGCGGTCGATGAGGTCGACGGCCGTCGGACCCTCGTTCCCGGCGCGACCGGGTCGGCGGACACCTGCCGCGCGGTCCTGATGGTCGACCCCGCGTCGTCCGGCGCGTCCGCCGATCATGGACGGGCGGTCGAGACCGGCGCTCGGTGCGCCCCAGCTCGTGATCCTCCGACCGTCGCGGAGGAGCACCGTGAGCTGGTAGCGGCTCGTCGCCTCCTCCATGCGCGACCACGGGATGTCATGGAGACGCCCCACGTTCACGATGGTCAGCTGCGACGGCTCGATGACGATGCAGGGTCGGACGAGGACGAGGTAGACCAGCCACACGACGAGGAGCTCCCACGGGAGCGCCTGGACCGCGAAGCCCCAGGCCCCGCGGCCGACGGCGTCGATGATGAAGAAGACCATGAGCAGGGCGGTGACCCCGAGGATCCAGAAGCCGCTCGTGCTCCGCAGGGTGGTCCGATTGCCGGCGTTCGTCGCGTCGTTCACATCCACCATCCTTTCAGGCCGCCGACCCGCGGGGGCCGCGCGGCTCGATCAGGCGGTGACGAGCCGGTCGCTCTCCGCATGGTGACACGCCACGAGCCGTCCGTCGACGGGGCGTTCTCGCGGATCGTCGCGTTCGCAGACCGCCTGCTTCTCCGCCGGCAGCAACTGGAACAGCGGGCAGCGGCTCCGGAAACTGCAGCCGACCCGGTCGTCGCTGGGGGAGGGGAGGTCGCCGTTCAGCAGGATGCGCTGCCGGCTGCGTTCGATCTCGGGGTCCGGGACCGGCACCGCGGAGAGGAGCGCCTGCGTGTACGGGTGCTTCGGGTCGTCGAAGATCGTGGCGCTCGGCCCGTACTCGACGATGCGTCCGAGGTACATGACCGCCACGTCGTCCGCGATGTGTCGGACGACGGCGAGGTCGTGAGCGACGAAGAGGTATGAGAGTCCGAGCCGCTGCTTGAGATCTTCGAGCAGGTTGATGACGCCCGCCTGGACGGAGACGTCGAGCGCGGAGACCGGCTCGTCGAGCACGAGGATCTTCGGTTCGACGACGAGCGCTCGGGCGATGCCGATGCGCTGTCGCTGGCCACCCGAGAATTCGTGCGGGTACCGGCCGGCGAAGGACGGCTCCAGGCCGACGAGTTCGAGCATGGCCCCGACGCGGGAGCGGATCTCGGCGGGGGAGACCCCGTGGACGGTCAACGGTTCGCCGATGATGTCCTCGATGGTCATGCGCGGATCGAGCGAGGCCATCGGGTCCTGGAACACCACCTGGATGTCGCTGCGCAGCTTCCGGCGGTCGGGCTTCGACAGCGTCGCGGTGTCGACCCCGTTCACGTGGATGCTGCCGCCCTGCGTCCTGGCGAGCTCGAGGATCTCCATGATCGTCGTCGTCTTCCCGCAGCCGGACTCGCCGACGAGGCCGAGGGTGCGCCCGCGCTGGACGCTGAACGAGACGCCGTCGACCGCGCGGACGGTCCCGATGTTGCGCCGGAAGACGACGCCCTTCGTGAGCGGGAAGGCGCGGGTCAGGTCGCGGACGTCGAGGACGGTCTCCGGAGCGACCTCGGCGACGAGCTCCTCCGGCACCTCGTCCGGCCGAGGGAAGATCTCCGGGCGGCGCAGGGATCCGTCGGCGATCTCGCCGGCGCGGATGCAAGCAGCGGTGTGGTTGACCGAGGTCGTCGGGTCCTCGACGGGACCGTCGAGGACGGGGAGCAGCGCCGGTTCACCCTTGAGGCAGGCGGCCACGGCGATCGGGCAGCGCGGGGCGAACGGGCAGCCGGTCGGCACGGTCGTCAACAGCGGTGGGCGTCCCTCGAGTGGGACGAGTCGCTCCTGCTGGTTCGCCGCCATGTTCGGCATGGAGCGCAGCAGACCGATCGTGTACGGCATGAGCGGTTCGCGGAACAGCGGGACGACGGGCGCCGTCTCGACGATCCGGCCGGCGTACATCACGGCCACCCGGTCGGCGTTCCCGGCGACGACACCGAGGTCGTGCGTGATGAGCACCACGGCGGCGCCGGTGATGTCCTTCGCCTTCTGGAGCACCTCGAGGATCTGCGCCTGGATGGTGACGTCGAGCGCGGTGGTCGGCTCGTCGGCGATGATCAGCTGTGGGTCGTTCGCGATGGCGATCGCGATCATGGCCCGCTGACGCATGCCGCCGGAGAACTCGTGCGGGAACGACTTGGCACGCCGCTCCGCGTTCGGGATGCCGACGATCTTCAGGAGCTCGACGGCCCGGGTCTCGGCGGCGCGCTGCGAGAGCGCGGAGTCGTGGAGGCGGAGCCCCTCGGCGATCTGCTGACCGATCGTGTAGACGGGCGTGAGGGCCGAGAGCGGGTCCTGGAAGATCATGGCGATGTCGCGCCCTCGGATCTTCGACAGTTCCTTGTCGGACTGGCCGAGCAACTCGACGCCGTCGTAGCGGATGCTGCCGCTCACCTGCGCATTGGTCGGGAGCAGCCCCATGACGGCCATCGAGGAGACGCTCTTGCCGGAGCCCGACTCGCCGACGATGCCGAGGAACTCGCCTCGCCGCACCTCGTAGGAGACACCGCGGACGGCGTGCACGGGCGTGCCGGCGTTGGGGAAGGTGACGGTGAGGTCGTCGACCTTGAGGAGCGGCGCGGTCGCCTGGGGGTCAGTCACGGTTGGCTCCTGAGGTCGGGTCGATGGCGTCGCGGAGGGCGTCGCCGAGGAGGCTCGAGGCGAGCACGGTGATGACGAGGATCGCTGCGGGGAACACGAACAGCCAGGGCCGCGTCACGGCCGCACTCGCACCGGCGGCGAGCAGGGTGCCGAGCGAGACGTCGGGTGCCTGGACGCCGAAGCCGAAGAAGCTCAGCGTCGTCTCCGACAGGATCGCCGCGCCGATGCCGAGCGTCGCGTCGATGATGAGGAGGCTCGCGACGTTCGGGATGATGTGCCGACGGATGATCGTGAACCCGGGGACGCCCATGAACCGGGCCGCCTTGACGTACTCGCGTTCGCGGAGCGACATCGTCTGCCCGCGGATGACGCGGGCGAGCACCATCCAGCCGAACAGGACGAGGAAGACGACGAGGGCGAGCCAGGAGAGCGACTTGAACGCCGGGCTGAGGAGCACGAGGAGGAAGAAGCCGGGGATGACGAGGAGCAGGTCGATGAGCCACACGATCGCCTTGTCCCAGACGCCGCCGACGTAGCCGGCGATGGCCCCGACGAGTCCGGCGATGATCGCCGCCCCCGGGCCGACGATCAGGCCGATGACGATGGACTTCTGCAGACCGACGAGGGTCTGCGCGTACACGTCCTGGCCGATGTTGTTCGTGCCGAACCAGTGCGACAGCGAGGGCGGCTGGCTGAAGGCGAGGCCGTCCTGGTCGGTGAAGGACCAGGGGGAGAGCAGCGGGCCGATGAAGGCCCAGAGGATGATGAAGAGGAGGACGCCGCCGCCGATGCGGGCGCGCTTCGTGGCGAGCACCTTCCGGAGGATCGTGCGTCCGCGGGATTGCGGCCGCTTGGGCGCGTCCCGCATCGTCTCGGGTTCCCCGACGGTGAGGGTCGATGGATCGGTCAGTGCCATGTGGTTACACCCGCACTCTCGGGTCGAGCGCCGCATAGATCACGTCGGAGAGCGTTCCGGCGATCAGGACGAGGATGGAGGTGAAGAGGATGGTCCCGGCGGCGGCGTTGATGTCCGAGTTCGAGACGCTCGTGAGGAGGTACTCGCCCATGCCGTGCCAGCTGAAGACGTTCTCCGTCACACTCGCGCCGGTGAGGATGAGCCCGAAGGAGTAGGCGAAGAACGTCGACATCGGGATGAGCGCGACGCGGACGCCGTGTCGGATGATCGCGGAGCCGCGGGTCCGGCCCTTCGAGCGGGCGGTCCGGATGTAGTCGGCGCTCATCACGTCGAGCATGGCGCTGCGCTGGTACCGCGAGTACGAGGCGACGGCGCCGACGGTGAGGGTGATCGTGGGCAACAGCAGATGCATCGCCCGGTCACCGAACTGTGTCCAGAACCCGCCCTGTAAACCGGCGGTGTACTCGCCGGTGAAGTTGATGACGTTCGTGCCGACCGCCTGGTTGAGCGACGTCGCGAGGATCATGAGCACGACGCCGATGACGAAGACGGGCATCGCGAGGATCGTGAACGAGGCGTAGGTGATGATCTGGTCGCTGGCCCGGTACTGCCGGACGGCACCCCAGACGCCGAGGGCGACGCCGATGACCGCGCCCAGGATGGTGCCGATGACGAGGAGTCGGAGGCTCGTGCCCGAACGCTCGAAGATGTCGGCCGTGACCTGGGTGCCGCGGGTGCTGACGCCGAGGGACCCGGTGGTCACGAGCTGCGTGACCCAGTCCCAGAGGCGTTCGAGCAGCGGCACCTTCGGGTTGACGCCCATCTTGTCGAGCGCCGCGTCGATCGAGGACTGCGGGATGGGCGGGTTCTTCCCGAGGAACCGGGCCGAGGGCTGGAGTGTCATGCTCACGAGCACGTAGCCCAGCATGGTGGCGATGGCGGAGAGGAACAGGTAGTTGACCAACCGCCGTGCAATGAACCCGATCATGTACCAGCCTTGCGAAGTCGTTGTGCGGGACCGCGTCGTCCCGTCAGCTGTGCTCCCCTCGTGGGGTGGAGACACTGTAACCCCGAACCATCGGGAATCAGAAAACGACGCGTGTACTCAGGAAACGAAACGTATGTTTCCGGCTCGTACCGTCGAGAAATCGAAACGGTAACAATTCGTGCCCACTTGTGGGGGATCCCCGGAGCGGGTGCAAGATGGTCCACATTGGCCTGCGCGCCTTCCGCTCCGCATCGGTGCGGCGTTGCGCAGTTACACGTCACGAAAGGTGGATCTCGATGAGTTCCAGAACACAGGGATCGAAGCGGCGCGGCGGGATGATCCTCGCCGGCGTCTCGATCGTCGCCCTCGCATTGACGGCTTGCACCGGAGGCGGTTCAGGCGGTGGCGGCTCGACGTCGAAGCCCGCCGAGCTGTCCGGCACCGGCTGGGAGCGCGCCGACGCCGACCAGATCGCCCAGGGCGGTTCGCTCAACCTCGCCGTCGATGCGATCCCCGCGAACTGGAACCTCTACAACCTCGACAGCGGCACCGTCGACGACCAGTTCCTCAGCAACCTGTACACGCCGTCGTTCATCAACATCAAGGAAGACGGCACCTGGGAGGCGAACCCCGACTTCGCGACCTCCGTCGAGCTGAAGACCGAGGACCCGCAGGTCGTCGAGATCAAGATCAACCCGGACGCTGTCTGGTCGGACGGCACCGCCATGAGCGTCGACGACTTCGCCGCCACCTGGAAGTCGCTGAACGGCGTCGACCCCGCCTATGCGCCCACCGCCACCAACGTGTGGAAGGACATCGAGTCCGTCACCGCCGGCGACAGCCCGCAGGACGTCCTCATCACGTTCAAGAACAAGAACGCCGACTGGCCCTCCATCCTCGGCAACATCTGGCCGAAGTGGCTCGGCGCGACGCCGGAGTCCTTCAACACCCTCTGGGCGACCGGCCCCTACGCGGCTGACGGCACCACCTACGTCTCCGGCGGCCCGTACATCGTCAGCAAGATCGACCAGACCGGCGCGGTCGTGACCTTCGAGCCCAACCCGAAGTGGTGGGGCGACAAGCCGAAGCTCGACAACATCATCTTCAAGCAGGTGTCCCGCTCCGGTCTCGCGCAGGCGTTCTCCAACAGTGAGATCGACGTCTTCAGCATCGGCTCGAACGCCGACAACTACCAGACGGCTCAGAAGCGCAGCGACGCTGAGATCCAGCGTTCGCGCGGCACGACGTACAACCACATCACCCTGAACGGTACGTCCGAGGTCCTGAGCGACCCCGAGGTCCGGCAGGCGTTCGCCAAGTCGATCAACCGTCAGACCATCGCCGAGGCCCGCCTCGCCGCGATCGACGCACCGACCGACCTGTTGAACAACCTCATCTTCCTCCCGGGCCAGGACGGCTACGAGGACGACGCCTCCAAGGTGCTCGGCTACGACATCGACGCGGCCAAGAAGCAGCTCGAGGACGCCGGTTGGAAGGAAGGCAGCGGCGGCATCCGCGAGAAGGACGGCCAGAAGCTGACCGTCCGCTACGTCATCGACTCCGACAACCCGGTCTCCGCCGAGACGTCGCAGCAGGTGCAGGCCATGGTGAAGGAGGCGGGCTTCGACCTCCAGATCGACACCGTCCCCTCGGACGACTTCTTCACGAAGTACGTCACCACCGAGACCCGCGACTTCGACGCCGTGAGCTTCGCCTGGCAGGGCACCGCCTTCCCGATCTCCAGCACCGAGTCGATCTTCTACCCGGCCGACTCCGGGCAGAACTTCCCCGGCGTCACCGACGACTCGCTCGGTGACCTCTGGGCGAGCGCCAACGCGGAGCTCGACCCCGACAAGCGCCTCGAGATCGCGAAGGAGATCGACAAGAAGATCGTCGCCCTCGCGACCACGCTCCCGCTGTTCCCGGTGCCGTACACCTACGGCGTCAAGACCGGGCTCGTGAACTACGGGCCGACCCAGTTCGAGACCATCGACTGGAAGAACGTGGGCTGGAAGAAGTAGGCGACACGACGGGTTCCTCCTGAACCCTGAGGGCGACGGGCATCGGCGGGAAACCGCCGGTGCCCGTCGCCGTTCAGCCCCCGGCCAGGACTCCTGCGGTATGATGGTCCGTCGGCACCATCGTGCCCGAATCCCATCCACTTGAAGGAAGCCACCCTTTTATGGCGCTCGCCACTCGTTCCGATCTGCGCAATGTCGCGATCGTGGCCCACGTTGACCACGGCAAGACGACCCTCGTCGACGCCATGCTGCGACAGACCAACTCTTTCGCCGAACACGCCCACCTCGAAGAACGCGCCATGGACTCGAATGAGCTCGAGCGCGAAAAGGGCATCACCATCCTCGCCAAGAACACGGCGATCTCGTACAAGGGCGAACACGCCACCGACGGCCCGATCACGATCAACGTCATCGACACCCCGGGTCACGCCGACTTCGGTGGAGAGGTCGAGCGCGGCCTGTCCATGGTCGACGGTGTCGTCCTCCTCGTCGATGCATCCGAGGGCCCCCTCCCGCAGACCCGCTTCGTGCTCCGCAAGGCGCTCGAGGCCAAGCTGCCCGTCATCCTCCTAGTCAACAAGACCGACCGTCCCGATGCGCGCATCGACGAGGTCGTCGTCGAGAGCCAGGACCTCCTCATCGGTCTCGCCAGCGACATGGCCGACGACGTCCCCGACCTCGACCTCGACGCCATCCTCGACGTCCCGGTCGTGTACGCCTCGGGTAAGGCCGGCCGTGCGTCGTCCAACAAGCCCGCCAACGGCGAACTGCCCGACAGTGAAGACCTCGAGCCGCTCTTCGAGGCCATCCTCGAGCACATCCCGGCTCCGCAGTACGACGACGAGCACCCGCTCCAGGCGCACGTCACGAACCTCGACGCCTCGCCGTTCCTCGGTCGCCTCGCGCTGCTGCGCATCTTCAACGGTACGTTGAAGAAGGGCCAGACGGTCGCCTGGGTCCGCCACGACGGCGACGTCCACAACGTCCGCGTCACCGAGCTCATGATCACGAAGGCCCTCGACCGCTACCCGGCCGAGAGCGCCGGCCCCGGCGACATCGTCGCCGTCGCCGGTTTCGCCGACATCATGATCGGCGACACCCTGGCCGACCCCGAGGACGTCCGCGCGCTGCCGGCCATCACGGTCGACGACCCGGCCATCTCGATGACGATCGGTACCAACACCTCGCCGCTCATGGGCAAGGTCAAGGGCCACAAGCTCACCGCGCGCATGGTCAAGGACCGCCTCGACCGCGAGCTCATCGGTAACGTCTCACTCAAGGTCCTCGACATCGGTCGACCCGACGCGTGGGAGGTCCAGGGCCGTGGAGAGCTCGCGCTCGCCATCCTCGTCGAGCAGATGCGTCGCGAAGGCTACGAGCTCACCGTCGGCAAGCCGCAGGTGGTCACGAAGCGTATCGACGGCAAGGTCCACGAGCCGTACGAGCACCTGACCATCGACGCTCCCGAGGAGCACCTCGGCGCGATCACCCAGCTCCTCGCCGCTCGCAAGGGTCGCATGGAGAACATGTCGAACCACGGCACCGGCTGGGTCCGCATGGAGTTCATCGTGCCGTCGCGCGGCCTCATCGGCTTCCGCTCCGAGTTCCTCACCGCCACGCGCGGCACGGGCATCGCCAACGCGTTGGCACACGGATACGGCGAGTGGGCCGGCACGATCACGACGCGCAACAACGGCTCGATCGTCGCCGACCGCTCCGGCGTCGTCACCCCCTTCGCGATCATCGCGCTGCAGGAGCGCATGTCGTTCTTCGTGCAGCCGACCGAAGAGGTCTACGAGGGCATGGTCATCGGCGAGAACTCGCGCAACGACGACATGGACGTCAACATCACCAAGGAGAAGAAGCTGACCAACATGCGTCAGTCTTCGGCCGACAACTTCGAGTCGATGACCCCGCCGCGCGTCCTCACGCTCGAGGAGAGCCTCGAGTTCGCCCGCGAGGACGAGTGCGTCGAGGTCACGCCCGAGCACGTGCGCATCCGCAAGGTCGAGCTCGACGCTCAGGCCCGCCAGCGCAGCTACTCGCGTCTCAAGAAGCAGTCCGAGTAGGCAGCAGCCGCTCCAAACCGATGCCCGGTCCTCTCAGGAAGACCGGGCATCGGGTCGTTAAGCTGATGGGCATGCGCCGACCCGCCTCCCTCGCCCTGCTGGCCGCCCTCGTCCTCGCTCCGACGCTCGCCGGGTGCAGCGTCATCGAGTCCACCGTTAAGGACTCTGTCGAGCAGGGCATCCGCGACGCCACCGGTGGCGACTTCGACGTGAACCTCGACGAGGGGCTGCCGGACGGATACCCCGTCGACGCGGTCCCGGTGGTCGACGGCACGGTCAACGGCGGACGTGGGACGGTCGACGGCAAGGACACCTTCGTCGTCACGGTGCAGGCGACCGACGCGGCCACCGCAGCCAAGGATGCGCTCGTCGCGGCGGGCTTCACGATCGACGGGGAGATCGCGAACGGCGACGGTTCGATCGTGACGCTGTCGACGACGGCCTACGACGTGAAGCTCGTCGCCTCGGCGGACAGCATCCTCTACACGGTGACGGTCAAGTAGCACTTCGACAGGCTCAGTGACCGGTCAGGGAGGGCTCAATGACCGGGGCTCAGCGACCGGACGTGTCCTACGCGAAGAGCGTCTCGCCGACCCAGCCGTCCTTGCCCGCGCCCGGGGGCACCGCGAAGATCGCCGACCCCACGTGCTTGATGTACTCGTTGAGCGCATCGGTGGCCAGCGCGCGCTGCACGTCGATGAACTGCTTCGGCGATCGCTGGTACGACATGAAGAACAGTCCGGCGTTCAACCGCCCGAGGTCGTCGTTGCCGTCGACGAAGTTGTATCCGCGTCGCAGGAGCTTCGTGCCCTTGAGCTGGGTCGGGTGCGCCAGGCGCACGTGTGAGTGCTTGTCGATGAGCGGCTGATCCGTTGCTCCGACCGCATCGAAGTCGGGCTCAGTGAACTCCTTGCCGCCCGACAGCGGTGCGCCCTCGCCCTTGCTCCGACCGATGACGCGCTCCTGCTCCTGGAGCTGCGCGCGGTCCCAGGTCTCGATGATCATGCGGATCTTGCGGACCACGAGGTAGGAACCACCGCTCAGCCAGGCGGCGCTGTCTCCGTCCTGGACCCACACCTGCTCCTCGACCGTCTTGGTCTCCTCGGACTTGACGTTCGCGGTGCCGTCTTTGAACCCGAACAGGTTGCGCGGGGTGACCTGGCTGGTGGAGGTCGACGAGGTGCGACCGAAGCCGAGCTGCGACCAGCGGATGGAGGCACGTCCGAACGCGATGCGGCTCAGGTTGCGGATCGCGTGCACGGCGACCTGCGGGTCGTCGGCACACGCCTGGATGCAGAGGTCGCCGCCGGTGAGGCCCGCCTGGAGGTTGTCGCCCGTGAAGCGGGGGAGCTTCTCCAACTCGGCCGGGCGACGGTCGGCGATGCCGAACCGGTCCGTGCCGTCCTCGGCGGTGAAGAGCGTGGGTCCGAACCCGAAGGTGATCGTGAGCCCGCTGGCGGGCAGTCCGAGCGCTTCTCCGGTGTCGACCGGGGGAGCGAGCGGGGAGCCGTCAACGGCACCGCCGTCGGCGACCTCCTTCCCCTGCGTCATGCGTGCCGCGGCGACACTCCAGTCCTGGAGCAACTCGATGAGCTCCTCCCGGGTGGTCCCAGCCGACACGTCGTACGCGGCGAAGTGCAGGCGGTCCTGCGCCGGCGTCGTGATCCCGCTCTGGTGGGCACCGTTGAACGGGTAGACCGTCGTGACGCCCGCGGCACTCGCCGAGGCGCTGACGGCGGCGGTGATGGCCGCGGTCGCCCCGGCTCCGGCCGCCAGCCCTGCGGCGCCCGCTCCGGCGAGGCCGAACAGCGCCCGGCGCGACAGCCCGCGCCGCGGGGCGTCGTTCGGTGGTGCGGACGCGGCCCCGGGCTCAGCCGCAGTGGGCGTCGAACCGGCATCGGGTGCAGGCGTGGCGGGGGGAGTGTGCTCGGTCATCGGACCTCATGCTATTCAGGGATGGCTGGAAGGCCGCAGGGCCGGAACCCCCAGAATGCTCTGAGCGGTTCCGGCCCGGCGCGCCGCGGAGGCGGCGGTGGATCTGGTCGGTGCTACTCGGCGACGCCGAGCACCGTGTGGGTGAGCTGCGACAGCGGCTCGGAGAGGGCGTTCACCTGGTCGGAGAGCTCCTTGCGCTGCTCCTCGGTGACGGTGTCGTAGCTCACGAAGCCGCTGTCGAGGCTGCCGTACTTCGCGAGCAGGTCCTGCAGCGCCGTGAACTCGGTCTCGATCTGGCCGACGAGCTTCGTGCCCGCGTCACCCTTGCTCGCGGCGATGTCCTTGACGTTGCCGAACGCGACCTCGGCTCCCTGCACGTTGGCCGCGAAGTCGTAGAGGTCGGTGTGGGACCACCAGTCCTCCTCGCCGGAGATCTTGCCGACGGCGACCTCGTCGAGGAGACCGATGGCGCCGTTCGAGATGTCGCCGAGGCTCACGGTGAAGTCCTTCTCGGAGACGAGGTCGAACAGCTGCTGCACGTCGTCGACGAGACCGGTGGCGAACTGCTGGCGCTGTTCCGGCGTCGACGGCGTCCAGTCCGTCAGCGCGCTCGTGCCGTCCGAGTTCAGCGCGTCGGCTGCCGGCGGCCAGAGGTCCTTCTCGATCCGGTGGAAGCCGGTCCAGTCGAGTCCTTCAGCCACGGCGTCGACCTCGCGGTAGTCGATCTTCGGGTCGAGGTCGCCGAACGCCTCGGCCGTCGGCTCGATGCGTTCGTACGAGACGCGCGTCGTCGCGAACAGCTGACGGGCGGTCTCGTCGTCGCCGGCGGCGTACGCGTCGGTGAAGGCCTTCACCTGCGGCACGAGTTCGGCCACCTGCGACTTGATGTAGGCGACGTAGTTCGTCACGGCCTGGTCGGTGAGCGCCTGCTCGTCCTTCGAGACGGCGGCGTTCTCGCCCGTCACGGTGAACTCGGCGAGGCCGACCGGTGCGCCGACGAGCTGGAACTTGCAGGCCGTGTAGTAGGTGCCGGGGTTCAGCTGTGCGACGTAGGACACCGTCTGGCCCGGCGTCACGTTCTCCTTCTCGCCGACGATGCGCAGCTTGTCCGAGGCGAGGATCTCGAACTCGTTGACGTCGGTGCCGTTGTTGGTGATCGAGAAGGTCACGGCACCGGCCGTCGCCTTCGCCACGGACACGGAGCACGAGTCGTCGGTGATGGCGACGGTGAGCGCGTCGCCGCCGGTCTTGTTCGGGACGCATCCCGTGAGGGCGAGGGCGAGGACGCCCGCGCCGGCGAGGCCGGCGATGATGCGGTGCTGCATGGAGACTCCTGTCGGAAGGTGCTGGTGCTGGAGCAGGTGATTGGTTCGTGGTGGGTCAGGCGTTCGTCGCGACCGGGGTCGTGACCGCCGTCGGGCGCCGACGGCCGAGACCCGATACGCGGATGAAGCAGATGAGCGTGACGACCAGGTACAGCAGCCACGCACCGAACTGTGCCCACGTCGGGGCGGGGGTGAAGTTGAAGAGTCCGCCGAGGACGGTGCCGTACCAGCTCGTCGGAGGGACGACGGCGCTCAGGTCGAAGGCGGCCTGGCCCCAGCCGGGGATGACACCCGCCTCCTGGAGGTCGCCGACGCCGTAGGCGAGGACGCCGGCGGCCACGACGACGAGGAAGAGGCCGGTCCACGTGAAGAAGGTCCCGAGGTTGATCCGGACGAATCCGCGGTAGATGAGGTACGCGATGACGACGGAGGTGAGGATGCCGAGGAGCGCTCCGATCGAGCCGACGACGGCGTTCTCGCCGGAGTTGACGCTCGCCCAGATGAAGAGAGCGGTCTCGATGCCCTCGCGGCCGACGCTGATGAAGCCGAGGACGACGATGCCGATCGCCGATCCGGCGACGGCGGCGTCGAGTCGTGACTCGAGGTCGTGCTTGAGCTCTCGGGCGTTGCGCCCCATCCAGAAGATCATCCAGGTGACGAGCCCGACGGCCAGGATGGACAGTCCGCCGCCGAGGACCTCCTGCGCCTGGAAGCTCAGCCCGTACGGTCCCCAGGTGAGGATGGCACCGACACCGAGCGAGACGACGATCGCGACGGCGACGCCGAGCCACAACCGGGGGAGGACGTCCCGGCGGCCGAGCTTGTTCAGGTAGGCGACGAGGATGCCGACGATGAGGCCGGCTTCGAGGCCTTCGCGGAGGCCGATGAGGTAGTTCGCGAGCACGTGACCGGACTTTCGGGCGTCGAGCAGGCGGTCGCCCGGGGGAGGCCGTCGTCTGCGGGGTGGGGGTGCATCCGAGGGCGCGCCGGGCGGGGACCGTGGTCCGGGCGGGGCGCTGCGACTTCGGAACGCGGTTGGGTAAGGCTAACCTTATCCGACGTCGACCATAGCGCCTGATGCTGAGGCTGTCCAGATACAATCGGCGGATGACCGATCCGGCCCCCGACCCCAGCCTCCCAGACGGCCGCACGGTCGGCGACGACCGCTGGTTCCCGCCGACACCGCCGCAGCAGGACGCTCCGCACGAGCAGTCCACGGTGTCGCGGGTGATCGGGATCGTCCTCGCGTTCCTCGTCGGTCTGGCGTACGGCGCCATCGGCACGGTCGCGCATGCCTGGGCGCCCTCCGTCCTCGGTGTCGCCCTCCCGGCCGGACTGGTGCTCGGGATCCTCGGCGTGGGCATGCTCCTGGTCGGACTCCGCATCGTCCTGGGAGACCGGCTCGCAGCGTCGGCAGCGGCGCTCGGGGTCATCCTCATGATCGGAATCCTGCTGCTCGAGAGCACCGGCGGCTCCGTCCTCATCCCGCAGAGCGTCTCGGGCCTCGTCTGGACCATCGCCCCCGGTCTCATCGCCGTCCTCGTCGTCGCGTGGCCGAAGCTCCCGGAGCGCGCCCGCACGCGCGACGACCGTCCCGCGGGACCGGCGCCCGAACCGTTCCCCGTCTCGCCGCAGGCGTAGACTGGACAACTCAGTGCTCGTGAAGGGAGCCACCCGCCCGTGACCTACGTGATCGCCCTGCCGTGCGTCGATGTGAAGGACCGCGCCTGCATCGACGAATGCCCCGTCGACTGCATCTACGAGGGTGAACGGTCGCTCTACATCCACCCCGACGAATGCGTCGACTGCGGTGCGTGCGAGCCGGTCTGCCCGGTGGAGGCCATCTACTACGAGGACGACCTTCCCGAGGAGTGGGCGGACTACTACAAGGCCAATGTCGAGTTCTTCGACGAGATCGGTTCCCCGGGTGGGGCCGCGAAGGTCGGCGTGATCCCCTCGGACCACCCGCTCATCGCCGCGCTGCCGCCACAAGCCCACGAGTAGTCGCGTGCCACTGCAGCCGCTGCCCGACTACCCCTGGGACCTCATGGTCCCGTATGCGGAGCAGGCCCGTCGCCACCCCGACGGCATCGTCGACCTCTCGATCGGTTCGCCGGTCGATCCGACTCCCGGCCTCATCCGGGACGCGCTTCGGGCGGCCACGGACGCACACGCGTACCCGACCACGGTGGGGACGCCCGAACTCCGGCAGGCGATCGTCGACTGGTTCGCGCGCCGTCGTGGTGTGGAGGGGCTCTCCCTCGACGCCGTCCTCCCGACGATCGGCTCGAAGGAACTCGTCGCGCTGCTCGCCTTCCTCCTCGGCCTGGGCGCCGGTGACACCGTGGTCCACCCGGTGGCCGCCTACCCGACCTACGCGGTCGGCGCGGCGATCGCCGGAGCCGAGGCGTTCGCCTCCGACGATCCGTCCGAATGGCCGGAGAACACCCGGCTGGTCTGGCTGAACTCCCCAGGCAACCCCGACGGCCGTGTCCTGTCGGTCGACGAGCTGCGCGCAGCCCGAGCCAGAGCCCGCGAACTCGGTGCCGTCCTCGTCGGCGACGAATGCTACGCGGAACTCGGCTGGGAGGGGGAATGGTCCGACACGCCGACCCCTTCCGTGCTCGATCCACGCGTGACCGACGGCGACACCGAGGGTGTCCTCGCGATCTACTCCCTGAGCAAGCAGTCCAACCTGGCCGGCTACCGTGCCGCGTTCCTCGCGGGCGACGAGCGCCTGGTGCGTCGGCTGGTCACCGTCCGGAAGCACGCGGGTCTCATGCTGCCGGCCCCGCTGCAGGCCGCCATGGTCGCGGCGCTCGGCGACGACGCCCACGTGGCGGAGCAGAAGGCCCGGTACCGCGCCCGACGTGAGGTGCTGCTCCCGGCCGTCCGCGAGGCCGGGTTCCGGGTCGACCGCAGCGAGGCGGGACTGTACCTGTGGATCACCGAGGGCCAGGACGCCTGGGTGAGTATCGACCGCCTGGCGTCGATCGGTGTCCTGGCAGGTCCAGGGGTGTTCTACGGCGAGGCCGGACCGCAACACGTGCGGCTCTCCCTGACCGCCACCGACGAGCGCATCGCGGCCGCCGCGGCCCGACTTCGGGGACTCCGCCCGATTTCAGGGTGAACTCCAAGGAAGTCGCCGGATCACTGTGGGAAACAGCAGTAGGGTCCGAAGCCGATTAGGCTATATGTGACACGCCGTCGTATCGGAGGGCGATGTCGAGTCCCTATCGCACAAAGATATGAGGAGGCGCCGTGGGCGACGTCGAGAAACAGGCTTCCACCGAGACGCATCAGGTCACCCTGAACTACCCCGGCGGAACGGCCGAATTCCCGATCCACCAGTCAGCCCAGGGCGCGTCGAGTATCGACATCTCCTCGCTCACGCGGCAGACCGGCCTGACCACGCTCGACTACGGGTTCGTCAACACCGCGGCGACCAAGTCGGCGATCACATACATCGACGGCGACCAGGGCATCCTGCGCTACCGCGGCTACCCGATCGAGCAGCTCGCCAAGCAGTCAACCTTCCTCGAGGTCGCCTGGCTGCTCATCCACGGTGAACTCCCGACGGCCGACGAACTCGGCGGATTCGACGAGAAGATCCGGCGCCACACGCTCCTCCACGAGGACCTCAAGCGGTTCTTCTCGGCGCTCCCGCACACGGCGCACCCGATGGCCGTCCTGTCGAGCGCCCTGCAGGCCATGTCGACCTACTACGAGTCGGACGCCAATCCGCACGATCCCGACCACGTCGAGCTCACGACGGTCCGCATGCTCGCGAAGCTCCCGGTGATCGCCGCCTACGCGCACAAGAAGTCGGTCGGGCAGGCGTTCCTCTACCCCGACAACTCGCTGAGCTTCGTCGACAACTTCCTCAAGCTGAACTTCGGCAACCTCGCCGAGCCGTACGAGATCGATCCCGTCCTGTCGAAGGCGCTCGACCTCCTGCTCATCCTGCACGAGGACCACGAGCAGAACGCCTCGACCTCCACGGTCCGCCTCGTCGGCTCCACCGGAGCGAACCTCTACGCCTCCGTGTCCGCCGGTATCAACGCCCTGTCGGGTCCGCTGCACGGTGGCGCGAACGAGGCCGTCCTGCAGATGCTCGGCCGGATCCAGGAGTCCGGCGAGGGCGTGCAGCGCTTCGTCGACCGCGTGAAGAACAAGGAAGACGGCGTGAAGCTCATGGGCTTCGGGCACCGCGTCTACAAGAACTACGACCCGCGCGCCAAGCTCGTCAAGGAGAGCGCCGGCGAGGTGCTCCGGGCGCTCGGCATCAACGACCCGCTGCTCGACCTGGCTCAGGAGCTCGAGCAGATCGCCCTGGAGGACGACTACTTCAAGGAGCGCAAGCTGTACCCGAACGTCGACTTCTACACCGGCGTCATCTACAAGGCGATGGGCTTCCCGACGCGGATGTTCACGGTGCTCTTCGCCATCGGACGCCTGCCCGGGTGGATCGCCCACTGGCGTGAGATGAACCTCGACCCGCAGACCAAGATCGGGCGCCCGCAGCAGCTGTACACGGGTTCGCCCGAGCGTCCCTTCCCGACGCGCTAGTCCCGTCGCGCGCGTCGGCGGCGCACAGAACGGCCCCGCATCCACCTCGGATGCGGGGCCGTTCTGCGTACCGGGAGGCCGGGTCAGGCGTGCAGTGCCGCGTTCAGCTCGACGCCCGAGCCCGAGCGGGGGAGCACCTCGACGGCACCGGTGAGTGAGTTCCGACGGAACAGGAGGTTCGGGACACCTGACAGCTCGACCGCCTTGACCGTACGCGGCGCGCCTTCGGCCGTGGCCGCAGCACCCGCGAGGACGACCTTGGTGCCCGCGGTCACGTAGAGACCCGCCTCGACCACCGAGTCGTCGCCGATCGATATGCCGATGCCGGAGTTGGCGCCGAGGAGGGCGCGCTGACCGATCGCCACCCGCTGCGTCCCGCCGCCGGAGAGCGTCCCCATGATCGACGCACCACCCCCGATGTCGCTGCCGTCGCCGACGACGACGCCCTGCGAGATGCGTCCTTCGACCATCGACGCGCCGAGGGTCCCGGCGTTGAAGTTGACGAAGCCCTCGTGCATGACGGTGGTGCCCGGTGCCAGGTGGGCTCCGAGCCGGACGCGCGAGGCGTCGGCGATCCGGACCTTGTCGGGCGTCACGTAGTCGAGGAGTCTCGGGAACTTGTCGATGCCGGTCGCGTGGATGCCGGCGCGGAGGAGCGACGGTCGGAGGCGGTCGAAGTCCGCGGGGTGGACGGGGCCGGCGTTGGTCCAGACGACGATGGGGAGGTGCGCGAAGACGCCGTCGAGCGAGATCGTGTTCGGCTGGACGAGCAGGTGGCTGAGCAGGTGCAGCCGCAGGTAGGCGTCCGGGGTGCTCTGCGGAGCGGCCTGCAGCTCGATCTCGACCGTGACGATGTCGATGCGGACGGCCCGGCGCTCGTCGTCGGTCGCGAGGGCCTCGAGGTCTGCGGGGGCGATCCAGCGGTCGCGGCCCTCGGGGATCCGTCCGAGCGAGGGCTCGGGGAACCAGGTGTCGAGCACGGTGCCGTCGGCGGCGATGGTCGCGAGGCCGGAGCCCCAGGCGTGAGTCGGAACAGGGGTCTCGGCAGGCACAGCGGTCATGGCTCCAGGGTACCGGCCAACACTCAGGTCGACGGCCAATACACTGGTGCCATGCCAGCCGAAGTCCCCGTACTCGACCTGTCCGTCTCCTCGGTGGAACTCACCCAGCAGCTGTGCGACATCGCCTCCGTCTCGGGGGATGAGGCCCGCATCGCCGACGTGATCGAGGCGTCGCTCGAGGGTCTCGAGCACCTGACGATCGTGCGCGACGGCGACACGGTGGTCGCTTCCACCTCGCTCGGACGTGCACAGCGGGTCATCATCGCCGGCCACATCGACACCGTCCCGATCAACGGCAACGTCCCGACCCGGTTCGAGGAGCGCGACGGCGAGGCGGTGCTCTGGGGTCGAGGGACGGTCGACATGAAGGGCGGCGTCGCGGTCCAGCTGAAGCTCGCGGCTGAGCTCACCGATCCCATCGTCGACATCACCTGGATGTGGTACGACAACGAGGAGGTCGCATCCGACCTCAACGGCCTCGGGCGTCTCGCGCGGAACCGTCCCGACCTGTTCGTCGGTGACTTCGCGATCCTCGGCGAGCCGAGCAACGCCGGCGTCGAGGGTGGCTGCAACGGAACGCTCCGCGTCCACGTGAGCGCCCACGGCAAGCGCTCGCATGCGGCCAGGAGCTGGGTCGGCGTCAACGCGATCCACGCGATCTCCCCGGTCCTCGCGACGCTCGCCTCGTACACGCCACGGGAGGTCGAGGTCGACGGGCTCGTCTACCGGGAGGGCGTCAACGCGGTCGGGATCACCGGCGGCGTCGCCGGGAACGTGATCCCCGACCTCGTCACCGTCGAGGTGAACTACCGCTTCGCTCCGAGCCGGACGGGTGCCGAGGCGCTCGCCCACCTCGAGGAACTCTTCTCCGGCTTCGAGGTCGTGCAGACGGACGTCGCGGAGGGCGCTCGTCCCGGGCTCGACGCGCCGATCGCCCAGGACTTCCTGGCCGCGGTCGGCGGCACACCGGCCCCGAAGTACGGCTGGACGGACGTCGCACGCTTCTCCGCACTCGGCGTCCCCGCCGTCAACTACGGACCGGGTGACCCGCTCCTCGCCCATGCCGACGACGAGCGCGTCCCGCTCGCGCACATCGAGGACTGTGAGCGCGGGCTCCGCGCCTGGCTGACCGGGCCCGATGGTCGCTGACGCGGCCCACTCGACCGAGGTCGAGGAGCGGCCGTCGATGCTCCGGCGCTGGGCCCGCCTGCCCTGGTGGGGGCGGATCACCGTCGTGTACGTGCTGTCCCGCCTGGTGACGACCGCGATGTTCGCGGTCGCGAGTCTGCTGCAGGCGCCGGACTCCCGGTTCGGCGCGTTCCCCTCGCTCGGCACGCTCGCCGCCGGCTGGGACGGACAGTGGTACTGGTGGATCGCGACGTACGGCTACCCGACCCAGCTGCCGCTCGACGACGCCGGCCGGGTCGCGGAGAACGCGTGGGCGTTCATGCCGGTCTATCCAGGGGTCGTGAAGGCGCTCTCGGTCGTCACCTTCCTGCCGTGGCCGGTCATGGCTGTGATCGTCTCGCTGTGCTGCGGCCTGGGGGCGGCCCTGCTGTTCCACCGGCTCCTGCGCATCCGCCTCGGCGATGAACGGGCGATGTTCGCCGTCGTACTGTTCTGCATCGCGCCGCTCAGCGCCCTGTTCCAGGTCGCCTATGCGGAATCGATGTTCCTGCTGCTGCTGACGCTCGCGCTGCTCCTGCTCGTGACGCGCCGGTACGGCTGGCTCCTCGCGGTCATCCCGGTCATGGCGTTCACCCGCCCCGGAGTCCTGGCCTTCTCGCTCCTGCTGGGCCTCCATCTCATCGTGCGGATCGTCACGCGACACCGCGACCCGCTCGCGCGCCGGGAGGTCGTCCTCATCCTCGCGGGTGGGGCCCTCGCTGCCCTCGCCGGATTCGCGTGGATGGTCATCGCCGGTCTCGTCACCGGGACGCCGGAGGCGTACCTCGAGACGGAGCTGGCGTGGCGGGCCGCCTTCATCGGGGAGCAGCCCCTCGTCCCGTTCTCGGCCTGGATCCAGGGCGGTCAGTTCTGGTTCGGGGATGGTCCGGGCATCGTCGTCGTCGCCGCGATCTTCGTCGGCTCCGTCGTGCTCCTGTTCCTCCCGCCGGTGCGCCGGCTCGGTGCCGACCTCCGGTTGTGGGTGGGGTCCTACCTCCTCTACCTCTTCGCGGTGTTCTTCCCGCAGACGAGTGTCTTCCGGCTGCTCGTACCGGTCTTCCCGCTCCTCGGTGCAGTCGCCGTCCCACGGAACCGCTGGTACCGCGGTGGCGTCGTCATCGCCTCGCTGGCGTTGCAATGGTGTTGGATCTTCGTCATGTACGGCCTCGCGAACGCGTATTGGACCATTCCCTGAGCGCGGATCCGGCGTCATCCTGCGCCTCGCCGCGCTCAGGATTATCACGAGCCCCCGTGATACGAGATAATAGGGGTCAGTCGAATAACGAGAGGGGACTCGCATGGCCGCAATGAAGCCACGCACCGGAGACGGGCCAATGGAGGCCGTGAAGGAGGGTCGGCTCATCATCGTGCGAGTGCCTCTTGAAGGGGGAGGGCGTCTCGTCGTGTCGGTCAACGACGCAGAGGCTCAAGAACTGCATGATGCACTCGCGGGTGTGGTGAGCGCGGGCTGATCCCCGTCACCGACGCCGCATGAGTCGAGAACCGGCCGTCATCACTGCTCTCAGAGTCAGGATGGCGGCCGGTTCGTCGTCGTACGGAAGGCTCAGAGGTTCGGTTTGGTGATCTGCAGGAGGCCGTCGCCGGCGGGCGACAGGGCGCTGACGACCGCGTCGGACGCGGAGATCTCTTGGACGAGCGAGCGGAAGAGTCCTGTGGTCTCGTCCCGCTGAGCCGGATCGGCCACGCGGCCTCGCCAGAGCGCATGCGGGACGAGTACGGTGCCGCCGGGACGCACCAGACGGAGTCCGTGCTCGACGTACTCGATGACCGATCCCGGGTCGCCGTCGACGAGGACGAGGTCGTAGGAGTTCTCGTTCATCCGCGGCAGGACGTCGAGCGCGCTGCCGGTGATGAGGCGGATGCGGTTGGTCGTGATGCCGGCCTCCGTGAACGCCGCGCGTGCCTGCTGCTGGTGCACGATCTCGGTGTCGATGGACGTCAGCACCGCGCTCGTGGCACCGCGGAGCAGCCAGAGCCCGGAGACGCCGGTGCCGGTCCCCACCTCGACGATGGACTCCGCGCGGGTGGCGGCGGCCACCACCGCGATCTGCGCGCCGATCGCGGGAGAGATCGGTTCGACACCCAGTTCGTGCGCGTGAGCGCGCGCCGTGAGCATCGCCGCGCTCTCGACGACCACGTCGCCCGCGTACTTCCAATTGAGATTGTGTTCTGACACCTTGCCTCCGGATCCCAGCGTATGGCCTGCAACTGCTCCGACAGCTGAGGCTCGCGCGGTAGTCTGATGTCGTGTTCGGTCTGACCTTCGACAAACTCCTCATCATCGGGGTCATCGCCGTGTTCCTGCTGGGTCCGGAACGGCTGCCGTACTACGCCTCCCAGTTGGCGCGACTCGTCCGCACCCTCCGAGACCTCGCCTCCGGCGCCAAGGACCGGATGCGCGAGGAGATGGGGCCGGAGTTCGACGAGGTCGACTGGAAGAAGCTCGACCCGCGTCAGTACGATCCGAGACGCATCATCCGCGAGGCGCTCCTCGACGACGAGCCGCCGGTGACGCCGACGGTCGCGACGACCGCTCCGCTCAACGCGGCTCCCGCAGCCGCGGCCGCCGCTGCAGCCGTTCCGTCGCTCGAGAAGCCGAAGTCGATCCAGGCAGCGACCGACGAGCGCCTGCGCCGACTCGCCGCCGGAGAGACCGCCGCACCCCCGTTCGACCTCGAAGCCACCTGAGCCCGCTCCGGTCGCACACGTCCGACCCGGACAGCTCAGTTCGTGCTGACGCCGAGACGACGACCGGCGAGGCCACGCGGTCTCGCAGCGAGCTGACCGGCGAGCCGGAGGATCTCGGCAGCGGCGGGATCCGTCGGATCCGAGAGGACGATCGGCAGCCCGGCGTCTCCGCCCTCCCGAAGCGGAACGCTGAGCGGGACCGAGGCGAGGAGCGGTACCGGGGCGTCCTGGCCGATCGACAGCCGCTCTGCGAGCGCCTCGCCACCCCCTGAGCCGAACAGCTGCAGGACGCTGCCGTCGGGCTGGGGGAGACCCGCCATGTTCTCGATGACGCCGTGGACGCGCTGCCCGGTCTGGCGCGCCACCACGCCGCTGCGCTCGGCCACCTCGGCGGCGGCCGGCTGCGGTGTCGTGACGACGAGCACCTCGGCGTGGGGGAGCAGCTGGCCGATGGAGATGGCGACGTCCCCGGTGCCGGGCGGGAGGTCGAGGAGCAGGACGTCGAGGTCGCCGAAGAACACGTCGGTCAGGAACTGTTGGATGGTGCGGTGGAGCATCGGTCCGCGCCAGGCGACGGCGACGGCGGTGGTGCCGTCCGTCGGTGCGTCGATGAACATGCCGATCGAGACGACCTTCACACCGTGGGCGACGGGCGGCAGGATCATGTCGCCGACCTGCGTCGGTTTGACGGCCAGGCCGTTCTCGACCAGTCCGAGGAGCCCCGGGATGGAGAACCCGTGGACGTCCGCGTCGACCAGGCCGACCCGCAGGCCGCTGGCGGCGAGTGCGACGGCCAGGTTCGCGGTCACCGTCGACTTCCCGACACCGCCCTTGCCGCTCGTGACGGCGTACACGCGGGTCAGTGAGTCCGGGCCGAACGGGATGCCGCGGGCGCTGCGGCCGCCTCGCAGGCGCTCCGTGAGTGCCTGACGCTCCGCCGTCGTCATCACCTGGACGTCGACCGCGACGCTCGTCACCCCGGGGGTCGCCGCGGTGGCCTCACGCACGTCGCGCTCGATGCTCGCCGCTGCCGGGCAGCCGACGATCGTGAGCTTGATCGTGACATCGGCGGCACCGGTGTCGTCCACCGTGATCGGGCCGACCATGTCGAGTTCGGTGATCGGTTTGCGGATCTCGGGGTCGATGACGCGGGCGAGCGCGGTCCTGATCCGCTCGGCGAGGCCGATGTCAGCCGCGCCGGCGTCAGCCACGCCGACGCTCAGGCCCGTCGTGTTCGGGCTGGTCGGTGCGATCCCGATCGAGTTCCTCAAGGAGGGAGCGCAGTTCGGCGCGGATGAAGTCCTTCGACGCCATGTCCTTGAGGGCCAGTCGCAGTGCGACGACCTCACGGGCGAGGTACTCGGTGTCGGCGAGGTTGCGTTCGGACCGCTGCCGGTCCTGCTCGATCTGCACCCGGTCGCGGTCGTCTTGACGGTTCTGGGCGAGCAGGATCAGCGGCGCCGCGTACGAGGCCTGGAGCGACAGCACGAGCGTCAGGGCCACGAAGCCGATGTCGACGGAGTCGAACCGGAGGGCGAGTGGACCGTAGGTGTTCCAGGCGATCCACAGGATGACGAAGAGGGTGAGGCCGAGGAGGAACCACGGCGTGCCCATCGCCCGGGCGATCCACTCGGTGAACCGGCCGAAGCGGTCGCGCGAGGCCGGGGCGCGGCGGATGGAACGGACGGAACTCCGAAGCCCCTTCGGGGCGTCGAGCCTGACCTCATTGCGGGGAGCTCGTGCCACGACCTGCCCTCCTTCCGTTCGATCCGAGCCGCTGTTCCGACGCCGGGAGTTCATCGTTCTCGTCGATGCTGCGCCAGTCGTCCGGGAGCAGGTAGTCGAGGACGTCGTCGATCGTCACGACGCCGAGAAGCCGGTGCTGTTCGTCGACGACGGGTACCTGGACGAGGTTGTAGCTCGCGAGGATCCGCGAGACCTCGGCGGCGGAGGTCCGCACGCCCACCGGATCGAGGCTTTGATCGAGCAGGGTCCCGAGGCGCTCGTGCGGCGGGTAGCGGAGCATGCGCTGGAAGTGCACCATCCCGAGGAAGCGTCCCGTCGGCGACTCGTACGGCGGCAGGGTGATGCAGACGCCGGCCGCCAGCGCCGGTGCCAGCTCGGAGCGTCGGATCGACGCGAGGGCCTCCGCGACGGTGGCGTCGGCGGAGAGGATGATCGGCTCGGTCGTCATGAGGCCACCAGCGGTCTCCGGGTCGAACCGGAGCAGCATGCGGACGTCCTCCGCCTCCTCCGGCTCCATGAGCTCGAGGAGGTGCTCACCGCGGTCCTCGGGGAGCTGGGCGATGAGGTCGGCCGCGTCGTCCGGCTGCATCTGATCGAGGACGTCTGCTGCGCGGTCGTCGTCGAGCTGGGCGAGGATCTGCACCTGGTCCGTCTCGGGCATCTCCTCGAGCACGTCCGCGAGGCGATCGTCCGACAGCTCCTCCGCGACCTCGATCATCCGGTCGCGCGGGAGGTCGAGGAGCGTGTTCGCGAGGTCGGCCGGTTTCAGGTCGGCGTAGGTCGCGATGAGCTGCTCGGCGGACTGGGCCTCGCCGAGCTCCTGCTCCTCGCGCAGCTCGTTCCAGGTGGCGAAGGTCGTCGGGCCCTTCACGAAGGGGGAGGCGGTGGTCTTCGGGCGGCGGACGAACAGCTGCGACACCTGCCACTCGCCGGGGCCCTGCTCCTCGATGGCGACGTCCTCGATCGTCGCCTCCTCGCCGGTGGCGCGGAAGACGACGCGTCGGCCGAAGAGTTCGGCGATCACGCGCACCTCGCCACCGCGCTGCTCGAACCGGCGTACGTTGATGAGTCCCGTGGTGATGATCTGCCCGGCGCCGATGCTCGTCACGCGGCCGATCGACACGAACACACGGCGTTTCCCGGGGATCTCGACGATGAGGCCGACGAC
This sequence comes from Plantibacter sp. VKM Ac-2876, assembly GCF_015350715.1. NCBI lineage: Bacteria > Bacillati > Actinomycetota > Actinomycetes > Micrococcales > Microbacteriaceae > Plantibacter > Plantibacter sp. VKM Ac-2876. Next base: position 852,157 of record NZ_JADKSI010000002.1, on the reverse strand, counting down.
CCGCGGGGGTTTGCCGGTGCGGTAGACGACGAGCACGTCCCTGACCTTGCCGACACGATCGCCCGCGGGGTCGAAGACGGTGCACCCGGCGAGCCTGGCGACGAACACTCTGGTTGCACTCACGACTACTAACCTACCCGCCGGTGGTCGGCCTGGAGTGCCCGCTCCGGGCGGGGTGAGAGGATGGAGGCATGAGTGATCCGCGACAGTTCGGCCGGAAGGGCGCCCCGGCGCTCGGCGTCATCCCGCGAGGCGAGACGGTGGCCAGCTACGAGAGCTACGAGTCCGCGCAGGCCGCGATCTCGTCGCTCGCCCACACCGATTTCCCGGTCAAGGAGATCTCGATCGTCGGCAGTGATCTCAAGAGCGTCGAACGCGTCACCGGTCGCCTCAGCTACGGCCGTGCTGCGGGAGCCGGTGCGGTCAGCGGTGCCTGGCTCGGACTGTTCCTCGGGCTCGTCCTCGTCATCTTCAACCCCGAGACGAACCTCATGCTGCTGGGTGCCGCGGTGCTCATGGGTGCCGCGTTCGGCATGCTGTTCGGCATCGTGTCGTACTCGGTGACCCGCAAGCGACAGGAGTACACCTCGGCCACGCTGGTCGTGGCGACGCGCTACGACCTCATCGTCGGCGGTGAGCTCGCGAACCGCGCACGCAACCTCCTGGAGCGCGGCCCGGAGACCGACGCGGGCTGATCCGGCCGCGTCAGGCTCCGAGCCGTCGCCCGGCGGACGGGCTCAGCGCGCGAGCCAGGCCTCGACCTCGTCCGCGGTGCGCGGGATGCCGGCCGACAGGTTCTCGGCGCCGTCCTCGGTGACGAGGATGTCGTCCTCGATCCGGACGCCGATGCCGCGGTACTCCTCGGGGACCGTGAGGTCGTCGACCTGGAAGTAGAGGCCGGGCTCGATGGTGAAGACCATGCCGGGCTCGATCACGGCGTCGGCGTACATTTCGCGGCGGGCCTGCGCGCAGTCGTGCACGTCGGTGCCGAGGTGGTGGCTCGTCCCGTGCACCATGTACCGCCGGTGCTGCTCGTTCTCCTTCAGGAGGGCCTCCTCGGCGGTGACGGGGAGCAGTCCCCAATCGGCGGTCTTGCGTGCGATGACCGCCATCGCGGCCGCGTGCACCTCGCGGAACCGGATGCCGGGGCGGACGATGGCGAAGGCCTCGTCGGCGGCCTCACGGACGGCCTCGTAGACCCGGCGCTGGACCTCGGTGAACATGCCGGACACCGGGATCGTGCGGGTGATGTCGGCGGTGTAGTAGCTGTCGAGCTCGACGCCGGCGTCGATGAGGATGAGGTCGCCCGGGACGACCCGTCCGTCGTTGCGCGTCCAGTGGAGGATGCAGGCGTGCGGCCCGGCGGCGGCGATGGTCTCGTACCCGACGCCGTTCCCGTCGGCTCGAGCCCGCCCGGCGAAGACGCCCTCGACGATGCGCTCGCCGCGCTCGTGAGCGAGGACCTTCGGGAGTTCGGCGACGACGTCGTCGAAGCCGCGCGCGGTCGCGTCGACGGCGAGACGCATCTGCGCGATCTCGTAGGCGTCCTTCACGAGGCGCATCTCGGACACGGCGCGCGTCAGGTCGTCGTCGACGTCGACCGTGAGATCGGCTGCGTCGGCGGTGAACGTCGAGAGGTCGGCGGTCGCGACCGCGAGGTCGGCTGCCACCTGGGCGAGCGACGGACGCGCGCCGATCCAGAACTCGCCGATCGCCGCGTTCGTGTAGAACTCGTCGGTGTCGCGGCCCGCTCGCTCTCGGAAGTACAGGGTCGCGGTGTGGCCGGACTCCTCGGGATCGAGCACGAGGACGCTGTCGGGCTCGGTGTCGGCCGCCCAGCCGGTGTAGTACGAGAAGGCGGAGTGCGCCCGGTACAGGTAGTCGGTGTCGTTCGACCGTTGCTTCATCCCGCCCGCGGGGAGGACGAGACGCTGACCGGGGAACTGGGCCGAGAGGCGTTCACGACGAGCCGCTGCGAGGCCGGCGGTCTCCCGCGGCTCCGGCAGGACCTCTGGGCGGTCTGCCCACCCGGTGCCGATGAAGGCGCGGAAGCCCTCGGACCAGGCGGCCGCCCGGTTGGAGGTCGCCTCGGTCTGGACGGTGTTCGAACTGGATGTGTCTGCGGAAGTCGCCATGCCTCCATTGTCGCACTGCGGTCGCGACAGGCACCCGACGCTCAGCTCGCCGTGCGGGGGAGCAGCGTCGCGACCACGGGCCGGTGATCGCTGCCCGTGCCGTCGACGTCGGTCAGGACGTGAGCCGACACGGTGACCCATCCCGGTGTCGCCATGACGTGGTCGATCGGCGCGCCGAGGACCGCCGGGAGCTCGGTCGGCCAGGTACCGAGCCCGGCTGCCGCGTCGGCCGCGGCGGCGTCGTGGCACGCGCCGAGGTCGCCGACGCCCCGCAACCCGGCGAGGTGGTCGAGCGTCGCGTTGAAGTCGCCGGCCATGATCACGTCCGCGTCGTCGGTGCAGCGGCCGGCGAGATCGGCGAGCTCCGCGCGCCAGTCGTCGAGCCGACTCGGCAGTGGGGCCGTGGTGTGGACCGCGACGAGGGCCGGTCCGCGACCGAGGACCGGATCGGCGATGAGGGTCTCCGAGCGCTCGATGGCGGTCGGGCCGGTCGCCGTCGGTGCGCGGACCGCGTACTCGCCGAGTCCGGTGCTGATGAGGAGGCTCGTCCCTCCTGCGTCGGCGTCGGTCGAATGCGCGACCATCGGCCGTCCGGCGGCGGTCATCGCGGCGGCGACGACCGCCGCGGTGTCGGACGAGGTCTCCGGCAGGGAGACGACGTCGGCGCCCTCACGCACCGCGATCGCCGCGATCGTCCCGGGGTCGACGGCGTCGCCGAGGGTGTTCCAGGCGAGGACCGTGACCTGATCCGGGAGGTCGGTCGCCTCTCCGGCGACCATCTGGTCGTCGATCCCGCGGTTGGCCGTGACGACGGCGCCGGTGACCGAGACCGCGGCGAGGACGACCGCCAGGACCGAGGGGAGCACCCGCCGGGATCCCCGGACGAGGATCGCCGTCACCATGCAGAGGAGGGCGCCGCCTGCGGCGACGATCGCCACGAGGAGGCGGAACGCGCTCAGTTGGACGACGACCTGGGCCTGCGCGAGACCGAACAGCCCGGGGAGGACGGCCACGACCAGCAGGGCCGTGGTCGCGATCGCGAGCACGGCCGCGATGACGCCACCGACGGTCTTCAGCACCCGCGTCAGCGTAGGCGAGCGGTCTGGGAGTCCTCGGGGCGGGACCTGCGACTAGGGTGGAAGCGTGGTGAGCGCTCGAGACATGCACGGCCCCGCCGATCTGCACACGCACTCGAGCGTCTCGGACGGCACGGAGACGCCGACGCAGCTGATGCGCGCTGCCGGTGCCGCGGGGCTCGGCACGATCGCCCTCACCGACCACGACTCCACCGCCGGCTGGGCCGAGGCGGCCGGCGAGTCGCGCCGTCAGGGCATCACCCTGCTCCCCGGAATGGAACTGAGCACCCGCTACGAGTGGCGGAGCGTGCACCTGCTCGCATACCTCATCGATCCGTTGAACGGCGACCTGCTCCAGGAGACCGCGAAGATCCGGGAGTCCCGGCTCCGGCGGGCCGAAGGCATCGTGGCACGCATCGGGGGCGACTACCCGCTGTCCTGGGCGGACGTCCTCGCGCAGACCCGCGAAGGTGCGACCGTCGGACGGCCCCACATCGCCGACGCCCTCGTCGCCCTCGGGATCGTGGCCGACCGTGGCGAAGCCTTCGACGGCATCCTGCATCCGCGCACCGGGTACTACGCGCCGCACTACGCGCCCGACCCGCTCACCGCGGTCAAGCTCGTCCGCGCCGCCGGTGGCGTCCCCGTGATCGCCCACCCGGTCCCGGCCGGCCGCGACCGGATGCTGCCCGAACCGTACTTCCGCGAACTCGCTGACGCGGGCCTGTTCGGGCTCGAGATCGAGCATCGCGAGAACACCGAGGAGGGGAAGGTCGTCGTGCGGCGGATCGCCTCCGAGCTGGGTCTCGTCGCGACCGGTTCGAGCGACTATCACGGGACCGGTAAGCCGAACCGCCTCGGCGAGAACACCACGGACATCGACGTGGTCCGGCGCATCGTGGCCGAGGCCACCGGCTCGGCACCCGTCCTGCCCGACTGATCTGCCGCGCGTCCGGAGTCCCGGTCGAACTCCCCTCGGTCACTGAGCCTGTCGACGTGCCCACGGGGCGTCCGGCTCCGAGTGCCGCGCTCGCGACATGCAGAACGCCCGCATCCGGAAGGGTGCGGGCGTTCTGCGTGGCGGATCTACGCCGTGGGGGCCGGGGGAGCGGTGCGGCGCGTCCGGCTCCGGCGGCGGGGAGCGCTGTTGCCGTCGCGGTGCTCCGGACCGTGGCCGTCGTGGGTGCCTGCTGCGGGCGCGCTGCGGTCGACGGTGTCGGTCGAGGCGGCGTCGTGCGTCCGCGAGTGGGCGCGGGTGCTCGGCTGGGACTCGAGACGGGTGCTGGTCGGCTGCGTGCGGTCGCCTCCGCGTCCGCCGCGCTCACCTCCGCGACCGCCGCTGGTCCGCGAACCCTCGCGTCCGCCGCCGGTCCGCGAACCGTCGCGTCCGCCGGCGCTCCGCGAACCCTCGCGTCGTGGAGCGGGCTCGACGGCCTTGGCTGGCTTCAGCCGGCCCTTCGTGCCTTCGGCGATCCCGAGGTCGGTGAACAGGTGCGGGCTCGAGGAGTAGGTCTCCGTCGGTTCCGGCTGACCGAACTCGAGGGCGCGGTTGATGAGCGCCCACTTGTGGAGGTCGTCCCAGTCGACGAACGTGACGGCGATACCCGTCTTCCCGGCGCGACCGGTACGGCCGACGCGGTGGAGGTACGTCTTCTCGTCCTCGGGGATCGTGTGGTTGATGACGTGGGTGACGTCGTCGACGTCGATGCCACGAGCGGCGACATCGGTGGCGATCAAGACGTCGCGCTTGCCGGCCTTGAACGACGCCATCGCCCGCTCGCGCTGCTCCTGGTTCAGGTCGCCGTGCACCGCCGCGGCGTTGAACCCGCGGTCGGTGAGTTCCTCGACGAGCTTCGCGGCGGCACGCTTGGTCCGCGTGAAGATCACGGTCTTGCCGCGACCCTCGGCCTGCAGGATGCGCGAGATCACCTCGTCCTTGTCGAGCGAGTGCGCGCGGTAGATGAGGTGCTTGATGTTGGCCTGCGTGAGCCCCTCGTCGGGGTCGCTCGCCCGGATGTGGATCGGCTTGCTCATGAAGCGGCGGGCCAGGGCCACGATCGGACCGGGCATGGTCGCCGAGAACAGCATCGTGTGACGCGCGGCGGGAGTCTTGGAGAAGAGCTTCTCGATGTCGGCGAGGAAGCCGAGGTCGAGCATCTTGTCGGCTTCGTCGAGCACCATCTCGGTGATGCCCGAGAGGTCGAGGAGGCGCTGGTTGTTGAGGTCGATGAGACGTCCGGGCGTGCCGACGACGATCTGGGCCCCGGCCTTCAGCTGCTCGATCTGTCCCTCGTAGGCCTTGCCGCCGTAGATGGAGACGAGCGTCGTCGACCGGTTCGAGATGAGGATCTCGATGTCCTCGGACACCTGGACGGCGAGCTCACGGGTCGGGACGACGACGAGGGTCTTGACGCCGGGAGCCGGGTCGAGGCCGAGGCGCTGGACGATCGGGATGCCGAACCCGAAGGTCTTGCCCGTGCCCGTCTTGGCCTGGCCGATGATGTCCTGGCCGGCGAGCCCGAGGGGGATCGTCTGCTCCTGGATGGGGAATGGTTCGATGATGCCCTTGGTGGTGAGGGCGTCGACGATGTCCTGGTCGACACCGAGATCAGAGAAAGTCACGGAGATACCTGTCAGTGCAGTCATGGTCTACACCTTCGATTGCACACAGGTGTAGGGCCCCGATCCGACGCCGGGGCACGGCTATCCTACCCGGGACGCCCCGAGAGGCCGCTGGGCGCGCTGAACGCGGCGATCGGCGCGCTGCGGATAGGGTGGTCGCATGGCTCGTTGGTTTGCACGACGTCGGCGTCCCGGCACCCAGACGCCTCGTCTGCGCTCGCGGGAGGACGCCGTCCAGGCGACCCGCGTCGACCTCCACGAGCTCGCGCCCAGCACCGCGGACTACCTCGGTCAGGTGGCGCAACTGCAGCTCGGGTTCTTCATGACGCTGTCGTTCGCGGTCGAGCACGCTCCGAACGACGCCGATCGGGAGACGGTCGCCGAGGCCGCCGCCACGGCGCTGCGCAAGCACCAGGCGCTACTCGCCTGGCTCCGCCGGACGAGCGACGACCCGGGCGCCGTGCTCGAACCCTACGCACGCACGCGGGACGAGTTCCAGGCGATCCTGCGCACCGGCACCTGGGACGAACTCCTGCTGGGCGTCCTCGTGGCGCGGGGCTTCCTCGACGAGTTCTTCGCGCAGCTCGCCCGCGGCCTGGACGGGGCGGACGCCCGCGACCTGGCTGCGATCGTCGCCCCCGGTCCGGAGGAGGACCCGCTCGTCGGGATCCTGCACCGGGTGATCGCAACGCACCCCGAGCGCGCTTCGACGCTCGCGATGTGGGGCCGTCGGTTGCTCGGCGACACCATGCTCGTCGCCAGGTCCGCCCTCGTGACCGAGAGCAAGGCGCTGCCGGACGACGCCCGGGTCGAACCGGTCTACACGGAGCTCATCGCGAACCACACCAGACGGATGGACGCGCTCGGGCTCACGGCCTGACCGGTCGTCCCCTCCGACACGACGACGCCGCCGCCCAGGGTGGAGCGACGGCGTCGATCGATCGAGCGCCTCGGGTCAGGCGGCGACGCCCTGCTGCAAGCGGGTCAGCATCGCCTCGTCCGACGAGGTGCGGACGCGGACGAGCACGAGGTCGACCACCACACTCACGACGACGGTCGCGCCGAAGGCGAGCACCCAGATCCAGCCGCCGTCCCACGCCATGCCGGCCCACGTCGCCGCGACCCAGACGACGGCGGCGACGAGCGTCGCGACCGCCGGGATGAGCGCGGCCCCGTGCTGGTCGCGGCCGGGCAGGAGGTAGCGGACGGCGAGACCGAGGATGGCACCGCCGAGCACGACGAAGAGGAGTTCCATGGTCAGCCGACGAATCCGATGCGGCGGGACTCCTCGGTTCCGAGCTCGACGTAGCCGATGCCCGCGGTCGGGATGAGGTAGCTGGTGCCCTTGTCGTCCTTGAGTGCGAGCAGCTTGGCGTCCGTCTCGAGCGCGGTCTTGACCGCCTGCTCGATCTCCGACGCCGGCTGCGAGGTCTCGAAGCCGATCTCGCGAGGGCTGTTGAGGATTCCGATGCGAATTTCCACCTTGAGTGCCTTTCGGTTGCGTAGGGCAAGACTACGGGAGTCGTGGTCCTCCGACCGGCGCGGGTCGGCTGCTGTCAGCGAACAGCGGAACGCCGGTCGGCCGTCGCGGCGATGTCGGGAGGCTCCGGTAACGTGCGGACCATGACCGTTCCCGACGCCTCCGACGATCCGACGGGTGCGGTCCGTGACGCGGACCGCGCGCCCGTCGGCGACCCGGCTGTCGGCACGGGCGTCCGGCTCGACGACTCGCAGGAGGCCGTGCTGCGGCTCGCGGACGACCGGTCCGCCGTCGTGCTCGGGGCTCCCGGCACGGGCAAGACCACGACACTCATCGAAGCGGTCGCGGAACGCGTGCACTCGCGCGGTCTGCGCACCGACGAGGTGCTCGTCATCGCCTCCTCCCGGTCGTCGGCGCAGGTCCTCCGCGACCGCCTCGAGGCACGGGTCGCGCGCGCCACACCCGGATCCCTGGCGCGCACCGCCATCTCCCTCGCGCTCGAGGTCATCGCGGGCTCCGGGGCGTTCGCCGGTTCAGGACGACCGCGGTTGCTGACGGGCGGCGAGCAGGACCAGACCATCGCCGAGCGACTCCTCGGCGACGAACAGGACGCGACCGGTCCGCTGTGGCCCGCCGAGCTCGGTCCGGAGGTCAGGCGCCTGCAGGGGTTCCGCACCGAGCTCCGGAACCTCATGGAACGCAGCGTCGAACACGACGTCGCGCCTGCCGAGCTGCGTCGGCTCGGTACGGAGCACGGGCGTCCCGAGTGGGTCGCGTCCGCGGGCTTCATCGAGGGGTTCCTCGCCGACGACTGGCGCGGACACCTCACGCCCGCGGCGGCCCTCGCCCGCGCCGTCCGGCTCCTCGACGAACAGGAACCGGGAACGGGCGTGCTCGGCAGCCTGCGGGTGGTCTTCGTGGACGACGCCCAGGAGGCGACCCACGGCGTCCTGCAGCTGTTCGCCGCGCTCGCCCGACACGGGGTCACGGTCGTCGCGTTCGGCGACCCCGACCTCACAACGGGTGCCTTCCACGGTGCCCGTGCCGACGCCCTCGGGCGGTTCGCCGAGGTGCTCGGCCGCCCGGTGGACACGCTCGTCCTCGGGCAGGTCCACCGCGGGACGCCGGACATCCGGGCGACCGTCCGCGGTGTCGCGGAACGCATCGGCACGGCCGGCGCCGGACTCCACCGCACGGCCGCGCCACCGGTCGATGACGCGGAGACGCCCGAACACTCCGTCGTCACCGTGGCGGCCGGTTCCCCGGCCGAGCAGATCGCGGTCGTCGCACGCTTCCTCCGCGAGCGCCACGTCCTCGACGGCGTCGCGTGGGCCGACATGGCGGTGGTCGTCCGCAGCGGCGGGCTGATCCCGGCGATCGAACGGGGCTTGTCCTCCCTCGAGGTGCCCACCCGGGCGAGCACCGGCGGAGCACCGCTGCGCGACCACCCGTTCGTCAGGTCGGTCCTCCTCGCCATGTCGGTGGCGCTCGGACGGACGCCGCTCGACGCCGAGGTCGTGACCGAACTCCTCCACAGTGCGCTCGGCGGACTGGATTCGATCGGGGTCAGGCGACTCCGGGCCGCGCTCCGCCACGCCGATCTCGCTGAGGGCCTCGACCGCAGCGCGGACCGCCTGCTGGAGGAGGCGTTCGCCGTCCCCGGTGCACTCATCGGACTCGAGACGCCCTCCGCCGCCCGCGCCCGCTCACTCGCCGACAGCCTCGCCGAGGCGAGCGCGCAAGCCGCGGCGGGCGCGTCCGCCGAGGAGCTCGTCTACGGCCTCTGGTCGCGGAGCAGGCTCGAGCGCTCCTGGGTCTCGCTGTCGAAGGGCAGCGGTCAGGCCGCCGAGGAGGCGAACCGCGACCTCGACGCGATCACCCAGCTGGCCGATGCGGCACGCACCTTCGTCGAGGCGGAGCCCGACACCCCGGCCTCCGTCTTCCTCGACCGCCTGCTCGAACAGACGGTCGGCGACGACTCCCTCGCGCCGACGGGCCTCCGGGAGGCGGTCACGATCGCGACGCCCGCCGCCCTGGTCGGTACCGCGTTCGATACGGTCGTCGTCGCCGGCATGCAGGACGGCGTGTGGCCCAATCTGCGGGTCCGCGACTCACTGCTCGGCGCCTCCGAGCTCGTGGAGCTGCTGGAGGGCACGGCCACCGCGACGGCGGACGCACGACGCGCGGTCCTCCATGACGAGCTCAGACTCTTCGCCCAGGCGACCTCTCGTGCGCACCGGTCGCTCATGGTGGTCGCGGTCGTCGACGACGACCACCAGGCGAGCCCGTTCCTCACCCTGCTCCCGGAACCCGATCCGCACCGCGCATCCCTGTCGCCCCTGTCGCTCCGGGGGCTCGTCGGCACCCTGCGTCGCTCGCTCACCCGCCGGATCCGACCCGCGGACCCGGCCGAACGTGCGGCATCCGCCTCGGCCCTGGCCATCCTCGCCACCGCGGGGGTCCCTGGCGCTCCGACCGAGGAGTGGTACGGCGTGGCCGCACCGAGCTCGACGGCACCGCTCCACGACCCCGCCGTCGAGGAGCTGCCGGTCTCCCCGTCCCGCATGGAGGCCTTCGAGGAGTGCCCGCTGCACTGGGCGATCGCCCGACTGGGCGGCGGAGCCTCCGGGTTCGCCTCCGGGCTCGGCACGATCGTGCACTCCGCGCTCGAACACGCCGAGTCCTCCGACGAGGGCGCGCTCTGGGCAGCGGTGGAGGACCGCTGGGACGAACTCCACTTCGAAGCGGACTGGGAGGGCGCGGCGACGAAACGGCGTGCGGCGGAACTCGTCCATCGGCTGTCGGCGTACCTCCACGACGCGGAGCGCGCAGGAGTGACCTCGATCGGCAACGAGAGCCGGTTCAGCCTCCGCATCCCCATCGGTGAGTTGGGCGGCGCGGCCGTGCTCGGCGGCTCGATCGACCGCGTCGAACTGGTGCCCGACGCCGACGGGACGCGACGCGTCGTGATCGCCGACCTCAAGACCGGTGGCTCGGCGCCCAGACAGGACCGGGAGGTCGCCGACATGGCGCAGCTCGGTGCCTACCAGCTCGCGCTGGCGTCCGGTGCGATCGTCGGTACGGAGGGGCTGCTGAGCGGTGGCGCGAAGCTCATCGTCGTGTCGGCCGGCACGAAGCGCAAGGAGTACTACGACCCGGCCCAGCCCGCCTTCGACGACGACGCCCTCGAGCGCTTCCGCGAGCGTGTTCTGGCGGACGCGGTCGGCATGGCGGGCGCGGTGTTCGAGGCCCGTGTCGGGACCCACTGTCATGACCCGTTCGCGTTCGGCGAGTGCGCCATCCACGTCGTCCCGGCGGTGAGCTCGTGAGCACGGAGGAGACCTACTCGGCCGAGATGCTCGCGGGCCTGCTCGGCCTCCCACAACCGACGACGCAGCAGGTCGAGGTCATCGAGGCCCCGATGGCGCCCGTACTCGTCGTCGCCGGTGCGGGGAGCGGGAAGACCGAGACCATGGCCTCACGCGTCGTGTGGCTGCTCGCCAACCGGTACGTGAGCGTCGACGGGATCCTGGGGCTCACCTTCACCAGGAAGGCCGCGGGTGAGCTGGCGGCACGGATCGGCAAGCGGATCGCCGCCCTGCAGGACATCGGGATCCTGGAGCCGGCGGCCGACGCGCTCTTCGACCGTCCCGAGGTGTCCACCTACAACGCCTATGCGAACGCCCTGTTCCGCGACAACGCCCTCCTGGTGGGCCGTGAGCCCGAGTCGGTCCTGCTGTCCGAGGCGTCCGCCTGGCGACTCGCGAGGCGCGTCGTGGTCCGGCACGGAGACGAACGGCTCGCCACCCTCGGCAAGTCCGTCGACCAGGTGGCCGAGCTCGTCCTCTCACTGAGTCACGAGCTCGCCGAGATCGACGGCACCACCGAGGAGCTGCTCGGCTTCGTGGAACGGTTCGTCGGCATCGGCGAGCTCCCCGACGGCGGTCGCGGGGCGTACGCGCAGATCGACCAGGCCGTCGAGGTCGTGGGTGCCCTGCCGGTCCTGCTCGACCTCGCGCACCGGTACGCCGACGAGAAGCGCCGGCAGGGACTCGTCGAGTTCTCCGACCAGGTCGCCCTCGCGCTCGCCGCCTGCGAACGTTCGTCGAAGGTCGCCGCCGTCGCACGCGATCGCGCGGGCGTCGTCCTGCTCGACGAGTACCAGGACACCTCGGTCGTGCAGACCAGACTGCTGTCGACCCTGTTCGCCGACCACCCCGTCATGGCGGTCGGCGACCCGCACCAGTCCATCTACGGCTGGCGCGGCGCGAGCGCGGCGAACCTCGCACGGTTCTCCCGCGACTTCGGTCGGGAGGTCGCCGCCACCCAGTTCAACCTGTCCACGAGTTGGCGGAACGACCGCACGGTCCTCGAAGCCGCGAACGTCCTCGTCCGCCCGTTGCAGCAGCAGGCGCAGACGGCGGGGAAGCTGCGTGTCCTCGACCTCGAGCCGAAGCCCGGCGCCGGGGCGGGCTCCCTGGCCGTCGAGTTCCCCGAGACCGGTGCCGAGGAGGTCCGGGTGGTCGCCGAGTGGTGCGCGGACCGGTTGCTCGCAGAACGCGGGGGAGACCCGGCCGGTTCGGCCGCGATCCTGTTCCGGGCGCGTCGACCGATGCAGGAGTTCGCCGACGGCCTCGCCGCGCTCGGCGTCCCCCACCACATCCTCGGCCTCGGCGGTCTGCTCTCCTCGCCGGAGATCGTCGACGTGACGGCGGCACTGCGGGTCATCCACGATCCCGGTGCCGGGTCCTCGCTCATCAGGCTCTTGAGCGGGCCTCGCTGGCGGATCGGCGTCCACGACCTCGGACACCTCGTGGAGGTGGCCCGGTACCTGCAGGCCATCGACTGGAAGACGAAGCGGTACGACGCCGAACTGGCCGCCCGGCTCCGTGAGTCGGTCGCCGACGACGACGGGCGGTCGATCATCGACGCGCTCGACTTCATCGCCGCCGACCGCGTGCCGGCCGGCCTCGCCGCCGGGTTCACCGACGAGGCGCGTTCGCGTCTCCGGGAGGCCGGACTGGTGTTCGCCTCCCTGCGGCGTCGTGCGGGCAGCGGCCTCCCCGATCTCGTCAGAGCGGTCGAGCGCGAGTTGCGACTCGACATCGAGGTCGTCGCGAACGAGTCGACCGGCTCCGCGGCGCGCGCCCCGGCCAGACTGCAGGCCTTCCACGACGAGGTCATCTCGTTCATCCAGGCGGAGGAGCAGGTGACGCTCGGCAGCCTGCTGGCGTGGATCGACCGCTCGCTCGCCCGAGACGACCTCGGACCGGCGAGCGACGCACCCGACCAGGGTGCGGTCCAACTGCTCACCATCCACGGTTCGAAGGGCCTCGAGTGGGACCATGTCGCGATCCCGCGGCTCGTGGTCGACGAACTGCCAGCCAAACCGAAGGACGGCAAAGGTTGGGTGCGTCTCGGGACGCTGCCGTACGACTTCCGAGGCGACGCGGCGGAGCTGCCGGAGTTCGCCTGGCGGACGGCCGAGACGCGGAAGGAGGTCGTCGACGCTCAGCTCGCCTTCTCGGAGGCGCTCGGCGAACGCGCGCTCGACGAGGAACGCCGGCTCGCGTATGTGGCGGTGACCCGCGCCAAGCACGACCTCCTGCTCACCGGCTCGTTCTGGTCGGGCGATCGGAAGCGACCCCGTGCTGCGAGCACCTACCTCCTGGAGCTGGCCGCGGCGGGCGTCATCGCACCGCTCCCCGCAGCCTCCGCCTTCGAGGAGAACCCGGTCGACTCCGGTGCCGCGGTCCTCGACTGGCCACTCGATCCGCTCGGAGCGCGTCGGAACGTCGTCGAGCGGGCGGCGGCCGAGGTCGACCAGCGGCGCGGACGGCCCGAGTCCGAGCTGCTGGCGACCCTCGGCCCCCTCGAGAACGAGCTGACGCTGCTCCTCGAGGAACGACGCCGTGCCGCGACGACGACCGCGCGCGGTGAGCTCCCTGTGCGCATCCCCGCGTCCAAGTTCAAGGAATTCGTCACGGAACCGGAGGCCGCACTCGAACGTCTGCGTCGCCCCGTCCCGCAGCGGCCCTACCGGCAGACCCGTCTCGGGACCCGGTTCCATTCGTGGGTCGAGGCGCACTACGGACGCTTCGGATTGCAGGAGCTGGTCGACGCGCTCCCCGAGGAGCTCGACGTCGAACGCCCGGGGCCGGACGCGTCGGAGGGGATCGGGTTCGACGAGCTCACCGAGCGGTTCCTCGCCTCGGAATGGGCGGACGTCCGACCGGTCGAGGTCGAGACCGAGATCCACGTGCCGCTCGGCGACACCGGACGAGTGGTGGTCTGCAAGCTCGACGCGGTGTTCGAGCGCGGGGACCGGTTCGAGATCGTCGACTGGAAGACCGGCGCGGTACCCACGACACCGGAGGACGTGCGGAACGCCTCGTTCCAGCTCGCGCTCTACCGTCTGGCGTACGCTCACCACCGGGAGGTCGACCCCGAGCGCATCGACGCCGTGCTCTACTACGTGAGCCACGACGTGCAGCTCCGGCCGGAACGCCTCTACTCGGAGGAGGAGCTCCTGTCGGAGTGGGAGCGGTCCTTCGGGGAGGCCGCCGAGTCCCAGAGCTCGAACGACGAGGTGTCGATCTGATCCGTGGCGTTCGCGTCCGCGTCGGTTCCGACGTGGTCGCGATCGTCGTCCGTGTCACCGTCGTCGGTGTCGTCGTCCTCCGGGCCGCCGGGATCGCGGCCGAGGGCGCGCTCGAGCTCTGACCGGTCATAGGTGTCGGTCTGCATGGCGATGCCGGGGGAGGACGAGCCGATCGGCGTGCGGTCGAGCATGTCCTCGACCTCGTCGACGTCGAGGACGGGTCCGGTCGTGGTGCCGAGGGGATCCGTCACGTCGCCGAGCACGCGGTCGACGAGTCCGTCGAGCATCGCGACCGCGTCCTCGACGATGGTCTCGTCGTGGCTGTCGCGGCCGTGCAGGAGCCAGCGGGCGATCTCGAGTTCCGCGTAGAGGCGGGCGCGGAGCGTGACGAAGCGGTCGGGTCCGCGGGAACACGAGGCCGCGTAGGCGGACAGCGCCTGCTCGCCGGTCGCGCCGAGCGTCGCGATCCAGTGGAGGTCGAGGGCCGGGTCGCCGACCCGCAGCGAGCCCCATTCGATGACGCCGTTGACGAGTCCGTGGCCGTCCTGACGGATGACGAGCACCCGGTCGGCGGCGAGGGATCCGTGGATGACGGTGGGCTGGAACTGCCAGAGTGAGTGGTCCTCGACGGCCGCCTGCCAGCGCTCCCTGACAGCGGTCGGGAGGAGCCTCGTCTCGGCGGCGCGGGACACGATGCGGTGCGCGTCCGCCCGGATGAGCTCGGTGGACAGCAGCGGGAGGCCCGCTTCCGCGATGAAGGCCGTCGGGAGGGAGTGGATCGCGGCGACCGCGGCACCGAGCGAGTCGGAGAGGACCTCGTCGCGGCCGAGCGCGGTCGGGTCGAGGTGACTGCCGGCCACGAAGTCGAGCACGACGGCGCGAGTGCCGTCGACGGGCAGTTGGCCCACGACGGTCGGAGCGTCGAAGGGCAACCTGCTGCGGATACCGGGCGTGAGTGCGCGAAGGGCGATGAGGTCCGCGGACTGCTCCGTCTCGGCCTGCTGTGAGGTCGGGATGCGCACGATGAGCTCGCGCCCGTCGGCCGTCACGAGACGGGCCGCGTCGTAGTTCCCCTCGCCGCCGGCGGTGTGCGCGCCGGACCCGCGGACCTGGAGGTCGGCGACGGCCGAGGTGGCCAACGCGGCTAGAGTGAGATGGGATCTGGCCATGACATCCAGGGTACGGGGCCGTCCCGGTGAGCCGCGCTCGCCACGCCCTCAGAGAGGTTGTCCATGACGATTCAGGTTCGCGCACTCGCCGGTCTACCGCTCGCGAGAGGCGGACTCGACCGTCACGGCGAGCTCCGTTCACGACCGGACGTGCTCGACGGACTGCGGCTCGATCCGAACGCCCGAGCCGTCGTCCTCCGCGGTCGGCGCGCGCTCGTGACCGGCGACGCGCTCGACCTCCTGGATCCTTCGGAGCTACCCGAGCCGGAGCTCATGGTCTACCTCGGAAGCACTGTCGAGGACAGCCCGGGGACACCACCGGGCACGGACATCCTGCTGTGGGTCCTCGCTGACGCCGACGCCGACGCGATCACCGAGGACGAGGACCGCTGGTTCGACCTCCGTCGGAGCGGACACCGGCTGTCCGACCGCGACGTCGGGATCCTGGCGACGTCGCTGGCGATCGCCGGCTGGCACCGAGCCGAGCCGTTCTGTGCGCACTGCGGCTCGCCGACCACGGTTCGCAACGCCGGCTGGGCACGGCACTGCCCGGTCGACGGCAACGAACTCTTCCCGCGCATGGATCCCGCGGTCATCGTCGCGGTCGTCGATTCGCAGGGACGGATCCTGCTCGGGTCGAACGCGATGTGGGAGCACAACCGGTATTCACTGCTGGCCGGCTACGTCGATGCCGGCGAGTCCCTCGAGCAGGCCGTCGCCCGCGAGATCTTCGAGGAGTCGGGGATGCGTCTCGGCACGCCCGTCTACCTCGGGTCGCAGCCGTGGCCGTTCCCGCGCTCGCTCATGCTCGGCTTCGTCGCCCCGCTCGCGGAGGATCAGGATCCGGAGGCGCTCGTCCCGGACGGCCAGGAGATCATCGACCTGCGGTGGTTCACGCGGGAGGAACTCGAGGACCCGGCCACCGACGTCATCCTCCCCGGACCGTCGTCGATCGCACGAGCCGTGATCGACGAATGGCTTCGCGGATCCTGGTCTCGATGAGGCGCGGCACCACCGAGGGGTCCCGATGAGCAGTCCGGCCGAACTGCTGGCCGGACTCGACCCCGACCAGGCCGTCGCAGCGGAGGCGCTCCGCGGACCCGTGTGCATGCTCGCCGGCGCAGGCACCGGCAAGACCCGTGCGATCACCCACCGCATCGCCTACGGGGTCGCGACCGGGACGTACACGGCGTCGCGCGTCATGGCGCTCACCTTCACCAGCCGCGCCGCTGCGGAACTGCGTGGCCGGCTCCGGGCTCTCGGGGCCGAGGGTGTCTCGGCCAGGACCTTCCACGCCTCCGCGCTCTCGCAGCTGAACTTCTTCTGGCCCCAGGTCGTCGGCGGACAGGTGCCCGCGCTCGTCGAGAGCAAGGGCCGGGTGCTCGGGCACGCAGCCGAACGGCTCCGGTTGCGGGTCGACACGGCGACCCTGCGCGACGTGGCGGGCGAGATCGAATGGCGCAAGGTGTCCGGCCTGACCCTCGAGCAGTACGCGGCGTCGAACCGGCCGCTGCCGGCCAAGCTGTCCCTCGAGCAGGTCGTCTCGCTCCAGGAGACCTACGAGCAGTTGAAGGACGAGCGTCGGCGCATCGACTTCGAGGACGTCCTGCTCGCCTGTGCCGGCATGATCGAGACCGAGCCCGCCGTCGCCATGCAGGTGCACGAGCAGTACCGCTTCTTCGTCGTGGACGAGTACCAGGACGTCTCGCCACTGCAGCACCGGCTCCTCGAACTCTGGCTGGGCGGACGACGGGACGTGTGCGTCGTCGGAGACGCGAGCCAGACCATCTACTCCTTCGCCGGTGCCCGTTCCGACTACCTGCTCGACTTCCCGACCAGGTACCACGACGCCACGGTCGTCCGGCTCGAACGCAACTACCGTTCCGCCCCGCCGGTCGTGGCCGCGGCGAACACGCTCATGCGGGGGCGCCCGGGGGCATTGCACCTCTCAGCGGCCACCGCACGTGACGACGAGGGCACCCAGACCGCGCGGTCCGAGACGCCGGCGGTCGGCCTGCGGCAGTACCCGAACGAGCTGTCCGAGGCGAGAGGCGTGGCCTCGGAGATCCTCGTGCAGCTGCAGGCGGGCGTCCCTGCCTCGGAGATCGCCGTGCTCTACCGGATCAACGTCCAGGCGGCGGCGTTGGAGACGGCCCTCGGCGAAGCCGGCATCCCGTACGTCATGCACGGCTCCAAGCGCTTCTTCGAGCTGCCCGAGGTGCGGCAGGCCCTGCTCCAGCTCCGCGCGGCCTCCGTCTCGATCAGCGGTGAGCCCCTGTTCAAGTCCGTGAGCGACGTGCTCCGGTCGCTCGGCTGGAGCCAGGACCCGCCCGACGGCGGCGGTGCGGTGCGTGACCGCTGGGAGTCGCTCAACGCGATCATGGGGCTCGTCGACCAGGCGCCGGAGGGGACCTCGTTCCGCGCCTTCACGGATGAGCTGCAACTGCGGCAGGCCGCGCAGCACGAGCCGACGGTCGAGGCGGTCACGCTGGCGACACTGCACTCGGCGAAGGGCCTCGAGTGGGAGGCCGTGCACCTCATCGGGCTCTCCGAGGGCTATCTGCCGATCTCCTACGCGAAACAGTTCGAGCAGGCGGACGAGGAACGGAGGCTCCTCTACGTCGGCATCACGCGCGCCAAGCGGCTGCTCAACCTGTCCTGGTCCGAGATGCAGCAACGTGGTGGTCGACGCGAGCCGTCGCGATTCCTGGCAGAGCTCGGCATGCGCACCTCGAGTGCTCCCGGACGACGCGGCGCCTGACCCCACCGGTCGCGGCGTCGACCACCAGCTGGGTGCTCGCGAGGATCGGCTGGGACGCGTCGAGGTGTCGGAGCACCAGGCGGGTCACGCGGGTCGCGACCTCCGCACCGAGGAGCTGGGTGTCGAGTGGCGAGCGGCGCCCGAGGAGCTGGGAGGCGACGGCCGGCCAGGCCGGATCGTCGTCGGTGCGGTGCAGCTCGACGCAGTGCAGGCACGGCCCTGAACCGGGTGTCACGAACGGCCCGATCCTCACGACACGATCGCTGAAGACGACCGGCAGGTGCGGGACGTCGTCGCGCAGCCAGCGCGTGTACCGACTCGGCGGGATGACGAAGTCGGCGAAGAGGACGGCGACGTCGACGTGGTCGGGCTGCGCTCCGGGTTCGGTCGACCCGGACTCCGGCGGCAGGAGTTCGACCGGTTCCTGCTCGGAGAGGAGACGTCGGAGGAGTTCGGCCGCCGGGCTGGCGCCGTCCACGACGACCCCGTGCGTCACGGTGGGTCCGGAAGTGGGGCCGTCATGCTCGATCACCGGGTCGAGCGTCGAGAGGACGCGATCGAACTCCTGGGCTGGGATGTCGAAGGCGTCCGGCAGTCGTCGTTCGACCAGAGCCGGGAAGCCGGCACGCAGTGCCGCGACGACCTGCTCGGTCTCGGTCCGGACGCTGTCGAGCAGGACCGCTTCATCGACTCCCACCTGCAGGCTGTGCGGGGTTCGCCAGAGCAGCGGTCTCCTGGGATCGAGGCGCGTCGTCATCCATCGATGATGACGGGTCGACGACCGGTCGCGTCGGCACTCTCCACAGCCCGCCCGGAAGGACGAGCTGTGGAGCGTCGCTGTGGATCAGACCGGGGGGCCGCCGGCACCGTTCGGGTCGGAGGGCTCCGAACCGGGCTCGTCGTCGTGCTGGTCGCCGCGTTCTTCGCCACGGAGGAGGTCTTCGAGCGCGAGATCCATCTCGTCCTGCTCGGGACGCTCGCCCCGGGCCTCCGCTTCGAGGCGCGCGATGAGCGCCTCCGGGGCGTCGATGTCGGCTGCGGTCGGCACGAGGTCGGGGTGCGACCACAGGGCGTCGCGCTGCGCGGTACCGACGGCGTCGGTGACCTGCTGCCACATCTGCGCAGCCTCGCGCAGCCGGCGGGGTCGCAGCTCGAGTCCCACGAGCGCGCCCAAGGCCTGTTCGGCCGGCCCACCGGCGGCGCGGCGTCGGCGGACGGTCTCCGCGATGGCAGCGGAGCGGGGGAGACGCTCGGTGGCTGCCGCGGTGACCACGTCGACCCAGCCCTCGATGAGGGCGAGCGTCGTCTCGAGTCGAGCGAGGCTCGCGTCCTGTGCCTCCGTGCGGGCGGGGATGAGCGCCCCGCTCGTCATGGCCTCCCGGAGTTCCTCGGGGTTCGACGGGTCGAAGCTCTCGGCGAGCTCCTCGAGTCGGTCGGTGTCGATCCGGATGCCGCGCGCGAAGTCGGTGATCGAGGAGATGAGGTGCAGGCGGAGCCAGCGGGCGTGGCGGAAGAGTCGTGCGTGCGCGAGTTCGCGGACCGCCAGGTAGATCTGGACCTGATCCGCCGGGATGTCGAGGCCCTCGCCGAAGTCGGCGACGTTCTGGGGCACCAGGGCGGCCTCGTTGTCGTCGAGCAGCGGGATGCCGATGTCGCCGCCGGAGACGACCTCTCTGGAGAGCTGACCGACGACCTGTCCGAGCTGCATCGCGAAGAGCGTGCCGCCGATGCCGCGGACGAGCTGTCCGGCGTTCGCGATCATGCTCGACAGCTCCTCGGGTGCGCGTTCCGTGAGCACGCCGGTCAGGGCGTTCGCGATGTTCGTGGCCACCGGCTCGGCGAGCTGCGTCCAGAACGGCATCGTCTTCGTGGCCCAGCGCGTCCTCGTGTACAGGGCCGGTTCGCTCGACAGCTCGGCGACGTCGGTGACGTCGGCGAGCCACAGGGAGGCGATGTGGAACGCCTGCTCGAACGCCGCACGCTGCTCGGGCGTCGTGTCCTGGGCGCCGTCTCCGGCGATGGTCTTCGCCTGCTGGAGTGAGGTGTCCCAGTTGATGCCGTCGCCACTGGAACGGAGTGCGCCCTGGAGCTGCGACATGAGCGCAGCGAGACTGGCCGGATCGCTGGGGAGGCCGGCGGCGCCGGCGAGCTGGCTCGGGTCGAACGAACCGTTGCCGGAGAGGAGCTCGCGGAGCATGTCGCGGAACTCGTCCTCCGGACTCTTGTCGGAATCCTCTGGCACGTCAGCCGCCTCTCAGATAGCTCGGTGCTGGGCCTTCTACGCTAGTCGCACCTCGCTGAAGAATCGCCGGGGTATGGTTGGTCGGGTTTCCGCCCACCGCGAACACTCCGGAAGGCTTGCATGTCGCTCTTCGCCGATGAGGCTCCCACCGCTTCGGCGCCGACCGGTCAGGGTCGCAATCGTCGCGCCCGGTTCGGGTGGATCGTGCTCAGCCTCTCGCTCGTCCTCCTCGGCGTGCTGTCGGCGGTACCCGCGCCGTACGTCATCGAACAGCCGGGTCCCGTGTTCAACGTGCTGGGTACGACCGAGGGCGACGACGGCGACGTCCCGCTCATCGAGGTCCACGACAAGCAGACCTACGAGACCGGCGGCACACTCGACATGTTGACGGTCCAGCTGGTCGGGAACCCGCAACGGAGCCCGGGCTGGCTCGACATCGTCTCGGCCTGGTTCGACCCGAGCCGCGCCGTCGTGCCGATGGACCTCTACTTCCCGCCCGGCGTCACCACCGAGCAGCGCGACGAGCAGAACGCGACCCTCATGGTCGATTCGCAGCAGGACTCGGTCGCGGCGGCGTTGCGTGAGCTCGGGTACGAGGTCCCCGAGCACATCGTGGTGGCACAGATCGCGGAGGGTGCCCCCGCGCAGGGTGTGCTGCAGCTCGACGACGAGATCGTCGCGGTCGACGGTACGCCGGTGACCGGCCTGGCGGCCCTGCGGGACACGATCAACGCCAACGGCACGGACAAGCCGGTCACGGTCGACATCGTGCGCGGGGGAGCGGCGAGCACCGTCGAGATCACGCCGACGACCGCGACCGCGTCGGACGGGACGACCTCGACCGTGATCGGCATCGGTACCAAGACCACCTACGACCTCCCCGTCGACATCACCATCCAGCTCGACAACGTCGGCGGCCCGAGCGCCGGGATGATGTTCGCGCTCGGCATGATCGACCTGCTCACCCCGGGTGAGCTGAACGGCGGGAAGGACGTCGCCGGTACCGGGACGATCGACGCCGACGGCAACGTCGGCGCGATCGGCGGCATCCGGCAGAAGTTGTTCGGCGCGAAGGACGCCGGGGCCGAGTGGTTCCTGGCGCCGGAGAGCAACTGCGACGAGGTCGCCGGACACGTCCCGGACGGCTTGACGGTCTTCGCCGTGAAGACCCTCGACGATTCGCTCGCAGCGCTCAAGGCCATCGCGGACGGAGCCGACACGAGCAAGCTGCCCACCTGCTCGGCCGGTTGACCGCTTCGGGCGCTCTCCCAGCCCGGCCGCTTTAGGATGGGTGGGACGACCCCTATCTGAAGAGGCCACACGTGACATCCGCAGCAGCAGAGAAGCCCCTGTCCACTCAGCGCCGACGCGCCCCGATCGCGATCACGGTGGCGATCATCGCCGCGCTCCTGATCGGGTTCTTCGTGTTCTCGGGGTTCTACGCCGACCTGCTGTGGTTCCAACAGCTCGGCTTCACCGAGGTCCTGACCACGCAGTGGATCGCGGCGATCGCCATGTTCCTCGTCGGGTTCGTGGGCATGGCCCTGCCCGTCTGGCTCGCCATCGAGATCGCCTACCGGACCCGTCCGGTCTACGCGAAGCTCAGCTCGCAGGTCGACCGCTACCAGCAGGTGGTCGAGCCGCTCCGCCGACTCGCGACCTACGGCATTCCGGCGCTCTTCGGCCTCTTCGGCGGTGTCGCCGCGGCTTCGCGCTGGCAGCTGGTGCTGCTGTGGATGAACGGCACCCCGTCCGGCACCAAGGACCCGCAGTTCAACCTCGACGTGTCGTTCTACCTCTTCGACCTGCCGTTCTTCCAGGCCGTGGTCGCCTTCTCCTCGGCGGTCGTCCTGATCGCCCTCATCGCCACCGCCGTCGTCACCTACCTCTACGGAGGCATCCGGGTGGTCAGCCGAGAGGTCTGGATCTCCATGGCGGCCCGCGTGCAGATCTCGGTGCTCGCCGCGCTGTACCTGATCCTGCAGGCCGTCAGCCTCTGGCTCGACCAGTACACGACGCTGAACGACACCGGCACGCTCATCACCGGAGCGTCGTACACCGACGTCGCCGCGACCATCCCCGGTCGGGTCATCCTCGCCGGGATCGCGCTCATGGTCGCCGTCCTGTTCGTGGTCACCGCGTTCACCGGCCGCTGGCGTCTGCCGCTCGTCGGTACCGCGCTGCTCATCGTCGCGTCCCTCATCGTCGGCAGCCTCTACCCGTGGATCGTCCAGCGGTTCCAGGTGGAGCCGAACGCGAAGAGCCTCGAGACGCCGTACATCAAGCGGAACATCGACATGACCCGCGACGCTTACGGGATCGCCGACGTCGAGGAGGAGGAGTACGCGGCCACCACCGACGCGACCCCCGGAGCACTCCGTCAGGACGCCGAGACCACGGCGAACATCCGGATCATCGACCCGTCGCTCGTGAGCGCCTCGGTCGCGCAGCTCGAGCAGTTCAAGCAGTTCTACTCCTTCGACAAGCAGCTCGACGTCGACCGCTACAACATCGACGGCAAGACGCAGGACGCCGTCGTCGCGGTCCGCGAGCTGAACGTCGCCGGCCTCGACAACTCGCAGTCGTGGATCAACAACACGGTCGTGTACACCCACGGGTACGGTCTGGTCGCCGCGTACGGCAACCAGCGCTCGGCCTCCGGTGAGCCGGTCTTCCTCGAGTCCGGTATCCCCACCACCGGCGCGCTCGGTGACTTCGAACCGCGCGTGTACTTCGGCGAGCAGTCGCCCGACTACTCCATCGTCGGCGCTCCCAAGGGTGCGGACCCGGTGGAGCTCGACTACCCGTCGGGCACGCAGGGTGAGTCGCAGACCTACACGACCTTTGACGGCGATGGCGGGCCCAAGCTCGACAACGTCTTCAAGAAGCTCGTCTACGCACTCAAGTTCCAGTCCGAGCAGATCTTCCTCTCGGACTCCGTGAACAGCCAGTCGCAGATCCTCTACGACCGCGACCCGCTCACCCGGGTCCAGAAGGTCGCTCCCTACCTGACGCTCGACTCCGACCCCTACCCGTCCGTGGTGGACGGTCAGATCGTCTGGATCGTCGACGGCTACACGACGAGTGCGAGCTACCCCTACTCGAAGACCGTGAGTCTGTCCGACACGATCTCCGACTCGGTCACGCCGGCGCAGAACTACGCGCTCGACGACGTCAACTACATCCGGAACTCGGTGAAGGCGACCGTCAACGCGTACGACGGCAAGGTGACGCTCTACAGCTGGGACGACAAGGATCCGATCCTCAAGACCTGGCAGAAGGTGTTCCCGTCGACGGTCAAGCCGATGTCGGACATGTCCGGCGACCTGATGAGCCACGTCCGGTACCCGGCCGACCTCTTCAAGGTCCAGCGTTCGGTGCTCGGCCAGTACCACGTCACCAACGCCGGCTCGTTCTACTCGAGCGAGGACGCGTGGGTCACCCCCAACGACCCGCAGTCGACCGACACGGAGAAGAAGTACCAGCCGCCGTACTACCTGACGATGCAGCTGCCCGAGCAGGACGCGCCGTCCTTCTCCCTGTACTCCACGTTCATCCCGCGTCAGGGCGGTGAGCAGTCGCGGAACGTGCTGACGGGCTACCTCGCGGTCGATGCGAACGCCGGTGCCGAGGACGGCAAGCGGAGCTCCGACTACGGCAAGATCAGACTCTTGACCCTGCCGAAGGACGACACCGTGCCGGGCCCCGGCCAGGTGCAGAACACCTTCGACTCCGATCCGAGCGTGTCGAGCCAGATCAACATCCTGAAGCAGGGCCAGACCGAGGTGCTGAACGGCAACCTGCTGACCGTGCCGGTCGGTGGCGGTCTGCTCTACGTGCAGCCGGTCTACGTGAAGTCCACCGGCGACACGAGCTTCCCGCTCCTCCAGAAGGTGCTCGTCGCCTTCGGCGACCAGATCGCCTTCGAAGACACGCTGGACGAGGCGCTCGACGTCCTGTTCGGCGGCGACTCGGGTGCGGATGCGGGTGACACCAACGTCCCGGGCGACAGCACGACGCCCCCGACGGACGGCACGGACACCGGCGGTACCGACACGGGCTCGACCCCGAGCACGGGCGACCCGACGGTGGATGCGCAGATCAAGACGCTGCTCGACCAGGCGAAGGCCGCGATGGTCGAGAAGGACGCGGCGATGGCGAGCGGTGACTGGGCTGCCTACGGGGTGGCGGACAAGAAGATCTCCGACGCCCTGGCGCAGGCGCTGGCACTGCTGAACGGCTGATTCCGAGCCTGCGATCCGAACGGCGTCGCCCTGACGGGCGGCGCCGTTCGGCGTTCCAGGAGGCGTGATCCGACCGGAATCGGGGCGGTTGGCGGCACGCGATTTGCACGGCCTCAGAATGCATGCTAGGTTTATCTCTTGTGCCGCAGGGTGGAGCAGTTCGGTAGCTCGCTGGGCTCATAACCCAGAGGTCGTAGGTTCAAATCCTGCCCCTGCAACAGAAAAGATGAAATCCCGGTCTCCTCGAGACCGGGATTTCGTCGTTTCCGGGGATGGTCGCCCGCGGCCGGCGAGCGGTGGGTCAGCCCATCGTCGCGACGGGGAGGCCGAACGCCGCGGCCACGCCGGCGTTGGTGACCGCACCCGCGTGGATGTTGACGCCAGCGCGGAGCGCTGCGTCTGCCGCCACCGCTTCTCCCGTGCCCTGGTCGGCGATGGCGAGTGCGTACCGGAGGGTGGCGTTGGTCAGCGCGCGCGTCGAGGTCTCCGGGACGGCGCCGGGCATGTTGGCCACGCAGTAGTAGAGGCTGTCGTGGACGCGGAACGTCGGGTCGTCGTGCGTCGTCGGCCGGGAGCCCTCGAAACAACCACCCTGGTCGATCGCGATGTCGACGAGCACCGAGCCGGGCTTCATGTCCGCAACCATGGCGTCGGTGACGAGCTTCGGGGCCTGGGCCCCGGGGATGAGCACCGAGCCGATGACGAGGTCGGCGTCGCGGAGCTGCTCCGCGATCTCGTACGCCGATGACGGCCTGGTCTGGATCTGTCCGCTGAAGCGGTTCTCCAGCTCGCGCAGGCGAGGGATGGAGATGTCGATGATCGTGACGTCCGCCTGCATGCCGAGCGCGTTGGCCGCGGCGTGCTCGCCGGCGACCCCGCCGCCGATGACGACGACCTTCGCCTTGGGGGTTCCGGGCACGCCGCCCAGCAGGATCCCGCGTCCACCGGTGGCGCGCATGAGGTGGTAGGCGCCGACCTGCGTGGACAGTCGTCCTGCGACCTCGCTCATCGGCTGCAGGAGCGGCAGAGAGCGATTGGGGAGCTGCACGGTCTCATAGGCGATCGCGGTGGTCCCAGAGGCGAGCAGGGCGTCGGTGAGGGGACGGTCCGCCGCGAGGTGCAGGTAGGTGAAGAGCGTCTGGTCGGCCCGCAGGAAGCCGTACTCGGCGGCGACGGGCTCCTTCACCTTGAGCAGGAGGTCGCCTGCCGCCCAGACGGAGGCCGCGTCGGCGGCGATGGTCGCCCCGGCGGTGCGATACGCGTCATCGTGATTGCCGGATCCGAGGCCGGCGCCCGCCTGGACGACGACCTCATGGCCGTGTCGGACGAGTTCGTGGACGCCGCCTGGCGTCGCTGCGACCCGGTTCTCGTTGTTCTTGATCTCCGTGGGGATGCCGATTCGCATGGCTGGTTCCTCTCGCAGGCTGGGCCAAGGCTCGGCTCTCCCGCTCGTCGGTGGACGGTGTGGGACTATTCTGAGGTTGCTGCGTTTCAGCCTGATGAACACCGCAGCTTCCACGGAACTTTCCTTGGAAATCGACGATAATTCGGACAAGATCGAGAGCGGGCGCAGGATGACGAACAATCTGCACGGGCGTGCCGACCTCGACGACGTCGATCACGCACTCCTGCGGCTCCTGCAGGGGGACGCACGCATGACGAACGCACGCATGGCGGAGCTCGTCGGCATCGCCCCCTCGACGTGCGTCGCCCGGGTGCGGTCGCTCGTCGATCGAGGCGTGATCACGGGGTTTTCGGCGCGTATCGATCCGGTCGCGGTTGGGCTCGGTCTGGAGGCGCTCATCAGCGTCAACATCAGGGCGGGGGCTCGCGCCCGTATCGCCGAGTTCAGCGCTGGCATCCGGCAGCTCCCGGAGGTCGTGCAGGTGTTCTTCCTCGGCGGCTCCGAGGACTTCGTCATCCATCTCGCGGCGCGGGACAGCGCCCACATCCGCGACTTCGTCGTCGAGCACCTGTCGGCCGATCCGACGGTCGCCTCGACCCGCACGAGTCTGGTGTTCGATCACTCGTTCATCGGCGTCGCGGTGGGGGAGTGAGGGCGATCCGCGGCTGTACCGGCCGGGCGAAGGTCACGAACGCATAACGAAGGACTCGGGCGGAAAACCCTGACCATGTTCGGTTTTGCCATGGAGGCCGTGCGCGATGTCCGCCTTTTGGGGGATCGTCGATTAGCCAGCAGCTGTGAGTTTCGTTAGCGTTGTCGACGGCCCGCAAGGGCTGACCTACGTAACCGCGTCCCGCCCCCTGTCGCCCCGCGACGGCGTGCTGGACGTACGGTCGAACGCCACGCGGTAGCCGTTGTCGCCCCACGTGATCCGAGCCCGCGCGCTGTCCATCAGTGCGCCGATGGGGCGGATCGAGAGCCGTTCGACCCGGCCTGACGATCGACAGGAAGAGCGCACCGCGGTTCCGCGTGCGCTTCCAGGAGAACACATGACCGAAACGATTGCCGTCTCCGCGACGGGACTGTACAAGGTCTTCGGCAGGAAGCCGAAGGAAGCCGTGAAACGCCTGCAGGCCGGTGCCTCGCGTGACGAATTCGCCGCCAGCGGGACCACCGCCGCCGTCATCGACGCCTCGTTCGAGGTGAAGCAGGGCGAGATCTTCGTCGTGATGGGCCTCTCCGGCTCGGGCAAGTCGACGCTGATCCGGATGCTCAACGGCCTGCTCGAGCCGACGGCGGGCACCGTGACCATCGCCGGGAAGCCGATCTCGGGGGTGTCCTCGAAGCAGCTGCGTGCGGTCCGACAGGACAACATCTCGATGGTCTTCCAGCACTTCGCCCTGCTCCCGCACCGCACGGTGCTCGAGAACGCCGCCTACGGACTCGAGGTGAAGGGTGTCCCGGCCGCTGAACGACGCGAGCGGGCCCAGGCCGTCGTCGAGCGCGTCGGGCTCGCAGGCTGGGAGGACAAGCTCCCGGGCCAGCTCTCAGGCGGGATGCAGCAGCGCGTCGGCCTCGCCCGCGCACTCGCCTCGGACACCGACATCCTCCTCATGGACGAGGCGTTCTCCGCGCTCGATCCCCTCATCCGCCGCGAGATGCAGGAGCAGCTCGTCGAGCTGCAGGCCGAGCTCGGCAAGACCATCGTGTTCATCACCCACGACCTCAACGAGGCGATGTTCCTCGGCGACCGGATCGCCGTCATGCGCGACGGCCGGATCGTCCAGGTCGGCACCCCGAACGACATCCTGACCGACCCGGCGAACGACTACGTCGCCCAGTTCGTCCAGGACGTCGACCGCGCCCGCGTCCTGACCGCCGGTGGCGTGATGGAACCCGCGCGCTCCGTCGTCTCCGCGTCCGCCGGACCGCGGGCTGCCCTGCGCATCATGCGCGACCTGCAGACCTCGACCGCCTTCGTGGTCGGTCCTGGCCGGCAGCTCCTCGGCGTCGTCCGCGACAAGGACGTGCTGCGTCTCGTCCGGGCGGGCGACCACGAGCTCGGGAGCGTCATCACCGCCGACCTCGCCACGGTCTCGCCGGAGGCGGCGCTCGTCGACCTCTTCGAGTCCGCAGTCGAGAGTGCCCTGCCCGTCGCCGTCGTGGACGAGCGGACGCGCCTGCTCGGCGTCGTCCCGCGGGTGACCCTACTCGCCGCCGTCGGCAACGTCCCGACCAACACGGACGAGATCAGCCTCGTCGGGCCGCCGGCGACGGTGCCCGTCGAGCTCATCACGGCGACCCTGCGGTCGACCGCGGAGGACCCGCAGCACCCCGACGACGTGACCTCGTCGATCGAGACCAGCGCCGCCGAACCGGCAGCGAGCCTGCCGGAAGGGAGTGTCCGATGAACGGCATCCGTCTCCAGTCGTCCGGGTTCCTGGACGCCATCACCCGCCCCGAGATCGGTGCGTGGGTCGAAGCCTTCGTCGACTTCATCACCGACGTCTTCCAGCCCGTCTTCGACGTCATCCGGGGCGTCTTCCAGGGGCTGTACGACGGCGTCGACCTCGTGCTCAGCGGTCCGCCGTTCTGGGTGATCATCATCGTCGCCGCCCTGCTGGCCCTCGTCGCACGGGGCCCGGTGTTCGCCGTCGGCTCCGCGGTCGGGCTGCTGATCATCGTCGGCGTCGAGCAGTGGGACAACGCGATGGACTCGCTCTCGCTCGTGCTGGTGGCCGGACTCATCGCCATCGTGATCGGGATCCCGCTCGGCATCCTGGCGGCCCGCTCCAAGGTCGCGTCGTCGATCATCCGGCCGTTGCTCGACTTCATGCAGACGACTCCTGCGTTCGTCTACCTCATCCCCGCCCTCATCCTGTTCCGCATCGGCGTCGTCCCGGGCATCGTCGCGACGATCGTCTTCGCGCTGGCACCGGCCGTCCGTCTCACGGAACTCGGGATCCGCAACGTCGACCGAGAGGTCGTCGAGGCCGGCAACGCGTTCGGTGCTTCCTCGTGGCGGATCCTCCGCCAGATCCAGCTGCCGCTCGCGATGCCGAACATCATGGCCGGAGTCAACCAGGTCATCATGCTCTCGCTCTCGATGGTCGTCATCGCCGGCATGGTCGGCGCCGGCGGCCTGGGTGGCGACGTCGTCAAGAGCCTCTCGCGGATCGACATCCAGCTCGGCTCCGAAGCGGGCCTGTCGGTCGTCATCCTGGCGATCTTCCTGGACCGTCTCACCGCCTCGCTCGGCGGCGGTCGCAAGCAGCGCGGGAAGCGCACGAAGGCCGCCCCGTCCTCGCCTGGCGGGATCCGCCCGGCACCGGCCGCGAGCACCACGACGACCGACAGCACCGCCTCAGGCGAGGAGCAGCGCACTCCCGCCGAGTCGCCGACCGCCGTGCGGTGACCCACCGGCACACAGCTTTCCATCCGACGACACCGATCCCCGCGTCACGCGGGACGAAAGGAATCATCGAACATGCAGTACCGCACCAAGATCGCAACCACCATCGCAGCGGGGGCGGCGGCGACGCTCGCCATCTCCGGCTGCTCCGCGGGCGCCTCGGACGAGACGCTCGAGAACGGCGACAAGCAGGCGGTGACCATCGCCGTGTTCAGCGGCTGGGACGAGGGCATCGCGGCCTCCGAGCTGTGGAAGGCCGTGCTCGAGGAGCAGGGCTACGACGTCACCCTCGAGGAGGCGGAGCCCGCCCCGGTGTTCTCCGGCCTCAGCACCGGTGACTACGACCTGACGCTCGACGTCTGGCTGCCGACCACGCACGCGAGCTACATCGAGAAGTTCGGTGACGACGTCGTCGACCTCGGCGCCTGGAACACCGACGCCAAGCTCACGATCGCCGTCAACGAGGACGCCCCTGTCGACTCGCTCGAGGACCTCGCGGCCAACGCGGACCTCTTCGACAGCCGCCTCGTCGGTATCGACCCCGGTGCCGGACTGACCGAGGCCACCCAGGACAAGGTCATCCCCGAGTACGGCCTCGACGACTGGGAGTTCCTGACTTCGGGCACCCCGGCGATGCTCTCGGAGCTGAAGGCCGCGACCGACGCCGGTGAGAACATCGCCGTCACGCTGTGGCGTCCGCACTGGGCCTACGACGCGTTCCCGATCAAGGACCTCGAGGACCCGAAGGGCGCCCTCGGGGACGCCGAAGGCATCCACAGCTTCGGCAAGGCCGACTTCGCGGACGAGTACCCGACGCTCGCCGGGTGGCTGAAGGACTTCGACTTCGACTCGGAGCGACTGTTCTCGCTCGAGAACGCGATGTTCAACGAGGGTGACTCGAAGGACTACGCGCCGGTCGTCAAGCAGTGGATCAGCGACAACCAGGAGTACGTGGACTCGCTCACCAAGTAGCGGATCGATGAGACGACGGGCACCGGAGCGATCCGGTGCCCGTCGTCTCGTGCATCGGAGCGTCAGCTGCGGAGTCGGGCGAGGCCGTCGACGGCCCGCTCCAGCACCTCGACGCGTTTGCAGAACGCGAACCGGACCAGTGACGCGTAGTCCGGGTCGTGCCGGTCGAGGCAGAACGCCGACAGCGGCACCGCCACGACGCCGGCGAGCTCGGGCAGGGCCCGGCAGAACGCCGCAGCATCGTCGAAGCCCAACGGTGCCGCATCGGCCACGATGAAGTAGGTGCCGTCCGGCCGGAAGGTGTCGAAACCCGCGGCTGAGAGGCCCGCGCTCAGGAGGTCCCGCTTGCCGCGCAGGCCGTCGGCGATGGCCGTGAAGGAGGCGTCGGGAAGTCGGAGTCCGGTCGCCATCGCCGGCTGGAACGGTGCGCCGTTGACGTAACTGAGGTACTGCTTGACCGTCGAGACGGCCGTGACGAGTTCGCGGGGCCCGCTCAACCAGCCGATCTTCCACCCGGTCGTGCTGAAGGTCTTGCCGCCGGATGAGATCGTGAGCGTGCGTTCGGCGGCCCCCGGCAAGGTCGCGACGGGGACGTGTCGGACGTCGAAGGTCAGGTGCTCGTAGACCTCGTCGGTCACGATGATCGCATCATGGCGCTCCGCTAACTCGGCGACCAGGTCGAGCGTCGCCCGGTCGAGGACGGTGCCGGTCGGGTTGTGCGGCGTATTGACCAGGATGACCCTGGTCCGATCGGTGACGACGGCGCGGAGCTCGTCCGGGTCCGGCTGGAAGTCGGGTGCGCGCAGCTTGACCGTCCGGTGCCGACCACCGGCGAGGGCGATGAGTCCGCCGTACGCGTCGTAGAACGGTTCGAAGGTCACGACTTCGTCGCCGTGCTCGACGAGGGCGAGCAGGGTCGCGGCGAGCGCCTCGGTCGCTCCGGCGGTGACGAGCACCTCTCCCTGCGGGTCGGGCTGGAGACCGTAGAACCGTCGCTGGTGCTCGCTGATCGCGGTGCGGAGGTCGAGGGTGCCCGGGCCGGGTGGGTACTGGTTCTCGCCGCGCTCGATGGCCGCGACCGCCTCGGCCAGGACGGCCTCGGGTCCGTCCTCGTCGGGGAACCCCTGGCCGAGGTTGACGGCTCCGGTCTGCAGCGCGAGCGCGCTCATCTCCGCGAAGATCGTCGACGAGACGTGTCCGTCCTCGTCGACGAGGCCGGCGCCTTCGGCGGTGCGCCGCCAGGGTCCGTCAACCACCATGTCGATCTCCCTCCATGGCCGCGGGCGCGGGCCGCTCCCAATCTAGGACACCGTGCGCAGGTCCTTGCGGCGAAGCCCTAGCCGGCGCACAGCGGGCGCGAATGAAACACTCAGCTCAGCACGGGAAGCTGACTGCGCTTGGAAGGAGCAGAATCGCCATGACCGACACCGCAGACGGACAGCAGCCCGCCGAACACCCCCAGTCCACCCCGAACGGTGAGACCGCGCCGCAGTCCGCACCCGCTGAGCAGGCGGGCGGCACCGTGCCTCCCGCGAGCGAGGCACGGCCGTCGACCTCAGGAGCGTACTTCCCGCCCCCGACCGCGATGCCACCGGCCGCACCGCCCGCCGGTCAGCCGACGCAGCAGCCGTACGGCGCGGCCCAGCAGGGTTCGCCGTACCAGCAGGCGCCGCAGCAGCCGTCCGCAGCCTTCTCCCGTCAGCAGCAGCCGAACCCGTACGCCGCCTACCAGCAGCCCACCGGTCAGCAGCCCACGGCCCAGCCGCAGCCTGGTCAGCAGCACGGTCCCTACGGTGCGTCCCCGTACGCCCAGCAGCCGACCGGGCAGCACCCCGGCGTCCCGACGCCACCGGCAGCGCGGACGAAGAAGACCAACCGCCCGCTCGCGGGCATGGTCGCGATGCTCGCCGTCGGGGCCCTCATCGGAGGAGCGTCCGGCGCCGGGGCGACGCTCTGGGTCACGAACGCGACGAAGTCGAGTGTCTCGAGCAACGAGGCGGGCTCGAAGGCGTTCACCATCAACGACGACGCCGACGTCAGCCTGACCACGGCCATCGCCGCGACGGCCGGGCCGAGCGTCGTGACCCTCTCGGTCCAGGGCGGGCAGAGCGCCGGTACCGGTTCGGGGATCATCCTCAGCAAGGACGGTTACGTCCTGACGAACACGCACGTGGTCACCCTGGACGGCCAGGTCGCCGACCCGACCATCCGGGTCACCGATGCGAACGGCAAGCTGTACAACGCCAAGATCGTCGGCACGGACCCGATCTACGACCTCGCGGTCATCAAGCTCGAGGACGCCTCGGGTCTCAGCCCGATGGAGTTCGCGAACTCCGACAAGCTCAACGTCGGCGAGACGGCCGTCGCGATCGGTGCGCCGCTCGGACTGGCGGGGACCGTCACCGACGGCATCGTCAGCGCCCTCAACCGGAGCATCACCGTCGCCTCCTCCGCCGTTCCGGACTCCGGATCGAGCGACGACGGCGGGTCCGGTGACTCGAACGGCGACAACCAGAGCCCGTGGAACTTCGACGTGCCGGGGCAGACCACCCCGACCGCGCCGACCTCCTCGATCTCCATCGCGGTCATCCAGACCGACGCGGCGATCAACCCCGGCAACTCGGGTGGCGCGCTCGTCGACGGCACCGGCAAGCTCATCGGGGTCAACGTCGCGATCGCGAGCGCCGGAAGCACCGACTCGTCGTCGCAGAGCGGCAGCATCGGTGTCGGCTTCGCCATCCCGGCGAACATCGCCAAGCGCGTCTCTGACGAGATCATCAAGACGGGCAAGGCGACCCACGGCCTGCTCGGCGCGACCGTGAAGGACGCCTCGAGCGACGCCAAGAGCACGGTCGCCGGCGCGCTCATCGACAAGGTCACCGACAACGGCGCCGCGCAGGCCGCGGGTCTGAAGTCCGGGGACATCGTCACCGAGTTCAACGGCGTCCCGGTCACGGGTGCGAACGACCTGACCGCTCAGGTGCGGGCGCTCGCGGCGGGGGCGACGGCGAAGCTCACCTTCACCCGCGGCAACGACTCGCAGACCGCCGAGGTCACGCTCGGCGAGCTCGCGCTCTGACACCCGGGGCGTCACGCCCCGGAGGACGCCCGCACGGCCACCGTGCGGGCGTCCTCCGCGTCCGGGCCACCCCGACGACCGGCTGCTAGGCTCGATCGAACGAAACACGGAGTGAACCCCCATGTCGAACGACACAGGCCAGGCCGACGCACCGTCGTCGCCCGGAGTCTCCTACGTGATGCCGGTGTTGAACGACGTCCGACACGTCCGGGCAGCCGTCGACAGCCTCCTGGCGCAGGACTATGCCGGCGACGTGGAGATCACGATCGCCGTCGGGCCGAGCATCGACGGCACGACCGAGCTCGTGCGGGAGCTCCAGGCGGCCGACCCGCGCATCCACGTGCTGGAGAACCGTGTCGGGTCGACCCCGGCCGGACTCAACCTGGCGATCGCCGCATCGACGCATCCGATCGTCATCCGGGTCGACGCCCACTCGGAACTGCCCGACGACTACGCGCGACTCGCGGTCGAGACCATGCTCCGCACGGGGGCGCAGAACGTCGGCGGCATCATGGACGCCCAGGGGCGCACGAGCTTCGAGACGGCGGTGGCGCGGGCGTACGGCTCGCGCGTCGGGCTCGGTGGCACGCCCCACCACGTCGGCGGTCGAGAAGGGCCGGCAGACACGGTCTACCTCGGGGTCTTCGACCGCGAGATGCTCATGCGGGTGGGCATGTTCGACGAGCGCATCAAACGCGGACAGGACTGGGAGCTCAACCGCCGGATCAAGCAGGCCGGCGGCCTCGTCTGGTTCACGCCCGCGTTGCGCGTCGTCTACCGCCCGCGTGCGAGCATGCGGGCCCTGGCGCGACAGTTCTTCTCCACCGGGCTCTGGCGCGGCGAACTCAGCCGGAGCTTCCCCACCCGCGGCACGCTCCGCTACTTCGCGCCGCCGGTCCTGGTGCTCGGCATCGTGCTCGGCACACTGCTCGGGCTCGGAGGCCTGGTCCAGCTGGGTGCGGGAGCGACGCCGTGGCTGCTCATCGGGTTAGCGGCCCCCATCGCCTACGCGACCATCGTGCTGCTCGCGAGCATCGTCGTCACCGGGCGGGACGGGGTACGCACGAGCCTCTGGATGCTCGCCGTCCTGCCGTGCATCCACTTCTGCTGGGGCACGGGGTTCGTGCTCGGCTACGGCTCGCTCGCGAAGGGCATCTCCGCGCTGCGCAATCCACCGAAGGCGGTCTAGATGTCGGATCCCAGCACGGCCGGAACCGGTCCGAGGCTCACGCCCCCGCGGACGATCGCCGAACTCCGTGCCGTGGCGCAACCGCCGGAGGTCCGCGCGCGGAAGAACGCCGAGCACTGGACCGCCGACCTCTACCTGCGAGACCTGTCGCCGTACGTCACGTGGCTGCTGCTCCGGACGAGCATCAGCGCGAACGGCGTGACGGGTCTGATGATCCTGACCGGCTGGGCCACGGCCGCCGCGCTCCTCATCCCCGGATTCGGAGGTGCGGCCCTCGCGCTCGTGCTCGGCCAGACGCAGATGCTCGTCGACTGCTGCGACGGTGAGGTCGCGCGCTGGCGGCGGACGTCGAGTCCGGCCGGTGCGTTCCTGGACTCCGTCGGCCACTACTCCACCGAGTCGCTCATCGCGATCGCGCTCGGTGTCCGTGCCGCGGCCTGGCCGGTGGACGCGCCCGAGGATCTCGTCTGGATCACCCTCGGATTCGCACTCGCGCTGTTCGTCGTGCTCAACAAGGCGCTGAACGACATGGTGCGGGTCGCCCGCGCCGGGTTCGGGGCGCCGAAACTCACGTACTCGACGGAGGAGTCGGCGCCGCGCGGGGGACTGCTCGCGACGGCGCGGACGGTGGCGCGGTTCCTCCCGTTCCACCGGCTCTTCCACTCGGTCGAACTCACCATGGTGATCTTCGCCGCTTCCGTGGTCGGCCTGTTCGTCGGCGACGTCGAGGCGATGCGCTGGGTGCTCGCGATCCTCGTACCGCTCGCGCTCCTGACGCTCGTCGGGCATTTCATCGCGATCGTCTCGTCGAAACGGCTCCACGCGTGATGTCCGGCCCGATCCCGGTCACGCGCTCCGTCGGCGTCGTGGTCTTGACGCAGGGGACCCGCCCGGTCGAACTCACCGCAGCAGTGGAGAGCGTGCTCGCCCAGCAAGCGGTGGAGCTCGACGTGGTCGTGGTCGGCAACGGCTGGCAGCCGACCGGGCTTCCGGACGGCGCTCGAGGCCTGGCCCTGTCGGAGAACCTCGGGATCCCCGCCGGACGCAACCGTGGTGCCGACGCCGTGCAGGGGGAGTTCGTCTTCTTCCTCGACGACGACGCGACCATCCCGTCCACCACGTTCCTCCGCGACGCCATCGCGATGCTCGACGCGGACCGCTCCATCGGCCTCATCCAGCCCCGGCTCGCAGACGCGAACGGTGCAGCGACGCCGTCCCGCTGGGTGCCGCGCACCCGCGACAAGGACCCCAGGCATTCGAGCGCCGTGTTCTCCTGCCTCGAAGCGGCCGTCCTGCTGCCGCGGTCGGTGTTCGACGCCGTCGGTGGATGGGCAGACCCGTTCTTCTACGCGCATGAGGGCATCGAGCTCGCCTGGCGGGTCTGGGACCAGGGGAGGCGAGCCTGGTACGAGGCGTCCCTCGAAGCGAACCACCCGGTGACCGAACCGACGAGGCATACCGCCTACTACCGGCTCAACGCGCGGAACCGGGTCTGGCTCGCACGGCGGAACCTTCCCCTGCCGCTCATCCCGTTGTACGTGGGCTCCTGGACCGCGATCCAGGTGATCCGGTGGCGGCGGAAGCCGGAGGCCCTCCGCCCCTGGTTCGGTGGCTGGCGTGAGGGCTGGCGGACGGACCCCGGCGAACGTCGCCCACTGCGCTGGCGGACGGTCTGGCGGATGACGCGCGCTGGACGACCTCCCGTCATCTGAGCGGCGGGCACCCGTCGTGATCCCACCGTGACCTGGCGTCGTTACGCTTGACGGATGCTGGAGCTGACATGGGCCTGATCAGAGACGGTCGTCGTGCCATCACGCTCGCCAAGGACCTGCTCGCCAACCGTCGGGCCAGAGCCGTCCTCGCGGCGCAGATGCAGGCGGCTCCCGTGATCGAGCCGGGGCGCTACAAGGTGGCCGTGTACTTCGCAGACGGTGCCGTCAACATGTACCAGATCCGACAGTGGTACCGGCCGCTCGCCGAACTGTCCAAGCAGTGGCCCGTCCTCATCCTCAGTCGCGGTGCGACCGCTGCGGCGAAGCTGTTCGAGGAGTCGCCGATCCCGACGGCCTACGTCCGGACGGTCGTCGCGCTCGAGCGCACGCTGGCCGAACAGGACATCCGCGTCGTGCTGTACGTCAACCAGAACGCCAAGAACTTCCAGATGTTCCGGTACGGATCCCGCTGGCACGTCTTCGTCAACCATGGCGAGAGCGACAAGATGTACATGACGACGAACCAGTTCAAGGCCTACGATTACAGCCTCATCGCCGGCCAGGCGGCGAGGAACCGGCTGGAGCGGGTGCTCTGGGACTACGACTTCGACAAGCGCGCGATCATGATCGGCCGCCCGCAGGCCGACCACTATTCGGGCGAGCTGCCCTACACGCCCGATGAGCGGACCGTCGTCCTGTACGCGCCCACCTGGGAGGGCGACCGCGCGGCTGCGGCGTACGGCTCGATCGCGAGCCACGGCGTGGCCCTCGTCCGAGCACTCATCGCGACCGGGCGGCACCGCGTCGTGTACCGCCCGCACCCGAGGAGCGGTGTCGTCGATCCGGCCTACGCGAGTGCGAACCGCGAGATCATGGCCGCGCTCCAGGAGGCGAACCGTGCGGACGCCTCGGCCCAGCACGTCGTCGACACGGGCGCTGACCTCGGTTGGCAGCTGGCGGCGGCGGACGCCGCCATCGTCGACATCTCCGCGATGGTCTACGACCGCCTCGCGAGCGGGAAGCCGCTCATGATCACCCGCCCGGTGAACCCGGAGGCGGAGATCGACACCGGAGGGTACCTCTCGGCGTGCGAGTGGCTCGATGCATCGGACGCAGCGGACATCGTCGACGGCGTCGACCGGCTCCTCGGTGATCCCGAGACGGTCGCTCGACTGCAGCACTGGGTCGAGTACTACTTCGGCGACACGACGCCCGGGGTGACGACGGCGAGGTTCCACAGCGCCATCGAACATCTGATGTCGGAATGGGAACGGTTCGCCCTCGCGCACGCCGATGGCCGGCCGGAGCTCGATGAGCATGAGGACGATGAGGACGAAGACGAGGATGACGACGACGGAGGACGCGCCTGAGGCGCCCTGAGCCGTTGAGTCCGCGCCCAGGAGAACCGCGTAGGGTCGGGCAGGTGAATCCGTCCTCCGGGCGACTGGCCTCCCTCGACGGAGTCCGTGGCGTCGCCAGCGTCGTCGTGGTGCTCTACCACGTGTCGTTGCTCGCACGACCCTTCGCGACGGGCCGGATCTCGGAGCCCGCCTGGGACATCGCGACCGAGACACCGCTGAAGCTGCTCTTCGCCGGCACCGAGGCGGTGCAGGTGTTCTTCGTCTTGAGTGGTCTCGTCGTCGCGCTCCCGCTGTTGCGAGGCGGCGCGAGCTGGCCGGGGTTCTTCGCCGCCCGATTCGTGCGGCTCTACCTCCCCGTGTGGGGATCGCTGCTGTTCGCGGCCGCGCTCATCCTGCTCATCCCGAGGGATCCCGCCTCGGTGACCACCGGCGAGTGGATCGCGAACGCGAACGCGACGAGTGTCGACCCGCTGCACCTCCTGACGGAGGCCACCCTGACACCGGCGAGTTACACCCTGGTGAACACCCTGTGGTCGCTGCGCTGGGAGCTGATCTTCACACTCCTCCTCCCGATCGCCGTCTTGCTCGCTCGGTTGCTGCGCCGCTGGGCGTGGCCGGTCGCTGCGCTGATGTCCGTGATCATGGTGCTCGGACGGGTCGCGGGACTGGACGCCGCCGTGTACCTGCCGGCATTCTTCATCGGGACGCTGATCGCCGTCCGGCTCGACGACCTCCGCGCCTGGTCCGCGGATCGGTCCCGCCCGCTGCAGTGGGCGATGCTGACGGCCGGCTCCGCACTCCTGCTCGTCGCGAGCTGGCTCTCCCGACCGTTCGTCGAGTCCTCCTCGACCCTCGGTCAGGCGCTCTGGGGTCTGTCGGGCGTGGGAGCGGCCGGCCTCATCGTCGTCGCCATCGGGAGCCCGTTCGCCCGGCGGCTCCTCGAGACCCCGCCCGTCCTCTGGCTCGGGAAGGTGTCGTTCAGCCTGTACCTCGTGCACGCTCCGATCCTGGCCACGCTCGCCTTCATGTTCGGCGACGAGCGATGGTGGCTGGTCGGCATCGTGGGCGTGCCACTCAGCCTGCTGATCGCCGCCGGGTTCTTCCAGCTCGTCGAGCGTCCGTCCCATGGCCTGGCGCGCCGCGTCGGCCGAGGGGTGCAGACGGGGGTCGCGGCGGTGCGCTCCCGGATGCTCAGCCGACGCGAGGGACGAGCGCGTTCCGCTTCTTCCGACGAGCGGCCGCGTGCAACTCCTGAGCCCACCGACGGGTGACGGCTTCGTCGTCGTACTGCTCCGCGGTCGTTCTGGCGTTGCGACGCATTGCGTCGACCTCGGCTTCAGGAAGGGCGAGCAGCCGCTCGATGGCGGCCGACACGACGGCCGGTTCCGCGGAGGGCACGAGGAACCCGTTCCAACCGTCGCGGACGATGTCGGCCGGCCCGTACGGCACGTCGACCACGATGGGAAGACACCCGGCTGCCATCGCCTCGATGAGCACGAGCGGGAAGCCCTCCGAGGTCGAGGTCATCACGAGGAACGAACCCGAGCCGAGCTGCTGCCGGGCGGAGCGGTCGTAGCCGTGGAGGACGACGCGGTGATCCGGGTCTTCGGCGAGGAGGAGCGACTGCAGTTCGTCGAGCAGCTCGCCGCCGCCGTAGACGTCGAGCGTCGGGGGAGGCCCGTCCGTGGACGTGGCGGCGAGGACCGCGCGGATCGCGTGCGCCGGCCGCTTGCGAGCCGTGAGCGAGCCGAGGAACATCCCGCGGCTGCGAGGCCGAGGCGCGCGTGCGACCTCCGGGGCGACGAGTTCGCGCGAGTTCGGGATGACACTGAGCGAGGCGTGCTCGCCGAGCATGGTCGTCACGTCCGCGAGCTGTCGATCGCTGAGGAGCGCGACGAGGTCGAAGTCGTCGAGCGCCTCGAACACCGCTCGCCGCGACTCCCGCAGCCGGCCGTGTGGCCGTTCCGTGCCCTGGAGGTGCGAGGCGTGCACGACGTGCGCGGTGACGACGTTGCGTTTCCGGTAGCTCAGGACGAACGGGGCGATGGTCTTGCTGTCGACGATCATCCAGGCCGGTGCGCCCGCGGTGAGCGCGTCGAACCAGGCGCGGTACAGGGACCAGATGCGTCCCCAGGACCGGATGGGGCTACCCTGCTCGTCGCAGAGGACGACCGAGCGGCCGCCCTTCACGCCCCGTTCACGCGTGTCGCGGCGGTCGGACAGGAGCAGGGTGCCGTCGGCTCGGTACACGTCCACCTGCAGGATCTGACCCGCGTCGTCGTGTCGCTCGCGGCTGAGGACGGCGTCACCGCGGCGTCGTT
Source organism: Plantibacter sp. VKM Ac-2876 (assembly GCF_015350715.1). NCBI lineage: Bacteria > Bacillati > Actinomycetota > Actinomycetes > Micrococcales > Microbacteriaceae > Plantibacter > Plantibacter sp. VKM Ac-2876. The sequence goes on along the minus strand of NZ_JADKSI010000002.1, from coordinate 812,376 downwards.
CCGTGCCGACGTCGTCGAGGGGGAGCGGGGTGAACCCGTGGCGGGCCAGGTCGAGGGAACCACCCGGCAGCGGGTTGTCACGCAGCCAGTCCCAGAGGTTGACGACCCGGAGGCCGTCGATCAGGTCTCCGCGCGCACGCAGCCGCGACTCCAACTCCGGGTAGTCCGGTCGATGGTCGAACGTGATGACGTCGACCGGGGTGTCCGCCAGTCGGATGAACGCGCGGGAGCGCTGGAGCATCGCCTCGGTCATGCCGCCGAAGTCGTCTGACAGGCCCCAGGTCACCGCGAAGTGGCGACCATCCGGGAACGGCTTCTGGGGGCGGCGCAGGAAGGGAAGTCTCACCCTCCGACGGTACGCGATGGACCTGGAGGGATGCCGCATCCTGGGCGGCTCGGTCGGGACCGACCCGGAACCCGCCTCAGGCGGTCAGGGGCGCTGCTCGGTCCCGTCGCCGACGGCCGCATCGCCGCCTGACTCGATGGCCAGGTGCTTCCGGCGTCGGAACACCTGGTCGCGGATCTTCCCGAGGCCGGACTGGCCGGAGACGGCCCGCATCCGCGGCTCGAGATCGAGCGGGACGACGAACGGCGCCGGTCCGAACGCCTGGCGAGCGGCACGGACGACCTGTCGGCCCAGCATGTGGTTGCCGATACCGCCGACGGCCGCTCCGACGCCGAAGGGGAGGGCCTTGCCGATGACGCCGGCGCTGCCGCTCGCCGCGAAGTGCTTCACGAAGCGCACCCGCAGCTGGTCGGCGACGGGACCCACGATCATCGACGGCAGACCCTGGGTGATCGTCTGGCCCCAGAACGCCTGCCGCGGGACTCCCTTGCCGGCCGCCTGGGATCCGAAGTTGCGCAGGAGGTCGGTTCCGGCCTTGCCGAGCATCATGGTCATGACGAGCGCGCGGGATCGCATCGGATCCGCCAGGGCGATGCCGTGGACCTCGGTGACCGACTGGGCGAACAGGGCGGTCGCCTCGAGGAACCCCGCCGTCTCGACACCGGAGAGCGCAAGTGTCGTCGCCGTCCCGATCGCCGGGACCACAGCGGTCGCGCCGACCGCGGCTCCCGTCGTCGTCACCGTCGTGAGGTACCGGCGCTCCAGGACGCGGATGAGCTGGTCGGCCGTCGCGTTCGGATACATCCGCCGGATCGACCGGATGTGCGCCACGACCACCGGTCGCTGGACCCAGAGCAACCGGTCCAGCGCCCGCACCCATCCCGGCTCGGGCAGCAGGGGCTGCTGTGCTGCGGTGGTGGGGAACTGGGCGGGACCCGGAACGGGTCCCTGCTGCGGTCCGGTCATGACGACCTCCTCGTGGGCGGGGCGGCCAGTCTACGTCGACCCACTGCGGGTCGACTGACGCTTGCTGGCGGACCTCAGCTGTTGTAGTCGGCGTTGTAGCGGTCGAGCACGTCGTCGATCGGGGCGTCGAGCACGAGCGAACCCTTGTCGAGGTAGAGGCCCCTCGTGCAGAACCGCCTGAGGTCCTTCTCGTTGTGCGAGACGAAGAACAGGGTCCGCCCGCCCTCGAGGAGTTCCTCGATGCGCCGGTAACACTTCTCGCGGAACGCCCGGTCGCCGACGGCGAGGACCTCGTCGACGAGGATGATCGGCTCTTCGAGCTGCGCGATCACCGCGAAGGCGATGCGCACCTTCATCCCGCTCGAGAGGTGCTTGTACGGGGTGTCGATGAAGTCCGCGATCTCGGCGAACGCGATGATGTCGTCGAACCGTCCGTCGATCTCGCGGCGCGACATGCCGTGGAGGCCGGCCGTCAGGTACACGTTGTCGCGGACCGTCAGGTCGTTGACGAAGCCGCCGGTGATCTCGATGAGCGGCGCGACGCCCTCGCGTACACCGACGGTGCCCTCGTCGGGCAGGACGACACCGGCGACGAGCTTGAGCAGCGTCGACTTGCCCTGACCGTTCCGACCGACGACGCCGATCGCCTCGCCGGGGGCGACATCGAAGGAGACGTGGCGCAGGGGCCAGAACTCGCCCGGCTTCGAGCGACGGTCGCGACCGGCGAAGAGGTCCTTGAAACTCCGCCGACCGCCACGGTTGCGCCGGAACCGGATACCTGCGTCGGCGACCGAGATCGCCGGCCGACCTGCGGTCGAGTTGCCTGTGGGCATCAGATCTCCTTCAGCACGGAGCGCTCGCAGCGCTTGAAGACGAGGAGACCGACCGCGAGGATGACGGTCGACATGGCGGCGGACACGCCCACGAGGTGCCAGTTGAGTTCCTGTGGGAAGAACGCGGAACGGTACAGCGCGAAGATGCCGCTGAGCGGGTTGAACGCCGCGAAGGGCTCGATCTTGTCGGGCAGTGCCGTCGTGCTGTAGATGATCGGCGTCGCGTAGAACATGAAGCGCAGGACGAGCTTGACGGCTCGCTCGAGATCGCGGAAGAACACGACGAGCGGAGCGACGATCAGGCAGAGCCCGATGGTCAGGACGGCTTGGATGACGATGGCGAGCGGGAACAGCACGATGTCGAGGTTCACCTGGGCACCGCTGAAGATCGCGAACGCCGCGAGGACCGGAAGCGCCGCGAGGAACTCGATGCCCTTCGACAGCACGATCCGATTCACCCAGATGGTCCGGGGGATCGTCGTCGAACGCACGAGCTTCGCCTCGCGCAGGAAGGCGCGAGTGCTGTCGGACACCGATCCGGTGAACCACATCCACGGCAGCAGGGCGGCGAGGAGGAACACGATGTACGGTTCCTCGCCGACGTCGCGCCGGAACACCTGCGTGAAGACGAACCAGTAGATCCCGCTCATGACGAGGGGGTCGAGGATGGACCACACGTAGCCGAGCGCGCTCGTCGAGTAGCGCACACGCAGGTCTCGGACGGTCAGGATCCAGAGCGCGTGGCGATACCTCGCCGAACGCGACATCCTTGGCCGCGTTTCAGCAGAAGAACTCACGTGACCAACCTTATCGAGGCGACGCAGGAACGCCGCCCGCGACGCTCAGCGTCGGGACGGCGTTCGTGTGTGATGTGGACGGGGCCCTCAGACGAAGAGGTTCGCGCGCTCGAGGTCCTCGGCGAAGTCGACCTCGACCGCGTAGAGGTCGGAGATGTCGACCGGCTCGACGAGCATGCCTTCGCGCTCGATGGCGAGCTCGATGCCGCGCTCGAAGTAGTCCTGGTCGCCGACCTTGGTCAGGTAGCGGTGCAGCATCGTCTTGTCCTGCGAGGAGATGTAGTTGATGCCCACGGCCTCGCCCAGCCCGCCGACGACGGTCTTCGAGAGCTCCTTGATGTAGCCCTCGGCGCTCGTCGTGTACTTGACCTCTTCGTCGGACACCTTGGAGGTGTTGACGGTCACGAAGGAACGGTCCTTGGCGATCATCGCGGCAGCGCGATCGAGGACAGCGGGGTCGAAGACGACGTCGCCGTTCATCCAGAGCACGCCGCCGGCCTGAGACGCCGCGAGGGCGCGCATGAGGCTCTTCGAGGTGTTGGTCTGGTCGTACTGCTCGTTGTAGACGAAGGAGGCGTCGGGGAAGGCCTCGATGATGTGCTCGAGCTTGTAGCCGACGACGATCGTCACCTTGGCGCTCGCTCCGAACGCGTGGTGGATGTTGTCGAACTGCTGCTGCATGATGGTGCGGCCGTCGCTGAGCTCGGTCAGGGGCTTGGGAAGCGAGCGGCCGAGACGGCTGCCCATCCCTGCGGCAAGGATCACTACCTGGGTGGTCACGTTGTTCTCCTCAGTGTGGGTATGGAATCACGCGGTGCCACGATGCTGTGGACGATTCACCGAGGATTAACCAAGACGTGCATTGAAAGACACTCCGTCATGCCAAAATACAGGCTAGCCGCGGTGAACTCCGTCTGTCAGGGGTTCCCAGGGTCCGTTGTCGTTTTGTGATCGACCACCCGGCGTTTACACAGCTTGGGGGAGATGTGTCAACCGTTCATCCTGAGACTCCGCTGTCCGCTGCGGCCGCCGCTGTTGGTAGGTTTGCTTGGTGACTTCCACGACTCCGCCAGATCCCGCTCAGCAGCCCGCGCCTGCCGACGGCACGTCGACGAGTCCGGGCACGCCGAACCCCGCCGACGCCGCTGGTGCACCTGCGCCGACGACCGCTTCCGACGATCAGGGCGCTGCGACGCCGACGGCACCGAAGCGCGCACCCCGCTCGACGACGCCTCGTGCTTCCGGAACGGCGAAGGCCCCGGCGAAGCGGCCGAGCACGCCCCGCACCCGCACCACGTCGGCGAGCGAGACCGCGGGCGAGTCCGGGGACGCGACCACATCGGCGCCCAAGACGACCACGGCACGCTCGACGACCGCTCGGACCTCGGCGGCGAAGACCACGGCCACCAAGTCGACGACGGCGCGCACCACCGCCGCGAAGCGCACGCCCGCGAAGTCGGCTGCTGCAGCCGGTGGTGCGGAGGGCACTGAGTCTGCCGAGACGACCACCGCCCCGAAGACGCCCAGGTCGACGACGACGCGCCCCGCAGCCGCGAAGCCGGCGACCAAGGCCGCAGGCGCCAAGACGACCACCGCCCGGACCTCGACGACGAAGTCCACGACGGCGCGGACGCCGGCCAAGCGCACACCGGCGCGCACCAGCGCCGCGAAGCAGACCGAACAGACGGCAGCCGCGGTCGCCGGCGTCCTCGACGAGGTCAGCGCTCCGGGATCGGTCGACCGGGCGACGACGTCGGCCCCGTCCGAGCAGCCGTCCCCCGAGGTCGCCGACCGGATCGTCGTCGACGAGCCTCGGCCCGACGACACGCAGACCGCGACCCCGGCGAGCGCTTCATCCACCGCCGAGCAGGCTGCGGACGACACGGCTCCGCAGACGACGCCGGCACCGTCGGAGTCCGTGTCGGTGGCGCCTCCGCAGGAGGAGGTCGTCGCTCCGGCGGCAGCCCCCAAGCGTCCTGTCGGTCGTCCCGCGGCGACCCCGCCGTCCGCCGCCACCTCGTCGCCTGCGGCGACGATGGCGCAGCGCACCGAGGCCGCCGACGACGGTGCACATCCCGTCGTCCTGTCGATCTCGGGACTCGTCAAGCAGTTCGGCGACACGGTCGCGGTCGACGGCGTCGACCTCGAGGTCCGCCGTGGCTCGTTCTACGGCATCGTCGGGCCCAATGGCGCCGGCAAGACCACCACGCTGTCCATGGTCACGGGTCTCCTCCGTCCCGACGCAGGGTCGATCACCGTCCAGGGTGTCGACGTCTGGCAGGATCCCGCCGAGGCCAAGCGGGCGATCGGTGTCCTGCCCGACCGGCTGCGGCTCTTCGACCGCCTGACCGGCAGCCAGCTCCTGTACTACTCCGGTGTCCTGCGGGGGCTCGACCCCGCGACCGTCAAGTCGCGGACCGCCGATCTGGCTCGTGCCTTCGGTCTCGACGACGCGCTCGGTCGTCTCGTCTCCGACTACTCGGCGGGCATGACGAAGAAGATCGCGCTGGCAGCCGCACTCATCCACTCGCCGCGTCTCCTCATCCTCGACGAGCCGTTCGAGTCGGTCGACCCGGTCTCCGCGGCGAACGTCATCGAGATCCTCCAGCGGTACGTCGCCAACGGCGGAACCGTCGTGCTCTCGAGCCACGGCATGGACTTCATTCAGCGCGTGTGCGATCACGTGGCCATCATCGTGCAGGGCAAGGTGCTGGCCGCCGGGTCCGTCGACGAGGTGCGCGGAACGGGCACGCTCGAGGAGCGGTTCGTCGAGCTCGCCGGGGGCCGCAAGTCGGCAGAGGGAATGGAATGGTTGCACAGCTTCTCCGACTGAAACTGCAGCTGACGCTCAACGCGTTCCGCCGCAGCCCCTGGCGACTGGTCGGGCTCGTCCTCGCGATCGCGGTGGGCGTGTGGATCGTCGTGCTCGCGAGCACCGGTCTCGTCGCGCTGCGCGGTGGCGATCCGGAGGTCACCCGCAACCTGCTCGTGCTGGCCGGATCGGCGGTCGTCCTGGGGTTCATCATCCTTCCGCTCGTCTTCGGTGTCGACGATCAGCTGGATCCTCGGGCGTTCTCGCTCTTCGGGCTGCCCAACCGCACCCTGTCGGCCGGCTTGCTCGTGACAGCGCTCGTGTCGGTGCCGTCGCTCGTCCTCGCCGTCCTTGCGGCCTCTTCGGTGGTCACCTGGTCGCGGTCGCCGCTGCCCGCCGTCCTCGCCGTGGTCTCCGCGGTTCTCGGCGTGCTGCTCTGCGCGCTCCTGGCCCGGATCGCCACCTCGATCTCCGCGAGCCTCCTCTCGACGCGTCGCGCCAAGGAGGTCATGGGTGTCCTCGGGCTGGTGCTCATCATCGCCGTGGCCCCGGCGATCATCGCCCTCACCACCGTGGACTGGCAGCGCGACGGATTCGCCGTCCTCGGCCGGGTCGCTGACATCCTCAGTTGGACCCCGCTCGGCGCCGTCTGGTCGTTCCCCGGTGATGCCGCACTCGGCGGCATCGCGCCGGCGATCGTCAAGCTGCTGCTCACCGCGGCCACCATCGCCCTGCTCTGGTTCGCCTGGCAGGCGTTCGTCGCCCGACTGCTCGTGACGCCGGAACGCCTCGGGACGGGCCGCGACAGCACCGGCCTGGGCTGGTTCGACCTGCTCCCCGGTTCCCCGTCCGGAGCCATCGCCGCTCGGAGCATGACCTACTGGCTGCGCGACCCGCGGTACCTCGTCTCCCTCGTGATCATCCCGATCGCGCCCTTCATCTTCTTCGTGCCCATGCTCGTCGCCGGCATCCCGATGAACGTCCTCGCCCTCGTCCCACTCCCGGTCGTGTGCTGGTTCCTCGGCTGGCTCCTGCACAACGACCTCGCCTTCGATTCGACCGCGGTCTGGTTGCACGTCGCCTCGGGGGTCCGCGGACGATCGGATCGGATCGGCCGGCTCTTCCCGGTGCTCCTCATCGGCATCCCGCTCATCGCGGTCGGGTCGACGCTGAGTATCCTGTTCTACGGCGACTGGGACGCCCTGCCGTCGATGATCGGCGTGAGCACGTGCCTGTTGTTCAGCGGTGCCGGTATCGCGAGCTTTGTGTCCGCGCGGTTCCCATACCCGACGTCGCTTCCCGGCGACAGCCCGTTCCAGCAGCCGCAGGTTCCGGGCAGCAGCGGTATGTCCGCGCAGTTCCTGAGCCTGCTCGGTACGGTGCTCCTCACGATTCCCGCCGGCTGGCTGGCCGTGCTCGGGCTCACCGGCGAGCCGAACTGGAACTTCGGGGCTCTCGCGGTCGGTGCGGGCACGGGCATCTTGGTCCTCGTGATCGGGATCTTCGCCGGCGGTCGCGTCTTCGACCGTCGCAGCCCCGAGATCGTCGGCTTCGCCAGCTCGCACTGACCCGACGTCGGCGGCGGCGAACGGATCGGCCCGCAGGAGACCCGGGTGCCGTCCGGCGGTACCATGGAGCCATGGCGCAGCATGACAGCACGAAGCAGCAGATGAGCACGATCGATCCCGGTGGCACGCCCGACGGTGGGAGCACGGCGATCATGGATCGTGAGCTCGAGGAGCTGATCGAGAGCGAGAACATCGAGCCCGGCGATCACGAGCGCTTCTCGCACTACGTCAAGAAGGAGAAGATCCTCGAATCGGCGTTGAGCGGCAAGCCGGTGAAGGCGCTCTGCGGCAAGAAGTGGACGCCGGGTCGCGACCCCGAGAAGTTCCCGATCTGCCCGGCCTGCAAGGAGATCTACGAGAAGCTCCTCCGCGACTGACGTTGGAGCGCGCCGCGGCCGACGCTGAGACGCGTCGCCGCGGTCAGCCTTCGAGGTAGACGGTCGGGAGCACGGGGTCGCCGCGGGCGAGGCTGACGGCCCGGGGTGGCAGTTCCGCCACCGCCTGCGCCCGGTGTTCCCTCGCCCGGCGCGTCCCCGCGGCGCCGAGGTACTGCTCGTCCACGAGTCCGCCTTCGACGAGCTGGACCATCAAGGGGCGTTCCGAGGCGGCGTCGGCCGCACCCTCGTGTTCGCCCGCAGGACCGTCGCCGAGGTAGATGCGCTCCTCGCGGGCGACCCCGTGCCGGTCGTAGGCGCGCGCAGCCGTCTTGCGGCCGCCGACGGTCGCCTTCTCGGCCGACTTCTTCGCGACGCTGATCCAGTCGCCCTGGTCGTCGCGGTGCGCCACGAGCTTGTAGACCATGCCCATGGCGGGGGAGCCGGAGCCGGTGACCACGGAGGTGCCGACGCCGTAGGAGTCGACCGGGGACGCGGCCAGGGCAGCGACAGCGTGCTCGTCGAGATCGTTGGTGACCGTGATGCGTGTCGACGTGGCGCCGAGCTCGTCGAGGAGGCGGCGGACCTGGTCGACGACGATCGGCAGATCGCCGGAGTCGATGCGCACGGCTCCGAGTTCCGGGCCGGCGAGGCGGACGCCGAGTCGCACGGCCTCCTCGATGTCGTAGGTGTCGACGAGCAGCGTGGTCCCGGCGCCCATCGTGTCGATCTGGGCTCGGAAGGCGTCCTCCTCGGAGTCGTGCAGGAGCGTGAAGGAGTGCGCGGCCGTCCCCATCGTCGGGATGCCCCAGCTGCGTCCGGCCTCGAGGTTCGAGGTTGCGCTGAAGCCGGCGATGTACGCGGCCCGGGCCGCTGCGATGGCCGACCGCTCGCCCGTCCGACGGGAGCCCATCTCGGCCAGGGGGCGGCTGCCCGCCGCTGAGGTCATGCGCGCGGCGGCCGTGGCGACGGCGCTGTCGTAGTTGAACACGCTGAGCGCCAGGGTCTCGAGGATAACGGCTTCGGCGAACGTGCCCTCCACGACCAGGATCGGCGAACCGGGGAAGAAGGCCTCTCCCTCGCGGTAGCCCCAGATCGATCCCGAGAAGCGGTAGTCGGCGAGCCAGTCGAGCGCTGTCGTGCTGACGACGCCCTCCTCGCGCAGCCACTCGAGTTCCGATTCACCGAAGCGGAAGTGCTTGAGCAGTTCGAGGAATCGGCCCGTGCCGGCCACGACGCCGTAGCGGCGGCCACCGGAGAGGCGTCTGGCGAACAGCTCGAACAGACACTCCCGATCCGCGGTGCCGCGGTGGAGGGCTGCGTCCAGCATCGTGAGTTCGTATCGGTCGGTGAGGAGAGCTGAGGACTCGTGCACCCGTTCAGCCTAGCCGCGAGCGTGCTCGGAACGTGGTGATCGGTCGGTCAGCGACGTCCATCGGCAGGGACGGTAGGCTGGGTCATCGTGAACGACGCACCCATCGGCATCTTCGACTCCGGCGTCGGCGGACTCACGGTGGCGAGAGCGGTCAGCGACCAGCTCCCCGCCGAGTCCGTGATCTACATCGGCGACACGGCCCACTCGCCCTACGGCCCGAAGCCCATCGCCGACGTGCGGCGCTACTCGCTCGAGGTCCTCGACTCGCTCGTCGACCAGGGCGTGAAGATGCTGGTGATCGCCTGCAACACCGCATCGGCAGCCATGCTCCGCGATGCCCGCGAACGCTACTCGGTCCCCGTGGTCGAGGTGATCCAGCCCGCTGTGCGGACCGCGGTCCGGAGCACGAGGAACGGGCGCATCGGCGTCATCGGGACCGAGGGTACGATCAACTCGCGGGCGTATCAGGACCTCTTCGAGGTCAATCCCGAGCTGACGGTGTTCGGCCAGGCCTGCCCTCGCTTCGTGGAGTTCGTGGAGGCCGGCGTCACGACCGGCCCCGACCTCCTCGAGGCCGCGGAGGAATACCTCGCCCCGCTCCGGCACGCCGGCGTCGACACCGTCGTCCTCGGATGCACCCACTACCCCTTCCTCAAGGGCGCGATCAGCTACGTGATGGGTCCGCAGGTGTCGCTCGTCTCGAGTGACACCGAGACCGCGAACGACGTCTACCGCGTGCTCGTCACCCGTGACCTGCTGCGCGACAGCTGCGAACCGGCCACCCACCGGTACGAGGCGACCGGGAGCAGTGCCGACGACTTCATCGCCCTCGCCAACCGTCTGATGGGCCGGGAGATCTCCACCGTCTCGCTCGTCCAGACCGGCGTCATCGACCTTCCATCCCACCAGTTCGAGGAGCACATCCATGAGTGACATCGCGCGCGCCGACGGCCGCACCAACGACCAGCTGCGTCCCATCACGATCGAGCGCGGCTGGAGCGAGCAGGCCGAGGGTTCGGCACTCATCAGCTTCGGCCGGACGAAGGTGCTCTGCACGGCCTCGTTCACCAACGGCGTGCCGCGCTGGCTGAACGGCAAGGGTCGAGGCTGGGTGACCGCGGAGTACGCGATGCTGCCCCGGTCCACCAACGAGCGGATGGACCGTGAAGCGGTCAAGGGCAAGATCGGCGGTCGTACCCACGAGATCTCCCGACTCATCGGTCGGAGCCTCCGCGCCGTGATCGACACCAAGGCCCTCGGCGAGAACACGATCGTCATCGACTGCGACGTCCTGCAGGCGGACGGTGGCACACGCACAGCGGCGATCACCGGCGCCTACGTCGCCCTCGCCGATGCGATCGAGTGGGCGCGCGGCAAGAAGTTCATCTCGCAGAAGGCGTCTCCCCTCACCGACAGCGTCTCGGCCGTCTCGGTCGGCATCATCGACGGCGTGCCCATGCTCGACCTCGCCTATGTCGAGGACGTGCGAGCCGAGACCGACATGAACGTCGTCGTCACCGGCGGCGGATCGTTCGTCGAAGTGCAGGGGACGGCCGAAGGCGCCCCGTTCGACCGCCGCGAACTCGACTCCCTGCTCGACCTCGCCGTCGGTGGCGCTGCGTCGCTCAAGGCCATCCAGTTCGAGGCCCTCGGACGCTGATGAGCGTCGAGATCGTCCTCGCGACGCACAACCAGCACAAGGTCGAGGAGTTCCAGCGGCTCGTCAGCCGCGACGTCCCCGGGGTCACGGTCCTCGCCTACGACGGCCCGGAGCCCGTCGAGGACGGCACGACCTTCAGCGAGAACGCGTTGATCAAGGCGCGGGTCGCCGCCGCCCACACCGGCTCCATCGCGCTCGCCGACGACTCCGGTATCGGCGTCGAGATCCTGGGTGGATCGCCGGGGATCTTCTCGGCGCGCTGGGCCGGCTCTCAGCACGACTCGACCGCGAACCTCGCCCTCCTCCTCGATCAGCTGCGGGACGTGCACGAGGAGCATCGTGCCGCCTGGTTCGCCTGCCACCTCGCCCTCGTGGTGCCGCCGGGGATCGATGGGACGGAGCCGTTCGAGCACGTCGCCGTCGGCACCTGGCGCGGAGCCCTCGCGACGGAGCCGAGCGGGACGAACGGCTTCGGGTACGACCCGGCGTTCATCCCGGACGGCGAGCGTCGGACGGCGGCGGAGCTGTCACCGGCTGAGAAGAACGAGCTGAGCCACCGCGCACTCGCCTTCCGGGCGCTCGTCCCGGTGCTGCAGCGGCTCGTGCCCGAGGGGCCCGCGTCGACCGCCAGCTGAGCATGATACTCAGGACCATTCCTATCTCGGCATGAACCCTTCCGCGGGCGCTGGGAAGCTCCTACGGTTGATGCATCATGGGTCACGATCACGCACACGCCGGCACCGCCAACCGCAGGAGACTCGCGGTGGCGATCGCCATCATCGCGACCGTCCTCGTGGTCGAACTCGTCGGCGCCTGGGTGAGTGGTTCGCTGTCCCTCCTCGCCGACGCCGGGCACATGCTGTCCGACCTCACCGGGCTGATCATCGCGCTCGTCGCCACGATCGTCGCCGCCCGACCTGCCACCGACCGGCAGACCTTCGGGTATCAGCGCGCGGAGGTGTTCGGCGCGCTCATCAACGCGCTCATCCTGATCGCCGTCGCGGTGTCGGTCCTCATCGAGGGGGTGTCCCGCCTCCTCGAGCCGGCGGACGCGGAGGTCAAGAGCCTTCCGATGTTGATCGTCGCCGTCATCGGTCTCGTGGCGAACCTCGCCGCCCTCCAGGTGCTGCGCGGCGGCCGTGACACGTCGATCAACATGCGCGGTGCGTACCTCGAGGTCCTCGGCGACCTCCTCGGTTCGATCGCCGTGATCATCGCCGCGGTGGTCATCATGGTGACGGGTTTCGCTCAGGCCGACGCCATCGCGTCGCTCGCGATCGCCGCGATGATCGTGCCGCGGGCGTGGTCGTTGCTCCGCGACGTTGTCCACGTCCTCAGCGAGTCCGCACCGTCCGACACGGACGTGCAGGAGATCAGGGACCACCTGCTCGGCACCGACGGTGTCGTCGCCGTCCACGACGTCCACGTCTGGCAGATCACGTCCGGACAGCCGGTCTTCTCAGCACACGTCGTCGTCGAGCAGGAGGTGTTCGCCGATGGTGGCACGGGGGAGCTGCTCGACCGTCTCGGTTCGTGCCTCCACGACCACTTCGACGTCGAGCACTCGACGTTCCAGCTGGAACCCGAGGAACACGCCTCGCACGAGGAGTCGCACCACCGCTGACGCGCGGGCGGTCCGGCTGTCGCGACCGCTCGTGCGAGCGTCGCCACCGGTGATCAGACCGTGTCGTTCCCGCGGTCGCGCTTGAAGACGTCCTGGTCGGCGAGCTTCGAAGCCGCGGCCCGACGCTCCTCCTCGGTGATGGTGCCCTGCAGCGCCTTCGCCTTCCGGCTCGACTGGATGTAGTGCCAGGTGGTCGGGATGAGCGTGAGGACGACGGCTCCGATGAGGATGACGTCGATGTAGTTCTGCACGAAGGTGGCGACCGGGGGGATGTACCCGAGCAGGTAGCCGAAGAAGGTGAGTCCGGCGCCCCAGATGAGCGCGCCGATGAGGTTGTAGAGCGAGTACTTCTTGTAGTTCATGTGGCCGATGCCGGCCGCGACCGGGGCGAAGGTCCGGACGATCGGGACGAAGCGCGCCAGGATGACCGCGAGGGCGCCGAAGCGCTCGAAGAAGGCGTTGGTCCGCTCGACGTTCTTGATGCTGAAGAGGCCGGACTCCTTGCGTTCGAACACCTTCGGCCCGAGCTTGTGCCCGATGAGGTATCCGACCTCGCCGCCGAGGAACGCCGAGAACCCGATCGCGAGGCAGACCCACCAGATGTCGATCTCGATGACGCGGGCGGAGCCGAACGCGAGGAGGCCGGTGATGACGAGCAGGGTGTCGCCGGGGAGCAGGAATCCGACGAGGAGGCCGGTCTCGGCGAAGACGATCGCGCAGACCACGACGAGGGCCCAGGGACCGACGGCCGTGATGATGCCCTCCGGGTCGAGCCAGGGGATGAGGGCGGTGTGGACCATGCGGAGCTCCTGCTGTCGGGGGAGGGATGGAACGGCGTACGACGATGTCGCGTGCGGGAGAAGGGACTTGAACCCTCACGCTCGAAAGCACAGGAACCTAAATCCTGCGTGTCTGCCAATTCCACCACTCCCGCGGCCCGCTCAGTCTACGGGAGCGAGGTCGGGAACGTCCTGAGCTTCGGGGATGAGCCGCGGCCAGCGGAGCCCGGGTCGGCCCGTGTATGCTCGGCTCCATGCGAACGACGTGTGCAACGAGCTGGTGGCCCGCCTCCTAGGCGGACCGCGCACGTGCACACACGACGACTCGACCGCCTGACAGGGCGGTCGTTCTCGTTCGGAGGCCCTGTCGGATCGGTCCCAGCCTGAGGACACCACCATGACCACCCTGCTCCACCGCGTGCTGCACGCCGGCCCCGACTTCCCGTTCGCGGTGCTCCGCCGACACGGCAGCGACACCGTCGACCTCTACACGGGCGAGGTCGTCGACGTCGAGTCGCTCGCCGACATCCCGCTCGAATCCGCCGGCGACGACCACCAGCCCGAGGTCCTCACCCTCGTGCCCTACCGCCAGGTGCGCGAGCGCGGTTTCGCGGCGATGGACGACGGTGCCCCGCTGCGCTGCCTCGTGGTGAGCGAGCGCGAGACGGTGACGCTCGCCGAGCTGCTCGACCGACTCCCCGCCGACGCGGTCCCGCTGGTCGACGGCGGGTTCGACGTGTCCGACGAGGACTACGCGTCGATCGTGCGCCGCGTGATCGAGGACGAGATCGGACGCGGCGAGGGAGCCAACTTCGTCATCCGCCGCGAGTTCACCGCGACGACCGAGGTGCCGGCCGAGCGCGCCGTCCTCGCGTGGTTGCGCGCGCTCCTGTCGGGGGAGACCGGCGCCTACTGGACCTTCGCCGTGCACACGCCGGGCGTCTCGATGGCCGGTGCGACGCCCGAGCGCCACGTCGCGGTCGCCCGCGACGCGTCGACCGGTGAACGCACCGTCACCATGAACCCCATCAGCGGCACCTTCCGCCACCCGCGCTCCGGCGCGACCGGCGACGACTTCCGCGCGTTCCTCGGCGACGTCAAGGAGACGGAAGAGCTCTTCATGGTCGTCGACGAGGAGATGAAGATGATGAGCCGGGTGTGTGCCTCCGGTGGACGCATCCTCGGCCCCTACGTCAAGCAGATGTCGCGCCTCACCCACACCGAGTACCTGCTCGCCGGGACGAGCGAACTCGACGTCCGCGAGGTCCTGCGGTTGACGATGTTCGCGCCGACCGTCACCGGCTCGCCCATGCAGAACGCGTGTTCGGTCATCGCCCGCCATGAGCGGAACGCGCGCGGCTACTACTCCGGCGTGCTCGCGCTGTTCACCCCGGTGGGCGACGGCGACTACGAACTCGACGCACCGATCCTCATCCGTACCGCCTACATCGACGACGCCGGCCTCGTCCGCGTGCCCGCCGGTGCGACGCTCGTCCGCCACTCGGATCCCGAGTCGGAGGTGGCCGAGACGGCGGCGAAGGCGGCCGGCGTGTTGACCGCGCTCGGCGTCATGGCACCCGCCCAGCTCGGTCCGACCGTCGACCTCGCGGCGGAACCCGGAGTACAGGACGCGCTCCGAGCGCGGAACGAGCGGTTGGCGTCCTTCTGGTTGCAGCCGCAGCACCCGGCGCCCGTCGGTTCATTGTCGGGCCGTACCGCGGTCATCGTCGACGCGGAGGACGAGTTCACCGCGATGCTCGCCCACCAGCTGCGCCACTTCGGGATGACCGTCAGCGTGGAGCACTGGTCGGCGGTGACCGACGCGCTCGTGGACGTCGACCTCCTCGTCGCCGGTCCGGGGCCGGGCGATCCGCTCGACCTCGCCGAGCCGCGGGTCCGCCGGATGCACGAGATCGTGTCAGCGCGTCTCGCCGCCGGAGCGCCGCTGCTCGCCGTCTGCCTGAGCCATCAGGTGCTGGCGATCCAGCTCGGGCTGCCGATCGAACGCCTCGACGCGCCGCGACAGGGGCTGCAGCTCGACCTCGACCTCTTCGGTGAGCAGTCGCTGATCGGGTTCTACAACACCTTCACCGCACGGCTGGCGGGTGAGGCTCCGGTCGGCGGGGTCGAGATCGCTGCCGATGCTGCGTCCGGCGACGTCTTCGCGATGCGTGGTCGCGGGTTCGCATCGGTCCAGGGGCACCTCGAGTCGGTGCTGTCGCGCGACGGACTCCGAACCCTCGGGTCGCTCGCGGGCCACGCGCTCGCGGGTGTCGCATCAGGGCGATCGGCTGCTGCCGTCGGCTCCTGAACGTCATGCACCGCCTGGACAGTCGGTGATGCCGACTGCCCAGGTGGCGAACCGTGCGTGGCTGCTCGTCAGGCGTCCGCCTGGTCGAGCGTCGTGAACGGCGTGACGTCGGCGAGCTGCGGTCCGAGACCGATGTCGATGAGGCGGACGTCTCCGGCATAGGCCGAGCCTGGCGGGATGAGGAGCCCGGCCTTCACCGCGCCGAAGGTGACCGTGACCTCCGCCGGCAGGACAGCACCCTCGGGGACGCTTCCCTCGTCGGGGTCGATGCCGCTCGGGACGTCCACGGCGACGACGGTCGGTCCGCCGGCGCTCTGCACGACCGGGAGGACCGCCTCGACGATCGCCTTCGGCGCACCGCGCAGCGTGGGGTTCCGGCTGGCGCCGATCCCGAAGACGGCGTCGACGACGAGCGCGGCGCCCTTGGCTTCGTCGGCGGTGTCGTCCGGCTCGGCGGGGGAGTTCATGAGGAAGCGGACGCCCGCCTCGACGGCGGCCGCGTAGCCCGCCTCGTGGGCGTGGTCGCCCGTCCTGGCCACCACGAGGTCGAGCGGGACGTCGCCCGGCCCGGTCGTGCCGGCGAGTTCCGCCGCGGCGAAGAGGGCGTCACCGCCGTTGTCGCCCGAGCCGACGAGCAGCAGGATCTTCCAGACGTCGGGTGCGTCACCGTCGGCGCCCTCCGCGCGTTCGGCGAGGACTGCCCGCAGCTCCTCGGCGAGGCCGTGGGCGGCTCGCTCCATGAGCGGTTCCCCCGCGTCCAACAGTGGGGCCTCTGCGGCTCGGACCTGGTCTGCGGTGTAGCCGTTGATCATGGCGCCCACTCTTCCGGCTCGGGTCGACCGCCGCAAGCGGTTGCGGCGCGGCACCAGCTCCGGAATCACCTCTGGATCCTGGCGTGCGCCGGGGCTACCATGCCTGCATGTGCCGAAACATCCACACCCTTCACAATTTCGAACCGGCGGCGACCGACGACGAGGTCGAGGCCGCGGCGCTCCAGTACGTGCGGAAGATCAGCGGGTCGACGAAGCCGTCCCAGGCGAACGCTGAGGCCTTCGACCGGGCGGTCGCGGAGATCGCCCACATCACCCGCCATCTGCTCGAAGACCTCGTGACGACCGCCCCGCCGAAGGACCGCGAGGTCGAGGCGCAGAAGGCGAAGGAGCGTTCGGCGAAGCGGTTCGCGACGGTCTGAGCGTCTGAGTGCGAGAGCCGCGTCACAACCTGGTCAGGCGAGTTCGAGTCGGATGTCCGGGTGGCCGGCGAAGACCTCGAGGAGGAGGTCGAAGTAGGTCTTGCCGCGGCCGGCGTCGAGATCGTCGAGCTGCGCGGTGATCCGGGCCGTGTCGAACGGTGCGCCCCGCTCGAGCTTCTCCTGCAACCAGGCGCGGGTGGCCGTGACGCCGAGTGCGGTGCGGCTGGCGTCATGCTCCGTCCAGACGAAGTGCACGTCGTCGATTTCGCGGAGCGCGCCGATCCCGCCGTAGAGGACGTCGTCGAGGGCGTCGAGGCTCGGGCCGAGGTCCCAGTCCTCGTCCTGCATCACGAGCTCGTTCATCACCTCGTAGAACGAGACGATGTCGTGGATGCGGGATCCGTCAATGCGGAAGGTGGTCGGCACGGTCCCCGAGCCTACTGATGGGTTCGTGAGGCGTCGAGCGGGTGGTGCTGTGGATAACTTCTGCGGGGTGTGGCCGGTATTCGTCAGGATGGCGGCATGGGGACAGCGGCGGAGATCATCACGGCGCGCGTGCGTGACCGGGTGCGTGAGGAGTTCGCTGACGACCTCCCTGTACTGGGGCAGGGGTTCGAGCAGTCGCCGCTCAGACGGGCGCAGGAGGTCTTCACGGACTACTCCAACTCTCAGCGCACCATCACGGGCTTCAGGTGGAACGCGAGAGAGGACATCCGGCAGGCACTAGCCCTCGACATCTACGACGCAGTCCGAGTCGAGCGAGGAAAGCTCCCCGTCACTGGACGCATCATCGGACTTAAGCACTCCATCACGGCCACCCGCTGGATGATCGACGCCTCTCTCACCGACGTTCGCGCCGGGGTCACATACGACGAGCTGAACGACCCAATCGGTACCCGCACCTACGCCCAGCTCAACACCCTCCTCGGTACCCGCACCTGGGCCGAACTCAACACCGACCCATTGAACGGACTCACCTCATGAACAAGACCGCGATCTTCATCACCTTCGCCTACCTCGCCGCGCTCGGAATCGCGGGGACGCTCATCCTTCAGATTCACCGTCCGGACGCGCCGGCGACGTTCACGAGCTTCATCATCCAAATCCTGGGACTGGTGTCGCTCGCAGCCGCGGCCTTCTACGGGTTCGGCAAGCCCAACGAGAAGACGGAAGCTCAGAAATCGAAGCTGGCGGTCATCGAGCGGAACACCAACGGGCGTCTGCGCTCCCGGGACGCAGAGGTTCAGCGGCTCACGAACGTCCTCATCGAGAAGGGGATCAACCCCAACGAGGACGAGCCGAAGCACAAGGCATGACGGTTACCACCCGAGTAGTTTGGCAATTCCCAATACGATCAGCCCGCCGATCGTTGTGGCACCGAACGCGATTGTCGCAGGGTGCACGACGAATCGGCGGAACCTCGACTCTCCGTCACGCAGTCGCGGGAGGCGTCGTTTGAAGTAATCCTCCCCGAGACGCTCCAGGCCTTTTGTGACCAAGTTCGAATTGCTCTTGACGCCAACAGTGATGCGCTTGATGAAGGAGTGCGCCATGATCTGGACGTCTACGTCGGGGGTGAGGGTCAGGGCGCTCGAAGCATTCCCTTTGACATGGATTCCGATCCAGCGCGTAGTCATGTTGTGCTCGGCAACGGCGTCGCGAAGCTCGGCAAGCGAAGGACGCTGGATGCGAGTGTCGTGCTTGTCTGCCGCTCGGAACGTGACTTCGATGTGCGGGGCAACTTCCCGAACTGCCGCCGTGTGAAGGTTTGCCAGCGTCTCTAGCACAGCCCAGAGGTCGGTGCCCCGTCGGTAGTTTTTCTCGGACCCTCCGCCAAACCTGTCAGCCGCTAAGGAGGACGACTCAGTGCTAGAGACCTCGACACTGTTGCCATGGACGTTCTCTTGCTGCACCTCCTCGATCTCTAGCGGAGCATCCGGGACCGCTGGCGGTTCAGGAACTGCGTCGAAGGTCCGGGTGATCAGCTCCGTGATCTCCAATTCCGCCTGCGCCCACGCTTGAAGCCCGTCTGCTTCAGCCTTGGTCGGAGCTTTGAAGTCGAGGCGGATTACGCCTGACAAGGGGAAAGCGTGCAGATTCAGGTCGTAGTCGTGCAAGAGAGGTTTGACCGGCGGCGTGTCGACAGACCGGAAGACCGCCACGTCCCGGGCAATCAATCGATCGGCTTCGACTTGCTCCATGGCTTCAAGGAGAGAATCTCCGTTGATGAACGACCCGTCGGTGGTCTGAATCATGGTGCTGTCCACCATGAGCTTTCCCCCGAGCCCCTCCGCTCGCTCGCTCAGCAGGGTGGACAGTCTCTGCGCGGCATCCCAGAGCGATTTCGGCGTTGCGAAGTCCATCCGTGCTTCGGAACGGTACTGATTCCCCATGGGTCAACAATGGCACACGCCTCCTCGTACCCTGGCAGCTGGCGGCTTACCCTCCTTCGGCTAGCTATTCCGTGGTGACGAGGTGAATCGGCGACGGCGTGCCGGGTTATCAGATGTGAACTCTTCGACGAAGGTGTTCGTGGTTCGTGGTTCGTGGTTCGTGGTTCGTGGTTCGTGGTTCGTGGTTCGTGGTACGTGGACCGTGGCGGGGTGTCGGAGCTGACGGACGTGGTCCTGGGCGAGGGTGACGTCCGCGATCTCGCGGAGCGGATGCTGCGTGCCACCGGTCGACCACAGAAACACATACCCGCATGGCCATGGAAGGATGCAACACGAAGGCCCCACCTGTAGCGGTGAGGCCTTCTCAGTGTCTAGTCCTGTTTTCGCGTGTTCGCCCCGCGCGCACTGGCTGTGCGTCACGGATCGATGAGAGCTTATCCCTTGAGGATTTCCTCCGCGCGCTTCCGTACGGCCTCCACATCGACGCCTTCTTCGGCGTTGATGTTAATGCTCTCGGTTGTAGTCAAACCCCTCTCCCGAGCGATACTGGCTATTTTCTCCGCCAACGACTCCACGAGTTGGTTGTTAAGCATGTTCTGTACATCGTCAAAACCGCTGTAGCTGATTCCCATGCGGCAGACCCTACTAGAGCAGTAGGGAAACACGAAGGCCCCGCCATCTCTGACGGCGCCTCCTCCGGCGGGTCTCAGCTCAGAAGTTTCTGGATGGCGAGCGCCGCTCCCAGGACGACTGATCCGATCTTGGCGAGGGTCGTGAGCACCTTCAGGGCGGCATGTGCAACCGCGTTGAACTCCTCGATTCTCGCGCGAGCCTTAACCCACAACCTCTCTCCGTGTGTAACGTTGCCTTCGAACAAAGTGCGACCTCCTTGATGTGGTTGCTAGAAGTTCAGAGGCCGCAATCCTCTGACTTCCAACGTTGCCTCAGCCCCTGGTTGAGGCTTCGTTAGTTAAGAACGTACGTCCGGCGACGGACACCGATGCGACGACACGCCCCGTGTCGTGTTACCAAGAAATCAACAAACGGGGGTCTAGGATTTCCGGTCACGGTCGATTCCGTTCGCTGAGACCCGCACGGGACCGCTAGGGGCCGCTGAGCATCGCGGAGCGGGACAGACATCGACAAGAATGTGTTCCGCGCACTAATCCAGCCATACGACGCGCGCAACGAGTCCCACGTCGCCCTCGTAAAGGCAGTTGCTGAAGCGGAAGGCGCCGCTAGCAAAGTCGACGTCAGCGGTGCTGAGACGTTCCAGGCGGCACGCAAGCTCATCAGGGCGGAACTCGAGCAGAAGACGTTCCTTCCCAAGATCGAGGCACTGGTTCTTGACGTTGTGCCCATCGCCGCTCCTTAGCTTGGAAGTACAAGCCCTGACGGGCTCAGGGGCTACCCTGATCTGGTCGGCACGATCAGTTACTTGGTCTTCTGCGCTGCTTGTTCGAGGGAGCTCCACCACCGGCTTGCTGGCGGGTGCTTCACTGTCCCGAACTTGGTCTTCACCGACTTCGCACGCGAGACGATCAGCCCGCGCTTTGCGCGCGAGAGCATCACCATGAGGACTCGAGCTTCCTCTGGATCATCAGGATTCCGCCAGTCGGGGACATGCCCCTCCTCGAGGCCGATGACGAAGACCCAGTCGAATTGTTGTCCCTTTCCGAGGTGGGCGTTCATGACGTGGACGCCGGGTGGTGCGACGTCCGCGACGTCCACCGCCCTCGTGCGCCTTAGAAGGTCTCGGACACCCTCGCCGGCAGTCGCTCGGTGTCGCAGCAGTTCGATTGCCTCTTCGACCACGTTGGCGGTGTCTACGTCATCGCCACCCATCGTGGCCAGAGTGCGTTCCCGCAATGCGGTCAACTGATCTTCTAGTGGCGCAGCCGCTGAGATTCCGGCCGCGGCCGTACGGAACGCTGTGAGCAGGCCGGGATGGTCGAGCGCCATATCCCAGAACTGGATGGGAATGTCATCTACGGGTGCGAGGGCAGCGTCGATGAGTCCGCGTCGCGGTCCCGAGCGTGCGATGATCGCGACAGAATTAGAGGGCCGCTCTCGGGCCAGCTTCGTTACGAGCTTCGTTACGGCCTCCGCTTCGGCAGCTTCGTCGTCAAAGATAAGCGCGCGCGTCCGTTTCCCAATACCCCAGGAGGCTGGGTCGGCTGCCTGCAGTTTGGTGGCACCGATCGGCACGCCTACGGCGTTCACCATAGCGAGGACTTCGGGCGACGAACGATACGAGACGTCTAGGTCGACTCGAGACGTGCACTGAGTCTTCAGCATCGCGATCACTTCCTCGGGTTGCGCCCCTGCCCAGGAGTAGATCCCTTGAAGCGGGTCGCCGACGTACGTGCCACTGCGCACGCAGGCACGTGAGAGTAGGTCGAACTGCTGCATGGAGAGGTCTTGGAACTCGTCGACCAATACGGCGTCGAAGTGCTGTTGGTAGAGGTTCGCCACCTCTGGTACGCGGAGGAGCCGTTGTGCGTGACGGATGAGGTCTTGATAGTCCAGCCGATTCGACTCGACGCGGACGCGTTCGATAGCCAAAGCGAGTTCGTCACCGCTGTTGCTCAGTTGGTGCTGGACGTCCTCGTCGGTGATTGGCCCAGACTTCACCTCCAGAAGCCTGTCCTCAGCCGCCTTCCGGGACTCCCATCCGGCGCCAAGCGAGGTTGCGGCGTCAGCGAACCATCGTTTCGTGGGCAGGACGAAGTCGTGGGGGAGTCCGATCGTGCC
The DNA here is from genome assembly GCF_015350715.1 of Plantibacter sp. VKM Ac-2876. Lineage (NCBI taxonomy): Bacteria > Bacillati > Actinomycetota > Actinomycetes > Micrococcales > Microbacteriaceae > Plantibacter > Plantibacter sp. VKM Ac-2876. The sequence goes on along the minus strand of NZ_JADKSI010000002.1, from coordinate 790,592 downwards.
AGCGTGTGCTCGGACGATACGGCCAGCAAGACCGTGGAAGTTGAGGACAGTGACAAAGCGGCCCGCCCGGTCCGAGCCGAGCCGGTGTTCGATCCTCTGCCGCATGTTGTCGCGCGCTCGCTTGGAGTATGTGATCGCGAGCAGACGCCGATGTGGGCGAATTAGGCCGTTGCGTACGAGGAACTCCGCGCGCATGGCGAGGAGCTCGGTTTTCCCACAGCCAGGCGGGGCGATCACCAGGGTGTGGTCGTCACGGCTCTCGACGGCCTCCAGCTGCCGTCCGACGGCGAGTATCTCGGTCATAGCTGGGTGATGTAGTTCAGCAGTCCGTCGATCGCAGGCATGGCCTTCACTTGCGTATCAGACAAGCGGCTGCCCACTGCGACTGCATAGGTCACTTTGTCCTTCCTGACGAACGCGGCCATCTGCTTCGCCTGGATACTTGCCACATCGACTGCGCCAGTGGACTGCAGGATTGAGTCTTCTCTGACACCTTCGGCGATAAGCGCGGCCGCAACGGCCGGTGCTCCCATCGCCGCGACGTACTCATCCTCTAGATCTGTCGCGCAGACGAACACCTTGCGGATATTGACGTCCTTCGGCTTCATCCCGAGACCGTTTACCCACGGCGAGCTTTCTGCCTTATCGACGAGGCCGATCAGGTCCAAAGCGAAGCCATCGGCACCCAGGAGCCGATTGACGTGCCGAAACTTCTCGGCACCGCCGATGTCCAGGACCGAGACACCGAGGCGATCTAGGTTTACTCCTCGTACGCGCGCCGCGGATTCGACGATGACCTTGTCCGCGGCTCCCTCGACAAGCAGAGTGTGACGGGCCGTAAGAGCCTCGAGCAGGTGAGGTGACCACCAGTTGGCCATCTCCTTCTGCACGGCGCTAAAGCTCGCCGCGGGAATCTGATGAACGGACCGATCGGCCTTGACCACGGCGATGTGCGGAGGCTCGAACCTTTGCATGACATAGGGCGAGTGGGTGACGAGGAGACGCTGAGCGCTCCCGCGAGCGAATAGGTCGGCGACCGTTCGCTGGCTGGAAGCATGCAGGTGAAGCTCGGGTTCGTCGACCGCGACGATGTTGGCCGCATCGCGCGCGAGGTCGAAGAAGCTCATGGTCATGAGCTGCCTCACCCCATCCGATTGTTCCATGAGTGCAGCATGTGAGCCGTCTTCCTTCTTCAGGAATAGATCGACATCCTCGAGCATGTCCTCAGCGGGGTCAGCCGCAGTCCGAAGCGCTAGGTCGTCGACGGCGAGACCTCGTGGCATGGACTGAGAGAGGTGCTCTGCGATCTTGCGTCGCAACTCTGTCAGTACAGTGCTCGCGTCGAGACCGCTATTGAAGGTCTCAAGTGAGGCTTTGAGTTCATCACCTTCGCCGCCGAGTTCCGCTGCTGCGAGCAGTGTGCGCAGCGGGCCACGGCGCCCGGTGATGTACTCGGCGGCGGCGGAGCGACCAGCCGGCAGGTAGTGCCAGCTGAGGACCTCGAGTTGCTCCCGGCTGACGCTCCGCCCGCTCGTCTCGGGGAAGTGCCGCCGGACAATGACGGACTGGTCGTCGTCTTCGCTGGCGCTGACCGCCAGCTCGACCGTTAGGCTCTCGGAACCGTCAATGATCTCGATCTCATCTGGGAAGGTCGCGCGTTCTTCGTCGGAGAAGTCGACCAGTACCCCACGCACGATCAGCGGGGCGGACGTGTCGGCGAGGTCTCGTACTCCGATCGAGGCGTATATCTGCTGGATCGACGCGCCCAGCAGGAGATTGACGCAACTAAGAATTGACGTCTTGCCCGCGTCATTCGGACCTACCAGTACGAGGTGTTCACGTACCTCAATCTCGAGATCAGGCAGTCGCTGGTAGTTGGCGATGCGCAATGAACTCAGCCTCATCAGTTCCCCTCGACAGCTTGACGAGAATCGAGGTGCCTCGGTGCACCCGCCCTGATCTAACCATGGCAGCGATTGGGAGTGAACGCACGCACCACGCCCAGAGCCTCTCGCGTCAGCTCTCGCGAGTTCAATAGTTCGGTAGGGCCGCCCACGGGGATGCCCGCCGACAGCGTGCTCAGTGCCAATCGCGCAACCAGTTGAGCACCCCACGAGCATCGGTGATGTCAGTCACCGTTGAACGGTGAACGCCATTGTCGTCGCTGTACTCATAGGCCTGCCGGATACCGGCCTTCTCCGTCGGGAAGGAGTTCGCGTACGGCTCCGTGGCGATGTACTTGCCATCCGAACCCCACCCCGAATGTGTGGTCGTTCGCGGAGGAAAGCTGGTCCCGCGATATCTCTCGTCATACTGATCGACAAACCGAGACAGGGTAAGCCCCTCATCATCAGTCATGCAGACGTGTGAGACGTCCAGGTGTTGAGCGAGGCGGTCACGTAGATGCCTCTTCTCATTCCTGTCCATATCGGTCTCCGTTCACAGTCGTTGCTGAGCCGGCGTCCGAAGGTCCCATGGAGCAGCGGCCAAGATGACTACGTGCTCCTGGCTCGGGACCCGCGGGCTGAAGCGGTGAGGCTCACGTGGGTGCTGACCGAGGACGGCAACGATGCCATCACCACTGGTGAGCTCGAACTGCCCACCGCCAAAGCCGCAGATGCCGGAGAGCTCTTCAAGACAGCGTTTCTAGGCAACGGTTGAGGGATCCCGGCTCGGAGCCTCGCAGGCGCTTCGATCTTGGGCTATCGCAGCCTGACTTGGGTCCCTGGAGCGCGTGGCCTCGGTTGGTTTGGCCTGTCGATGCGAGTCGTGAGTCTAGGGCCGAACTAGTCATGCCTGACGCCGCAGCTACGCTGAGGTCATGACTGCCAGCCAGCCCGACAGGAGCCAGGTGAAGGGTGCTCACATGGTGTCCAGCGGGTATATCAGCGCGTGGGCCGATACGAAGAACGTCATCGCTGTGCTCGATCTGGAGGAGGGGATCGGGTACCACAAGTCTTACAAGAAGGCGACGGTGGTGAACTACGTCTACGAGCCCGCCCTGCTCAACTACGACCTTGAGGGCGAGTACGCGCGTATCGAGAGTGCAGGCATCCGCGTGATCCGCATGCTGCGGGACGGGCTCGAGTTGACCGTCGAAGAGCGGACGCAGCTGATTGAGTTCCTTGAGATGCATCGCTATCGGGGGCGGTATGCCGATCGCGCTGAGGTAGGGGTTCCCGGCGTGGCGATGATGTCCGACGGTGCCGCGAGGGATATCGAGCTCAGGCTTGGCGACATGACGCTGCTCACACGCGATCGGGAGCCGGGCCCGAAGCTCACCGAGCTGGGGCTTGAGCAGTGGGAGTGGACTATGTGGGAGGTCGACGACTTCCCAACCGGCGACGGCGCGGTCATGCTCTGGGGATCCAGCGCCGGCCGCGTCTCCGTCGTGACCTTTCCGCTGTCGCCGACTCAGTTGCTCTTGATCGGCGACGAGCTCCCAGAGGGTGTGCCCTTCAAGATGCGGCTCGCGATGAATTGCCGGCGCTGGATCGTCGGCAAGAAGGGCACACTGAACTTCAAGCAGGCCGCCATCATCGCCGCTGAGCGCGATAGAGAGCGCGCCGAAGGTCCTGCATGACGACGCATCGTTGAGCGGTGCCTCGGGGGCGCTTGGGGGAGGCTTGGCCTCCGTGCGGGTAGGCGTCGACAAGATGCTCGCTGAAGCTCTGCAGCTGGCCAGGGAGGTGCCGAGTCGAAAGGGTGATCCTGCGGCGCAACCGGGACGGTGCGTCCGCTCCGAGGACCACGGGCCGCAACATTCTCAACACCGACGGAGCGCACCACCACACGCGCCGGACATGATCCTGTTGGTTGCCGTGGCGCCGCGGGACTGGACCTTCCCGCTAACTTGAGCAGGTGGCCTCAAACCTGTCGTGGGACGATCTCAGCAGCGGGCCGTTCCGGATTCATGCCGTGACTGCTCTCAACAGCAGCATCCTTCGTCAGGGTGGCTCGTTGTACGGGGTCCGCTCTGAAGAGCTCTATCACTGGATTCGGTCAATGCATTCGTCACTCGTTGCCGAACTCGCGGCAGTGGGAGTGAACTACGACCACATTGCGCGTGCGCTTGTGCCTCATGCCGGGAGGCGTGAGATCGCGTTGCTGTTCGATTGGGGTGTGGCGTCCCGAGCTTCGGGCGGGTTCTATGGTTATCACCTCGCGGAGGTGTGGATTCCCGCGTTACCGCGCCCCGCACGCAACAGCGGTCTCAATGCGATCCTGCACGGAGACCTCTTGGAGGGCGGCGGCGGATCGACACTGAGGGCTGCGCTGCTGGAGCGGGGCGAGCTCGTGAACCCGAACTATCTGAGCACAGACCAGATCTATGTGGTCTATGTCTCGAACCTGTCGCGCGCTCAGGCAGAGGCACTGATTGCTGAGGTGCGGACCGACCCCGCCTACGTAGGACACGCCGACTGCACCACCCACAGCGCGCTCAAAGAGCACATCGCGCTTTCACTGCCGCAACTCGGACTGCGAGTCGGATCGGTGGTCCTGGATGGCGTATACGACGATGTCCCCAATCCGCTTGGCTATCCGTTCGAGGCCGCGGGATTCAAGACGATCGGAGTGCCATCGGAGCTCTATCTCCCGTTTCTCACCTTCCGCATCAACACGCGGCTCACGGGCCGGAACTTCTCTGACAGCGAACTCGCGTTCGGGGCGCTGGATCCGAATGCAGGCGCGGTAGAAACTCCGAATGTCTGGATGACCACTTCCCGGTTCGAATACCCTCACTCCGGACAGCACCGTGGCGCACTCGCGCTGGCGGAACTGGTGCATCTCGAGCGCGAGGCGCTAGAGATGACTCTCACCGAGCTCAGCGCTGAGGGGCATATGTACAACCTGCGGTACGAGCGTCACGCCAACACGGGTGACGAAGTGCTCATGTACAACTCGCTAGTCGAGATCGACACGACGACGGGCCCTCGTCTCCACACTCTCGCGCTGAAGTACGACCCCGAGACTCGCGCCTCTGAGCTGGTGACATTCATATGAGGTCCGTCGGTCCTAAGCCGGCTGAGACTCCGCTTCGTGCAGGTACTGCTCAACCTCATTTTCACGACGTGGGGTGAGCTGAGGTCAGAACGACGCCGTCCGGATCACGTCGATGAGGCTGCCGGGAATGGGAGAGTCGGTGATGGTTCCCAGTGGTGGAAGTGTGCCGTCGAGGCGGAGCCCGTCCGCGAGCACCACCATGTTTGGTCGACGCCAGTTGATCGCGTTGAACGGCAAGATTGGTAGGTCGGCGAGATCGCCTTCGGGAGCGTTGTGAAGGAGTTCCCACGCCGCGCCCTCAGCGACCAGGGGGTGATCGATCGCCCATCCAGGATGGTAAACGAGCGTCAAACAAATGCCGTCCAGAGTGATCAGGGTCATCGGGAATCGGGTGGTGCTGCCGTCATCGAGTTGAACCACCTTGGGAAGCAGTACGCGTGCGGTTGGAGTCCCCTTCTCCTGCTCGGCGCGAAACGCCCACAACGATAGGTCTGACGGTGGGGGAGTGCCGTCAATGAGCCACAAGAAGTCTTCCGTCTCCCAGTCTCCGATGATCCGGTGCTTGTTGATCTTGGGGTGTTGGTGCATAGCGAGTGGATGGGTAGCGAGGAGAAGGATCTTTGCGAACCACAGCCCTACGGCAGCCCATTCGTGCGCCTCTGCATCTCCGGCCCAGGAGTTCGGTGCCAACCGCCGGACGATCTGCTTCGCCGGCTTCTCGAGACGGGTGTCGAGCGTCGCGTTACAACTCCGACAAGCGGGCACGAGCAAGCGTTGACGCTCGGTGAAATGCAGCGGCGCGTCGTCACGGTTGAGGAGGGCTTCTCCGTTGGATGACCACCTGAAGGACGGCGGCCCGGCGGCGTCGGCGTCTTTGAGGAACCACGCCGGCCAAACATGCTCTCCCTTGCCCACCGCGGGCCTGATCCCGCAGATAACGCAATTCACCATGCGGAGAACTTAGCGCGTCCACTGCGGTCTGCAGACGGCGGCGCTGGGGAAGAGCTGATGGGTGGAGACCGCTCCCCGTGCACTGGTGCGTCAGGGATGACGATGCGCGTCGAGGCAAGTTCATGCGTGGACCGAGCACTCAATAGACCCCGGATCCTCGATGGTTTTCAGACCGAGAAATGTAGGGGGTTTGGTCTCTATGTCGAGTGCTACGTGATTTTCGGCGTGCTCCGCCCAGACGAAGTGCGCGCTTTCGTGGTCGTGGAGTGAAGCGCGTTGTCGAGCCAGTCGAGCGGGTGGTGCTGTGGATAACTTCTGCGGGGCGTGGCCGGTGTTCGTCAGGATGGCGGCATGGGGACAGCGGCGGAGATCATCACGGCGCGCGTGCGCGACCGGGTGCGTGAGGAGTTCGGGGAGCCGGGTCGGCGTGGGGGAGCGGGGCGGATCGCCCGCGAGGAGGTGCGTCGCTACAACGAGCGCGCGCTGAACGATACGACGCCGCTCATCGACGACGAGCACGGGATGACGAGCGAGGTGCTCGCCGCGGTGACGGGGTTCGGCGCGATCCAGCCGTTGCTCGACGATCCGGGTGTCGAGGAGATCTGGATCAACGAGCCGACAGAATAGTTGACCAATCACAAGGGGAGCCGAGTGCGTCTGCCATATTTGGGGGATGGCTGATCCAAACATCCCCGGATATATCTCGGCTGGAGCAACGGTGCTCTCTGCAGGCGTGATCGCGTGGCAGGCGTTCCTCACGAGGAGGGCATTGGAGGAGTCCAAAAAAGCGGTTGACGCTGCTCGTGACGGTGTGGCGGCATCCCGAGAAGGCGTCGAAGCATCCCGCGCAGCCGTCGAGGTCGCCCAGCGCTCGCTCACTGAGAATCAGCTTGCTCGTCTGGAGGCAAGTGTGCCTCGCATCTGGGTCACTGCTGGCCCGGTCGGCTATACCGTCGCCGAGCGCCGTGAGGGACAGGACGTGCTCTTGGGCTCGACCGACGTGTTCAACCTCCCGAGCGACGCCGACAGGGTGATTTCGGCGACCGGGGATGTGAAGATCAGGAACGACGGCCCCGGGGCTGCGGAGGTCCGCTTCAACATGTTCCTGATCAAGAAAGGCACCTCCCACCCTGTGCGGAGCGCGATCCTCTCGGCAGGTGAGACCTTCGACGCTACTTACCAGTTGTTTAAGCCTGTAGATGAATGGATCAAGATTGCTGAGGTAGAGGCGGCAGGGGGGTTACCAGCCGACGCTGCCGAGCTGGTTATCGTGTACCAGGGGCCGCGAGACGCCGACGTCGAAGAGTTCCATGTCTTGCGCGTTTACAACTCAGTTCTTGTGGAGGATCCGGCGCGGCGAGGCAGTTGGAAGGAACACGAGTACTGGAACGACATGCGGGCTGTCGTCTCACCCAGTTCCCGAAAGTACTGGCGGTCTCGCTCGCGCAAGGAGAAGTTCGACCTGAGCTAGCCAATTGGCAGTATGGAGAGAACCCCCGCGACCGAAGCGATTACCACGCCACCGCCGACGAGCCAGATGTCGCGTTGCTTTGCGATGAATTCCGCGCGCACGCCCTTCTTGCTGACGCGGAAGTCGTTCAAGCCGTAGCCCTCGTGCTCCGTCGTCTGCTTCTTGAACTCGGCCAGGGACAGCACGAGCGCCAGGAGCGGCAAAGCTGCGGCGACGATGTAGAGAACCAGAATGAGGGTGTCCATGGTCACGCCTGCAGGGCGATCCACTCCCACTCTTCGGGTTCCAGATTTGGTGCGCCGGTCGGTTCGGTACCTACGAAGTGAGCGAACGCGAATGTTCGACCAGCGTGCGTCAAAGCCACAAACGCATCCGTGGACAGCGATCCGATGTTGCTCTTCAGCTCGCGTTGAACGTCAGGCGAGAGTTTGGGCCAGGCTTCCTTGATGTCTTTCATGCCTTGACGGTAAGGGCGATTTGAAAATGCTGGTCCCATTCAGCCGACGTGTCGTGAACGGGTAGTTACAGCTAGCTCAGCCCGCCCAGGCGGACGATGTCCACAACCTCAGTCAGGGCCTTGCTCGATCCAGAGGCTTGGAAGAACGCCAGGGTGACCGAGGTGTTCGGGTTGATGATCGTGATTTCCGTGGCCAGGGTGATGTTGTCCTCACCAATGGGCGAGTAGTCGAGACGACGATTCTCCGAGCCGACGACGACGTCCACGAAGCACCGGCCCGAGACACCACCCGTGATCTTGATTTGAACCGTCAGGAAGTAGATGCCCTTCTGGTTGAAGCGGAGCCCGTTCGCAATCGGAGTCCAGAGCGTCGTGGAGCCCGTCGAAGAGTATGTGGCATTCGGCGTCCAGGTGCCCGAGCCGACCACGCTGGACGTTGCCACCGTCTGTCCTCCAGTAAAGCGACCAGTCAGGACCGGAAGGGGTGCCGCCGCTTCGAGAGCTGCGAGCCGTGCACGTGCCGAGCTGAACGCGACAGACTGCGCGGCCTGACCCTTGTCCATGAAGGCGGACAGGGTGGGGATTTCGTCGTCCTCCGCGTAGCGGTACACCCCGTTGGTGTCGATGAGTCCAGGCATCAGAGAGCGTCCTTCCAAGTTGTTCCGTTTGAGACGCGGACGATGCCGTCGCGCCACTGGTCGTTGACCGAGACCTTCACCACGCCGGAGCGCCATTGGTCGTTGACAGAGACCTTGCCGCCTGAGCGCATGGTGGCCGCGATCGATCCCGACCACGGGCCGGTCGTCCCGTAGGCGTCAGAGACGTTGTTGCGGCCTGCCGCGCGGAACCAGTAGGTCTTGCCGGGGGTCAGGTTGAAGCTCGTGGTCCCGCTGCTGCCGACCGTGACGGCTCCACCGAAGCCGGGGTTGTCGGCGTACTGGAGCTGCCACCCTGTGATCGCTGCATCCCCGGTGTCGCCCGATCCTCCGAACTGCACCGTTACCTGTCCGGCCGGTCCAGGGGTAGCTGCGATCATGGACGGTGCTGCGGGCACCTGCTCGTACCAGTAGTCGCCCACGAGCGTGGCGTCTGACCAGGCGAGGGCACCTGATTCGTAGATGTTCACCCCGCCCACGCCGCCTCGGCCGTAGTTGAGTGAGCCGTCGTGGTTGATCGCCAGGGTGGTCTGCTGTGTGCCGCTGAAGTAGGCCGGGGCCGCTCCCAGGCCGTAGAGCCCGTAGGTGCCTCCGCCGCCTCCAGGCATGGCGAAGTTCCCGGTCTGCCCGGTGCCGACTGTGACGTTTGCGGTGACGGCTCCGTTCCGCCCGCCTGCGTAGATGCCGACCTGAGTGACGCGGACCGGCTGGAGCCCGTTTGCTGCCACGCGACCGTTCGGGATGCCCATCACGCAATAGACGACACCTCCGCCCAGCCGGTACGCGTTCGGGTTACTCAGCCCGACACCGTTGATTGCTCCGCCGTAGACCATGGCTACACCCAGCTCACCCAGACGCGACCGGGGAGGTGCCCGGGGTCGGCCTGCTGAACCTTGAGGAGGTCCTTGTCGAACTTGGTGAGGTCCGCTGCGGCGCGAGCGGTCATCTCGTCGGCCAGCTCGTCGCCGCGCTGGTTGTCGTTCTCGTAGCCCTTGCCGACCTTCTGGTTCGGCGGGTAGACCGCGAGGCCCTTTGCTGCTGCCTTGTCTCCGATGGCCATGATTAGGAACCTCCGCCTAGTGAAATGTTCGGGTAGTTGAGCCACGTGGTGTCGTCGGCCACGGTGGACCAGAGGAGTTCAGGTGGTGCGAGCGTCCAGGAGTCGGGCGGAGTCTCGACGAGACCGCGAGACTTCACCGACATGACGCCCTCGGGGAACTGCCAATCGACAGCTGAGACGTAGCCGGTCTGGGTGATCGAGTTCGGGAGCGAGATGCCGAGACCGAGACCCGGCTCTGTGGAGTAGTCGCTGATGGCGTCCACGTTGAGCACCCGGCCGCGCCCCTGGGACCGTCGAAGGATTGCGGTTGCTGCACCAGGCCCGGGGTAGGGGACGTCGCTGTATCGGACGGTGTAGACCTTGCGAGCGCGCTCCTTCTCACCGGCCACGTCGTAGGCCACCTGGGAGACCTTGTTGACGTCAGTCCACTTGTACTCGACAACTACCGCGTCGTAGTACGAGTCCTCCGGGCGAGCGTCGAGCGAGATGCTGTCCGAGCCCCGTGTGACGTTGTTCTCGGCGGCGAGCGACAGGAACCCGTCCACGGTCTTCTGGGGCTCCACGAGCTGCCAGACGCGCTGCTCGGTGCAGTAGAGCCGAAGCCCTGCCTTCTGGACCAAAGGCTCCACGTAGTCCCAAGCGGTGACGCCTGGGTTCCAGTTCAGGGACTCGATGTCCTGGACCGTGGCGTCGAGCGAATCGCTGGACAGCGCTGCACCGATCTTCGACAGCGCGAGATTGACGGCTCCTCGGACCGTGCTGGTAGTCGGAGCTATCGAAGTCTGAGATACCAGGGCGTAGTCCTGCATCAGCATTTCATCGGTGTTGAACACGAGCCGGAAGTCACCCCGGCTTCGGTCTGCTTCGAAGCTGCGGAGACCGACGTTGAAGTTCCTGATCGTGGGTGGACGAACGCCGAATGAGTTCCATGGGGTGAAGTAGTCGGCGCTGACAGCTGCGGCCGTCTTGCCTCCGTACCTAGAAGTGAGGTCTGCCGCTGTCTTGTAGACCGGAGTCGTCGGAGTGGAGCCGTCGAAGTAGCCCTGTTGCCCTGAGCCCTCGATGACGTACACGCTGTCCCAGTACGTGAGGTTGGCTGCGCTGTTCGTCGCGCCGTTCATCAGGATGACGAATACACCGAGGGCGTCAGAGGGCACCGTGACGGACATGCCGAAGATGGTGGTTCCAGTCGCCGCGCCTGCGGCCGAGAACAGGTTGGTGGTACCTGCCGGGGTGGTGATCTGAACCCACATCTTTCGGGCGTTCGCGCTGAGGGTGCCGGTCTGCGCCACAGGCACGTAGAGCGTGCTGCCGAGTGCGTAGGTCTTCCCCGGTTGCATACCGAAAGCGAAGGAGGATGCCCCTCCTGCGTAGATGTATGAGTTCGTGCCGGTGCTCGTCGGGCTGATGAGGCCGGATCGCGTGCCGCGTTCTTTCCACACCGTTGACACGGAGAGGTTGGCTGAGCCGCTGACAGGCGTCCATCCGGAGGTCGAGACTTCGAAGCCGGGATTCGTGCACTGGTTCCGGAGCGTGGCCACTCCATCGACCTTGAGCACGGAGCTGGAGGCGTTGGGCGCGCCCTCCCATTCGTAGGCCCGGGGGATTGCGGGGAGCGTGGCCGACAGGACTGAAGCCAGTGCGCCCTCTCCGAAGTCGCTGCGGAGCGTCATCTGAGCGCGGAGCCCTGCTCGTGGGTCGATCCTCTCCAGGACGTCTGACTCTGGGATGGGGGTCGTGAGGTCGATCTGTGAGTACGGCGACCGAGCTTCTTCCAGCGCGGCGCGAGCATCGGTGATGTCGAGGGCGAGACGAGTCCCGTCCGTCAGCTCCAGTGAGCCGGTCATGGTGTGGCGAGTGAAGGTCACGGAAGCACCTCCTGGAAGTCCACCGAGACGACGTACTGGGTCTGGTCCAGCTCGACTGTGATTCGGCCGGCCGGGACGTAGGTCATCGAGACGCCGGGCGGGGGGACCTCATCGTCGAGGAGCTGGAAGGAGCCGATCTTGGCGTGCTCTGCGTCGAGCGCAGCTGCCTTCTCGTAGGTGTCGCAGAGGAACTTGAGCGTGCCCTTGCGGAGGCCAGCGGCCTTGAAGGTGACCTCCACATCTCCGCGTCCCAGGACCGGGTGCAGGATGTTGCCGTGCTCGCGCTCGCTGACGAAGCCGAGGAGGAAGTCCACGCCGATAGTGGTGGTGCCGTGCTGCACTGAGGCGGTCATGGGATGAGCTTCCCGTTCTTGTCGATGACGCGAGCCGAGACTGTGGTGGTGCGGGAACGGTTCACGAAGTTGCTGATCTGCTGCTCCGCGCCGGAGAGGTCCAGCCCGACCTTCAGGGAGAGTGAGCGCTCCTTGGCGAGGAATGCGTCGATGTCCTTCTTGGCGTCGGACATGTTCGCGGTGACCTTGATTTCGGTCTTCCGCTCCTTCTTGGTCGTTTTCTCGATATCGGCTTCGGCCTGCTTTGTGTCTGCCTCGACCTTCACGTCCGGTCCCTTGACGTCGTCGGGGAGTCCTTCAGTGAAGGTGTTGGTGTAGCTGCCCGAGTTCTCGGAACCGGCCTCACTCCAGATGTCGTTGAGCTTTGCCTTCTCGGCGTCCGTGGCGGTCTGGTAGCCAGCGAACAAAGAGGCTGCAGCGTCCTGCCCCTGGCTGTCGAGGAAGCTCTTGGCCTCCTCGGTCAGGGCGGACTCACCGATCTGGGTGTTGTAGTTCTGCAGCGCGGCGATGCGGGCATCCATGGAGGCGATGTACCCGGAGACATCGAAGAGGCCGGTCTCTTCGGAGATGAACTCTGAGGCGCTGCCAGCAATCTCGTCGTACTTGTCGTTGAGTGCTTCGAGCCGAGCTGCCTTGAGCTCCATCTCGGGACCACCGGCTGCGGCGTAGTTGGCTTCAGCCTCGGCGGCTTCCTCCGCTGCCGTCTTCGCCTCACCCATGTAGGCGTTGTATTGCTCCTGGCCAGCGATCTGGTCCATGAGCTGGTTGTACTTCTTGACGCCAGCGTTCGTGGTGGTGTCTACAAGGTCGGCTTCGTCCTGCAGGTTCCGGAGGTGGTCCTTGCCCTCCTTGACCAGCTCCTTCAGCTGGTCGGTGCTGCCGGAGTATGCGTCGGCCAGATCCTTGAAACTCGAGCCACTGCGGTCAGAGGCGTCCCGAAGGTCCTCCAGGCCGGTGGCGTTGTCCTCGGTCTCAGTGGCCATCGACTTGAGCTTGTCGATGATGAACTCCAGCGAGACCGCGCCGCTCTTGCCTGTCTCGATGAACTCTCCGGCGAGTTCCGCCACTCGCTCCTTGAACGCCTCGGTGGACTCCGCGCCCTCTTCGATCTTCGAGAACACGAGACCGATACCGGCTGCAGCGGCCACACCAGCGATTAGGCCAGCGGGACCGAACCCGGCGAACGCATTGGCCGCGACCTCCTGGAACGCGTCTCCGATGGACTCCGCGGAGCCGTCGAAGCTCGCTGCGGCTTCCTTGGCCGTGGAGGCCGACTCGTCGCCAATTTCTCGAATTCCGTCGCGTGCGCTGTCTGATCCCTGCCGGACGTTCCGGTCGATGTCTCGTCCGGCGCTGCGGCTCTCTCGCTGAGCAGAGTCGGACATCTCTCTGAAGGACCGCTCTAGGCGCTCCAGGCCACGCTCACCCTCTCGGGCACCGTCCGTGATGCCGTCTCCCATGCGGTCACCGGAGCGCTGCGCGTCCCGTGCGAGGTCGTCGAGGGAGTCAGCTACATCGTTGACGCCTTCCGCCACGTCGCGGGTGGTGCGCTGGAAGTCCCGAGCGTTGGCGACAATGTCTACTTCGAGTGCCATGGTGTCACCGCCTATCTAGAGCGTCTGCGAGTGTTCGGACTGTGGTCTGCACCCAGAGCGATGCGAAGCGGGGGATCATCGCCCGAACGGCCGGGTAGAAGACGTAGCCCTGGGTGGTCTTCGGTCGGAGCTGGCGGCGGGTGCGGCGCGTGATGCGGTAGCCAGTGCCGTTCTTGGAGACCGCGTCGTAAGTGGTCTTCTCTTCGCGGTTGGCACCGAACTCCACGGCATGGCCCTCGACGTTCGGGTTCATCCCGCCCGAGAGCTTCCGGTTCAGACCGGCGCTCTTGAGCTTGATGTTCTGGTTCGACATCGTGATGCGAGCAGTAGACACCAGGGCTCGGTGTTCCAGTCGGGTCTCCGCTCGCTCGGCCAGGGCCTTCTTCCATTCCGGCATCAGCAGCGTTTTCGTGAACTTGCGGATGTTGGTCTGGATGTCGCGTTCTGCGCGGCGGATGCTGAGGACCGTCGCCTGCAGCTCGCGTGAGCCGTAGATATCGATCCGCATGGTGTTGCTCCTTGTGGTGCTCCCGGCCCGCCGATCAAGGAGTAAGTCAGCGGGCCGGGAGGTCTTGGTTAGGCGTAGGTGTATGCGCCCGTGGTCGTCGAGATGCCGACCGCGTTGGTGACCTTGACCGGCTTCGAGCCAGCAGCCTGAGCCGGGGCCGTGGCGTAGATGACGCCATCCGACTCGACCTTGAAGTCCACGGCCGCGACAGCGCCGAAGACGACTGCGGTGGCACCGGTGAAGCCGGAGCCGGTGATCTTCACGAGCTTGTTCCCCGCGACCGGACCAGTGGCCGGGGTCGCTGCTGCGATGACGGGGATGGAGGCCGCTGCCGGAATGCGAACAGGCTTGCCCTGGACACCCAGGTTGACCGTTGCCTCCGCGACGGAGTTGGTCGTGCCTCCGATGGAGCCGGGCGTGATGACCAGCGTGGCGCTGAAGCTCGACCCCTTGCCGTTCTTTGGACGGAAGAGCGCCGGGACGACGGCTCCCTCACTGTCGAAGAGGTATTCGGAGAGCGAGCCCACCGTGTCCCAATCCTGCGCGTAGGTCAGGGCACAGACCCATGTAGCCCGCCCGGTGTCCGTGAAGGAGCTGTCAGGGGTTCCGCCCTGCCAGGAGATGGTGGCGGCGGTGGGGGTGAAGACGGCTCCCGAAATGGCCTTCTCGTAGGAGTTGTCTCCGAGGGACATCAGCATGTCCTTGAGGACGAGGGGAGTGTGTGCAACCTGAACCATGTGGATCAGTCCTTTCGAGTGGTGATGAGAGTGAGGGTGATGTCCCAGGCCATGAGTCGGTCTGCCCATTGGACGCGTTCGGCGTTCTCCCAGACCAACGAGTCGAGCTGTTCGAGGGCGTAGACCAGTTCCATAACCTCGTCCTCCAGCGCTTCCTCCGCCTTCTCGTTATCCGTCGCGGGATCGATGACCGTGACGGTGAAGGTGTGGGTGAGCGAGCTGCGGGGAGCGGTCGGCGTGGGGGTGAAGCTCTTGGTCGAGATGACGACGGTGGGGACTGCGAGCTTGTCCAGGCTCGGGGCCTGATACGGCACCAGGTTCCAGCGCTTCGGGAGCAGCGGCTTGATGGTGTCTGCGAGGTACTGGCGTGGGGAGTTCATGACACCACCGGGAATCCGCGTCGGGGACGGAGCAGGTTCTTGACATGCCAGTCCATCGGTCGAGGCTGGAAGGAGAACTCACCCGAGGAGTCGCCGGTCGGGTCTGCGATGGAGGCGTTCCAGATGTTCCGGGCCTGCACGAGCTGAGCCGTCTTGAAGTTCAGTGGGACAGCGTTGGTCTCCAGCTCCTCGGCGTACGAGAGACACTGCACACGGGCGATGGCGAGGAGTTCCCAGAGCTGGACGTCATCCTCCACGGGACAGCGAGGCCACTCCCGACGAGCTGAGGTCAGCGTGTGCCAGCCGTCTTGCTCCTCGACGACGAAGGGCGACAGGACGGACTCTGAATCGTTGAGCCGGAGCTTCAGCTGGTAGACCCCAGAGTCGAGGAGTACGGATGTCGTCGGCCAGGTGACCTTGATGGTGTCGGCCACGACTGAGGCGCTGAAGTTGGAGGCGACTCCGTTGACGTCGATGCCGTCCACCTCCACGCCATCGGGTCGAATGACCGAGGCCGTCACTGTCTGGAGGAAGTCCAGGTCCACGGGATTCTCGTCTTCAGTGAGGACGACGGTGGAAGCCGAGAGGGGGCGGTCAAAGCGACCGAAGGGGCCGAGCTGGTCAGCGAATTCGTAGGTCATGATCGGCTCCTTTCTGAAGTCGGGTGGAGCGAGTGGCGGGGAGCGCTGTGGTCAAACAGCGGGAACAAGGTGCTCCCCGCCACTCACGACTAGACGGCGTTCGTGACGAGCTGGAGGCCTGCGGGGTAATCGACCTTGGTGCCGATGTACCCGTGGACTGCCTCGTCGAGGCCACCGCGAGCGATGTCGATGGCCGACACGCGGATGGGCGAGGAAGGAAGCTCCAGCGTTGTCGCGGCCTCTCGTGCGCCTACGAGTACCGAGCCAGCAGCCAGGCCGGTGTGAGGCACCACCTTGAAGCCCTCGGTCGATCCCTCTTCGAGACCGAGCGACATGGACAGGAACTTGAGACCGTCGTTGTCCTTCGTGAATGCGACGCTCTCGAAGACGTCCGGGGCGACGAGTGCGAAGCTCGGGGTCGCGTCGTTGGCGATGACTCGGAGGCCACCGCGCACGATCTTCGCGATACCAGGGCCGACGCCAGTCGGGATCGTGCCGACCGGTGCGGAGGTCGCTGCGGCGAGGAGGTCAGCGAGGACCTTCTCGTCGGACTTCTTGGCGTAGGAGTCGATCATGGCGCGGACGAAGCTGTCCAGGACCTCGGTCTGACCGAAGTCCGAGAACTCGCGAGCGAGGTCCCAGCCACCAGCGAAGCGGGTGATGCCGACGCTGTAGGGCGTGGTCGTCGGGGTGTTCGACGGGATCGCTGCCTTGTTGCCCGCCCACTCCGCGACCTCAGGCTTGGTGCCCCAGCGCCAGCCCTTGACCTCGAAGGATGTCAGCGGAGCCGACTGCAGGAGCGGGATCACCTTGCGGGCGAAGCCTCGGCCGGACCAGAGTTCGCCGACGTACTGGGGGACGACGGTGTTGGTACCAACGGCACCGGTACCGGAGACCTTGACGTCGTTGAGCGCCGCGAGAAGCGTCGGGTCCTGGGTGCGAATGGCGTTGCTGATCATCGAGAACAGGGCCGTTGAGTCCAGGGCCTTGTCCTTGGTGGACGCGCCGGGAGCCGTTGCGGCGAGAGTTGCGGGTGCGGTTGCGGTGGCCACGTCGGGCTCCTTCTCTTCGGGGGTTTCGTCCGGGGCCTCGATGACCTCGGTGGTCTTGATCGTGGTGGTGTCGCCATCCACGGTCGTGGTGGTCGTGATCGTGTACTTGGTCTCGTTGCCGTCTTCGTCGGTGCGGACCTCGGTGCGCTTGTCCGTGGTCGTGACGGGCTCGGAGGATTCGGCCGGCTGTTCGTCCTCGGTGTCTGCAGCAGCGGCGAGGAGCGTGGCACTGGGGAACGCGGGAGCGGCCACGAGAGCTGCGGCGAACAGGTTCCCGGCGATGCCCTTGCCGTCCTTGATCTTCACGCCAGCGACCTCGGCCGACAGGTGCTTGCGGCGCCCTGCAGCGATGTCGTCTAGGGCCTGATCGCCCTGAGGGGTCTTGGCGACCTTGAACGTGGCGACGATGCCTGCAGCCGTCTCCAGTGCCGTGCTGAACTGGCCGACGACGTTCTCTCGCTGGTGCTCGACGTTGATTGACATGCCGCCGAGGTCGCTCGGGATCGTGACGGCTCCGGCGTCGAAGCTGAACTTGCCGAGGTTGGAGCGGCACTCTTCGCCGTATGGGACCAACAGGCCGGTGATCGTACGATCTTCCTTGGATGCGGTGAGTGTCCCCGCGTCGATGGTGACGGTGGTCATTCGGAGGCCTCCTCAGGCGTCTCGGTGAGGAACGCGTGATAGGCCCGAGCAGCTGCCAGGACCAGGTCCTTGTCCACCTCGGTCTCGCGTGCGAAGCGCACAGCCTCGATGCGGAGTTCCGTGTCTTCAGTCATGGGTCTCAGTCCTCGGAGTAGGGGCCGGTGTCGCCACCGGCTGCGGTCGGAGTGTTGGCGAAGTCGAAGCGGATGCGCTGTCCACGGGGGACGACGTCGTCCATGGACAGCGCGGCCTCGATGGGGGCGGTCCAGAAGGTGAGCCGGTTCGCCAGCGCGGTCTGCTGGGAGCCGTCCGTCTCATACTTCAAAGTCGAGGCGTTCTTGGAACCGGCGATGGACTCGGGGTCCAAATTCAAGAAGTTGGCGAAGTCGAGGCGGAGCTGGTTGCGCTCGTCAGCGAAGAGGTCGGAGGCGGAGTCGCCGTGGAAGGATGCGGTGATTTCGTTGGGCAGGTACATGACTGCACCATCGGGATCGCGGCGAGCAGCAGAGACGGCTGAGACGTACTTCTGCACTTCCTTCTGGCCAAGGTTCGACTCTTTATCGCCCTGCAGCACGATGGTCGGCGTAGGGTTGCGGACGCGAGACGCTGCG
This sequence comes from Plantibacter sp. VKM Ac-2876, assembly GCF_015350715.1. NCBI lineage: Bacteria > Bacillati > Actinomycetota > Actinomycetes > Micrococcales > Microbacteriaceae > Plantibacter > Plantibacter sp. VKM Ac-2876. The sequence goes on along the minus strand of NZ_JADKSI010000002.1, from coordinate 772,606 downwards.
GCGCGCTCCACGTTCTTGGCCGCGCGGACCTTCTCGGAAGCGATGTTCAGGAGTCCAGGGAAGGCGGCGGGGAGGTAGACGACGGAGCCCTGCTCGACGGGCTGCTCGTTCACCAAGAACTCGAATGTGTCCGGGTCGATGCGCCACTGCTCGTAGGGGATGCGGATGGCGTCGAGGATCGTCTTGCCGTCCGTGCCGCGCTTGACGCTCAGGAGGCTGTCCCCGTCGAAGACGTGGTCGGTCAGGATGCCGACCATCCGGTGGTACGGGCTGACTCCGGTGTCGGTGCGGTAGAGCCAGGATGGCTGCGTCTTCATCAACCCAGTGGCGTCCAAGCACCGAAGCGGGCGGTGTGCCAGCTCTCCGATGATGCGGTTCAGACCCCCAGCGACGGCAGGGACGCTGAGCGCTTCCTTCCGGGTCACCGGGATGGACTCGATACCGAAGATGTCAGCCCAGACGAACTTGTTCAGCTCACCGTCGGACCACGGCGACAGGATGCCAGCGTTCGAGACAGCAGTGGGTCCGGCGAGGTAATCAGGACGCACACGAGTGCTCGTGCCGCGAAGTAGGTCCCTGATTCCCATACCTCTATCGGCTCACTCAATAACGTGATTCCGACCAAAACTGGGAACTACTTTGCAGCGATGATGACTCCCACGGATTGCTGGGGCTTGGTGTCGTCGTAGACACGGAGCGCCATGGCTGCAGCCTCGATGCTGGTGATGTCGTCCTCCGGAGTGCCGCGCCCAAAGCCCCAGCCGTTGACACCGATCCGTCGCTTCCTGGCCAGCACTGCGGCTCGGTTCAGAGGCTCCTGGTTCCAGTGCTTCACCTTGCCCGCCTGGACCTCTTTGACGAGCAGCGCTGCCGCTGTGGTGACGTGCCGCATGGTCTGGGGGAGGAGCTTCGGCTTGGGCCGCTTTCGTGCCAGCTCCTCGACCTCGACGAGCACCGTTCCCTTGTCGTCGTGGACGATGCCGAGCTTCCGCTTGCGGGCGTGCTTGAGAGCCGACTCAGCGAGCCAGCGAGTGCCCGTGTCGTGGTCGCTCACCCAGATGTGAGCCGTGCCTCTGGAGCGCCACACGAAGACGCACGATGCCGAGACCTGGTCAGGGTGGACCGCGATGGCGAACGCCACCCGCGTCGGGATCGAGGTGGGCTTCCCCTCCAGCGCTCCCGCGTTCCACTTCTCCATGTCGAGGATCGAGGTGCCAAGTCCAGCCGTGCCGAAGATCGACAGATACTCACGTGCGAACTGGCGAGGCTTGAGCCGGTTGAAGCGGTCCTTGATGACCTCCAGTGTGGTGAGCGTGCCGATCCCGGGGTGTGCAGCCAGGACCAGCTCTCGGGTGATGTCCCAGTCCTCCAGGTCGTCTGCGGTCACGGTGTCCGGCGCGCTGTACTCGATGACCCCCGTCTTGCGTGCGCCCTTCCTGCCGTCGCTCACGGTGTCCCAGAGGAGGTTGCCGGTGCGGAAGTCGGCGGCGGTCCCAGCGACGATGAACTGTGCATCCGGCCGGGTGTCCATGGTGGCGAGCGCACCGGCCAGCAGGTCCTCAGACTTCTCGGGCGATGCCTCTCCGGACTCGTCGATGAGGATGGCGTCGAACGCTTCCGAGCGGAAGGACTCGGAGTCCGGCGTGACCACGACGATGCTGGAGCCGTTCGGCCACGTGATCGACTCCGAGCCCTGGGACAGGCGGATGGTGAAGGGCCGAGTGGCCTTATCGGGGTAGGCGCGCTCCAGCGGGGCGACGATGTCGCTCTTGAAGCGCTTGGTCGCCATGACCCGGCTCGTGGCGAGGGTGAACGCGACCAGGTAGTCCGGACGGTTCATGCAGCGACCCAGGAGCAGCGCCACGATGCTGGTGGTCTTCGAGCTTCGCCGGGGGACCAGTACGCCGGTCAGCGGATGCCGAGGTGTGCCGTCATCGTTCGAGGCGTTGAGAGCATCCGCGATCCACAGCATCTGCGGGAGAACTGACTTCCGCGCGTGCTGCCAGCGCCCGTGCATCCCCAGCAGTTCGAGCCCGTCGATGAACTCGGAGCGATACCGCTCACACCCGGTCGTATCCGAGAGAACCGTTGGCGTAATGCCTGCATCCCGAATCAATACCCAGTCAGAGAGAGAAAAACTGCTGCCCGCCTCGGGTGGGTTGTGGTGATTTTCGTCAAAAGAACTCGATGAAGACTCTTGAATGACAGTCACGATGATTCCAATCCGAACTCGCGATGAAGACGAGCGATGTAGTCGCTGATGCCCTCTTGTGTAGGGACTGGTGCTCGACCCTTCGGGCCTTTGACGCCGGGAGCGTAGACGTGGCCAGCCTCTTCAGCTCGACGCCGGTTCCGGTTATGCATGGAGCACATGTCGTCGCGGGTGGTGCGCTGCCGGTCGCAGGTGTCCACGATGCAGAGTGGTCTGGTCATGGTTACTCCCAATGGATGGGTCGGCCCGGGGTCTGAACCCCGATGCGACGGATGCGGACGCCGGACTGGATGAACCCGACCATGGCTGTGAGGGATGAGAAGACCAGCTCCCGGTCTGTTCCACTCAGGTTGGAGATGCGGAGCCAGTACCTACACGTCATGGTGGAATCCACCTGTCTGCTCCGGCTGCTTGTTGAGCTGCATCGCTCGGCCGAGGCGTCCACCTGACTCGGAGCTGCAGCGTGGGTGCTCAGGCTGGTAGGCCTCGATCTGTCCGTGTACTGCGAGGTCGTGTTGGTGGCCCACGACGAAGCTGTCGCCCGGGTAGATGACACGGCCGCATCTGGCACAGGGGAGTGGGAGCGCTGCCTCGATCTTGGGCCGGGCCTTTTTCGAGATATTGGCCCAGCCCGCCGCGCGATGGTGCTTGCTCATCGTGTGGCCTTTCCCTGTGTCTTCATGTGGTGGCGGTAGTGGGTGTAGCAGAGGCCCGACTTCAAGCTCTGTGCTTCGTTGATGCATCCAGGCTTGGAGCACTCGATATCCGGCGTCTTGTCCTTGCGAGGGTGGAACTCGTTGTTGTGTGCGATTCGGACTTTGTTGGCCTGTGAGGCCCAATCGACCGCCTCGCTGAACCACGGATGCTCAGGGCAATGAACAACGATCACTAGCCCTCCTGTGTCGATACGTGCGGTCATGAGTTGTCCTCTGGGATTCCGAAGGCCTGTTCAAGCTCTTGAGCGAAGTAGTCGATATCCATCAGCCCTGACCGCCCGTCTTGCGCTTGCCGCGTGAGCCGCTGCGCTTGGGTGGCTGGACCGGCTGGGGGAGTGCTTCCGCATTGTTGAGGAAGTTCTCCAGCTCCTGGATGACACTGACCAGCTGTGCGTCTGTTCTCCCGATGAAGTGATGAGGAGTGACGTCGTGGCCTGCTCGCCGGGATAGCCGCGATGCGGCCTCACGGAGTCGTGCCGAGTGAGTCTGTTTGGTGGTGAGTTCGTCTACCTGGTGCTGGTGGACGTGATCCTTCGTGATCATGCGCTGTCCCTGCTCTGAGGAGCGGTATAGCTCTCGCCGGACATCCACCCCCCTGGAGTCCCCCCTGCTGAGATTCGCTAGGAATTCAGGGGTTTGGATACTCCAAGGGCACCTACCCTGTTTGGGCAGATGTTGAGAGTGTGTCCGGCGAAGTAGCTAGTTTCGCTCAGTGAATGTGATCCGTGCTCTACGTGTGTTGTTCATACGGAGCCTCGGAACAGCGGAGCTTAGTGTTGCGCAGGGTGCTGTCCTTGCTGATACAGACATTACCAGATGGATTTGACCGAATCGGGCGAAGTGGCGACAAAGTTTGGAGCAATCTCATTTCATGATTTGAGGACCGGATAGGTAGACACGGTGAACTAGCGTGACACGTTCCCGGTTGATATCATTGACATCGTCATTGAGGTCAAGTCTTATGACACAAACGCCCCCGGTTCAGGTGCTGTCCTGCGAACCGGGGGCGTTCCCTATTACCTTTACTCAGAGTAAAGGTAATCACTTAGAGCTATTCGGCTCTATTCAAGCTCGTCACCACGCGATGAGTGATCGTCACCTTCTCACCACGGCCGCCGTTGACAACGACGTCCAGTAGCGTGCGGACCAGCTCACGCCTCTTGTCCACGCCGAGAGCATCGAAGCGCTCACCCAGCTCTCGCTTCACGTCCGCCACCTTCTGCAGCCCACCGGTCCACATTCCGGCCCGTAGATCGACGGTGAGGTCCGACTGCATTTCGGCTTGGATAGCCGCCTGGATGTCACGCTCCAGGGCCAGCTCCTGCCGTTTCAGCTCCTGCAACTGTGAGGTCGCCTCCTCCTCTGAGACCAGCTCCTGGGTCATGAGCCGTAGCACCTTGCCCTTGGTCTCCCTGACCCGGCTAGCAGCTGCCTGAAGCGTGCTGAGGGATCGCGAAGAGCTTGCTTGAGTGGGGAAGAGGTCGGCCGTCCCGAATGCGAACGCGGCAACGACAGCGGAGCGGACCAGCTCGTCAGCCAGGGTCATCTTCACGGTCACATGCTTGGTCGTGTCGCCGTCGTACGCGAGCTTCGTGCTGCACCGGTAGTACACGTGGCGCTCACCGGTCTGACGGTCGCTGCTGGTGTTGGTCCGCATGGGGGAGCCACAGACCTGGCAGGTGTAGATGCCGCCACCCAAGTAGCGGGTCTTTGAGCCGGGGGAGGTGCGCCGCTTCGGATCGTTGAGGATCGCCTGGACGTCGTCGAAGTCCTGTCGGCTGACCAGGGGTGTCCAGTCGCCGGGAGTGTCCTCGATGATCTGCCCTTGGTAGGTCATCAGGGCCGCGTACCGGGGATTGGTCAGGATGGTCCGGATGGCGGGATAGCTCCAGCACTTCGACTTGCCGATGGTCGGCAGACCCCGGGTGTTCCAGTCCTTCAGAATCTGGAAGATGCTGCCACCGTCGAGGATGTGAGCGAATGCCTTCTGCAGCTCCAGCGCCTCAGTCGGGTGGGGCGTCTGCTTGTCCATCGAGTAGCCGAATGCACGCCGCCCGGTGTTGCTGACTCCTCGGCTCCGGTTGTGGGCGTAGCGGGCTCTCAGCCGCTCGCTCTTCACCTTGGATTCGTAGAGAGCCACAGCGCCCGTGATTGAGGCCAGGAGACCGCCTTGGGCGGCTGCTGGGTCTGTCAGCTCACCGCTCTGGGTCATCCATTTGATGCCGTACCGAGCGCACCCGACCCGGATGAGGCTGCTGTCCTCATCGTTGCGAGCGAGTCGGTCGAAGTGCCGGACCAGGATCGTCGAGAACTGCTGCTTACTCATGTCTGCCACCAGGCTGGAGAACGCTGGCCGGTGCACATTCTTGAAACCGCTGATGCCGTCGTCCACGTACTCCTTGACCACGGTCAGCCCCTTGGCTGCGGCCAGTGAACGGAGACCCTGGAGCTGGGTGGTGATGGAGACGGACTCGTCCTCGGACGTGTGCTTGGAAACTCGTGCGTAGATGACGGCGGTCTCAGACTTGCTCATGGGTTTTTCTACGCCTGAGTCAACGATTTGTGTCATCTCAAGAGACTGACGAAGGTGTTCGTCGCACGCGGCGGGGTGTCTGAGCTCACGGACGTGGTCCTCGGCGAGGGTGACGTCCGCGACCTCGTGGAGCGGATGCTGCGCGCCACCGGTCGTCGGGTCGACCTCGCGAACCCGTTCGTCGACGCGTCGCTTCCGGACGGCTCGCGGTTGCACGTCGTCATCCCCGACGTCACGCGTCGGCACATGTCCATCAACATCCGCAAGTTCTCCGCACGGATCCGTGATCTCGGTCAGCTGGTGGCCGCCGGGTCGATCAGCTACCAGGCCGCCGAGTTCCTCCGCGCGAGCATGACCGCGGGGGCGAACCTGCTCGTGTCGGGGGCGACGCAGGCCGGCAAGACCACGATGCTCGGCGCCCTCATCGCCTCGTTGGACCCGGCCCTCCGCATCGTCACCGTCGAGGAGACCTTCGAGCTCGCGCCGGGCAACCGCGACGTCGTCGCGATGCAATGTCGGCAGGCCAGCCTCGAAGGCACGGGAGAGATCACCCTCCGGCGGCTCATCAAGGAGGCGCTCCGGATGCGGCCGGACCGCATCGTCGTCGGCGAGGTCCGGGAGGCGGAGAGCCTCGACCTCCTGATCGCCCTCAACAGCGGGTTGCCGGGGCTCTGCAGTATCCACGCGAACTCCGCGCGCGACGCGATCGGCAAGCTCTGCACGCTGCCACTGCTGGCGGGCCGGAACATCGACTCGGGGTTCGTTCGCCCGGCCGTCGCATCATGTGTCGACCTCGTCGTGCACTGTGAGCTCGACCGGTCCGGACGCCGGCGGGTGGCGGAGATCATCGCGGTCGGCGGGAGCGGGGAGTCCCATACGATCGAGGCCTCCACCCTCTTCGAGCAGCGCGACGGAGAGCTCCGCGCCACCGGTCGCTTCCCGCTGAACGACGCGAAGTATCGTGCGGCCGGGATCTCGCTCGCATCGATCCTCGCCGTCGGCGAGCGATGAGTCTCGTCGTCGGAGCGGTCCTCGCCGCAGGCCTCCTCCTCACCGTCGCACCCTGGTGGTGGCCGGACCCTGAGCCGCTGCGCGACACCCTGGAGCGGTGGAGGCCGGTCGCTGCGCTCCGCGAACTCCTGATCCTGGCCGGTCTGCCCGGTCGGTACTGGGCGGCCGCCATCGTGGTCTCCGTCCTCGCCGGTCTGGTCTCCGGCGCAGTGGTCCAGGCGCTCTGCCGGGTCTTGCCGTTGAGCGCCGTCGTCGCCGTCGCCGGACTCGTCGCTCCGGTGATCGTGCTCCGAGCCCGTGCCACCTCTCGACGTCGCCTGCAGCGGGGACTGTGGCCGGATGTCGTGGACCACCTGTTGTCCGCGATCCGGTCAGGGCTCTCGCTCCCGGATGCGGTGGCCGCGCTCGACACCGTCGGACCCGCACCGCTCCGCCCGGCGTTCGCCGCGTTCAGCGCCGACTACCGGGCTGCCGGCCGCTTCGCCGACGGCATCGACGACCTGAAGACCGCGCTCGCCGACCCGGTCGCCGACCGCATCCTCGAGACGGTGCGCATGGCCCGCGACGTGGGAGGCACGGAACTGCCGGCGGTGCTCCGAGCGCTGTCCGCGGGGCTGCGCGAGGAGTCGGCCATCCGAGCCGAGGCCGAGGCGCGGCAGTCCTGGGTGGTGAACGCCGCCAGGCTGGGCGTCGCGGCACCCTGGGCGATCCTCCTGCTCCTGTCGTCCCGGCCGGAGGCGTCGGCCGCCTACAACTCCCGTGAGGGAGCGGTCCTGATCATCGCCGGCGTCGTGGTCTCCGCTCTCGCCTACCAGGCGATGCTCCGTGTCGGACGGCTCCAGCCCGAACGACGGTGGTTCCGGTGAGTGCAGACGGAGCGTGGGCCCTCAGCCTCGGAGCGATCCTCGGGGTCGGCCTCTGGGCGCTCGCGATGCTCCTGCCGGCACTCGGACGACCGCGGCTCGGAGACCGCATCGCCCCCTACGTCGCCGACCTCTCCAGCGACGCCCGCTCGCAAGCCGCGCGCCGCTCGACCGACCCGCTACCGGTCCTCGGCACCCTGCTGGTCCCGGTCCTCCGCGCCGTTCGATGGTCGCTCGGCCTGGTCGGCGCCGATCAGGAACTCGTCATCCGTCGATTGGGTCAAGCCGGGGGACCGACGCTCGAGCGGTACCGACTGCTGCAACTCCTGTGGGGGCTCGGCGGCTTCGCGGTCGCCGCGGCGCTCGCCGTGTTCTCCTTCAGCAACGGACGACTGGCGCTCCCGTTCGCAGCACCGCTCCCCGCGGTCGGGGCGGTGGCCGGAATCGTCCTCCGCGACCAGCTGCTGGCACTCGCCGCCAGTCGCCGCCTCGCGCGGATCGAGGAGGAGCTGCCGACGGTGCTCGAGTTCCTCAGTCTGAGTCTCGCGGCCGGCGAGGCGATCACGGACGCGATGGACCGCGTGGCGCGCATCGGGTCCAGCGGGGAGCTCGGCAGGGAGTTCCGCCGGGTGATGGCGGACGTCTCCACCGGTATCCCGTTCGCCACCGCACTCCGGCAGTTCGAGGCCCGACTCGCGATGCCGATGCTGTCGCGATGCGTCGACCAGATCCTGGGCGCGCTCGAACGCGGCACACCGGTCGCAGCCGTGCTCCTCGACCACGCACACGACGGACGTGACACCGCCAAACGCCGTCTCCTCGAATCCGCCGGGAAGAAGGAGGTTGCGATGCTCGTGCCCCTCGTCTTCCTGATCCTGCCCCTGTCCATCATCATCGCCGTCTTCCCCGGAGTGTTCGTGCTCCGGACCGGCTTCTGACGAAAGGTTCCACATGTCCTCCCCCTCCTTCCTCGACCGCACGCTTCACCGGAGTCGTTCCCTCGTCGCCGAGGAGCGCGGCGACGTCCCCGGCTGGGTCCTCATCACGCTCATGACGGCCGGGCTCGTCCTCCTCATCTGGGGTGTCGCGGGCCCGGCGCTCACGCAGGTGTTCGAACAGGCCATCGACCGTGTCTCCGGCATCTGAGCCCGAGATCGGCGGATGGCGGACGAGGCTCGTGCGCGGCGAGGACGGATCAGCCGTCGCCGAGTTCGTGTTCGTCGGAGCGATCCTCACCGTCCTGATGATGTCCGTGGTCCAGCTCGCGCTCGCCTTGCACGTCCGGAACACGCTCATCGACGCGGCGGCGGAGGGAGCCCGGTTCGGAGCGCTGGCCGACACCGAACTGCTCGACGGCGCCGACCGAGCACGCCAGCTCATCGCCGTCGCCGTGGGGGAGGGCTACACGGGTGACGTCAGCGCCACGCTGGCCGATCATCGCGGAGCCGGCATCGTGACCGTGACCGTCCGCGCACCGCTTCCGGTCGTGGGATTGATCGGACTGCCCGGCGTCTTGGAGGTGGAAGGTCATGCGGTCCTCGAGACACTCGAGTGATGAGCTGCGTCACCGACCGACCGCACTGGACGACGACGGATCGGCCTCCCTCGAGTTCATCACCGTCGGTCTGGTCCTCCTCGTGCCGATCGTCTATCTCATCGTCGCGCTCGCCGAGGTGCAGGCCGCAGTGCTCGCGGCCGGCGGGGCCGCGGCACAGGCGGCGAAACTTTACGCGCGGGCCGACGACGACGCCACGGGTCGCGACCGCGTCGAGGACGCGCTCGCACTCGCGCTCGACGACTTCGGGCTCGACCGGTCCCAGTCGTCCGTCACGCTCGACTGCGCACCAGCCGGTTTCCCGTGCGGGCAGCGCGGCGGTGCCGTCACGGTCACCGTCGACATCCTCGTCGTCCTGCCGTTGATGCCCGAGATCCTCGGCGTCCAAGCCGCGGTCCCCGTGACCGGCGCCGCCACGGCCCCGATCTCCCGGTTCGACGACCGGTTCAGCGAGGTGGAATGAGGGTGCCGGGCGGACGACGACATCTGGACGTCGGCGAAGAGGACGGGTCCACCATGCTGCTGACCATCGGATTCGCCGTGGTGGCGCTCGCCGTGGTCCTCGTCGGGAGCGCCGCCACGTCCCTGTACGTGGAGCACAAGCGGCTCCTCGACCTCGCCGACCGCCTGGCCGCGACCGCTGCGGAGTCCTTCTCCATCGACGACGTCGCGATCCAGCCCGACGGGACCTTCCGACCCGTCCTCGATGACGACTCGGTCCGATCGAGTGCACGCGACGACCTCAGCACCGGCGGTGCGGGCGCGCTCACCGGCGTCGAGATCGTCGCGGCGCGGACCCCGGACGGCCGGAGCGCGGAGGTCTCGCTGGCGTCGGATTGGCGGCCACCTATGCTGACGCTGTTCGTCCCGCAGGGCCTCCGGATCGAGGCGACCGCGAGTGCTCGAAGTGTCTTCTGGTGACGGCGGACGGGCCTCCCGACGATCAGGGGAAGGGGCGGGTGCCGCGATCGATGAACCGGGGGATGAACCGGAAGAGGAGGAACGCGCCGATGAGCCCGACACCGCCGATGGTGCCGGCGGCGAGGGAGATCGACGCAGCCGCGGTGATCCCGGACATCGCCAGGGGAGCGGCGGCGGTGCCCGCGTCGCCCAGGAAGCGATAGGCGCCGAGGAACGGCGCGGGACGGTCCGGCGGCGCGAGGTCGGAGCCGAGGGTCATGAGGATGCCGCTGCCAAGGCCGTTGGACAGTGCCAGCACGAGCGCGACGGCGATGAACCAGACCCGCGCCTCGTCGAGGTCGTGCGTGAAGGCCAGGACGATGAAGCCGGAGCCCAGCCCGATCATCGACGGGACGGCGGTCCAGATCCGCCCCCAGCGGTCCATGACCTGACCGCTGGCGTAGAAAAGAGCGAACTCCACCGCGCCGACGACGCCGATGATGAGCGCCGTGTCCGTCTCCGAGACGCCGATGCTGACGGCCCACAGCGGGAGCAGGACCGCGCGGCACGAGCGCAGGGCGCCGACGAGTGCAGCGGTCGTCCCCATCCTGGTGAGCACCGCGCCGTGGGCTCGGATCGAAGCGATCAGACCGCTCGACTCCTCGGACGCGAGCTCCTCACCCTCGGTCCGCTCCTCGCCGTCGGCGGTGCGCGTCGACGGCGGTCGTCCGAACATCTCCGCCGGGTCGGGGAGGACGAGCAGGGTGACCGCCGACCCGGCACAGCAGATCACCATCACCCAGAACGCCGCCTGCGACGTCCCGGTGAGGTGGATGACGCCTGCGGCCAGGAACGGTCCGATGAACGTGCCGGCGCGGAAGACACCTCCGAGGGAGGAGAGCGCCCTCGCCCGGTACCGCATCGGCACGTACGTCGTCATGAACGCGTGCCGTGCCAGACCGAACACGGCGGTCGCGAGCCCGATACAGAAGATGCCCACGGCGAGGACGAACGGATTGGGGGAGATGGCGGCCGTCGCGACCCCGACGACCGCGAGCAGCGCCGCCCACATCATCGCGAAGCGTTCGCCGATCCGGCTGACGATCCACCCGGACGGGACGTCGCCGACGAGTTCGCCGAGCATGATGAGCGAGGAGATGACGCCGGCGACGGCGAGCGTCGCCCCCAGGTTCCCGGCGACGGCCGGGATGATCGGGATGATGGCGCCTTCACCGATCGAGAACAACAGTGTGGGGAGGAAGACCGAGACGGCCACGGAGCGCAGCTGGAACGGGCGTTCGTCGGAAGTCATCCCCTCGATCGTACGCCCGCGGCCCTGCGCGGTAGGCTGAAGCCAAATGTTTGACTTGGACCTCTCCACACAGATCAGTACCCTCCGCTCGACCTTCGACGACATCCGCACCGTCGTCGACGTCGACCGTCTCGAAGCCGAGATCGCGACGCTGAGCGAGCAGGCGGGTGCCCAGGATCTCTGGGACGACACGACGAACGCGCAGAAGGTGACGAGCGCCCTCAGCCACCGTCAGTCCGAGCTCGCCCGCATCACCAGCATCGCGAACCGGCTCGACGACCTCGAGGTGCTCATCGAACTCGCGACCGACGCCCAGGACGAGGAGTCGGCCGAAGAGGCCCGCCAGGAGCTCATCAGCCTGCAGAAGGTGCTCGGCGACCTCGAGGTGCAGACGCTGCTGAGCGGCGAGTACGACCCGCGCCCCGCCGTCGTCACCATCCGCGCCGGTGCCGGCGGTGTGGACGCCGCCGACTTCGCCGACATGCTGTTCCGCATGTACCTGCGGTGGGCCGAGCAGCACAAGTACCCGGTCACCGTCATGGACACGAGCTACGCGGAGGAGGCCGGCATCAAGTCGGCCACCTTCGAGGTCGACGCGCCATACGCCTTCGGCACCTTGAGCGTCGAGGCGGGCACGCACCGCCTGGTGCGCATGAGCCCCTTCGGTGCCGCCGGAAAGCGACAGACGAGCTTCGCCGCCGTCGAGGTCATCCCGCTCATGGAGGAGACGGAGATCGTCGAGATCCCCGAGTCGGACATCCGTGTCGACGTCTTCCGGTCCAGCGGCCCCGGTGGCCAGTCGGTCAATACGACCGACTCCGCCGTTCGCATCACCCACCTGCCGACCGGCACGGTCGTCTCGATGCAGAACGAGAAGAGCCAGATCCAGAACCGCGCCGCGGCGATGCGCGTGCTCCAGTCGCGACTCCTCCTCATCCAGAAGGAGCAGGAGGCCGCGACGAAGAAAGAGCTGGCCGGCACCATCACGGCGAGCTGGGGCGACCAGATGCGCTCCTACGTGCTCGCGCCGTACCAGATGGTGAAGGACCTGCGGACCGAGCACGAGCAGGGGAACCCCGCAGCGGTGTTCGACGGCGATCTCGACGGGTTCATCGCCGCGGGCATCCGCTGGCGGTCGATGTCGAAGCCGGAGTAGCGCGGCGCGGCATAGTGTTCGCCCAGCCCTCGTACAGGGTACGGATCGCGGGCGTGTCCTGCCCGTAATCGGCAGGTCGCTCCTTAAGCTCAAGGAGCCATGATTCGGTTTGATCACATCTCCAAGAAGTATCCGGGAACCTCGCGTCCCGCGCTCAACGACGTCGATTTCGAGATCCTGCGGGGAGAGTTCATCTTCCTCGTCGGTGCCTCGGGGTCGGGGAAGTCGAGCTGCCTCCGCCTGATGCTCAAGGAGGACAAGCCGAGCAAGGGCAAGATCCATGTGCTCGGCCACGACCTCGGTTCCATCTCGAACCGCAAGGTGCCGTACTTCCGGCGCAGCCTCGGGGTCGTGTTCCAGGACTTCCGTCTGCTGCCGAGCAAGACGGTCTACCAGAACGTCGCCTTCACCCTCCAGGTGATCGGCAAGTCGCGCGGATTCGTCCAGGAGGCCGTGCCCGACGTCCTCAAGATGGTCGGACTCGACGGCAAGGCGCAGCGCCTGCCGCACGAGCTGTCCGGTGGTGAGCAGCAGCGCGTCGCCATCGCCCGCGCGATCGTCAACAAGCCGCAGATCCTGCTCGCCGACGAACCGACCGGTAACCTCGACCCCGCCACCAGCGCCGGCATCATGCAATTGCTGGAGCGCATCAATGCGGGTGGGACGACGGTCGTCATGGCCACGCACGAGGCCGGCTTCGTCGATCAGATGCAGCGCCGGGTGATCGAGCTGCAGGACGGTCAGATCGTCCGTGACGAACGCCACGGTGGATACGGCACGACAGCGGCCATCCCGGGTCTCGTCAGAGGATCCTCGAAGGCCGCCGCTCCGTCGGCACAGACGGCCCCCGCAACGGCCTCGACTCCGGTCGCACCCGCTGTCGAGACCTCATCGGTCCCGGTGACGACCACGACCTCATCCGTCGCTGCCCGCACCGAGCCCACGACGAGTGCCGTTGCCGCCGCCGCGGTCGCCGCCACCGCGGCCACGCCGACAGCTCCAGCCGCACCGACCGCGCCCGCCGCGGTCTCACGTGAGACCACGCCACAGGCCGACACCGACGAGGTCGTCACCCGGGTGTCCGGCGCGACGCCGATCCAGGAATCGGCCGCGGCTCCCGTCGCCGAGCCTGAGACCCCGGCGACGCGAGCCGAGGAATCGACACCGGAAGCGCCCGAGGCCGAGCCGACGACACCGGAAGCGGAGCCCGCCGTACCGCCGGCGGCTGCGGTCCCGGAGGTCGCGCCTCCGCAACGCCTGAGCAACGCCACGGGCCCCATCGGGCTCCCGGCACGCAACGAGATCGACCCGATCGAGGTCGAACACCTGTCGCTCGCCGAGCGACTCGGCCTGCGTGCCGCGGCGCGCGGCACTGAAGACGGAGAGCAGAACGTGGGGCCGACCAAGTGAGACTCGCACTGATCTGGTCCGAGGTCTGGAACGGCCTGCGTCGCAACGTCTCGATGGTCGTCTCCGTCGTGCTCGTGACGTTCATCTCGCTCACCTTCGTCGGTACGGCCGTCCTACTGCAGATGCAGATCGGCCAGATGAAGAACTACTGGTACGACCGCGCGCAGGTCGCGATCTACCTCTGCACCGCCGACAGCGCGGGCGACACCTGTGCCGCCGGCGCCGCAACCGAGGAGCAGCGCGCCGCCGTCCAGAGCGCCCTGGAGTCGTCGACCCTCGCCCCCTTCGTGGACAAGTTCTACTTCGAGGACCAGGCGCAGGCGTTCACGAACTTCCAAGAGCAGTTCAAGGGCAACGACATCGCACAGTTCGTCACCGCGGACCAGCTGCCCGAGACCTTCTGGGTGAACATGAAGGACGCCTCGCAGTCCGACGTGCTCGTCGAGGCGTTCTCCGGCGTCGCGGGCGTCGAGCAGGTGACGGATCAACGCCAGTACCTCGACCAGATCTTCTCAGTCCTGAACATCGCCAGTTACACGGCGATCGGGATCGCAGCACTCATGCTGGTCGCCGCAGCCCTGCTGATCGCGACGACCATCCGATTGTCGGCGTACTCGAGACGCCGGGAACTCGGCATCATGCGATTGGTCGGTGCATCGAACCGGTTCATCCAGACACCGTTCATCCTCGAGGGTGTGTTCGCCGCGCTCATCGGCTCCATCCTCGCGGCCGGGGCGGTGATCACCATCGTCCAGGTGTTCGTCCAGGGATACCTGGCGGACCGCATGCGGTACGTCAACTTCGTCGATCTCGGTGACGCCTTCGTGGTCCTCCCGATCCTGCTGCTCGTCGGCGTGCTGTTGGCGGCGATCTCGGCCAACTTCGCGATCTCGCGGTACCTCAAGGTCTAGCGGGGAGGCAGTGCGGCCACCGCACCGCTCGCACTGCGTTAGACTGACAGGCTGCCGCGATCGCGGCCGGTCCGTTCCGATGGATCCGAACCAGAACGTCAGGAGTACACCGTGCCGAGGGAACGGGGCGAGAACGTCGTGGCCACGAACCGCAAAGCCCGCCACGACTACACGATCGAGGACACCTACGAGGCCGGCATGGTCTTGACGGGTACCGAGGTGAAGTCGCTGCGAGCCGGGCGGGCGTCGCTCGTCGACGGGTACGCCTTCATCGACCGCCGTGAGGCGTGGCTCGACGCGGTGCACATCCCCGAGTACGGTCAGGGCACGTGGACGAACCACCCGCCACGGCGCAAGCGCAAGCTGCTGCTGCACCGCGAGCAGATCGACAAGATCGCCCACAAGATCGCCCCGGGTGGCTTCACCCTCGTGCCGTTGAAGATCTACTTCAAGGACGGCAAGGCCAAGGTGGAGATCGCCGTGGCGAAGGGTAAGAAGGAATACGACAAGCGGCATGCCCTCCGCGAGAAGCAGGACACCCGTGAGGCCGCGCGTGCGATGGCCACCAGGAACCGGCTCGGCGAATAGGTGACAGGTGCCCCTCGGGCGCGGTACACTTGAAAGCTGCACCGCAAGGTGCTCGTTCACCGTTCGCGGTGGATTGACAACTCGACAGCGTGTGACAACGACCCTCTTCGCCTCGTTCTCCGAGGCGCTGAGTCCATGGGGATGATCGGTTTCGACATTGCCTGCGAAACTGCGAGAAGCGGGTCGAGGATGCAGGGTTATCTCGTTAACGATCTCTGCAAAACAACAAGTGCCAACTCTAAGCGCACTGACTTCGCCCTCGCTGCTTAAGCGAGCCCGATAGTCCGTCAGACCGAGCGTGTCCCCGTCTCGGATCCTGGCGTCATCTAGGGGACTTGCTGGATGACGGAGCCGCGACGTCATCCGGGACTTTTCTTCGGCTGGGCCCGTCGACCAAGATGCCCTTGTCAATGGTCGGGGCCGAGTAGAACGTGTTAAGGGATACGCCCGTAGAAGGCGCAGAATCACAGCAGTGGACGGGGGTTCAATTCCCCCCATCTCCACTCCGGACGTTGTCACACGCTGCCGAGTCGACGACAGGCCCTCGCTTCGGCGGGGGCCTGTCGTCGTTCCTGGGGTCGGAGGGGTACCGACGGGCTGCTAACCTGGGAGTCCAGAGGCCGCCACCACCCGGGAGACCTGCATGGCGACAATCCTGCTTGTTTTTGCTGCGATCGCCGTCGCCACGCCCACACTCACTCGAGTGCTGTCGACGAAGGTCTTCTACGTCATCGCGTGTATGCCCGCGGCGGCATTCGTCTGGACGCTCCTCCAGACCGGCACGGTCACGGCCGGTGGCACGGTCGTCGAGACGATCGAGTGGATCCCGCAACTGAGCATCGCGCTCTCGTTCCGGATGGACACGCTCGCCTGGCTGCTGTCCCTCGTCGTCACCGGCGTCGGTGCCCTCGTACTGCTCTACTGCGGCCGCTACTTCTCGTCGACCGAGCCGGGCCTCGGTCGCTTCGCCGCGCTCCTCTTCGCCTTCGCTGGCACGATGTTCGGCCTCGTGACCGCCGACGACATCATCGTCATGTTCATGTTCTGGGAGATCACGAGTGTGCTCTCCTACCTGCTCATCGGGCACTACACCGATCGCAAGGAGAGTCGCGGTGCCGCGCTCCAGGCGCTCCTGGTGACCACCTTCGGCGGGCTCGTCATGCTCGTGGGCGTCATCATGATCTCCGTGCAGGCGCAGAGCACCTCGCTCGCCTCGATCGTCGAGCAGGGCCTGACCGGCCCCGCGACGACGGTCGCCATCCTCCTCATCCTCGTCGGCGCCATCTCGAAGTCCGCGCTCGTGCCGTTCCACTTCTGGCTGCCCGCCGCGATGGCCGCACCGACGCCCGTGAGTGCATACCTGCATGCCGCGGCCATGGTGAAGGCCGGGATCTACCTCGTCGCGAGGCTCGCTCCCGGTTACGCCGACACCCCGGGTTGGGACGCGATGCTCGTCGGTCTGGGCGTCCTCACCATGGTCGCCGGCGCCTGGCGGTCGCTGCGTCAGTACGACCTCAAGCTGGTCCTGGCCTACGGGACGGTGAGCCAGCTCGGATTCCTCATGGTCATCTCGGGGTACGGCACCCGTGATTCGGCCCTGGCCGCCGTCGCACTCCTGCTCGCCCACGCCATCTACAAGGCGGCACTCTTCCTCGTCGTCGGCATCATCGACCACCGTGCTGGGACGCGTGACTGGCGGCACCTCTCCGGTCTGGGACGCCAGACGCCGGTGCTCGCCGTCATCGCGGCGATCGCGGTCGCGTCGATGGCCGGTATCCCACCGCTCTTCGGGTTCGTCGCGAAGGAGGCCGTCTTCACCTCACTGCTGGAGGGCGCGCTCGAGGGCGACGTGTGGGGTTGGGTCGCGATCATCGGGACCGCCGTCGGGTCCGTGCTGACCGTCGCGTACAGCGCCCGATTCCTCTGGGGCGCCTTCGGAGACCGACGCGGCGCCGCGCCGACCGAACTGCATGCCGAATCCGGAACGATCATGATCGCGCCGGGCATCCTCGCCGTCGCGACCATCGCTCTCGGCTTCGCGACGAAGCCCATCGACACGGTGCTCGCGCCGTACGCGGACTCCGTGGGGGAGGGCGACTACCACCTCGCGCTCTGGCACGGCCTCGAGCCGGCGCTCGGCATCTCGGCCGTCGTGGTGCTGCTCGGTCTGCTGCTCTTCCGCTGGAGGCTCCCGGTCGCGCGTCTGCAGGACCGCCTGCCACCCCTCATCGACTCCTCGAAGGGCTACTGGGCGGCGACCCAGGGCATCGACCGGCTCTCCGCGAAGGTCACCCTGTTCGCCCAGCGCGGCGGGCTCGTCCAGTACCTGTCCACCATCCTCGTGGTCTTCGTCCTCACCCTCGGCACGATCGCCCTCCTCGGGCGCGCTTGGCCGAGCGAGATCCGGCTGTGGGACTATCCCGCCCAGGTGGCCATCGCCTTCATCATGGCGACCGCGGCGATCGCGGCCGCCCGGGCGAAGCAGCGCATGGCCGCTGTGCTCCTCGTCGGCGTCACCGGCTTCGGGCTCGTCGCTCTGTTCGCCCTGCACGGCGCTCCCGACCTCGCGCTGACCCAGGCCCTCGTCGAGACGATCACGATCGTGGTGTTCGTCCTCGTGCTCCGTCGACTGCCGGCCAAGATCGCCCAGCGCAACGCCCCGGTCCACCGTGTCCGTCGGGTCGTCATCGGGACGCTGACCGGCCTGGTCATGGGGCTCATCGGGGTCATCGCCCTGGGCGCGCGACAGGCCGAGAGCATCGCGACCGAGCTGCCCCGGCTCGCCGTCGAGGAGGGCCACGGCAAGAACATCGTCAACGTGATGCTCGTCGACATCCGAGCCTGGGACACCATGGGTGAGATCTCCGTGCTCGTCGTGGTGGCCACCGGTATCGCGAGCCTGCTCTTCGTCTCACAGCGGGGCGCCGAGGTCCCGCGCCTCAGCGGTGCGCGGCGCCGACGTATCCCGGGCCTCCGATCCCAGGTCGTGTCGGACCCCCACCTCGCGGACAGCGAGATGGAAGCACCTCGCGACGCGGTGGGGCGGCACTCATGGCTCATCGGTGGCCGGGCGATCGCCGAGGCGAACCGTTCAATCCTCCTCGAGGTCCTCGTGCGGCTCCTCTTCCACCCGGCGATCGTCGTCTCCGTCTTCCTGCTCTTCGTCGGCCACAACGAGCCGGGCGGCGGCTTCGCCGGCGGTCTGCTCGCCGGCCTCGCGCTCGTGATGCGGTATCTCGCCGGCGGACGCTACGAGCTCGGCGAAGCCGTGCCGATCGACGCGGGCAAGGTGCTCGGCGTCGGACTGCTGCTCGCAGTGGGGACGGCGGTCGGTTCCCTGTTCTTCGGCGGTGAAGCGCTCCAGTCCGCGTACTTCTCGGCCGACGTCCCGATCCTCGGACACCTCTCGTTCGGCACGTCCAGCATCTTCGACATCGGCGTCTACCTCGTCGTCGTCGGACTGGCGCTCGACATCCTGCGCAGTCTCGGGGCCGAAGTCGACCGTCAACAGGAGGAAGCCGACATCGACGAGCAGAGTACGGACGAGTTCTCGGCGAGTGAGGCCGAACGATGAGCGCCTCACTGACCCTCGTCGTCCTGATGGCCGTCATGTACGGCACCGGGGTGTACGTCATGCTCGAGCGGAGCCTCACCAGGTTCCTCATCGGGTTCGTGCTCGTCGGCAACGCGACGAACCTGCTCATCCTGATCATGAGCGGCCCGAGCGGCACCGCACCGCTCGTCACGGGCACCGCCTCCGACGACCGCATGGTCGACCCGGTGCCGCAGGTGCTCATGCTCACGGCCATCGTCATCAACTTCGGCGTGACCGCCTTCATCCTGGCGCTCATCTACCGGACCTGGTGGTTGGCACAACTCGGCGACGAGGGCGACACCCTCAGCGACGAGCACGCCGACGACACGGAGGCGGCGACGGAGGCGGTCTTCAACCAGGTCGACCTGGACGACGAGGCCATCCAACGGGTCCTCGACGAGAGCAACGAGCACGGCGACGATCGCAAGACGACCAGGAAGGGGGCAGGCGAATGAACGCACTCGTCCCGCTCGTGGTCATGATCCCGCTGATCGGCTCGGCGATCGCGCTCATGTTCCGCAACCGCCGCAAGACGCAGGTGGCGATCAGCGTCATCGCGCTCACCGCGGTGACCGTGATCAGTGCGATCCTGCTCGCGGCCGTCGACCAGAGCGGCACGATCGTCGTGGAGCTGGGCGGCTGGTCCCCGCCGTGGGGCATCGTGCTCGTCGTCGACCGGCTTTCCGCGATCATGCTGCTCGTCGCCGCCCTGATGCTGCTGGGCGTCCTCATCTTCGCCATCGGCCAGGGCATCGTCGACGGCGACCGCGAGACGCCGGTGTCGATCTTCCACCCGACGTACCTGGTCCTGGCGGCCGGGCTGTTCGACGCCTTCGTCGCGGGCGACCTCTTCAACATGTACGTCGGTTTCGAGATGCTCCTCGCCTCCAGTTACGTCCTCCTCACCCTGGGCGGCACGGGAGCGCGGATCCGCGCCGGTGTCACCTACATCGTCATCAGCCTCATGTCGTCGCTGCTCTTCGTCGCCGCGATCGCCCTCATCTACGGCGCGACGGGCACCGTGACGATCGCCCTCGTGGCCGACCGCGTGCGCGACCTGCCGATGGAGGTGCAGGCGATCCTCTGCGCCGCACTCCTGCTCGGGTTCGCGGTGAAGGCTGCGGTGTTCCCGCTGTCGTTCTGGTTGCCCGACTCCTACCCGACCGCGCCGGCGCCGGTCACGGCGGTGTTCGCGGGCTTGCTGACGAAGGTGGGTGTGTACGCGATCATCCGGACCGACACGCTCATCTTCAAGGACGTGCCGCTGGCGACACCCTTGATGGTCATCGCCTTCCTGACCCTGCTCATCGGCATCTTCGGCGCGGTCGCCCAGGCCGACATCAAACGATTGTTGTCGTTCACGCTCGTGAGCCACATCGGCTACATGATCTTCGGCATCGCCGTCGGCGGGGTCGCCGGGACCGCCGCGACGATCTACTACATCGTCCACCACATCGTCGTCCAGACCACGCTGTTCCTCACCACCGGTCTCGTCGAGCGGATCGGTGGGACGACCTCCATCTCCCGGCTCGGCGGCATCCTGAAGGCCTCGCCGATCGTCGGTGTGCTGTTCTTCATCGGAGCGATGAACCTCGGCGGTATCCCGCCGTTCTCCGGCTTCCTCGGCAAGATCGGGCTGTTCCAGGCGGGTGTCGCCCTGGGCGACCCGCTGTCGTACATCCTGATCGCGGCCGGAGCCGCGACCTCGCTCCTGACCCTGTACGCGTTGGCGCGCGTGTGGAACATGGGCTTCTGGCGTGGGAAGGACGAGGTCGCCGGATACTCGTCGCCGTTGCTCGACCAGCTCGCGGAGAGCCCCGAGGACTCGGGCTCGGTCGACACTAAGACCATCTCGCGCCCGATGATCGGTGCCACGACCGGCATGGTCGCGTTGACCCTCGCCCTCACGGTCTTCGCGGGGCCCCTCTTCGGATTGGCCACGCGCGCGGCGGAGAACATCGAGGACCCGGACAACTACATCACCGCGGTCTTCCCCGACGGAACGGAGCACCTGAAGTAATGCAACCGTCACGTCGTCGCGCGCTGTTCAGCCAGGCCCTCCTCCTGGCCGGTCTCATCCTGCTCTGGTGTCTCCTCTGGGGGATGTTCGACCTGCTCACGCTCGTGACCGGCCTCGGGGTCGCGTTGCTGGTGTCGTTCCTGTTCTACCTGCCGGCCGTCGAGCTGAGCGGCCGCATCAACCTCTGGCGGACCGCGATCTTCCTGGGCAAGCTCCTCGTCGACATCGTGCGGGCGAGTGCGGAGATCGCGTGGCTCGTCCTCAAGCCGAGGTTCCGGTCCAGTAACGCGGTGATCGCGGTCCGTCTGCGGACGACCTCCGACCTCATCATGAGCTGGACGGCCGAGGCGGTCTCGATCGTCCCAGGCTCGATCGTGGTCGACCTCGACCGCACGGCCTCGACGCTCTACCTGCACGCGCTCAACGTGCATGACGACGCCGACATCGACGCGGTCGTCGCCGAGGTCCTCGGAACGGAGCGACGGCTCATCCTCGCGATCGGTTCCCGCGCCGAGGCGGACGCCCTCCGCCACGACCCTGACCCTGTCTCGATCGGAAGGGGGCAGTGATGCTCGTCGTGATCATCATCGTCTCCGTGCTGTTCGGTGCCGCAGCCCTCGCAGCGGTCTACCGGATCATCCGCGGGCCGAGCCTCCTCGACCGCGTGATCGCCTCCGACGTGCTCGTCGCCACCGTCATGTGCGCGATCGGAGCCGAGATGGCGATCAACCGTCACACGGACGGCCTGCCGGTCCTCCTGGCGCTCGCGATGTTCGCGATCGTCGGCTCGGTCAGTGTCGCCCGCTTCATGTCGAAGCAGGACGACGCATGACCGGCGAGCTGATCCGCGACATCGTCACCGGGGCCCTCGTGCTCGTCGGGGCGATCATGTGCTTCGCCGCCGGCGTCGGCCTGCTGCGCTTCCCCGATGTGCTGTCCCGCCTGCACGCGGCGACCAAGCCGCAGATCCTCGGGCTCATCGCGATCATGGCGGACGTCGCCGTCTCGAGCCCGACGGTCGGGACCATCACCATCGCGATCGCGATCATCGTGTTCCAGAGCCTCACCGCGCCGATCTCCGCGCACATGGTCGCCCGGGCGGCTTACCGCAGCGGCAACTTCGACGAGGCCGTCCTCGTCCGCGACGAGCTCGCGGGACGCGAAGAACTCGGCGAGGAACGACATCCCGGCCACACGCCCGAATAGCGGCAGAATGTCCCCATGGGAATGCTCATCTACGGGTCCGGCGACGAGTACGAGATCGAAGACCGCGCGCTCGCGCATCTGAAGGCCGTCATCGGGGCGAAGCTGCGCCGCCAGGAGAGTTTCTTCCTCAGCTGGGCGAACGATCCCGAACACGGTTCGGGACGACGCTCGCTCTGGTTGTCCCCGAGCATCCCGCTGCAGTTCCGCTTCTTCGGGAGCCGCCCGCCGGAACTCAACCGCGCGTGGCTCGAGGTCCTCTCGGATTCATCGCACACCCCGCGAGGGCTGCAGCTCATCCCGGAGTCCGATGTCGAGGGGTACCTCGCGGGGAACGGAGCGCCGCGCGACGCGGGCACCGAGTCCCACGACCAGGATCACGGCTAGGACGGGTCGTCCGTCCCCACGAGCAGGACGCGCAGCGCCGTCTCCGGTGAGCCGCGACCGTCCGGTGGGATCGTCTCGCCGTGCGTATAGCGATCGACGACCCGCGGGTCGACGTAGCTGGACTTCGCGATCGCCGGGGTGTTGCCAAGGACCGCTGCGGCGTCGCGCATGGCCTGTGCGAGGACCTTCGAGCGTGCCGTCTTACTCTGTACGGGTCCGGCCTTCGCCAGGCTCTCCGCGGCCGCGACGGTGCCGTGCAGCGTCCGGAAGTCCTTCGCGGTGAACTCGCCGTTCGTCTGCGCCCGGACGTAGTCGTTGATCTGGCTCGCCTGGAGGTGACGCCAGCGGTTCCCGTCCTTCCAGGCCAGGAGGCGGGCGTGCGGTCCACGGCGCTTCAGGGAGCGGATGAGCGAGGCCAGGTCGGCGTCGACGATGTCGGACTCCCAAGGCTGTCCGCTCTTCGCCGGGAACTTCAGCGCGACGGTGTCGCCGCTCACGCGAGCGTGCGCACCCTCGAGGGTCGACAGGCCGTGACTGCCGTTGGCCTCCGCGTACTGCTCGCCGCCCACGCGCAGGGAGCCGGTGTCGAGCATGCGGAACGCGCCGGCCGACACCCGTGCAAGCGGGTACCCCTCGAGCCGGAGGTCCCGGGTGACCCGACCTCGCGCGGCCGGGAGGGCCTCGGCGAGGGCCAGGGCGCGGTCGAACTTGCTCCGGTCCTGACGCTCGCGCCACGACGGGTGGTAGAGGTACTGTCGTCGCCCGGCCGCGTCGATGCCGGTCGCCTGGATGTGCCCGTTCGCGTAGGGGGTGATCCAGACCTCGTTCCACGCGGGAGGGACCACCAGGCCGTCGATCCGTGCCCGGATCTCCTGATCGTCGAGGAGCGAACCGTCCGGCAACCGATAGCTGAAGCCGCGCCCGGATCGAACCCGTCGGATGCCCTGTCCGTTCACGTCGCTGCGCCTCAGTCGTACCATCCGCCCAGCGTACGACGCGGCCGGATCCCGCTCGGCGGGCTTGCGCGGTGCCGTGCGCTCGTGTCAGCCGACGGGTGGCAGCTCGGCGAGGAAGGCGTCGTGCAGGCGCCCGTTCGTCGCGAGGGAGCTCCGCGTGGAGATGGTCTCGATGCCGTCGATGTCCGTGAAGCGACCGCCCGCCTCGAGGACGATCGGCACGTGGGCGCCCAGGTCGTACTCCTGCACGCCGAATTCGGCCACGGCGTCGATCGAGCCTTCGGCGAGCAGCATGTAGGGCCACATGTCACCGATGGCCCGATCGCGCCACAGCGAGCCGCACAGGGCCAGCAGCTGGGGGATCCGTCCGACCGAGGCCCACTGCGCGATGCTCTGGAAGCTGAAGGACGCGTCGGCGAGGTCGGAGACCCCCGAGACGGACAGTCGGCGTGGGGTGGTCTCGCCGAACCGGACGCCCCACGCGCCGTGTCCGATGGCACCCCACCAGCGGGCGTGCATGGCGGGTGCGCTCACGACGCCGACGACCGGAACGCCGTCGACGGCGAGGGAGATGAGCGTCGCCCAGTTCGAGACACCGCGGAGGAAGTTCGCCGTCCCGTCGATCGGGTCGATGATCCACTGTCGATCCGTCGGGCCCTGCGCGCCGTACTCCTCGCCGAACACGCCGTCGTCCGGGCGCTCGGTCTCGAGGATGCCGCGGATGGCGCGTTCGACGGCGAGGTCGGCGTCCGTGACGTGCGAGCGGTCCGGCTTGGTGGAGACCTCGAGGTCGCGAGCCTCGAAGCGGTCCATCGCGATGTGGTCGGCCGCGTCGGCGAGCCGGAGCGCGAGATCGAGGTCGGCGGGGGAGACGGTCACGGGTTCGGTCACCTCTCCAGGATAGGGTCGCGCGGGCCTGATCGAACGACGCTCGAAGGGCTGGAGACGTGCCACCGCGACACGCCGACCGGCTCGATTTCGCACCCGGGCCAGTTGGGTGCTAGTGTCATATCTCGGTTCGGAACACTCCGAAACCACGCACCTCTAGCTCAATTGGCAGAGCAACTGACTCTTAATCAGTGGGTTCCCGGTTCAAGTCCGGGGGGGTGCACCACACTAGCAACGGCCTCGTCTTCGGACGGGGCCGTTCTGCGTTTCGGCTCGACTCGCGTGCGCGCCTGCGGCCCGACGAAACGCTCCGGGGACGTTTCGCGACAGCTCCCGTCCGATTCGCGTCATCGGAACCGAGCAGGGCGCAGGCATGAGACCCTGGAAGGGTCGGCAGCATGGCGGGATCGGGTCCTGCCCTTGCCGACGAAAGCCTCCGCGTGGTCACCCCACCGTGCGGAGCAGAGCGACGGTCGGGCATTCGTGCCCACCAGCGCCGTGACGCCTCATCGATTCGGGTTCGATGAGGCGTCATGCCCGCTCAGTGGCCCGGTACGACGAAACGGCCGCCCACCGGAGTGGACGGCCGTTGTCGACGTGTGTCGCTGATCAGGCGACCGAGCTGCGGCGCGCCGGCACAGGGTTGACGAGGCTCGCGTCGATGAACTCGGGTTCGGCCCAGACGGTGATGGGGTAGTGCTGCGGCTCGAGGAGGGTCCGCTCGACGAGCGTCGGCTCGGTGTCGTCTGCCGCCGCCTCGGGGTGGTCGTCACCGGCCTGCGCCTCGGACGGCGCGTCGATCGTCTCGGTGATGGCGGCAGGTTCCTCGTCGACGGTCGGTTCGATGACCTCGACGGCCTCGACATCGTCGGCGGCGTCGACCGCGGATTCCTCCTGGCCGCGCGACCAGAGGCGCCATCCACGTGCCGGAGCTGCCTCGGCACGAACCGTCACCGCTGCCTGCTCGAGGTCGATGTCCGTCGCGATCTCGTGAGCGAGCTGCTGGGCGTACACCTCGTGGAAGATCTCGTCGCCGGAGCTCGGGGTGCGGCGCGACAGCACCCAGGCGCCGTTGGCACCGAGTTCGCTGGCCAGTCGAGCGTGGACGAGGTCGAACAGCTGCTTCTCGGTCAGCTTCGATGCGGAGACTGGTGCTGCGTGGCGTCGGCGACCGAACATGGCGGGCCCTTCATCGAAAGCGGATCATCCGTGAGGCTGGACTGCCTTCATTGTCGATCACGAGGCGCGGAACGACGCGGAGACACGCGGGTGAGCGCCCCAATTCTCGGGTTCTCCGGGCGGTCGTGGTAGCGCGGGCGGCGCGACCTCAGCGGCCGATCTCCGCCTGCTTGCTGTCGTCGAGCACCGAGCTGATCGCGAGGGCGAGCGAGATGCCCCAGCTCACCCAGAGGAGGGCCAGCTTCCAGTCCCGCGGTCCCTGTCGGGTCGCCTGGAGAGCGGAGATCCCACCGAAGACCGTGGAGATCATGCTGCCGTTGAAGAGGAATTTGCGCATGACTTCACGCTAGCCGGTAGGGGAGGTCCCCCGCATCCGGGCTTTCCTTCGGGTTCTCGCCTGTGCTAGCGAATGCACGCTTCGCGAAGGCCAGCGAAGCCCGCAGCTGGGCGAGGCGGAGCGCGTCGCCGCCGGTCGCGGGCAGGTGCACCTCCGCGACGATGCTTCCCGACCAGTCCGCCGCGCGCAG
This sequence comes from Plantibacter sp. VKM Ac-2876, assembly GCF_015350715.1. Lineage (NCBI taxonomy): Bacteria > Bacillati > Actinomycetota > Actinomycetes > Micrococcales > Microbacteriaceae > Plantibacter > Plantibacter sp. VKM Ac-2876. The sequence continues at coordinate 746,684 of NZ_JADKSI010000002.1, read as the reverse complement.
CAGCTCGAGGACCTCGGCGACCGGCTGCTCGCCATCGCCTGGGAGGAGATGCTCGTCGAGGAAGGCACCCCGCGGCGATGGGGCGGTCCCGTCGCACAGGTGCACGTGGCGCAGTCGGCCGGCGTAGCGGGTCGCGATCTCGAGCGAGTCCTCACCCGCGAGGGCCGCGTGGGAGAAGTCGAGCGTCAGGGCGGCGCAGGCGAGCGGGGCCGGGTCGTAGCCGAAGGCGAACGGCTGCACCCGGAGCCCGCGGCTCTGGAAGCACGCCATGTTCTCGACGGCCAGCTCGAGTCCGTGCGTCTCGCTCAGTTCCGCGACGAGGTCGACGAAGGCGTTCGCGTAGCGCCGCTGCCAGCGGAACGGCGGGTGGACGACGACGGTCGACGCGCCGACGGCGGCGGCGAGCTCCGCCGAGCGGCGGAGCTTCTCCCGATGGTCGCGGCCCCAGACGAACGCGGTCCGGGTCAGGACCGGCGCGTGGATCGAGAGGATGTCCAGCCCGGTCTCGGCGGCGAGGGCGCGAAGGGCGTCGGCGTCCTGCGTCACGCGGTCCTGGGTGACCATGACCTCGACGCCGTCGTAGCCGGCTTCGGCGGCCAACTCGAACGCGCGCCGGGTTCCCAGCGGGTAGACGCAGGACGTGCTCATGCCATGGCGGATCATCAGCGCAAGCATATGCTCGCCGTCTGAACACGCGGTTTCGCCATGCGGAACGCTGCTAGCCTGAACAGCGAACCCGAGTACCCCGGGAGGGCCATCATCACCAGATATTCCGCGCCTGACGGCGGATCAGCGTCGACCTTCGACTTCATCGTGGTATCCAACCGGCTGCCGGTCGACCGCGTCGTCGATGCAGACGGCGCCGAGAGCTGGCGGACCTCACCCGGTGGACTCGTGACCGCCCTCGAACCCGTCATGCGCGGCGCCGACGGCGCCTGGATCGGATGGGCCGGCTCCGCCGACCTCGAGATCGAGCCGTTCGACAACGACGACATGTGGATCATCCCGGTCCCGCTGTCCGAGGACGAGATCGCCCGCTACTACGAGGGCTTCTCGAACGACACCATCTGGCCGCTCTACCACGACGTCATCGCTCCGCCGAGCTACCACCGCGAGTGGTGGGACTCCTACGTCGCCGTGAACCGACGGTTCGCCGAGGCGGCCGCTGCGGCCGCGTCCGACGGCGCGACGGTCTGGGTGCAGGACTACCAGCTGCAGCTCGTGCCGAAGATCCTGCGTGAGCTGCGACCCGATCTCACGATCGGCTTCTTCAACCACATCCCGTTCCCGGCCTACGGCATCTACTCGCAGCTCCCATGGCGACGCCAGATCATCGAGGGACTGCTCGGCGCCGACGTCATCGGCTTCCAGCGCGTCGCGGACGCGGGCAACTTCTCCCGGGCGGTCCGCCGCCTGTTCGGGTACGAGACGAAGGGGGCCGCGATCCAGGTCCCGCTCGATGCCGCACTCGTGTCGGTCACGACGGACGCTGCACCGGTCGCGTCGAAGCGCGGCGCCCCGTACCGCACGGTGATCGCCCGGCACTTCCCGATCTCGATCGACAGCAAGGGGTACCAGGTCCTCGCGCAGCGCCCCGACATCATTGCCCGTGCCAAGCAGATCCGCGAGGAGCTCGGCAACCCGGAGACGATCATGCTCGGCGTCGACCGCCTCGACTACACGAAGGGCATCGGGCACCGACTCAAGGCCTTCGGCGAACTCCTCGCACAGGGCAAGCTCGCGGTCGAGGACGTCACGCTCGTCCAGGTCGCCAGCCCCAGCCGCGAACGCGTCGAGACGTACCGTCAGCTCCGCGACGACATCGAACAGACGGTCGGCCGGATCAACGGCGACTTCGGCACCATCGGCCACACCGCGATCCAGTACCTGCACCACGGGTACCCCCGCGAGGAGATGGCTGCCCTCTACCTCGCCGCCGACGTCATGCTCGTCACAGCCCTGCGCGACGGCATGAACCTCGTCGCGAAGGAGTACGTCGCCGCTCGCTACGACAACGACGGCGTCCTCGTCCTGAGCGAGTTCGCCGGCGCGTCCGACGAACTGAAGCAGGCACTCAAGATCAACCCGCACGACATCGAGGGGATGAAGTCGGCGATCCTCCAGGCCGTGCACATGACGAAGGCCGAGCGTGGTCGTCGCATGCGGGCGCTGCGCAAGCGCGTCATGGAGTACGACGTCGCGCGGTGGTCGGCGTCCTTCCTCGACGAGTTGCAGCGTGTGCGCGACCAGTCACCGACCATCGAGCAGGGGAGCACCACCCAGTCATGAGCACCACCGACGAGCCCACCGACACCCTCGGGGGGCTTCCCCTCGGACTGCGTGCGGAACTCCGCCGCCTGGCCGACGTCCCGAAGCTCCTGGTGGCCCTGGACTTCGACGGCACGCTGGCACCCGAGGTCGACGACCCGGATCAGGCGCGCGCGCTGCCCGCGGCTCGCAAGGCCGTGTTGGCGCTGATGGACCTGCCCGGGACGCGCGTCGCACTCGTGTCCGGGCGGGCGATCGACAGTCTCGTGGCCGTGGCCGAGCTGCCCGACCACGCCCTGTTCGCCGGCTCGCACGGCGTCGAGATCCGCCTCGACAACCCCGACGACGCCCTCGCCCTCGACGACGAGGAACGCGAACAGCGGGAGACCCTCCAACGGATCCTCCAGGACGTCGCGGAGGGTTACGATAATGTTTGGATCGAGCGGAAGCCGGCAGGGTTCGCCCTGCACACGAGGCTCGCCAGTGAAGAAGACTCCAGGATCGCCCACCTCGAAGCACTCGCCCACACCAAGGACGAGTTCGGCGCCCTGACGGTTCGAGAGGGCAAGAACGTCCTCGAGTTCTCGCTCAGGAGCGCGACCAAGGGCGAAGCCGTCGAACACCTCCGGCGGTACACCAAAGCAGATGCCGTGTTCTACGCGGGCGACGACGTCACGGACGAGGACGCGTTCGGCGCACTCGGCCCCGGCGACCTCGGGGTGAAGAGCGGCACCGGCGTGACCGCCGCCGACTTCAGGGTCGAAGGACCCTCCGAGATCGCGCGCGTCCTCGGCATGCTCGCGGAATATCGAAGCAACAAGGAAGCCGTAGACTCTTAAAATGCCAGAGATCGACATCAAACCACGCAGCCGTGCCGTCACCGACGGGATCGAGGCGACCACCTCGCGGGGCATGCTCCGCGCCGTCGGCATGGGCGACGAGGACTGGGACAAGCCCCAGATCGGCATCGCGAGCTCGTGGAACGAGATCACGCCCTGCAACCTCTCGCTCGACCGCCTCGCACAGGGGGCCAAGGAGGGCGTGCACTCGGGTGGGGGCTACCCGCTGCAGTTCGGCACCATCTCCGTCTCCGACGGCATCTCCATGGGCCACGAGGGCATGCACTTCTCGCTCGTCTCGCGCGAGGTCATCGCCGACAGCGTCGAGACCGTGGTCATGGCCGAGCGCCTCGACGGCACGGTCCTGCTCGCCGGCTGCGACAAGTCTCTGCCGGGCATGCTCATGGCCGCCGCGCGGCTCGACCTCTCGTCGCTCTTCCTCTACGCCGGATCGATCGCGCCGGGTTGGGTCAAGCTCTCCGACGGCACCGAGAAGGAGGTCACGATCATCGACTCCTTCGAGGCGGTCGGGGCCTGCAAGGCCGGCAACATGAGCGAAGAGGACCTGAAGCGCATCGAGTGCGCCATCGCCCCGGGCGAGGGCGCCTGCGGAGGGATGTACACCGCCAACACGATGGCGTCGGTCGCCGAGGCGCTCGGCATGAGCCTCCCGGGTTCGGCATCGCCGCCCTCGGCCGACCGCCGTCGCGACTACTTCGCGCACCGTTCGGGCGAAGCCGTGGTCAACATGCTCCGACTCGGCATCACCGCGCGCGACATCCTGACGAAGGAGGCGTTCGAGAACGCCATCGCCGTCGCGATGGCATTCGGCGGATCGACGAACGTGGTCCTGCACCTGCTCGCGATCGCCCGCGAGGCCGAGGTCGACCTCACACTCGACGACTTCAACCGCATCGGCGACAAGGTGCCGCACATCGGCGACCTGAAGCCGTTCGGCCAGTACGTCATGAACGACGTCGACCGTCACGGCGGCGTCCCCGTCGTCATGAAGGCGCTGCTCGACGCCGGTCTGCTGCACGGCGACTGCCTCACGGTCACCGGCAAGACGGTCGCCGAGAACCTCGCCGACATCAACCCCGACCCGATCGACGGCACGGTCATCCGCACGCTCGACAACCCGATCCACGCGACCGGCGGCATCACGATCCTCAAGGGCTCGTTCGCGCCCGAGGGCGCCGTCGTGAAGACGGCCGGATTCGACGCCGAGGTCTTCGAAGGACCCGCGCGGGTCTTCGAACGTGAACGCGGAGCCATGGACGCGCTCACCGAGGGCAAGATCAACAAGGGCGACGTCGTCATCATCCGCTACGAGGGCCCGAAGGGTGGGCCTGGGATGCGCGAGATGCTCGCGATCACGGCCGCCATCAAGGGCGCCGGACTCGGCAAGGATGTACTACTGTTGACGGACGGTCGATTCTCAGGCGGCACAACCGGACTGTGCATCGGCCACATAGCACCCGAAGCGGTGGACGCAGGTCCAATCGCCTTCGTGCGCGATGGTGATCTGATACGGGTCGATATCGCTGGCCGCTCGCTCGACCTACTCGTCGACGAAGCAGAGCTGGAAGCCCGCCGCGACGGCTGGGCGCCTCTTCCCCCGCGCTATACCCGTGGCGTTCTCGCAAAGTACTCTCGTCTCGTGCACTCCGCCGCGGAGGGCGCGATCACGGGATAACCGAGCATCTCGTTCGTGCATCTCATCGCTGAAGGAATCATCATGCCCACGGAATCCCAACCCGTGCCTCATCCCAGAACACCTGCGGCCCCGGCCGCACCGGAGATCCTGACGGGAGCCCAGGCGATCGTCCGATCGCTCGAGCTCCTCGGGGTCACCGACATATTCGGTCTGCCCGGCGGAGCGATCCTGCCGACCTACGACCCGCTGATGGACTCGACGAAGCTCCGTCACATCCTGGTCCGACACGAGCAGGGCGCCGGCCACGCCGCCGAAGGATACGCCGCCGCCGGTGGCGGGATCGGCGTGTGCATCGCGACGTCCGGCCCCGGCGCGACGAACCTCGTCACCGCCATCGCCGACGCCTACATGGACTCGGTGCCGATGGTCGCGATCACCGGTCAGGTGTTCTCGACCCTCATGGGCACGGACGCGTTCCAGGAGGCGGACATCGTCGGCATCACCATGCCGATCACGAAGCACTCCTTCCTCGTCAAGACCCCGGAGGAGGTCCCGGCGGCCATCGCCGCGGCCTACGAGATCGCAGGTACCGGCCGTCCCGGACCGGTGCTGGTCGACATCACGAAGGACGCCCAGCAGGCCGAGGCGCCGTTCATCTGGCCGCCGAAGGTCGACCTGCCCGGCTACCGCCCGGTGACGAAGGCGCACGGCAAGCAGATCCAGGCAGCTGCGCAGCTGCTCGTCAACGCCAAGAAGCCGGTGCTGTACGTCGGCGGCGGCGTGATCCGCTCCAAGGCCTCCGAGGAACTGCTCGCGCTGGCCGAGGCGACCGGGGCTCCGGTCGTGACGACGCTCATGGCTCGCGGGGCGTTCCCCGACTCGCACACGCAGCACCTCGGCATGCCCGGCATGCACGGCACGGTCCCGGCGGTGCTCGCGCTGCAGGAGGCCGACCTGCTCGTGTCGCTCGGTGCCCGGTTCGACGACCGCGTGACCGGCAAGGCCTCGCTCTTCGCGCCGAACGCCAAGGTCGTCCACGTGGACGTCGACCCGGCCGAGATCTCGAAGATCCGCATCGCGGACGTCCCCATCGTGGGCGACGCGAAGGACGTCATCGTCGACCTCCAGTCGGCGTTCGAGGCAGCCGCCCGCGAGGTCACCCCCGACATCGCCGAGTGGTGGTCCTACCTCGACGGGCTCCGCGAGGAGTTCCCGCTGGGCTACGCCGAGCCGACCGACGGTCTGCTCTCGCCACAGCACGTGATCTCCCGCATCGGCGAGATCACCGGGCCGGAGGGCGTGTTCGCGTCGGGCGTCGGCCAGCACCAGATGTGGGCGGCGCAGTTCATCAAGTACGAGCGTCCGAACTCCTGGCTGAACTCCGGCGGTGCCGGGACCATGGGTTACTCGGTCCCCGCGGCCATGGGCGCCAAGGTGGCCCAGCCCGATCGCCACGTGTGGGCGATCGACGGCGACGGCTGCTTCCAGATGACCAACCAGGAACTCGCGACCTGCACGATCAACAACATCCCGATCAAGGTCGCGATCATCAACAACTCCTCGCTGGGCATGGTCCGCCAGTGGCAGACGCTCTTCTACGACGGTCGATACTCGAACACCGACCTGAACACCGGGCACGACACCATCCGGATCCCCGACTTCGTCAAGCTGGCCGAGGCCTACGGTTGCCTCGCGATCCGCGTGACGAAGGAGGAGGAGGTCGACGCCGCCATCAAGCTCGCCCTGGAGACGAACGACCGTCCGGTCGTCATCGACTTCGTCGTGAGTGCCGACGCGATGGTGTGGCCGATGGTGCCGCAGGGTGTCAGCAACAGCTACGTCCAGTACGCCAAGGACCACAGTCCGTCGTTCGATGAGGAGGCCTGAGCATGAGCAGCCACGTCCTGAGCCTCCTCGTCGAGGACAAGCCCGGTCTGCTGACCCGCGTCGCCGGGTTGTTCGCCCGTCGGGGCTTCAACATCGAGAGCCTCGCGGTCGGCCACAGCGAGATCGAGGGTCTGTCCCGGATCACGGTCGTCGTCGACGTCGAGGAGCTTCCGCTCGAGCAGGTGACGAAGCAGCTGAACAAGCTCATCAACGTCATCAAGATCGTCGAGCTGGATCCGGCGCAGTCCGTCCAGCGTGAGCACCTGCTCATCAAGGTCCGCGTCGACAACTCCACCCGTTCCCAGGTGTTGGAAGCCGTCAACCTGTTCCGGGCCCGCGTCGTCGACGTGGCGACCGACGCCCTCGTGATCGAGGTCACGGGCGACTCCGGGAAGACGACCGCGCTCCTCAAGGTGCTCGAGCCCTACGGCATCAAGGAGATCGCCCAATCGGGTCTCCTCGCCATCGGGCGCGGCTCGAAGTCCATCACCGAACGCGTCTTCAAGAACTAGTCGCATCTGCGGCATATTGCGAAACCACAACCAAGGAGAGAACCACCAGTGACTGAGATTTTCTACGACCAGGACGCAGACCTGTCGCTCATCCAGGGCAAGAAGGTTGCCGTTATCGGCTACGGCTCGCAGGGCCACGCACACGCGCTCAACCTCCGCGACTCCGGCGTCGAGGTCGTCGTCGGCCTGAAGGACGGCTCGAAGTCGATCGCCAAGGCCGAGGAGCAGGGCTTCACCGTCAAGAACGTCGCCGAGGCCTCCGCATGGGCCGACGTCATCGTCATCCTCGCTCCGGACCAGCACCAGCGCACGATCTTCGCCGAGTCCATCAAGGACCAGCTCGCTCCGGGCAAGGCGCTCGTCTTCGGCCACGGCTTCAACATCCGCTTCGGCTACATCGAGGCTCCTGAGGGCGTCGACATCTTCATGGTCGCCCCGAAGGGCCCGGGCCACACGGTCCGTCGCGAGTACGAGGCCGGCCGCGGCGTCCCCGTCATCGTCGCCGTCGAGAAGGACGAGACCGGTGGCGCCTGGGCGCTCGCCTGGTCCTACGCCAAGGCGATCGGTGGCCTCCGTGCCGGTGGCATCAAGACCACCTTCACCGAGGAGACCGAGACCGACCTCTTCGGCGAGCAGGCCGTCCTGTGCGGTGGCGTCTCGCAGCTGATCCAGTACGGCTTCGAGACCCTCACCGAGGCCGGGTACCAGCCGCAGATCGCCTACTTCGAGGTGCTCCACGAGCTGAAGCTCATCGTCGACCTCATCTGGGAGGGTGGCATCGCCAAGCAGCGTTGGAGCGTCTCCGACACGGCTGAGTACGGCGACTACGTCTCCGGCCCGCGCGTCATCGACCCGAGCGTCAAGACCAACATGCAGGCGGTCCTCAAGGACATCCAGGACGGCACCTTCGCCAAGCGCTTCATCGACGACCAGGACGCCGGCGCTCCCGAGTTCCTCGAGCTGCGCAAGAAGGGCGAGGACCACCCGATCGAGGCCACCGGTCGCGAGCTGCGCAAGCTCTTCGCGTGGAACGCCTCGAACGACGACGACTACGTCGACGGCAGCGTCGCCCGCTAGTCTCCGCTCGTCCAGCCGCTCAGCGGCACCGAGCCAGAACGCCCGCCCCGATCCGTCGGGGCGGGCGTTCCGTCGTCTGCGGGAGACCTCAGGCCGTTGCTGCTCCGGTCGTGCCGGGCTCGAGGAAGATCTCGATGACCGGGATCGGGGTGTCGGGTTCACCGATCGGCAGGTGCAGGGTCACGGTGTCGGGACCGAGTCCCTTCGGTTGGGTGTGCTGGTTCGGCAGATCGTGCTCGGGGCGATGCACCTGGAACGGCACCTCGGAGCCGTCCGACAACAGCTGGGCGTAGCGCACCCGGCCGCCGAGACCGGGCAGGTGCAGGTGCACGAACGGCCACGCGAAGACGTGCACGTACAGCCGGTCGCCCCGTTGCGTGTATCGGACGTCGCTCGGGCTGCTGAACTCCGACGGCCCGCATCCTCGGATCGCCCGCTCGTGGAGTGCGAACCAGTCGGCGAGGACCTCGAGCCGTTCGATCGCCCGCGGATCGATCGTCCCGCGCGCGGTCGGTCCGATGTTCAACAGCATATTGCCGTTCTTCGAGACCGAATCGATGAGCATCCGCAGGAGCAGCTCCGGCGACTTGTAGTCGAGGTTGTCGCGGTCGTACCCCCAGCTGCCGTTCAAGGTCTGGCAGGCCTCCCACCGGAGGGGTTCGCCGTCGGAGTCGACCGGCGTCACCACGGGCTGGTACTGCTCCGGGGTGGTGACGTCGCCCGGGAGTTCGAGGCGGTCGTTGATCAGGATCTCCGGCTGCAGCCCGCGGATCATCTCGACGAGTTCCTCGGAGCCCCAGTCGGCGGCGCCCTTGCCCGGCAGGCCTTCGATGCCCTGTGAGTAGCTGAAGTCGAAGAAGAGGTAGTCGATCGGGCCGTAGCCGGTGAGCAGCTCGCGCACCTGGCCGTGCAGGTAGTCCCGGTAGCGTGACCAGTCCCGGTCGGCGTTCGCTGCGAGCGCCTCGGGGTCGTCGCGTCGCGGGTGGATGCCGTCGACCGTGAAGTCGGGGTGATGCCAGTCGATGAGCGAGTGGTAGAAGCCGATCCGGAGCCCCTCGGCGCGGAAGGCCTCCACGAACTCCGCCACGAGGTCGCGGCCGGCGGGCGTGTGCATGGACGTGAAGTCGGTGAGTGCCGAGTCCCATAGGCAGAAGCCGTCGTGGTGCTTCGTCGTGAGGACCGCGTACCGGAAGCCGGCCGCCTTGGCCTGCTTGGCCCAGGCGCGGGGGTCGAACCGGTCGGGGTCGAAGTGCTCGCGGTAGCGCTCGTAGTGTTCGGCCGAGAGGCGTTCCCGCGTCTGCACCCACTCATGGCGTGCGGGGAGGGCGTAGAGGCCCCAGTGCAGGAACAATCCGAATCTCGCCTCGTCGAACCAGGCGGTATCGGGTCGGGTGGTGGTGGTCTCGGTCACGGCGGCCCTTCGATCGTCGAGTGGGTTCACGGCGGTGCGGGGGCAGGCTAACACGAAAGGTCGGATGTCTGCTGTCCGGTGGACCGGCGTGGTCGGGACGTCGGACCTCCTGCGTGTCGACGGTTCAGGCGTCGTGGGCTTCGGAGACCTGCACGGGCACGCCGGTGTCCAGCGACGCCTTCGCCGCCAACGCGACCGTCAGGGCCGCGAGGGCACTTCGGCCGGTCACTCGGAACGGTTGGACGTCTCGCTCCACGCAGTCGAGGAAGGAGGCCATCTGTCGTCGGTAGGGGTCGGTCTCGTCGAGGTCGAAGAGGCCGTGCGCGGCGGCCGTCCCGAGGGCGTCGAGCGAGAGCGGCGGTGTGTGGGTCGGGGACCCGCCGACGAATCGGTGGGCGAGGAGCCCGGTGCTGCCGAGCACCTCGATGGCCGAGCTGAATCCGAAGGCCGGCGGGAGTTCCATGGAGATGAGGACGCGCCCGATACCCCCGTCGGCGTAGTCGACCGTCGTCTCGATCGGGCGCCCGGTGCCGGTGCGCCGTGCTGACACGGATCGCGGCTGGCCGAGGAGCTGGTTCAGCTGGTCGAAGTCGTGGATCGCGAAGTCCACGAGGGGGCCGCCGGATCGTCGCTCGTCCTGCCACCACGGTGACGGGGCGGCGGGGGAGCTCAGCCGTTCGGCCGTGACGGCGAGGGGTGTGCCGACGGCGCCAGCGCGCACCGCGTCGTCGATCGCCTCGTACCCGCCGAAGAACCTGACGACGTGCGCGACCATGAACGTCCGGCCGGACTCGTCGGCGGTGCGCAGGATCGCCTGGGCGTCGGCGAGCGTCAGGGCGATCGGTTTCTCCAGCAGGACGTGCTTGCCGGCACGGAGTGCCCTGACGGCGAGGTCCCGATGGGTGTCGGTCGGCGTGCAGATGACGACGATCCCCACGGAGGCGTCCCGGAGCACCTCGTCGACCGAGGTGGTGAGTCGTGCGGCCGGTGCCTCCGGCATGGCTCTCGGCGACCGGGCCGAGCACAGGTAGGCGATCCGGTCCGCGGCACCGAGTCCGGCGAGCGCGCGGACGTGCGCCAGCCCCATGGCACCGGTGCCGATGACGGCGATCCGGTCCGCCGTCACCGCGTCGCCCCAGCAGCCAGGTCCTCGCGCAGGCGGCTGAGCCTCGCGTCGTCGACGTCTCCGCCCAGCATCCTGATGCCCAAGGCAGCGGCTCCGACGAGGCCGTCGGCGACCGGGACGAGTCGGGCCCCGGCGGCGGCCGACGACAGGCGCTCCGCGGCTGAGGGGATGGACGGGAGGAGCCCGTCGACGAGCACGCTGCCGCCGACGACGAGCGTGCTCTCTCTGCGGTCCGAATCCGGAGCCAGCACCCGTTCCACGAGGACCGCCAAGCGGTCGACGGCAGCGTCGAGGATGGACCGCGCGACCTCGTCGTCCGCGGCTTGGAAGGCGAGCGGCGCCAGGCGGGCGATGGCGATGGGGGGACCGTCGTTCACCGAGCGGATGAGTGTGTCGAGTACCGGGGACCGGCGGTGGTCCGCGTCACCGGATGAACACGGGTCCGGAGTGAACCCGACCGCCTGGGAGAGCAGCGGGGTGAGTCCCGTGCGGGGTCCGATGCCGTCGAGGTCGGCGGCGACCGCGCGGATCACGCGCCGAGCGATCCAGAATCCGGAGCCGCCATCGCCGAGGAGCCAGCCGGCACCGCCGACCTCCCGGACGACGAGACGGTCCCTGATCCGTCCCGCGACGCTCCCGGTCCCCGCGACGAGCACGACGCCGTCCGGCGACGCCGAGCCGGAGCCGTACATGCCGAGCAGATCCGGCTCGATGACGACCGGTCCGAGTCCGAGCGGTACGAGGTGCGCGTCCAGGGTGCGGCGGTAGGCGTCGGACACCTGCCCCGCCTGCGTGATCACCACGGGCGACCCGGACGGGAGGGGCGACATGGACGACGTCGTCCTGGCCTGGTCGAGGGCGGCACGAGCCGCGAGCGCGATCTGCGTGGCAGCGCTGTCCACGCCGGAGGACGTCGGATTCCCGCCGCCCGCGCGCCCGGAACCGAGGCGCCGTCCGGAGGCGTCCACCAGCACCGCGCGGGACGAGGTGCCGCCGGCGTCGACCGCCAGAGTTGTTTTCATCATCGTCATCATCTCGAAACATGTTGCCGTGGGCCACAACGTACTGTAAGAATCAGTTTCGCGTCACTCCAACGAAGGAGAAAAGGAATTTCCATGACTGTTTCCATCCGCACCGACCCACCGGTCGAGCACGCCACCGGCGTGACCAACCGGATTCGGTCGCGGATGCCGGAGATGTCCGGGGTCATGCTGCGTATCGCGGACTACCTGTTGGAGAACCCCGACGCGCCCCTCACCCTCACGATCGGTGAGCTCGCAGCCGATTCGGGCGTCTCAGCGGCGACCATCACCCGCTTCTGCCGGATCATCGGATACACCGGCTACGCGCCGTTCCGGGTCGACCTCGCCAAGGACTTCGGTCGCAGCACCGCTCGCGACTCCTGGCAGACCGACATCGGCCGGGCGTTCGGCCCCGACGACTCGGCTCCGGACGTCCTGAGCACGCTGCTCAACGCGCACACGCGGACGCTGCGGGAGACCGCCGACGTGATCGACCTCGAAGTCATGCTCGAGATCGCCGCAGCCATCGCGCGCAGCCGGAACGTCGACATCTACGGTGTCGGCGGCAGCGCGATGCTCGCCGACGAGATGCAGGCCAGGCTGTACCGGATCGGCATCAGCACGCACGCCTGGTCGGAGGTCCACGCGGGCCTTACGAGCGCGGCGATCCAGGGCCCCGAATCGGTCGCCCTGGGGATCAGCAACACCGGGCGCACCGAGGAGACCATCCAGATGCTCCGCCAGGCGGGTCGCGCGGGCGCGCTCACCGTGGCGATCAGCAACAACCCGGACTCCCCACTCGTCGCCGCGTCGACGCTGGCCATCATCACCTCGGCCCATGAGCGGTTCCTGCAGCCCGACGACCTCTCCGCCAAGCACGGTCAGCTGTTCGTCCTGGACCTGTTGTACCTGTTCGTCGCGCAGCAGAACTTCGAGCGCACGACCAAGCGCCTCGCGGCCTCCGCCCTCGCGGTCGCCCCGCACCGCCGACCGACCAAGGCCGGAGCCCTGTCCGAGACCGCCTCGCCCGTGGGCGTCTGAGAGGAACCGAATGAGCACCACATCCACCACGACCTGGACGGATCACGTCGATCGCTACACCGACGAGGTCACCTCGCGCCTCGCGGACATCACCCAGGCGGCCCGGTCCGGCGAACTCGACCCCGCGATCGACCTGCTGGTCGCGGCCCTCGAGCGCGGAGCGGTCATCCAGGCGTTCGGCACCGGCCACTCGGAGGCGTTCGCGATGGAGATCGCCGGCCGCGCCGGTGGACTGATCCCGACCAACAAGATCGCCCTGCGGGACGTCGTCCTCCGCGGCGCACGGTCCGTCGACGACCTCGGTGGTGCCGCGCTGGAGCGCAGCGGCGACGTCGCAGCGGAGCTCTTCGCGATCTCCCCGGTGGGGGAGGGCGACGTGTTCATCATCGCGTCGAACTCCGGCGTCAACGGGTCGATCGTGGGACTCGCCCTGATCGCCAAGGAGCACGGCCACCCCGTCATCGCCGTGACCTCGCTCGAGCACACCTCGCGCGTCGAGCCGAAACACCCGAGCGGGCTGCGGCTCTCCGAGGTGGCCGACGTGGTGCTCGACAACCGTGCTCCGTTCGGCGACGCGACCATCGAGGTCCAGGACGGCGTCCCGGTCGGCGCGGTGTCCTCGATCACGGCGGCCTATCTCGCGCAGCTCCTCACCATCGGCGTCGCGGCGAGGATCGCGGCGACCGGCGAGACCCCACCGCTCTACATCTCGGCCAACATCCCGGGCGGCGACGAGCACAACAGTGTGCTCGAGGACCGCTACCGAGGCCGGATCAGACGTGACGCCTGAACCCGAGGCGTCGCAACACCCGCACCACACACCCGACAACACCACCCCGACAGCACCACACCCGGGCAACACTCGAATCACTGGAAGGTAGACCGATGGACAAGCAGCCAGCAACGCTCCAACGCCGCGATTTCCTGCGAGGAGCACTCGCGACCGCGATCCTCCTCCCGCTGGGCGGGACGCTCGCGTCCTGTGTCGGCGGCGGAGGCGGGGCCACCACCACCGGCGGACCGGTCTCGGCCGACAACCCGTTCGGCATGGCCGCCAACTCGACGGTCGACGCCGTCATCTTCAAGGGCGGGTACGGCATCGAGTACACCGAGTTCGCCGGGAAGCTCGTCGAGAAGCAGCAGGCGGGCTCGACCGTCAAGGTCACGGCCGCGACGAACATCGCGCAGACCCTCCAGCCGCGGTTCGTCGCAGGCAACCCGCCGGACGTCATCGACAACAGCGGCGCCGGCCTCATCGGCATCAACACCATCCGCGAGCAGCTCGCCGACCTGACGGACGTCATCGAGGCGAAGAACTACGAGGGCAAGGTCATCAAGGACACCCTCTACCCGGGTGTCGTCGAGCCGGGCACCTTCGACGGCAAGTTCGTGCAGCTGAACTACGTGCTGACGGTCTACGCGGTCTGGTACTCGGCGGCGCTCTTCGAGGCGAACGGCTGGACGCCCCCGAAGACCTGGGCCGAGGCACTCGACCTCGGTGCGAAGGCCAAGGCGCAGGGCAAGTACCTGTTCGGCTGGGGCACCGAGGCGGCCACCTACTACCTGACGATGGCGATCGCGTCCGCGATCAAGGAGGGCGGCGACGAGGTCCGTCTGGCGCTCGAGAACCTCGAGGCGGACTGCTGGTCGAAGCCGGCCGTCCAGGACGTGCTCAAGGGTCTCAAGGCGATCATCGACGCCGGGTACGTCAAGCCCGGAGGCGCCGGAACGCAGTTCACCGCTGCGCAGGCGCAGTGGAGCAACTCGGAGGACTTCATCCTCTACCCCTCGGGTGGCTGGATCGAGAACGAGATGAAGACCCAGACGAAGGACGGCTTCAAGATGACCGGCGCGCCCGAGCCGACGGTCTCCGCCGACTCCGCCCTGCCGTACTCGGCGCTCCACAGCACCGCGGGTGAAGGGTTCATCGTCCCGTCGCAGGGCAAGAACGTCGGCGGTGGCAAGGAGTTCCTGCGGGCCATGCTGTCGAACGACGCCGCGGTGAACTTCGCCAAGACGACCTTCTCGTCGACGATCGTCAAGGACACGATCCCCGAGGACGGCTTCGGTTCGACGGCGCTCGTGTCCCAGGTGAAGATGTTGAACGACGCGGGCACCGACGTGTTCTCGTGGAGCTTCATCGACCTGTACGGACTCAACACGGACCTCCTCGTCCTGTGGAACACGTTCCTGCAGGGCGGTTCCGACGTCGCCACGCTCACCAAGGGCATGCAGGACATCTCCGACAAGGTCCGCAACGACGACTCCGTGGACAAGGTCACCGTCAAATGACGGCGGTCGGCACGCCGATCGGGAAGGTGGGAGGGGCTACCCCTCCCGCCGCCCGGCGGTTGCGCCGCCGGGACTTCACGTTCGACCGGGTCTCGTTCTTCCTGGTCTTCCTGATCGTGCCGGTGGTGGGGTACGTCGTCTTCGTGGTCTCGCCGTTCGCGCAGGCGGCGTACTACTCGTTGACGAACTGGTCCGGGTTCTCCCCGGGCATGGACTTCGTCGGGTTCTCGAACTACACGAAGCTCTTCCAGGACCAGACCTTCCTCCAGTCCATGGGCAACAGTGTCGCGCTCGCGATCGTCCTGCCGCTCGTGACCCTCGGGATCGCGTTCCTCTTCGCCTCCCTCATCACGATCGGCGGACCGAGCAACGGTCCGATCCGCGGCCTCCGCAACTCGAGCGTGTACCGCGTGATCACCTTCTTCCCGTACGTCGTGCCGGCCATCGTCATCGGCCTCATCTGGAAGCAGATCTACGACCCGTCGTCCGGGCTGCTGAACGGCTTCCTGACCGGCATCGGGCTCGACCAGTTCACCTCCTTCGCTTGGCTCGGTTCGCCGGACACGGCGATGATCGCGACCATGTTCGTCATCGTCTGGGGACTCATCGGGTTCTACACGGTGCTCTTCATCGCGGCGATCAAGGGTGTGCCGGCCGAGGTGTACGAGGCGGCACGGATCGACGGCGCGGGTCGCCTGCGGACCGCGCTCACGATCACCATCCCGTTGATCCGGGACAACATCCAGACGGCGTACATCTACATGGGCATCCTCGCCCTCGACGCGTTCGTGTACATGGCCGCGTTGAATCCCGGCGGCGGCCCGTCCAACACGACGCTCGTGATGTCGCAGCAGCTCTTCACGACGGCGTTCACCAAGGGCCAGTTCGGCTACGCCTGTGCGATGGGAGTCGTGCTCGCGCTCGTCACCCTGATGTTCGCGGGCGTCGTCTTCCTGGTCAGCCGACTCACCGGCGGCAACGATGAAGGGGTGGCGGAATGACCGTCCAGACCACGGCGACGACCGCGAACCCGGCGGTCGTCGGAACCGGCACGCGCACACCGGCCAGCCGCAAGCCGACCACGGGCGACCGCGTCGTCGGGACGGCATCGCACACCGTGCTCATCATCTGGTCGATCGTGGTCGTCGTCCCGCTGCTCTGGACGGTCATGTCGTCGTTCAAGACGAGCTCCGAGATCTTCGCCTCGCCGTTCTCGCTGCCGTCGAAATGGAACTTCGACAACTACGTGAACGCGTGGACGACGGCCGGTATCGGGAGCTTCTTCCTGAACTCGATCGTGGTGGTGTTCGGCGCCCTCATCGTGACCATGCTGTTCGGCTCGATGTGTGCATACGTGCTGGCGCGGTTCCGCTTCTTCGGGAGCCGGGCCATCTACTACCTGATGCTCGCCGGCCTCACGTTCCCCGTGTTCCTCGCGATCGTGCCGTTGTTCTTCGTGCTGCAGAGCCTCGGGTTGCTCAACTCGCTCCCGGGACTCATCCTCACGTACGCGGCGTTCGCCTTCCCGTTCACGGTGTTCTTCCTGTTCTCGTTCTTCAAATCGCTGCCGGTCTCCATCGCGGAGGCGGCCGCGATCGACGGAGCGGGGGAGTGGCGGACCTTCTTCCAGGTGATGCTGCCCATGGCGAGGCCGGGCCTCGCGACCGTCGCGATCCTCAACTTCGTGGGGTTGTGGAACCAGTTCCTCCTCCCGGTGGCGCTCAACTCGAACCCGCAGAACTACGTCCTGACGCAGGGGATGGCGTCGTTCGCCGCCCAGGCCGGGTACTCGGTGGACTTCGGTGCACTCTTCGCGGCGTCCGTGATCACCGTCGTCCCCGTGCTCATCGTGTACCTGATCTTCCAGCGCCAGCTGCAGGGTTCGGTGTCGCAGGGCACGGACAAGTAGCGCAGCGGCGTGCGCGTCCTCGGCCCGAGCGGATCACTGGAACAATGGGTCCAATGAGCCTCCAGTCGCCAATCGCCGTCGAGATCGCCGTCCAGGACGTGGAGGGGGTCCGCATCGCCATCCGCGAGGGAGCCCAGCGGGTCGAGTTGTGCCAGGCCCTCGGCACCGGTGGGCTCACCCCCTCCATCGGACTGGTCATGGCGGCGGTCCGCGCTGCAGACGAAGCCGGGCTCAGCGACTTCGTGCACGTCCTCGTGCGTCCGCGAGAGGGTGGTTTCGTCTACTCGCCCGCGGAGATCGACGTCATGTCCGGCGACATCCTCGCGCTCGAGGCCGCGGGTGCTGCGGGCATCGTGGTCGGCGCCCTCCGGTCCGACCGGACGATCGACCTGGAGGCGCTGGCGCAGCTGCGTCAGGCTGCGGGCTCGCTCGCGGTGACGTTCCACCGGGCCGTCGACGCCACGACCGACCCCGTCCGGTCCGCCGACCAGCTGCGCGACGCCGGTGTGGACCGTCTGTTGACGTCCGGCGGTGCGCGGGCGAGCATCGACGGTGCCGAGAAGCTCGCGCAGATGGCCTCGAGGGGCGACAGCTCGATGCAGATCATGGCCGGTGGCGGCGTCACGATCGATGCGATCCCCGCCCTCGCCCGGGCGGGTGTCGACGCGGTGCACCTCTCCGCCCGTCGTCGTGCCGGCCGGGTCACCGAGACCGGCCCCGGCGGAGGATCGCCGAGCTACGACATCACGGACGCGACGACCGTCGCTCGCGCGGTGGCCGCGGCCAGGCGCGCTGCCGTCGCCGTCTGAGATCCGCCGGCATCGAGGGGATCCTCGATCGATCCGGGCGAGCGATCAGAGCGCCACGATGACGAGGGCGAGGATCAGCACGAGCTGACCGATGAGCCGTGGGACGAACGGCACGGCGAGGCGACCGAACCGCTCGGGCTGGCGCGCGGCCGCGGCGTTCGCCGGGAACACCGCGACGAGGAACACGATCAGGCAGACCACTGCGGCGAGCCTGGTGGGTGGGACGAGCAGGCCGACGCCGCCCGCGATCTCGCACACACCGGTGAAGACGACGAGCATCCGCGGTGTGATGGTGCTGCTCCGCAGCGGTCCCGGGATCATCGCGGCCATGGTCTTCGCCGGTCCCGGGAGGAAGTGGAGGACTCCCATGCCGATGAACATGATCGCGAGGACGACGGTCAGGACGGACTGCAGGAGCGGGAACGGGTTCACCAGGCAATTCTGCTCCGTCGAGTGCGGATCGCCGCACTCGGTGGTCGGCCCGGCGGCGATAGGCTGGCGGTATGACTGAGCCGCGGGACGAAGACGCGCTGAGCTGGGCGGGCGACGACGATCCGACGCTCGACGCCTCGGCTTCCGGCGACCGGACCACGCTCGAGCCCGCATCGCAGCAGCCGATCACGCGTGGTCGGGCCACCGCGGCGGTCCAGCCGGCCTCGGAGTCGGCCGGTCCGAGTGCGGAACCGGTCGCCCCTCCTGTCGAGGTCGACGTCGCGAAGCCGACCGACCGGGTCACGGACGAGGCTGCCGCCGGTGAGCGCGAGCAGATGAGTTCGGTCATGCTCGTCACGCTCGGCATCTTCGGCGGGGTCTTCCTGCTGTACAGCGTCGGTTGGCTCATCTCGGCGTTCCGTCCTGACGCGGCCGTGCCGAGCGACGCGGTCGGCCGGTTCATGTTCGATCTCGGACAGGGACTCGCGGTCGCCGCGGGACCCGTGTGGATGGCCGCGACGCTCTGGTTGACGCGTGGCGGCAGACCCGTCGTCAGGATCGCGATGCTCCTGCTCGGTGTCGTGCTCATCCTGCCCTGGCCGTTCCTCCGAGGAGTGTGACCCTGATGCCCTCCACCACCGCGGACCCCGTGTCGAAACCCGCCGCCGAGCGACGCGGCTGGCTCAGCTGGTCCATCGCCGTCCTGTTCGGCCTGTTCTTCGCCTATGACGTCTTCGAAGCCGTCGGCAACCTCGTCGGCATCGTCGGGACGGCGAACGGCCTCGCCGTGCCGGTCCTGCCGCTCGGCTGGGTCGTCCTCATCGGCGGCCTGCTCCTGCCGATCGTGGCCTTCGCGATCGCCTTCTGGACCGGTCGCGACCGGTCGCTCGGCGAGCAGGCCGTGCGCTACCTCGTCGCCCTGTGCGTCGTCGCGGCGATCTCACTGTCGGTCCTCGCGATGTTCGGCGCGCAGCAGCTGATCGACCTCTCCGTCTGACCCGGCCGTCGCCTCGTCACACGACGAACCGCCCGGTGCGCCTCCGATAGGCTTGCGATGGCCGCCGGACACCGACGCGCTGCCCACCCCACTGCTACTGCGAAGGAACCGTTCCGTGTCGAAACCGGTCGTACTGATCGCCGAAGAACTCTCACCAGCCACCGTCGACGCCCTCGGGCCCGACTTCGACGTGCGCTCCGTCGACGGGACGGACCGCCCGGCTCTGCTCGCGGCGATCGCCGACGCCGACGCCATCCTGGTCCGATCCGCGACCAAGGTCGACGAGGAGGCCATCCAGGCGGCCACCCGGTTGAAGGTCGTCGCACGTGCGGGTGTCGGTCTCGACAACGTCGACATCAAGGCGGCCACGGCGGCCGGGGTCATGGTCGTCAACGCGCCCACGTCGAACATCATCTCCGCTGCCGAGCTCACCGTCGGCCACATCCTGAGCCTCGCCCGCCACATCCCGGCCGCGCACGCCGCGCTCGCCCAGGGACAGTGGAAGCGGTCCAAGTACACCGGTACCGAGCTGTACGAGAAGACCATCGGCATCATCGGCCTCGGCCGTATCGGTGCCCTCATCACGGCCCGCCTGCAGGCGTTCGGCACCAACGTCATAGCCTACGACCCCTACATCACGTCCGCTCGTGCGCAGCAGCTCGGGGTGCAGCTGGTCACGCTCGACGAGCTGCTGGCGCAGTCCGACTTCATCACCATCCACATGCCGAAGACGCCGGAGACGACGGGCATGATCGCCGGCCCGCAGTTCGCGCTCATGAAGCCGACGGCCTACGTCGTCAACGTCGCCCGCGGCGGTCTGATCGACGAGGACGCGCTGTACGAGGCGCTGTCCAACCACGTCATCGCCGGTGCCGGCCTCGACGTCTTCGTCAGCGAGCCGCCCACCGACACGAAGCTGCTCGGGCTCGAGAACGTCATCGTGACGCCGCACCTCGGTGCGTCGACGGATGAGGCACAGGAGAAGGCCGGCGTCTCGGTCGCCAAGTCCGTGCGTCTCGCGCTCGGCGGCGAACTCGTCCCGGACGCGGTCAACGTCGCCGGCGGCGTGATCGACCCGTACGTCCGTCCCGGCATCCCGCTCGTCGAGAAGCTCGGGCAGGTGTTCGCCGCGCTGTCGACCTCGTCGCTCACGAGCGTCGACGTCGAGGTCCACGGCGAGCTGAGCGGGTACGACGTCAGCGTGCTGAAGCTGGCCGCGCTCAAGGGGATCTTCACGAACATCGTCAGCGAGACGGTCTCGTACGTGAACGCCCCGCTGCTCGCCGAGCAGCGCGGTGTCGTCGCGCGCCTGCTCACCGACGAGGTGAGCGAGGAGTACCGCAACGTCATCACGCTGCGCGGAGCCCTCAGCGACGGATCGCAGATCTCGGTGTCGGGCACGCTGACGGGCACGAAGCAGACCGAGAAGATCGTCGAGATCAACGGCTACGACGTCGAGGTGCCGTTCGCGAAGCACCACATCGTGATGGTCTACACCGACCGGCCCGGCATCGTGGCCGTCTACGGTCAGCGGTTCGGCGAGGCGGGCATCAACATCGCGGGCATGCAGATCGCCCGTCACGAGGCCGGTGGCCCGGCGCTCAGCGTCCTGACGGTCGACTCGCCGGTCGACGACGACGTCCTCGAGGTCATCCGCGAGACGATCGACGCGACGCTGCTCCGCGAGATCGACATCACCGTGCAGTAACCCGACCGCTGCTCCGACCCGATGCCCCGCGCCGACCGGTGCGGGGCATCGTCGTCCGTAGGCTGAGACGCTGGCGACGAGGCCGTTCCGGTGTGGCCGTCGGGGTGTCCCGGCTCAGTGCCCGCCGGCGGGAAGCAGCCGCGCGATGACGGCCAGGAGCCGCTCGATCGCCTCGTCGCTGCCCTCATCGGGATCGCTGACCCCCATGCCGAGCTGCCCCGTGTTGGCGTAGAGACCGTCGCACATCAGCACGATGGCGCGGGCGGTGTCCGGGTCGCCGACGGCATCTTCCACCGTGCGCAACCAGCTCCGGCGGATGTCCGCCATCGCGCCGCTCGCCTGGGCGTGCTGCCCCTGTGCCAGCCGCGCGACGGCGATGATCGTCCGGTCGAACGGGGTGCCGCAGTCGACGGAGGTGCGCACGAAGTACTCGACGACGCCCTCCGGGGCCGCGAGCATCCGCGCCGTGTCGGCCTCGCTCATTTCCGAGAGCCGGTCGATGAGGCCATCGACGAGCGCCTCCTTGCTGCCGAAGTGGTAGAGCAGTCCGCCCTTGGAGACGCCGGCCGCCGCGGCGACGGCGTCGAGGGTGGCGGCGCGTTCGCCCTCTTCGATGAGGAGTTCGGCGAAGGCGTCGAGGACGCGTTCTCGGGCTGCGGTCTGCTTCGCCATGGCTCCATCGTATTCGGCTCGTCGGATTCGGATTGATACTATACCGGCTGGACGGTATAGTCGAGCGGGCGGCGCCCGACCGGCGCCGTTCTCCACGCTTTGAAAGAGGTCATCGTGTCCACCGCCACCGAACCCACCGCCGTCGCCGCTCCCCGTGCCGGTCGGCGAGCCTGGTTCGCGCTCGCCGTCCTCATGCTCCCCGTCCTGCTGGTGTCGGTCGACAACACGGTCCTCAACTTCGCGTTGCCCGCGATCTCGAGCGCGCTCACCCCGACCGGGACGCAGCTGCTCTGGATCGTCGACATCTACCCGCTGGTGCTCGCCGGCCTGCTCGTGTCGATGGGCAGCCTGGGGGACCGCATCGGTCGTCGTCGCCTCCTGCTCATCGGTTCCATCGGGTTCGGCGTCGTCTCCGTCGCCGCGGCGTTCGCGCCCAGCGCCGAGCTCCTGATCGCGGCTCGGGCGGCACTCGGGTTCTTCGGAGCAATGCTCATGCCGTCGACGCTCTCGCTGCTGCGAAACATCTTCCTCGACCGCGACCAGCGACGGTTCGCCATCGCCGTCTGGGCCAGCGGGTTCGCCGCCGGCAGCGCGCTCGGGCCGATCGTCGGTGGGATCATCCTCGAGCACTTCGCCTGGGGCGCGGTGTTCCTGCTCGCCGTCCCGGTGCTCCTGCCGCTCGTCGTCCTCGCGCCCTTCCTCATCCCCGAGTCGAAGGACCCGAACCCCGGACGCATCGACGTTCCGAGCATCCTGCTCATCCTCCTGACGATGACGCCACTCGTGTTCAGCATCAAGCACCTGGCGGAAGCCGGCTTCGACGTGCTCACGGTCGTCTCGATGGTCGTCGGCGTGGTCAGTGGCGTCCTGTTCATCCGCCGTCAGCTCCGCCTCGAGCACCCGCTGCTCGACCTGAGCCTGTTCCGGCGGGCATCGTTCAGCGGTGCCGTGGTCATCAACCTGTTGAGCGTGACGGCGCTCGTCGGTGGGCTGTTCTTCGTGTCGCAGCACCTGCAGTTGGTGCTGGGTCTGCAGCCGCTCGACGCCGGGCTCGTCCTGCTCCCCGGGCTCATCGTGATGATCATCGCCGGTCTCGTGATCGTGCCCATCTCCAAGCGGGTCCGTCCGGGCATCGTGGCCCCGATCGCACTCGTCGTCTCCGCCGTCGGATACGCCTCCATCGCGATCACCGGAGGAGACGTGTCGGCCCTCGGGATCGGCCTCGCCTTCGTCGCCCTCGGGCTCGGCATCGGCTCGGCCGAGACGGTGTCGAACGAGCTCGTGATCGCGAGTGCGCCGCCGGAGAAGGCCGGGGCGGCATCCGGCGTCTCAGAGACCGCCTACGAGCTGGGCGCTGTGCTCGGCACGGCGACGCTCGGCACCGTGCTCACCGCGTCCTACCGTTCCTCGGTCGTCCTGCCGGACGGACTGACCGCCGCCCAGCAGCAGGCGGCGGGGGAGACCCTGGGTGGTGCGGCGACGGTCGCCGAGCAGCTGCCCGGTGACCTCGCGGGCGCACTCATGGACTCCGCGCGGCACGCCTTCGACAGCGGTGTCGGTGTCGCAGCGTGGATCGGCGTCGGCCTCATCGTGGCCGCCATGCTCGTCGCGGCGATCGGTCTGCGCCGGGTCCGGTAGGGCTCCGTGGATCGTGCCACCCGGAGACGGGTGGCACGATCCACCCGAGGTCGGAGGCATTAAGCTGGGCGCACACCGTCGTCGCATCCTCAGGAGTCGCATGTCCCGCAACGTCAAGCTCGCAGTCATCCCCGGCGACGGGATCGGTCCCGAGGTCGTCGGCGAGGCGCTCAAGGTCCTCGATGCGGCGGTGCAGGGTGGCGACGTCCGGTTCGAGCAGACGCCCTTCTCGCTCGGCGCCGCGCGGTTCCTCGAGACCGGCGACGTGCTGACCGACGCGGACCTCGCCGCGATCGCCTCGCACGATGCCATCCTCCTCGGAGCGGTCGGCGGCGTGCCCGGCGACCCCCGGCTCGCGAACGCGAACATCGAGCGTGGGCTGCTCCTCAAGCTCCGGTTCAGCCTCGACCACTACGTGAACCTGCGCCCGACCGTCGTGTACCCGGGCGTCCCGAGCCCGCTGAGCGAGCCCGGCGACGTGGACTTCGTCGTCGTCCGTGAGGGCACGGAGGGGCCGTACGTCGGCAACGGCGGAGCGATCCGCCAGGGCACGCCGCACGAGATCGCGAACGAGGTGTCGGTCAACACCGCCTACGGGGTGGAACGGGTGGTGCGCTACGCGTTCGCCGCTGCGGCCGCGCGTCGGGGGAAGCTGACCCTCGTCCACAAGACCAACGTCCTCGTCTTCGCCGGGTCGCTCTGGAAGCGCGTCGTCGACGCGGTGTCCGCGGAGTTCCCCGACGTCGCGGTCGACTACCTGCACGTCGACGCTGCCACCATCTTCCTCGTCACGGATCCTGCTAGATTTGACGTCATCGTCACGGACAACCTCTTCGGCGACATCCTCACCGATCTGGCCGGCGCGATCAGCGGCGGCATCGGACTCGCGGCCTCGGGAAACATCAACCCGGACGGCACGTACCCGAGCATGTTCGAGCCCGTCCACGGATCGGCGCCCGACATCGCCGGGAAGCAGCTGGCCGACCCGACCGCCGCCATCCTCTCCGTCTCCCTGATGCTGTCGCATCTCGGCCTCGAGACGGAGGCGGCGCGAGTCGCCACTGCCGTCACCGCCGACATCGCCGCCCGCACCGGCGCAGCACGCACGACGACCGCGGTCGGCGATGCGATCGCGGCCCTCGCGGCGAACCGGTAGACGCCCACCAGACACGCAGATCACGACGGAAGACACCATCATGACGATCAACCTCCCCATGGCGCAGCGCGAACTCGCCTTCACCGTGACCCCCAACGAGCAGCCCGTCCCCGCCGCAGAGCGCGACGCGATCCTCGCCGACCCGGGCTTCGGGCAGCACTTCACCGACCACATGGTCGACATCTGCTGGTCCGAGCGCGGTGGATGGCACCGCCCACGAGTCCAGGCGTACGGTCCGATCTCGCTCGACCCGGCCGCCGCCGTCCTCCACTACGCCCAGGAGATCTTCGAGGGCCTGAAGGCGTACCGTCACGCCGACGGGTCCATCTGGTCGTTCCGCCCCGACGCCAACGGCCGTCGCCTGCAGCGCTCGGCCAAGCGGCTCGCGCTGCCGGAGCTCCCGGTCGAGTACTTCGTCGAGTCGATCAAGCAGCTCATCGCCGTCGATGGCGCCTGGGTGCCGTCCGCGCCGGAGACCAGCCTGTACCTGCGGCCGTTCATGTTCGCCAAGGAGGCCTTCCTCGGCGTCCGCCCCGCGAAGAAGGTCAACTACTACATCATCGCCAGCCCGGCCGGCGCGTACTTCACCGGCGGCGTCACCCCCGTGTCCATCTGGCTGTCCACCGACTACAGCCGTGCGGGCAAGGGCGGCACCGGGGCGGCGAAGACCGGCGGCAACTACGCGTCCTCCCTGCTCCCGCAGGCCGAGGCGTACGAGCACGGGTGCGCACAGGTGCTCTTCCTGGACGCACAGGAGGCGACCTACATCGAAGAGCTCGGCGGGATGAACGTCGTCCTCGTCAAGCGCGACGGCACGCTCGTCACGCCGGAGTCGGACTCGATCCTCGAGGGCATCACGCGCGACAGCATCCTGCAGCTCGCGGAGGACCGCGGACACCGGGTGGAGCGCCGTCGGGTCACGATCGACGAGTGGCGCGAGGGCGTCGAGAGCGGCGACATCGTCGAGGTGTTCGCCTGCGGGACGGCTGCGGTCGTCACGCCGATCGCGCAGCTGAAGGCCAAGGACTTCACCGTGGGCGATGCCGACGCTCCCGCCGGTGAACTCACGATGTCGCTGCGTCAGGAACTGACCGACATCCAGTACGGCCGTCTGCCCGACCGTCACGGGTGGATGACGCGTCTCGACGCCGAATAGCCTCCGAGCAGCCTGGGAAGCCCCGCACCTCGTGCGGGGCTTCCGTGTCGCCGGGGCACCTCGGGATAGGCTGGCCTGGTGAAAATCGCTCGCTTCAGTCACGATCAGGCCATCCGCTACGGCATCATCGACGATGCGGATCTCGTCGTCCTCGACGGCGATCCGCTCTACTCGGGCTTCGAACCGACGGGGGAGCGCGTCCCGCTCGCGGATGCGGTCCTGCTCGCGCCGGTCATCCCTCGTTCCAAGGTCGTCGCCGTCGGCAAGAACTACCACGACCACGCAGCCGAGATGGGTGGGGAGGCTCCCGCCGAGCCGCTGCTCTTCCTGAAGCCCAACACCTCGGTGGTCGGGCCGGGAGACGCCGTCGTCTTCCCCAAGCAGTCCGAGCGCATCGACTTCGAGGGCGAACTCGCCATCGTGATCGGCGGCGTCGCCAAGAACGTCAGCGCGGAGCGTGCCGACGAGGTCATCTTCGGCTACACGATCGCGAACGACGTCACGGCCCGCGACCTCCAGGAGTCCGACGGCCAGTGGGCCCGCGCGAAGGGCTTCGACACGTTCTGCCCGCTCGGCCCCTACATCGAGACGGAGTTCTCCTTCGACGGCGCGACGATCGAGACCCGCGTCGACGGTGAGGTCCGCCAGCACGCCCCACTCTCCGACATGGTGCACTCCATCGGCGCGATCGTCGAATACGCGTCCGCCGTCTGGACGCTCCTCCCGGGTGACGTCATCCTGACCGGGACGCCGGCCGGCGTCGGACCCTTCACCGACGGCCAGGTCGTCGAGGTCGAGGTCTCGGGCATCGGCATCCTCCGGAACACCGGCCGCCGACCCTGACCGGCGTCAGCTGCGCTGGCCGAGAGCGGTCAGCGCAGCTGCGACGTCGTCGTCGGTGTTCCAGAGGTGGAACGCGACCCTCGCCCGGCCTGCGCGACCCGATGCCGTGATCCCGGCCGACTGCAGCGCCCGGAGGTCGTGTCCATCGGGATCCGCCCACGTGACGATGGCCGAGGCCGTCCCGGTGAGGAGCGACCGGCTCTCGCCGATGCCCGCCCGGAGCGCCGCTGCGAGCCGGGTGTCGTGCTCGTACGCGGCGACGGCGTCGACCGCCGCGAAGAGGACGATGGCGGGCTCGGCGCCGACCCAGGCCTGCCAGGCGGGGGAGACGTCGAACCGTCGTGCGCTCTCGGCGAGATGCAAGGACGGGCCGTAACAGGACGACCAGACGTCGTCGCCCGAGTACCAACCGGCCTGGCTCGGCCGGAGGCGGTCCATCACCTCGTCGCGCACCGTCATGAACGCAACGCCTCGTGGCGCGCAGAGCCACTTGTAGGCGTGGCACACGGTGATGTCGTCGGCCGAGGCGTCGACGGGGAGCCACCCGGCCGCCTGTGTGAGGTCGTTGAGCGTCAGCGCGCCGTGCACGGCCGCCGCCTCACGGATCGCGACCACGTCGGCGACCGCGCCGGTCGCGGACTGCACCGCGGAGTAGGCGACGAGCCAGGTCGAGGCGTCGATGTGGGCGGCGAGTTCGGTCAGCGGTGCGTGGCGGACACGCACGCCGCGGTGCGCCTGCATGAGGAATGGAGCGACGAGTGAGCTGAAGTCGCCCTCGACGCAGAGGACCTCGGCGCCGTCCGGCACCGACGCCGCGACCATGGCGACCATGGCGGAGGTCTGGGATCCGATCGCGACCGAGCGGACCGGCACGTGGACCAGCTCGGCGAAGGAGCCGCGCACCCGCTCGACGACGGCGCCGTAGGCGGCTGCATCGGTTCGAGCCGCCTGCCACGCGGAGAGGTCGGCCATGATGGCGTCCGTCGTGCCCGTCGTCGGCAGTCCCAGCGTGCAGGCGGCCAGGTAGCCGGGTGCGGATGGGAAGGATCCGCTGGCTTCCTGGAGGCTGAGGGTGCTCATGCATCCAGTCTCTTCGCCGGGTATCCATACGACAAGGACCGGCTCTCGATGAGAACCATAACGGAGGATTATGCTTCGAGGGTGTCCACCCTTTCACCTCCGCCCTCGTCATCGGCCCTCGACGCCGGTTCCCTCCTCGTCGTCGGCGCCATCGCCTCGACCGGGTCGATCACGGCCGCCGCGCACGCGCTCGGCTCGAGTCAACCGGCGGTGAGCCAGCATCTCCGACGGCTCGAGCGACGGCTCGGTATGCCGGTCGTCGAGCGCGTCGGTCGGGGCGTCCGCCTCACCGAGGCCGGTGCGATCCTCGCCGGACACGCGGTGGCGGTGGACCGAGCGGTGCGCGCGGCGTCCGAGGAGCTCGCGGCACTCGCGGGGTTGCGGAGTGGGCGGGTGCGCCTCGTCGCCTTCCCTTCGGCGTCCTCGATGCTCGTGCCGCAGCTCCTCGCTCGCCTGGCCGACGAGCATCCGGGGATCGGGGTCTCGTTCGTCGAGGCCGAACCGCCGGAGGCCGTCGCCGCGGTCCGTGCCGGTGAAGCCGACGTCGCGATCACCTTCAGCTACCCGGACGATCCGGACGACCCGCATCGGGAGAGCGCGGCCGGGCTCCGCGTGCGCCGGTTCGGAACCGACCCGATGCGTCTCGTGCTCCCGGTCGGACATGCTCGAGCCGGTGACCGACAGGTCGACCTCGCGGCCCTCGCCGGTGAGCGTTGGATCGCGGGTTGTCCCCGTTGCCGAGGTCATCTCCTCGGTCTCTGCCGGTCGAGCGGCTTCGAGCCCGTCATCGCGCACGAGACCGACAACGCGATCGCGGTCACCGCCCTGGTGGCGGCCGGGCTCGGCGTCGCCCTGCTGCCCACCCTCGCGCTCGCGGCCGCACAGCTGCCGACCGAGGTGGTCGTGCTGCCGACGCGCAACGACGACGACCGGGCACTCCACCTCGTCAGCGCCGAGCACGCGGACCGCATCCCCGCCGTCGCTGCACTCCTGCGGATCGCCGCGTCCCTGGGCGGCGCGACTAAGATGACAGGCGATGTCTGACACGATTACGCACCCCTTCTCCACGGCTTCCGGCACCGACGTCCGCGTCCGGTTCTGCCCGTCGCCGACCGGCACGCCGCACGTCGGTCTCGTCCGCACGGCGCTGTTCAACTGGGCGTACGCCCGGCACACGGGGGGCAAGCTCGTCTTCCGGATCGAGGACACCGATGCCGCTCGCGACAGCGAGGAGAGCTACGAGCAGCTCGTCGACGCGCTCACGTGGCTGCGGCTCGACTGGGACGAGGGCGTCGGCGTCGGCGGACCCCACGCGCCGTACCGGCAGTCCGAGCGGAGCGACATCTACGCCGACGTGATCGCGCGGCTGACGGCTGCCGGGCACCTCTACGAGAGCTTCTCGAACGCCGACGAGATCGACGCCCGCAACGAGGCGGCTGGCCGGCCGAAGCAGTTCGGGTACGACAACTTCGACCGCGACCTCACCGACGAGCAGCGCGCCGCGTTCCGAGCCGAGGGCCGCGAGCCGGCGCTCCGTCTGCGGGTCCCGGACGACGACCTCAGCTTCGACGACCTCGTGCGCGGTGAGATCACCTTCCCGGCCGGGTCGTTCACGGACTTCGTCCTCGTGCGCCCGAACGGCAAGCCGCTCTACACGCTCGTGAACCCCGTCGACGACGCCATCATGCAGATCACGCACGTCCTCCGCGGCGAGGACCTGCTGCCGTCGACGCCGCGGCAGATCGCGCTGTACCACGCGCTCATCGACATCGGTCTCACGACCTTCGTCCCGCGGTTCGGTCACCTCCCGTACGTCATGGGCGAGGGCAACAAGAAGCTCTCGAAGCGCGACCCGGAGGCGAACCTCTTCCACCACCGCGACCGCGGCTTCGTGCCGGAGGGGCTCATCAACTACCTCGCGCTGCTCGGGTGGTCGCTGAGCGGCGACCGCGACGTCTTCTCGATCGACGAGATGATCGCCGCGTTCGACGTCGTCGACGTCAACCCGAACCCGGCGCGCTTCGACCTCAAGAAGGCGGAGTCGATCAACGGCGACCACATCCGACTGCTGGAGCCGGCCGACTTCCTCGGCCGCATCACGCCGTACCTCGTCGAGGCCGGTGTGGTGATCGAGCCCGTCACCGAGGCGCAGCAGGCCGTGCTCGAGCAGGCCGCCCCGCTCGTCCAGGAGCGCATCGCGCTGCTCGGAGAAGTCCCCGCGCTCCTCGGCTTCCTGTTCCTCGGTGCCGCGGAGCTCGAGTACCAGGAGGACGCGCTCAAGGGTCTTCCGGCGAACGCCGGCGAGGTGCTCGCCGCGTCCATCGGCGCACTCGAGCTCGTCCCCGAGTCGGAGTGGACGGCTGGTTCGATCCAGGACGCGCTCGCCGGCGCGCTCATCGAGGGCCTCGGACTGAAGCCCCGTATCGCCTACGGCCCGCTGCGCGTCGCCGCGTCCGGGCGTCGGATCTCCCCGCCGCTCTTCGAGTCGCTCGAGATCCTCGGGAAGACGGAATCGATCACGCGACTCGATCGGCTCTCCGCGCACCTCGCGTCATGAGCGACTCGTACGACGTCGTCGTGGTCGGCGCGGGACCCGCGGGGCTCTCGGCCGCGCTGAACCTGGCTCGCGCGCGTCGTCGCATCCTCGTGCTCGACGGCAATCGCCCACGGCACGCCGCGACGCTGCGCTCGCACGGCTTCCTCACCCGCGACGGCATCGCTCCGCTGGATCTCCGGCGAATGGGGCGCGAGGAGGTTGCCGCCTACGCGAACGCGGAGGTCCAGTTCGCGTCCGTGCAGTCGATCGAGGCGACCACTGACGGCTTCCACGTCGTCGCCCAGGGGGTCCGTGGCGAGCCGGATCGCGACGTCGTGACCCGGACGGTCGTCGTCGCGAGCGGTCTCACGGAGACGCTGCCGAAGGTCACGAACCTGCGGGCCTTCTACGGAACAGACCTGCACAGCTGCGTCGAGTGCGACGGGTACGAGAAGGCCGACGCGCCGCTCGCGCTCATCGGCGAGACGACGGACCTGGCGGAATGGGCGATCCTCATCGCACAGTGGTCGTCGGACCTCATCGTCTTCACGAACGGTACCGACACCGTCACCGGTCCCGAGGAGGCCGCGCTCGCCTCCGCGGGCATCCGGGTCGAGCGGGGTGCGATCGCGGAGCTCGACGGCGGTCGCGACGGCTTCACCGGTGTCCGCCTCGCCGACGGTGCGTTCATCCCGCGCTCCGGGGGCTTCGTGCGGCCGCAGTGGGCCGCGCCCCTCGGATATCTGGAACAGCTCTCGCTCGATCGCGACACCGACGGGTACGTCGTGGTCGACGCCTGGGGTCGCACGTCCGTGCCGGGCGTGTACGCCGCCGGGGACATCACGCCTCCCGGTCCGCAGCAGCTCATCGTCGCGGCCGGGAACGGCGCTCGGGTGTCCAGAGCACTCAACCGGGACCTCGCGGGCGTCCCCGGCTGAGAGACCCGCGACGCGCCCGGGACGCTTCGATTTGAGACGGCCGCCTCCGTAGGCTAGTGTTGTTCTTCGGTCGGGGCTTCGGTTCTGACAGTGGGGTATGGTGTAATTGGCAACACGACTGATTCTGGTTCAGTTGTTCTTGGTTCGAGTCCAGGTACCCCAGCAGTACACCATCACCACGACGAAGGCCCGCGATCATCGCGGGCCTTCGTCGTTTCCGGCGTGCTGTGCAGCTCCGTGGGCTGGCGACGCCGCCGAACCACCGACGTCTCTCACCGCGGCTCCGAATCCTCCTCCACGGATGTGCGCTCGAACGCGATGATGCGCTCGACGGCCGGGATGATCTGCGAGGCCATCCGACGGAAGACCTCCGGGCCCTGACCGAACGGGTCGACGACGTCGTCCTGCGCCGGATCGGGGAGTCGCGCGCTCGTCCGGTTGGCCGCCAGTTCGGGGGCGAGATGCTTCCAGCGCCCTGCTCGAGGGCGGGGGAGTCGTCCCGAGTCGACGGTGTCGAGGAGCCGGGCGAACTCACGCAGGGAGAAGGTTCGACGCAGCGCCTCCGGGCACAACCTGAGGACGGCGCTGCGATGCTCCCGCGTCATGGTGAGGACGACGTCCTGTCGAGCCACGAGGTCGGCGGTGAGCTGCGTCGCGGTGAAGCCGGCGGCCGTCGCGGCGAGCGGGCCGAGTAACGCCGCATTCGAGGCATCGATCGGGTGTCCGCGCAGTGCCCCCGTCCCGGCGCTCCGCACCTCGAAGCCGCACGCGTCGACCTCCGCCAGCCCGCCGCCGAGAACAAATTGGGCATACGGGGACCGACAGATGTTGCCGGTGCAGACGATCAGGATCCGGGTCGGAGGCGGATCGAGCGGGGTGTTCATGCTGTGGTCCGCCGCGGTCGACGCGTCGGGGCGGTCCGGTGGTAGTACGCGTAGGACGACGACTGCTCTCCTCGAGCCACCTCGAGGCGGTTGAGGACGACCCCGAGGAGCTTCGCCTGGACGAAGCTGAGGTTCTCGAGGGACTGCCGGAGCTGATCGCGGTGCAATCGTCCGTCGGCCGACGCGACGAGCAGGACCCCGCTCGCGAGGGTCGACAGTGCGGTCGGGTCCGAGACGTTGATGAGCGGGGGTGTGTCGATGACCACCACGTCGTACGCGCGTTCCATCTCGGAGAGCGCGCGCTCCATCGCCGCCGATCCGAGGAGTTCACTCGGATTCGGCGGCAGCTCGCCGGAGGTGAGGACGGCGAGACGCCCCGCCCCGTCGACCGCCTGCGAGGCATCGCCGAGGCTGATCCTGCCGGTGAGCACGGTCGTGAGCCCGACCGCATCCTCGAGTCCGAACATCTCGTGCTGGCGGGGTCGGCGCAGGTCCGCATCGACGAGGAGGACGGCGTTCCCCGCCTCTGCGAGGACGAGCGCGAGGTTCGCCGCGGTGGTGCTCTTCCCTTCGCCCGGGACCGAGGACGTGACCATCACGCTGCGGAGTCCGCCGTCGATGGAGACGAACTGGAGGTGTGTCCGAAGTTGCCGGAAGCTCTCGGCGCGCCGACTGTAGCTCTCCGTCGATCCGAGGATGAGTTGAGCCGCGTCGGTGGGCTCCGTGTGGAAGGCGCCGAGGATGCTCGTGTCCGTGAGCTTCTCGATCGCCGAACGACCACGGAGTCGGGTGTCGAGGACCTCGATGAGCAGCGTGATCCCGACGCCCAGGGCGAGGCCGGTGAGGACGCCCACCGCGAGGTTCTGCAGCACGTTCGGCGCAACGGGCGACCGGGGTGGAGACGCCGGTTCCACGATCGTCAGCCCGACCGGGGTCGGATCACCTGGTGCACCGGCGGAGCCCACCTCGTTGGCGCTCTCGACATCGTCGACCAGGTCGACGAGCACCTGGGCTGCGGTGTTCGCGATGCGGGCTGCCGCAACCGGATCGCTGTCGACGGCGGAGATGTTGATCAGGACCGACTGCGCGGGATTGGACGCTGAGATCTTCCCGATGAGCGACACGGGGTCGAGGTCGAGGCGGTCAGCCACCGTGGACCGCACCGTCGAGCCGGTGGCGAGGATCACGTATGAGGCGACGCGGCTCTGGGCGAAGGTGTTGCCCTGATTGAGGTCGCCCACGGAGTCTCCACCGGTGACGGCCACGAACAGCTGGCCCGTCGATTGGTAGGCGGGTTTGGTGATGAGCGTGTATCCGTGGGCGAGTGCGGTGGCCCCCAACGTGATCGCGACGATGAGCAGCCAACGATGGCGGAGGATGCGCAGGTAGTCCTTCAGGTCCATCCTGATATGTTAGTCGTCTGACATGCGCGTCGCGTCGGCGGACATGACGCAGGGCCTGGACTCACGAGTCCGGGCCCTGCCTGACGGTGGCGGGGCGGTCTGCCGTTCAGGCGGCCTTCCCGAACCGGTCGGTGCCGTTCGCACGAGGTCGGCGCGGGGCGCGGTTCGTCTGACGGACCGTCGGTTCGGTCATGACCGGTCGTTCACTGCCGACCACGGTGCGGTCTGCGACCCTGGCATCCCGATCGACGCTCGCGCCGTGGGCGACCTGGACATCGGCACCCAGACGGGCGTCGCTTCCGACCCGCGCTCCGCGTCCGATGACACAGCGCTCCCCGATGTGGACGTTCGCGCCGATGAAGGCGCCTTCGCCGATCACCGCGGACCGGTCGATCCAGGTTCCGGCACCGATCCAGGCGTTGGCACGGATGTCCGCGTCAGCCTCCACGAAGGTGGTGCGTTCGATGAACGCCGACGGATCGATCAGTGCACGAGCTGCGACCATGCCCTTGCCGTTCGGGTGGTGACGGTACCGTTCCACCTCGCCGGTCCGGCCTTCGATCTCTTCGTACACTCTCGCCATGGGTGACCCCCTTCTGGTCTACTCAACACTGGGGACAACGCCGGGTGGCTCCCGGTCATTCCTTCCCGGGGCCTGCCTGGGAATCCCATGAGTCTCGTGCTGTGCTGTAGAGGGTGTTCGGAGGAGGAGACCGCCGCGGTTTGGTCGTGACCGGTCATTGGAAGTCGCGCGAACGGGTGTTCGCCCCGATCCGGAGCGCTTCCAACCGATCCGCCACCAGATTGACGATGCCTTCCGGTGATCGCTCCAGCATGCCGCGGACCACCATCGCCGGGGCTTCCCTGGCCACGCGGCGATACCGGTTCCAGACACCGACGCTGCAGATCACGTTGACGAGTCCCGCTTCGTCCTCGAGGTTCATGAAGGTGATGCCGCTCGCCGTCGCCGGCCGTTGCCGATGCGTCACGACACCCCCGACCTCCACGCGACGGTCCGTCTGCGCCGTCAGGAGTTCGTCGGACCGCAGCGCACCTCGTCGTGTGAGTTCGGCTCGGACGTGGCGGATGGGGTGGTCGTCGGTCGACATCCCGGTCGACCAGATGTCGGAGATGAGTTGTTCGGCGGCCGTCGGAACCGGAAGCAACGGCGGCTGCACGGTCGTGAACGTCCCCTCGAGCTGGTCGGGACGATGCCGACTGGCCTGCGCTGCGCCCCACATCGCCTCACGACGGGTGAGGCCGAATCCGTCGAAGGCGCCCGCCGCCGACAGCGACTCCAACTGCGAGGAGCTCAGGCCGATCCGCCTGGCCAGGTCGGCCTGGCTGGTGAACAGCCCTCCGGACTCCCGTTCGGCGACGATCCGCTTCGCGAGCTCCTCACCGATCCCCTGGACGGAGGAGAGACCCAGCCGGACGGCGAGTGCGCCGTCGCGCCGGTGTCCTGCCGAATCGTCGGGAAGGAGCGGATCGAAGAGCCCGGTCGGTCCCTGCTCGTGTTCGAGGCAGCGCGTGCGCCCGCCGGGAGCGACCGGGGCACCGGGGGCGGCCTCGGGGTCGAGCGCTTCGAGGCCGGCCTGTGCGCCGGAGCGATGCAGATCGGGACGCAGGACGGAGACGCCGTGTCTGCGGGCGTCGGCGACGAGCGTCATCGGCGAGTAGAACCCCATGGGCTGCGCCCGGAGCAGGGCCGCGAGGAACGCCCCCGGGTAGTGCAGACGCAGCCAGGCGCTCACGTAGACGAGGAGGGCGAAGCTCAGGGAGTGGCTCTCGGCGAAGCCGAAGTTGGCGAAGGCCTGGATCTTGGCGTACACGGCATCGGCGTCCGCTCCGACGATGCCGTTACCGGCCATGCCGAGGTACAGCGTGTCCTTGAGGCTCTCGATCTTCTCCTCGCCGCGCTTCGATCCCATCGCCCGGCGCAGGAGGTCCGCATCCTCGGCCGAGCACCCACCGACGGCCATCGCCATCTGCATGAGCTGCTCCTGGAACAGCGGCACGCCGAGCGTGCGTTCGAGGACCGGTTCGAGGCTCGGGTGGAGGTAGGTGATGGGCTCCTGGCCGGTCTTCCGGCGCAGGTAGGGGTGCACCGCGCCGCCCTGGATGGGCCCCGGGCGGATCATGGCGACCTCGATGACGAGATCGTAGAACCGGCGGGGGAGCAAGCGCGGCAGCATGCCCATCTGCGCGCGGCTCTCCACCTGGAAGACCCCGATGGTGTCGGCCCGGCAGAGCTGGTCGTAGACCCCTGCTTCGTCCTTCGGGATGGTCTCCAGGGTCCAGCGCTCCCCGGTGTGCTCGGCCACGAGGTCGAAGCAGTACTGGATGGCCGAGAGCATGCCGAGACCCAGGAGGTCGAACTTGACGAGACCCATCCAGGCGCAGTCGTCCTTGTCCCACTGGAGGACCGTGCGACCGTCCATGCGCCCGTGCTCGATCGGGCAGACCTCGCCGACCGGCCGATCGGTCAGCACCATGCCACCCGAGTGGATGCCCAGGTGCCGGGGCAGGGTGAGCATCTGCTGCGCGAGGCCGACGACGCGCTCGGGGATGTCGTGGTCGGTGCTCGACATGACCCCGCCCCAACGCTCGACCTGTTTCGACCAGGCGTCCTGCTGACCGGGGCTGTACCCGAGCGCCTTGGCGGTGTCGCGGACGGCGAACTTCGGCCGATAGCTGATGATGTTCGCGACCTGAGCGGCGTTGCGGCGCCCGTAGGTCTCGTAGACGTACTGGATGGCCTCCTCGCGCCGGTCGGAGTCGAAGTCGACGTCGATGTCGGGCTCCTCCTCCCGCATGCTGGAGAGGAACCGTTCGAACGGCAGCTCGTAGAAGATCGAGTCGACGGCGGTGATCCCGAGCAGGTAGCAGACGGCCGAGTTCGCGGCGGAACCGCGTCCCTGGCAGAGGATGCCCCGGCCGCGGGCGAAACTGACGATGTCGTGCACGATCAGGAAGTACCCGGGGAAGTCCTTCTGCTCGATGACCTCGAGCTCCCGTTCGATGCGTCGGAGGTGTTCGGGAGTGGCGTCGGGGTACTTGACGGGGACGGCTTCGA
Source organism: Plantibacter sp. VKM Ac-2876 (assembly GCF_015350715.1). Lineage (NCBI taxonomy): Bacteria > Bacillati > Actinomycetota > Actinomycetes > Micrococcales > Microbacteriaceae > Plantibacter > Plantibacter sp. VKM Ac-2876. The sequence continues at coordinate 710,315 of NZ_JADKSI010000002.1, read as the reverse complement.
GCACGAGGTGCCGAAGCCAGCTCATGGGCGTATGGCCCTCCGGGACGCGCTGTCGCGGGAGCTTCGGGCGGACCGCCCGCAGGCTGAAGGCGAGTTCGTCGGCCAGCTCGACGCTCCGTGCCACCGCTCCGGGGTATCTGGCGAACCGGTCCGCCATCTCGGCTCCGCTCCGCAGGTGCGCGGTCCCGGCCGCGGGAAGCCATCCGTCGAGCTCGTCGAGGCTGCGTCGTGCTCGGACGGCCGCCAGCGCGGTCTGGAGTCGATGCTGCTCGGGCGTGGCGTAATGGACGTTGCCCGTGGCGACGACGGTGAGGTCGAGCAACGCCGCGATCTCGGCGAGTGCATCGTTCTCCGCCGAGTCCTCCGGGTGGCCGTGGTCGCTCAACTCGACGACGACGTGCTCCGGACCGAACAGGGCGACGAGTCGGTCGACCGCGGCGGCGGCGGCCTCCAGACCGTGCTCACGGAGCGCGGTGCGGACGAACCCCTTGCGGCACCCGGTGAGCACGGTCACGTGGCCGGCGACGGAGGCGGCGAGCCGCTCGAGGTCGTAGATCGGGTGACCCTTCTCGGCTCCGTCGGCGAGTTGTGCGTCCGTGATCGCGCCGGCCAGGCGGTGATACCCCTCTGCTCGACGGGCGAGCAGGAGCAGATGATGCCCGACGGGGTCGGGGACGCCGTTCTGCGGCCGGTCCAGGCCGATGGACAGTTCGGCACCGTAGACCGTCCGGAGGTCGGGGAACCGTTCCGCCGCCTCGGCCATCCGGACGACACCGTAGAAACCGTCGTGGTCGGTGAGCGCGAGCGCGTGCAGGCCGAGTGCCGCAGCCTCTTCGACGAGCCGCTCCGGCGGGCTCGCGCCGTCGAGGAAGCTGAAGCTCGAGTGCGCGTGGAGTTCCGCATAGGGGACCCGCGTCGTCGGCGGGCGCTGCTCCGGTGGTTCGGGGACGTACGGTTGACGCTTCCGCGACCAGGCCGGGCTGTCCCCACCGTCGGCTCCCAGCGGAAGGGTGGCCGGACGGCTCGCGTCGGACAGACGGCGCTCGAACTCCGACCATGAGACCGGGGGGTTGTTCCATCCCATGCTGGGCTCCTTCGTCATGCGGTGTGGTGCGGACGTGATGCGGTTCAGTCGTAGCGGGCCTCGGCCCTCCAGTGCTGCTCCTCCAACAGGAGCAGCCAGGCGTCACCCGAGTCGTCGAGGACCTGGAGACGGTGGACGCGATGGTGGCCGTCGTCGTCCCACCAGCGTTCGTCGATGCTCCAGGGGCCGGCCCAACCGTCGATGACGTGCCAGTCCGAGAGGGCGAAGAACCGTGCGGGTGCTGCACTCACGGTGCTGCGCTCGTCGACCGCCACAGCCTGGCCCGTCGCGTCGACGACCTCGACCGGCACGGCGGTGTCGAAGACGGTCGACGGAGCCGCTCCCGGGATGGTCCCTGGCCACGGCCGGTTCCGACGTTCGGCCACGGCCGCCTCACCACCCGGCGGAACGCTGCCCCAGGGGACGAGGATGCGGCGGTCGAGGAGGAGGCGGCCGCCGGACGGCACCGCGGTCACGACGCCGTCGTGGCCGAGCATGCTCTGGACGCGGGCGAGTCCGCTGTGGATGCGTTCGTCCGGTCCGCTGCCCCAGAGTCCTTCCTCGTGTTCCGCAGCGTCGTCGAGGGTCTCCGGGACGACCTCGACGAGTTCGACGGGGGAGGCGAGTCCGTGATCGATGTCGGACGCGCCCTGCAACTGCCAGCGCACGCGATCGAGGACGTCGCCGGCGGTGAACCAGCGTGGGTGGAGCCAGGTGCGGGTGGAGCGCTCCCCGCGCTCGCTCCGCATGCTGATCGTGATCGCGGTGGTCACGAGGCCGGCCTCCGCCAGGCCGGTGATGAACCGTTCCGCGGACTGCCGGAACCCGAAGGTCAGCTGGTCGATGCGGTCGAGCGGGGGCTCGAAGGCGATCGACACGGCCAGCTCTGTCGGCGGCACGCGAGGGACGACGCTTCGGGCGTCCGCGCCGGCTGCGAGGCGGTGCGCTCGGGCGCCATCGGGGCCGAAGCGGTCGCGGACCTCGGTCGCGGGCAGTGCGCCGAACGCCCCCAGGGTGCTGATCCCGAGCCGGTGCAGCAGTGAGCTGAGTTCGGGGCGCCCGAGGGTGGACAGGGGGAGCGGGGCCAGGAAGGCGGGAGAGGCTCCGGAGGGGATGACGAGGATCCGGGAACCGTCCTGCTGGAACGCGGTGGACCTCGCGGCCTGCTCCGCGGCGAAGGGGCCGTCGGCGATGCCGATCCGTGCATCGGGGACACCGAGCTCGTCGAGACGGGCCAGGAGGACCTCTGCCGCAGCCGACTCGCCGCCGTAGTATCTGCTCGGTCCTCGGGATCGGATGGCGCAGAGCCCGGCCCGGAAGGGTTGGACGCCCGGCATGAGCTCCTCGATGCCGAGGAGGATCGGCTCGAAGGCGCGGGTGTCGACGACCGGGTCGTAGTCGGCGGTCGCCAGTTCCGGACAGCGTGCCTCGGCCTCGCGGACACGGAGTCCACGCCGCACTCCTGCTCGACGTGCGCTGGCGTCGCAGGCCAGGACCTCACCATGCTCGACCAGGGCCAGCGGGGCGTCGGCCGTGTCCTCGGACAGCGTTCCAGAGAGTCGTGCCGCCACGATCGGCCAGTCGGGGCACCAGAGGACCATGGTGCGCTCGACCGGTCCCGCAGGCGGTTCGGTCGTCATCGGTTCACGACCATCGGGAGCCGGACGACCGTGTCGTCGTCGAGGAGGCTGGAGCCGGCGAGCGGCGCGGTGCGGCCCTCGGTCGATCCCAGGGGCAGCGTCAGGTGCGCGGTCCTGGGCCGGCCCGCAGCCCCCTGGCCGAGCATCGAGCTGACGGTGAGCCGCCGATGCCGGAGATGTCCGTGCCCCGCCCCGAGGCCGCTCCAGGAGCTCTCAGTCACGCGCAACGTCGCATCGCTCTGCGGCCAGGAACCGAGGACGATCAGTGCGGCCTCGCGCTGCCGGAGGCGAGCCGCGAGTCTGGCGGCGTCGCTCGGGGCGATCCGTCCGGGAGGCGCTGTGATGAGCACGCCGGCGACGTCGGCCATGGCCGCGGTGACCGTGAGCCAGTCCGGACCGGGCTGGGGGACGAGGACGAGTCGTTCGAGGTCGATGCCCATGGAGGCCGCCGCCTCCACGCCGAACGACGGGAGACCGATGACGGCGCACCAGGTCCCGGCTGCGGACGGCCCGGCCATGAGCGACATGGCGAGCGCCGTGGAGCCGAGCACGGAGTAGCTGCCTCCGGCCTGGAGGGCGCCACCGGGCAGGAGCCGGGAGAGCTCAGGAGCGGTCGGCAGGGATCGGGTGTCGAGGCGCGTCCCCTGCATCCGCTTGATGCGCCCCTGGAGTTCGTGCAGCTCGGTCGCGGTGTCCGCCCTGACGGGGGAGTCGACGAGTGCGCGGAGGGCCATGGCTCAATATTCGAACATATCTTCGAACAAGTCAACCGGCTCGATCCGGTCTCGACGACGACTGACGGATGACTCGACCATGGTCCGGCATCCCACCGACACGCGGCCCGCGGTGTCAGCGGCGCCCGGTACGCTGGGCCCATGTGCGGACGTTTCGTCGTGACCGAATCCACCGAGGAACTCATCGAGCTCTTCGACATCGACCACGCGGCTGCCGAGCTGCCCGGGCCCTCGTACAACGTGCGCCCGACCGAGCAGATCCCGATCATCCTCGACTCGGTGAAGACGGGGCCGGTGGTCCGCCGGCTCGAATCGGCGCGGTGGTCACTCGTGCCGTCGTTCGCCACCGAGCTGAAGAGTCAGTACCCGACCTTCAACGCTCGCGCGGAGGAGGTCACCACCAAGCCCACGTTCGCGCCATCGGTCAAACAGAAGCGCGCATTGGTCCCCGCCGCCGGGTACTACGAGTGGCACACCGAGGGCGCGACGAAGACCCCGTACTACGTGCAGACCGCTGGTGGTGAACCGATCGTCTTCGCGGCCCTCTATTCGTGGTGGCGCGACCGCTCGCTACCGGACGACGACCCGCGGCGTTGGGTGCTGAGCGCGACCATCCTCACGCGGTCGGCGGTCGGTCCCTTGCAGGAGCTGCACCCACGGACGCCCGTGACGCTGCCTCCGGAATGTTGGGACGCCTGGCTCGATCCGCACCACGAGGCCGACCAGGACGAGGTCGACGAGATGGTGTCCGCAGCGACCGACGTCGCGGAGCAGCTCGTCTTCCACCGGGTGGCGCCGTTGCAGGGCGATGGACCGGAGCTCATCCTCCCCGTCCAGGAGTAGCCGCAGGAGAGTCGGCCGGAGGCACGGAACGGAACCGCCCCGGAGACACGAAACCTACCCCGGACACACAGAACCGCCCCTGACGCGAACGTCAGGGGCGGTTCTCGGTGTCTCAGACGCGAGGGCTGGAATGACCGGCCGCTCGGATCGTCAGCTCCGACTGATCAGAGAATCAGAGGGGGCGGATGTTCTCGGCCTGCAGGCCCTTGGGGCCCTGGTTGGTCTCGAACTCGACCTTCTGGTTCTCCTCGAGCGAGCGGTAGCCGCTCGTCGCGATGGCGGAGAAGTGTGCGAAGACGTCGGCGCTGCCGTCGTCAGGAGTGATGAATCCGAAGCCCTTTTCGGCGTTGAACCACTTCACAGTTCCAGTTGACATGTATTTCCTCTTTCATGAGTGACCGTTCCCGACTTTCGGGCCCGTTCGTCGCGGTGTTCTTTGCTCGCTCCTCAGAAAAGCAGCGTATCCATCGGTGGAAACGCGGCTTGAAATACCTGCGCAACACAACAACTTCGATCCACGTTAGCCCATCTCGGCTCGAAACGGCAGCCGAACACGTAACGGATTGGCCAATTCTGCATCTTTTTCCGTCATTCGACGTGATGCCTGGGTATCTCCAGCGGATCTCGCGGTCTGCGGTGATTCCCCAGCCGTCGACCGTAGGCTGAGGCCATCTGCAGAGCGCATGCTCGCCCGAGCGTCCGCTCACCACCCCGGCTGGGAAGTCGACACGATTCCTCCGGAGTGCCCATGTCAACTGAAGCCATCCTCGGCCCGGTTCGTGCCACGAGCCCCCGCAAGCCCGGCGCCACGAACGTCACCAGCTCCTACTCGTCGCTGTTGAAGACGGTTCGCGAGGCGGGACTCCTCCGCCGCCACCGCATGTTCTACATCCTGACGTTCTCGTTCCTCGTGATCGCGCTCCTCGGCTGCGTCACCGGGTTCGTCCTGCTCCGCGAGTCCTGGTTCCAGTTGCTCATCGCCGGCGCGCTCGGCATCATCCTCACCCAGTTCGCCTTCCTCGCCCACGAGGCCTCGCACCGTCAGGTCTTCGAGTCGGGTCGGGCGAACGACCGCGCCGGGCGCTTCCTCGCGGCGGGCATCGTCGGCATCAGCTACTCGTGGTGGATGACGAAGCACACGCGCCACCACGCGAACCCGAACCAGGTCACCAAGGACCCCGACATCGAGATCGACACGATCTCCTTCATCGAGGAGGACGCGGCGAAGGCGAAAGGCCTGCAGGCGCTGATCACCCGGAAGCAGGGCTACCTCTTCTTCCCCCTCCTCATGCTGGAGGGCATCAACCTCCACGCACTGTCCTTCAAGACCCTCTTCGGTCCGGGCAAGGTCGACGGCCGCGCCGCCGAGATCAGCATGATCGTCGCCCGCGTCGGTCTGTACCTGGCCGCGATCTTCCTCTTCCTGCCCGTCGGCATGGCGTTCGCGTTCCTCGGCGTCCAGCTCGCGGTCTTCGGTGTCTACATGGGTGCGTCCTTCGCGCCGAACCACAAGGGCATGCCGATCATCCCGGCCGACATGAAGCTCGACTTCCTCCGCAAGCAGGTGCTGACCTCGCGCAACGTCCGCGGCTTCGGCATGGCCACCTTCATGGGCGGCCTGAACTACCAGATCGAGCACCACCTGTTCCCGAGCATGCCTCGCCCGGCTCTGGCCCGTGCTCGCGTCATCGTTCGGGAGCACTGCGAGACCCAGCAGGTGCCGTACACCGAGACGACCCTGCTGCAGTCCTACGCCATCGTCATCGAGTACCTCAACCGGGTCGGGCTCTCAGCCCGCGACCCGTTCGACTGCCCGGCGGCGGCGAACTTCCGCCGCCGGTAGTCGATCGGGCTCAGACCTCGAGCGTGTCGAGCGGGGCGAGCGGGTAGTAGGTCCCGCCGCCCTGTTCGGTCGCCCACTGCAGGCGGTCGTGCGACATGCTCTGTCCCGGCCCCGAGAGCACCATCTCGTGCGTCCCGAACGCGCGCTTCGGCGCGACGGCGGTGACGAAGTCCATGCCCTCGGAGATCTTCATCCACGGTGCACCAGCCGGGGCGGCCAGGACGTCGACCTCGACGCCCTCGGGGACGGCGAAGGAATCGCCGGGGTAGTACACGAGGTCGTTGATGAGGACGCCCACGTTGTCGATCACCGGGATCGACGAATGGATGACCGCGTGGGTCCCGCCGAAGAAGCGGAGCGTGAACGGCCCGGCTTCGACCACGTCTCCCGGAGCGACGACGGTGATGTCGTAGCCGTCCGCGGCGGCGGCGACACCGGCCGGTCCGTAGAGGACGGCCTCCGGGCTCGCGGCGAGGATGCGGTCGAGGTGCTCCGCGGTCCAGTGGTCGGGGTGCAGGTGCGTGATCAGGACCGCCGCGGTGTGCTCCACATCGGCGATCGGCGACGTGAACGCGCCCGGGTCGACGATCAGCTTGGCGCCGTCCGTCTCGAGGAGGAATGCTGCATGTTCGAACTTCGTGAGTCTCATAGGACGAGTGAATACCGTGGGAGCGCCGGGGGCAACCCGGTCGTCCGGGTGTCCGCCCGCTGCGGGCCTGCCAGAATCGGCAGGTGACCACGCAGCCCCGACGCATCGGCGTCGCCATCAACCCGACCGCGTCGTTCGGCTCGACCCGAACCGTGGGCCCGATGGTGCTCGACGCCCTCGAGCAAGCCGGGCACCGCGCCGTCCGCCTGCAGGAGCAGACCGTCGGGCAGCTCCGGAGCGCGGTGCGGACTGCCATCGAGGCTGGGTTGGACGCGCTCGTCGTCGTCGGTGGCGACGGCATGGTGAGTCTGGCCGTCGAGGCGGTGCGTGACTCGGGCCTGCCGTTCGGCGTGGTCCCGTCCGGTACGGGCAACGACATCGCCAGGGGACTCGGGATCCCGTTGGGGGATCCCGCAGCCGCGATCGCGTCCCTGCTCCGTGCGCTCGAGGGCGAGCCGCGCGTGATCGACGCCGGCACGGTGACGGACGGCGAGCGGACGACCTGGTTCGTCGGTGCGGTGTCCGCAGGCTTCGACGCCCTCGTCAACGAACGGGCGAACCGCATGCGACGGCCGCGCGGGCGCAGTCGGTACACGATCGCGATCCTCCGTGAGCTCCTGGCTCTGCGACCCCGCCGGTACGAGCTGACCGTGGACGGGGCGCCGGAGACGGTCGACGCCGTCCTCCTCGCCGTCGCGAACAACACCTCGATCGGTGGAGGCATGCTCATCGCGCCGCAGGCGGACCTCGCCGACGGCCGAATCGACCTCTTCGTCGTCGCACCCGTGTCCCGATTCCGGTTCCTCCGGCTGTTCCCCAAGGTCTTCTCGGGTGCCCACACGGATCTCGACATCGTGCGACTGTCGAGGGTCCGTTCGGTCTCGATCGCCGCGGACGGCATCACGGCCTACGCCGACGGGGAGCGCATCGGTCCGCTGCCGGTCACGATCGACGTGGTCCCCGGCGCCCTCCGCGTGCTCGCCTGAGCCTGTCGGCCCGACCGAGACCACTGCGCGACACGCCCGTCGGATGCCGCTGGTGGCCTCGATTTGTACGGCTCGAAATCGTATGGCATACTCATATCCGTTGCTTACGGCCCCATCGTTTAGCGGCCTAGGACACCGCCCTCTCACGGCGGCAGCACGGGTTCAAATCCCGTTGGGGTCACAACACCGAACGAAGCCTCGCTTTCCTGAGTCATCAGGAAGCGGGGCTTCGTTCATTTGGCGGCTCGGGTGCGCCTCGGGATGGCCACGCGGGCCTTCCGGGACGCTCCGAAGGCAGGGCCCGCACCGATCTCGCCGAGTGCCGCTGCGTGCTAGCTTGGCCGGGTGACCGTGAAGCAGAAGCGCCGCGCTCCGGCGACAGCCGCAGTCCTGATCCTCGCCGCCCTGCTGACGGGGTGCTCCATCCCGGTGACGGGGGAGCCCGTGGCCGGCGGTGCCGGCCCCGTCGTCGACGTCGCCGGCGGCACCGACGACACGCTGCGCAAGGACTTCGACGCGAGTCCCCAGGAGGTCAACGACTACTGGACCGACGACAAGTTCGGCGGAGCGACGGCACCGGATCTGAAGCCGGGTGAGGACACGCTCACGGGCGACCAGGCCACCGGCGTGGTCGTGCACCCGAGTACCGGGGTCGGTCCCGACGTCGACGTCAAGGCCATCACCCCGACAGCAGCCGGCGACCCGTACCCGGCGACCGGCTTGGCGGCGGCGACGCAGGGACGTCTGTACTTCTCCATCGGCGGTGCCACGTACGTCTGTTCCGCGAGCGTCGTCAACGCCCCGACCATGGACCTCGTCCTGACGGCGGGCCACTGCGTCTGGGACACGTACGGCAAACAGCTCGCCGAAAACATCATTTTCATACCTGCCGACGCGGCCAACGGCCAGACCCAGCCTTACGGGCAGTGGGCCGGAGTCAGCACCTACGTCCCCGACGAGTTCACGAGTGAGGCGACCTCGGACGCCAGCGGCGCGACGAGCGGCAACGGCTGGGCCTACGACTTCGCCTTCATCCGGCTCGCCCCGAACGCTGCAGGCCAGAAGATCCAGGAGGTGACCGGCGGTCAGGGCATCTCGTTCGGTACGCCGCCCGAGGGCATCACAGTGATCGGGTATCCGTCCGCCGCACCGTTCGACGGCCAGTCGCAGCGCTACTGCGCGAGCCAGGCCGCCACGAAGGGATACGCCGGATACCGGGTCGACTGCCTCATGACCCCGGGTTGCTCGGGCGGGGGCTGGCTCACCCGCCTGGATCCCGCCACCGGTGCCGGGTACGTCACCTCGGTCACCTCGCGCGGCGACGGTTCCTGGCTCGAGGGCCCCGTGCTCGGACAGCGGGCGCTCACCCTGTACAACGACGCTCTGGCGGAGGGGTCATGACCGCCAGCGCGAGTTTGACGCGACGCCGGCGGCGGATCGGTGTTCTGGCTCTGGCCGGGAGCGCCGCGCTCGCCTTGAGCGCGTGCACGACGCCCGGATCGGCGTTCCCCGACGCCGCCGCCCAGCAGAGCTACATGCAGGATCTCGCCGAGGCGAGGTTGGAGTTGCTGTCAGCCCAGATCGGCCAGGCGCCGGACGTGATCGGGTCGGCATACGTCCACGCCGTCTCGGGAGACCTCGAGTCGCACGAGAACGACTCGGTCGTGCTCTTCGGCGACCCGACCGCGTCGTTCAGCCAGGACAAGGGCTCGGCCGACGGCGACACCGTCGACATCTATCACCAGGCGGGAGTCGACTACGACCTCCTGCTGCTCGGCGGTGAACTCAAGGAGCTCGCGCCCACGGAGTGGGTGGCCGTCCAGACGCAGTACGTGGCTGACGAGGACGCCGAAGGTTCGCTCGGGCCGGCCTGCGTCTACCCCGGCATCTCCATCGCGTGCGACATCTACAGCGCGGTCGAAACCACTCGCAGCTCGGGGGACGGCGCGCTCAGCAGCGTCGTCGTCTCGATGCGCAACGACGGCTCCTCGCAGATCTCGACGAGCGCGAGCCTCGAGAGCGTGCTGGCCGTCGGGACGCTCTTCGACCTCCCGGACGACCTCGTGTCGTCGTTCAGCGAGGACGACCTGGCGACCCTCCTACCGGTGACGATCTTCCAGAATGCCGAGGGTGGCCTCGTGAAGATGGAGTTGAGCGGGACGGTCGAGAGCGAGAGCAAGCTGCAGCTGCAGGCCGGCTTCGAGGTGTCGGGCACGTCGACGCTCGAAGACCTGCCGACCGCACCATCAGGATTCGACGTGACGGTGATCCCGGCGGCCGATCAGGCCGCGTTCTGGGATCGGATCGAGGAGTTGAGGAAATGACCGACGACCAGAAACCCGAGGACCTCGGAAAGCCCCCGGTCGGCGGCCCCCTGCGCCCCGACCAGCAGCCGCCGGGATTCCCCGACCCGAACGCACCCCGCCTGGAGTTCGGACCGGGCAGCCCGCAGCGTCAGACGCCGCCGCAGAACGGTGCACCCCAGAACGGCGCGCCGCAGGGTCAGAACGGACCGCCGCAGAACGGCCCGTCTCAGCCGCCCGCGCCTGGTCAGACCGGGGGAGGGCCCCGTCCGCAGGGAGGCGCCCCAGGGCAGCAGCCCAACGGTCCTGCGCCGCAACCTCGCACCCAGTCCGGAGCGCCGTTCGCCGGCGCGCCCGGTGGGCAGCCGTGGGCGCAGCAGCAGCGGCCCTCGAACGCAGCTCCGAACCAGCAGCCGCAGCAGCAGGGGCGGCCAGGCGGTCCGGACGGGTTCCGGCCCCCGACAGCGAATGGTCAGCCCGGTCACGCGCCCGGGGGTCCTCAGCAGGGTCGGGCCCCCAGCCAGGCTCCGCAGGGACGTCCGCTCGGCGCGCCGCAGGGTCAGCCTCAGAACCAGCCTCAGGGGCCGCAGAGTCAACCTCCTTACGGTCAGGCACGCCCGACCGGGCCACAGCCCTTCGGTCCGGGACAGGCGCAGCACCCGACCGGCCCGTTCCAGCCAGGTCCGCAACAGCAAGGATCGCAGTCCGGTCCACAGCAGACCGGTCCGTTCCGACCCGGCCCCGAGTACGGCGTCGTGGGCCAGCAGCCTGCTCCGAGCCGGAAACCCGCGCGCAAGCCGCTCGGGCGCAAGCTCTGGATCGGCGTGCTCGTCGGTGCGGTCGCCGCATCGCTCATCGCCGTCCCGCTCACCCTCCTCTCGGTCGGTCGCCTGTTCACGCCGATGCTCGACCGCGGCTCGGTGCAGACCGGTGTGGCCGAGGTGCTCAAGCAGGACTTCGGCCTCGCAGACGTCGAGAAGGTCGAGTGCCCGAGTGACCAGCCGGCCACGACCGGGACACAGTTCGAGTGCACGTTCTCGTACAACGCGAAGAGCTACCCGGTGGCCGTCGAGGTCATCAACGACCAGGGGCAGTACCGCGTCGGGATCGACGCGCCGAAGTAGCCGGGGTGTCGGTACCGGCGTCCCCTCGAGCGACGACGGTGCCGACGGCTTCGCCACTGACCGGGTGGTACGCTGGGCGAATGTTGTCCGGGCTGCTCCTCCTTCCCAGCCGCGACGAGGCCTAGTTCCAGGCTCCCTCGTCGCGGAGGTCGCTGACGCCTGACCACTCATCGTTTGAAGGAATTCCACGACATGTCGCAGCTGAACGCCGATCCGTCCGTCCCGAGCATTCCCGAGCACCCGCGCACGCTCGCCGAGAAGGTCTGGGACGACCACCTCGTCGTCAAGGGTGAGGACGGCACGCCCGACCTCATCTACATCGACCTGCACCTCGTCCACGAGGTGACGAGCCCGCAGGCCTTCGACGGTCTGCGCCTGGCCGACCGGCCGCTGCGTCGCGTCGACCTCACGATCGCGACCGAGGACCACAACACCCCGACGCTCGCGATCGACAAGCCGATCGCCGACCTCACGAGCCGCACGCAGATCGAGACCCTCCGTCGCAACGCCGCGGAGTTCGGGGTGCGGATCCACTCCCTCGGCGACCTCGATCAGGGGATCGTGCACGTCGTCGGGCCGCAGCTCGGCCTCACGATGCCCGGGATCACGGTCGTCTGCGGCGACTCGCACACCTCGACCCACGGCGCCTTCGGGGCCATGGCCTTCGGTATCGGCACCAGCGAGGTCGAGCACGTCATGGCCACGCAGACGCTGCCGTTGAAGCCGTTCAAGACCATGGCGATAACGGTCGAAGGCACGCTGCGGCCGGGCGTGACCGCGAAGGACATCATCCTCGCCGTCATCGCGAAGATCGGCACCGGCGGCGGGCAGGGCTACGTCCTCGAATACCGCGGCTCGGCGATCCGTGCGCTCTCCATGGAGGGCCGCATGACGATCTGCAACATGTCGATCGAGGCCGGGGCCCGGGCCGGGATGGTCGCCCCGGACCAGATCACCTACGACTACCTGCAGGGCCGCCCGCACGCTCCGACCGGAGCCGACTGGGACGAAGCCGTCGCCTACTGGGACACCCTCGCGACCGATGAAGGCGCCGCCTTCGACGCCGAGGTCTTCCTCGACGCCGACACGCTGGAACCTTTCGTCACCTGGGGTACCAACCCCGGCCAGGGTGTCTCGCTCAGCGAGAACGTTCCCGACCCCGCGGCCATCGCCGACCCGAACGAGCGCTCCGCCGCCGAGCGCGCGCTGGAGTACATGGCGCTCGAAGCCGGGACCCCGATGAAGGAGATCCCGGTGGACGCGGTCTTCATGGGCTCCTGCACGAACAGCCGGATCGAAGACCTACGGGCGTTCGCCTCCGTCATCGAGGGCCGCACGAAGGCCGAGGGTGTGCGGGTGATGGTGGTCCCGGGTTCCGCCCGGGTTCGGATCGAGGCGGAGGCCGAGGGGCTCGACAAGATCATCACCGACTTCGGTGCGGAGTGGCGGTTCGCCGGATGCTCCATGTGCCTCGGGATGAACCCCGATCAGCTCGCGCCGGGGGAGCGCTGCGCCTCGACGTCGAACCGCAACTTCGAGGGTCGCCAGGGCAAGGGCGGCCGCACGCACCTCGTCTCGCCGCTCGTCGCCGCGGCGACCGCCATCCGCGGAACACTCTCCAGCCCGGCCGACCTCGAGGTCGAGCCCGGCAGACACGCGGCCACCGAGCAGGAAGGCGTGCACGCCTGATGGACAAGTTCACGACCGTCACCGGCGTCGCCGCTCCGATGCGGCGCTCCAACGTCGACACCGATCAGATCATCCCCGCCGTCTACCTGAAGCGGGTCACGAAGACCGGCTTCGAGGACGCACTCTTCGCCGGATGGCGCCAGGACCCCGACTTCATCCTGAACCAGCCGGCCTACCAGGGCGCGAGCATCCTCGTCGCCGGGCACGACTTCGGTACCGGGTCGTCGCGTGAGCACGCCGTCTGGGCGCTGCGCGACTTCGGGTTCAAGGTCGTCGTGTCGTCCCGCTTCGGCGACATCTTCCGCGGGAACTCCGGCAAGCAGGGCCTCCTGGCCGCCCAGGTCACGGAGGAGGAGCTCGAGCAGCTCTGGGCTGCGATCGAGGCCGCTCCAGGCGCGGATTCCGTCGTCGACCTCATCTCCCGCACCATCACGGTCGGCGATCTCACGGTTTCGTTCCAGGTCGACGATTACACTCGGTGGCGGCTCATCGAAGGACTCGATGACATCGGGCTGACGCTCCGTAGCGAGGAGCAGATCACCGCATTCGAAGCCCGGCGGCCGAACTGGCTGCCCCGCACCATTCCCGTCAAGTAGCAAGGCAGTAGGTACCGGTTTGAATTCACTCGTCCAGGCGTCACAGGCGGCAGGCTCGTCGGTCGGACTCGATGTCGACCGCATCACGATCAACGGCGGTATCCCGCTCCGGGGCCGCATCGAGGTCAAGGGTGCCAAGAACCTCGTGACCAAGGCGATGGTGGCGTCGCTGCTCGGCGAGAACGTCAGCGTCCTGCGCAACGTGCCGAACATCAGCGACGTCCGGGTGGTCCGCTCCCTGCTCGAGATCCACGGCGTGGACGTGACGGAGGGCGAGAACCCGAACGAGCTCCGCCTCGACCCGACCAACGTCGAGTCCGCCCACATGGAGGAGATCGACGCGCACGCCGGCTTCTCCCGGATCCCGATCCTGTTCTGCGGGCCGCTGCTCCACCGCCTCGGGGCGGCGTTCATCCCCGACCTCGGAGGTTGCCGCATCGGCGACCGCCCCATCGACTTCCACCTCGACGCGCTCCGCAAGTTCGGCGCGGTCGTGGAGAAGCTCCCGCAGGGCATCCGTCTCTCGGCCCCGAACGGTCTCCACGGGACGACGGTGCATCTCCCGTACCCGAGTGTCGGCGCCACGGAGCAGGTCCTGCTCACGGCGGTCCGCGCCAAGGGCACCACGGAGCTCAAGGGTGCGGCGATCGAGCCGGAGATCATGGATCTCATCGCCGTCCTCCAGAAGATGGGCGCGATCATCTCCTACGAGCCGAACCGCGTGATCCTCATCGAGGGTGTGGACAAGCTCGAGGGGTACGACCACACGGCCATCGGCGACCGCAACGAGGCAGCGAGCTGGGCGTCGGCCGCGCTCGCGACCGACGGCGACGTCTTCGTCGGCGGCGCGAAGCAGCAGGACATGATGACGTTCCTCAACATCTTCCGCAAGGCCGGTGGCGGGTTCGACATCACCGACGACGGCATCCGGTTCTACCGCAAGGAGGAGCTGAAGCCCGTGGTCATCGAGACCGACGTGCACCCCGGCTTCATGACGGACTGGCAGCAGCCTCTCATCGTCGCGCTGACGCAGGCGACGGGCGAGTCGATCGTCCACGAGACCGTCTACGAGAACCGCTTCGGCTTCACGGACGCGCTCAACACCATGGGCGCGAACATCGTCGTGCACCCCAACGGGCTGTCGGGTACGCCTCGTCGGGTGCCGCGGCGCAACCTCGAGCAGGCCGCCGTGATCAACGGACCGACGCCGTTGCACGGTGCCGACATCGAGGTACCCGACCTCCGCGGTGGCTTCAGCCACCTCATCGCGGCGCTCACCGCCGAGGGCAAGTCGACGGTCAGCAACGTCGGCATCATCAGCCGCGGGTACGAGAACTTCATCGTGAAGCTCCAGCAGCTCGGTGCTGACTTCGTCCTCGAAACGAAGTAGTCCGCCGTGGGGGTGGAACGGTCGAGGCCGTCGATCTACTGGTTGCTGTCGTCGATCGCGATCCCGCCGTTCAGTGCTCTCGTCAAGCTCCGCGTCCGGCACGGCGAACGCCTGCCGCAGGAGGGGCCGTTCATCCTGTCGCCCAACCACGACAGCGAGTTCGACCCGCTGATCATGGGCGTGGCCGTCTGGCGGCTCGGGCGACAGCCTCGCTTCATGGCGAAGGGCAGTCTGTTCAAGGTCCCGGTGGTCGGGTGGTTGTTGCGGAAGTCCGGGCAGATCCCCGTCGAGCGCGAGGGTTCCGCCCGCGGGATGGATCCGGTCAGCGCTGCAGCACACCTGACCGAACGCGGTCAGGGCGTCGTCGTATACCCCGAGGGTTCGCTCACGCGTGACCCGGGCCTGTGGCCGATGCGCGGGCGCACCGGCGCGGTCCGGATCGCCCTCACGCACGGCCTGCCGATCATCCCCGCCGCGCACTGGGGCACGCAGGAGGTCATGCCCAGGTACGGCAAGCTGCGGGTGTTCCCCTTGCGGAAGCGCGTCGAGGTCGCCATCGGCGAGCCGGTGGACCTCTCGGCCTTCGCCGGGCGGCAGCTAGACTCGAAGACGCTGAACGAGGCGACCGAGGTCGTCATGCAGGCCATCACCGCCCTCTGCGAGGAACTGCGCGGTGCCCAAGCTCCCACGGAGCGTTGGGATCCCTCGAAACACCAGCAGAAGGAGACAGGCCGCTTTGAGTCCTAGGAACGTTCCGCAACCACCGGCCGCCACGAGGGTCGCCGTGCTCGGAGCGGGCAGCTGGGGCACGACGTTCGGCAAGATCCTCGCGGACGGTGGCTCCGACGTGGTCATGTGGGCCAGACGGCCCGAGCTCGCTCGCGAGATCACCGAGGCCAAGCGCAACAGCGACTACCTGCCCGGGATCAATCTGCCGATGCGGATGACGGCGACCGCGAGCATGGTCGACGCCGTGCGCGGTGCCTCGGTCGTGTTCCTGTCCGTCCCGAGCCAGTCCCTGCGCGACAACCTCATCGCGCTCCGCCCGCACCTCGAGGACGGCACCATCGTCGTCTCGCTCATGAAGGGCGTCGAGCGTCGCAGCGGATCCCGGATGAGCGAGGTCATCCGCGAGACCCTCGACATCGACCCGTCACGCATCGCCGTCGCCTCGGGCCCCAACCTCGCGCTCGAGATCGCCCGCGAGCAGCCGACGGCCGCCGTGATCTCCTCGGAGAGCCTCGAGACGGCGCAGACGGTCGCACTCCTCGCGCGCAACCGGTACTTCCGCAGCTTCGTGAACACCGACGTCATCGGTACCGAGTTCGGCGGTGTGCTCAAGAACCTCATCGCCGTCGCGATCGGCATCGTCGACGGCGTCGGCTACGGCGAGAACACGAAGGCCTCCATCATCACGCGCGGATTGGTCGAGATGACCGACTTCGCGGTGGCCCACGGCGCGCAGCCGGAGACCCTCTCGGGCCTGGCCGGGCTCGGGGACCTCATCGCGACGTGCCAGTCGCCGCTGTCCCGCAACAACACGGCGGGGCGTCTGCTCGGCCAGGGGTATCAGTTCGACGACGTCGTCAAACAGATGCAGCAGACCGCGGAGGGGCTCGCGTCCGTGGCACCGGTGCTCGAGCTGGCCAAGGCGAAGGGGGTCGCGATGCCCATCGTCGAACAGGT
The DNA here is from genome assembly GCF_015350715.1 of Plantibacter sp. VKM Ac-2876. Taxonomy (NCBI): domain Bacteria; kingdom Bacillati; phylum Actinomycetota; class Actinomycetes; order Micrococcales; family Microbacteriaceae; genus Plantibacter; species Plantibacter sp. VKM Ac-2876. The sequence goes on along the minus strand of NZ_JADKSI010000002.1, from coordinate 693,748 downwards.
CAAGCAGGTGCTCGACGGCACGCTCGACCCGAAGGACATCGCACCGCACCTCACGACCGACGACGACGAACCCCAGGGGGAGAGAAGCAACGATGACGCACAAGACCGGAGTGGTGGTGCTCTTTGGAGGCCGTTCAAGCGAGCACTCGATCAGCTGCGCAACGGCGGGCGGCGTCCTCGCCGCGATTGACCGCGAACGGTACGACGTCTACCCGGTCGGGATCGCCCACGACGGCTCGTACGTCCTCGAGGTCGACGACCCGAGCCGGTACGCGCTCGACCCCGCCCACCTGCCGGCGGTCGACCCCTCGCGGCCGGCCGTGCGCTGGCCTGAGCGCGTCGGCAGCCGTGAGCTGACCGTCGTCGGGGAGGACGGCGTCCCGTTCACCCTCGGCCCCATCGACATCGTCTTCCCGATCCTCCACGGTCGGTTCGGCGAGGACGGCACCGTGCAGGGCATGCTCGAGCTCGTCGACCTCCCGTACGTCGGCTCCGGCGTCCTCGCGTCCTCCCTCGGCATGGACAAGCACTTCACGAAGACGGTGCTCCAGGCCGCCGGGATCGCCGTCGCCCCGTGGGTGCGGTTCACCGCCCACGACTGGGCCACGGCACCCGAGGAGGTGCTCGCATCGCTCGGATCGCTCGGGTCACCGGCGTTCGTGAAGCCGGCGCGAGCCGGTTCGAGCGTCGGCGTGTCGAAGGTGTCGACGCCGGATGCGTTCCGTGCGGCGATCGAGCTGGCCCTCGCCGAGGATTCGACCGTGCTCGTCGAGACCGGTCTGGTGGGCCGAGAGATCGAGTGCGCGGTCCTCGAATCCCTCCCCGGCGAGGCACCTCGGGTCTCGGTGGCCGGCGAGGTCGTCGTGACCGGACGCGACTTCTACGATTTCGAGGCGAAGTACCTCGACGCCCCCGGTATCGAGCTCGTCTGCCCCGCCGACCTTCTTCCCGAGCAGTTGTCGGAGATGCAGGACCTCTCGCGTCGGGCGTTCGAGGCGTTGGGCTGCGCAGGGCTCGCCCGGGTCGACTTCTTCCTGACCGCGGACGGCTTCGTCGTCAACGAGGTCAACACCATGCCGGGGTTCACCCCGATCTCGATGTTCCCGAGCTGCTGGTTGGCCTCGGGGCTCAGCTACCCCGAGCTCATCACCGAGCTGATCGAGGTCGCGCGCGCTCGATCCTGAGCGGCGTGGCGCCGGGAACGGTCAGCCGTCGGTGGGGATCGGGAGGTCTGCGTCGCCGAGGGCGGTGCACTTCCCGGTGACGGGGAGCACGGACACGGCAGGCGCCAGATCGGCCAGGACGGTGCTGCTGGCGACGGCGTCGCCGTCGAGCACGATCTCGACCGCGGGCGTGCGCCCGAAGGTGGTGAACCGGTAGTTCGGCGCGTCGGCGTCGTCGATGATCCAGTCGACGCCGTTCACCGACTGGCACTGCTGCGTGGTCGGGCCGGGGATCGCGACGCCGCAGTGCAGGAGGACCGTCGCCGGATCGCCCCAAGCGCCGGTGGCCTGGGCGTCGGTCCCTCGCTCGGGCAATTCGGCGACGACGTCGGGCAGACGAACCGTGACCTCAGCGCACTGCGGGTTGTTCGCATCGGCGGCGGGTTCGAGCGCGACGGCGGGCGCGCAGCCGGCCAGGGCCAGGGTTGCGGCTGCGGCGAGGGCGGTGGCGAGGAGCACACGAATCGGGGACATCGCCCACCAGGCTACCGTTGATCCCATGAACGAGTCTGGGAGCGCGTCCGACGATCACGGAACGGTCGGGCCCTGTGTCGGGGACCTCGCCGAGGGGGATCTGCTCGAGCGCATCTTCCCCCGTCTCCCGCACGCCGACGCCGAACTCCTCGGGCCGGGTGACGATGCCGCGGTCGTCCGGGCGCCGGACGGTCGGTTCGTCGTCACGACGGACACGATGATCCACGGGCCGGACTTCCGGCTGGCGTGGTCGAGCGCCCACGATCTGGGGTGGAAGGCTGCGGCCAGCAACCTGGCGGACGTCGCGGCGATGGGGGCGCGTCCGACGGCACTCGTCGTCGCACTCGCCATGCCCAAGCACCTGCCGGTCGCCGTGCTCGACGGGTTCGCCGACGGACTGCGCGACGCCTGTGCCGAGCTCGCGCCCGGCTGCGGTGTCGTCGGCGGCGATCTGGCCGTGTCCGACGTCTTCATGATCGCGGTGACGGCGTTCGGCGACCTGGAGGGTCGTAGCCCCGTCCGGCGTGACGGAGCGCGACCCGGCGACGTGGTCGCGGTCGCGGGGGAGCTGGGTTCGGCTGCGGCAGGTCTGCGACTCCTCTTCTCACGTGGGGTCGACACCGACGGTGTGCCTTCGGCCGAGGCAGCATCCGTCCTACGACGCGATCACCGGGTCGAGGTGGAGGCACAACTCGCGCCACGGCCACCGATCGCGGCCGGGGTCGTCGCCGCCGTCGCCGGTGCCACGGCGATGCTCGACCTGTCGGACGGGCTCGCGCTCGACGCCGGTCGCCTCGCGCGGGCGAGTGGGGTCGCGATCGACCTGCGGGCCGAGGACCTGGGTGCCGACGTGGCGCTCGCCCTTGCCGGCGGCGAGGACCACTCCCTCCTGGCGACGTTCCCGTCCGCCACCACGATCCCCGCCGGCTTCCGGGCCATCGGCACGGCCCGGACCGGTGCCGGGGTCCTCGTCGACGGTGTGGCCTACGACGGTCGCGCCGGCTGGGATCCTTACCGCGACTGGGACGATGCGTCCGGTTGAGCGGTGTGCCCGGCCGCCGTGGCGCGAGGTCCGTGCGGTGACGCGGTGACGGTGACGCGGTGGCTCAGACCGGCGTGATCCACCAGACGACGGTCTCGCCGTAGGTGCTCTTCCGCAGGACCTCGAGCGCGTCGGGAAGGGCCGGTTCGGGCGAGCGGGAGCTCCGCTCGACGAGCACGAGCCCGTCGTCGGTGACCAGACCGACGAGCGCGGCGAGGTTGGCCGTGAGCTCCGCCTCGGGGAGGTCGTACGGGGGATCGATGAAGACGAGGTCGGACGGGACCGTCGCCCCGGACAGGTAGGCGCCGACCGACTTGGCGTGCACCGTGATGCGTGGTGCCGCGCCGCGAGGCGCTGCCGAGGTCACGATCCTCGCGTTGTCCCGACACAGCTTCGCGGCCTCCGACCCCCGGTCGACGAGGGTGACCACGGCGGCACCCCGGCTGGCGCACTCGAGCCCCAGCGACCCCGAGCCTGCGTACAGGTCGAGCACCTCGGCGCCGGCTATCACGTCGCGAGCTTCCAACGCGGAGAAGAGTGCCTCGCGGACGCGATCGCTCGTCGGTCGTGTACCGCTGCCCGGGACCCGGATCGTGCGTGATCCGGCGAAACCCGAGATGATCCTGATGCCGGCCATGGTCCCATCCTCGCAGGCTGTGCGAAGCCGAGCGAACCGCGGTGTCCGAGGTCCCGAATAGAATCGACGGCATGACGGGGATCGAGCTGGGCACGAAGCTCGGCGGTGTCCTCGGCGGCCGGACCGCGACAGCACTCCAGAAGGCGTTCGGCGTGGAGACCGTCGGCGACCTCCTCGAGCACTACCCGCGTCGCTACGCGAAGCGCGGCGAGCTGACGGTCATCGGCCAGCTGCCGCTCGGCGAGGACGTGACGATCGTCGCCGACGTCCTCGAGGTCCGCGACCGCCAGATGAAGCAACGCAAGGGTTCCATCCTCGAGGTCGTCATCTCAGACGGTCAGGGTCGGCTCAACCTCACCTTCTTCAACCAGCCCTGGCGGGCGAACGAACTCCGGCCGGGCTTGCGTGGCATCTTCGCGGGCAAGGTCGGCGACTACCGCGGCAGCTATCAGCTCGCGCACCCGCAATATCAGCTCTTCCCCGACGACGCCGACGCACCCGCGCTCGCGGACGCCCAGGCGAAGGCGTGGTCGGAGGCGCCCATCCCGATCTACCCGGCGACGAGCACGATCACGAGCTGGAACCTCAAGCAGTCCGTGGAGCTGGTGCTCGACGCCCTGCCGCCGCAGGAGGACCCCGTTCCGCGGTCGGTCCGGGCGGCGAGGGGTGAACTCTCCTTCGACGCCGCCATCCGGGCCGTCCACCGCCCGACGGTCGACCGCGACTGGCAGCGCGGTCGCCGCAGCCTGCGGTACCAGGAGGCGTACCTCCTCCAGACGGCCCTGCTCCAGCAGCGTGCGGCCACCCGTGCGCTGGCGGCCGAACCCCGCGTGCCGAAAGCCGGCGGCTACCTCGAGCGCCTCGATGCCGCGCTCCCGTTCGAGCTGACCGGCGACCAGCAGACGGTCGGCACGGAGATCGCGGCCGACCTCGCGCAGCCCAATCCGATGAACCGGCTCGTCCAGGGCGAGGTCGGTTCGGGCAAGACGCTCGTCGCCCTCCGGGCCATGGCGGCCGTCGCCGACAGCGGGGGACAGTCGGTGCTACTGGCGCCCACCGAGGTCCTGGCGGCGCAGCACCTGCGGTCGATCGTCCGTTCGCTCGGGCCCGACCTCTCAGCCGAGCTCATGCCGACGCTGCTCACCGGCCAGCTGCCGACGTCCGATCGCAAACGGGCGCTGCTGCGGATCGTCGCCGGCCAGGCACGGATCGTGATCGGGACGCACGCGCTGCTGGGCGACGCCGTGACCTTCGCCGATCTGGGGATGGTCGTCGTCGACGAACAGCACCGCTTCGGCGTGGAGCAGCGCGACCAGCTCCGTCAGAAGGGACGCACACCGCCGCACGTCCTCGTGCTGACCGCGACGCCGATCCCACGGACCGTGGCCATGACCGTCTTCGGCGACCTCGACGTCAGCATCATCAAGGAGCTGCCACGCGGCCGGCAGGGGATCGAGAGCTTTGTGGTCGCCCTGGCCGATCACCCGCGGTGGATCTCCCGCGTCTGGGAGCGCCTCGCCGAGGAACTCGCGCAGGGACGGCAGGGGTTCGTGGTGTGCCCGGCGATCGACGCCAAGGAGGTCGAGCCCGGTGAGGAACTCGAGGAGGACGCCGACCCGGCGCGCCCGATCGCGTCCGTGCTCACCACGGTGGAGCAGCTGCGCACCCACCCACTGCTCGCGTCCCGACGCATCGACGTCCTCCACGGCCGGATGAGCGCGGAGGAGAAGGACCGGACGATGCGGGCCTTCGCCACCGGTGAGATCGACGTGCTCGTGGCGACGACGGTCATCGAGGTGGGCGTCGACGTCCCCAACGCCTCGACGATGGTCGTGCTCGACGCGGAGCGCTTCGGGGTGTCGCAGCTCCACCAGCTCCGCGGACGCGTCGGTCGAGGCGGCGTCCCCGGGCTGTGTCTGCTCGTCACCGCGGCGGAGGCGGAGAGCACCGCACGCGAACGCGTCGACGCGGTTGCCGCGACGCTCGACGGCTTCGACCTGGCGCAGGTCGACCTCGAGCTGCGGCGCGAGGGTGACGTCCTCGGCAGCATGCAGTCGGGCGGGCGGTCCTCGCTCAAACTGCTCCGGGTCGTGCACGACAGCGAGGTCATCATCGAGGCGCGGGCGGATGCCGCCGAGCTCCTCGACACCGATCCCGACCTCGCCGACCACCCGGTGCTGGCCGAAGCGCTCCGCCGACGCCTCGACGAATCCGACCGGGCCGCGCTCGCCAAGAACTGAGCACCGATAGGCTGGCGACATGAAGCGGATCGCCGTCGTCCCCGGATCGTTCGACCCAGTCACCCTCGGTCACCTGGATGTCATCGAGCGGGCGGCGCGCATCTTCGACGAACTGCACGTGCTGGTCGTGCACAACCCCGACAAGTCCGCGCTGCTGCCGATGCCGCAGCGGGTGTCCTTGCTCGAGCGCTCCATCGCCGACGGCGGGTTGCCCGACAACATCGTCGTCGCCCAGTGGAACGTCGGCCTGCTCGTCGACTACTGCACGGACGTCGGCGCGAGCGTGCTCGTGAAGGGCATCCGCTCGCAGGTCGACGTCGCGTACGAGACGCCCATGGCCATCATGAACCGCAGCCTCGCCGGCGTGGAGACGGTCTTCCTCCTGCCTGATCCCGCGCACGCGCACGTCTCCAGTTCACTCGTCCGGCAGGTGGCCGCACTCGGTGGCGATGTCAGTCCGTACGTCCCGCAGGTGGTGGCGGCCTTCCTCCAGGAGGGCTAGGGCGTCCTCCCGGTCGGGTTCGGCGTAGAATCGTCGATCGTGACTAGGAAGAGAACGAACAATTCGCCGTTCAGCGTCAACGTGCGCGATCTGGTGAACCGTCCCGGGGAGATGCGCGAGCACGACCTCGAGGTGGTGCTCGCCGAGCGCTGGGGCGAGGGTCTGGTCGCCGTCCAGGAGGGCACGACGCTCTCCGAGCAGGTGCGTCTCGAGTCCGTTCACGAGGGGATCCTCGTGACCGTCGACGTCGACGCACTGGCGACCGGCGAGTGCGGACGCTGCCTCCGCGACATCGAACTGCCTGTCGAAGTCGAGATTCAGGAACTTTTCGCGTATCCTGATTCGGAAGCGTCTGACTTCGAGGTTCACGACGACCACGTGGATCTTGAACCTCTGGTCAGAGATGCGGTAGTTCTCGCATTACCGTTTCAGCCGGTGTGCCAGCCGGATTGCCCCGGACTCGACCCCGAGACCGGTGAGCGGCTGGCCGAACGTCCGGAACGACACCCTCACGACGTCGCAGATCCTCGCTGGTCTGCGCTCGCGGGCTTGTCCTCAGACTCCGTACTTGACACAGACGCCAGTAGCGCCCAGCGCGCCGCTGCAGACACAGAAGAGAGATAGATCATGGCTGGAAACCCCCCGAAGCGGAAGGTCTCGCGCTCGAACACCCGCTCGCGTCGCTCGCAGTGGAAGGCCGCCGTGCCGACGCTCGTGAAGACGGTGGAGAACGGCCGCGTCACGTACAGCCTGCCGCACCGCGCCAAGGTCGTCGAGGACTCGCAGGGCACCGCCCTGTACCTCGAGTACAAGGGCCGCAAGGTCGCAGACGTCTGATCCGCGCGTTGAACGTCCGCGTTCGAACAGCGTGAACACGAATCATTCCGACCACACCGGAATCGGCTCCGCATCGGAGACCGATCCCGGTGTGGTCGTTTTCGCACGGCAACTGGGTGTCGACGTCTCGTACGAGCTGCTCGACCTGGCGCTGACGCACCGCTCGTACGCGTACGAGCACGGTGGACTCCCGCACAACGAGCGCCTCGAGTTCCTCGGCGACTCGATCCTCGGGCAGGCCGTCACCGTCATGCTCTACCGCGACTTCCCGCACCTCGACGAAGGGCAGCTGGCGAAGCGACGTGCGAGCCTCGTCTCGACGATCGCGCTCGCTGAGGTCGCGCGTTCGATCGGGCTGGGCGAGCGGATCAAGCTCGGCAAGGGCGAGGACCAGACCGGTGGCCGCGACAAGGCGTCCATCCTGGCCGACACGATGGAGGCCGTCATCGGCGCGACGTACCTGTCGGCCGGACCCGACGCGGCGACGGCACTCGTCCTGCGGCTGGTGAACCCCCTGCTCGAGAACCCCGAGCGGTTCGGTGCGGCGATGGACCCGAAGACGAGCCTTCAGGAGGCCGCCGCGGCCATCGGTGCGCCGGCGCCCGTCTACGAGATCGCCAGCTCCGGCCCCGACCACAACCGACGGTTCGTCGCGACGGTCACCGTGGGCACTGCCGTCACGGCGACGGGCTCCGGTACGAGCAAGAAGCACGCCGAGATGGCGGCGGCCCTGGAAGCCTGGTCGCGGATCAGTGCCGGAACTCCCTGAGGTCGAGGTCGTCCGCGCCGGCTTGGAGCCCGCCGTCAGCGGCGCGACGATCGCCGGCGTCGAGGTCTTCGACGAACGCTCCCTGCGCCGCCACGCGAGTGGTGTCGCCGACTTCACCGCACGGCTGACGGGGCGGACCATCCGATCGGCCGTCCGACGCGGGAAGTTCCTCTGGTTCCCCCTCGACGACGATGAGGCGATCGTCGGCCACCTGGGCATGAGCGGGCAGATGTTGCTCCGGTCGCCCGGTGACGACGCCGACCGACTCCTGCGCATCCGCTTGCAGTTGGAGCATCCCGAGCACGGCGAGCTCTGGCTGCACTTCGTAGACCAGCGGATCTTCGGCTCCATGGCGGTGACCGCGCTCGTCCCGACGACGGACGGAGCCGCAGGCGGGTTCGGCGACGAGGTCGCGATGGTGCCCGACCAGGTCGCGCACATCGCCCGAGACCCGATGGACCCGGCCTTCGACGACGCCGTCTTCCTCCGACGACTGCGCGAGAAACGAACCGGTGTGAAGCGGGCGCTCCTCGATCAGACCCTGGTCAGCGGGATCGGCAACATCTACGCGGACGAGTCGCTCTGGGCGGCGCGCATCCACCCCGAGCAGGAGACCGCCCGTCTCGGGCTCGGACGCGCCGGCCGGCTGCTCGAGGAGGTCCGTGCCGTGCTCGCCAAGGCCCTGGCCGAGGGCGGGACGAGCTTCGACGCCCAGTACGTGAACGTCAACGGTCAGGCGGGGTACTTCGCCCACAGCCTGAACGCCTACGGCAGGCAGGGCAAACCGTGCGCGCGCTGCGGCACGCTCATCGTCCGCGAGCAGTTCATGAACCGCGGCTCGCACCGCTGTCCCGTGTGCCAGCGCCGCACCTGACGATCAGTCGCTGCGGGGGAGTCGGCGCTGCCACTCTCCCGAGTAGCCGACGATGCGGAAACCGAGTCGGTCGTTGATCGCGAGCATGTGCGCGTTCTCGTCGGCGTTCCAGGTGTATATCCGGGACCGCTCGGGTGCCTGATCGGCGAGTGCGATGAGGTTCGCCGCCTTCATCCAGAGTCCGAGGCCGTGTCCCCGGTGGTCGGCGAGCACGAGCGTGTCCCACTGCTCCGCGTGTTCCTTGCCCTCGCCGAGGACGAGCTCGCTGTACCCGGCGACCGTGCCGCTGTCGCGGTGGACGGCGGCGACGACGATCGCGTGGTCGCCAGACGCCGCCAGCTGATCCTCGCGGGCGCGGACGCGATCAGGCGTCCAGACCTCGGGGTCGAGTTCCAGATCGGCGGCCGGGATGTCGGTCGCCATGTGTTCGCGGGCCGTCGCGAGCGAGCCGAGCAGCTCGTCGGGGGTGCGGTCCACCCAGTGCACGAGACGGTATGTGTGCCCGGCTCGGGCGGTGGACGCCGCGACGATGTCCGGCAGCTCCCCGAGCGTCGTGGCGAGGTCGCAGCGGTTGGTCCGCTCGACCTGCGCGAGGGCGTATCCACGAGCGAGCATGAACCGGCTCGCCGCGGCGTTCGCAGGGATAGCCCGTTCGCCGACGCTCGCACCGATGAGTGGTTCGTCGACCGAAATGTCGTCGACGGCGTGCTGGGTGAAGGCGGTCACCGTCGGGCGACCGGCCGCGAAGGCCCGTCGCTCCGACTCCGACAGGAGCGCTGTGCCGATCCCACGACGACGCGCCTCGGGGAGGACACCGACGTCCAGGGAGGCCGTCACCGCGTCGGCCTCGGTGCCGTACCCGAGCCAGCCGCGACCGACCACACGGCCGTCGAGGACGGCGGCGAGCAGGACGCGTCGCTGGAATCGCTGGTCGCGGTACTCGGGCAGGGTCATGGCGGAAGTCAGGGCGAAGTCGTCGGTGGACCAGATCTCCGCTTCGAGCGTGTTCGCGACCTCCTGGACCGCGTCGAACACGGCTGAGCTCCCGGACGCCGGGATCTCGACCTCGTCGATCGTGACGCGCATCGTCGCCTCCCTCCCACACCAGACCGTCCTGGGCGATGCGGTCCATGCTACGACCGCCCCGGCGGGCCGGCACAGCGTGGTGTCCCTCGTCCGTCCGCGGATTCGCTACCGTAGTGCACAGCATCCGCGACGCGGGAGAGGAGGTGCGCGTGTACCTGAAGAGCCTGACGCTCAAAGGGTTCAAGTCCTTCGCGCACCCCACCACCTTCGCGTTCGAGCAAGGCGTCACCTGCGTCGTGGGTCCCAACGGTTCCGGCAAGTCGAACGTCGTCGACGCGCTCGCCTGGGTGATGGGCGAGCAGGGGGCGAAGACCCTCCGCGGCGGCAAGATGGAGGACGTCATCTTCGCCGGCACATCGACCAGGGGACCGCTCGGTCGAGCCGAGGTCACGCTCACCATCGACAACAGCGACGGCGCGCTGCCCATCGAGTACACCGAGGTGACGATCAGCCGCACCCTGTTCCGCAACGGTGGGAGCGAGTACGCCATCAACGGCGACACGTGCCGGTTGCTCGACGTCCAGGAGCTCCTCAGCGACTCCGGGCTGGGCCGTGAGATGCACGTCATCGTCGGACAGGGGCAGCTCGACGCGGTGCTGCGGGCGACGCCCGAGGAGCGACGCGGCTTCATCGAGGAGGCGGCCGGCATCCTGAAGCACCGTCGACGCAAGGAGAAGACGCTCCGGAAGCTCGAGGCGATGCAGACCAACCTCACGCGGTTGAGCGACCTCGCCGGAGAGATCCGCCGGCAGCTGAAGCCGCTCGGTCGTCAGGCGGAGATCGCCCGGGAGGCGCAGACGATCGCAGCGGTCGTCCGCGACGCCCGCGCTCGGATCCTCGCGGACGACGTCGTGGGCCTCCGGCGTTCCCTCGACGAGCACAACCGCTCGGAGAGCGAGCGCCACAGCGAGCGCCTCGTCCTCCAGGAGCAGCTGGAACAGGCGGAACTGCGGATCAACCGGATCGAGCAGGCCCAACTCGGCGACGCGGTCGACGACGCCCGCCGGATCACCTTCGAGCTCGAGAGCGTGCAGGAGCGCCTCCGGAACCTGTACACGCTCGCCAACCAGCGGCTCGCGCTGCTCGGATCATCGACGGACACGACGGCCGCCGAACCCCGGATCACGAAGCAGATGGTCGCCGACGCGACCGCGGAGATCGACGGACTGCGGGTGGCGGTCGCCGACGCGGAGCGCGCGTTGCAGGAGGCGCAGGCGGACACCCGGGCGAAGCGCGCCGCACTCGACGCGGTGGACGTCGAGATCGCAGCGCAGAGCGCGCTCGTGTCACGACACGACCTGGAGCTCTCCAAGCTCGCGGGCGCCGTCGACGCCGCCGGGTCCAAACTCGCCGCGGTCCGCGGCGAGGCGTTGCGCCAGCAGAACGCGATCGACGCCGCTGCCCTCCGTCTGGACGCCGCACGGCTGGAGTACGAGGCGCTCGAGGACGACCCGACCCTGGCGGACGCCGCCGACTCCGGACTCGACGACGCCTACGAGGCGGCCCAACGCGGCGCAGCCGAGGCCGAAGGGGAGATCGAGGGCCTGCGCGAGCAGCTCCACACCCTCGAACGTGAACGCGATTCGCTCGGCGCCAAGACCAGTGCACTCTCTCGCGCCCTCGACCTCAAGACCGGCTCGGCCGAACTCGCATCGAGCGGTCTCGACGGGATCGACGGGATCGTCGCGGACCGGGTGCAGGTCCGACCCGGCCACGAGTCGGCTGTGGCCGCAGCGCTCGGCACGCTCGCGGAGGCCGCCGTCGCCGTCGACCGGCACGCCGCCCGTCGGGCGCTCGATCACGCGGCCGACCAGGATCTCGGCCGGGTCGAGATCGTCATCGCCGACGGTGCTCGAGACGTCCCGGACGCGCCCGCCGGGTTCACCTCGGCTGCCGAGCTGGTGGAGGCCCCTCCTGGCGTGCTGGGGATCCTCGCCTCGGTCCTCGTCGTCGACTCACTCGACGACGCGATCGCGGCGTACGACCGACTCGGCTCGTCACTCAGCGCGTTCACCCTCGTGACCCGTGACGGCGCGGTCGTCACGGACAGCATCGTCCGCGGGGGGAGCGGCGGAGCGCAGAGCCGCATCGAACTGCTGGCCGAACGCGATGCGGCAGCCGATCGACACGGCGAGGTCGAGTCGCTCATCGAGCGGGCGCGCTTCGCACTGGCCGAGCAGCGCACGATCCTGCAGGAGGCGAAGCAGACCGCGCAGGCTGCGCTGAGCGCCCTCCGCGAGTTCGACGCCAACCGTGCCTCACAGGCCGAGCGCGTGAACCGGGTCACGGTCCGATACGAATCCGCGCAGGCCGAACACGACCGCCTCCTCGCAGCCGCCGGGACGGCGGAGGCGGCGGTCGCCGACGCCGCTGCCGCCGTGGAACGGGCCAAGCTGGACCACGACACCGCTCGCGCGCGTCCACGACCGCTCCTCGACGTGTCGGCACGCGATGGGCTCTCCGCCGAACTGGACGCGGCGCGCGAGGCCGAAGTGCAGCACCGCCTCCTTCTCGAGACCGCGCGCGAACGCGTGCGGGCGGAGGAGCTCGCGGTCGCGAACCTCGAGCGGCAGCGGCAGGTCGACCAGGCGGCAGCTGAGGAAGCGGCTCGGCGTGCCGTCATCCGTGCGCGCCAGGCCGCGGCCGCTACCGCCGTGACGGAGGCGCTCCCGCCCGTCCTCGACTCGGTCGACCGGTCGGTCACCGAGGCCCGCGTCGCGCTCGCTGCAGCCGAGGCGACACGGTCCAGCCGGAACGCCGAACTCGTGCGACTGCGCGGCGAGGAGCACACGCTCCGGCAGCGGCTGCAGGTCGTCACCGAGAGCGTCCACGGCCTCGAACTCCAGATCTACGAGAAGAAGCTCCACTTGTCCGGTCTGCTCGAGCGCGCCGGGTCGGAGCTGGGACTCGTCGAGGACGTGCTCGTCGCCGAGTACGGGCCCGAGGTTCCGGTGCCCGTCGACCCTCCGACACCCCGCGCGACCGCCCGCTCGGCTGTGCGAGCGGCCGACGACACCGGTCCGGAGGTCTCGCCCGAGACGACGACGCCCGACTCGGACGAGGCGCCCGAGGCACTTGCAGACGGACCCGCGACGCCGGACGCCGAGCCGGAGGAGGAACCCACCGAGGAGTCGGACGACGTGCCGACGACGCCCTACGTCCGCGCCGAGCAGCAGAAGCGTCTCGCAGCAGCGGAGCGCACCTACGCCCAACTCGGACGGGTCAACCCGCTCGCGCTCGAGGAGTTCGCGGCACTCGAACAGCGCCACCGCTTCCTCACCGAACAGCTCGCCGACCTCACCAGCACCCGCGCCGACCTGCTGTCGATCATCGAGGACATCGACGGGAAGATGGAGGTCATCTTCGCCTCGGCGTTCGCCGACACGGAAGCCGCCTTCACCGAGGTGTTCCCGATCCTGTTCCCGGGCGGCACGGGCAGCATCTCGCTCACCGATCCCGAGCACATGCTCACCACGGGCATCGAGGTGTCGGTCAAGCCCGCCGGCAAGAAGATCGAGCGTCTGTCGCTCCTGTCTGGCGGGGAGCGTTCGCTCGCCGCGGTCGCCCTCCTCATCGCCATCTTCAAAGCCCGACCGAGCCCGTTCTACATCATGGACGAGGTGGAGGCGGCCCTCGACGACGCGAACCTCGGGCGGCTCCTCACCATCTTCGAGGACCTCCGTCAGACGAGCCAGCTCATCGTCATCACGCACCAGAAGCGCACCATGGAGATCGCTGACGCCCTCTACGGCGTCTCGATGCGTCAGGACGGGGTGTCGGCCGTCGTCGGTCAGCGCGTGGCTGCGGAACGCGCGAGCTGATCCGGTCTCGTCCCCACGCGACGGGACCGCGTCGCCGACGGCTACGCTGAGACCATGGCTGCACGCACACCCTGGTCACTCTCCGGTGCCCTCAAAGGCATGTTCCAACGTCCGACGATCGACGAGACCACCTGGGAGGACCTCGAGGACGCGCTCATCGGTGCCGACTTCGGTCCCGACGTCACCGAGTCGATCGTCACGGGCCTGCACGCCTCCGTCGACCGCTACCGGACCACCGACCCACGCGACCTCCAGCGCATGCTGCGCGAGGAGGTCGAGGAGCGGCTGTCGAAGTTCGACACGACGCTGAAGCTCAGCGAGCGTCCGGCGGTCGTCCTCGTCGTCGGCGTCAACGGGGTCGGCAAGACGACCACCATCGGCAAGTTCGCGAAGTTCCTGCGCAACTACGACCGCACCGTCGTCGTGGGGGCCGCGGACACCTTCCGTGCCGCTGCCGTGGAGCAGCTGGCGACCTGGGCCGAGCGCGCCGGCGCACAGATCGTCCGCCCCCAGCAGCAGGGACAGGACCCGGCGTCCGTCGCCTTCCAGACGATCGAGTACGCCAAGCAGACCGGCACCGAGATCGTCATCATCGACACCGCTGGTCGGTTGCAGACGAAGGGCGGGCTCATGGACGAGCTGTCCAAGATCCGTCGCGTCGTCGAGAAGCAGGCGCCCATCGCCGAGGTCCTCCTCGTCCTCGACGCGACGACCGGTCAGAACGGTCTGTCGCAGGCGCAGGCGTTCATCGAGCACGCCGGGGTGACTGGGCTCGTCCTGACGAAGCTCGACGGTTCCGCGAAGGGCGGGTTCGTCCTCGCTGTGCAGGAGAAGACCGGCATCCCGATCAAGCTCGTCGGTCAGGGTGAGGGCATCGGCGACCTCACCGGCTTCACGCCGCACGTCTTCGCACAGAATCTGGTGGGCAGCTGATGGCGATCGAACACGACTACTTCGGCATCATCGCGACCGAGCCTGGCGGTGGCGTCTACTGGTCCGACAACATCGACGTCGGGGAGCAGTCCGTCTCCATCTCGTTGAGCGCCCCGGACGAGGACGACATCCCGGCCGATGCCCTCGATCTGGCGGCCGCGATGATCCTCGCCCTGGAGGGCTTCGACCTGCGTTCGCGCGAGGCGATGCTGAGCGAGGTCGACGACCGCACCTCCGAGGTGACCGAGTACATCATCCAGGCCGTCGAGGAGCTGGGGGAGTCCTTGCCGGACGTCCTGGTCGACGAGTCCGGAGACCGCGACGTCGACGTCATCAGGTCGATGACGCTGCTGAGCGTCGGGTTCGCGCCGCATCAGCACAACGGCGACGAGGCGTTCGCGATCTTCGAGTACTCGCTCGACGCGGACCAGCTCGACGGCGTGCTCATGGTCGCGTACAGCTCCGACGGCGAGGTCACCGGGGTCACGAGCGAGGACTGAGCCCGACCGGTCGGGGCGTCGGCCTCAGACCGCCTGGGCGAAGCCGAGTGAGGCGTCTGCGAGGTGCTGCAGTCCCTCGGGGACCTCGCGGCCCTTCGCCGTCATCGACTGCGCCCACAGGCGTCCGGCGCGATAGGACGATCTGACGAGCGGACCTGCGAGCACACCGAGGAACCCGATCTCCTCGGCCTCCTCCTTGATCTCGAGGAACTCCTGCGGCTTGACCCAGCGGTCCACGGGGAGGTGTCGAGGCGTCGGCCGGAGGTACTGGGTGACGGTGATGATGTCGGTGCCGGCCTCGTGCAGATCCTCGAGCGCCTGACTGATCTCGCTCCGGTCCTCGCCCATCCCGAGGATGAGGTTGGACTTCGTGATGAGGCCGGCGGCACGCGCCTGGGTCAGGACGTCGAGGGAGCGCTCGTAACGGAAGGCGGGCCTGATGCGCTTGAAGATGCGTGGGACCGTCTCGACGTTGTGTGCGAACACCTCCGGACGGGAGGCGAACACCTCGCCGAGGAGGTCGGGGTTGCCGGAGAAGTCGGTCGCGAGGATCTCGACCCCCGTCCCCGGGTTCGTCTCGTGGATGCGCCGGACGGTCTCGGCGTGCAGCCACGCCCCCTCGTCGGGGAGGTCGTCGCGCGCCACACCGGTGACGGTCGCGTAGCGCAGCCGCATCCGCTGCACCGAGTCGGCCACCCGCCGTGGCTCGTCGCGGTCGTAGTCGGCCGGCTTGCCGGTGTCGATCTGGCAGAAGTCACAGCGCCTCGTGCACTGCGACCCGCCGATGAGGAAGGTCGCCTCGCGGTCCTCCCAGCACTCGAAGATGTTCGGGCAGCCGGCTTCCTGGCAGACCGTGTGCAGGCCCTCCTCCTGCACGAGCGCCTGGAGCTGTCGGTACTCGGGTCCCATCGTCGCGCGGGTCTTGATCCAGTCGGGCTTCCGCTCGATGGGGGTCTGGGCGTTCCGGACCTCGAGCCGCAGGAGCTTCCGTCCGCCGGTGTCCGCCGCGGGAGCGGGTGCCGGTGCGCCGCAGCCGCTCACGCGGCCGCTCCGATCGTGGTCACGGACGCGGCCGTCCAGCCGGGCCGGAGTGCTTCGAAGATCTCGGAGACGCGCTCGGCGACATCGCTCGGCGTGATCCGTCGACCGAGTTCGGCGCTGATCGTGGTGACCCCGGCATCGGCGATGCCGCACGCGACGATGTGGCCGAAGGGCTCGAGGGAGTTGTCGCAGTTGAGCGCGAAGCCGTGCAGCGTGACCCCGGCCTGCACCCGGACACCGACGGCGCCGATCTTCGCGGCAGGTCCGCCGGCGACCGGGTCGACCCAGACACCCGACCGGCCGTCGATGCGGCGACCGATGACGCCGAGCTCGGTGATCGTCTGCAGCATGACCTCCTCGAGCAGGCGGACGTGCGCGACGACGTCGACCGGCTCCGGGAGGCGGACGATCGGGTAGCCGGTGAGCTGTCCGGGTCCGTGCCAGGTGATGCGGCCGCCGCGATCGACCTCGACGACCGGTGTGCCGTCGTCGGGACGCTCATGCGGCCGGGTCAGTTTACCCGCCGTGTACACGGGCTCGTGTTCGCACAGGATGAGGTGCTCCGGCCCTTCACCGCTGACGACCGCCTCATGGACCCGACGCTGCAGCGCCCAACCCTCGCGGTACGGGACGAATGCGGGCGCGAGCCCGGCGATGAGGAACTGTGTCATGGCCGCCACGATAGCATTGTTGGACGCCGTCCAAATACTCATCTCCCGACCGTTCCGGTGATCGACCGGCTCGCGCCGCGGTCTGCCCTAAACTGGAGGGATCATGGCAACGTTCGGCACACTCTCTGACCGCCTCGCGGATACGTTCAAGAACCTCCGCACCAAGGGCAAGCTCTCCGCGGCCGATGTCGACGGCACCGTCCGCGAGATCCGTCGCGCCCTCCTCGACGCGGACGTCGCACTCGACGTCGTCAAGGACTTCACGGGTCGCGTACGCGAGCGCGCCCTCGGCGACGAGGTGAGCAAGGCCCTCAATCCGGCGCAGCAGGTCGTCCAGATCGTCAACGACGAGCTCGTCACGATCCTCGGCGGACAGCAGCGCCGTCTCGAGTTCGCGAAGAAGCCGCCGACCGTCATCATGCTCGCCGGACTCCAGGGTGCCGGAAAGACGACACTCGCGGGCAAGCTCGCCAAGTGGCTCAAGAAGGACGGCCACACGCCGCTCCTCGTCGCCTCCGACCTCCAGCGCCCCAACGCCGTCAACCAGCTCCAGGTCGTCGGCGAGCAGGCGGGCGTCCCCGTCTACGCTCCCGAGCCCGGCAACGGGGTCGGCGACCCGGTCAAGGTCGCCCGCGACGGCGTCCGGTTCGCCGAGCAGAAGCTCTACGACACCGTCATCGTCGACACCGCCGGACGACTCGGCGTCGACGCCGAGCTCATGAAGCAGGCGTCGAACATCCGCAAGGCGGTCGATCCCGACGAGGTCCTCTTCGTCATCGACGCGATGATCGGTCAGGACGCGGTCGCGACGGCCAAGGCCTTCCTCGACGGCGTCGACTTCACCGGCGTGGTGCTCTCCAAGCTCGACGGCGACGCCCGCGGTGGTGCGGCACTCTCGATCGCCTCCGTCACCGGACGCCCCATCATGTTCGCGTCGACCGGTGAGGGTCTCGACGACTTCGAGCCCTTCCACCCCGACCGCATGGCGAGCCGGATCCTCGACCTCGGTGACATCCTCACCCTCATCGAGCAGGCGCAGCAGAACTTCGACGAGGAGGAGGCGCGCAAGGTCGCGGAGAAGTTCGCGACCGACTCCTTCACGCTCGACGACTTCCTCAAGCAGATGCAGCAGCTGCGCGGCATGGGTTCCATCAAGAAGATGATGGGCATGCTCCCCGGCATGGGGCAGATGAAGGAGCAGCTCCAGAACTTCGACGAGCGCGAGATCGTCCGCACCGAGGCCATCATCCAGTCGATGACCACCGCCGAGCGCACGAACCCGAAGATCCTCAACGGATCCCGTCGCCTGCGCATCGCCAAGGGTTCCGGCATGACCGTCACCGAGGTCAACGCCCTCGTCAACCGCTTCGAGCAGGCGGCCAAGATGATGAAGACCGTCGCCAAGGGTGGCGTGCCGAACATCCCCGGGATGGGTCCGGTCCCCGGTGCACGGACGAACCGACCGAAGCCGCAGGCCAAGAAGAAGGGTTCCCGTTCGGGCAACCCGGCCAAGCGCGCGGCGGAGAACGCCGGCGCCGTCGAGACGCAGGCTGCCGCTACGGGCGCTGGATTCGGCCTCGGCGGCGGTTCGTCGTCGGGATCAGCGGCCCCGACCGAGGCGGAGCTCGCCGAGCTGCAGAAGTTCCTGGGTCGCTGAGTCGAGCGGAGGCGGTATGCGCGCGCTGAGGGCACCGGCCTCGGTCGTCGCAGTCGTTCTGGCCGCGGGCATGCTCGCCGGGTGCTCCGCTCCGTCTCCGGGCGAACGCGTCCTGGGCACCTGGGGTGAGGGGACCGGCGCTGCCGACCCGCACCTGGTGTTCACCGACGACGGTCGCGTGAGTGGTTCGGACGGCTGCAACAGCCTCTCCGGCTCCTGGCGCGCCGAGGACGACGCGGTCGTCGTCTCCGACGTCGCGAGCACCCTGATGGCGTGCCCGGGCGTCGACACCTGGCTGCGGGGGATCGCACAGGCGACGCTCTCGGACGACGGCGGCCGCCTGACCGTGACCGACGACGCCGGCGCGCGGATCGGGACGCTCGACCGCGCGGAGTGACGCCGCCTCGTCAGGCGGAGGGCTGGACCCCGTGTCGCAGCTCCTTCGCGAGCGAGCTCACGACCGCCTGCAGGCTGCCGCCGTTCGCGTGGGCGACGGCGAGCTGCCGCTGGTAGCTCGCGCCGTGCTCGATGATCGTTGCGATGCTCGCCAGTTCGTCCGCACAGCCGAGCCGACGGGCGACCGGCGCGAGGGTGTCGAGCAGGTCGTGGAGGTCGTCGGTCACGAGGCGCTCGTGGCCCGAGGAGTCGAGGATGATCTCGGCGTCGAGGCCGTACCGGGCCGCACGCCACTTGTTCTCGCGGACGTACCACGGCTGCAGGGTCTGCAGGCGCTCTCCGGCGTCGAGGCGGTCGGACAGGTGCTCGGTGAGGCAGTGGATGAGCGAGGCGAGGGCGCCGAACTCCGCGACGGTCGACGCCCCGTCGCACGCACGCATCCCAGCGGACCTCGGTGTGGTCCTCGATGATGCCGGTCACCGTCATGTCGTCGACGTAGGCCTCGAACTGCTCCCAGTCGGAGAGTTGGTAGGGGAGACCCGCCGTCGGGAGCTGCTGGAACATGAGCGCGCGGTTCGACGCGTACCCGGTGTCGACCCCGCCCCAGTAGGGGCTGGACGCCGACAGTGCCTGGAGGTGGGGCAGATAGGTCAGCAGCCCGTTCATGATCGGGAGGACCTTGTCGACCGTCTCGACGCCGACGTGCGCGTGCACGCCCCAGATCATCATGTTGCGGCCCCACCACTGGGTACGGTCGATGAGCTTGTGGTACCGGGGCTTGTCGGTGACCTGCTGGTCGTACCACTGGCCGAACGGGTGCGAACCGCTGCAGATGAGTTCGACGCCCATCGGATCCGTGATCGCCCGCACCTCGGCCAGCTGGCCCTCGAGGTCAGCGATCGCCTCGGGGACCGTGTGGTGCACGCCCGAGACGAGCTCGACGGTGTTGAGGAGTAACTCGTTGGTGATCTGCGGATGATCGGAACCGTCGCTCGGGCGGAGTTCCGACAGGACGGTGTCCGCGGCGCCGACGAGATCGCCGGTGTCGCGGTCGACGAGGGCGACCTCCCATTCGAGGCCGACGGTCGAACGCTCGGATCTGGCGAACTCGATGGGCATTGGCGTCGACCTCCCGCAGGGCGCGGCCGGATGCCGCGCGCCAGCCCATCTTCACACGGGGTGGAGGGGTCATCCGGTATCGGTGTCGTCGGATTACCCAGATCGCCCGATGTCTGGCAGAATAGAGAGTTGAGTCTGCGCGGAGTTCGACCCTCTATCCGACGCCCGCAGCAACCACAGTTTTCGCGTCGAGCGTGTGGCCCCACCTTTCGGCAGCGAGCACATCAAACATCACATCATTCAGGAGAATCGTGGCTGTCAAAATCCGTCTCAAGCGTCTCGGCAAGATCCGTGCGCCGTACTACCGCATCGTCGTCGCAGACTCGCGCACGAAGCGCGACGGTCGTGTCATCGAGGAGATCGGCAAGTACCACCCTACCGAGGAGCCCTCGTTCATCGAGGTCGACTCCGAGCGTGCGCAGTACTGGCTCAGCGTCGGCGCCCAGCCGACCGAGCAGGTCGCAGCACTCCTCAAGCTCACCGGTGACTGGGGCAAGTTCAAGGGCGACAAGGACGCCGTGAGCACCGTCCGCGTCAAGGAGCCGAAGGCCGCCTTCGTCGCCGACGAGAAGAAGAAGCCCGTCCTCAAGCCGAAGGCTGAGGCCCCCGCGGCCAAGGCTGCTCCGGCCGAGGCCGAGGCGCCCGCTGCCGACGCCGCTGAAGCAGAGCAGGCGTAGTCTTGCTCGCTCCCGCGCTCGAACATCTCGTCAAGGGGATCGTCGATCACCCGGATGACGTTCGCGTCACGGCACAGAACTCCGCCCGTGGCGAGGTCCTCGAGGTTCGTGTGAACCCCGAGGACCTCGGCCGGGTCATCGGTCGTGCCGGCCGGACGGCCAAAGCCCTGCGCACCCTCGTGGCAGCGCTGGCAGACGGTCGGCGGGTCCGAGTCGACGTGGTCGACACGGACGCCTCCGGCGCCAGCGCGTAGGTGGCGGACGAGACGGAGCCGAAGACCCAGTTGCGGGTCGGTCGGCTCACGAAAGCCCATGGCCTGAAGGGCGCCCTGAAGGTCGAGCTCTACACGGATGAGCCGGAGCACCGGTTCACCCCGGGCGCGACGTTCACGCTCCAGGTCCCCGCAGGATCGAAGTGGCGCGGCAAGACGCTCGAGCTGATCGAACTGCGCTGGTACAACAGCCAGCCGGTCGCCTTCTTCGTCGGCATCTCCGATCGCAGTGAGGCGGAGACCCTCGTGAAGGCGATCCTCTGGGTCGAGCAGGACCCCACCGAGCTGCCGGTCGATGACGACGCGTGGTACGACCACCAGCTCGTCGGGTTGGCCGTGCACCGCGACGGCGTCGCCGTCGGTACCGTCGCTCGCGTCGACCACTTCCCGGCTCAGGACCTCCTGATCGTGAAGACCGGCGACGGCGAGGTCATGGTCCCGTTCGTGAAGGCGATCGTCCCCACGGTCGACATCACCGCCGGGATCGTCACGGTCACGCCGCCAACCGGCCTGTTCGAGGAACTCCCGGAGGCCGACGACGCCCCCGAGACGACGACGGCCGGCCCAGTCGAATCCGAGGCCTCCGACGAGGCTCAGGTCGACACCGGAGCGTCGCAGCCGGAGCAGTAGATCCCGTTCCGAGTCGGTTCTCCCGGCTCGGAACACCCACGACGGAGGCGTCGGTTGCGTGCAACCGGCGCCTCCGTCGTCGTCGTATCGGCTGACCGACGCGACCGAGACGACGACCGTCGCGCGAATAGACTGCTCCTCATGCGCATCGACATCGTCACGATCTTCCCGACCTTCTTCGATGCCCTGGACCTCTCGCTGCTCGGCAAGGCGAAGCAGAGCGGGCTCATCGAATTGGACGTCCACGACCTGCGGGATTCGACGCACGACCGTCACCGCACCGTCGACGACACCCCGTACGGCGGGGGAGCCGGCATGGTCATGAAGCCGGAGCCCTGGGGTGAGGCGCTCGACGGCATCCTGGGTGACGACACCGAGGAGGAGCCGTTGGTCATCTTCCCGTCCCCGGCGGGTGAGGTGTTCACCCAGGCGATGGCCCGCGAGCTCGCGGCCGAGCCGCACCTCGTGTTCGGCTGCGGCCGGTACGAGGGCATCGACCACCGCGTCTTCGACCACACGGCCAGCCGAGCGCGGGTCCGGCTGGTGAGCCTCGGCGACTACGTCCTCAACGGGGGAGAGGTCGCCGTGATGGCGATGATCGAGGCGATCGGTCGGCTCGTCCCGGGGGTCGTCGGCAACCCCGAGAGTCTCGTCGAGGAGTCGCACGAAGACGGGCTGCTCGAGTACCCGAGCTACACGAAGCCGGCTGAGTGGCGAGGACTCCCGGTGCCGCCGGTGCTCCTGAGTGGCAACCACGGTGCGATCGCCACGTGGCGTCGTCAGCAGCAGATCGAGCGGACCCGCGAGGTCCGCCCGGATCTGCTGCCCACCGACGAGCCGGACGCCTGAGCGCGCAGGGTTCCGTGCTTGACGGCTGTCAGGGTCGACGCCGCACGGCGGCGGCGATGCCGGCGACGACGAGGACTGCCCCGGTCGCGATGATCGCCCCGGTGATCCACCCCAGGGGGTCGATGCGCACCTCGGTGAGGTTGGTGACGAGCATGGCGCCGGCGAAGACGAGCAGGAGCACGCCCCAGAGGATCGTGCCGAAGCGCGGTGGTCGACCGCCTCGGTCCTTCGGGCCGACATCGCTCCTCGGCTCATCTGCGGTCTGTGCAGTGGTCGGCTGGGCTCTGGTCGACTCCGTGGCGGCCGTCTGAGCGGTCTCCGAAGGAGTCGGTTCCGTCGCCGCGTCGGCTGGGGACGACATGTCCGCCGCTCCGGTCCGGTCGTCCTGCTCGCTCATCGTCCCGCCTCCGCTTCCTCGGTCACGACAGCGCTGCCGGCGACCGTCCACACCCGTACCCGCGTCGTGTCTCCTGACGCCGTTCGTCCGTACCGTGCCTCATCCTGGAAGAGGGCTCCGCCGCGTCGGTCCGTCCTGTCCCGACCGTCGCGTCCCGTGTCCAGGGTGCCCGCGATCGCTGAGAACTCGACGATCACCGGCACGTCCTCGGGGATGAGCACGTCGACCTCGCCTGCGAGGATCCACACGTCGATCGTGCCACCGCGCAACGCGTCGTCGTCGGCGAGTTCGCCGAGGTCGAGCGTGGGTTGGCCGGCGATCATCACGTAGCCGCGTCGGTCGTCCGCATCCGTCGACGTCACGGTCCAGGTCGTGCGTCCGACCGGCAGGAAGGAGGAGCCGAGTGGGAACACCCCGGTGGCGAGCAAGGAGATCACGGCGGCCCAGGTGAACAGTCCGAGCCAGCCGCTCTCCCGTCCGCTGATGCCCGCGACGATCGTCGCGACGGCGAGTGCACCGAGCGCTGCGGCGAGCCCGATGACCACGACGACCGGGACCGAGAACCCGGCGCTCGCCGCGATGACGGCCGCGCCGGCACCGGCGAGCAGCGCCAGTCCGAGGGTGATCGCCACGAAGGCCGCTCCAGGGTGTTGCGCACGACGCTCTCGAGCCTTCGTCTCACGCTCGGCCTGCTGCTCGGCTCGCTGGCGGCTCATCTCGTCCCGGAACTCCTGACTCGTCCAACCGCGCTGCTGGCTCGGAGCCCCGTCCCACGCGGTGGCGGTGACGGCTCCAGGGAGCGGGACGGTCACGCCCGCATCACCTGGCGAACCGTCGACCTTCGCGAGCGACACCGGGTTCGCGGCACCGGGGGAGGCCGGAGCCGAGCCGGCAGGGCCCGAGGGGGAGGCCGTGGGCGATGGTGCCGTCGGCTTCGGGATCGAGGCCTCGCTGGTCCACGGGTCGCGTTGCGTCGGTGTCTCAGGCGGAGTCGCCCGCCCTGGGTCGCGGCGGGAGAACATCACGATCAGCCAGACAGTTGCGGCGACCAGGGCGATCACCCAACCGGCGGTCATGGTCGACTCCAGCCACCCGGGCAGGTTCCACGCATGCGGCACGCCGTCCCACCAGAGGCCGCGCATGAACGGCACGGCGGTGAGGACCGCGAGGATGCCGATCGCGACGATCGCCGGGTCGAAGACGCCCCGGATCGCACGCTCGAGGTGGATCCGACCCTGTTGGTCGGGGATGAGCGCCCAGCCCGCGGCGTAGACGAAGAGGACCGGCCCGCCCAGGATCGCGATGACGATGAGGGCTCCGCGCACGATCATCGGATCGAGGCCGAGCCGGGCCGCGACACCACCGGCGACACCGCCGAGCCACGAGTCGCTCGAGCGACGGAGACCGGTGGACCGCCACCAGTCGAAGAAGCGGGTCGTCGGATCCTGCGGGGCTGGTGCCCCCGGTTCTGCTCCGGTGGGCGGCGTGCTGTGGTTCGTCATGCTCCGATTCTGGCGAAGCGTCCGGGTCGGGCCCATCCGGCATGACCCTGAGTGCACCCTGATCCTGCCGTCCCAGGGTGCCGACCGCACCCCGAACTGCTTGGATGGCTCCATGGGAACCGAGGTGATGATCCGTCCGAGGCGCCGCCTGCTCGGCGGTGTCTGCGCCGGCTTCGCCGAGCACACCGGTCTCCCCGTCGCCGCGGTGCGGACGGCGACGGTCATCCTCGCGTGCTGCGGCGGAGCGGGCCTGCTCCTCTACGTGTGGCTGTGGGTCATGACGCCGACGCAGGGCGCGGACGCACCGCTCGATCCCCGGGAGCACCTGCTCCGGCCTGCCTCCAACGACGACGGAGAGGACCTCGACGGCCCCCGTCGCGCGCCGATCACGGAGGTGCTGCTCGGGATCGCCCTGCTCGCGGCCGGGACCGCACTGATCGCGACCCGGACCGGGCTGGACATCCCGCTCGAGGCCGTCATCCCCGTCATCGTCGTCCTCGCGGGAGCCGCACTCGCGTGGCGGCAGTTCGGCGAGCGTGGTCGCGGTGAGGGCTCACGTGCCCTCCTGATCCGCGTGCTCGGAGCGCTCGTCCTCGTCGTCCTCGGCATCCTCCTGTTCTTCGTCACCGGTGACCGCCCGAACATGTGGACGGTCATCGTCGCCGCGATCGCCGTGCTCCTCGGGGTCGCCGTGGTCATCGCCCCCTGGGCGCTCCAGCTCAACCGCGACCTCGCCGACGAGCGCGCCGCGCGGATGCGCGAGGCCGACCGCGCCGAGATCGCCGCGCACCTGCACGACTCCGTGCTCCAGACGCTCGCGCTCATCCAGCAGCAGGCCGGTCCGGGGAGCGAGGCGTCCCGTCTCGCGCGGGCACAGGAGCGCGAGCTGCGGAACTGGCTCTTCTCCGGCGGGACCGCTCCGACGGGCGACCTCGCGACCGAGCTGCGGACCATCGCGGCCGCGGTGGAGGCCGACCACGCGGTGCGCGTCGACGTCGTCGCGGTCGGGCGTGCGATCGACGACGCCCCGGAGCCGCTCCTCGCCGCCGCACGGGAGGCCGTGCTCAACGCGGCACGTCACGCCGGCGGCGACGTCTCCGTCTACCTGGAGACGGCACCGCAGCGGATCGAGGTGTCGATCTCCGACCGCGGCCCCGGCTTCGACCTGGAACAGGTCCCGCGGGACCGCCTCGGGGTGCGGGAGTCGATCATCGGCCGGATGCAGCGCATCGGTGGCGAGGCGACCATCCGTTCGGGGCCCGGCGGGCGAGGTACCGAGGTCCGTCTCGTCCTGCCCGTCCACGACGCCGCGCCGACTGCGCCGCAGCCCGACACCGTCCCGACCGTTCCGAGGAGCCGACCATGAGCGACCGACCACTGACCGTCGTGATCGTCGACGACCATTCCATCTTCCGTTCCGGCCTGCGCAGCGAACTCGATCCCGGCATCGAGGTGCTGGGCGAGGCCGGCGACGTGGAGGAGGCGATCCGAGTGATCGGGGAGACGCGCCCGCAGGTCGTGCTGCTCGACGTCCACCTGCCGGGCGGCACTGGTGGCGGTGGTGCGGACGTGATCGCCGGCTCGGTGACGACCGCGCCCGCCACCCGGTTCCTCGCGCTGAGCGTCTCGGACGCCGCCGAGGACGTCGTCCGCGTGATCAGGGCCGGTGCACGCGGCTACATCACGAAGAGCTCCTCGGGTGCCGAGGTCGCGGAGGCCGCACGGCGGGTGGACGACGGCGACGCGGTCTTCTCGCCTCGCCTCGCGGGCTTCGTCCTGGACGCCTTCGGCGCCGTGACGGGGGAGACGGCGGAGTCCGTGGACGAGCTCGACCGGCTGTCCGCCCGTGAACAGGAGGTCATGCGCCTCATCGCCCGTGGTTACGCCTACAAGGAGGTCGCGACGGAGCTGTTCATCTCCGTGAAGACCGTGGAGACCCACGTGTCGAGCGTGCTGCGCAAGCTGCAGCTGTCCTCACGCCACGAACTGGCCGCCTGGGCGCTGCAGCGTAAGCTCCTCTGACCACGCGGGCCGGAACCGACATCGGCCGACAGCGAACGACCAGTGCGCGCTCAGGAGCCCGGCGGTAGCCTGAGAGACATGATCATCCGTCGGGCGTTCTACTACTGGCGATTCGCTGCGATCTTCGTGCTGCCCGCCTGGCCGTTCGTCGGATGGGGACTCTTCGGTGAGAGCGGCTGGAGCCTGTTCGGGCTCTTCATCGCCATGCCGATCCTCGCCATCGCGCTCGCCGCGATCGCGTTCCTGATCTCCGCCAGGGCCAGCGTCCGGACGACGAAGCTCGTGTCCTGGACGGACGTCGGCCTGCTCACGCTCTGGCACATCACGATCATCTGCTTCGGCTCGTTCAGCTCGGGCGTCGCCCTCTGGGCGGTCCTCGGCGTCGTCGCCGGCCTCGCCGCCTTCTGGGGCGTCATCGCGCAACTCATCTCCGAGACGGCACGCCGCGCCCGGGAGACGATGGCCGAATTCGAGCGCATGGCCGCTGCAGCCGGGCCAGGCACGGTCCCCGGATCGGCGATCCCGCCGCAGCCGCGGTTCGATCCCGGTCCGATCGACGGCGGCGAGTTCATCGTGATCGAGGAGTCGAAGCCCGACGAGCGCCGCTGAGCGGTCGTATCCACCGTCGTCGCCTGCGTCGTCCGGGGCCCGGTTTCCCATCCGAGGCCCTTTCATGACACAATTGCTGTTTGTGCCTCCGCAGTTCTGCCACAGGGGAACGCCGGCATCGGGCACACCCTTCCTTCCGAACGTATTCAGCGGTCGACCTGTGGCGGTCGCAGAGATGGAATCATCATGCACATTCTCGACTCAGTCGATGCAGCATCCCTCAAGTCGGACATCCCCGACTTCCGCGCCGGCGACAACGTCAAGGTGCACGTGAACATCATCGAGGGCAACAAGTCCCGTATCCAGGTCTTCCAGGGTGTCGTCATCGGCCGCTCCAACGAGGGTGTCCGCGAGACCTTCACGGTCCGCAAGGTGAGCTACCAGGTCGGCGTCGAGCGTACCTTCCCGGTGCACTCCCCGAACATCGACCACATCGAGGTCGTCACCCGCGGTGACGTCCGTCGCGCGAAGCTGTACTACCTCCGCGAGCTCCGTGGCAAGAAGGCGAAGATCAAGGAGAAGCGCGACAACTAGTCATCCTCCCGGTCGCCCTCCGCGATCATTCCTGAGCTCCCCACCGGATAAGCTGGTGGGGAGCTCAGGCGGTTAAATGACAGACAATTCCCTGGCGGCAGACGCGTCGCCCGATCACCAGCAGCGCCCTCGCGGCAAACGCGGAGCGCTGCTCTTCCTTCGCGACCTCCTCATCATCTTCGTGGTCGCGCTGCTGGTCTCCTTCCTCATCAAGACCTTCCTTGTCCGGTCGTTCTACATCCCGTCCGGGTCGATGGAGAACACGCTGCAGATCCAGGACCGCATCCTGGTGAACGAGCTCGTCCCCGACGTGGTCTCGCTGAACCGCGGCGACGTGGTCGTCTTCCAGGATCCGGGCGGCTGGCTCCCGCAGACGGTCGAGGCTCCGCAGCCTCCCGTCACCGCAGCCGTCGAATGGGTGCTGTCGATCTTCGGCCTCGTCGCTCCCGACAGCGACGACCACCTGATCAAACGCGTCATCGGCTTGCCGGGCGACCACGTGTCAT
The DNA here is from genome assembly GCF_015350715.1 of Plantibacter sp. VKM Ac-2876. Lineage (NCBI taxonomy): Bacteria > Bacillati > Actinomycetota > Actinomycetes > Micrococcales > Microbacteriaceae > Plantibacter > Plantibacter sp. VKM Ac-2876. The sequence goes on along the minus strand of NZ_JADKSI010000002.1, from coordinate 665,928 downwards.
GCTGCAACCCGCTCGGGCAGATGACGGTCAACGGGGTTCCGCTGAACGAACCGTACGTGAAGCTTCCGGCCGGCACCGAGAAGGTGTCCGGAGACCCGTTCGACATCGTCGTCCCGGAGGGCTCGCTCTGGGTCATGGGCGACAACCGGTACAACTCGAAGGACTCCCGGTACAACGGCGACACCCCCGGTGGGGGCTTCGTCCCGATAGACAACGTCGTCGGGCGCGCGTTCGTCATCACCTGGCCGTCCAGCAACTGGGCTTGGCTCGACAACTACCCGACCGTCTTCCAGGGCATCCCCGCCCCAGAAGAGGAGTGATGGCCGTCAGCGAACCGACCCTCGAGGTCGAGCACGAACTGTTCGCTACGGGTGTCCCGTCGGTCATCGGCATGGACGAGGTGGGTCGCGGAGCGATCGCCGGCCCGGTCGCCGTCGGCGCCGCGCTGGTCGCCCCGGCGTGCGGGCCGTTCCCTGAGGGACTCCGCGACTCGAAGCTGTTGAGCGAGCGAGCGAGGACCCGCCTGGAACCGCTGGCCCGCGAGTGGGTGTTGTACGGGGCCGTCGGACTCGCGAGTCCGGCGGAGGTCGACGAACTCGGCATCACCGCGTGCCTCGGACTCGCGGGCCGTCGAGCACTGCTCGAACTGCACGCCGTCGGCGCGGACGTCGCGGGATCGACCGTCCTGCTCGACGGCAACAGCGACTGGCTGAGCCGGGCGCTCCAGCGACCGCTCACCATCACCACGAGGGTCAAAGCGGATCGGGACTGCGCGTCGGTCGCCGCAGCGTCCGTACTCGCCAAGGTGCACCGCGACCGACTGATGATCGAGTTGCACGAGGCACTGCCGGAGTACGGGTGGGAGGGCAACAAGGGATACGGCTCGGCGCAGCATCTGTCGGCCCTCTCCGAGCACGGCCTGACCCTCCACCACCGGAGCAGCTGGCTGCCCGCCTACACGTAGACTGGAGAGACCATGGACGAAGACGAGTTCGAAGACTACGACCGCGAGGTCGAACTGGCCCTCTACCGCGAGTATCGCGATGTCGTGGGTCAGTTCAAGTACGTGATCGAGACCGAGCGCCGGTTCTACCTCGCCAACGAGGTCGACCTCGTGCGACGCGACACGGCGAACGACTTCTACTTCGAGCTCTCCATGACCGACGTCTGGGTGTGGGACGTCTACCGGTCCGACCGGTTCGTCAAGAGCGTCCGAGTGCTCACGTTCAAGGACGTCAACGTCGAGCAGTTGTCCTCGCGTGACTTCGAGCTCCCGAAGGAACTCACGCTCGACGAGTAGGGCGCGGTTGCCGTGACCGACAGCGCTCCACAGGCGCGCTTCGCCGCACGCTCGTCGACGGCGGACCCACCTCTGAGTAACGAGTCTCGTCTGCACGCTTGGCTGGATGCCAGGAGGTGCACATGGCACGGAAGGACGAGCTCGGCCGACGCGGCGAGCAGGTGGCGGCGGATCATCTCGAGGCGTGCGGATACCGCATCCTCGACCGCAATTGGCGATGCCCGCAGGGTGAACTCGACCTCGTCGCGGACGACGACGGCACGCTGGTCTTCGTCGAGGTGAAGACCCGTTCCGGCGTCGGCTTCGGTGATCCCGCAGAGGCGGTCACGCCGAGCAAGCTGGCCCGGATCGGTCGCCTCGCCGGGGCCTGGTGCGCTGAGCACCGACCGCGCTCGAGGCGGATGCGCGTCGACGTCGTCGGCATCGTGCTGCCCTCCGAAGGGGACATGCGACTCCAGCACCTGCGGGGAGTCTCCTGATGGCCGTCGCACGCACCTGGTCGGTCGCACTCGCCGGACTCACTGGCGCGATCGTGGAGGTCGAGGCGTCGGCCGCCGCGACCGTGCCGGGCATGGCGATCGTCGGCCTTCCCGACAAGTCGCTCGGTGAGGCCGCACACCGCATCAAGAGTGCGACGGCGAACTCCGGCTGCGAGCTGCCCGGTGGCAAGCTCACGATCAACCTGTCTCCCGCGTCGCTGCCCAAGCAGGGGAGCGCCTTCGACCTCTCCATGGCGATCGCCTGTCTCGCCGTGGGAGGCCTTGTCCGCCGGGAGTCCGCCGAGCGGGTCGTGCACCTCGGTGAGCTCGGGCTCGACGGTCGGCTCCGTCCGCTCGTCGGCGTGCTGCCGGCCGTCCTCGCCGTCGCCCGCGCCGGTTACGACGCGGTGATGGTGCCGACGGCCAACGTCGAGGAGGCGCAGCTCGTGCCTGGCGTCACGGTGATCGGGGCGACCTCGCTGCGTGATGCGGCCATCTGGCACGGTGCAGAACTGACCGCGATCGACCTCGAACCGGTCCGGCAACGGGTCGACCGGATACCCACGCCCGACCCACTCGATCTCGCGGACGTGGTCGGACAACCGGACGCGGTCGATGCAATGGTCGCGGCGGCGGCCGGCGGGCACCACGTCATGATGGTCGGACCTCCCGGTGCCGGCAAGACCATGCTGGCCGCCCGGCTCCCCGAGATCCTTCCCGACCTCGAGCCCGAGGCAGCGGTCGAGGTCAGCTGCCTCCGCTCGCTCATCGGTCTGCCGCCAGACGGCGCGCTCGCCCGACGACCACCGTGGGAGAGCCCGCACCACTCGTCATCGGCAGCGGCGATCATCGGTGGCGGTTCGCGCCAGATCCGGCCCGGGGCAGCCGCGCGCGCGGCGCACGGCGTGCTCTTCCTCGACGAAGCACCGGAGTTCCGCGCCGACGTCCTCGACTCACTGCGTCAGCCACTCGAAGCCGGCGTGGTCACCGTGCATCGTGCGCACGGCAGCGCGACGTTCCCGGCCGCCTTCCAACTCGTCCTCGCCGCGAACCCCTGCCCCTGCGGCCAGTACGGCACGGCGGACGGCGTCTGCACCTGTCCACCGCAGGCCCGTCGACGCTATCTCGGGCGGATCTCGGGGCCGCTCCTCGACCGGATCGACATCCGCGTGCGGGTGCACAGGATCACCTCGGCACTGACGAGTCTCTCGCAGGAGGGTGGGGTCTCCACCGCTGAGGCCCGTTCCCGCGTCGAAGCGGTGCGGGCCGCGAGTGCCGAGCGGTTGGCCGGCACCGGCTGGACCACGAACGCACAGGCGAGCGGCACCTGGCTCAGGAGCCCGCGGATGCGGCTGCCCAGGTCCGTCACCACCGCATTGGACCGCTCCCTCGAGCGGGGAGGGATCACCATGCGTGGCTACGACCGCATCCTCCGACTGAGCTGGACGCTTGCCGACCTCGACGGGGCCGGTAGCCCCACAGCCGACCACTTGGGGCGCGCCCTCTTCCTGCGGAAGGGCATCTCATGAGCGCGTGGTTCGGCTTGGACCGCGACTTGGTCGAACGCCTCGTCCGTGGACTCGGCGGCCTGGAGCCGGCTGAGGCCGTGGGCGGTCCTCGCGCAGATGGAGGTGCCGAGCACATCTCGGAGGCCGACGACAACGTCGGCAACACCGGGATACGGGCGGCCTTCGCTCGGGCAGCCTGGACGATGATCGCCGAACCGGGCGATGGCGTGGCCGGGCTCGTGGTCGGTGCGCTCGGCCCTGCGGGCGCACTGTCAGCGGTTCTGGACCGGGTGGGGCCGACCGAACTGCAGCGCCGTATCCTCGGCAGCGAGTGGTCGAGGGGCTCGGGCTCGACGTCGGCCGATGCCGAGTCCGAGGATCCCGCCGCGATGCCCGCCTCCCGCGTGCTCGGAAGTGCGCTGGAACGCTGGCGCCCCCGTCTCGTCTCGGCTGACCTCGTCGCCGCATGCGAGGTGGCCATCGAGGTCGGCGTCCGACTACTCCTGCCAGGCGCTCCGGGCTGGCATGCGGGGTTCGACCACCTCGGTGTGCACGCGCCGCACGCCCTCTGGCTGCGTGGTTCTCCCGAAGTCCCTGCGGGAGAACGCGCCATCGCGTTGGTCGGGGCCCGGGCCGCGTCCGGTTACGGCGAGCACGTCACCCTCGAGGCGGCGGCCGGGCTCGTCGATCGGGGCTTCGCGATCGTGTCGGGTGCCGCGTACGGCATCGACGGCGCGGCGCACCGAGCCGCCCTCGGGAGCGGCGGCCTGACCGTGGCCTATCTCGCAGGTGGGGTCGATCGGCCGTACCCGGCCGGTCACGATGCGCTCATCCGTCGGATCCGCGAGGCCGGTGGAGCCGTCATCAGCGAATCACCGTGCGGGTCGACACCGTCCAAATGGCGATTTCTGCAGCGGAACCGACTCATCGCCGCAGCCTCGGCTGCGACGGTGATCGTGGAGGCCGGCGACCGCTCCGGGTCGATCAACACGGCGGGTCACGCTGCGTCCCTCGGGCGTCCGCTCGGAGCCGTGCCCGGCCCGGTCACGAGTCCGTCGTCGGCGGGCTGCCACCGCCTGATCCGTGAGTACGCCGCCACCTGCGTGACGAACGCCGAGCAGATGGCGGAACTCGCCGGATGGACCGCGGTCGACGCGGACGCGCAGGCGTTCGCCTCGCCAGAGGAACGCCGGGTCCGTGATGTGATGAGCGCGCGCTCGCCGCGCACCGTCGAAGCGCTTGCGAAAGCGAGTGGGCTGAGTCCTCGAGAGGTCAGCGGCGTGCTCGGTGCGCTCGATCTCGCCGGGGCCGTCGAGGAACGCGAACGAGGGTGGGTGCTCGTCGGGGGACGGGCGTGAGGTGATCGGTCGGCGGGGGAAGGCCACGGCGTCGGACGCGTGGGGCATGCTGTCCACGTGGACATCTGGAGCAGCATCGACGGGTTCTCGGAGCATCTCGCTTCCGAGCGTCGGCTGTCGCCGCAGACCGTTCGCGCCTACGCCTCCGATCTCCGGCAGCTCGCCGACTTCGCCACCGGACGCGACGTCGAGCTCGTCGACGGCGTGACGCTGGACCTCCTCCGAGACTGGCTCTGGGCCGCTTCCGAGGCAGGCTCGTCCAAGGCGACGCTCGCGCGACGCACCGCGACGGCCAAGGCCTGGAGCGCCTGGCTCCTGCGCACCGGCAGGGTCGATTCGGACGTCGCTGCACGTCTCCGGAGTCCGAAGACGGGTCGGACCCTGCCACGCGTCGTCGGCCGGGGCCCGTTCGACGACCTCCTCGCGGGGCTCGAGGACCGCGCCGCATCGGGGGAGCCGAACGCCCTCCGCGACCTCGCCGTCGTCGAACTGCTCTACGCCTCGGCCCTCCGCGTGTCCGAGCTGTGCGGACTCGACCGGGACGACCTCGACCTCGACCGACTCACCGTCCGTGTCACGGGCAAAGGCGACAGAGAGCGGGTCGTTCCGTTCGGCGTCCCCGCTCAGTCGGCGATCGTCGACTACCTCACGAGCGCCCGCCCGCAGCTGGTCGCCCGTGCAGCCGCGAACGACCGCGGACCGACGCCCGGTGCAGCCCTCTTCCTCGGCGCGCGCGGAGGGCGGCTCGGCCCGCGCTCCGTCTACACGCTCGTCGCCCGGCTCCTCGACGCCGTGCCCGGTGGTGGTCCGGCAGGGCCTCACGCCCTGCGGCACACCGCCGCGACGCACCTGCTCGACGGGGGAGCGGACCTCCGCGCGGTCCAGGAACTCCTCGGCCACGCGAGTCTCGCGACGACGCAGATCTACACGCACGTCTCCGTCGAACGCATCAAGGAGAGCTACCGCAACGCCCACCCGCGGGCCTGAGCCCCCGCCGTCGCGGTCAGTGGGAGCAGGACGGCCGGAGGCACCTCGCCGAGCAGCAGCATCGGATTGACGTAGACGCCGTCGAGCCGCACCCCGAAGTGCACGCAGCCGTCGGCGCAGTGTCCGCCGACGCCGACCGTCCCGATCGGTGCCCCGCGGGTCACGCGGCTACCGACGTCGACCGAACCCACCACCGGCTCGATGCTCGAGACGTGTCCGTCGTCGTGCCGGATCACGACGAGTGGGCGGTCGACCACCGTCCCGCTGAACGTCACGACGCCGGCGGCCGCTGCGGCCACCGTCTGACCGGGCGATGCCGCGATGTCGACACCCCGGTGGCCGGCGCTGTACGGGTCGGGTGGCGCGACGAACGGCTCGGTGACGACGTGCGGGTGAGCGATCGGCCAGCTCCAGGCCGGCGCCGCCCCAGACGTGCTCATGGGTGCGAGGAGCACCAGGCAGGAGATGAGGAACCAACTGGCGATCGAGGTCATCATGATCCGAGCCTGACGGGCTCGGGAGAGCGAGGGCGGGTGGGCGCCTCGGAGCGGGGAGACGGACCTGGTCGGACGGCCTGTGGAGCGCCGTCATCACGGTGGCCTGATGCTATGCTGAACGGAGCACCTCGCTCGTCGGGGTGACTACGCGTGCCATTTCGGCCACCACTTCCAATCGGTCCTCGCTCTCCGGAGCGTGGCGGACGTGCGCCGGGCACCAGGGACGAGGCCATCCGGTCCGTCAGACAACCGAGGCACTCCCACCCGTCCGCGTCAGCGGTGCGGTGGCGAGCGCAGAACAGGAGAACGGCTCATGGCCGTCGTAACCATCCGCCAGCTGCTCGACAGCGGCGTGCACTTCGGGCACCAGACCCGCCGTTGGAACCCGAAGATGAAGCGCTTCATCTTCACCGAGCGTTCCGGCATCTACATCATCGACCTGCAGCAGTCGCTCGGCTACATCGACCAGGCCTTCGACTTCGTCAAGGAGACGGTCGCCCACGGCGGCACCATCCTCTTCGTCGGCACGAAGAAGCAGGCGCAGGAAGTCATCGCCGAGCAGGCGACGCGCGTCGGCCAGCCCTACGTCAACCAGCGTTGGCTCGGTGGCCTCCTCACCAACTTCCAGACGGTGTCGAAGCGACTCGCCCGCATGAAGGAGCTCGAGGAGCTCGACTTCGAAGACGCCTCCAAGAGCGGCTTCACCAAGAAGGAACTCCTCATCAAGAAGCGCGAGCTGGACAAGCTCCACAAGTCGCTCGGTGGTATCCGCAACCTCTCGAAGACGCCGTCGGCGCTCTGGGTCGTCGACACCAAGAAGGAGCACCTCGCGATCGACGAGGCGCGCAAGCTCGGCATCCCGGTCATCGGCATCCTCGACACCAACTGCGACCCCGACGAGGTCACCTACCCGATCCCGGGTAACGACGACGCGATCCGTTCCGTCGGCCTGCTGACGCGCATCATCGCCGACGCCGCCGCCGAGGGTCTCATCCAGCGCCACCAGAAGCCGACCGAGGGCGACGCCCCGGCCGAGCCGCTCGCCGAGTGGGAGCAGGAGCTGCTCCAGGGCGGCGAGCAGGGTTCCGCCGAGACCGAGAAGGTCGCCGATGAGGCGATCGCCGCAACCGACGCCGTCGAGGCAGCCCCGGCTGTCGAAGACGTCGAGGTCGCTGCAACCGAGTCCGCCGCCGACGCCGAGGGCGCAGCTGCCGCCGTCGTCGCCGACGAGAAGTAATCAAGGAGGACACCAGCAATGGCCAACTTTTCTCTCGCTGACCTGAAGGTGCTGCGCGAGCAGCTCGGCACCGGCATGGTCGACACCAAGAACGCACTCGTCGAAGCCGATGGCGACGTCGAGAAGGCGACCGAGATCCTGCGTCTCAAGGGTGCGAAGGGCAACGCGAAGCGTGCCGACCGCTCCACGAGCGAGGGCCTCGTCGCCGCGAAGGAGAACGGCGACACCGCCACGCTCATCGAGCTCGCCTGCGAGACCGACTTCGTCGCGAAGGGTGAGAAGTTCCTCGCCCTGGCCGACCTCGTCCTCGACGCAGTCGTCGCCGCCGGCGCGACCACCGTCGAAGAGGGGAACGCGGCTCCGGCCGACGGCAAGACCGTCGCCGAGGTCATCGCGGACTCCGCTGCGATCATCGGTGAGAAGTTCGAGCTCCGCCGCCTCGCGGTGGTGCACGGTGAGCACTTCGCCGTCTACCTCCACAAGACGAACAAGGACCTGCCCGCGCAGGTCGGCGTGGTCGTCGGCTACACGGGCGACGACGCGGAGACAGCTCGCAGCATCGCGCAGCACATCTCGTTCGCCAACCCGTCCTACCTCAGCCGCGACGACGTCCCGGCCGACGAGGTCGAGAAGGAGCGCGAGATCGTCACCGAGATCTCGAAGAACGAGGGCAAGCCCGAGGCTGCACTGCCGAAGATCGTCGAGGGCCGCGTGACCTCGTACTTCAAGCAGGTCGCGCTCCTCGAGCAGGACTACGCCAAGGACAACAAGCTGTCCGTGCAGAAGGTGCTCGCTGACGCGGGCCTCACCGTGACCGGGTTCGCCCGCTTCAAGGTCGGCGCGTAGCAGTTGTGACGGGGTCCGGATCGCCAGTGGCGATCCGGACCCCTTTGCGTGCGCGGGCATACCCGTGCACGTGGGATCGGTGACGATCCAGCCAGCGAGTCGACGGCTGTCGCGGACAGCGGGCGGCTCCTGACGCTAAGTTGTGTGAGGGACGAGGAAGGACAGGCGGATGCCGGAGAAGAAGCGCAGGGTACTGCTCAAGCTGTCAGGTGAGGCGTTCGGAGGCGGCCAGTTGGGCGTCAACCCCGACGTGGTCGGGTCGATCGCCCGCGAGATCGCTGAGGCGACCGCCGAGGTCGAGGTCGCAGTGGTCGTCGGAGGCGGCAACTTCTTCCGCGGAGCCGAGCTCAGCCAGCGCGGCATGGACCGCGGCCGAGCCGACTACATGGGCATGCTCGGAACGGTCATGAACGCCCTGGCGCTCCAGGACTTCCTGGAACAGGCCGGCGCCGCCACGCGCGTGCAGTCGGCCATCGCCATGACGCAGGTCGCCGAGCCCTACATCCCGCTCCGTGCCGAGCGACACCTCGAGAAGGGTCGCGTCGTCATCTTCGGAGCGGGCGCCGGACTCCCGTACTTCTCGACCGACACCGTCTCGGCACAGCGCGCGCTCGAGATCGGAGCCGTCGAGGTCCTCGTCGCCAAGAACGGCGTCGACGGCGTCTACACCGCCGACCCCCGCGTCGACCCGACGGCGACGAAGATCGACACCATCTCCTATCAGGAGGCGCTCCAGCGCGGCCTCAAGGTCGTCGACTCGACGGCCTTCAGCCTCTGTATGGACAACGGCATGCCGATGCGCGTCTTCGGCATGGAGCCGGCCGGCAACGTCACGGCGGCCATCCGCGGTGCCGCGATCGGCACCCTCGTCACCTCCGCCTAGGCGGCAGGGCGGCCAGGCCGAGGCCCGCCGCCCGACTAGACTGAACCCAGTAATGCAATCAAAGGAGTGCTCGTGATCGCGGATGTCCTCTCGGATGTTGGTACCCGGATGTCGAAGGCCGTCGAGGCCGCGAAGGATGACTTCGCCACGGTGCGTACGGGTCGCGCCAACCCCCAGCTGTTCCAGAAGGTCCTGGTGAGCTACTACGGCACGCCGACGCCGCTGGCGCAGCTCGCCTCCCTGCAGAACCAGGAAGCTCGCACGATCGTCGTGACGCCCTACGACAAGTCCGCACTGCGCGACATCGAGCAGGCGATCCGCGACATCCCGAACCTCGGCGCCAACCCGACGAACGACGGCACCGTCATCCGGGTCACCATGCCCGAACTGACCGCTGAGCGTCGCAAGGAGTACGTCAAGATCGTCCGCGGCAAGGGTGAAGACGCGAAGGTGTCGATCCGCAACATCCGTCGCAAGGGCAAGGACGACCTCGAGGCGCTCAAGAGCGAGGTCGGCGATGACGACGTCGCACGCGGCGAGAAGGAGCTCGAGGCCGTCACGAAGGCGCACATCGACGCCGTCGACGCCGCGCTGAAGGCCAAGGAGACCGAGCTGCTCTCCATCTGAGCCGCTGTCCCACCGCTGATTCCGTTCGCCGACCGGTCCCTCGACCGACGGCACGCCCGCTGGAGGTACCTGTGGAAGACGATGTCGCTCCCGGGCGATCGAGCGATCCGTCGAAGCCCGAGCCCGGCCGGTCCGGCAAGTCGGGCTCGCAGGAGTTGCGGTCCCAGCTGAAGGACCGCCGCGCGAAATTCGAGCGGCAGGTCGACGCCAAACGCGCCGACATCGAACGGCAGGTCCAGGCGACGAAGGCGCAGTTCGACGCGACGAACGAACGCATCGAGGCGCGCGTCGGCCGCAACCTGGTGAACGCCATCCTCATCGGGGTGGCCGCAGGCGGCATCATGCTCGTGAGCCTGATCATCTTCAAGGTGATCTTCGTCGTCCTGGCCTCGGCCGTGGTGGCCTTCGCCACGCTGGAGCTGCGGAAGGCCCTCGAGCAGACCGGGCGCCGGGTCCCGGCGATCCCGACCGTCATCTCGGCCGTCGCGATGCAGCCGGCGGCGTTCTTCCTCCACGACGTCTGGCGTTGGTCCGTCGTCCTGCTCGGCATCCTGCTCGTCATCGTCTGGCGCGTGGCCGAGCAGGCCATCGCCTCGAAGCGGACCGACCTCCCCACGCTCGTCCGCGACCTCGCGTCCGGGACGTTCATCCAGGTCTACGTCCCCTTCCTCGCCTCCTTCGCTGTGTTCCTGGTCGCCCAGCCCGAGGGCGAGTGGTGGACGCTCGCCTTCCTGATCCTCGTCATCTGCGTCGACGTCGGCGCCTACGTGAGCGGTCTGTCGTTCGGCAAGCACAAGATGGCGCCCGTGATCAGCCCGAACAAGACCTGGGAGGGCTTCGCCGGGGCTGGTGTCGTCTCGGTCGTGGCCGGCGTGCTGCTCGCGATCCTCATGCTCGGTGTTCCGTGGTGGGTCGGTGTCCTGCTCGGCCTGCTGCTCCTCGGCAGTGCCACGGTCGGCGACCTCGCGGAGTCGCTCATCAAGCGCGACATCGGCGTGAAGGATATGAGCTCGTGGCTTCCGGGGCACGGGGGATTCCTCGACCGCCTGGACTCGATCCTGCCGTCGGCGGTCGTCGCCTACGTGGTCTACCTCCTGTTCGGCGGACTCGCGGTCTGAGTCCCTGCGCGGTCCGATTTCGCCCGATCAGCCCCTCATGGGGGAGAATGGTCCGGTGAGCACGATCTTCCCCACCGCAAAACGTTCGAAGCGTGGCTACGATCCGGCCGAGGTCGACGAGTTCCTCGACCGCGCTCGCGCCGCCTACGGGCAGGACACCGACGCCGACGCCGATGCGATCCTCAGCGCCGAGGACATCCGGCACGTTGCGTTCCGGCTCGTCCGGGGTGGCTACAGCACCGAGCATGTCGACGCGGCGCTCGAGCGACTCGAGGACGCCTTCTCGCTCCGCGAGCGGGAGCGGTCGGTCGAGGAGCGCGGCGCCAAGGAATGGCTGCGCGACGCCCGCGGCACCGCGCAGGTCATCCTCAACCGGCTGACGAGGCCGGAGGGCCAGCGGTTCCAGCGCGTGAGCCTGCTCGCCCGCGGCTACAGCCGGAAGGACGTGGACGCCCTCGCGGATCGCCTCGTCGCCTACTTCCACGACGGCACACCGCTCAACATCGACCGCGTCCGCACGGCCGTGTTCCGCAACGAATGGGCCGGTTACCGCGAGTCGCAGGTCGACGCACTGCTCGACAGCGTCGTGGACGTCATGCTGGCGGTTCGCTGAGCGTCGGGCGACCAGGTGGCCTGATCAGGCATTCTCGGCTACCATCGATGCATCGTGCCTCAAGACTCAACTGACGTGACCCCGTGGAAACCATCAGCCCAGCCGAACACCGGTAAGGCGGTTCAGTCCTACCGTCGGCCGCGCTCTCGCGGCAAGAAGGTCCTCGGGATCTTCGCGGCGACGGCTGCGTTCGGCTTCGTCGCCGTGACGATGGTCGACCCGACCTCGAGCGTCGTGGCGTCCTCCTATGCGGAGAAGCAGGCGCAGTTCGGTGGCAACGCCGCGCAGTCGGTCGTCGCAAGCTCGAACTACCAGTACACCTTCGCCCGCGACAGCTACGAGGTCGTCGCTCCGCCCCCGCCGCCTCCCGTGGCGACACCGGCCGCGACCGGCGGCGGTTCCTCGTCCACGGGCAGCGCTCCCGCGGCAGGCACGCCCGACCCGGGTACGGCTCAGGCCATCGCCTACGACATGGTCATGGCCAATGGATGGGGCGAGGGCGAGTACAGCTGTCTCGTCTCCCTGTGGAACCGCGAGTCGGGTTGGAACGTGTACGCCTACAACGCCAGCTCCGGCGCCACGGGTATCCCGCAGGCGCTTCCCGGCTCCAAGATGGCCTCGGCCGGAGCCGATTGGGCCACCAACCCCGCGACGCAGATCACCTGGGGTCTCGGGTACATCACGAGTCGGTACAGCACGCCGTGTGGCGCGTGGGCCCACTCGGAGTCCAACGGCTGGTACTGACCGGAACCGCCTCCCGACACGGTCGTGGAGGCTGAGCCTAGACTTGACCCATGCCCCGACACCACCGCCACCGGCCACGGCCCGGCGACGACGAGGGTAACGGTCTCGAACGGCTGATGGCGGGGTGGAAACGCACCGAGGACCATCGAGACGGATCCTGGTTCGTCCAGCCCGTCAGCGGTTCCAGTGCGCAGAAGACCTACGTGTGTCCTGGATGCGGACAGTCCATCCCGCCCGGCACCGCTCATGTGGTGACGTGGCGCGCTGACGGGGTCCTGGGCGACCAGGCCGACATCGCTGCCCGGCGGCACTGGCACTCCCACTGCTGGCGGATCCGGTGAACGTCCGCACGCCGCGAATCGACCCGACCACACTGCTCCGGAGGACTGACCCATGACCGACACCATCGAGATCCGTGGTGGCGCCGAACTCCCCGCCGTCCGCGAGGAGATCGAGCTGCACACGGCCGACGGACTGACCCTGGTCGGCGAGCTCGCGGTGCCGGCCGACGGCGAGATCGTCGCGACCCTGGTGACGCTCCACCCGCTGCCGACCGCCGGCGGGTTCATGGACTCCCATGTGCTCCGGAAGGCCGCGGCGCGCTTGCCTGCGCTCGCGGGGATCGCAGTGCTCCGCTTCAACACCCGCGGCACCTCGTCTCCTCGAGGGACGAGCGACGGCGCGTTCGACGGCGGCGTCGGCGAGCGGGCCGATGTCGAGGCCGCGCTGGCGTTCGTGGCCGAGCGCGGGCTTCCGCATCCGTGGATCGTCGGATGGTCGTTCGGGACCGAGCTGGCCTTGAAGTACGGGCGCGACCCGGTCGTCGACGGCGTGATCCTCCTCTCTCCGCCGCTGCACCGCACGACGGAGGATGAGCTCCGGGCCTGGGCCGGCGACGACCGGCCGATGGTCGTCCTCGTGCCCGAGTTCGACGACTACCTCCGACCAGCGGAAGCGGCGGAACGGTTCGGCGTGCTCCCCGGGGCCACCCTGGTCCCGGTGGACGGTGCCAAGCACCTGTGGGTGGGGGAGAGTCAGACCCGACGCGTGCTCACCGAGATCGTCGCTGCAGTGCGTCCCGAGGCGTTACCGCTCCCGACGCACTGGCCGGCCCCCGGCCTCCCAGCGGCCGTCTAGCCGCCTCCCAGTCATTTCCGATAGCCTGAACCACCTGCGTCTCCTGCCGGCCCGACCCGCCGGATCCCGTCGGACGCAGGATCACCCGCGTCGCTCCGACGCCAGAGGAGAGTAATCCGTGCGTTTCGTTCTCGCCATCGCCGCGTTCGTCGTGGCAGCCGTCATGATCGTGACGGGAATCGCGCAACGGACCGTGTTCCTCTCGCCCGGCACCTTCAGCCTGTCCACGACGGTCGACAGCGGTGACCGGTTCATCGTCATCCCCGGGAGCGTGCTGCAGTCGCAGCCGGGAGCGCAGTCCATCGTGGCGGGCGCGGGCGGCGACACGCAGGTGTTCATGAGCTACGGGCGCTCCGACGACATCGCGGCCTGGCTCGGCGACGAGCCCTACAGCCGGGTCGGCGTCAACAGCGCCGGCACCGCCCTGACGACCACGACCGTCACCGCCGAGGCGGACGCCACCGACGACGACGGAGCGACCCCGAGTCCCGAGCCGTCGGCGACGTCGGCCCCAGAGGCCACCGACGACACCACCACCTCCGAGAAGGGCCCGGACCCGCGCGGATCCGACCTCTGGCTCGGCGAGTACGACGAAGCGGGCGCGGTCATCGCGACGATGAACCTGCCGAAGGACATCGACGTGCTCATCGCGACCGACGGCTCGGCCGCTGCTCCGGATTCCCTCCGCCTCTCCTGGCCACTCGACAACGCCACCCCGTGGGCAGGTCCGCTGATCGCCGGTGGCATCCTCGTGCTCCTCGCCGGCATCGTGCTCTACCTCTCGGGGATCCAGCGCATGCGTCGCTCGCGAGGCCCGCGTCGCAAGGGTCCGGGACAAGGACAGAAGGGCATCACGAAGATGTCGAGACAACCGAAGCCGCGCCGCCCCCGTGAACTCGGAGCCGGCAAGACGAAGCGCTCCCCGCTCCGCCGGTCCCTCGTCGTGGGCGTCCCGCTCGTCCTCATCGGCACGCTCGGTCTGAGCGGCTGCTCCCAGGACTACTGGCCGACCATCGGAGCGCCGTCACCGACGCCCACCGTCACCGCGACGGACCTGCCGGCCGACAGCCAGGACCAGGACTTCGCGGCGCCCGTCGTCACCGTGCCTCAGGTCGAGCGGATCGTGTCGCGGATCTCGACGGCGGCGTCCGAAGCCGATGCTGCGCTCGACGGTACCGCCGCAGCCGTCCGGTTCTCCGGGCCGGCGCTCGAGGAGCGCACCGCGAACTACGCCCTCCGCTCGAAGGTGGCCGACGCCGCTGGCGCGACGCCCATCCCCGCGTCACCCGTCACGCTCACGCTGCCTCAGGCGACGGACGCCTGGCCACGGACGGTCATGACCGCGATCCAGGACAAGGCCGACGAGACGGTGTCGCCGACGGTCCTCGTGATGACCCAGCAGGATCCGCGGTCCAACTACCAGGTCGTCTACGCGGAGAAGCTCCTCGAGGGCGCCCGTCTCGAGAACGTCGCGCCGGCGACCATCGGTGCCGCGAGCGTCCCGCCGGACTCGAAGCTGCTCGTCATGCCGCCGGAGGAGATCGCCGCGGCGTACGCCGACATCATCACGAACGGCGATGCGAGCACCTTCGCCGGCCTGTTCAACGCCGATGGCGACGTCTTCCGCACGCAGGTCGCCGCGGACCGCGCCACGAAGGCCGCGAGCCTCCCCACCACGGCGAGTATCGCCTTCTCGGCGGCCGCCGGTACCGGCCCGAACGTCGCGCTGGCGACCAACGATTCCGGTGCGATCGTCGCCGTCAACGTGCAGGAGGGGGAGGTGGTCTCCGTCGTCACAGCCGGTGCTACCGTGAAACCTTCGGGTGCGGTCGCCGCGCTCTCCGGGATCACCGAGAGCGCGAAGGGGACGCAGGCCACCTACGGCGACCAGCTCCTGTTCTACGTGCCAGCCGTCAACTCCGGAGAGAAGATCACCTTGCTCGGATTCACCCAGACCCTCATCGCCGCATCGGAGCTCCCGTGAGTGCCGCGGAGCCGAGCGCAGCACACCTGCGCGGCGCCGTCGACCTCTCCGGCCTCGCGCGTCGCCACCAGGCGCCGCCCGCCGGTGTGCCGGCCCAGCCAGGCGTGCCTGCAGAAGCGCCCGGCGCGACGACCGATCAGACCGTCCAGGTCCCGTCCCTCGTCTTCGACGCGACGGACGACGGGTTCGGACAGGTCGTCGAGCTGTCCTCAGTGGTCCCCGTCGTCATCGACCTCTGGGCCGAATGGTGCGGGCCGTGCAAGCAGCTCTCGCCGGTGCTCGAGCGCCTCGCCGCCGAATACGCAGGTCGCTTCGTGCTCGCCAAGGTGGACGTCGACGCGAACCCGCAGCTCTCCCAGGCCTTCCAGGCGCAGTCGATCCCGATGGTCGTCGCCGTCGTGGGCGGACGCCCGGTGCCGATGTTCAACGGCGCGATCCCGGAGTCGCAGGTGCGCGATGTCATCGAGCAGCTGCTGCAGCTGGCCGAGCAGAACGGGGTCTCCGGTCGGGCCGTCGTCGCCGATGGCGACGCCGCAGCCCCCGCCGAGCCCGTCGAGGAGCCGCTGCCGCCCCTCCACGCCGAGGCGTACGAGGCCATCGAGCGCGCCGACTACCCGACGGCCATCGCCGCGTATGAGAAGGCCATCGCGCAGAACCCGAAGGACGACATGGCCGTGGCCGGCCTCGCCCAGGTCCGTCTGCTGCACCGCCTCACGGGGAAGACCCTCGATGAGATCCGCGGACGAGCGGCCGCCGCTCCCGACGATCTCGACGCCCAGCTGACCGTCGCCGACCTCGACCTCTCCGGAGGGCACCTCGAGGACGCCTTCGACCGGCTGCTGACGCTGTTCTCCGACCTCGACCAGTCGGGCAAGGACACCGTCCGGACGCGCCTGCTCGAGCTGTTCCAGGTCGCCGGCGTCACCGATCCGCGCGTCATGAAGGCCAGGGCCCGGTTGACCGGGCTCCTGTACTGACCGACCGATGCACGACGAAGGCTCGCCTCCCTCAGGAGGCGAGCCTTCGTCGTGCATCCGGGTGCCGCGGAAGCCTGGTCAGCCGACGTGCTTGAGCCAGATCATGCCGAGCGGGGGGAGGGTGAGCTCGGCGGAAGCCGGGCGTCCTGCCCACGGTGACGCCGACGCCTCGATCGATCCGTAGTTGCCCACGCCGGATCCGCCGTACTCCACGGCGTCGGTGTTGAGGAGTTCCTCCCACCGACCCGCGCGAGGCAGACCGACCCGGTATGGGCCGACGGGGGCGCCGGAGAAGTTGACGAGCGCGGCGATCACGTTGCCGTCGTCGTCCCAGCGCAGGAAGGAGAGCACGCTGTTCTGCGAGTCACCGGCGTCGAGCCATTCGAAGCCGGCGGCGTCGTGGTCGAGGGCCCAGAGGGCCGGGTGCTCCGTGTACACGGCGTTGAGTCGGGACACGAGGCCGAGCAGTGCCCGGTGGCTCGGCTGGTCCAGGATCCACCAGTCCAGACCGCGTTCCTCCGACCATTCGGAGGGCTGACCGAACTCCTGGCCCATGAAGAGCAACTGCTTGCCGGGGTGGGCCCACATGAAGGCGAGGTAGGCCCGCATGTTCGCGAGTTGCTGCCAGTGGTCACCGGGCATCTTCGCGAGGAGGGACCCCTTGCCGTGCACGACCTCGTCGTGGCTGATCGGCAGGAGGAAGCTCTCGCTGAAGGCGTAGACCATCGAGAAGGTGATCTCGCCGTGGTGGTGCGACCGGTAGAGCGGGTCGTGCTCGATGTACTGGAGCGAATCGTGCATCCAGCCCATGTTCCACTTCAGGCCGAACCCCAGCCCGCCCTCGCTCGTCGGTGCGGTGACGCCGGGCCAACTCGTCGACTCCTCGGCGATCATCACGATGCCGGGGTTCCGTCGATAGGCCGTCGCGTTCGCCTCCTGCAGGAGACTGATCGCCTCGAGGTTCTCGCGCCCGCCGTGGACGTTCGGCAGCCACTCGCCGTCCTTCCGCGAGTAGTCGAGGTACAGCATCGAGGCGACGGCGTCGACGCGCAGGCCGTCGACGTGGAACTCCTCGAGCCAGTAGAGGGCGTTGGCCACCAGGAAGTTCTTGACCTGGGGCTGGCCGAAGTCGAAGACGAGGGTGCCCCAGTCCGGCTGTTCGCCACGTCGCGGGTCGGGGTGCTCGTAGAGGGGCTGACCGTCGAAGTTCGCGAGGGCCCACTCGTCCTTGGGGAAGTGGCCGGGCACCCAGTCCATGAGGACGCCGATCCCCGCACCGTGGAGACGGTCGATCAGGTACTTGAGGTCGTCGCTCGAACCGAATCGGCTGGTCGGCGCGTAGTAGCCGGTGACCTGGTAGCCCCAGGAGCCGCCGAAGGGGTGCTCGGCGAGCGGCATGAACTCGACGTGCGTGTAGCCGAGCTCAGCGATGTACTCGATGAGCTGGTCCGCGAGGTCCCGGTAGCCGAGCCCGGGACGCCAGGAGCCGACGTGCAGCTCGTAGACGCTCATGGGCCCGTTGTGGGGATCGCTCGCGGCCCGCCGATCGAGCCACGCCTCGTCGGTCCAGCGGTAGTCGCTGACACCGGTCACGGATGCGGTGGCGGGGGAGCGCTCGGTGAACCGGGCCATCGGGTCGGACCGACGGACCCAGTCGCCGTGCTGGGTCAGGATCTCGAAGCGGTACAGCTCGCCGGCGCCGATGGTGGGGATGAACAGCTCCCAGACACCCGTCGCACCCATGTTGCGCATGGCGTGCGCCGTGCCGTCCCAGGAGTTGAGATCGCCGATGACCCGGACCGCGCGCGCGTGGGGTGCCCAGACGGCGAACGCGGTGCCGGCGACCGACTCGGTGACCCCACGCAGCTCGGTGACGTGTGCCCCCAGGGCGTCCCAGAGCCGTTCGTGGCGACCCTCGCCGATGAGGTGCAGGTCGAGTTCACCGATCGACGGCGCGAACCGGTACGGGTCGTCGGCGTTCCAGATCGACCCGTCGCTGTAGCGGGCGTCGAGCGTGTAGTCGATGATGCCGTCGACGTGGAAGCCCTGCCAGATGCCGGCGCGGACGTGCGCGAGCTCGACGCGCGCACCGTTGGCGAGCACCGCCGTGACCTGCTCGGCCAGCGGGCGTCTGGCGCGGACGACCACGAGGGGGTCGCTCACCCCGCCGAGGTCGACCAGGTGCTGGCCGAGGATCTCGTGCGGATCGTGGTAGCGGCCCTCCGCGACGGCGTCGAGGATCCAGTCCTCGACGGAGGGGAGCGGGAGCTCCCGGGGCGCCGATGTGGCGTCGACCGGCATCGGTGCGGCTCGACGGCCGGAGCGCTTCGGTGCAGCGGCTCCGTCTGGGGTCACAGGGCTGGTCGTCATGGTCGGATCCTCACGCTCAGGATGTGCACGGGCTCGGTGAAGGCGTCGAGGCGCACGAAGTTGCTGTCGGACCAGATCCACTCGGCTCCCGTGACGAGGTCGGTGACGTCGAAGCTCCCGCCCGGGACGCCACCGAACACGGTCTGGTCGAGGTGCACCATGGTCTGTCGGACCGAGTGCGGATCGAGGTTGGCGACGACGAGCAGGGTGTCGTGCTCACCCGTGCCGGTGAACCGCTGGTCGAGATGCTTGCTGAAGACGAGGATCTGGTCGTCGTCGCTCCAGTGGAAGCTGATGTTGCGCAACTGCCGGAGGGCGGGATGCGCACGCCGGATCCGGTTGAGCAGGGTGAGGTACGGCGACAGCGAGGTGCCGGCGGCTTCCGCAGCGGCCCAGTCCCGCGGACGGTACTCGAACTTCTCGCTGTCGATGTTCTCCTCGGCACCGGGACGGGCGACGTTCTCGATGAGCTCGTACCCGGCGTAGACCCCCCACGTCGGCGCGGCGGTCGCAGCGATCGCCGCGCGCACCTTGTACGCCGCCCGGCCACCGAACTGGAGGTACTCGGTGAGGATGTCCGGCGTGTTGACGAACAGGTTGGGCCGGAGGAAGTCGGCGGTCTCGGTCGCTGCCGCGCCGAGGAACTCCTCGAGCTCCTCCTTCGTGTTGCGCCAGGTGAAGTAGGTGTAGCTCTGCTGGAACCCGACCTTCGCCAGACCCTGCAGCAGGGCCGGACGGGTGAAGGCCTCCGCGAGGAACACGACGTCGGGGTCCGTCCGGTTGACGGTCGCGAGCAACCACTCCCAGAAGTCGAGCGGCTTGGTGTGGGGGTTGTCGACGCGGAAGATCCGGACACCGAGCGAGATCCAGTGCCGGACGATGCGCAGCACCTCGGCCCGGATGCCCTCGGGGTCGTTGTCGAAGTTGACCGGGTAGATGTCCTGGTACTTCTTGGGCGGGTTCTCGGCGTACGCGATCGTGCCGTCGGGGAGGGTCGTGAACCACTCGGGGTGCTCGGTCACCCAGGGGTGGTCCGGCGACGCCTGCAGGGCGAGATCGAGCGCGACCTCCAGGCCGACCTTCTTCGCCTGGCGGACGAAGGCGACGAAGTCCTTCTCCGTGCCGAGGTCTGGATGGATCGCGTCATGACCGCCCGCGGCTCCACCGATCGCCCAGGGGGAGCCCGGGTCGTGCTCGCCGGGCGTGAGGGTGTTGTTCGGTCCCTTGCGGAACGTCACGCCGATGGGGTGGATGGGCGGCAGGTAGAGGACGTCGAACCCCATCGCGGCGACGGCCGGCAACCGACCGGCTGCGCTGCGGAAGGTGCCCGACGTCCAGGAGCCGTCCGGGTTCCGCTCGGCACCCTCCGACCGCGGGAAGAACTCGTACCAGGAACCGACGCCGGCCCGGGTGCGCTCGACGCGGACCACGCGCTCGTCGCTCGTGCTCGCGAGACCGGCGAACGGCCGACGGTCGGCGATGGCCAGGAGTTCTGGATCGTCGAGCACCGCGAACCGGGCTTCCGGCTCGGCGTCGGTGTCGCGGAGGAGCTTGGCGGCGGCGGTGAGGAAGCGGCGGTCCTTCGCCGGGCGGAGCTTGTCCGTCGCGGCGCGCTCGAGGAGTTGCGCACCGATGAGGTACATGAGCTCGACGTCGACACCGGCCTCGATCTTGACCCGGGCGTTGTGCTCCCAGGTCGCGAACTCGTCGGCGAAGGCGCGGACCTGATACCGCCAGGTGCCCTCCGTCGCGAGTTGGACCTCGACCTCGAAGCGGTCGGTGCCCGGGGCGCCCGGAGCCATCCGACGCGCGACCGTCTTCCCGCGCGGATCGGTGAGCAGGAGCTCGACGCCGATGAGGTCGTGTCCTTCGCGGAACGCGGTCGCGCCGAACGGCACCACCTCGCCCGAGAACGCCTTGGCCGGCCAGCGGCCACCCTCGACCGAGGGGGTCGGATCCAGGATCGGGATGCGCCCGATGCTCGGGGACAGCGTGAGCGACACCGGTACGGCGTCGTCGACGGTGGAGGACTGCGGTACTGACTTCGGCATAGTGCGTTCCATCTCCTTCGGTGCCACTGGTCCGACCGTACCGCGAAACGACCACCGATGAAGGGGCGCGCGGGGTGTCACGCGTCATGCTAAGGCCTCGGGCGCAGCCGTGTCCTGAGCGGCCGCTGCGGTTGCCATAGAGTGAGCGCGTGAAGGCTATCCGCAGGTTTACCGTCCGCGCGCTCATCCCCGAGTCCCTGACCTCGCTCACCGCCCTCGCTGCGAACCTGCGGTGGTCCTGGCACGAGCCGACACAGCGCCTGTTCGACGAGATCGCACCGGACGTCTGGCGCGAGTCCGACCACGATCCGATCAGCGGCCTCGGACTCGTGACACCGGAGCGACTGGCGGAACTCGCCGCCGATGCGGACTTCGTCGGCCGGGCCGACGCCTTGCACGCCGACCTCCGCCGGTATCTGGAGGAGCCGCGGTGGTACCAGGGTCTCCCGGACCCGAAACCGCAGACGATCGCCTATTTCTCGCCCGAGTTCGGTATCGCCGCGGCCCTGCCGCAGTATTCGGGCGGACTCGGCATCCTCGCCGGCGACCACCTGAAGAGCGCCTCCGACCTGGGTGTGCCGCTCGTCGGCGTGGGTCTCCTGTACCGCTCTGGATACTTCGCGCAGTCGATCACGAACGACGGCTGGCAGCAGGAGTCCTATCCCGTGCAGGACCCCGACGGACTCCCGGTCACCGTGCTCCGGGAACCGGACGGGACACCGGTCACCGTCACCCTGGCGCTCCCCGACGACCGGAGCTTGTCGGCACGGGTCTGGATCGCCGAGGTCGGTCGGGTGCCACTGCTGCTGCTCGACACGGACATCCCGGAGAACGTCGCCGACCTGCGCGGCGTGACGGACCGGTTGTACGGCGGTGGCGGCGAGCATCGACTCCTGCAGGAACTCCTCCTCGGCATCGGCGGCGTCCGAGCGATCAAGCAGTGGAGCGAGCTCACGGACCACGCGCTGCCGCAGGTCTACCACTCCAACGAAGGCCACGCCGGTTTCCTGGGGCTCGAGCGGATCAGCGACCTCGTCGGCAACGGACTCTCCTTCGACGAGGCGCTGCAGCTCGTGCGCGGCGGGACCGTCTTCACGACGCACACCCCCGTTCCGGCCGGGATCGACCGGTTCGACCGCGAGGTGATCACGCGCTACTTCGGCGGTGACCTGCTCCCGGGCGTCGCCGCACCGGACGTCCTCGCACTCGGCGACGAGACGGCGAACGGCGGCTCGGCCGACGTCTTCAACCTGGCGATCATGGGCCTGCGTCTGGCACAGCGCGCGAACGGCGTCAGTCGGTTGCACGGCGAGGTGAGCCGCGCGATGTTCCGAGGCCTCTGGCCCGGCTTCGACGTCTCTGACGTGCCGATCACATCGATCACGAACGGTGTCCACGCCCCGAGCTGGACGGATCCGTCGCTCGTCGACCTCGCCGTGGACCGGTGGGGGACGACCGACACGAGTCGGGCGGACTGGTCCGATCCGTCGCTCTCGGACGCCGAGCTCTGGTCGCGCAAGCACGGTATGCGGGAGCGCCTCGTCGCCGACGTGCGGCGCCGGATCGCCGACGGGTATCGGACCCAGAACCCGCAAGCGGTCCTCCCGTCCTGGATCGACGAACTGCTCGACCCCGAGGTGTTGACGATCGGGTTCGCCCGGCGGGTGCCGAGCTACAAGCGGCTCACCCTCATGCTGCGCGATCCCGACCGACTGCGCGCGATCCTGCTCCACCCCGAACGGCCCGTCCAGATCGTCGTCGCGGGCAAGGCACACCCGGCGGACGACGACGGCAAGCGACTCATCCAGCGCCTCGTACAGTTCGCCCAGGATCCCGAGCTCCGATCGCGCATCGTCTTCCTGCCGGACTACGGCATCGGGATGGCCAAGACGCTCTACCCCGGCTGTGACGTGTGGTTGAACAACCCGCTGCGTCCCCTCGAGGCCTGCGGGACGTCCGGCATGAAGGCCGCACTCAACGGGGCCCTGAACCTGTCGATCCTCGACGGATGGTGGAACGAGTACGCGGACGGCGAGAACGGTTGGGTCATCCCGTCGGCGGACGGGGCGGCGGACGACGAGGAACGCGACGCCCTCGAGGCCACGGCGCTGTACGAGATCCTCGAGCACCAGCTGGTGCCGCGGTTCTACGAGCGCGAGGACGACGGGCTGCCGCAGCGCTGGATGCAGATGGTGCGACACACGATCTCGACGCTGTCCGAACCGCTCAGTGCCGACCGCATGGTCCGCGAGTACACGGAGCGCATGTACCTCCCGGCGGCGGCGATGGAGCGTGAGCTCAACGCGTCCGATCAGCAGCGGGCGCGCGAGCTGGCAGCCTACAAGCAGCGGGTGCGCGAGGCCTGGCCACAGCTGGCGGTCGCCCATGTCGAGAGCGGCGGTGTCGACGCGGTCCCGCAGGTCGGTGACGTACTGCGGCTGCGCGCCTACGTCCAGCTGGGATCGCTGTCACCCGAGGACGTGACCGTCGAGGTGGTCTGCGGGGTGCCCGGTGCCGGGGGTGAACTGCTCGACATCCGGACGCAGCCGCTCGAGCAGCAGCAGTCCCCGTCGACGAGTCGGCCGGAGCACACACTCGAGTACGCCGGGACGCTTCCCCTCGATCGGGCCGGCGGGTTCGGGTACACGGTGCGCATCGTGCCGAGACATGAGCTGCTCCTCACCCCCGCGGAACTCGGGCTCGTCGCCGTGGCGGACCAGTAGGGCGATCTCCTCCGACGCGTCGGTGCGACCTCGCACCGGTGCGTCGAGGGATCCGACTATCTGGCGATCCGCGTGACGACGGCGGACACGGCCGATCCGAGGTCGGACGGGGCGAGTTCGAGGTCGAACCCGCGCCGACCACCCGAGACCAACACCGTCTCGTGCTCGAAGGCGCTCTCGTCGAGCACCGTCGGGAGCGTGGTGCGCTGCCCGATCGGGCTGATGCCGCCGACCACGTAGCCCGTCTTCCGCTCGGCGACGGCAGGATCCGCCATCGTCGCCCGCTTCCCGCCGAGGGCCGCCGCGAGCGCCTTGAGGTCGAGTTGGTCGGCGACCGGGACGATCGCGACGACGAGCGACCCGTCCACCTCCGCCAGCAGGGTCTTGAACACACTGGGCGGGTCGACCCCGAGCGCCGTGGCGGCTTCGAGACCGAAGGCCGTCACCGACGGGTCGTGTCGGTAGGAGCGCGGGGTGAAGGGGATGCCCAGCGAGGTCAACGTCATCGTCGCCGGGGTGCCGCCTCCCTCGGCCCTGCGTTTCGCCATCGTCAGACGGCTCGGAAGAGCTGCATCGACGTGGCCGAGACCGGGACCGTCTGGCCTGGGACGAACTGCTCCTCCTCGGACGTCGGTGCATCGTCCGCGGAGTTCCAGATGCGCACGAACGCGGTCACGCCCTCGTGCTCGGGCAAGGTGACCTCGACCGGCTGCTCCACGCCGTGCACGATGAGCAGCACGCGGTCGAGCTCCTCGGACTCCGGCGTGCTGGTCGAGAAGAACTGCAGTGTCCGGTTCCGGGGACTCGTCCAGTCCTCGGTGCTCATGGTCGCGCCCGAGGCGTCGAACCAGTCCATGACGCTCGCGCCGGGCACCGTCGTCCCGGCGGCGGCGAAGTGCTCCGGTCGGAGGGCGGGGTGTTCGCGCCGGAGTTCGAGGAGCCGGCGGCTGTGCGCGAGCAACTGGTCCTGCCAGGGCTCCCTCGTCCATCCGACCCAGGTCAGCTCGGAGTCGTGACAGTAGGCGTTGTTGTTGCCACGCTGACTCCGCCCGAACTCGTCGCCCGCCGTGAGCATCGGGACACCCGCCGACAGCAGGAGCGTGCCGAGCAGGTTCCGCATCGCCTTGCGACGAGCGGCGAGGATCGCCGTGTCGTCCGTCGGGCCCTCGGCACCGTGGTTGAAGGAACGGTTGTTGTCCGTCCCGTCGCGGTTGGACTCGCCGTTCCCGACGTTGTGCTTGACGTCGTACGAGACGAGGTCGGCCAGGGTGAACCCGTCGTGGGCCGTGATGAAGTTGACGGAGGCCAGCGGACCGCGCTCAGCGGAGAAGGTGTTGCTCGATCCGGCCAGGCGGGTCGCGAACCCACCGATCCCGACCGGGGCGTCCGCCCGTCTCGCGTAGTCGATGTCGGAGAGCCAGAAGTTACGGACGCGATCCCGGTACCGGTCGTTCCACTCGTGCCAACCGGCAGGGAAGTTCCCCGTCTGCCAGCCGCCCATCCCGACGTCCCAGGGCTCGGCGATCATCTTCGCGTCGACGAGCGACGGGTCGTGGACGATCGCCTCGAGCAGGGGATGGTCGGGCGTGAACTCGACCGCCTCGTTCCGACCGAGCGTCGCAGCGAGGTCGAACCGGAAGCCGTCGATCTGCACCTCGTCCGCCCAGTACCGCAACGAGTCGAGCACGAGCTGCTGGGGGACCGGGTGGCCGAAGTCCACAGTGTTGCCGCAGCCCGTTACGTCGATGTAGGCGCCGGTGGCGTCCTGACGGTAGTAGGTCGCGTTGTCGATGCCGCGGAAGCTCGTGCGGGGGCCGCCGGGACCCTCCTCGGCGGTGTGGTTGTAGACGACGTCGAGGATGACCTCGAGGCCGGCCTCGTGCAGCAGCTTCACCATGCCCTTGAACTCGCGGAGGACCTCGTCCGCGCCACCCGCCTGAGCCGTCTTCGTCGCGTAGGAGGCGTGTGGACTGAAGAAGTTCAGGGTGTTGTAGCCCCAGTAGTTGACGAGGCCCTGCTTGATGAGACGCTGCTCAGAGGTGAACGCGTGCACCGGCAGCAGTTCGACGCTCGTCACCCCGAGATCGTGCAGATGCGCGATCATCGCGGGGTGGGCGAGGCCCGCGTACGTGCCCCGCAGCTCCTCCGGCACGTCGGGGTGCAGCTTGCTCAGCCCCTTGACGTGCGCCTCGTACACGACGGTCCGGTCGAGCGGGATGCGGGGTTTCTGCACACCGCCCCAGTCGAACGCGTCGTCGACGACCACGGAACGCCATTGCTCGGCCGACACGCGTGCGAGCCCGCGGGCGTAGGGGTCGAGCAGCAGCAGGCTCGGGTCGAAGGCGTTGTTCGGCGAGGACGGCCCGGAGGCGCGGACCGCATAGCGTCGGCCGAGCACCAGCTCCTCGGAACTCCCACTCCAGACCCCGTCGTCGTCGCGGGTCATCTCGACCGAGTGGGTGATCCAGTTCAGATCCTTGTCGTCGAAGATCACGAGTTCGAGGGCATCCGCATGCTCGGACCACACGCGGAGCTCACCACCGGACGGGCCGAGGCGGACGCCGAGATCGTGGAAGGGGTCACCAGCGTTCATGGGTTCTACAGTAGTGAGTGCGGGAGTGCGCGAAGATCCGCGGACACCGCGGCGAGGGGAGGAGCGGCATGGTGGTGTACCTGGACCACGCCGCGACGACCCCGGTGCGATCCGAGGTGATCGAGGCCTACGCGTCCGCGATGGCGACCGTCGGCAACCCGGCCTCCATCCACGGCCCCGGGCAACAGGCCCGCCGCCTCCTCGAAGAGGCACGTGAGCGGGTCGCGGCGACCCTCGGATGCGACCCCATCGAACTCGTCTTCACCTCCGGCGGCACCGAATCCATCAACCTCGCCCTCAAAGGGCTCTACTGGCACCGCCAGCAGGATCGACGCCGTGCCGCCGTGCTCGCACCCGCGGGGGAGCACCACGCCACGCTCGACACCGTCGAATGGCTCGAGCGCCACGAGGGTGCATCCCCGCTCTGGATCCCGCTCGACGACCTCGGCCGGGTCTCACTCGACACGGCGGCCGAGCGCTTCGCCGACCAGGGCCCCGACATCGCCGTGGCGACGGCACTCTGGGCGAACAACGAGGTCGGCACCATCCAGCCCGTCGTCCGGCTGGCGGCGCTCGCCGCAGCCGCCGAGGTGCCGTTCCACCTGGACGCGGTCTCGGCCTACGGACACCTCCCCATCGACCTCGCCGACCTTCGCGCCGCATCCGGATCGGTCGGTGCCAGCGGTCTCGTCGCGCTCAGCGTCTCCGCGCACAAGATCGGTGGTCCCGTGGGGATCGGAGCCCTGGTCGTGAGCCGCGCAGCCGTGGTGGAGCCGTTGCAGCACGGTGGCGGACAGCAGCGCGGACTCCGCTCCGGCACGCAGGACGTCGCAGCAGCCGTCGGGTTCGCCGTCGCCGCGGAGCTCATGGCACTCGAGCGGACCGCGGAGCAGGAGCGTCTCAGCGCCTTGCGCGACCGACTCGTGGCCGGCGTGCGGGCGACCGTTCCGGAGGCCAAGCTGACGGGTGATCCCAGCGAGCGACTCGCGTCGAACGCGAACTTCGTGTTCCCCGGCGCACAGGGCGACTCGATGCTCTTCCTCCTCGACCTCGCAGGGGTGGCGGTCTCGACGGGTTCCGCCTGCCAGGCCGGCGTCCCGGAACCGTCGCATGTCCTGCTCGCGATGGGACGCCCGGAGACGGAGGCCCGATCGGTCCTCCGGATCACGCTGGGTCGGACGACGACCGAGACGGACGTGGACGACTTCCTCCAGGCCCTGCCGCGCGCGTACGCACAGGCGAGTCGGGCCGGTTCCGCCGACCGCGACACGGCGCTGGGCGCTCGTCCCTGAGCAGCCGTCCCGTCACCGCTTGCGGGTGGCCGTCCAGCGGCTGGCGCGTAGACTTGCCCGGTGAAAGTTCTGGCAGCGATGAGTGGCGGAGTCGACTCCGCCGTGGCAGCGGCACGCGCCGTCGACGCAGGCCATGAGGTGGTCGGCGTCCACCTGGCGCTCAGCCGGATGCCGGGCACGCTCCGGACCGGCAGTCGCGGGTGCTGCACCATCGAGGACTCGATGGACGCCCAGCGTGCGGCGAACCTGATCGGCATCCCGTACTACGTGTGGGACTTCTCGGAGCGCTTCAAGCTCGACGTGGTGGACGACTTCATCGCCGAGTACCGCGCCGGCCGGACCCCGAACCCGTGCATGCGTTGCAACGAGAAGATCAAGTTCGCGGCGTTGCTCGAGAAGGCGCTCGACCTCGGGTTCGACGCGGTCGTGACCGGTCACTACGCCACCATCGTCACGAGCCCCGAGGGCGATCGTGAGCTGCACCGCGCGAGTGCCTGGGCGAAGGACCAGTCGTACGTCCTGGGCGTGCTCACCGCCGAACAGCTCGCGCACTCGATGTTCCCGCTCGGGGCGACGCCGTCGAAGGCCGAGGTCCGTGCCGAGGCCGCGGAGCGCGGCTTCACGGTGGCGAACAAGCCCGACAGCCACGACATCTGCTTCATCCCCGACGGCGACACGAAGGGCTGGCTGGGGGAGCGGGTCGGCACCGAGACCGGCCAGGTCCTCGACCGAGACGGAGCCGTCGTCGGTTCGCACGAGGGTGCGCACGCCTTCACCGTCGGCCAGCGCAAGGGCCTGCACCTCGGCGTGCCGGCGCCGGATGGACGTCCGCGCTTCGTCCTCGAGGTGCGTCCGAAGGACAACACGGTCGTCGTCGGGCCGAAGGAGGCGCTCGCCATCGGCGAGATCGCCGGTTCGCGCTTCACCTGGGCAGGGAGGGCTCCGGAGGTCGGTGTCGCGCCGATCCCGTGCGACGTCCAGATCCGTGCGCACGCCGACCCGGTTCCCGCCGCACTGACGCTCGTCGACGGCGAGCTCGTCGTCCACCCGGAGACGCCGCTGGACGGCGTCGCTCCCGGACAGACCGCCGTGCTGTACAGCGGGACGCGCGTCCTCGGCCAGTTCACGATCGACCGCACCGTCAGTGCGGTGCCCGTCGGAGCCGCCGCCTCCGCCTGAGGACGCCGCAACGACGGAACGCCCGACGAGCCAGGCTCGTCGGGCGTTCCGCGTGGGTCGTCAGGATCGGGTCTGTGCGCCCGCCTTGGACTTCTTGGGCTTCTTGACGAAGAGGGTCTCCGCCTCCTCGAGCGTCAGGCCGTTCGTCTCGGGGATCTTCGCGAGGACGAAGACGAACGAGAGGAGCGCGAACAGCGCGTACATGCCGTATGTCACCGGCAGGGAGAACGCGGCGAGGGCCGGGAAGCTGACCGTGATGAGGAAGTTCGCGATCCACTGCGCCATCGCCGCGACACCGAGTGCCTTCGCGCGCAGGCGGTTCGGGAAGATCTCGCCGAGGAGCACCCAGACGAGCGGTCCCCACGACGCGCCGAACGCTACGACGAACACGTTGGCGGCCACGAGGGCGATCGTGCCCCACGGCTGGGGCAGCGAGACCTCGCCGGCGCTGTCGGTGATCGACTGCGTGAACGCGATCGCCATCGCGCCGAGCGAGACCGTCATGCCGATGGAACCCGCGAGGAGGATCGGCCGTCGACCGATGCGGTCCACGAGCAGGATGGCGACGACGGTGACCGCGACGTTCGTCACCGAGGTGATGACCGAGATGAGGAGCGAGTCGGACTCCTGGAACCCGACGGCCTTCCACAGCGTCGTCGAGTAGTAGAAGATCACGTTGATGCCGACGAACTGCTGGAAGATCGACAGGATGATGCCGATCCAGACGATCGGCAGGAGCCCGAAGCGTCCGCCCCAGAGGGTCGCCTTCTTCTGCTGCTCATCGTCCTTCACCGCCTGCTCGGCGAGCTTGACGGCGCGATCCACCTCTTCCTGCGGCCAGACGGTCGCGAAGATCCGACGGGCCTCGTCCGACTTGCCCTTGCGGACGAGGAACCGGGGCGACTCGGGGAGCCGCATCGCGAGCACGCCGTAGACCACGGCCGGGAGCGCGCAGGCGATGAACATCCAGCGCCAGGCCTCGACGCCGAACCACAGCGGGTTCGAGGCGCCGCCGGCGGCGCCCGCCAGGACGGAGTCGGACAGGAGCGCGGCGAAGATGCCGAGCGTGATGGCGAGCTGCTGCAGCGAGGCGAGACGGCCGCGGATGGCGCTCGGCGCGATCTCGGCGATGTACGCCGGAGCCACGACCGAGGCGATGCCGATACCGAGCCCGCCGACGATGCGCCAGATGACGAGGTCCCAGGGGGAGAAGGCGAAGCCGGCTCCGAAGGAGGAGATGAAGAACAGGCCGGCACCGAGCAGCATCGTGAAGATGCGGCCGCGGCTGTCGGCGATCCGGCCCGCGAGGTAGGCGCCGAGCGCGCAACCGAGCAGCGCTGACGCGACCGCGAAGCCGATGAGCGCCTCACTGAGCGCGAAGTGGTCCTGCATCGCGTCGACCGCGCCGTTCACCACGGAGGAGTCGAACCCGAAGAGGAAGCCACCGACCGCGGCAGAGACGGAGATGCCGATGACGCGCGCGGTCAGCTGCTTGCTGGTAGGAGCCGCCCCCGTTCCCGGACTGCTGGACTGGGACATGGTTCCTCCGATTCCGCGCGCATGGTTCCTGCGGCACTGCGACACCCTACTCCTCGATGAGACCCGTCCCGACCCCGTTGCGCACATCCGGGAGGACGTGCCGGGTGTCAAGCGCCCGCCGGTGTCGGACGCCGCTCGTAGACTGGACGCCGTGGCGAACAGCACCGGACAGACCCTCCAGCAGGCATCGACCGAGGCCGAGGAACTCACCTCGCGCATCCTCGAGCTCCGCGACGCGTACTACGAGCGCGACGAGTCGCTCGCCTCCGACGAGGAGTACGACGCGATGCTCCGGCGGCTCGAGGAGCTCGAGCGTCTGTTCCCCGAGCTGCAGAGCCAGGACAGCCCCACCCAGACCGTCGGCGGGCGCGCCGAGACCACGCTGTTCGCCCCCGTCACGCACCTCGAGCGCATGCTCAGCCTCGACAACGTCTTCTCGATCGAGGAGTTCCTCGCCTGGGCCGCCAAGGTCGAGCGCGACGCCGGAGGGTCCGTCCAGTACCTCTGTGAACTGAAGATCGACGGCCTCGCCATCAACCTCCGGTACGAGCGCGGCCGCCTCGTGAGCGCGGCCACGCGCGGCGACGGCGTCGTCGGCGAGGACGTCACGGAGAACGTGCGGTACATCCGTTCCATCCCCGAGCGCCTGACGTCGTCCGACCCCGAGGTCGAGTTCCCGGAGGTCGTCGAGGTCCGGGGCGAGATCTTCTTCCCGGTCGAGGCCTTCCGCGAACTGAACGCCAACCAGGCGGCGGCCGGCGAACGGGTCTTCGCCAACCCGCGCAACGCGGCCAGCGGTTCCCTGCGCCAGAAGGCGGAGAGCAAGAACCCGGCCCAGCTCGCACTCATGCACGACCGGCTCAGCCGACTGCAGATGCTCGTCCACGGCATCGGCGCGTGGGAACAGCCGCCCGTCGCCCGACAGTCGCAGGTTTACGAGTTGCTGCACAGCTGGGGGCTCCCGACCTCCTCGCACTACCGGGTTCACGACGAGGCGACCGGCGCGGCGGACTTCATCGAGTACTTCGGCGCCCACCGCGACAGCGTCGAGCACGAGATCGACGGCGTCGTCGTGAAGGTCGACGATCTCGCGCTCCACGGCGAGCTCGGCGCGACGAGTCGTGCTCCGCGATGGGCCATCGCCTACAAGTACCCGCCCGAGCAGGTGAACACGAAGCTCCTCGACATCGTCGTGAGCGTCGGGCGCACCGGTCGCGCCACCCCGTTCGCCGTCATGGAGAAGGTGCTCGTCGCCGGCAGCGAGGTGCGTCAGGCGACCCTGCACAACCAGGACGTCGTGAAGGCGAAGGGGGTGCTCATCGGCGACACCGTCGTCCTCCGGAAGGCCGGCGACGTCATCCCCGAGGTCCTCGGCCCGGTCGTCGAGCTCCGCGACGGTTCGGAGCGCGAGTTCGTCATGCCCGAGCACTGCCCCGAGTGCGGTACCACCCTCGCCCCCGCGAAGGAGGGCGACATCGACCTGCGCTGCCCGAATGCGCGGAGCTGCCCGGCGCAGGTGCGCGGACGCGTCGAGCACATCGGCTCACGTGGCGCGCTCGACGTCGAGGCGCTCGGCGAGGTGGCGGCAGCGGCGCTCACCCAGCCGGTGGAGCCCGCGGAACCACCGCTGACGACCGAGGCCGGACTCTTCTCGCTCACGATGGCCGACATCTTCCCGGTCACCGTGATCGTCCGCGACAACGAGACCGGGCTGCCCAAGCTCAACGAGGACGGATCCGAGAAGCGCGTCACGCCCTTCCGCCGCCGACGCGCCAAGAAGGACGGCGTGCACGACCCGGCCGCGGACGAGTTCGACGGCGACGAGTCCTCGGTGCCGTCCAAGAACGCGATCGAACTCCTCGCCAACCTCGACGGCGCGAAGACCCGCCCGCTCGCCCGGTTGCTCGTGGCACTGAACATCCGCCACGTCGGCCCGGTGGCCGCCCGGTCACTCGCGGAATACTTCGGCTCGCTCGACGCCATCCGTGCGGCCACCCGCGACGAGCTCGCGGAGGTCGACGGCGTGGGCGGGATCATCGCCGACGCCCTCATCGCCTGGTTCGAGGTCGACTGGCATCGCGAAATCGTCGAGGAGTGGACTGCGGCGGGCGTGCAGTGGGCGACACCCGGACACCCGGGGCCCGGCGCGGCGGTCGCGGCCGGTGGTGTGCTGTCCGGTGTCACCGTCGTCGCCACCGGTTCGCTCGAGGGCTTCACCCGGGAGGGTGCGCTGGAAGCGATCGTGCAGGCGGGCGGGAAGGCGGCGTCAAGCGTCTCGAAGAAGACCGACTTCGTCGCCGCCGGCCCGGGTGCCGGGTCGAAGCTCGCGAAGGCCGAAGCACTCGGTCTGCGGATCATCGACGCCGAGCAGTTCGCCTTGCTCGTCTCCGAGGGTCCAGCAGCACTCGGCGAGCCGGACTCCCCGGCCGAGGATGAGGCTGAGGGTGCGGCGTCCGCCGACGAGGCGCCGACCGACTGAGCTCAGCCCGCGTCGGCCTGCAGCAGCTCGTCGCGGACCTGGCGCCGCAGCACCTTGCCGATGAGCGACTTGGGGAGTTCGTCGACGACGACGACCCGCTTCGGCACCTTGTACGGGGTGAGGATCTCCCGCGCCCAGGCTCGGAGGGCATCCGGATCCACGGTGGCACCGGGAGCCGCGACGACGGCCGCGACGACCTGCTCGCCGGAGTGGGGATCGGGGAGCCCGACGACGGCGGCGTCGGCGACCGACGCGTGCCCGCGGAGCACCTGCTCGACCTCGCTCGGCGAAACATTGAACCCGCCGGTGATGATGAGCTCTTTGATCCGGTCGACGACGGTCATGAACCCCTCCTCGTCGATGGACACGATGTCGCCGGTGCGGAACCAACCGCCTGGGAGCAGGACGGCGGCGGTCTCCTCGGGCTTGTTGTAGTAGCCGTGGAAGACCTGCGGGCCGCGGACGAGCAACTCGCCCGCCTCGCCGGCCGGCCGGTCGGTCTCCGGGTCGTCGGGATCCACGACGCGCACCTCGGTGCTCGGCAACGGGAGGCCGATGGTCCCGGGCTTCCGTGCGGTCGAGACCGGGTTCGCGGAGATGACCGGGGAGCACTCGGAGAGCCCGTAGCCCTCGACGAGGAAGCCGCCGGACGCGGCTTCGAACGGGA
Source organism: Plantibacter sp. VKM Ac-2876 (assembly GCF_015350715.1). NCBI lineage: Bacteria > Bacillati > Actinomycetota > Actinomycetes > Micrococcales > Microbacteriaceae > Plantibacter > Plantibacter sp. VKM Ac-2876. The sequence continues at coordinate 632,740 of NZ_JADKSI010000002.1, read as the reverse complement.
CGACGAGGTCGTGCGGCAGCGGCATCGCGCCCGAGATGGCGATCTCGGTGCCCTGCAGTGACACGCCCTGCTCGGTCGCCGCGGTCAGGAGTCGGTCGGCGATGGGCGGGACGGCGGGCAGGAAGGTCGGCGGGCGCTTCTTCATGACCTTGAGGACGAGCGCCGGGTCGAACTTCGGGAAGAGGACGAGGCGCGAGCCCATGCTCATGGCGAAGGTCAGGCAGAGCGTCAGTCCGTAGGCGTGGAACATCGGGAGCACCGCGTAGACGACGGCCTCCCCGCGCTTGACCGTGGGCACCCAGGCGCGGGACTGCGCCGCGTTCGCGAGCAGGTTGCCGTGGGTGAGTGCGGCCCCCTTGGGCGAGCCGGTCGTCCCGCTCGTGTACTGGATGAGTGCGAGGGCGTCGGTCGCGGGCTTCGGATGGCTCGCCGGCAGCGGCCCCGAGGTCAGGAGCTGCTCCCACCGCACGGTGCCCGAGACCGGCGCGGTGAGCTGAGCCCGTGAGGCTCTCGCCTTCGGGATGGGCAGACGGAGAGCAGCGCGCATGTGGAGCGGCATCGCCCGGGTCACGTCGATCGTCACGAGCGAGTGCACCGCCAGATCGGCCGGGAAGTCCTGCAGGTGCTCGGCGACCTTGTCCCAGACGATCGCGAACGTCGCGCGGTGGTCCTCGAACTGGTGGCGGAGCTCTTGGGGGGTGTAGAGCGGATTGTGCTCGATGACGACGGCGCCCAGCCTGAGGACCGCGTAGAACGCGACGATGTGCTGCGGGCAGTTCGGGAGCATGAGGGCGACGGGGTCTCCCGCCCGGACACCAAGTGCGCGCAGGCCGGCGGCGGCACGGGCGATGAGCGCCTCGAGCTCCGTGTAGGTGGTGGTCGACCCGAAGAACTCCAGCGCGACGGCGTCCGGGTAGCTCGCGGCGGAGGCTTCGACGAGATCGCCGAGGCTGCCGGTCTGCTCGGGGATGTCGTCCGGCACGTCGGCGGCGTAGCTCGCGAGCCAGGGACGCTCGTGCGGGGGACGGGGACGGCTGCTCGAGTCGTTCTGGGTCACCGTCCCACTGTAGGGGCGGAGCCCGACGGACGACCACGTCCCTGGCGAATAGACTGGAGCGACCGCCACCGCTACACGTACGGGAGACGCATGTCGGAAATCACTACCGAGCAGGTCGCGCATCTCGCGAACCTCGCTCGAATCGCCCTGAGCCAGGACGAGATCGCCCACCTCACGACGGAGCTCGACTCCATCGTGGACAACATCCAGAAGGTGCAGCAGGTGGCCACGCCTGACGTCCCGGCGACGAGCCACCCGATCCCGCTCGAGAACGTGTACCGCGACGACGTCGTCGGCAACACGCTCACGCGGGAGCAGGCGCTGCAGAACGCGCCGGAATCGGCCGACGGTCGCTTCAAGGTCTCGGCGATCCTGGGGGAGGAGCAGTGAGCGGGTTGATCGGTCTCACGGCAGCCGAGCTGTCGAGCAAGCTCCGCGCTGGCGAGGTCTCCAGCGTCGAAGCCACCCAGGCGCACCTCGACCGCATCGCCCAGGTCGACGGCGACGTCCACGCCTTCCTCCACGTGTCGGACCACGCACTCGACGTCGCCGCCGACATCGACGCACGCCGTGCCGCGGGCGAGGACCTCGGCGAGCTGGCGGGCGTCCCGCTCGCCATCAAGGACGTGCTGGTCACGACGGACATGCCGTCCACCTCGGGGAGCAAGATCCTCGAGGGGTACCTGTCACCGTTCGACGCGACCGTCGTCGCCCGGTCGCGTGCCGCCGGTCTCGTGCCGCTCGGCAAGACGAACATGGACGAGTTCGCCATGGGCTCGAGCACGGAGCACTCCGCGTACGGCCCGACCCACAACCCGTGGGACCTCGACCGCATCCCCGGCGGTTCCGGCGGTGGCTCCGCCGCCGCGGTCGCCGCGTTCGAGGCACCCATCGCCCTCGGCAGCGACACCGGCGGGTCCATCCGCCAGCCGGCGCACGTGACCGGCACGGTCGGCGTGAAGCCCACCTACGGCGCGGTCAGCCGCTACGGGGCGATCGCACTCGCCTCCTCACTCGACCAGGTCGGGCCGGTCAGCCGCACGGTCCTCGACTCGGGCCTCCTCCACGACGTCATCGCCGGGCACGACGCCCTCGACTCCACCTCGCTCCGCGACGCCTGGCCGTCGATGGCCGCTGCGGCCCGCGAGGGCGCGCGCGGCGACGTGCTGCGCGGCCTCCGGGTCGGCGTCGTCACCGAGCTCAACGGTGAGGGCTTCCAGGCCGGCGTGAAGAGCCGCTTCCAGGAGGCGCTCGCGGTACTCGAGGCGAACGGTGCCGAGATCGTCGAGGTCTCCGCTCCGAACTTCGAGTACGCCGTCGCCGCCTACTACCTCATCCTCCCCGCCGAAGCGTCGAGCAACCTCGCGAAGTTCGACTCGGTGCGCTTCGGCATGCGGGTCACGCCCGAGGGTGGCGGCACGGTCGAGCAGGTCATGTCCGCAACGCGCGAGGCCGGTTTCGGTCCCGAGGTGAAGCGACGGATCATCCTCGGCACGTACGCGCTCAGCGCGGGCTACTACGACGCCTACTACGGCAGCGCCCAGAAGGTCCGGACGCTCATCCAGCGCGACTTCGCGGCGGCGTTCGACCAGGTCGACGTCCTCGTGAGCCCGAGCGCCCCGACGACGGCGTTCAAGCTGGGCGAGCGTATCGACGACCCACTGGCGATGTACCTCAACGACGTCACCACCATCCCGGCGAACCTCGCCGGCGTGCCCGGCATCAGCGTGCCGATCGGTCTCGCCCCGGAAGACGGTCTGCCCGTCGGCATCCAGTTCATGGCGCCAGCACGGGAGGACGCCAGGCTCTACCGGGTCGGCGCCGCCCTCGAGGCGCTCCTCGAATCGACGTGGGGGCACACCCTCATCTCGCAGGCACCCGCTCTCGGAGGTCGGTAACCCATGGCCAAGGACAAGCTCCTCTCCTACGAAGAAGCCCTCGAACTGTACGAGCCGGTGCTCGGCTTCGAGGTGCACGTCGAGCTGAACACCAAGACGAAGATGTTCTCCTCGGCGCCGAACGGCTTCGGCGACGCTCCGAACACGAACATCTCGCCGGTCTGCCTCGGTCTGCCCGGGTCGCTCCCGGTCGTGAACGAGCAGGCGGTGCGGTACTCGATCAGCCTCGGGCTCGCCCTCGGCTGCTCGATCGCACCCTCGAGCCGGTTCGCGCGGAAGAACTACTTCTACCCCGACCTCGCGAAGAACTATCAGATCTCGCAGTTCGACGAGCCGATCGCCTTCGAGGGCTCGGTCGACGTCGAGCTGGCCGACGGGACCATCGTGACGGTGCCGATCGAGCGCGCGCACATGGAGGAGGACGCCGGCAAGCTCACGCACATCGGCGGTTCCACCGGCCGTATCCAGGGTGCCGAGTACTCGCTCGTCGACTACAACCGCGCGGGTGTGCCGCTCGTCGAGATCGTCACGAAGCCGATCTACGGCACCGAGCACCGGGCGCCCGAGATCGCGAAGGCCTACGTCTCCGCGATCCGCGACATCGTCGTGGCGCTCGGCATCTCCGACGCGAAGATGGAGCGCGGGAACCTCCGCTGCGACGCCAACATCTCGCTGCGCCCGCGCGGCCAGGAGAAGCTCGGCACGCGCACCGAGACGAAGAACGTCAACTCCCTGCGTTCCGTCGAGCGCGCCGTCCGCTACGAGATCCAGCGGCAGGCCGCGATCCTCAAGGACGGCGGATCCATCGTCCAGGAGACGCGGCACTGGCACGAGGACACCGGTGCCACGTCCGCCGGCCGGCCCAAGAGCGACGCTGACGACTACCGGTACTTCCCGGAGCCCGACCTGCTCCCGGTCGTGCCGTCGCCCGAACTCATCGAGGAACTCCGAGCGGCCCTGCCCGAGCAGCCGGCCGTCCGTCGTCGCCGGCTGAAGAGCGAGTGGGGCTTCACCGACCTGGAGTTCCAGGACGTCGTGAACGGTGGTCTGCTGAACGAGATCACGGCCACCGTCGAGGCCGGTGCAGCTCCGGCCGCTGCACGGAAGTGGTGGACGGGCGAGATCTCGCGGATCGCGAACCAGCGCGACGTCGAGGCGACGAGCCTCGTGTCGCCCGAGCACGTCGCGGCACTCGCTGCGCTCGTCGAGGACGGAACGCTCAACGACAAGCTCGCGCGCCAGGTGCTCGAGGGCGTCATCGACGGGGAGGGCACTCCTCAGGAGGTCATCGACGCTCGCGGTCTCGCGCTCGTGTCCGACGACGGGCCGCTCATCGCCGCCATCGACGAGGCACTGGCCGCTCAGCCGGACGTCCTCGCCAAGATCCGCGACGGCAAGGTCCAGGCCGCCGGCGCGGTCATCGGCGCCGTGATGAAGGCGATGCGCGGACAGGCCGATGCGGCACGTGTGCGCGAACTCGTCCTGGAGCGCGCCTCGCAGTAGCGGCCTCTGCTGCACCATCGGGCCCATGCCACCGTCGACGACGGCGGCACGGGCCCGATGTCGTCGGCCAGGGGAAGCCCTGGTGCCGACTGCGGGCCCGGCATACACTTCCGCCATGCTGGTCGAAGGCACCATGCGGTGGCAGGTCACGGAAGACGCTCCGATGGCCCTCATGCTGGCGCTCGCGTTCCGCGACATGGCAGGGCTCGGCGAGCGATGCGTCGCGCAGCTTCCCGCAGTCACGCCGGGGCTGGAGCGGGTCGACGTCGCCGGCCTCGACCTCGACGCGCTCGCGGTCCAGTTCGACGGCTGGTGGACCGGGATCGTCCGTCGCGACACGCGCCTCTTCATGGCCGAGGTCGGTCCACCACACTTCGAGGTGTTCGATCGAGCCCTCGATCTGCAGGAGCTCGCCTACCGGGCGTACGACGAGGCGCACCGCTGGGCGTCGGCTCGTATCCGTGAGTACGAACGCGCGCTCGCAGGTCGATCGCCGAGCCGTCTCACCGACGTCTACGAACTCATCCGCGAGCGCCAGTTCGAGTTGCGCCGACAATCCAGCTCGTTCCGGTTGGACCTCGAGGTGCTCCCGATCTGCCGACCGGGGGCCTGGGTGGTCGCGCCCGACACGATCGTGGTCAGTGAGTCGCTCCGAGACGACCGCGAGGCCTTCCGCGAATGGCTACGGCCGCTGGTCCACGGCCTGGTCTGATCCGCTCGCGACGCGCTCGACCGGCCGACGGGTCGGGTTCAGGAGCACGACCGCGATGATCGAGCCGACAGCACCTGCAGCCGCCATCGCGGCGGTGAGCGGGTGGGAGATCTCCGCGAAGGGCATGATGAAGGCGCTCGCGAGCGCGATCCACACGGCGACGTGTGCAGGCTTGCGCTCCGGGTCGAGGCGCAGCTTGCGAGGGTGCTCGACGCGGCCGAGGAGTGTGCCGACGCCCGCGAGCAGGACCGCGACGACGAGCAGTACGACCGGTCGGGTCCACCACCATGCCGCGCTCAGCGGTTCCGCGAAGGGGATACCGAGGGCGAGCTGGAGACCGGCGACCGCGATGATCAGGGGGAGATGCCAGAGGTACACCGTCATCAGCCGGGACCCGATGAGGAAGACGACGGCTCGCGCGGCGCGGGTCCGCATGATCGCCGTGAGCAGCGGGTGCGCCAGGGCGAGCAGGGCGAGCTGCCCGACGCCGAGGACGACGAGGGGGAGGGTCGGTGGGTTGAGGTTGCCGAGCATGCTGGTCGAGTACGGCAGCCAGGTCGTGATCGGCACGAGCGCACCGTAGGAGACCAGCACCACGGCCACGAGGACGAGGCGCGGAACGGAGCGGAGACGTCCGTCGGCCAGGAAGAACCCGAACTGCTGCAGCAGTGGCCAGACGAACACCAGGTTGACGAGACCGATGCCGAGGAGGCCGGTCGAGTAACGGACGACGTCGACGAGGATCACGCCGGCCAGCAGTGCCGCACAGGTCAGGAAGGGGTGGCGGTCGTGGCAGGTGGCGAGGAACGGGGCGACCGCCTGGCACAGCAGGTAGGCCGCCAGGAACCAGAGCGGGGACCCGACGCCTGCGGCGACGGCCTCGATGATGGCGGGGTCGACGCCGAGCGCCCCGGCGAGCCACAGCCCCGCGGCGAGGAAGAGCAGGACCGGGATCGTCGGCAGGGCGAGTCGGAAGACCCGGGACCGGAGGAAGTCGCTGGTCCCGCCACCACGTCGGACGGTGCTGCGCCAGCCGGTGATCGTCGCGAAGCCGCCAACGATGAAGAACAGCGGCATGATCTGGCCGAACCAGGTACCCGTGTCGAACCAGGGTTGCTGCTCCAACGCTCGGGAGATGCCGATCGCGCCGTCCGGCTCGACGGCCACCGCGACCATCAGGAGGTGGACGATGACGACCGTCACGACGCACGCGACGCGCACGAGGTCGAGGGCGAGGTCCCGCCCGGAGAGGTCTGGGACCGCCGGGGCTGACCCGGTCCGCGTTCGCGTGCTCATCGCCGGACAGCCTAGCGTCGCCGAGCCCTCCCTCCTTGGCCCCTGTGGAGAGCGTGTCGGAGGCGACTGCGACAATGGAGTCATGAGTCGGCAGGATGGAGCGTCTCGTCGCGTCTCGGCGCACGATGCCGACGACAGCGGTACCCCCATCCTCCACGTCGACATGGACGCGTTCTTCGTCTCGGTCGAGCTCTTGGAACGGCCCGAGCTGCGCGGTCTGCCGATCATCGTCGGCAACAAGGAGGGGCGGTCGGTCGTCACCTCCGCCAGTTACGAGGCTCGCCGGTACGGCGTGCGCGCGGCGATGCCGGTGTCCCAGGCGATGCGCCTCTGTCCGAGCGCCGTCGTGTTGCCGCCCCACCACGGCAGGTACCGCGAGTACTCCGACCGGGTGATGGAGGTGTTCGAGTCGGTCACGCCGCTCGTCGAGCCCCTGAGCATCGACGAGGCCTTCCTCGACGTCTCCGGCGCGGTCCGGTTGCTCGGGAGCCCGAGGACGATCGCCGCGCTCGTGAAGCAGCGGGTCCTCGACGCGACCGGCCTGCCGTGCTCGGTCGGCCTGGCGGCGACGAAGTACGTCGCGAAGCTCGCGTCCGGACTGTCGAAGCCCGACGGCCTCCTGGTCGTCCCCGCCGACGAGACCCTGGCGTTCCTCCATCCGTTGCCGGTCGGCGCACTGTGGGGCGTCGGTGGCCGGACGGAGGAGCAGCTGACGAATCGTGGCATCCGGACCATCGGTCAGCTCGCCTCCACCCCGCTGTCGATGCTCCAGCGCGCGGTCGGTGAGGCCTCCGGTCGCCGACTCCTCGAGCTCGCGAACGGGATCGATCCGCGCGGCATCGAGTTGGCACGACGCGAGAAGAGCGTCAGCCACGAGGTGACCTTCCCGACGGACGTCTCCGACCCGACCATCCTCAAGCGCGAGCTGCTGAACCTTGCCGGTCTCGTCGCGATCCGGCTCCGGAAGGGCGGCTACGCCGGCCGGACGATCAGCATCCGCGTCCGCTATGCGGACTTCAGCGTCATCACCCGGTCGCGCACTATCGGCGAGGCCACGAACGTCGGGCGTCGGGTCTACGACGAGGCGGCGTCGCTGTTCGACGACCTCGATCGCGGCGGACGCCTCGTGCGCCTCGTCGGGGTGAAGGTCGACCAGCTCGTCCCAGCCGATGAGGCCGGCGCCGGGCTCTGGGACCCGGACGAGGAGTGGCGTGAAGCCGAGCAGACGATCGACCGGGTTGCGAGCCGGTTCGGCGATCTCGCGATCGCTCCCGCCTCCCTCCTCGGCAAGCCGAGGCGTCGCGGACTCGGCAGTCGCGGAGACTCGCAGGGTGCTGGGAGCACGGATCAACCCCTTGGACCGGTGGATACCGAGCGGTAGCCTCGCGGTATGACGAATCTCGTGGAGAAGCTGGCAGAACAGGCGAAGGGGCTCGGCGTGTCCGCAGCCTACGGTGAGCAGCAGGACGTCGACGGCACGAAGCTCGTGCCCGTCGCGCTGACGTACTACGGCTTCGGCGGCGGCTCCGAGGGCGACGGCGACGACGCCCCGAGCGGCGGTGGCGGCGGTGGCGTCTCGATCCCGGTCGGTGCCTACATCAAGACCGACGAGGGTCTCCGTTTCGACCCGAACCTCATCTCGCTCATCGCCGTCGCGATCCCGTTCATCTGGGTGAGCGGCAAGGCGCTGGCCGGCCTCATCAAGGCCCTCAAGAAGTAGCCCTCCGCGTCCAACCCCTGTCGTGCGACTGCGCACGGCAGGGGTTAGACTCGTGCCACCACGGGAGTCCGGTGAACCGGGCTGAGAGGAAGGTATTCGCCTTCGACCGTCGAACCTGATCTGGATCATGCCAGCGCAGGGAGACCATTTCTCGCTATCCCGTGCTCTTTTCCGTCTACAGGAAGGGCACGTATCGTGTCAGCATCGACCAAGATCTCACCCTCTGAACGCGCTGCGTCGCGGACCTTGCGCTGGAGGGTCGTCGACATCGTCGTGGTCGCCGTGCTCGGCGTCGCGACCGGCCTCATCTTCTGGGCGTGGAACACGCTCGGATCACTCTGGTACGCGGGCGCCAGCGCCGTCACGCCCGGTTTCGGCGGGATCGCCGTCGGAATCTGGCTCCTCGGCGGGGTGCTCGGCGGACTCATCATCCGGAAGCCCGGCGCAGCGCTCCTCGTCGAGACCATCGGAGCGATCGTCTCCGCCCTCATCGGCAACGCATGGGGCGTCACGACGGTGTACTCCGGGCTCGCTCAGGGCCTCGGCGCCGAGCTGGTGTTCGCGGCGCTCGCGTACAAGCGCTTCGGCCTCGTTCCGGCGATCCTCGCCGGTGCCGGAGCCGGGGCCGGCGCATGGCTCCTCGAGCTCGTGATGTCGGGAAACCTCGAGAAGGGTGTCGAGTTCAACGCGATCTACCTCGGTTCGCTGCTCGTCTCGGGCGCGATCCTCGCCGGTGTCGTCGGCTGGGCACTCGTCAGGGCACTCGCGTCGACCGGAGCGCTCAGTCGGTTCGCGTCGGGGCGGGACGCTCGGCGCGAGGTCTGATCGTGCCGGGAGCGGCTGCGACCGGTCCGGCGCGCATCGTCGCGCGGGACTGGGGGTGGCGTCATGCCGGTCGGAAGGCCTGGGCGGTGCGCGACCTCGACCTCGTGATCGAACCGGGCGAACGGGTCCTCCTCCTGGGGGCGTCCGGTGCCGGCAAGTCGACGCTGATCCACGCACTGGCTGGCGTCCTCGGCGGTGCGGACGAAGGGGAGTCCCACGGCTCGCTCCTCGTGGACGGCGTTCCGCCTGAACGAGCGAGGGGTCGCATCGGGCTCGTGCTGCAGGATCCCGACTCGCAGGTGATCCTGTCCAAGGTCGGCGACGACGTCGCCTTCGGCTGCGAGAACCTCGGCGTCGAGCGCGAGGAGATCTGGCGCCGCGTCGACGCCTCGCTGGAGGCCGTCGGACTGGACCTGCCGCTGGACCACTCGACCTCGGCGCTGTCCGGCGGTCAGAAACAGCGGCTGGCCCTCGCCGGCGTACTCGCCATGCACCCCTCGCTCCTCCTGCTCGACGAACCGACCGCGAACCTCGACCCGGCCGGGGTGGCCGAGGTGCGGGACGCCGTCGCTCGGCTCGTCGATGACGGTTCGTCCACCCTGGTCGTCATCGAACACCGCGTCGACGTCTGGCGCGAGCTGATGACCCGGGTCGTCGTGCTCGACGCCGACGGCGGTGTCCTCGCAGACGGACCGCCCGACCTCGTCCTCGACGATGTCGGGCAGCGCCTGGCCGACGCGGGCGTCTGGGTGCCGGGCATCCCGCTGGGGTTGGCCCCTCGTCCGGTGTCCGGCCCATCAGCGGCGGTCATCACGACCGACGACCTGGCGATCGGTCGAACGCGGACGCAGCCGGTGCAGGAGCACCTGGGGCTCGCGGTGCCCGAGGGCGCGGCGACCGTGATCGTCGGCCCCAACGGGGCGGGGAAGTCCACGCTCGCGCTCACGCTGGCGGGACTGCTGCCGGAGATCGCGGGGACGGTGACCGCCGCTCCGCAGCTCGCCGGCAGGCTGGGGTCCCGGCCGATCCGCTGGAAGTCCACCGAGTTGCTCACGCGCATCGGGACGGTCTTCCAGGATCCGGAGCACCAGTTCGTCTCGTCGACCGTGCGGAACGAGCTCGGTGTCGGCCTGCAGGCGCTCCGCTGGTCCCGGACCGCCATCGACGAGCGGGTCTCCGAGATCCTCGAGGCGCTCGGTCTCGGTCGTCTCGCCGAGGCGAACCCGTTCAGTCTCTCGGGCGGCCAGAAGCGCCGGTTGTCGGTGGCCACCGTCCTCGCCGCCCGGCCGGCGGTCATGGTCCTCGACGAACCGACGTTCGGGCAGGATCGACGCACATGGTTGTCACTCGTCCGCCTGCTGCAGCACGAGCTCGAGCGCGGCGCGACGATCGTCTCCGTCACGCATGACGCGGGGGTCGTCGAGCATCTGGGCGACCATCGCATCCTCCTCGAACCGCTGGAGCTCGAGAGGCGGGCCGCATGACGAGCGTCACGGCAGCGGAGCGCTCGACGGTGTTGCACCATCGACCGCCACTCGACCGGGTGAATCCGGTGACGAAGGTGCTGGCCGTCCTCATCCTGTCCGTCCCGTTGCTGCTGACGATCGACTGGGTGAGTGCGAGCACGGCGGTGCTGCTCGAAGTGATGCTGTTCCCGCTCTCCGGCCTGCGGTTCACCACGCTGCTGAAGCGGGCCCTGCCGGTGCTCGTCTTCGCGCCCATCGGCGGGATCAGCATGCTGTTGTACGCGAAGCCGGGAGGGACGGAGTACCTGTCGCTCGGGTTCGTCCGCGTGACGGACAACTCGATCGAACTGGCGGTCGCCGTGACGATCCGCGTGTTGGCGCTCGGTCTCCCGACGATCCTGCTCTTCGCGCGGGTGGATCCGACCGATCTGGCCGACGGCTTGTCCCAGATCGCGAAGCTGCCGTCGCGGTTCGTGCTCGGGATCCTCGCTGGAGCGCGGATGCTCGGACTCTTCATCGACGACTGGCGCAGTCTCGCGCTCGCCCGTCGTGCCCGTGGGCTGGGGGACCGGGGAGTGGTCCGGCGGTTCGCGTCCATGGCGTTCGTGCTGTTGGTGTTCGCCATCCGCCGCGGGAGCAAACTCGCGACGGCGATGGAGGCGCGGGGGTTCGGGGCACCGATCGAACGCACCTGGGCCAGACCGTCCCGCCTGGGCCGGGCCGATCTCATTGCCGTCCTGGTGACGATCGTGATCATGGCCCTCGCGCTGTCCACGGCGGTCCTCGCCGGTACGTTCCGGGTCGTGGGTCAATGAGCGCGGTTCCGCCGGTCCTGCTCATCGACGGTCGGTCGGGCACGGGGAAGACGACGCTCGCCTCCTCGGTGGCGTCCGCGTTGACGGCCAGCACGGTCGTCCACATGGACGACCTGTATCCGGGGTGGGAGGGGCTCGACGAGGGTGCTCGACTCCTCGTCGAGTGGATCCTCGAACCGTTCGCCGAGCGGCGCGCGGGGGAGTGGCGGCGCTGGGATTGGGAACGGTCCGCCCGTGCGGAGGCGCACCACGTGCCGAGCGACCGTCCACTCATCGTCGAGGGTTGCGGGTCGTCGTCGCGATCGTCGCGGGTGTGCGCCGACACGGTGCTGTGGCTCGACGCGCCGGTGGTGCAGCGCACCGACCGCCTCATCGGACGCGGGGACGGCGTCGACTGGCTCGCGGGGTGGACCCTCCAGGAGGACGCGTTCATCGTGCGGGAGCGGCCCGATCTCGACGCCGGTCTCCGAATCGAGGCGACCGGTGCCGCGGACCAGGTCTCATCCCTCGTCCTTGATGTCCTTGCGCGCGACGAAGCGAAACGCTGGAGCCCCTGGCTCCGTTCCTGAGACCCGAGGTCCGGGTTCCCGGTCCCCGAAGCTTGTCGAAGGGTTGTGCCCCCGGCAGGATTCGAACCTGCGACCAAGAGATGAGAAGGGTCCGCGATGTCGTGCGAGGTGCCCCCGGCAGGATTCGAACCTGCGACCAAGAGATTAGAAGGCTCCTGCTCTATCCCCTGAGCTACGGAGGCGGGCGTCGTCCAGGATACCGCAGCGGTGTCTCAGGCGCCGACGCCGAGGAGGCCGAGGACACCGAAGACGAGCGACAGGGCTGCCAGGACGAGGGCGATGCTGATGAGGATGACGTGCACGCGCAGGAACGTCGTCGCACGTCCCTGATCGTCGCGGGCACGCGGGTCGGCGACGATCCGCTTGAGGAAGCGGGGCCAGACGACGACGTTGTAGACACCGTTGACGAGCAGCAGGACGGAGATGGCGATGATCACCGCTCGAGTCTACGGAACCGGCGGCGTCGGTCGTGCTGAGTAGACTCGACCCATGAGCACAGCTGGGGACCGTCTGGTCTGGATCGACTGCGAGATGACCGGACTCGAGCTGGAGGTCGACGAACTCGTCGAGATCGCCGTCGTGATCACCGACTTCGAACTGAACATCCTCGACCCGGGTTACTCCGTCGTGATCAAGCCCGATCAGTCGGCACTCGACAACATGGGTGAGTTCGTGACGAACATGCACCGCACGTCGGGGCTGCTCGAGGAGATCCCGAACGGCGTGAGCGTCGCGGACGCCGAGTTCCAGGTCATCGAGTACATCCAGCGCTTCGTCCCCGACGAGTCGAAGGCGCCGCTGGCCGGGAACACCATCGGGACCGACCGAGGATTCCTCGCGCGGTACATGCCGCGGCTCGACGCCCACCTGCACTACCGCAATGTCGACGTCTCCTCCATCAAGGAACTGGCCCGTCGGTGGTATCCGCGGGTCTACTTCAACGCCCCGTCGAAGCACGGCGGACACCGAGCGCTGGCGGACATCCTCGAGTCGATCCGTGAGCTCGCCTACTACCGCGGAGCGTTGTTCGTCGACCTCCCCGGCCCGTCCTCCGACGACGCGAAGCAGGTTTCGGAAGCGGTCGTGTCACGGTACGCCCCAAACATGTAATAGACTCGTCCAGTCGCTTGTGACGCGGTCTCCGCGGAGCAGGTCGCATGGTGGGTATAGCTCAGTTGGCAGAGCGCCTGGTTGTGGTCCAGGAGGTCGCGGGTTCAAGCCCCGTTACTCACCCCATGTCGTACAGAAGCCGGAGGATCCCTCCGGCTTCTGTCGTATCCGGGGAGCGGGCATGTTGGAGCTGGACACCGAGGCGTTCGAAGCCCTCGTGGTGGACGAACTCGACCGCTTGCCCGACGAGATGGTCGACGGTCTCGACAACGTCGTCTTCGTCGTCGAGGACCGTCCTGAGAACGGCACGCTCGACACACTCGGGCTGTACGACGGCGTCGCCCTGACGGAGCGCGACCGCTACGGCTTCGGCGAGATGCCCGACCGGATCATCGTCTACCGCGAGCCGCATCTGGCGGCGTGCGAGACGCTCGACGAGCTCGCCGACGAGATCCACACCACCCTGGTCCACGAGATCGCGCACTTCTACGGCATCGACGACGAGCGGCTGCACGAGCTCGGCTGGGCCTGAGACCCGCCTCGCCCACCGAGCCGTGTTTCCGGTGTGTTGCAAGTGCCTCGGAGTTCCGGGTGCGCCTCCGGTGAGCGAGTAGCCTGGGGACATGCGCGAGATCCAGGCCCGCATCATTGCGGAACTCCATGTCAGCCCCACGATCGACCCGGCGGCCGAGGTCCGTTCCCGGATCGACTTCCTGAAGTCGTACCTGCGGGCGACGCACACGAAGGGGTTCGTGCTCGGGATCAGCGGGGGACAGGACTCGTCGCTCGCCGGGCGCCTGTGCCAGCTCGCGGCGGAAGAGGTCCGAGCCGAGGGCGGGGAGGCCCGGTTCGTCGCCGTCCGTCTGCCCTACGCGGTCCAGCACGACGAGGACGACGCCCAGTTGGCGCTGTCGTTCATCCGTCCGGACGACTCCGTCGTGTTCAACATCCAGCGTGCGGTCGACGGGTTCGAAGCCGAGTACGCGGATGCGACCGGCGAACCCCTCAGCGACTTCGTCAAGGGCAACGCGAAGGCCCGGGCACGCATGGTCGCGCAGTATGCGATCGCCGGTCAGCAGGGGCTCCTGGTGGTCGGGACGGACCACGCGGCCGAGGCGGTCACCGGCTTCTTCACGAAGTTCGGCGACGGCGGGGCCGACGTGCTCCCGCTCAGCGGCCTGACGAAGCGTCAGGGGCGGGCGCTCCTGGAGTCGCTCGACGCTCCGGAACGCCTGTACCTGAAGGCCCCGACCGCCGATCTCCTCGACGGTACCCCCGGCCAGACCGATGAGGAGAACCTCGGGCTCAGCTACCAGCAGATCGACGACTTCCTCGAGGGGAGCGAGATCGATCCGGCGGCCGCCGAAGCGATCGAGGCCCGGTACGCGGCGACGGAGCACAAGCGACAGGTCCCGGTCAGCAAGTTCGACACCTGGTGGCGCTGACCACGCACGCGTGACACGAAGACGGCGGCCCGATCGGATGATCGGGCCGCCGTCTGTCGGTTTTGATGGTCAGCTGACGCTGGACTGCTTGCGTTCGGCTTCCAGGACCGCGACATCGTCGATGATGCGCTGCGTCGTGCTGGTGTTGATCGTGCCACCCGTCGAGCGGGTGATGTCGCCGGGCCGTGAAGCCGGGGCGGTGGACGCGGGCTTCACACCGGCGTAGTGCTCGTGGTGCTGCTTGGCGACCCACGACTCCTGCTCCGCGACGAGCGCCTGTTCCGATCCGCTGGACTCGGCGCGCCAGCGACGGAGGTCGCCGTCGAAGTCCTTACGGGCCCGTGCCGGCTTCTTCGACCACTCGACGAGGCGGTCGCGGAAGTCCTCGACCACCGGGTCCAACTCGTACCCGAACGTCGCGGAGTTGCGCTTCATCTCGTGGAGCTGGTGATTCGCCCAGTCCGCGGCGACGGCCGCACCCTTGATCGGGCTGAGTCGCACGAGGGTGTCGGCCTGGGCGACGGCCCGATCGCTGAGCACCTGCTCCTGCGGGGTGAGCGAGTTCCAGACGCTGGCCTCGGTGGCGGCGTCGACGAGCGCCAGGATCGCGACGTTCTTCTGCTCTCGGTCGCGTTGGTCCACGATGGCTCGCAGCGCGCGACGGCTTGCGCCGGCGGCGACGAGGGAGGACACCACGACGGCCACGATGAAGAGGGCCGCAGCGAACAGCATGGGGCGGACCTCAGCTGAGGTCACCCACTCTACGAAGTCATTCCACCACTGCATGGGCCGCAGACTACCCCTCGTTCGGGCGTGAACACGGGCGACGCACCGGGTTCGACGGGAACGGCGGGAGGGTCGTCGCTCAGTTGCGGAAGGCGTCGATGGCGACCGCGAGATCGCTGAAGCTGCCCAATGGGGCGTACCCGAGGACCGCCGGTCGGAACCGGTTGGCCCGGTACTCCGGAACGCCGTCCGCTCCGACGGCCTCGATGTTGCCGAGCACGCGGCCGTCGGGGGTCGTCACGCGCCAGTAGCCGGGACGGATGCTCAGGGCGTTGGGCATGGGACTCCTCGTGCGCTGGTGGGGCGATACCGGACTGGGACTGCCGGCTGGTACTCGTCAGCGTATGCGGGGCCACCGACATCGGCCCTGGTCAGAGCGGAGCGAGGGTCCTCCACAGCGAGGTGCGCGGTTGTGGACATCGACGAGGGCCGCCCGGCTCGACACGGGGCCTACGGGATCGGTGAGGCTGACAGCGCGTCCGGGGCGGCGATCGGCACGGACCCGCCCCGGACGCTTGCGCGATCCGCCGCCAGGATCGTCGGACCGACAGGAGAGGAACCCATGAACGACCAGATCACCGTCTGCGGACACATCGCGACAGACCCCAAGCACCATCGCACGACGTCCGGGCTGGACATCACCAGTTTCCGCCTGGCGTCGCAGCAACGTCGGTACGACCAGAAGCAGGGTTCCTGGGTGGCGCAGGAGACGAACTGGTACACGGTGAGCGCCTTCCGTGGATTGGCGACCGCCTCCGCCACATCGCTCGTCAAAGGACAACGCGTCATCGTGCTCGGCCGGTTGCGGATCCGCGACTGGGAGCAGGGCGAGCGACGAGGGACGTCGGTCGACATCGAAGCCGATCACATCGGGCCGGACATCGGCTGGCAACCGAAGGGGGCCGGTGAGTCGCCGGTTGGCGCGGGGGCGAGTCCGGCGTCCGCCGCATCCGAGTCGACCGGATCCGGATCCGGAACCGGGGAGTGGGCGTCGGCACCGCCGCAGGACACGCCGTTCTGACGCGCCGCGTAGACTGCTCGACGTGCAGAAGAGCCTCCGCGATCGCCCCGTCTCAGCCGTCACCTCGATCCGTCGTCGCTCGTCGATCGCCGGCGTCCGGGTCGGCGTGGTGCTCGGCCTGCTCGGCATCGTCGTGACCGGTTGCACCCAGCCTGCTCCCGAGCCGACGGCCACGCCGAGCCAGACGCCGACCGCCACTGAGACGGCTCCGGCGGCGCCGGTGCTGCTCCTCGAGGGCACCGCCACCGACAACCTGCCGTACTTCGACGCCGTCAACGCCGCCACGCTCGCCGCGAATCCCGCCGCTGGCGGCCAGGCGATCATCGACGGTCTCGTCGCCGCCGGCTTCCCGAAGGCGGAGATGGAGGTCTCCTCGGACACGACGAGCATCGGCGAGCCGGCCGACTCGATCCAGTTCGCCATCCGGTGGCAAGGACAATGCATCCTCGGGCAGAACGGGCCGGCGACGGGGTACCACTCGTCGGTGGTGTCGCAGCTCGACACCGGGCGATGCCTCATCGGGGTCACCCGCGCGATCGACTGGTAGAGCCGCCGACCACTCCCGGGCTGGCGCCAGCTGTTGGCATGCCATAACCTGAAATTTCAGATATCGCCACCTCCTGGGTGGCTCGATCCGGAATCGAGGGCCTGCATGACCGCCAATCCATCACCTGGCGGGGAACCTGCCACCGAGGCCGTCTTCCTGGCCGACGAACGTCTGGCCGTTGCGCCGACGGCGCTGGCGCACACGCTCAAGCCTCGTCATCTGGCGTTGATCGCCCTGGGCGGCATGATCGGCGCCGGGCTCCTCGTGGCGTCGAGCACGGCGATCCTCGCGGCCGGGCCCGGCGTGATCCTCGCGTACGCCCTGGCCGGCGTGGTCGTGGTGCTCGTCATGCGCATGCTGGGGGAGATGGCCTCTGCGTCGCCCGAGACCGGGTCGTTCTCCGCCTACGCCTCGCGATTCATCGGTCCCTGGGCCGGTCTGGCGATCGGGTGGCTCTACTGGTGGTTCTGGGTCGTGGTCGTCGGCATCGAGGCGACGGCAGCAGCGCAGATCGTCAGCCAGTGGGTGCCCGGTCTCCCGCAGTGGATCCCGGCGCTTGTGATCACCGTCGCATTCCTCGCCGCCAACCTCGTCTCGGTGAAGTCGTTCGGTGAGTTCGAGTTCTGGTTCTCGTCGATCAAGATCACGGCCGTGATCCTGTTCATCGCGCTCGGATCGCTCATCATCGTCGGCGTCATCCCGACCGAGACGGCTACCGTCGCCAACCTCGCCCCGACCGACGGGGGCTTCCTTCCGTTCGGCATCGGCGGCGTCCTCGCGGCGCTGCTGCCCATCATCTTCTCGATGTTCGGTGCCGAGGTCGCCACGATCGCGGCAGGAGAATCGGTGGACCCGAAGGGTGCCGTCCGGCGAGCGGTGAACTCGGTCGTCTGGCGGATCCTGCTGTTCTACATCGGCTCGATCCTGGTCGTCCTCATCGTGGTGCCGTGGACGGAGATCACGCCGGGGATCAGTCCCTTCGTCACCATGCTGCACGCCGCCGGGATCCCCGGTGCCGGGGTGGCGATGGACATCATCGTCTTCACGGCCCTGCTGTCGACGCTCAACGCCTCGCTGTACACGGCGTCGCGCATGCTGTTCTCGCTCGGCGGCCGCGGGGAGGCCCCACGATCGGTCCGCGCGACGACGCGGCGCGGCACGCCGGCGGTCGCGATCCTGTGCTCGGCCGTCGTCGGGCTCGCGTGCGTCCTGTTGAACTACCTCGCACCGGACGAGGTCTTCACGTTCCTCGTCAACTCCACCGGCGCGATCGCGATCTTCGTGTGGATCGTGATCGCCGTCGCCCAACTGCGCAGCCGACGGTTCGACCAGGTCTCGGCGTCGGAGAGCAGCGACCGCGTCGGCGGGATCCGCATGTGGGGACACCCGTGGCTCACGGTCGTGGTCGTCGTCGCGCTCGTCGCGCTGCTGGTGTCGATGTTCTTCGGCGGACCCGCCCGGCTCCTCGAGGTGACGACGAGTTGCGCGATCGCGGCGGCGGCCGTCGTCGCGGGCGTCGTCGTGCAGCGCAAACGGCGGGTCCGGCCGTAGACTGGACGGCGACATGGCTGAATACATTTACTCGATGGTCCGCGCCCGCAAGGCGGTCGGCGACAAGCTCATCCTCGACGACGTGACGATGGCGTTCCTGCCCGGAGCGAAGATCGGCGTCGTCGGCCCGAACGGTGCCGGTAAGTCCACGATCCTGAAGATCATGGCGGGGATCGACACCCCCTCGAACGGCGAGGCGAAGCTCACGCCGGGCTTCAGCGTCGGCATCCTCATGCAGGAGCCGGAACTCGACGAGGACAAGACGGTGCTCGAGAACGTCCAGGAGGGCGTCGGCGAGATCAAGGGCAAGATCGACCGCTTCAACGAGATCTCGCTCGCGATGGCCGAGCCCGACGCCGACTTCGACGCCCTGCTCGCCGAGATGGGCGTGCTGCAGGAGGCGATCGACGCCGCTGACGCCTGGGACCTCGACTCGCAGCTGGAGCAGGCGATGGACGCCTTGCGCTGCCCGCCGTCCGACGCCACGGTCGCCCACCTGTCCGGTGGTGAGAAGCGCCGCGTCGCCCTCTGCAAGCTCCTCCTGCAGAAGCCCGACCTCCTGCTCCTCGACGAGCCCACCAACCACCTCGACGCCGAGAGCGTGCTCTGGCTCGAGCAGCATCTCGCTCAGTACGCGGGCGCCGTGCTCGCCGTCACCCACGACCGGTACTTCCTCGACCACGTCGCAGAGTGGATCTGTGAGGTCGACCGCGGTCGCCTGTACCCCTACGAAGGCAACTACTCCACCTACCTCGAGAAGAAGGGCGAGCGTCTCAACGTCCAGGGCAAGAAGGACGCGAAGCTCGCCAAGCGACTCGCGAGCGAACTCGAGTGGGTCCGCAGCAACGCGAAGGGCCGCCAGGCGAAGTCGAAGGCTCGTCTCGCTCGCTACGAGGAGATGGCGACGGAGGCCGAGCGCACCAGGAAGCTCGACTTCGAGGAGATCCAGATCCCCGCCGGTCCGCGACTCGGCTCGACGGTCCTCGAGGCCAAGAAGCTCGAGAAGGGCTTCGACGGACGCGTCCTCATCGACGACCTCTCCTTCAGCCTCCCGCGCAACGGCATCGTCGGCATCATCGGCCCGAACGGTGTCGGTAAGACCACGCTGTTCAAGACCATCGTCGGCATCGAGCCGCTCGACGCCGGCGAGCTCAAGGTCGGCGAGACCGTGAAGCTCTCCTACGTCGACCAGTCCCGTGGGGGCATCGACCCCAACAAGACGCTCTGGGAGGTCGTGTCCGAAGGGCTCGACTACATCCAGGTCGGCAACCAGGAGATCCCGTCCCGCGCCTACGTGTCGACCTTCGGGTTCAAGGGCCCGGACCAGCAGAAGAAGGCCGGCGTCCTCTCCGGTGGTGAGCGCAACCGACTGAACCTCGCGCTGACGCTCAAGCAGGGCGGTAACCTCCTGCTGCTCGACGAACCGACCAACGACCTCGACGTCGAGACGCTCTCGAGCCTCGAGAACGCGCTCCTCGAGTTCCCGGGTTGCGCCGTGGTCATCACCCACGACCGGTGGTTCCTCGACCGCATCGCGACGCACATCCTGTCGTACGAGGGCACCGAGGAGAACCCGTCGAACTGGCACTGGTTCGAGGGGAACTTCGAGTCCTACGAAGAGGACAAGATCAAGCGCCTCGGACCGGACGCGGCCAAACCGCACCGCTCCGCCTACCGCAAGCTCACGCGCGACTAGGACTCGTGCGAACGGCCCATCGGCTTCTGCCGGTGGGCCGTCGTCCGTTCACGACCCGTACGTCCGACCCACGGAGGGCCCAGCAATGACCAGACTCCACGTGCCGATCCCACTGCGGTGGGGCGACCTCGACGCCTTCAACCACGTCAACAACGCCTCGATGCTCAAGCTGCTGGAGGAGGCGCGCGTCCGCGTCTTCTGGATCCCGACGCTGGCGTCGGAGGACGTCCCGCCGACCGCGGTCATCGATGCGAGCCTCGAGGCCGAGACGCTGACGCTCGTGGCGCACCAGGAGATCGAGTACCTGGCCCCGATCCCGTACCAGCGCGATCCGCTCGACGTCCAGCTCTGGATGGGCAAGATCGGTGGAGCCAGCCTGCAGGTCGCGTACGAGGTCTACTCGCCGCTCGGCGGGGCATCGCAGACGCTGTACGCCCGGGCTTCCACGACGGTCGTCATGGTGGACGCCAAGACGCTGAAGCCGCGCCGGATCTCGGACGTCGAACGTACCGCTTGGGAGCCGTTCCTCGAGGATCCGATCGAGTTCTCGCGGCGCTGAGCGACGCCGGTCACCGAGGCATCGGGAACCGCACCATGCCCTCCTGGGCGACGCTCGCGACGAGGCGACCCGCACGATCGTAGATGCGCCCGAGGGACAGACCTCGTCCGCCGGTCGCGCTCGGGGAATCCTGCAGGTAGAGCAGCCACTCGTCGACGCGGGCGGGTCGGTGCCACCACATGGCGTGGTCGAGACTGGCGATCTTGATGCCCGGGGTGGCCCACGGGACGCCGTGACGACGGAGCACCGGCTCCAGGATCGTGTAGTCACTCGCGTAGGCGAGCGCGGCACGGTGCAGCGCCGGGTCGTCGGGCAGGTCCTCGATCGTCTTGAACCACACGGCTTGCCGGGTGGTCCGCTCGCCCTCCACCCGGAGGTAGACGGGGGAGCCGACGTGTCGGAGGTCGAAGGGGCGTCCCGTCGCCCACGCCTCGGCGGCCGGGTGGTCGATCCCGCTGAGGAGCTCGGCGGCTGACGGGAGGGTCTCCGGGTCCGGGATCCCGTCGGGCAGCTCGATCTGATGCTCCGGGCCCTCGTCCTGGGTCTGGAAGGACGCGATCATCGAGAGGATCGGCACCCCGTTCTGGTATGCCTGGGTGCGCCGGGTGGCGAACGAGCGTCCGTCGTGGATGCGGTCGACCGCGAAGGTGATCGGCAGGTCGACGTCGCCCGGTCGGAGGAAGTACCCGTGCATCGAGTGGATGATGCGCTCGGCGTCGACGGTCCGGGTCGCGGCGACGACGGACTGGGCGAGCACCTGACCACCGAAGACCCGCCCCTGTGGCATCCATTGGGACGGACCGGTGAAGATGTCCTCGTCGGTCCGGACACCGGGAGCGCTGAGGTCGAGTGCGGTGAGCAGGGAGTGGATCGGTTCCTTCACGCGAACACGCCTTTCATCCGGGGGTCGAGGCTCGGTCGTCGATGCCCGACCCGACTCGCCGAGTCTATCCAGGCCCTGACGACGCGGTGCCGGAGCGCACGCGGCGGT
The DNA here is from genome assembly GCF_015350715.1 of Plantibacter sp. VKM Ac-2876. Lineage (NCBI taxonomy): Bacteria > Bacillati > Actinomycetota > Actinomycetes > Micrococcales > Microbacteriaceae > Plantibacter > Plantibacter sp. VKM Ac-2876. The sequence continues at coordinate 611,173 of NZ_JADKSI010000002.1, read as the reverse complement.
GGCGTAGATTGAGAGGAGATGTCCACCACCTTGCAGCTCCTCGACGCCACCTCGCTCGCCGACCTCCGCACCTTCCTCGCACGCGCCGCCCGGATCGACGACTCCGGTGTGCGACTCCTGGCTGCCGGGGACGTGCTGGCGGTCTCCGCTCCGGTGCTGCACCCGCAGGGTCTGCTCGACCGGAGTCCGACGATCATCGGGATGCGCACCTTCGCACTCGCCGAACCGGCGACGGCCGACGTCCTCGCGACCCCGCGTGAACTCATCGACCGCATCGTCCGCACGCTCGGCGGCGTCGATGCCGACGACCTGGTCGCGGATGCCCGCGAGACCGTGCCGCTCGAGCTGCCGCCGTCCACGAGGACGGCCCCGTGGGTCGGACAGGCACCGCCCCGTGGCGGCTGGGAACGTGCGGGCGACGTGGACACCATCGAGCTCGAACTCGTCGCCAGGACGGGGGCCTCGGAGATCGCCGAGACGCTCCCCACAGCGGTGGGCGATCAGATCGTCCAGAAGGTGCGGTCGCAGGTCTGGTCCCGGCCCCTCGGCGACGGCCACGGACTCCCGACCGGTGCCGCGTTCGCCGCGGTGGGCCTCGGCTTCATCGCCGAGCCGGAACGCGCGGCCGTCTTCCGCTCAGGCGGATGGGTCCGCTTGAGCACCCGACGCGGGCATGTGCTCGCGGGCGCCGTGTCCTGATCCTTAGCCGGCGGCCATCGCGCGGCCGGCGGTCCGACCGCTGAACAGACAGCCGCCGAGGAAGGTCCCCTCGAGCGCGCGGTAGCCGTGGATCCCTCCACCGCCGAAGCCAGCCGCCTCACCGGCGGCGTAGAGGCCGGGCACCGGGTTCCCGTCCGGGCCGAGGACCCGACTCGCGAGGTCGGTCTCGAGCCCACCGAGGCTCTTACGGGTCAGGACGTGCAGCTTCACCGCGATGAGCGGTCCGGCCTTCGGATCGAGGAGCCGGTGCGGTGCGGCGACGCGGATGAGTTTGTCGCCCCGGTAGGAGCGGGCACCGCGGAGCGCCGTGATCTGCAGGTCCTTCGTGAACGGGTTGTCGATCTCGCGATCGCGGGCCTCCACCTCGGCGATGACGTTCGCCGCGTCGATGGGCGTCTCCGGGCTCAGCTCCTGCATGCCGGCGATCAGCTCGGTGAGCGTGTCGGCGACGACGAAGTCCGCGCCGTGCTCCTTGAACGCCTCGACCGGTCCGGGCGCTCCCGGGCCGATGCGCTTCGCGAGCAGCCCGAGGTCCTTCCCGGTGAGGTCGGGGTTCTGCTCGCTCCCCGACAGTGCGAACTCCTTCTCGATGATCCGCTGGGTCAACACGAACCAGCTGTGGTCGTGGCCGGTGGCACGCAGGTGCGCGAGGGTACCGAGCGTGTCGAAGCCCGGGAAGAGCGGCACCGGGAGTCGCTTCCCGGTCGCGTCGAACCAGAGCGACGACGGCCCCGGCAGGATCCTGATGCCGTGCTGCGGCCAGATCGGATCCCAGTTGGTGATGCCTTCGACGTAGTGCCACATCCGGTCGCCGTTGATGAGACGCCCGCCCGCGCGCTCGCTGATCGCCAGCATGCGTCCGTCGACGTGCGCGGGTACTCCGGAGAGCATGGTCGTCGGCGGCGTCCCGAGCCGGGCGGGCCACTGTTCGCGGACGAGGTCGTGGTTCCCTCCGATGCCACCGCTTGCGACGAGCACCGCGGGCGCCCTGCACGAGAACTCGCCGACGACCTCACGCGTGCTCGGAGCTCCGCGCTCGGCATGCGACGGGGCGAGCACGGAGCCGCGTACGCCGACGACCGCACCGTCCTCGGTGAGCAGCTCGTCCACACGATGCCGGAAGTGAGCCGACACCGAGCCGTCCTCGACGCCGGCGTTCACCCGTCGGACGAAGGGCGCGACGACACCGGGTCCGGTGCCCCAGGTGATGTGGAAGCGGGGAACGGAGTTGCCGTGGCCGATGGCGCCGTAACCGCCCCGTTCCGCCCAGCCGACGACCGGGAAGAACCGCATGCCCTGCTCGTGGAGCCAGGCGCGCTTCTCGCCCGCGGCGAAATCGAGGTACGCCTCCGCCCAGCGCCCCGGCCAGTGGTCCTCGGGGCGGTCGAACGCTGCGGCACCGAACCAGTCCTGGGTCGCGAGCTCGAGCGAATCACGGACGCCGAGGTGGCGCTGCTCGGGGGAGTCGATCAGGAACAGGCCGCCGAACGACCAGTGCGCCTGGCCACCGAGGTTCGACTCCGGCTCCTGTTCGAGCAGGATGACCCGCTTGCCGGCGTCGATGAGCTCTGCGGCGGCGACGAGCCCGGCCAGCCCGCTGCCGATCACGATCGCGTCGGCCTCGGTTCGATCGGCGGACGGGTTGGGAGGGACGGCTGCTGGCATCTGCTGACTCCTTCGGCACGGACGTGCGTCCGATCCTACGACCGTGCGGCCGGAATCAGAGGAGACTGCGGCGCGGTGCCCCTGGATCCTCGTCGAAGGTGTTGACCATGGCGTGGGCTGCCCGCTCGAGGTAGTCCCAGAGCGTCGCCTCGTGCACCGGCGCGAGGTCGAGGCTGTCGACGGCGGCGCGCATGTGCAGCAGCCAGCGGTCGCGAGCGTCGGGGTTCACGTGGAAGGGCTGGTGTCGGAGCCGGAGACGCGGGTGGCCGCGTTCGGCGCTGTAGGTGCCCGGCCCACCCCAGTACTGCTCGAGGAAGAGCATCAGCCGGTCGGCGGCCGGACCGAGGTCCTCCTCGGGGTACATCGGTTTCAGGACGGGGTCGCCGGCCACGCCGCGGTAGAACTCGTCCACGAGGGCCTTGAAGGTGGCGTGTCCGCCGACCTGCTCGTAGAAGGACATGCCTGGTGCCTGGGAGTCGGTCACTGCTGCCCTCTCGGGGGTCGCTTGGTCTTCGGCGCCCGCGGCGGGACCACCGTGGTCGGGTGGGTGCGCGGGGGACGCGAACCGGTCACGCTTGCGGCACCCTCGAAGCCCGAGAGGACGATGCTGTTGAGCGACGGCAGCTTGACGTCCATCTCGTCGACGGCCCGCTTCAACCGCATCCGCAGTTCGCGAGCCACGTCGTCCTTGGCACTCGTGCGCGTCTTGATGACCAGGCGGATGACGAGGGCGTCGCCCGAGATCGACTCGAGGCCCCACAGCTCGGGCTTCTCGAGGATGCGGGAGCGCCACTTGGGGTCGTGGGCGAGTTCGTTCGCCGTGTCGAGCATGCGCTCCTGGACGGCCTCGACGTCGGTGTCGTACGGGATCGCCAGGTCGATGATGACCCGCGACCAGCCCTGCGACATGTTGCCGACCCGCAGGATCTCGCCATTGCGGACGAACCAGAGCGTGCCGTTGACGTCGCGTACCTGGGTGATCCGGATGCCGACGGTCTCGACGACGCCGGTGGCGGGCCCGAGGTCGACCACGTCGCCCACGCCCAGTTGGTCCTCGACCACCATGAACAGGCCGTTGAGGATGTCCTTGACGATGTTCTGCGCGCCGAAACCGAGACCGGCACCGACCGCGGCCGTCAGCAGGGCGAAGGAGCCGATGATGCTCGAGTCGATGACGTTGACGACGAGGATGGCCGCGACGATGACGATGGTGACGTTGACGATGTTGCTGAGCACGGTGCCGAGGGTCCGCGTGCGTTGGACGAGTCGGACGGCGGCGAGTGGCGAGGCGAGCAGCGATTGCGTGTCGGTGACGTCGGCGCTCTTCTTGACGCCGCTCACGATGCGGCCGACGACGCGTCGGATGACGAATCGGAGCACCCATGCGGCGGCGAACGCCAGGCCGATCACGACCACCACGCCGATGATCTTCCACCCCGCCGTCCAGAGGAAGGCGGTCACGTCAGGCCAGATCTCATCCCAGTTCATATGGGCCTCAGTGTATCGAGCGACTCGGAGTGAACCGTGTGAGCCGCCCGAGTGCGAGCCGGACGGTGCCTGCGTGAACGGTCATGGACGCACGAGTCCGTGCTTGTAGGCGAAGATGACCGCCTGGACGCGGTCGCGCAGCTGCAGCTTCATGAGCACTCGACCGACGTGCGTCTTCACCGTCGACTCGGAGAGGACGAAGTGGGCGGCGATCTCCGCGTTGCTCAGTCCCTCGGCCATGGCGACGAGGATGTCGTGCTCCCGCGGTGTCAGCTCGGCGAGTTCTGCTGTCGAGCCGTCCTCGGCGGCCGCGGGCGTGCCGGGGAGGGCCGTCGCGAAGAGTTCGAGCATCCGCTTCGTGATGCGGGTCGAGACGGCGGCGTCGCCCGCGTGGACCGCGCGGATCGCGGACGTCAGCTCGTTCGGCAGGGCGTCTTTCAGGAGGAAGCCGCTCGCGCCGGCCCGCAGCGCTCCGAAGGCGTACTCGTCGAGGTCGAAGGTGGTCAGGATGATGATGCGGCTGTCGGGGTTCGCGGCGACGATCCTCCTGGTCGCCTCGATCCCGTCGAGTCCCGGCATCCGGACGTCCATGAGGATCACGTCGGGCCGCAGGGTGGCGGCGAGGTGGATCGCCTCGGCGCCGTTCGAAGCCTCACCGACCACGTCCAGATCGTCCTCTGCGCCGAGCACGAGACCGAATCCGAGCCGGATGAGCTGTTGGTCGTCGACGAGCAGGATGCGGACGGGGTCGGTCATGGTGTGGTTCCTCGTGGTTCGGTGGTCAGCGGGGACGTTCTCGACGGGCGTGGTTCCAGGGGGAGGACGGCATGGACGCGCCACAGCCGATCGCCGACGGCTCCGGCGGTGACCCGACCCCCTTGGAACGCGACGCGTTCGCGGAGGCCCAGCAACCCCTGGCCGGCGCCGAGCGACGGCGCGTCCGGAATGGACCCGTCGTTCTCGACGATGAGCTCGAGGTGCTCGTCGTCGGTGGTGATGACGACGTCGACGCGCTTCGGCCGCTCCGAGTACCGCAGCGCGTTCGTGAGTGCCTCCTGCGTGATCCGGTGCACGGCGAGGAGGATCGACGGGTCGTCCGTCGACGGCCCCGAGACGGTGAGTGCGACCGGCAGGCCGAGCCCGCGGAAGGTCTCGACGAGCGCGGGGATCGACGCGGCGTCGGGTTGCGGTGCGAGGGGTGCGCTGCCGGTCTCGCGGAGGACGCCCAGCATGCGTCGCATGTCGACGAGGGAGCCCCGGGCGGCGTCGGTGACGGCGGTCATGGCGGACCGGGACGCCGTCGTGTCCTTCGTCGCCAGGGCCCCCTCGCTGAGCGCGACGATGACGGTGAGACTGTGGGAGACGATGTCGTGCATCTCGCGGGCGATGCGGGTCCGCTCGGCGACGGCGGCGAGCTGGGCCTGCTGGTCGCGCTCGCGGGCCAGCTGCGCCGCCCGATCGACGAGTGCTTCGACGTACCGCTTGCGATTGCCGACGTTGATCCCGATCAGCAGCCCGAAGAGCGCGAAGAGGACGACCGAGATGATGGTCTGCTGCGGCTCTCCCGGCTCATGTGGTGCGGCCCAGGGCAGGAACGGGGCGAGGACGGCGACGACCGCGGCGGCGGCGAAGGCCTGCCAGCCGAGTGCGACGGTCCGGTACACGGCCACCGAGTAGAGCAGTATCGGCACCGCGAACGCATCGACGCCCACCGTCTGCGCGACCGAGACGAGCCCGACCGCGATGACGAGCACGGTCATCGCGAGCGGGCGCCGTCGCCTGAGCAGGACGGCGAGCGTCGTGATGCCCACGATCGCGACGGCGAGGGCGATGCGACCGGGCTGGGCCGCCAGGTCGACGTCGAACCACTCGACGGTGCTGACCGAGAGCGCGACGAGGAGGTACCCGGCGGCGATGAGCGAGTCGGCGGTCCACGGATGCCTCGACCACCAGCGTCGGACGACCCCGGGTGGGCGCGGGAGCATCAGTGCGGCCTCCGTCGCGGCCCGGTCCCGGTCGGAGGACGGCTTCCGAGCGGTCACGACGAGGACGACCCTAAGGGTCGGTCGTCGTTCTCTGGTCGGCGCATCCCTCCAGGATACGGAGAACCCCTCCACAGCGGGTCGTGCCGTGGAGGGGTTCTCGCCAGAGGATCCTGGTACCGGAGTGCTATCCGGCCGAGTGGATCACGCGGCGTCCCGTGCCTGTGCCGCGAGTGCCCGCTCGACCCCGGCGAGGGCTTCGACGAGCATGCGTCGGAGTGCCGGGACATCGGCGTTGGCTTCCAACCACGCGCGGGTGCGGTCGCGGAGCTCGGTGGAGGCGAGCGCCGCCGGGTAGAGCCCCTCGACGATGTACTCGGCGATCTTGTAGCTGCGCGACTCCCAGACCGAGGTGAGCGCGGCGAAGTACGGCTCGACGAGCGGCTGCAGGACGGCCGGGTCGATGACGTGCCCGAACCCGAGACCGACGTTCCGGACGATCGCGTTCGGCTGGTCGTCGTGCTCGACGACCGAGTCGAACGCTGCGCGCTTGCCCTCGACGGTGGGGATCGTCGCCCGTGCACGAGCGGCCGCCTGCGCACCGTTCGCCGTGTTGTCCTCGGCGAGCGCCGCATCGATGTCCGAACCGTCCGCGAGACCGAGGAGGACCAGGCCTTCGAGGAGCTCCCAGCGGAGGTCGGTGTCGATCTCCAGGCCCGGGAGTGCCGCGGAGCCGTCGCGCAGTGCACGCAGGTGCTCGCCGTGCTCGGGGGTCGAGGCGAGGGCGGCGAAGAACTTCACGAACTGGAACTGCGCGTCGGAGCCGGCCTCCGCCTCCTGGGCGAGCGTCCAGAGCGCGTCGCCGACCCGCGAGATGGTCGCCAGGCGGCGTTCCGGAGCGACGTAGTTGCGCGCGGCCAGACCGAGCTGGCCGAGCGTGGTGCGCAGGGTCGTCGACTCGGTCTCCGTGGCGATGTTCCCGAGGACGAGCTCCACGTAGTCGGAGGCGCTCGACTCGGCGTCGCGGGTCGCGTCCCAGGCAGCACCCCAGACCAGCGAGCGTGCGAGCGGGTCCTCGATCGAGGCGAGGTGGCCGATCGCCGTCGCGAGCGACCGCTCGTCGAGGCGGATCTTCGCGTAGGCGAGGTCGTCGTCGTTCAGCAGCACCAGGTCGGGCTGGGTCTCACCGACGAGCTCCGGCACCTCGGTGAGCGCCCCGTCGACGTCGAGTTCGACGCGTCGGGTGCGGACGAGCTTGCCGTCCTGCAGCCGGTACAGGCCGATGGCGAGGCGGTGCGGACGCAGCGTGTCGTAGTCCGCGGGGACCGTCTGACGGACGGCGAACGCGGTGAACGCACCGTCGGCGTCGACCGTGAACTCCGGACTCAACGTCCCGACCCCGGCGGTCTCGAGCCACAGCTTGGACCACTCGCGGAGGTCGCGGCCGCTCGTCGCCTCGAGCTCGACGAGCAGATCGTCCAGCACGGTGTTGCCGAACTCGTGCTTGCGGAAGTAGTTGCCGACGCCGGCGAAGAACGCCTCGATGCCCACCCAGGCGGCGAGCTGCTTCAGGACGGAGCCGCCCTTGGCGTAGGTGATGCCGTCGAAGTTGACCTGGACGTCCTCGAGATCGTTGATGGTCGCGACGATGGGGTGCGTCGACGGCAGCTGGTCCTGGCGGTAGGCCCAGGTCTTCTCCATCGCGTTGAACGTCGTCCACGCCTCGGTCCACTCGGTGGCCTCAGCGGTGGCGATCGTCGAAGCCCATTCGGCGAACGACTCGTTCAACCACAGGTCGTTCCACCACTTCATGGTGACGAGGTCGCCGAACCACATGTGGGCGAGCTCGTGCAGGATCGTGACGACTCGGCGCTCCTTGATCGCGTCGGTCACCTTCGAGCGGAACACGTAGGTCTCGGTGAAGGTCACCGCGCCGGCGTTCTCCATCGCGCCCGCGTTGAACTCGGGGACGAAGAGCTGGTCGTACTTCTCGAACGGGTACGGGTACGCGAACTTCTCCTCGTAGTAAGCGAAGCCCTGACGCGTCTTCTCGAAGATGTAGTCGGCGTCGAGGTACTCCGCCAGGCTCTTCCGCGCGAAGACGCCCAGCGGGATGGTTCGGCCGTCGCTCGAGGTGAGCTCGCTGCGCACCACGTCGTACGGGCCGGCCACGATCGCGGTGATGTAGGAGGAGATGCGCTGCGTGGGTGCGAAGCTCCAGGTCGCCGCGCCGTCGTGCGCCGGTACCGGCTCAGGCGTCGGGGAGTTGCTGACGACCTGCCAGGCCGCGGGCGCCGTGATCGTGAAGGTGAACGTCGCCTTCAGATCGGGCTGCTCGAAGACCGCGAACACCCGACGGGAGTCCGGCACCTCGAACTGGCTGTACAGGTACACCTCGCCGTCGACGGGGTCGACGAAGCGGTGGAGGCCCTCACCGGTGTTGGTGTACTCGGCGTCCGCGTCGACGACGAGCACGTTCTCCGCAGCGAGGCCGTCGAGCTGGATGCGCACGCCGTCGGAGACGGTCGACGGGTCAAGCTCGACGCCGTTCAGCGTGACGGAGTGGACGGTGCGCGTCATGGCGTCGATGAAGGTCGAGGCGCCCGGTTCACCGGTGAAGCGCACCGTCGTGGTGCTGCGGAACACCTCGGGACCGGTCGTGAGGTCGAGCACGACCTCGTAGCTCGACGTGTCGACGAGCGCCCTGCGCTCCTGGGCTTCGACTCGGGTGAGGTTCTCTCCTGGCACAACTGCTCCCTGGTGTTGATGGACACGTGACGTGTGAACTGCACGTGGTCGCTCGTGACGACCGCGGCACGGTCAACCAGCCTAGACCCGCCGTCCGTCCGTTTCGGGGGAGTCGACGGGGGATCGGCGCGTAGGGTGACGACATGACGACTACCGCTGCAGACAACACCCGCGTCGACTTCTGGTTCGACCCCTCCTGCCCGTGGGCCTGGATGACCTCGCGTTGGGTCGACGAGGTCACCGAAGCCCGGAACCTCGACGTCCACTGGCACATCATGAGCCTCGCCGTCCTCAACGAGGACCAGGACGTCAGCGACGACTACCGGGCCTTCTTCCCCCGGGCGCTCCGATACACCCGGCTCGTCGCCGCTGCCGCAGCCGAACACGGACACGCGGTCGTCAAGCCGCTCTACGACGCGCTCGGAACGCGGATCCACCCCGGCGGACGCGCGGAGGACGTCGACGCCGTGATCGCCGAAGCCCTCGCCGAGACCGGGCTCCCGGCGGCGCTCGCCGAAGCGTCGACGACGGACGCCTACGACGGGCCCATGCGCGAGAGTCACTTCGACGGCATCGGACGGGTCGGTCAGGACGTCGGCACCCCCGTCATCGCGATCGACGACGTGGCGTTCTTCGGACCCGTCATCTCGCCGGCGCCGAAGGGCGAGCAGGCGCTCGCGCTGTGGGACGGTGTCGTCGCCGCTGCCGCCTACCCGGGCTTCTTCGAGCTGAAGCGCAGCCGCACGGCGGACCCGATCTTCGACTGACGCGACGCCGGCGCCCGGAACCCTAGACTTTCCACATGCGCATCCACATCGCCACCGATCACGCCGGTCTCGAGCTCAGTCAGTTCCTGCAGGACCACCTGCGCGCAGCCGGTCACGACGTCGTCGACCACGGCCCGGCCGAGTACGACGCGTTGGACGACTACCCGGCGTTCTGCATCAACGCGGCGAAGGCCGTCGTGCGCGACCAGCAGGCCGGTGTTGACGCCCTCGGCGTGGTGTTCGGCGGCTCGGGCAACGGCGAGCAGATCGCCGCGAACAAGGTCGTCGGTGTCCGCGCGGCGCTCGTCTGGAACCTCAGCACGGCGCAGCTGGCTCGGCAGCACAACGACGCCAACGTCATCTCGATCGGTGCGCGTCAGCACAGCACCGACGAGGCGGTGTCCTTCATCGACGCGTTCATCGCCGAGCCGTTCAGCCTCGAGGAACGTCACGCCCGTCGGATCGCGCAGCTCGCCGAATTCGAGGCGACCGGCACCATCGCCGGCAAGCACGTCGACGCCTGACGCGTCCTCCACCGCCACCGCGCGGCGCGCCGGATCGCGCCCCCACCGAGTGAGGAGTCACCATGCCCGAGGGGCACTCCGTCCATCGCATCGCCCGACAGTTCGCTCAGAACTTCGTCGGACACCGGGTCGCCGTGTCGTCTCCCCAGGGGCGCTTCGCTGAGGGTGCCGCCGTGCTCGACGGCCGGACGGTCACCGACGCCAAGGCCGTGGGCAAGCAGATGTTCCTCGAGTTCGACGACGGACTGTGGTTGCGGGTGCACCTCGGTCTGTACGGCGCGTGGGACTTCGCCGGTGAGATCCGGTCGGACCCGACCATCGCCGCCTCGAACGGCCGCATGGGGCAGACGAACCAGCGCGGCACGGTGCTCGACGACGACGATGCGCCGATCCACGATGCGGACGGGGAGAACTCCCTGCACAGCATCGGTGCACCGCGCCGGGCCAGGGTCCGGATGTCCGAGCAGTCGAGTCCACTCGCCGAGATCGACGACCGGTTCCCACCCGAACCGGTGGGTCAGGTGCGCGTGCGGCTGTTGACCGAGACGACGGTGGCGGACCTCCGCGGGCCGACCGCCTGCGAGGTGATCGACGCCGCCGGGGTGCAGGCCGTCATCGATCGGCTCGGACCGGATCCACTGCTCGACCCGAGCGCGGAGGCGGGCGAGCGGTTCGTGTCGCGTGCACACCACAAGGGTTCCCCGATCGGTCTGCTCCTCATGGATCAGCAGATCATCAGCGGGATCGGCAACGTCTACCGCGCCGAACTGCTGTTCCGCGCCCGTCTCGATCCGCACCGCACCGGGAAGACGGTCCCCGTCGAGACGCTTCGCGAGATCTGGCTCGACTGGACGCGGTTGCTCGCGATCGGGGTCGAGACCGGCCAGATGATGACGATGGACGACCTGTCAGCTGCCGACTACCGCCTCGCGATGGCCAACCGCGCTGATCGCCACTGGGTCTACAAGCGGGAGGGACTGCCGTGCCGGGTCTGCGGGACGAACATCCTCCTGGAGGAGATGGGCGCCCGCAAGCTGTACTGGTGCCCGAACTGTCAGCGCTGAACCGAACCCGCCTGCCCAACCGACGAGGACCGATGTGATGACCGAGCACCGCCCTGGACCTGACGGCGACCTCGTCACGACGATCGCCGACGTGCACCTCTCCGGACCGCGCCGCGGAGGCTCGTCCGACGCCGAACGGGTCGACGTCCTGCTGGAGGACGGCTCGATCGTGGCGATCCGACCCGCCGACCCAGAGGTCCTCCGGAGCAGCGACCCCGGTGTGTTGGACGGCGGTGGTGGGTTCCTCCTGCCCGGGCTCTGGGACCACCACGTGCACTTCACCCAGTGGGCGCGTACGGCCAGGCGCGTCGACCTGTCCTCGGCCGCATCCGCCGCAGAGGCGGTCGAGTTGGTCGCTGAGCGGATCGCTCAGGAGGCCGACGGTGACGGCTGGGTCGAGGGCGCGAGGTTCCGGGACGCCCTCTGGCCGGACACGCCGACGTTCGCACTGCTCGACGCGATCGCCCCGGACCGCGAGGTCGTGCTGGTCAGTGCCGACCTCCACTGCTGCTGGCTGAACAGCGCGGCGCTCCGGGCCACGGGCTTCGCCGACCATCCCACCGGCCTGTTGCGGGAGGAGGAGTCGTTCGCCGTCCTCAAACAGCTCGACCAGGTCGCCGACGAGCTCTCCGACCGCTGGGTCGACGCCGCAGCCGATCAGGCGGCATCCCGCGGCGTCGTCGGTGTCGTCGACCTGGAGATGCGCTGGAACGCCGCGGACTGGATCCGTCGGGTCGGGAACGGGACCCGCGCGCTCCGCATCTCCTTCGGTGTGTACGCCGAGCACCTCGAGCGCGCGATCGACGCCGGGCTCGTGACCGGGGGAGTGCTCGCCGGAACGGACGGCCTGGTGCAGGTCGGCCCGTTCAAGGTCATCACCGACGGATCCCTCAACACCCGGACGGCCTGCTGCGACGCGCCCTATCCGGGTTCGGCTCCCGGAACCGACGCGCACGGGATGCTCAACGTCCCGCCGGAGCGACTCACCGCATTGCTCACCCTGGCGACCGCCAACGGCCTCCACTGCGCGGTGCACGCCATCGGTGACCGCGCCAACACCCTCGCGCTCGACGCCATCGAGACGACCGGCGCGAGGGGCACGATCGAGCACGCGCAGCTGCTCCGGGCGTCGGACCTGGAGCGGTTCGCGCGGACCGGAACGGCTGCGAGTGTCCAGCCGGAACACGCGATGGACGATCGGGACATCGCCGAGGTCCACTGGGCCGGGCGCACCGACCGTGCCTTCGTGCTCCGCAGCCTCCTCGACGCCGGCGCCACGCTCCGACTCGGTTCCGACGCCCCGGTCGCTCCGCTCGACCCGTGGGTCTCCATCGCCGCCGCCGTGACGCGCAGCCGCGATGGACGCGAGGCCTGGCACGGGGAACAAGCCATCACGGTCGAGGAGGCACTGGCGGCGTCGACCAGAGGAGACGACGACGTGGTGGCCGTCGGCCGCCCCGCCGACCTCGTCATCGTCGGGTTCGACCCGTTCTCCTGCGCGCCGGAGGCCCTGCGCACCATGCCGGTCCGTGCGACGATGCTGGGTGGGCGCCTGACGGCCGCTCCATCCGTCCACCCGGCCGGGGGATAACCCCCGAGCGGAACGGGGCGTCCACCGGATGCCGTTCGTCGGCGGAGCCGAACAGACTGAGGTGAGCCCGGTGCGAGAGCCGGGACCGCTCCGTCGAAAGGACCTCCTTCATGACCACCGCCATCGGCCGACAGCTCGACGCGTCGGCGAAGCCTGATCCCTCCACCCGAGGTGCATGGCGATACGGTCGGCTCTGGCTGGACGTCCCCGGATCACTCCTGTTCCTGTTGCCCAACCTGCCGATCGTCATCGCCGGCGGCGTCGTCGCCGTGGTGATCCTCTCCCTCGGCTTCGGGCTCGCCATCCTGGGGATCGGTCTCCTGATCGTCGTCGGAGGCCTCTGGGTCTCGCGGGCGTTCGTGGAACTCGAGGTCGCGCGTCTCCGCACGACGGGGCTCCCGCCGATCCGACGAGGAGCCTGGCGGTCGTCCATCGGGGCCGAGACGACACTGGGTGCCGTGCTCGCTCCACTCGCCGGACCGCGCTGGTGGCTGGCGGCCCTGCACACGGTCCTCGTGAACCCGATCGTCGGGGGCATCACCTGGGGGCTGACCATCACCTGGACCGTAGGTGCCGTCGCCGGCACGACCTACTGGATCTGGGCGGACCGGCTCTCGGCTCGTTCCTCCTCGGGCTTCGCGGAGCTGCTGGCTCCCACGCTGGACCCGTCGGACGCGTTGCTCGCCGACAAGCTCTGGAATCTCGCGCTCGGTGTCGTGTTCCTCGTGACGCTCCCGCTGGTCCTCCGGGTGCTGGTGCTGCTGCACCACGCCGTCGCCTCCGGGCTGTTCGGTGCGCGGCCGCAGGAGGAACTGCGAGCCGAGCTGTTGGCGGAGCGGCGTGCACGCGGTGCCGCCGTCTCGGCTGAGGCGGGTGCGGTGCGGCGGCTCGAACGGGACATCCACGATGGTCCGCAGCAGCGACTCGTCCGGCTGCAGATGGATCTCGCGGCCGCCGAACGACGCCTGGAGACGGACCCCGCCTCCGCACGCTCGCTCCTGGGCGAGGCGCGCGCCCAGGCCGTCGAGACGCTCGACGAACTCCGTGCGCTCTCGAAAGGCCTGATGCCGCCACTGCTGCAGGACCGCGGCCTCGTCGCCGCACTCGACGACCTCGCCGCGCGGTGTCCGGTGCCGACGAGGACGGAGCTGGCGGTCGTCTCATCGGTTGCGCTGCCTCGTGAGACGGAACGTGGGGTCTACTTCATCGTCGCCGAACTCCTGACCAACGTGTCGAAGCATGCGGATGCGCGGCGCGCCGGCGTCGAGGCCCACGCGACGGTTGACCAGCAGCTGGGTTCTCGGCTCACCCTCCGCGTGACGGATGACGGTCGGGGCGGCGCGCACCTGGAACCGGGCCACGGTCTCGCAGGCTTGACGGAACGCGCGCAGGGCCTCGGCGGGAGACTGGCGATCGAGCCGGCGCCGGTGTGGGACGGCGTCGTACGTGGCAGCGCCGTGTCGATCTCGCTCCCCGTAGGCTGAACGCGTGATCAGCCCTGACCGTGCCGGTGGTGGACCGCTCCGCATCGTGATCGCCGAGGATTCGACACTGCTCCGCGAGGGCTTGATGCGGCTGTTCGACGAGGCCGGCTTCGTCACGGTCGCCGCGTACGCCGATGCGGAGGCGCTCCAGCGCGGGCTCGCGGCGGACCGACCGGACCTCATCGTCATGGACGTCCGCATGCCGCCCACGTTCCGGGACGAAGGGGTCCGCGCAGCGATAGCGCTGCGTGCCGAGCATCCCGACCTCCCCGTCCTGCTGCTCAGCCAGTACGTCGAGACCGTCTACGCCCGGGAGCTGCTCGCGGACGGCGGGCGTGGGATCGGCTATCTCCTCAAGGACCGGGTCGCCTCACTGGAGGAGGTGCAGGACGCGATACACCGGTTGGTCGAGGGAGGGACCGTGCTCGACCCCGACGTCGTCCGCACCCTGTTCGCAACACAGCGCGACCCGTTGGCAGGCCTGACCCCGCGTGAGACGGAGGTGCTCTCCGCGATGGCGGAGGGGCGCACGAACACGGCGATCGCCGAACGCCTGCGGGTCGGTGTCGGTGCGGTCGAGAAGCACATCTCGGCCATCTTCCAGAAGCTCGGCCTCGAGGACTCCGGGAGCGACCACCGACGCGTCCTCGCGGTCCTCGCCCTGCTCCAGCGCAACGGTTGACGGGTGACACGCGCGACGAAGGGGCAGTCACGGATGACTGCCCCTTCGTGGGTGATGCTGGCGGGTCGCCCCGCCGGGGTGCTACCGGCTGAGGTGGGCGAAGAGGAACCAGCGGTCCTTGTCGAGGCCGCGGGCGATCTCGATCGCGATGTCCTGGCTGGTCTGGTCGAGCTCGTCGAGCTCGTCGACCGCGGTGTTGACCGAGGCGGAGGCGGCGTCGATGAGGGCGATGACCTCGGCGATGGTGCGGTCGGACTGCTGGAAGCCCTCGCTCAGCTCAGGCGTGCTGGTCTTCGCGGCGACGGTGCTGAGGCGTGCGTCGACCGGGAGGCCGAGGGCGACGATGCGCTCTGCGGCGAGGTCGGCCCACTCCTGGGCGTGGTCGACGATGTCGTCGAGCAGCTCGTGGACGCCGATGAAGTTCGCGCCACGCACGTGCCAGTGGGCCTGCTTGCCGTTGACGACGATGGCGGTGAGGTCGACGACGACGGGGCTGAGGAACTGAGCGGTGCCTGCTGCGACGTCCGGGTTGGCGACGGCCTGCGGAATGGAGGTGGTGATGTCGGTCATGGTGTTTCCCCTTCGTTGACGAGTGAGGCCCTGGTCGGGCGGATTCGTCGGTCTACTTGAATGCAACGGTACTCAGCCGCAGACATTCCGCAAGGAAGTCGAGGCTCGGCTTACGAAGGGTGCACTCAGCAAGGAAAGCCTGACCGTACCGGCGATTCACCCCGGAACGACGCGGGTTCCCGTCGGCCGGGGCCGCCTGCGATAGCGTGGCCGGTATGACGCTCCACGGTACGGTCAGGAAACTCTCAGACGGACGCTCGCCCCAGATCGACCCGAGCGCCTATACGGCGCCCGGCTCCGTGCTGGTGGGCGCCGTCACGCTCGCCCCGGATTCGAGCGTCTGGTACAACGCCGTCCTCCGCGCGGACTCCGACTCGATCACGCTCGGCGCAGGGTCCAACATCCAGGACGGGGTCGCCGTGCACACGGACAGCGGCCACCCGACGGTCATCGGACGCAACGTCTCCGTCGGGCACAACGCGGTCGTCCACGGCTGCACGGTCGAGGACGACTGCCTCATCGGGATGGGTTCCGTGGTCCTGAGTGGCGCCGTGATCGGTGCCGGGTCGCTCGTCGCTGGGGGAGCGGTGGTCCTCGAGGGCATGATCGTGCCGCCCGGTTCGCTCGTCGCGGGGGTCCCGGCCAAGGTGCGGCGGGAGCTGACGGCCGACGAGCAGGAGGCGATCCGGCAGAACGCCGCACACTACGTCGCCCTCAGAGTGGTCCACGCCGCAGCCGTCGACGAAGACTAGCGGCGGCGTGCGTCGCGCTTCCTGAGGCGACGCTGCGCGGCGAGCGAGCCGGAGAGGCAGACGACGCAGCCGATCATGCAGATGAGTCCGACGCCGAGTCGCCCGGTCGCGAGTGCGTACACCCCGACGAAGAAGACGAGCGCGCCGGCCACCGTCCAGATGTGGGGCCAGATCGCGTCGAGTCGCATGCGCTCAGCCTAGGGCGTCGCCCATGCGATATCGCCGCCCCTCGACGGGCTCAGGGATTGAACTGAACCGAGCCGTCCTACCTACTGGCGCGGCGCTGCCTGGTTCTGACGAATGGAGGCTGGTTCTGATGGATGGAGAGGGGATGACGGGAATCGAACCCGCGTAATCAGTTTGGAAGACTGAGGCTCTACCATTGAGCTACATCCCCGAGGCGTCGCAATGCGACGAACTCACCCGGTAATGCTACTGCATCCCGAGCGCCCATCCGTGCAGCTCCGTGTCCCGAGGCCGGTTCCGCCCCGGAAACCGCACAGGGGCCGCACAGATTCTGGGCTAGACTGACCGAGGCCATTTCGCCCACCGCTCGTCGGTCGGGCCGGCTGGCCGGATTGTCGCCGATCCGGGGCGTAGCTCAGCTTGGTAGAGCGCCCGGTTTGGGACCGGGAGGTCGCAGGTTCGAATCCTGTCGCCCCGACTCCGTTTTGCGTCCTCAACTGAGGCAGAATCCCCGACACAGGAGAAGTAATCACGTGAAGACCACGGTCGAGAAGCTGAGCCCCACTCGCGTCAAGCTCGCCATCGCGGTGACGCCCGAGGAGCTCAAGCCGAGCATCACCCACGCCTACGGACACATCGCCGAGGACATCAACGTCCCCGGCTTCCGTAAGGGCAAGGTGCCACCGGCGATCATCGACCAGCGCGTCGGCAAGGGCGCCGTGATCGAGCACGCCGTCAACGAGGGCCTCGACGGCTTCTTCCGCAAGGCACTCGAGGAGAACGAACTCCGCCCGCTCGGCCGCCCGCAGGCCGACATCGTCGAGTGGCCGAACGAGAAGGACTTCTCCGGCGACCTGCTCGTGAACATCGAGGTCGACGTCCGTCCCGAGATCACGCTTCCCGCCTACGAGGGCCTCAAGCTCACCGTCGACGCCCAGGAAGCCGGCGAAGCCGACGTCCAGGACGAGCTCGACCGGATCCGTGCCCGCTTCGGCACGCTCGTGACCGTCGACCGCCCGGCCAAGACGGGCGACTTCGCCCAGCTCGACCTGGTCGCCAAGATCAACGACGCCGAGGTCGACCGCGCGAGCGGCGTCTCCTACGAGATCGGTTCGGGCGAGCTGCTCACCGGCATCGACGAGGCACTCGACTCCCTCACCGCCGGTGAGACCACCACCTTCACCTCGCCGCTGCTCGGTGGCGAGCACGAGGGCGAGGACGCCGAGGTCACCGTCACCCTGACCGCCGTCAAGGAGCGCGAGCTTCCCGAGGCCGACGACGACTTCGCTCAGATCGCGAGCGAGTTCGACACCATCGACGAGTTCAAGGCGCAGCTGCGCGAGGTCGTCGAGCGCCAGCAGGTCATCACCCAGGGCCGCGACGCACGCACCGCGCTCGTCGACGCCATGCTCGAGGCCGCGCAGATCCCCGTGCCCGAGAGCGTCATCGAGGACGAGGTGCACCGTCACCTCGAGGGCGAGAACCGCCTCGAGGACGACGAGCACCGCGCCGAGGTCACCGAGTCCAGCGAGAAGGCACTGCGCACGCAGCTCCTCCTCGACGCCCTCGCGGAGTCGCTCAACGTCCAGGTGAACCAGAACGAGCTCACCGAGTACCTCATCCAGAGCGCGTCGCAGTACGGCATGGAGCCTGGTGAGTTCATCGAGGCACTCGGCCAGCAGGGCCAGATCCCCGCCATGGTCGGCGAGGTCGCCCGCAACAAGGCCATCGCCATCGCGCTCGGCAAGGCCGAGGTCGTCGACTCCAACGGCAAGCCCGTCGACCTGAGCGACTTCGTCGCCGTGGTCGAGGACGAGGACGCCGCCACCGAGACCGCGGCCGACGAGACGACCGAGGCTCCGGCCGAGGACGCCGCCGACGAGGCTCCGGCCGAGGCAGAGCCGAAGAAGGCCGCCGCCAAGAAGGCACCTGCGAAGAAGGCGCCCGCCAAGAAGGCACCGGCCAAGAAGGCCGCTGCCGACGAGGCCGCTGCCGAGTAGGACAGCACCAGCAGTGACGACAGGGGCGGAAGCGATTCCGCCCCTGTCGTCGTCTCCGGACACGTCAGCCGAATGGGAGCCATCATGACGACGACCGACGCAACCGGCTGGGACGACCGCGTCGCAGCCGTCTGGGCCGACGAGACCATCGACGACGAGCAGCGCATCGCGGCCATCGACGCCCTGGCCGCCGAGCGTCCGGCGGGTGACGCCCGCGCCGCCTTCGAGGCTGCCGGTGCACGCGACTCCGCCGGCCACGAGGTCGAGGCCGAGGTCTTCTATCGCGCCGCGCTCGAGGCCGGGCTCGACGAGGAGCACCGTCCGCAGGCGATCATCCAACTGGCCAGCACCCTCCGCAACCTCGGCCGGATCGCTGAGAGCGTCGTCCTGCTCGAAGAGCAGCTCGCGGACGATCCGACCGGTCCATACGCGGACGCGACCGCGGCCTTCCTGGCCCTGGCGCTCGCCAGCTCGGGGGACCCGCGCCGAGCGACCGCCGTCGCCCTCCGCGCTCTCGTGCCGCACCTGCCGCGATACCACCGGTCCGTCCGCGCCTACGCCGACGAACTCGAGACGGATCCGCTCCGCTGAGCCCCGACGGTCGCGCGGTCCGTCCGCTCGCCGTCCGCCTCCGGCGAACCCCGCCGCCCGGGAGTCTGCCGAGGGCGAACAGGGCGTTGGTCGCGCGTCGCCTCCGATAGATTCGAACCACTGCACAACCGAAACGGAGCGATAATGGCCGAACCACAGTTCTCGCCCAGCGTCTTTGACCGCCTGCTGAAGGACCGGATCATCTGGCTGGGCGCCGAGGTCCGCGACGAGAACGCGAACGAGATCGCGGCCAAGCTGCTGCTCCTCGCCGCGGACGACCCGAAGCGCGACATCTACCTCTACATCAACTCGCCCGGTGGCTCCATCACGGCCGGCATGGCCATCTACGACACCATGCAGTTCGTGCCGAACGACATCGTCACGGTCGGTATCGGCATGGCCGCGTCGATGGGTCAGCTCCTCCTCACGGCCGGCACCAAGGGCAAGCGCTACATCACCCCGAACGCCCGCGTGCTCCTCCACCAGCCGCACGGCGGATTCGGCGGGACGTCGAGCGACATCCAGACCCAGGCGCAGCTCATCCTCGACATGAAGCGCCGTCTCGCCGAGATCACCGCGGCGCAGACCGGCAAGAGCGTCGAGCAGATCAACGCCGATGGCGACCGCGACCGTTGGTTCAACGCCGAAGAGGCGCTCGAATACGGTTTCGTCGACCACCTCCGTGAGTCCGCGCTCGACGTGGCCGGCGGCGGCGGAACCGTCGACAGCGACAAGTAACCCGGCTTCGACCAGACAGGAATGCAACACATGGAGACTCCAACGTTCAGTGCGGCGGGCCGCTCGCTGCAGATGCCGGGTGCTCGCTACATCCTCCCGAGCTTCGAAGAGCGCACGGCCTACGGCTACAAGCGCCAGGACCCGTACGCGAAGCTCTTCGAGGACCGCATCATCTTCCTCGGCGTGCAGGTCGACGACGCATCGGCCGACGACATCATGGCCCAGCTGCTCGTGCTCGAGAGCATGGACCCCGACCGCGACATCGTCATGTACATCAACTCACCCGGTGGCTCGTTCACCGCGATGACGGCGATCTACGACACGATGCAGTACATCCGTCCGCACGTCATGACGGTGGTCCTCGGACAGGCGGCCTCCGCCGCTGCCGTGCTCACCGCCGCCGGTACGCCGGGCAAGCGCCTGGCGCTCCCGAACGCCCGCATCCTGATCCACCAGCCCGCCGTCGGCGAGGCCGGCCACGGACAGGCTTCGGACATCGAGATCCAGGCGGCCGAGATCCTCCGCATGCGCGGCTGGCTCGAGTCGACCCTGGCACACCACTCCAATCGTTCGGTGGAGCAGGTCAACAAGGACATCGACCGCGACAAGATCCTCTCGGCCGCCGAGGCGCTCGAGTACGGTCTCATCGACCAGGTGCTCACCTCACGGAAGAACCCGATCGCGGCCATCACGGCCTGACCCGGTTCCCGTGCTCACGACTCGGCGCGTCATCCCAGCGGGGTGGCGCGCCGAGTTGTCGCAGGGACAGGTTAGGCTCGGAGCACCGAATCTCCAGGGAGAGGGAAAGACATGGCACGGATAGGCGAAAGCGCCGATCTGCTCAAGTGCTCGTTCTGCGGCAAGAGCCAGAAGCAGGTCCAGCAGCTGATCGCTGGTCCCGGCGTGTACATCTGCGACGAGTGCGTCGAGTTGTGCAACGAGATCATCGCCGAGCGACTCGCTGAAGCGAGCGAGGAGACGGTGAGCGAGTTCGACCTCCCGAAGCCGAAGGAGATCTTCGCCTTCCTCGAGGAGTACGTCATCGGCCAGGAGGCCGCGAAGAAGGCGCTCTCGGTCGCGGTGTACAACCACTACAAGCGCGTCCGCTCCCGCGCCACGCTCGCTCCCGCCGAGACGGTGCACGACGACATCGAGATCGCGAAGAGCAACATCCTCCTCATCGGCCCGACGGGCTGCGGCAAGACGTATCTCGCGCAGACCCTCGCGAAACGGCTCAACGTGCCCTTCGCCGTCGCCGATGCGACCGCACTGACCGAGGCCGGCTACGTCGGCGAGGACGTCGAGAACATCCTCCTCAAGCTCATCCAGGCCGCCGACTACGACGTCAAGCGCGCGGAGACCGGCATCATCTACATCGACGAGGTCGACAAGATCGCCCGCAAGGCGGAGAACCCCTCCATCACGCGCGACGTCTCCGGCGAGGGCGTCCAGCAGGCGCTCCTCAAGATCCTCGAGGGCACCGTCGCCTCGGTACCCCCGCAGGGCGGCCGGAAGCACCCGCACCAGGAGTTCATCCAGATCGACACGACGAACGTCCTGTTCATCGTGGCCGGCGCCTTCGCCGGGCTGGAGGAGATCATCTCCTCCCGCGCGGGCAAGAAGGGCATCGGCTTCGGAGCCCCCCTGCACAGCAAGGGCGACGACGTGAACCTCTTCGGCGAGGTCCTGCCGGAAGACCTCCACAAGTTCGGTCTCATCCCCGAGTTCATCGGTCGCCTGCCGGTCGTCACGACGGTCACCCCGCTCGACCAGCATGCGCTCATGGAGATCCTCACGGTCCCGAAGAACGCACTCGTTCGTCAGTACCAGCGCATGTTCGAGATCGACGGCGTCGAGCTGGAGTTCGACCAGGCGGCACTCGAAGCGATCGCCGACCTCGCCGTCCTCCGCAAGACCGGTGCCCGAGGGCTCCGAGCCATCATGGAAGAGGTGCTCGGGCCGATCATGTTCGAGGTGCCCTCCACCGACGAGGTCGCTCGCGTCGTCATCACCCGGGAGTCCGTCGTCGAGAACGCGGCCCCGACGATCGTTCCGCGTGCGGCTCGCCGTCAGGAGAAGTCGGCCTAGACGACGCCCACCGGTGAACAAGCCCGCCGCAGCCCCCGGATCCTCCGGAGTCGCTGCGGCGGGCTTCGTCGTTCAGTCCTCGAGCCCGCGGCGTCGGAGGAGCGGCTCGATGACCGCGTCGCGCCCACGGAAGTCGCGGTAGGCCTCCAGCGGATCCTTCGAACCGCCGACCCCGAGGAGCTTGGTGCGGAAGCGGTCGCCGTTCTCCCTCGTCAGTCCGCCGTTCTCCGTGAACCAGTCGACGGTGTCGGCGTCGAGCACCTCGCTCCAGATGTAGGAGTAGTAGCCGGCGTCGTATCCACCCGAGAAGGTGTGGGCGAAGTACGTGCTCGCGTACCGGGGCGGGACGGCCGGATTGTCGAGTCCGGCGGACCGGAGTGCCGCCGCCTCGAACGCCTCCACATCGTCGACCCGGTCATCCGCACCGATGCTGTGCCACGCCTGGTCGAGCATCGCCGCAGCGAGGTACTCGCTCGTCGAGAAGCCCTCGTTGAACCCCTCGGACGCCTGGAGCTTCGCCACCAGTTCCTGCGGCATCGGCTCACCGGTCTCGACGTGCCTGGCGTAGCCGGCGAGCACCTCGGGCCACAGCATCCACATCTCGTTCACCTGGCTCGGGAACTCGACGAAGTCCCGGAAGACGTTCGTACCGGAGAACCGCGGGTACTCGACCTCCGCGAAGAGACCGTGCAGCGCGTGGCCGAACTCGTGGAAGAAGGTCGTGACCTCGTCGAGGCTCAGCAGGGTCGGTTCGCCGTCGGCAGGCTTCGGGACGTTCAGGTTGTTGACCACGACGGTGGGCTGGTCGAGCAGGCGGTTCTGGGAGATGAGCGCGTTCATCCAGGCGCCGCCGCGCTTGCTGTCGCGGGTGTACAGGTCCAGGAGGTACAGGCCGAGGCCGGAGCCGTCCTCGTTCCAGACCTCGAAGACACGGACATCGGGGTGGTAGCCCTGGAGATCGGTCCGTTCGGCGAAGGTGATGCCGTAGAGCTTGGTCGCTGCGGCGAACACGCCGTCGAAGAGGACCCGCTCCGCTTCGAAGTACGGGCGCATCACGCTGGTGTCGACATCGAACCGGTCGATCCTGACCCGTTCGGTCGCGAACGGCCAGTCCCAGGCCTCGACGGTCTCGAGACCGGTGACCCGCTCGAGCTCGCGCTGTTCCCGATCCGCGTTGCGGGCGGCGGGGATCGCCAGACGGGAGAGGAGCGCTGCGACGGCCTCCGGGGTCCCCGCGGTCTGGTCCGCGGTGACCACTGCCGCGTGCGACGGGAATCCCAGAAGTGCGGCACGCTCAGCGCGGAGGCGGGTGATCTCGAGGACGAGGTCGCGGTTGTCGTTCGGTCCGCCGTGTGTGCCCCGAGCACGGGAGGCCGTCATGATCCGCTCGCGTACGCCACGGTGCGTCAACGACGACAGCGCCGGATGGCCGGTCGGGAGGACGAGGGTGACGAGCCAACCGTCGAGGCCTCGCTCGGCGGCCGCTTGGGCCGCGGCGGAGATCTCGCCCGCACTCAGGCCGTCGAGCTCTGCGGCATCGGTGAGGTGGACAGCGAGCTCGTTGGTGTCGGCCAGGAGCTGCTTCTCGAACCGGGTGGTCAGTGTCGAGAGGCGGAGATTGAGGTCGGAGAGCCGCTGCTTCTCCTCGGCGTCGAGACCGGCGCCAGCGAGCGTGTGTTCGCTGTACACGCGTCGGACCAGGTAAGCCGCCTCGGCCGTCAGCTGGAGGTCGTCGAGATTCGTGTGGACCGCCGCGATCCGCGCGTACAGCGCGGGGTCGAGCCTGATCGCGTCCTCGTGGGCGGCCAGCTGCGGAGCGAGCTCCTCCTCGAGTTCATTGGTGAACGCGGAGCTGTCCGCCGAACTCTGATTGAAGAAGACCGCTGCGACCCGCCGGAGGATCGTGCCGCTCCGTTCGAGTGGGATCAGCGTGTTCTCGAAGGTCGGCGCGTCGTCCTGCGCGGTGATCGCCGCGATCTCGTCGAGTTGCTGCGCGAACCCGGCGGTGAAGGCGGGGCGGAAGTGCTCCTCGCGGATCTCGCCGAACGGCGGCAGCTGATAGGGGAGTGTGCTCGGCTGGAGGAACGGATTCGTGTGTGATTCCATACCTCACCCTATCCAGCGTGCCGGGGAGGAGGCTCAGTCCTCGTCGTCGTCGCGGTCGTCGTCCGGCCGGGTGAGGCTGACGGATCCGTCCGCGTGCTGACGGATGGTCGTACCGTCGTCGAGCTCGACCACGGGCCGGCGTTCGAGCCAGGTGAGGGTCCAGCGCCACGAGGACGTGTCGACACCCTGCGCGAGCAACTCCTGCTCCTCAGCGGCGATGGCTGTCTGCACCGGCGTCGGCACGTTCTCCGGTGGCTTGGCGCCGACGGCCCAGCGGGTTCCGAGTTGCATCACGGCTCCAGGTCGTAGGTGACCCAGCTCGTGCGGGTCGCCAGCTTGTCGTACACGGCCTGGGCGCGCTCGTTGTCGGCGGCGGTGATCCACCGGACGACGCTGTGGCCGTCCGCCTTCGCGAGGTCGCGGACGTGCTCGATCAGCGCGGTCCCGACCCCGCCGGTGCGGGCGTCCTCGGCGACGAAGAGGTCGTCGAGGTAGAGCCCGGTCCCGCCGGCGAGGGCACGGGGGAACACGCGGTAGTGAGCGAGGCCGACGAGGGCGCCCTGTGCGTCCTCCGCGACGAGCGCGGTCAACGGGTGGGTCGGGTCGCTGAGCCAGCCCCACACGAGGACGGCCTTCTCGTCGGTCAGGGGGTTGCCGTAGAACTCCCCGTAGCCGGAGTACAGCGCGTGCCAGGCGAACAGGTCGCTCTCGACGGCGGGACGGATGGTGACGCTCATGCGCGTGCCTCCTCGGCGTCGGCCGCCGGCGTGAAGACGATGTCGCCGACCGACAGGACGTCGGCGGTGCGGAACTCGAGGGACTCGATGCGTCCGACGGCGCGGAGGTCGTCTGCGACGAGCGCGAGCAGCTCGATCGATGCGGCGGGTCCGGCGATGACCGCGGAGTCCACCGGGGTCTTCTGGGAAGCCTTGGCGTCGGTCTTCGCGCGCCGGATGCCCGTGAGCGCCTCGCTCGCGAGCTGCAGCACCTGCGGTTCGCCCGCTGCGAGTCCTGCGAACTCCTCGTCGGTCGGCCAGCTGGCACGGTGCACGGAGCCGTCGTGCGTCCAGGACCAGGCTTCCTCGGCCGCGAACGGGATGAACGGGGCGAACAGGCGGAGCAGGGTCGAGAGCGCGATCCGCAGCGCGGCCACCGCCGAAGCCTGCTCGGGGCTCTCCTCGCCGTACGCCCGCTCCTTGACGAGCTCGAGGTAGTCGTCGCAGAAGGTCCAGAAGAACGCCTCGGTGAGTTCGAGTGCGCGTGCGTGGTCGTAACCGGCCAGCGCACTGCTGGCGTCGGCGACGGTCTTGCGGAGGACGCTCAGCATGGCGAGGTCGACGGCCTCCGTCACCGGGGCGTCTTCACGACCCGTGAACCCGAGGATGAACTTCGAGGCGTTGAGCACCTTGATCGCCAGTCGTCGGCCGATCTTGATCTGCGTCGGGTTCTGCGGGTCGAAGGCGGCGTCGGTTCCGAGACGGCTCGAGGCCGCCCAGTACCGGACGGCGTCCGAACCGTGCTGTTCGAGCATGGCCGCCGGCGTGACGACGTTGCCCTTCGACTTCGACATCTTCTTACGGTCGGGGTCGACGATGAAGCCGGACACGGAGGCATGCTCCCACGGCTTCTGGTCGTACTCCAGGACGCTGCGGAGCATGGTGGAGAACAGCCAGGTGCGGATGATGTCCTGACCCTGCGGGCGCAGCGAGTACGGGAACACGAGGTCCCAGAGCTCGGGGTCGCGCTCCCAGCCGCCGGCGAGCTGCGGGGTGAGGCTCGACGTGGCCCAGGTGTCCATGACGTCGACCTCGCCCATGAACCCACCGGGGACGCCGCGCTGCGACTCGTCGTAGCCGGGTGCCGCATCGCTGGAGGGGTCGACGGGCAGAGCGGCGTGGTCTGGCGCGATCGGCTGGTCGTAGACCGGGTTGCCGTCGGCGTCGAGCGGGTACCAGAGGGGGATCGGCACACCGAAGAAGCGCTGGCGGGAGATCAACCAGTCGCCGGACAGGCCACCGACCCAGTTCTCGTAGCGCACGCGCATGAAGTCGGGGTGCCACTCGAGCTCCGAGCCGAGTTCGAGGAGGCGGCCGCGGAGCTGTTCGTCGCGGGCGCCGTTGCGGATGTACCACTGGCGGGTCGAGACGATCTCGAGCGGTTTGTCGCCCTTCTCGAAGAACTTCACCGGGTGGGTGATCTGCTTCGGCTCACCGATCAGGTCGCCCGAGGCTGCGAGGAGGTCGACGACGGTCTGCTTGGCGCTGAAGACGGTCTTCCCGGCGAGCTGCGCGTATGCCTCGAGACCGGCTTCGGAGGTGATCGCCTCCGGGGCCTCGGAGATGACGCGGCCGTCGAAGCCGAGGATCGCGCGGTTGGGGAGGTCGAGTTCGCGCCACCACACGATGTCGGTGATGTCGCCGAAGGTGCACACCATCGCGATGCCGGCGCCCTTGTCGGGCTGGGCGAGGTGGTGGGCGAGCACGGGCACCTCGACCCCGAACACGGGCGTGGTCACGGTCGTGCCGAACAGCGGCTTGAAGCGCTCGTCGTCGGGGTGGGCGACGAGGGCGACGCAGGCGGGGAGGAGCTCCGGCCGTGTGGTCTCGATCTCGATGGTGCCGCCGTCTGGGCGGTGGAAGGCGAGTCGACGGTAGGTGCCCGGCTGCTCCTTGTCC
This sequence comes from Plantibacter sp. VKM Ac-2876, assembly GCF_015350715.1. Lineage (NCBI taxonomy): Bacteria > Bacillati > Actinomycetota > Actinomycetes > Micrococcales > Microbacteriaceae > Plantibacter > Plantibacter sp. VKM Ac-2876. The sequence continues at coordinate 584,752 of NZ_JADKSI010000002.1, read as the reverse complement.
TCGAGCTCCGCCTGGGCGACCGCCGTGCGGAAGGTGATGTCCCAGAGGGTCGGCGCCATGGCCTGGTAGGCCTCGCCGCGGTCCAGGTTGCGCAGGAACGCGAGCTGGCTCGCCGTGATCGACTCGTCGCCGATGGTGCGGTAGCTCTGCGTCCAGTCCACGGAGAGGCCGAGCGCACGCCAGACGGCCTCGAACTGCTGTTCGTCCTCGACGGTGAGGCGCTCGCACAGCTCGATGAAGTTGCGACGCGAGATCGGGATCTGGTCGGCGGCCTTGGTGCTCTTGTTGTCGCCACCCTCGAACGGCGGGGTGAAGTCGGCGTCGTAGGGGAGCGTCGGGTCGCACCGGACGCCGTAGTAGTTCTGGACGCGGCGTTCGGTCGGGAGACCGTTGTCGTCCCAGCCCATGGGGTAGAAGACGCGCTTGCCGGTCATCCGCTGGTAGCGGGCGATGACGTCGGTGTGCGTGTAGCTGAAGACGTGACCGATGTGCAGGGATCCGGATGCGGTCGGCGGCGGGGTGTCGATCGAGTAGATGCACTCACGCGTCGCGCCGTCGCGCTCGAACCGGTAGGTCCCCGCGGACTCCCAGGAGGAGCCCCACTTCTGCTCGAGACCTTCGAGGGCCGGCTTGTCCGGGATGCTGGCAGCGGTCATGAGGCGATCTCCTGCTGATATGTGCGGCACCGTGTCTGCGTGCCTGAGTGTGTGGGAACATCCCATGCTATCGCAGGGGAGCGGGAGGACGCCGGACCGCAGACCGTCATCCTCCGCCGATAGCATCGGACCGTGTCGACCAGAGCCGCCTCCGGCCCCGTGAGAGCCGACCTCCAAGGCCTTCGCGCCGTGGCGGTCTCGCTCGTCGTGGTGTTCCATCTCTGGCCGGGGCTCGTGCCGGGCGGGTTCGTCGGCGTCGACGTGTTCTTCGCGATCTCCGGGTTCCTCATCACGGCGCACCTCCTCGCCGAGGTCGAGCGATCCGGTTCGGTCCGACTCGGGCGGTTCTGGGCGCGGCGCGCACGACGGCTGCTCCCCGCAGCGCTCACCGTCCTCACGGCGACCCTCGTCGCGAGCTGGTACCTCGCGCCACTCGGGGACCTGCCCCGGTTCCTGCGCGAGACCGCGTGGTCGGGCCTGTACATCGAGAACTGGGCGCTCGCCGGATCCGCGGTCGACTACCTCGCGGCGGAGGACGCTCCGTCGCCCGTGCAGCACTTCTGGTCGCTGTCGGTCGAGGAGCAGTTCTACCTCGTCTGGCCGATCCTGGTCCTCGTCGCCGGCTGGCTCGCCGTGCGGTTCGCCCGACGCTCGGCTCCGCCGACGGTACGGCTTCGGGGCGTCGCGATCGCCATCGGACTCGTCTGCATCGCATCGGCCGTCTGGTCGGTCGTCTTCACCGTGCAGGACCCGTCTCCGGCCTACTTCGCGACGACGACGAGGGCCTGGGAGTTCGCCGCCGGGGGACTGACGGCGATCCTGGTGGCCGAGGGAGCCCGGCGCGGGTGGGCGCTGCGGGCGGGTGCGCGCACGGTCGTCGCCTGGCTCGGGTTCGCCGCGATCGGGGCGGCTGCCGTCTGGTTTTCGGGTGAGACGCCCTTCCCGGCGTTGACCGCTGCGCTGCCGGTGGGCGGGACGATCGCCGTGATGGCGGCCTGGGCACCGGACGTCCGGTGGTCGCCGACCGCGCTGCTCGCCCGGGCGCCGATCCAGTGGCTCGGCGACCGCTCCTACGCGGTCTACCTCTGGCACTGGCCCCTCATCGTGTTCGGCGGGATCGTGCTCGCTCGGTCGGCCTCCATCCCCGAGCAGATCGTCCTGCTCCTCATCACGGGCGTCCTCGCGGAGGTGACGACGCGGTTCGTGGAGCGCCCGATCCGGTTCGGGCGCATCGCCGGTTGGCGGCCACGACGGGTCATCGGCGCGACCGCCCTCGCGATGAGCGTCCTGTCGATCGCCTCGATCGGGGTGCTCCCCGGTGCCGAGGCGCGCATCGCCGCCGAACAGCAGCGTATCGAGACCCTGGTCGCGACCCCGTCGAACTGCCTCGGTGCCGCGGAGCTCGTCGATGCTGCAGCGTGTCCGCGGGACGAGGGAGCGTCGTCGGACAGCACAGAGCGCTCCGGTGGCGAGACCTCGCGCGACGGTTCCTCGGCGTCTCCCGGGGATGAGCCCCGCGGGGTCGTCATTCCTGATGCGTCGCTCGCCGACCTGCCGCCGGACCGCTGCATCACCGACATCCGAGCTGCCGCGTTCGAGGTCTGCGCCTACGGCGCCAGCGCGGAGCAGGCGACGAGGACGGTGGCGCTCATCGGGGACTCCCACGCCGAGCAGTGGTTGCCGGCGTTCGCGACGGCTGCCGAGACGAACGGGTGGCGGCTCCTCGTCGCGGCGAAGAGCTCCTGCCCGTTCAGCGACGCCGAGCGCACGGAGCCCGGGACGAGCGCGGCGGTGCTCGCCGAGATGCGCGCGGGGTGCCTGAGCTGGAACCGCGACGCCCTCGAGCTGCTGCAGGACGAACCGGAGATCGACACGCTCGTCGTCTCGGCGCGCGCCCGGAACCCGGTCGTCGCCGAGGGGGACCGCGACTGGCGGGAGGTGGCTGCGGAAGCCTATGCGGAGCGCTGGGCGCTCGTGCCAGCGACGATCGAGCAGATCGTCGTCCTGCGCGACACCCCGACGATGTCGGACGACGTGCTGGAGTGCGTCCGCGACGACGCTGATCCGGAGGACGGGTGCGCCCGGGACCGGAGCGACGCGCTCACGGAGGATCCGCAGTATGAGGCCGCCCTCGCGAGCACCGACCCACGGGTCCGCGCCGTCGACCTCTCGGACGCCCTGTGCGCCTCCGATCGGTGCTCGCCGGTGATCGGCGGTGTCCTCGCGTACCGCGATCACCACCACCTGAGCTGGGTGTACGCCGAGACCCTCGCGCCCGTCGTCCAGGCGGTGCTCGACCGGATCCCGACGCCGGAGTCAGACGGCGTCGCGCCCTGATGCCGCACCGGGGGCGATGAGGCGCGGAGCGTCGGCTGCGAGTCGGGCGGTGTAGGGGTGGGCCGGGGCGGTGAACACCTGCTCGGCGTCGCCATGCTCGACCACCCGCCCGTGCTGCATCACGGCGACCCGGTCGCTCATGTGCCGGATGACGCCGAGGTCGTGGGAGATCAACAGGTAGCTCAGGCCGTGGCGTCGCTGCAGCTCGTCGAGGAGGTCCAGGATCCTGGCCTGGACGGTGACGTCGAGCGCGGAGACGGGTTCGTCGAGGATGAGCGTCGACGGTCGACTCGCGAGCGCCCGCGCGATCGCCACGCGTTGCCGCTGCCCGCCGGAGAGCGTCCGCGGGCGAGCGCGAGCCAGCGAGGGATCGAGGCCGACGTCCGCGAGGAGACGGGTGATGTCGCGAGGTGCGGCTTCGCGTCCACGAACGGCGTCGGCGAGGATGGCGTCGACGCGCCAGCGTGGATCGAACGAGCTCAGCGGATCCTGCGAGACCCAGCCCAGACGGTTCCGTCGTGGACGACGCGCTCGCTCGGGGAGCTCCGACCACGGTTCGCCCTCGAAGAGCACGGCTCCCGACTGCGGCGCCGTGAGGCCGAGTGCGATGCGGGCGAGGGTGGTCTTGCCCGAACCGGACTCGCCGACCACGCCCAGGGTCGTCCCCGGGTCCAGGCGGAGCGAGACGTCGTCGACCGCCAGGATCGCCGAGGCGCCGCGGCCGCGTTCGAAGCTCCGGGTGACGGATCGGAACTCCAGCGCGGGTGCGTCCGATCCGGTCTGCGTCGTCGGACGGGTGCCCGTCGCCGGCTGTTCGGACACCGGGGCCGAGTCGACCGCCGGGTCCGCGCTGAGGCGCGTCCCTCGAGCGCGGTCGGTGGGGACCGCGGCGATGAGGGCTCGGGTGTACGGGTGTGTCGGCCTGGTCAGCACCTGCTCGGCCGGCCCCTGCTCGACGACGACACCGTGCTGCATGACGACGAGGTGGTCGGCGATCGACGAGACGACGGCGAGGTCGTGGCTGATCAGGAGGAGGCCCGCGCCGCGCCGCTTGACGTCGTCGAGGAGGCCGATGATGCGAGCTTGGACGGTGACGTCGAGCGCGGTCGTCGGTTCGTCGGCGATGAGGAGGTCGGGGTCCAGTGCGATCGCCGACGCGATGAGCGCGCGCTGGCGGAGCCCGCCGGAGAGTTCACCGGAACGTTGGCCGATGCGGGAAGCCGGGTCGGGCATGCCGACGGATTCGAGGAGTTCGAGCACTCGCCTGATGCGGGCGGTCCGGTCGAGGTCGGTGCCGAGCCGGAGTGCGTCGTCGATCTCGCGCCCGATCGGTCGCAGGGGGTCGAGTGACACGAGGGCGTCCTGGAGGACGAGTCCGATGCGACGCCCGCGCAGGCGTCGCCAGGCCGATGCTCCGAGTCCGCGGAGGTCGATGCCGTCGAAGTCGAGTCGAGCGGCCGTCACCCGCGCCGATGCGCCGGCGAGGCCGAGGAGCGATCTGGCGGTCACGCTCTTGCCTGAGCCCGACTCGCCGACGATCGCGACGCAGGTGCCGCGCTCGACGTGGAAGGAGACGTCGGAGACGACGGCGTCCCCGCTGCCGAATCCGACCGTCAGTGCTTCCACCTGGAGCAGAGGAGTGGAGTCGCTCATCGGCCGTCCTCCCGTGATCGGCGCTGGAGACCCCGTCCGAGGACCGTGGTGGACAGGGCGGTCGCGACGATCATCAGACCGGGGAACGCCGTGAGCCACCACGCCGTCGCGAGGTAGGTTCGTGCTGCGGCGAGCATGGCACCCCATTCCGGCGCGGGTGGTTGCGCCCCGAGCCCGAGGTAGCTCAGGGCGGACGCCCAGACGACCGCCTGTCCGATGCCGAGGGTGGCGAGGACGAACAGCGGGGCGACGGCGTTCGGGAGGATGTGTCGGAACAGGATCCGGGCCGGCCCGTGCCCGAGCACTCGCGCGGCCTCGACGAAGTCGGAGGAGCGGACCTGGAGCAGTTGACCGCGGATGAGGCGCGCGTAGCCCGGCGCCGTCGACAGGCCGACCGCGATCGTCGCTGTGACGGGACCGGGCCCCGCGATGACGATCACGAGGAGCGCGAGCAACAGGCCGGGGAACGCGAAGAGCACCTCGAGGAAGCGTCCCACGGCGAAGTCCGCGATCCGGCCGCCGACTGCGGCGATCGTCGCGAGGACTGCTCCGAGGATCAGTCCGATGGCCGTCGCGGCGACGCCGATGAGCAGCGAGGTCCCGGCACCGTGCACGACCCGGCTCCAGACGTCGCGGCCGGACTCGTCCGTGCCGAACCAATGGGTGAGGGAGGGCGGCGAGAACGCGGCCCGCGGGTCGACCGCCGTCGGTGACGCTGTCGCGAACAGCTGGGGGGCGAGCGCACAGCCGAGCAGGAACAGCACCACTACAGCCGCGACGATCTCGGGTGCGCCGAATCCCGACGACCGGCGCCGTCCGCGGCGGACCCGGGCGCCGGGGCTTCCGGATGTCGGGGTGATCGCGAGCCCGCTCATGAACCGGACCGCCGGATCCGGTCGCGCGGGTCGAGCAGTTCCGCCGCGAGGTCCGCGAGGAACATGACGACGACGTAGGCCACCGCCGAGCTCAACACCACGCCGGTGACCACCGGGACGTCACGGACGGTCACCGCTTGGAGCAGCGTCCGTCCGAGACCGGGCCGGGCGAAGATGGTCTCCACCACCACCGCACCGCTGATGAGGTACCCGAACGCCCATCCCGACAGGTTCACCGCGGGCACGGCGGCATGACGCAGGCCGTGTCTGAGCAGGAGGCCGGTCGTCGATTCACCACGCGCGGCCGCGGAGACGGCGAACGGTGCGCTCCCCGCGTCGAGCAACGGTTCCCGCATCACCTGGGCCAGGAACCCGGCGACCGGGATGGCCAGGGTCAGCACCGGGAGGATGAGACCGACCGCATCACCCGTGCTCACCGGAGGGAGCCATCCGAGCCAGGTGCTGAAGAGCGTGATGAGGACGGTCGCGAGCCAGAACTGGGGGAGCGACGCCGCCACGAGCTCGACGGCCGATCCGAGGGCCGCGGACACCCGCCCACCACGGGTCGACCAGACCGCGAGGCCGAGCGCGAGGAGCCAGGCGACGGCGAGCGACGCCGTCGCCAGTACCAGCGTCCCGCCGAGCTGTTCGCCGAGCACCTGGGCCACCGGCGTGCGGAGGGACGCCGACTCGCCGAGATCCCCCTGGACCAGTCGGACGAGTTGCGCCAGGTACTGCACGAGGAGCGGCTGGTCCAGGCCGTACTGCTCGCGCACCCGCTCGAGCGCTTCCGCCGACGCCTGGGAGCCGGGGCCACCGAGATAGGCCTGCGCCGGGTCGCCGGGGATCAGCCGGACGGCGAAGAAGGTGACCGTCGCGACCGCCCAGAGCACGAACACCGCACCGGCCAGACGTGCCCCGATCCGCCCGGCCAGGCGGCGGAGGTCGCGTCCAGAGCGGCCGACGGAGCTCACTCCACGAGCCAGGCGTCCCCGAAGACCGGCGTCGACACCGTCGGCAGCGCGCGGACGCCCTGCAGCGAGGTGCTCAGCAGGAAGTGGTTCTGCTGGTCGTAGAGCGGCAGGATGTAGTAGCCGTCGAGGATGATCTGCTGCGCCTGCTCATAGAGGAACGCCCGCTCCTCGGGATCGAGGGTGTCGCTCGCCTGCTTCAGGATCTCGTCGAGCGCGGGGTCGTCCAGCTGGGCGTGGTTCGCGAAGTAGCCGCTCGGCGCCGGGACGATGCCCGAGGAGTCGTAGAGCACCCGGAGGACGTCCGGTCCCACCTTCGTGTACGGAGCGCTGACGGCCTCGTAGGCGTTGGATCCGAGCGCCTCGTACCAGCTCGAGAGGTCGAGCAGCTCGAGCTGCACGTCGAAGCCGGCGTCGCCGGCTCCGGCCTGGATCTGCTCGAAGAGCGACTGCTCGGCCGGGATCGACTGGTTCGTGCTGACGGGGAACCGTACGGTCAGTCGGACGCCGTCCTTCGTCCGCACGCCGTCCTCGTCCTTCTCGGTCCAGCCCGCCTCGTCCAGGAGCGTGTTGGCCGCATCGAGGTCGTAGCCGAACAGGCTCTCGTCGGAGTAGGCGGTGGCCTCCGCACTCGACAGCGGGGAGTAGGAACGCTTCGCCGTGCCGAAGAACAGGGACTCGATGCCGGCGTTCACGTCCGTCGACCGCACGAAGGCCTCACGCACGCGCTGGTCGTCGAACGGCGCCTGTCCCGCGTTGAGCTCGATGCGGTTCGAGGCACCGGGACGTGGTGCGTCCAGGTCGACGATCGTCTTCGAGTCCTTCGCCTGCGCGATCGTGTCGGGCTGCGCGTTGTCGATGATGTCGACGTCGCCGCTCTGGAGCGCCGCGAAGCGCGACGCGGAGTCGGGGATGAAGCGCCACGTGATGCCGTCGAGGTACGCCGGCCCGTCGTTCGCGGCGTCGGCCGGTGCCGAGTCGTACGCATCGTTCCGGACGAGCGAGACGTGGTCCTGCTTCACCCACTCGTCGACGACGAACGGTCCGGTACCGACCGGCGCATCGCAGTTCGCCGCCTCACCGCGGGCGATCCCTGTCGGGGACTCCATCGCCGTCCACGGCTGCGACAACGACTCCAGGAGCGCACTGTCGGGAGTGGAGAGGATGAACCGGGCCGTCGTGGCGTCGACCGCCTCGACCGACGCGACCTTGCCCACCGCGAGGTAACCCGTGGACGACTTCGTCGCCGGGTCCTGCAGGTGCTCGATGTTCGCCTTGACCGCCGCCGCGTCGAACGGGGTGCCGTCGGCGAACGTCACGTCCGACCGCAGCGTGAACTCCCAGGTCAGACCGTCCTCCGACGTCGTCCAGGACTCGGCGAGCCACGGGATGATCTCACCCTTCGCGTCTCGCGACACGAGCGGCTCGAGGAACTGCGCACTCAACAGGGCCTGCGGGTAGTTGCCGCCGACATGCGGATCGAGACAGGTGGGCTCGGCGTCCCCGCTGGCGTACACGAGCGTCCCACCGGTCTTCGGTGTGCTCGACGCGGCCGGCGTCCCCGGTGCACACGCCGCGAGCAGGACCGCGAGCGGAACGAGCGCGGCGGCGATGCGCAACGGACGACGCGAGGACGCAGGGCGTCGACGGGCAGGGGAGGGGGATGCGGGCACAGGGACTCCAGAAGGCGATCGACCGGGTGCTGAGGGCCCGGTGGCGGCGTCGGACGAATTATTGGACGCCGTCTCGGAACCAGCATAGAGCCTCAGCACCACGCCCCGACCCCTCGCACGACGGCTAGGCTCACAGGCGGCGGAAGGAGCCCACATGGCACGACCACCGGCACGGAACGCCGTCGGCAGACCCCGACGATCCTCCCGACGCGTCCTCGAGGAGGCGGCCGCCGAACTCTTCCTCGAACAGGGATACCCCGGCACCACCGTCGACCAGATCGCAAGCCGCGCCGGCGTCAGCCGCAACACCTTCTTCAACTACTTCGGCTCCAAGAGCGACGTCCTCTGGGTCGACGTCGACGCCGCGCTCGCCGGACTCGAACGGGCGCTCGCCGCAGGCGGGGACACCCCTGCAACGGACGTCGCCGACGCGATGCCGTCACTGCAAGCCGCCCTCCTGGGCATCGCCGAGGAGCGCTCGAACGGCGCCGTGCCCTGGGCGCTCACGCAGATCGAGCTGATGGACACCGCGTGGGAGCTGCAGGCGTCCGGACTCGAACGTCTGCTGCGTCTCCAAGCCGTGCTCCGGGTCTCGCTCGCTCGCCTCGCCGTCCGCGCCGACGAGCTGACGATCCGGTCCGCCGCGGCGGCACTCGCCGGCGCGATCGTCGCCGGCGCCGGGGCCTGGGCGGCGGCAGGTGTCGGCCGGGGCGAGCTCGGCGACTACCTCCGCCGCGCGATCGCTCCGGTGGTGGACGGGTACGGCCGCGCTCTCGCCCGGATCGACGGGCCGAGCTCCTCCTAGCCGACCCTCCTCGGAGCTGCTCCGCAGGCTGTACGATGGGACCATCGACATCGATCCGGCCATCACCGGGGAGTCCTCGGCAGAACAGCGACCGATTAGCGGGAGCCCAGTAGAACCGAGCGGGTCAGGCCCGTCACAGCCGATGTAGAGCGGCCGTTCCAGTGGAGCGGCAAGCGGGGTGGTACCGCGTCGGCAACGCCGGCGTCCTCGCAGGACCCACGAGACCTGCCAGGAGAACGATGAGCTACCCGAAGTCCCAGGAACCGACCCCAACCGAGTCGGCGTCGAACGGCGCTGCGTTCGGCGTGACGCCGTCGCCCAGCTTCCCCTCGATCGAGGAGGGGGTGCTCGCCCGTTGGGCCGCCGACGGCACCTTCCAGGCCTCCATCGACCAGCGCGAGGGCGCTCCCGAATGGGTGTTCTACGACGGCCCGCCCTTCGCGAACGGCCTCCCGCACTACGGACACCTCCTCACGGGCTACGCCAAGGACCTCTTCCCCCGGTTCCAGACGATGCGCGGCAAGCAGGTGCACCGCCGGTTCGGCTGGGACACCCACGGCCTCCCCGCCGAGCTCGAGGCGGAGCGCCAGCTCGGCATCACCGACAAGCGCCAGATCGACGAGATGGGGCTCGCCGCCTTCAACCAGGTCGCACGCGACTCCGTCCTCCGCTACACGGAGGAATGGCAGGACTATGTGACGCGCCAGGCGCGCTGGGTCGACTTCGAGCACGACTACAAGACCCTCGACGTGACCTACATGGAGTCGGTCATCTGGGCCTTCAAGCAGCTCCACGACAAGGGCCTCGCCTACGAGGGCTACCGGGTGCTGCCCTACTGCTGGCGCGACCAGACGCCGCTCTCCAACCACGAGCTGCGGATGGACGACGACGTCTACCGCTCCCGCCAGGACCAGACCGTCACGGTCACCTTCCCGCTGGTCGGTCCGAAGGCCGAGAGCCTCGGGCTCACCGCCGTCCGCGCGCTCGCCTGGACGACCACGCCCTGGACCCTGCCGACGAACGCCGCGCTCGCCGTCGGGCCCGACATCGAGTACGCGGTCGTCCCGGCCGGCCCGAACGGCACCCCCGACGCCACGGTGCTCCGCGAGGAAGGCTCCTCCCACGCCGACACCGAGGTCCTCGGCGGCGAGTACCTCATCGCCTCGGCGCTGCTCGGCAACTACGCGAAGGACCTCGGCTACGACTCCCCGGCCGAGGCGCAGGCCGCCGTCTCCCGGACGGTCGTCGGGCGCGAGCTCGAAGGCGTCTCCTACGACCGCCTCTGGGACTACTACGCCGACGCCGAGTGGGGCATGGAGCAGGCCTGGCGCATCCTCGTCGCCGACTACGTGTCGACCGAGGACGGCACCGGCATCGTGCACCAGGCTCCCGCCTACGGTGAAGAGGACCAGAAGGTGTGTGAGGCCGCCGGCATCCCGGTGATCGTCTCCGTCGACGACGGCGGGAAGTTCCTCCCGGAGGTGTCCGACGTCGCCGGTCTCCAGGTCTTCGACGCCAACAAGCCGCTCACCCAGCTGTTGAAGGCACAGGGCCGCCTCCTGCGTCAGGCGAGCTACGAGCACTCCTACCCGCACTGCTGGCGCTGCAAGCAGCCGCTCATCTACAAGGCGGTGTCGAGCTGGTTCGTCCGCGTGCCCGAGTTCCGCGACCGCATGGAGGAGCTCAACCAGGAGATCACCTGGGTCCCGGAGAACGTCAAGGACGGACAGTTCGGCAAGTGGCTCGCGGGTGCGCGCGACTGGTCGATCAGCCGCAACCGGTACTGGGGCTCGCCGATCCCGGTGTGGAAGAGCGACGACCCTGCCTACCCGCGCATCGACGTGTACGGATCGCTGGACGAGCTCGAGGCCGACTTCGGCGTGCGCCCGACCGATCTGCACCGCCCGTACATCGACGAGCTCACGCGGCCGAACCCCGACGACCCCACCGGCCGGTCGACGATGCGCCGCATCACCGACGTCCTCGACGTCTGGTTCGACTCCGGATCGATGCCGTTCGCCCAGGTGCACTACCCGTTCGAGAACCGCGAGTGGTTCGACTCGCACAGCCCCGCGGACTTCATCGTCGAGTACATCGGCCAGACGCGTGGGTGGTTCTACCTCCTGCACGTGCTGTCGACCGCGCTGTTCGACCGCCCGGCGTTCACGAGCGTCGTGAGCCACGGCATCGTCCTCGGCAGCGACGGCCAGAAGATGTCGAAGTCGCTGCGCAACTACCCCGACGTCAACGAGGTCTTCGATCGCGACGGTTCCGACGCCATGCGCTGGTTCCTCATGTCGAGCTCGGTGCTGCGCGGCGGCAACCTCGTCGTGACCGAGGAGGGCATCCGTGAGGGCGTCCGTCAGGTGATGCTGCCGTTGTGGAACACCTGGTACTTCTTCTCGCTGTACGCCAACACGGCGGTGCCTGGTGGCTACGACGCCGTGTGGCGCACGGACTCCACCGACGTCCTCGACCGCTACATCCTCGCCAAGACGCGTGAGCTCGTCGTCACCGTGACCGACCACCTCGAGGCGTTCGACGCGACCCTCGCAGCGGCCTCGCTGCGGGACTTCGCGGACGTCCTGACCAACTGGTACGTGCGTCGCTCCCGCGACCGCTTCTGGTCGACCGACGGTGGCGTCTTCGACCGCGACGCCTTCGACACGCTCTACACCGTCCTCGAAACGTACTGCCGGGTCGCCGCTCCGCTCCTGCCGCTCATCACGGAGCAGATCTGGACCGGCCTGACGGGCGAGCGCAGCGTGCACCTCACCGACTGGCCGGAGCCCGAGGCGTTCCCGGAGGACACGGTGCTCGTCGAGGCGATGGACCGGGTCCGCGAGGTCTCCGGCGTCACCCTCGCCCTCCGCAAGCAGGCCGGTCTCCGTGTCCGGTTGCCGCTCGCCTCGCTCACCGTGGTCACGCCCGACCCCGCGTCGCTCGCACCGTTCGAGGCGATCCTCCGCGAGGAACTCAACCTCAAGGCCGTCTCCTTCGCCGAGTTGACCGACACCAGCGGCACCGAGTTCGGCGTCACCTCGCGCCTCTCGATCAACGCCCGCGCGGCGGGTCCGCGCCTCGGCAAGACGGTGCAGCAGGCGATCAAGGGCGCTCGGAGCGGCGACTGGTCAGAGGTCGACGGCACGGTCACGGCCGGCGGCATCGAGCTCGTCGACGGCGAGTACGAGCTCGTCATGGAGGCCTCGTCGGGCGCCGCCGGTGGTGTTGCGCTCGCGCTCCTGCCCTCGGGCGGCTTCGCCCTCCTCGAGACCACGCTGACGCCCGAGCTCGAAGCGGAGGGACTCGCCCGCGACGTCATCCGTGCCGTGCAGGACACCCGGAAGGCGGCGGACCTGCAGGTGAGCGACCGGATCGGGCTGCAGCTCCGATTCGAGGACGACGCCGACGAACGCGCGGTGCGCAGTGCCCTCGACGTGGTCGACCTCGCCGGCGACACCCTGGCGACGTCCCTGACCTGGTCCGACGACGAGGCGCAGGCTGGAGCGTCGGGCTTCGCCCAGTCGTTCGCGGCCGGGAAGTTCGGCAACGCCGGAGCCTTCACCGTGACCGTCGCGCGCGCAGAGGAGACCGCCGATGTCCGATGACCTGATCCCCGGAGACGAGTTGTCCGCGGCCGATGCCGCCGACGCCGTGTACCGCGAGCTCCTGGAACGGCTGGGGGAGGCCCAGCCGCAGCCGCGTCTCGGTGCCACCAAGCGGGCGCTCGAGCTCCTCGGCAACCCGGAGTCGTCCTTCGCGATCATCCAGATCGCCGGAACGAACGGCAAGACGAGCACGGCGCGCATGATCGAGAGCATCCTCCGCGCCCACGGGCTCCGCACCGGTCTCTTCACGAGTCCGCACCTCGTCCGGTTCACCGAGCGCATCGGGATCGACGGCGAGCGGATCTCCGACGAGGCCGTCGCCAGGAACTGGGACGACATCAAGCCGTATCTGGCGATGGTCGACGCCGAGCTCACGGCGGCCGGTGAGCCCGCGCTGACCTTCTTCGAGGCGCTCACCGTCCTGGGATTCGCGTGCTTCGGCGACGCCCCCGTCGACGTCGCCGTCGTCGAGGTGGGGATGGGCGGTGCCTGGGACTCGACGAACGCCGCCGATGCCGAGGTCGCCGTCTTCACGCCCATCGACCTCGACCACGTGCAGCGGCTCGGCAAGACGATCGCCGAGATCGCGCGTACCAAGGCCGGCATCATCAAGCCCGGAGCGCAGGTGGTCTCGGCCGCTCAGCACCCCGACGCACGACAGGCGATCATCGACGCCGCCGCGGCGGTCGACGACCCGGCCGTGTTCGAAGGTGAGGAGTTCGCCCTCGTGCAGGACGCCGTGGCGGTGGGCGGCCAGCTCATCACCGTTCGAGGGCGCGCCGGCACCTACCCGGAGCTGTACCTCCCGCTCTACGGCGACCACCAGGGACGGAACGCGACGCTCGCGATCGCCGCAGTCGAGGCGTTCCTCGGCGGAGCGACTCAGCCGATCGCGGAGGACGTCCTCGCGGAGGGGCTGACCGAGGTCGCCTCCCCGGGGCGTCTGCAGCTCATCGGCACCGAACCGACCGTGCTCGTCGACGCGGCACACAACCCGCACGGCGCCGCGTCCCTGGTCGCCGCACTCGGCAGCTACTTCGACGTCGACGAGATCGCCTTCGTGGTCGGCATCCTCCAGGACAAGGACGCCGCCGGCATCCTGACGACCCTGGCGCCAGCCGCATCCGGCTTCTTCTTCACCCAGTCGGAGTCGGAGCGGGCGATCCCCGCCGAGGAGCTCTCGCGCCTCGCCGCGTCGCTCGACCTGCCGGCGTCGACCTTCGCCGACACGCTCGACGAGGCCGCGGAGGACGCACGGCGCTGGGCCGAGGAGGCGCCGCGCCGGCTGGTGGTGATCACCGGCTCGATCACCCTCGTGGGCGAGGCGATCGAGGTCGCCGACGACCGGGAATGGAAGGCGACCGCATGAGCGGCATGGCACAAAGTCGGGCTCCACGGAGCATCAAGCAGACCCTCGGATCGATCATTCTCGGCTTCGAGATGATCGTCATGTTCCTCGGCGCGCTCGTCATCTTCGGGCTGAAGGCCCTCCCGGCCCCGGTCGCGTTGATCGGCGGAGCGGTGCTGTGTCTGATCATCGTCGCGACGATCCCGCTCCTGCGATTCCGCTGGGGGTATTGGCTGGGCTGGGCGGTGCAAGCCGCTATCGTGGCTACCGGCCTGCTCGTGCCGATGATGTTCCTCGTCGGCGGGATGGCCGCAGCCGTCTGGACCTATGCGATGGTCCAAGGCGACAAGATCGAGCGTCAGCAGGCGCTCTACCGAGAAGCGAAGGATTGACCGTGGCTGTTGAAGAAACCCTGGTACTCGTGAAGCCTGACGGCGTCGCACGCAACCTGACCGGCGAGATCCTCCGCCGGATCGAGGCGAAGGGCTATTCGCTCGTGGACCTGCGCATGGTCGAGCCGGACCGCGAGCTGCTGGCCGCCCACTACGCCGAGCACGAGGGCAAGCCGTTCTACGAGCCCCTCGTCGAGTTCATGCTGAGCGGTCCCGTCGTCGCGATCCGCGTCGCCGGCAACCGCGTCATCGAGGGCTTCCGCTCGCTCGCCGGCACGACCGACCCGACCACCGCCGCGCCCGGGACCATCCGTGGCGACTTCGGCCGCGACTGGGGCCTCAAGGTCCAGCAGAACCTCGTCCACGGTTCGGACAGCCCCGAGTCCGCCTCCCGCGAGCTCGCGCTCTGGTTCGCCTGACGCACCGACTCCGCACGACGAAGCCCGCCTCCGATTCCGGGGGCGGGCTTCGTCGTGCGCTGCAGGCGGCCGTTCGGGCCGCCGCCACTACAGGTAGGACAGGACGTCGAGGCGCAACTGGGCGATGACCGCCACCACGAGGTAGCACCCGAGCGTCACCACCACGATCCAGGAGGACACGACCCCGGCGACGCGGCGGACGGCGGGGGACGCCGGGATGATGCCGTTCCGCAGGGTGAACGCGGTCACTGCGATGAACGAGGGGATCGTCACCGACCAGGTGACCATGCACCACGGGCACAGCGTACCGAGGACGAAGATGCTCTGCGAGATCAACCAGATGACGAATCCCAGGGCACCGAGGAACCCAATGTTGAAGGCGATCCAGAACCACCGCGCGAACTGCGCACCGGCGAGGACCGCGACGCCGACGGCGATCGGGGCGATCCAGGCGGCGAGGCCGATGATCGGATTCGGGAATCCGAGGATGGCACCCTGCCAGGAGTTCAGGTTGACCCCGCACTGCACGAGGATGCTCAGATTGCAGCCGAGCTGGGCGTTCGGATCCTGCAGGAGCTGGAACTTGTCGAGGGTGAGCGCGAACGCCGCGATCCACCCGATGACGCCTGCGACGATGAGGAAGATCGCGAGGCCCCTGGGGCGCGCGTCGATGACCGGAGTTGACACGCCCTGATTCTCGCACGCCCGCCTGAACGGCGGCGGGACATGCCCGGGTGGTCCGTACTCAGGACCGTCGGCCCTGTTCGTGCGATAATCGTGGGGTGGTGCCCGAGCCGCGCTCGACCGCACGACACAACAGGCTTGTTGGGCAATGAGAGCCCAGGACCCGCCGGCACGTGCCGGCACGATCGTGAGAGCTCCGAGAGCCAGCGATCACACAGGATTTGCGAACGGCTGCACCCGCGGCCGCACGCACGAGACGAAGAACCGGAGGGTGGCGCGGCCACCGACCCGGCATAGGGGAGTACACCAGGAATGGTGAAAGAGCACACCGAGGATCCGGCCACGCCGGGGACCGAGCACGAACCGACCGACCAGCACCTCACGACGCCCGAGACGGCGGACGAGTCGACCAGCACCGAGACGGACGCCCAGGCGGCCGGGCCCGACGAGCAGTCGGCACCTGCCGCACCGGTGCGTCCACCGACCACGATGCTGCTGTTCCAGGCGCCCGACCTGCCGCCGATCGTCCACCGCGACGACGAACCGCTCGAGGCCGAGCTCAGCTCGTCGAGGCGTCGCACGCGTCGTCGTGCCGGCGAGGACGGACCGGAGCAGGGCGAGCGGGGTGGCGACTCGCGCCCCGACACCCGCAACGTGGTCAAGGTCCGCACGCCGCGTGAGCCGGAACTCATCACCGAACCGCAGAAGGTGCGCGGCTCGACGCGGCTCGAGGCCAAGAAGCAGCGTCGCCGTGACGGACGCGACGCCGGTCGTCGTCGTCCGGTCGTCACCGAGGCCGAGTTCCTCGCCCGCCGCGAGTCGGTCGACCGTGTCATGGTCGTCCGCTCCAAGAACGGCAAGACGCAGATCGGCGTGCTGGAGGACGGCGTGCTCGTGGAGCACTACGTCGCCAGGAGCCAGGAGGCGTCGCTCATCGGCAACGTCTACCTCGGCCGCGTGCAGAACGTCCTGCCCAGCATGGAGGCGGCGTTCGTCGACATCGGTCGCGGACGCAACGCGGTGCTCTACTCCGGCGAGGTCGACTGGGACTCCGTGGAGACGGGCAACCAGCCCCGCCGGATCGAGCTCGCGCTCAAGGGCGGCGACAAGGTCCTCGTCCAGGTCACGAAGGACCCGGTCGGACACAAGGGCGCGCGCCTGACGAGTCAGGTCTCGCTCCCCGGTCGGTACCTCGTCTACGTGCCGAACGGCTCGATGAACGGCATCTCGCGCAAGCTGCCCGACACGGAGCGCGCCCGCCTGAAGAAGATCCTCAAGGAGGTCCTTCCGGAGAACGTCGGCGTCATCGTCCGCACGGCCGCCGAGGGCGCGACCGAGGAGCAGCTCACGCTCGACGTCACGCGGCTGAAGTCGCAGTGGTCGGAGATCTCCCGTCAGATCGAGACGGTCCAGTCACCGGCACTGCTGCACAGCGAGCCCGACCTGCTCATCAAGATCATCCGCGACGTCTTCAACGAGGACTTCCACAAGCTCGTCATCCAGGGCTCGGACGCGCTGCAGGACATCCAGAGCTACCTGCGCGGCGTCGCCCCCGACCTGCTCGAGCGTGTCGAGCCGTACGACGGCACGGGCGACTCCTTCGTCGACTACCGCATCGCCGAGCAGATCGAGAAGGCGCTCGACCGCAAGGTCTGGCTGCCGTCCGGCGGATCCCTCGTGATCGACCGCACCGAGGCCATGACGGTCGTCGACGTCAACACGGGGAAGTTCGTCGGTTCCGGCGGCAACCTCGAGGAGACGGTCACCAAGAACAACCTCGAGGCCGCTGAGGAGGTCGTGCGTCAGCTGCGGCTGCGCGACATCGGCGGGATCATCGTCGTCGACTTCATCGACATGGTGCTCGAGTCGAACCGCGACCTCGTGCTGCGCCGCCTCGTGGAGTGCCTCAGCCGTGACCGCACGAAGCACCAGGTCGCCGAGGTCACCTCGCTCGGTCTCGTGCAGATGACGCGTAAGAAGCTCGGCCTCGGCCTGCTCGAGACGTTCAGCGAGCCCTGCGAGGTCTGTGCCGGACGCGGCGTGGTCGTGCATCACGACCCCGTCGTGAAGCACCGCCAGACGCCGCAGCCGGAGCAGCAGCGCCGGCGCGGTAAGGGCGGGTCCCAGGGCGGCCAGCCGTCCTCGAACGGCCAGAGCGCTCAGCAGAAGCCGGCCGGACAGACGCACGGGATCACCGACGACGCCAAGAACGCGCTCGCCCTGATCGCGGCGCGCACGCTGCACCATGAGGAGCTCGCCGCTGCCGAGGCCGTGGCCGACGCCGTCGTGGCCGAAGCGCAGCACACGCAGTCGCAGCACACCGAGGCGCAGGGCTCCGAGGAGTCGGCCGCGGACGAGTCCACGACGTCACCGGAGGATCAGTCCGGGTCGCATGACGGTCGTCGGAGCCGGCGCGAGAAGCGTGAACCGCGTCGTCGTGGCGGGGACGGGTCCCGGCGGAGTTCTTCGGAGGAACGCCCCACCGAGGCGCCGACCGAATCCGCGGCCCCGACGCTGGCCTTGCTCGACCTGCCGATCGCACCGGTCGCCGACAAGCCGCGTCGCGCAGCCGTCGCGGACCCCGAGCACCTGCTCGAATCCGTCCTCGACGCGCTCCCCGAGCCGAAGCAGCCGGGCCAGGGTCGCGGCCGGAGCCGCCGGGTGTCGACCGCCTCACTCGCGGGCGGACAGGCCGTCGGCTCGGACGGCGCGCAGCGTCAGGCCGAATAGTCCGGTCGTATCAGGACGGCGCGTCTCCTCGGGAGGCGCGCCGTTCGCGTGCGGTGATGCGCAAGCCGCTGGCGATGAGTCGACGGACCAGTTCGCCGCCGGTCACCGCGACGGCGCCGGCCGCCACGAGCGACGCATGGCGCTCGGCGGGGACGTCGTAGTGGTCGAGATCGAACGATCGCGGCGGGAGCCCGGTGCGTCCGGCGAAGGCGTGCAACTCCTCCAGGGAGCTGTCGCTCACCACGTGGGACCAGAGCGTGCCGTGCGCCGGCCACAGCGGGGGATCGATGAGCACCGTCATGCCTCCATCCAACCATCGAGCCTCCATCGCGATTCCCGTCCGTGGTCGGACGCGCCGGGCACCCGGCCGGCGTTCAGGAGCCCCCGGGGTACACTTGTCGAGTGCGTCCGGTGTGGGAGCCGTGAGGAGCAACCTCGGTCACGAGGTTCTGTGCCCACTGGTTTGACCTGGACTGCACGATGAAGTAAACTCGACCGTTGGTGTGCATTGAGTTTTCAATGCCACGCCCAACGGTTTTCTGCCATCAAGGTGTCCCACGTGTTCGAGCCTTTCCGAGCAGTAACTTCCAGCAACAGTCAGTCGGAGCGTTTCGCTCCCCAAAGAACGGGTACGTAGTGGTTTACGCAGTTGTGCGCGCCGGAGGACGGCAGGAGAAGGTCGAGATCGGAACCATCGTCACGATGGACCGGGTCAAGGCCGACAAGGATGGCAACATCGAGCTTCCCGCGGTGCTCCACGTCGACGGTGAGAAGATCATCTCCGACGCGAAGTCGCTCGCGAAGATCACGGTGACGGCCGAGGTGCTTGAGAACCTCCGCGGTCCGAAGATCATCATCCAGAAGTTCAAGAACAAGACCGGTTACAAGAAGCGTCAGGGGCACCGTCAGGAGCTCACGCGCGTCAAGATCACCGGCATCAAGTAAGGCATCGAGGAGAAGAAGAGATGGCACACAAGAAGGGTGCGAGTTCCACTCGCAACGGTCGTGACTCCAACGCACAGCGTCTCGGTGTGAAGCGCTTCGGCGGCCAGGTCGTCCTCGCGGGCGAGATCCTCGTCCGTCAGCGAGGCACGCACTTCCACCCCGGCGCCAACGTCGGTCGTGGCGGCGACGACACGCTGTTCGCCCTCGAGGCCGGCTCCGTGCAGTTCGGCAACAAGGGCGGCCGCAAGGTCGTCAACATCGTCGCTGCTGCAGAGTAGCAACAACGTCTTTCCAGCAGGGGGCGGGCTTCGGCCCGCCCCCTGCTGTCGTACAACCGAGTTCCATGATCCAGAGAGGGGCTGAGCGTCCATGGTCACATTCGTCGACCGGGTCACACTGCACCTGCGAGCGGGCGGCGGCGGCAACGGCTGCGTCTCCGTGAAGCGCGAGAAGTTCAAGCCGCTGGCCGGCCCCGATGGCGGCAACGGCGGACACGGTGGTGACATCGTGCTCGTGTCCGATCCTCAGATCACGACGCTGCTCGGGTACCACCGGTCACCGCACCGGAGCTCCGACACCGGCGGCTTCGGCATGGGCGACCACCGCAACGGGTTCCAGGGCGAGACGCTCATCCTGCCCGTCCCCGTCGGCACGGTCGTCAAGGACGTCGACGGCGTCGAACTCGTCGACTTCGTCGAGCCCGGCATGGAGTTCGTCGTCGCTCCCGGCGGCCAGGGCGGCCTCGGGAACGCGGCACTCTCCTCGACCAAGCGCAAGGCCCCCGGCTTCGCGCTGCTCGGCACGCCCGGTTGGGAAGGCGACGTCCTTCTCGAGCTGAAGACCGTCGCCGACGTCGCGCTCGTCGGGTACCCCTCCGCCGGCAAGTCCAGCCTCATCGCGGCGATGTCCGCGGCGAAGCCCAAGATCGCGGACTACCCGTTCACCACCCTGCACCCGAACCTCGGCGTCGTCGAGGCCGGTGAGGTCCGCTACACCATGGCGGACGTCCCCGGGCTCATCGAGGGCGCCAGTGAGGGCAAGGGCCTCGGTCTCGAGTTCCTGCGTCACGTCGAGCGCTGCTCCGCGCTCCTCCACGTGCTGGACTGCGCGACGCTCGAACCGGGACGCGACCCCATCAGCGACCTCGACATCATCCTGGCCGAGCTCGCCGCCTACCCGGTGCCGGAGGGGCAGACGCCGCTGGTCGAGCGCCCGCAGCTCATCGCCCTCAACAAGATCGACGTCCCGGAGGCGAGGGAGCTCGCCGAGTTCCTGCGTCCTGACCTCGAGGCGCGCGGCTACAAGGTCTTCGAGATCTCGACGGTCTCGCGCGAAGGCCTCCGACAGCTCTCGTTCGCGTTGAGCGAGCTCGTCGAGGAGAGCCGCGCCCGCGCAGCCCTCGAGGCCGCCAAGCCCCGGATCGTGCTCCGCCCGAAGCCGGTCGACGACTCCAAGTTCACCGTCACGGTCGAGGGTGGCACCTACGGCAACCTCTACCGCATCCTCGGCGCGAAGCCGGAACGCTGGGTGCAGCAGACGGACTTCAACAACGAGGAGGCCGTCGGGTTCCTCGCGGACCGCCTGGCGAAGCTCGGCGTCGAAGAGGCGCTCTTCAAGGCCGGTGCCGTCGCCGGCGCGACCGTGATGATCGGCGCGGGTGGCGGTGTGGTCTTCGACTGGGAGCCCACACTCACGAGCACCGCGGAACTGCTGACGCAGCCGCGTGGAACGGACCCGCGTCTCGACGCGAGCCACCGCCCGACGCGCAACCAGCGTCGCGACGAGTACTTCGAGCGCATGGACGCCAAGGCCGAGGCCCGTGCCGAGCTGCTCCGCGAACGTGCGGCCGGTCTCTGGAACGACGACGAGGGCTTCGAGGTCGGCTCCGTGCCGGCCGACGGACAGCAGGACGAGGGTGTCGCGACGGAGGACGACGACCGGTGACCATCCACCAGCGCAGTGGCATCCCCTCGGCGCGACGCATCGTCGTGAAGGTCGGGTCCTCCTCGATCAGTGGCGACAACGCCGGGCAGATCACTGCGCTGGTCGAGGCTCTGGCCGAGGCGCACGCCCGAGGCACCGAGGTCATCCTCGTGTCCTCGGGCGCCATCGCGACCGGGATGCCCTACCTCCGTCTCGACGCCCGTCCGAGCGACCTTGCGACGCAGCAGGCGGCTGCCGCCGTCGGGCAGAACGTGTTGATCTACCGGTACCAGGACAGCCTCGACCGGTTCGGCATCGTCGCGGGCCAGGTGCTGCTCACCGCCGGTGACCTCGAGAACCCCAGTCACCGGAGCAATGCCCAGCGGGCGATGGAACGCCTCCTCGGGTTGCGCATCCTGCCGATCGTCAACGAGAACGACACCGTCGCGACGCATGAGATCCGGTTCGGCGACAACGACCGCCTTGCCGCCCTCGTGTCGGTCCTCGTCGCGGCCGACGTCCTCGTCCTGTTGAGTGACGTCGACGCGCTGTACACCCGCCCTCCGCACGAAGCGGGTGCCGAGCGCATCGAGGAGGTCCCGTTCGGAGACACCCTCTCGGGCGTCACCTTCGGCGACATCGGCTCCGCGGGCGTCGGCACCGGGGGAGCGGGCACGAAGGTGTCGGCCGCCCGGTTGGCCGCCGAGGCGGGGACGTCCGTCCTCGTGACGTCGACGACGAACGTCGCATCCGCCCTCCGCGGTGAGCACCTCGGCACCTGGTTCCAACCGGCGTGACACGGAGAGCGTCCACCAGACGCCGCTGAGTAGAATCGACGCATGTCGTCGACAACCACCACCGTGCTGCCACTCGTGGATCGTCTCACTGCCGCGAAGCGTGCCTCCCGGGTCCTCGCCCAGGCGACCACCGCGCAGAAGAACCGCGCCCTCGAGGCCATCGCCGTCGCGATCGTCGAGGGTGCGGATGCGGTCATCGCCGCCAACGAGCGCGACCTCGTCGCGGGACGCGAGCAGGGCATCAGTGTCGGCCTGCAAGACCGTCTCCGCCTCGACCGGGGCCGGATCGACGGGCTCGCGGTGGCCGTCCGCGACGTCATCGCGATCGTCGACCCGGTCGGCCAGGTGGTCCGCGGGAGCAACACTCCGGACGGGGTGAAGCTCGAGCAGGTACGCGTCCCGTTCGGCGTGGTCGGCGCGATCTACGAGGCGCGCCCGAACGTCACGGTCGACATCGCCGCCCTCGCGATCAAGAGCGGCAACGCCGTGGTGCTCCGCGGCGGGTCAGCGGCGGAACACTCGAACGCGGTCCTCGTGGGGCTGCTGCGATCGGCACTCGAGTCCGTCGGCCTTCCGGGGGATGCGGTGCAGACCATCGACGAGTTCGGTCGCGACGGTGCGAAGCAGCTCATGAACGCCAGAGGCCTGATCGACGTCCTCATCCCGCGGGGGAGCGCGTCACTCATCGAAACGGTCGTCCGGGAGTCGACGGTCCCCGTGATCGAGACCGGTGCCGGCGTCGTCCACGTGTTCCTCGACGAGAGTGCCGAACTCGACTGGGCCGTCGACATCGTGCGCAACGCCAAGGTGCAGCGCCCATCGGTCTGCAACGCGCTCGAGACGATCCTCGTCCACCGCGCTGCGGCCGCGCGCCTGCTGCCCGCCGTGCTCGGCGACCTGCGCGAGCACGGGGTGCTCATCCACGCGGACGAACGTGCCAGCGAGGTCTTCGCCGACGTCGTGCCCGCCGTGGAGGAGGACTGGTCCACCGAGCACATGTCGCTCGAGCTCTCGGTGCGCGTGGTCGACGACCTCGACGCCGCGCTCGAGCACATCGATCGATACTCCACCGGACACACCGACGCGATCATCACGAACGACGTGGTGAACGCCGACCGGTTCCTCGCCGAGGTCGATTCGGCCGTCGTCATGGTCAACGCCTCGACCCGCTTCACCGATGGTGCCGAGTTCGGATTCGGCGCGGAGGTCGGGATCTCGACCCAGAAGCTCCATGCCCGCGGACCGATGGGGCTGCCGGAACTCACGAGTACGAAGTGGCTCGTGCGTGGTTCGGGCCACACCCGTCGGTAGTCGCTAGACTGGTACGGGCGTCACCAGGCGTCGCACAGAAGGAGAGATCATGTCGATTGCCGCGTCCGTATTGGCCACCGCCGTCCTGGCCGAGTCGGAGCACGCCGTCGAACTCGCCGCACCGACCTGGGTGTTCGGCGCGGTCGCCCTCGTGCTGTTCGCCATCCTCGGCGCCGTGACCTTCAGCTACCGCGACGTCGCCAACCGTCATGCCGACAAGGGCGAGTCGGCCTCCGCTCACGGCGAGCACGGCCACTAAGCTGTCCGGCGTGAGCGCGCCCGTCACCGAGACGAAGACCCGTCGTCCTCGGATCGGGGTCATGGGCGGGACGTTCGACCCGATCCACCACGGGCACCTCGTCGCCGCCTCGGAGGTCGCGCAGCACTTCGACCTCGATGAGGTCGTCTTCGTCCCGACGGGCATGCCGTACCGGAAGTCGGGCGTGAGTGATAGCGAGCACCGCTACCTCATGACGGTGATCGCCACCGCAGCGAACCCCCGCTTCACCGTCAGCCGGGTCGACATCGATCGAGCCGGACCGACGTACACGATCGACACGCTCCGCGATCTGCGGCGGAAGCGCCCCGATGCCGAGCTGTTCTTCATCACGGGTGCCGACGCGATCGCCCAGATCCTCAGTTGGAAAGACGTCAGAGAGGTCTGGGACCTCGCTCACTTCGTCGCTGTGAGTAGGCCGGGACACGATTTGAACGTTTCCGGATTACCACAGCACGACGTAAGCTTGTTGGAAGTTCCGGCCCTAGCGATATCGTCGACGGATTGCCGGAGCCGGGTGAGCAAAGGCTTTCCGGTCTGGTATCTGGTTCCCGACGGTGTCGTGCAGTACATCACCAAGCACCACCTGTATCGGAGTGAAGCCACATGACCGCGTTGCCAGAGGATGCGCCCCTGACCAGGCGACAGGCTCGAGCGAGCCAGCAGCCGTCGACGTCCGCTGACGAAGCGACACCGGACGCTGCTGCACCACGGACACGACGCGCGTCGACATCCGAACCCGTCGCCGGGGGAGCGATCCCCGAGCAGACCACGTCGCGCGACGAGAGCGCTCCAGCACCTGCGTCCACGTCACCCGCGCCGTCATCGAGCGCTCCGGCCTCGGGCGCACCGGCTCCGGCCCCGACCGGTGGACTCACGCGCCGTCAGTTGCGAGAACTCGAGCGCACCGGCTCGATCGAGCAGGTGGGCTCCCCGGCAGCGCCGGTCGCTCCTCCGGTCGAGCAGCCGGTCCCTTCGGTCGCCCTGCCGCCACGGACGCCCGATCAGGTGGTCGCACCGCCCCAGAAGCAGAACAAGGCGGCCCGTCAGCAGGCCGCGAAACTCGCGCAGCAGGAAGCGGACGCCAAGGCTGCCGCTGCAGCTGAGCAGGAACGTCGCGAAGCCGAGGCCACCAAGCAGGCCGAGCAGCGCCAGGCCGCCGAGCGCAAGGCCGAAGAACAGCAGGCCGCAGAACGCAAGGCGGCCGAACGCAAGGCGGCTGAACGCAAGGCCGCTGAGCGGGCCGCCGCCGACGAGCGCGCGGCCAAGGCCCGGTCCGCCGAGGCGCCGACGCCTCCCGCGACCCCCGCCGCTGCGGCGCCGGTGGCCACTGGTTCACTCTTCGACGTCTCGGACCGCGACGACATCTCCGAGGACCCCGCGTCGACCTTGTCGAAGGGGTTCGGGCGCGACTCCATGCTCGTCGCGGCACTCGAAGCGGAGAAGGCTTCGCAGGCCGACAACGAGGTCGCGTTCGAAGACCTCCTCGGAAGCGGCATGACGAGCACGGGGCAGATCACCACGAGCTCGCTCATCATCCCCGTCGCTCCGGCACAGGCCGAGGCGGGCGCCACGTCCAACTCCACGGGCGAGATCCTCATCACCGGAACCATCGATCTGCCCCGCGGACTGGGTTCCGCCGGTCAAGACCCGAACCACTTCGACGGTGCAGGGATCGACCGACTCATCGAGGGCGACGAGCTGCCGGCCTCGGTCACCGCAGCGTCCCCGGTCGCGGCCAGCCGCGCGGTCAGCAGCCACGGTTCCACCCGCGACGTCGTCCCGGCCACCACCAACCAGAGCAACAAGCTGCTGATGACGCTCGCGATCGCCGCCGCGGTACTCGCCGCCGGCGTGATCGCGGTGCTCATCATCGGTTTCTTCGGCGGAGCGTTCTAGCCCTGCCGGCATTCATCCGATCGCGCACCATGCGATCGCCAGAGGAGTACACCACATGACCCTGTCCGACACCACACTGGACGCCGTCCAGCTCGCAGCGACCGCAGCCGAGTCCAAGGGCGGCGAGGATCTCGTCGCGCTCGACGTCTCCGGTCCGTTGCCGTTCGTCGACGCCTTCCTCCTCGTCACCGGTCGGAGCGAGCGCAACGTCGTCGCCATCGCCGGCGAGGTCGAGGACCGCCTGAACGCGAGCGGCGTGAAGACGCTGCGACGCGAAGGCAAGTCCGAGGGGCGGTGGATCCTGCTCGACTTCGGTGAGGTCGTCGTCCACGTCTTCCACGAGGAGGAGCGGATGTACTACTCGCTGGAGCGTCTGTGGAAGGACTGCCCGGTGATTCCGCTGGTCTCGTCCGCACCACAGCCCGCGAACTGACCATCCCGTCGGTGCCGAGCACCGAAAGTGGTCACAACCGCTCTCAAGATGTAGTAACCTATTCAAGTTGCTTCCGCTGAAACAGCAGGGGCAAGCAAGTTGAATACGGGTCTGTGGCGCAGCTGGTAGCGCACCTGCATGGCATGCAGGGGGTCAGGGGTTCGAGTCCCCTCAGATCCACCCGAACACCGAGAAGTCCCCGTCAGCCGAACAGCTGACGGGGACTTCTGCGTTGGTACGACCCTGGGTTTGGCGGGACCCTGAGGTCAGTTCACCTCGTCAGGGTGGCTGCCGACGCGCTTGCCCGAGTCGAGGGCGTCGATGGACGCGATCTCGTCGGCGGACAGCTCGAAGCCGAAGACGTCGAAGTTCTGGGCGATGCGCTCGCGCGAGTTCGACTTCGGGAAGACGATGAGCCCGTTCTGCAGGTGCCACCGGATGACGACCTGCGCCGGCGTGACGCCGTGCGCCTCGGCTGCAGCGGAGACGGCCTGCTCGCCGAAGAGGTCGTACTTGCCCTGACCGAGCGGGCCCCAGGACTCGATGTGGATGCCGTGCTCGGCACCGAAGGCGCGCAGCTCACGCTGGGCGAACGCCGGGTGGAGTTCGATCTGGTTGACCGCAGGGACCGTCTCGGAACCAGCGATCAGCTTCTCGAGGTGCTCGACCTGGTGGTTCGACACGCCGATCGAACGCGCCTTGCCGGCCGCCTTGATCTCCTCGAGGGCGAGCCATGCTTCGAGGTAGTCGCCCTTGGCCGGGGTCGGCCAGTGGGTCAGGTACAGGTCGACGTGGTCGAGCCCGAGCTTGTCGAGGCTCTCGTCGATGGCGGTGTGCGCGGACGCCTTCTGGTGGCGGTCGTTCCAGAGCTTCGTGGTGATGAAGAGTTCGTCGCGGGGGATGCCCGACTTCGCGATGGCGGCGCCGACGCCCTCCTCGTTCTTGTAGATGGCCGCGGTGTCGATGTGGCGGTAGCCGACCTCGAGCGCGTCCGAGACGATGCGCTCAGCCTCCTGCGGGTCGACGAGGAAGACGCCGAAGCCGAGCTGAGGGATGGTGTGGCCGTCGTTCAGGGTGATGGTGGGAACTGTCATGTCCTCATGCTGGCACCGGAACCGTCCGTCCGGAACGGGTCTTCGCCCTGCGCGTAACCGGTCGACACGCATGGGAATACCATCGGCGACATGACGCTTGTGTTTCGAGAGGGCAGGCGTCTGCCCGCACGACGGCCGAGGCCTGAGAAGGATGACACCGCTATGACGACTGAAACCGTGCCGAATCCGACCGGTTCCGTCCCGACGACCGGGAAGCCCTCGGACGACCGCCTTCCACCCGGGTCGAAGCTCCTGATCGGGCTACTCCTCGTGTCGGCGTTCGTCGTCATCCTCAACGAGACGATCATGAGTGTCGCCCTGCCGCGGCTCATGGAGGACCTCGACATCACGGCGAGTTCCGCGCAGTGGCTGACCACCGGCTTCATGCTCACCATGGCCGTCGTGATCCCCGCGACCGGGTTCCTCCTGGAGCGGTTCTCCCTCCGGACGATGTTCATCACCGCGATGGTGCTGTTCAGCCTCGGTACGCTCATCGCCGCGCTGTCCCCGGGATTCGGCACCCTCCTGCTCGGTCGGGTCGTCCAGGCCAGCGGTACCGCCATCATGATGCCGCTGCTCATGACGACCGTGCTCAACGTCGTGCCGGTCTCGGCGCGCGGTCGGACGATGGGTGCGATCTCGATCGTCATCTCGGTCGCCCCGGCCGTCGGGCCGACCGTCTCCGGGCTCATCCTGAGCGTGCTCGACTGGCGCTGGATGTTCTGGATCGTCCTCCCCATCGCCGTCGCCTCGCTGGTCCTCGGTGCCGTCCTCGTGCGGAACGTGACGGAGCCGCGTCGGGTCCGCTTCGACGTGTTGTCGCTCGTCCTCTCCGCCTTCGCGTTCGGTGGCCTCATCTTCGGGCTCAGCAGCATCGGCGAGTCCGCCGAGGGACACGCGCTCATGCCCGTCTGGATCCCGCTCACGGTCGGTGTCCTCGCCCTGCTCGGCTTCGTCCTCCGCCAGCGCGCTCTCGCACGCGACGACCGGGCGTTCATGGACCTCCGCACCTTCGCGAACCGCTCGTTCTCCGTCTCGATCATCCTGGTCGCGATCGTCATGATGGCGTTGTTCGGCTCCCTGATCATCCTGCCGATCTACCTGCAGACCGTCCTCCAGGTCGACACCCTGACCACGGGCCTCATGCTGCTGCCGGGCGGCCTGACGATGGCCGCTCTCGCGCCGCTGGTCGGGTCGCTGTTCGACCGGTTCGGTCCACGTCCACTGGTGATCCCCGGGGCCTTCGCCGTGAGTGCTGCGCTCTGGCTGCTGACGATGCTCGGCGTCGACAGCGCCATCGTCATGATCATCGCCGTGCACGTGCTGCTGAGCGCCGGCCTCGCGTTCATGTTCACACCGCTCCTCACCTCGGCGCTCGGTTCACTGCGGCCCGAGCTCTACCCGCACGGCAGCGCCATCGTCGGCACGGTCCAGCAACTGGCCGGTGCAGCGGGCACGGCGTTGTTCATCACCATGATGTCGACCACCGCGGCGGCTCGTGCGGCGGCCGGGAGTTCCGCGGTCGGCGCGACGGCAGCCGGCGTGCAGGCTGCGTTCATGTGCGGCGCCGTGCTCTCGCTGCTCGCGATCGGTGCGTCGTTCCTCATCCGGCGGACGGACCAGGCTTCGACGGGCGTGCACGTCGGTCACTGAAACGCAGGACCTCCGACGGCGTCAGCGCAGCCAGCGCATCGTGTAGGCGTCGGCGAGGATCGGCATCGCAGGGCCGTCGAGTGCGGTTCGCAGCGCGAGGTCTCGGATCCCGACGAGCGGGCCGGGCAACGGACGCCCCAAGCGCATGTTGAGCTCCGCCTGCCATGAGGCCCGACGGACGGCGCGCTGCTGGCGGGAGACGGCCGCGGCCACGTCCCGCTGTGTCGAGAGATGCCCGGTGGTCATGCGGGCGATCAGTGGTGCGAACACCCGTGCGTCGGACCAGCCCAGGTTCATGCCCTGGCCGCCGATCGGGCTGATCTCGTGGGCGGCGTCGCCCAGATAGACGACCCGACCGTCGACGACGCGCTTCCGTCGTCGACGAAGCACGCCGAACGCGCTGAGCATGGTGTTCGTCGCCGGATCCACGTCGTCACCGGTGCGGTCGGCGACGAGGGACGCGAGGTCGGACGCGGTGGGTTCCGAACGGGCCGCGTCCTGATCGTCCGTGTACCCGGTGTGCACGACGTACCGTCGCATGCCCTGAGGGAGCGGGAACGACTCGACCACGCCTCGGTGGTGCAGGTGCACCCTGGCGATGGAACCGGCCCCGCTCCGATCCGCGACGTCGCCCATGACATACCGGTCCCGATATCGGTGCACGGGGCCCGGAGCCTGCATCCCGGCGACGGTGGCGCGTCCTCCTGCTGCGACGACCACGACGGCTGCGCGGATGCTCACCGTTCCATCGGCGTCTTCGCCGGACACGAGGACGCCCTCTTCGGCCGGAGTCAACCGCGTGCAGCTCGTCCCCGTCCGGAGCGATCCCGGCGCGACGGCTTCGAGTCGAGCACGGAGGATCCGTTCGGTCCGCCACTGCTCGAGCGCGGCGACGTAGGGGTGTGGGACGGGCCGATCACGGAACACGACCGTCCCGAGGCGTCGTCCGGCGTTCCAGGCTTCGCCCTGGTCGATCCGGACCGCGTCGCGGCGGATCTCGTCGAGGATGCCGAGCTCCTCGAACAGGTCGAGCGACGGCGGGTGGATCCCGATCGCCCGGGTGCCGGAGGGTGAGTCCGACCGTCGCTCCCAGACGGTCACGTCGACGCCGGCCTGAGCGAGGAGGATCGCTGACACGAGGCCGACCGGTCCGCCACCGATGACGAGCACCTCGGTGGTCATCGGCGGCCGTCCGCTGCCGACGGGACGATCTGTGAGAGCAGGAGTCGCATGGGGAACCGGCGCTCGACGATCCAGTCGTTCGGCACGACGCGCTGCAGCTCCTCCTGGCGATAGCTGCGACGGATCGATCGGAGCCCGTCGACGTGGAGGAAGGAGCGCCGTCGCCCTGCACGGGTGGCGAGACCGTAGACCGCGTACGCGAGTCGGTTGCGCTCGAGGTCGCTGTGTAGGACGAGTCGTCTGGCGATCCGCGAACTGTCGGCGAGCAGGCTCGACATGCCCTCGGGATCGAGGTGGTGGAGCACGTGGTTGGACAGGACGATGTCGGCCCGCTCGCCAGCGGCGACGAGGTCGTTGCTGTGCGCCGGACGGAAGATGACGGGGCCATCGGGATACCGGCGCCGGGCGAAGGCCACGGACCGCTCGTCTGGATCGATCCCGACGACCTGCACGGGGAGGTGGTCGGCCCTCGCCCAGTCGGCGATGGCCACGGCGACATCGCCGCCTCCGAAGCCGATGTCGAGGATCGTCGTGGTCCGGGAGTGGTGGAGGAGTGGACGGATGCGCGAGCGGTACAGACCACGCCAGCCCGAGACGAGCCGGTTCACCGTCGCGAACCTGGCGTAAGTCGCGTCCAGCAGCACGGGATCGCAGTCGGGATCGTCCATCAGTTCGAGGAGATCCGTCGCACGGCGGCCGAGGTCGGGCAGCATCAGGCTCGACCGGCCCGGAGCCGGAGCAGCGCGCTCTCGATCGTCAGTCCCGGACCGAAGGCGAGGGCGCACACCCGTTCATCGGCGTCGGCCGGCGCGCCGTCGAGCAGGCGCTGGAGGATGAACAGCACGGTCGCGCTCGACATGTTGCCGTACTCGCGGAGCACCGTGCGTGACGGAGCCAGCAGTTCGTCGTCGAGCCCGAATCCGCGCTGGACCCGGTCGAGGATGCTCCGGCCACCGGGATGGATCGCCCAGCGGTCGATCGATGAGACCGGGGCGTCGTCGGCTGCGGCGAGGAGTGGGCGGAGGGCGATCTCGAGGTGCTCGCCGATCAGCTTGGGCACGGCGCCGCTCAGGACCATCTCGAACCCGTGATCGCCGATCGTCCAGGCCATCTCCGTCTCGCCGTCCGGCACGAGCGCGGTGGACCAGCCGTCGAACTCGAGCACGGGCGCGGAGGATCCGGTGTCCCGACCGGTCACGACGGCAGCCGCGGCACCATCGGCGAACACCGAGGAACCGAGGATCACGTCGGGGTCGTCGGAGGAACGGAGGTGGATGGAGCAAAGCTCGATGCAGACCACGAGGACGACGGCGTCGGGGTCGGCTGTGCAGAACGCCTCTGCGGCGCGAAGGGCGGGGAACGCGGCGAAACACCCCTGGAACCCCAGGTGGTAGCGCTCCGTGCCCGGGTCGAGCCCGAGGTCGCGCACGAGGAGGTATTCCGGGCCGGGCGCGAAGAACCCGGTGCAGGAGGCGGTCACGACGTGGGTGACGTCCGCCGCCGACAGACCGGGGGCGGCGTCCAATGCCCGCCGTGCGGCTTCCAGGAGCAGCGGGGGAGCGTGCTCGATGTAGGCGTCGTTCCGCACGCCGGTGGGCGGGGAGAGCACCTGCCGCTGAGCCGCGTCGTAGAAGGCGGCCGTGGTCGTCTCGACCTCCTGGTCGAAGGCGTCGATGACGGTGTGCCTGGTGTCGATCGCGGACGCGTCGAACGCGGCGCCGATGAGACGTTGGGCGAGACGGCTCCGCCCGGGTTGGTCGCGGAACACATCCCTGATCTCGTCTTGATGAAGGATGGTCTGAGGAACGGCCACGCCGATCGCCCTCACGGAGACGGTCATGCTGCAGTGTAGCGCCGTAACCCGGGTGTCACCCTAAGCTGAGGCGGTGTTCTCCATGGCCCGCCGTCTGTTCGCGTCCTCGCATCCCGGGCCGACCGTCGCGGTGACCGTGCTCGCCGTCGTGCTCGGATCGGCCGTCGGCCTGCCACCCCTCCGGACGGCCCTGCTCGCCGTGGTGGTGTTCGTCGGACAACTCTCGATCGGCTGGTCCAACGACTGGCTCGACGCCAGACGCGATCGTCGCTCGGGACGACAGGACAAACCGGTCGCACGCGGCGACCTCAGCGTCTCGGCAGTCCGGGCGGCGGCGCTGCTGGCCGGTGCGGCGAGCATTCCGCTCTCGGCATCCCTCGGCTGGGCGTCGGCGGTCTCGCACCTGCTCTTCCTCGTCTGCGGTTGGGCCTACAACCTGGGCCTCAAGTCGACGGCCTGGTCGGTCGTCCCGTTCATCGTGGGGTTCGGCGCACTGCCCGCCGTGGTCACCTTCGCGGCTGTCCCGCCGATCGTGCCGGCCGCGTGGACGCTCGCCGTCGGTGGTCTGTTCGGCGTGGCGATCCACTTCACGAACGCCCTACCGGATCTCGAGGACGACTTGCAGACCGGCGTCCGCGGTCTGCCGCACCGGCTCGGCGCGCGGACCGCTGGTCGGACGGCCTTCGTCGCCCTCGGCGTCTCAGGTATGGTCGCCGTCCTCGGACAGAGCGGGATCTTCGTGGGCAGGCCCATCGCACCGCCGATCGTCGGGGTGCTGGGCGCGGTCGGCGTCCTCGCGCTCGTCGTGTGGGGGCTCGTGCTCGTCGGAACCCGAGCGCCGGACCGTCTGCTGTTCCGACTGATCATCGGAGCCGCCCTGCTCGTGACCGTGGTGCTGGCGGTGGCCGGGACAAACCTCGGAGTCGCCGACGTCGGGTGAGACGGGGCGTCAGTACCAGTTGGTCGCTTCGGAGTGCGCCCATGCGCCGCAGGGGGAGCCGTAGCGGCTGTCGATGTAGTTCAGGCCCCAGTTGATCTGCGTCGCCGCATTGGTTCGCCAGTCGTCGCCGGAGCTCGCCATCTTGCTCCCGGGCAGGGACTGCGGGATACCGTAGGCGCCGCTGGACTCGTTGTAGGCGTTGACGCGCCAGCTCGACTCCCGGGTCCACAGCTGCAGCAGGCACTGGAACTCTCCGCTACCCCAGCCGTAGGCGCCGATCGCGGACTGTGCGTACGCCTTCGCTCCGGCCGGGTCGGCCGCGAGGTCCGGCGGCGGGGCGCTCGTGGATCCCTCGCCACCGGTGGCCTCGTTGCGTCGCTGCTCTTCTGCGGCGATCGCCTCCTGGCTCTGCGCGTAGGCCTGTTCGACCGCCGCGGTGGTGTTCTTGAGGACGGCGAGCTGCTGGTACAACCGGTCGCGGTTGGCCTGCTGCTCGGCGACCGCCGCATCGGCGGCATCGCTCGCGGACTGCGCCGTCTCGTAGCTGGCATCAGCCGCCTCCGAGAGTCGCTGACGTTCGGTTTCGGCCGCCGTCGCCTGCTCAGCGAGCGCGGTCGCCGTGTTGCTCGCGGCGGTCGCGGACGCGAGGTCTTGAGCCGAGGTCTCGCTCAGCTTGCTGATCGCGCTGAGCTTGGACAGGAGGTCGTCGTCGGCTGCACCGGAGAGGACGAGAGAGAGCGTCGGATCGACGCCGCCGGTGCGGGTCATCTGCGCGATGACCGCTCCGGCCTGACGCTTGCTCGATGCCGCTGCCGACGCTGCGGCGGTCGCCTGCGCACTGATCGTGTCCGCGACGGCGGCCTGCGCGTCGAACGCCGCCTTGGCCTCACCGGCCGCCGCACCCTGGCGGACGGCTTCGTCGCCGAGCCGGGCGGATTCGTCGCGCAGTCCGTCGAGGAGGGACACGATCCGGTCGGCTTCGGCCTGAGCGGTCGATTCGTTCGCCTTTGCCGCCTGGACGTCGTCCCAGCTCGGGTAGTCGGCGGTCCGGAATGATGTGGGGGTCACGGCGGCCGCCGGGCTTGCGACCGACACCGCGATGACGAGCGCGGCTCCGAGGGCGGCGGCTCGCGAGACGCCCCTCGAGCGGGGCGAGAGGGCTGTCAGCGGCTTGCGCATGCGTCCATCCTGGCGGTCACCCACGCAAGTGTAGCCGCCGATGTCACATTCGTCACTCCTGCCACACCGGGAGCGACGCCCAGCCTGCGTGGAAGATCCGAGCCTAGAGTGGGTCGGTGCAGCTGGGACGACGAGGGTTTCTCGCAGTCGGCGCCTCGATGGCGGCGGGTGCCGTCCTCGGCCTGTCCGGGTGCACCGGGCCAGGATCCTCGAAGCCCTCGGAACGTCCCACGAGCACGGCTCCGGATGCCGCCGACCAGCGTGCGGCCGCCGAACTCGCCGCGATGACCCTCGAACAGCGGATCGCATCCATGCTGATGCTCCACGCTCCAGGCACCGACCCGGGCACCCTCCGGGCGTTCGTCGAGCGGTATCAGCCGGGCGGGTTCATCATCATGGGCGACAACGTGCCGGGCCTCGCAGGGCTGCCCGCGGTGACGAGCGCCCTCAGCCCCGACCCGACCATGCCGCTGCTCATCGGCATCGACCAGGAGGGCGGCGATGTGCGGCGCATCGACGAGGACGTCTTCGCCGCAGCCGACACCCTGAAGTCGCAACCGCCCGCTGCGAGCGAGGAGGCGTTCCGCCAACGAGCGGCCATGCTGGCCGATGCGGGCTGCACCGTGAACTTCGGCATCGTCGCGGACGAGACCGCCGATCCGAGCTCCTTCATCTACGACCGTGCCCTCGGGACGACGCCGGACGCGTCGGCGGAGCGGGTGGCCGCGGCCGTCCACGGTGAGCGGGGTGCGGTGCTCAGCACCCTGAAGCACTTCCCTGGCCATGGACAGGCGCCGGGGGATTCCCACTCGACGGTCCCGACGACGGCCATCGGTGCCGCGGACTGGGCTGCGACCGATGCCCTGCCGTTCGTCGCCGGTATCGACGCCGGGGCCGAGGTCGTGATGTTCGGCCATCTGGTCTACTCGGCTGTCGACGCTGCACCGGCGACGCTGTCGGCGGTCTGGCACGAGCGCCTCCGGAACGACCTCGGCTTCACCGGCATCACGATCACCGATGACATGCTCATGCTGCAGCACACGGGTCTGCCGGAGTATCAGGACCCCTCGGAGAACGCGATCCGCGCCGTGGCCGCCGGCAACACGATGCTGCTCTACGTCCTCGGGGCGGACCCGTCGTCGACCGGTGTCGACCCGGCCGTGCTCGTGGCCGACATCGCCGCCGCGGTCCGGTCCGCCAGGATTCCGGAGTCGACGGTCGCCGAGGCGGCGCACCAGCTCCTCCGCGCCCGACTCGGCGTCGCGTCCATGCGGCCGATGTCGCGCTGATGTCGGTGAGGAGAATTTCTCGGGGATGCGGGAATAGCTCTCAGGTCCGTGCGTTTGAATAGAACGTGGCGCGAGCGCGCCGCACATCGACGCAAGGAGTACCGCATGACCGACACCCTGACGATTCCCGGCTACAAGGTTGGCACCTGGGAGGTCGACACCACGCACAGCGAGGTCGGCTTCAGCATCCGCCACATCATGGTCTCGAAGGTCAAGGGCAAGTTCGAGCGCTTCAACGCGACGTTCGTCACGCCGGAGAACCCCCTCGAGACGAAGGTCACCGCGTCCGCCGAGGTCGCATCGATCAACACGAACCAGCCCGACCGCGACGGTCACCTCCGCACCGGCGACTTCTTCGACGCCGAGACCTACCCGACGATCGACTTCGTCTCGACCGGCGCCCGCGCCAAGGGCGACGACTTCCTCGTGGACGGCGACCTCACGATCAAGGGCGTGACCAAGCCCGTCACCTTCACCGTCGAGTTCGGCGGCTTCGCGACCGACCCCTACGGCAACTACAAGTTCGGCGCCACGGCGACCACCAAGATCAACCGCGAGGACTTCGGCCTCACCTACAACGCGGCGCTCGAGACCGGCGGCGTGCTGCTCGGCAACGACGTCACGATCACCATCGAACTGCAGGCCGCGCACCAGGCGTAGTCCCAGGACCTCGAAGGGCCGGTGGAGCATCGCTCCACCGGCCCTTCGTGTATCCGGCCGACTCAGGTCGGCTCGCCGACGATCTCGTCGCGCACGCGACGGAGGTCCTCCATGAGCGATCCGATGAGGATCCAGTGCTGGGGGTGCGGGCGGGCGATCACGAGGGGAGCGGTCAGCGCCGGGATCTCCGCGGTCTCGGTCGGCGGCTCGTCGGACGCGGCACGATCGTTCACGAGCAGCCTGAGGTCGTGGGCCGCCCGTGCGAGCTCGACAGCGATGTCCGCCACCGTCGGCTCCTCGTGCAGGGTCGGGTCGTCGTGGTCGTGCACCGAACGCGCCATGCCGAGCGTCCGCGTGACGACCGGCTCGAGTCGACGCAGCAGCAGGCGCTGCCGGTCGAGCTCGTCACGGTGCCTCGACCGACGGGGGTTGAGCAGCAGGCTGTCATCGCCTTCCTTCACCGCCGCGATCGCCCGGTCCCGCAGGGGCTTCAGCGCCCGAGCCTCCTGGAGCAGCGCCACCAGCTCCGCGTCCGAGTTCGCACGCGTGAGTGACGTGGCGAGATGATCCAGGGTGTCGGCGCACGCGAGCGCGAGGGTGGTCACCGCCGCCTTGGCCGGACCGAGGAGGACCGGTGCGACGAGGACGACGTTGACGAGGAGCCCGATGCCCGCGCCGAGCACGGTCTCGACGATCCGCGCGACCGCGTAGTCCGGGGTCGCCGCGCCGATCGACAGCACCAGCATCGCGCTGATCGGGATCTGGTTCGCGGATCCGGGCCCGAGGCGGAGGACCCATCCGAGCAGGATGGAGATGACGATGGCCAGGAGCACGATCCAGGCGGAGTGTCCGAAGACGATCCCGATGGCCGTCGCGAGGATGACGCCGGTGATGACCCCGAGGCTGCGCTCGAGCGCCTTCCCGAACGACTGGTTGACGCTCGGCTGCACCACGAGGATCGCCGCGATGGCCGCGAAGACCGGGAGCTGGCCCGGGATGATCGTGATCGCGACGATCCAGGACGCGACGGCGGCCAGCGCCGTCTTCAGCACCTGGAGCAGGGGCAGCCGCGATCTGGTGCGCAGGACGGGGACGACGGACATCGGTGCCGTCAGAGCTTGTCGTGGAGCTGGTCGAGCAGTTCCGCGCCGTTCCCCGCGTAGACCCAGGGGGCGCCCGCGTGCTGGGCGCCGACCTTCGAGCGTCCACCGGCGAGTACCGCCTCACCGGGGGAGAGCTGGCGGATCGCCACGGCGGCGACGCGGTCGGGGTGGCGCTCCTCGAAGCTCCGGTAGAGGGCTTCGTCGTGCTGTCCGTCGTCGCCGACGAGGAGCCACCGCAGACGCGGGAAGTCCTCGGCGAACCGGTCGAGGTTGTTCCGCTTGTGCTCGCGACCGCTGCGGAAGAAGCGGTCGTGCGTCGGACCCCAGTCGGTGAGGAGGAGGGCGCCGGCGGGGTAGAGGTTGCGCGAGAGGAACCGGGTCAGCGTCGGCGCGACGTTCCAGGCACCGGTGGAGAGGTAGATGATCGGGGAGCCCGGGTGCTCGCGGGCCGTGCGCTCGAGGAAGACCGCCATGCCGGGCACCGGTGTCCTGGCGTGCTCGTCGAGGACGAAGGTGTTCCAGGCCGCGACGAGCGGGCGGGGGAGCGCCGTCACCATCACCGTGTCGTCGATGTCGGACACGATGCCGAACTCGATGTCGTCGGCGACGATGAAGACCGGGGCTTCGACCGGGTCGCTGCCCTCCGAGCTCAGTCTGAGGGTGTGCCAGCCGGGGGTGAGCGAGACCTGGACCACCGCGTCGACCACGCCACCTCGGTCGCCCGTGACCGTGTGACGCTGCCCGTCGACCTCCACCTCGACCGTCGGGTCGGCGATGCTCAGCGCGAAGAAGCTCTTCCAGCCGCGCACCTTCTGCTGCGGTTGGACGGTGGTCTTGCCCGGTTCCGCCAGGACGACCCTGGCCAGGACACGGATCCAGGACGTCGATCCGTAGCCGGTGAAGGGGATGACCGCCGCCTCGCGTCCGTGCCGCCTCGCACGACGCTGGCGGCGCAACTGGACGGCGTCCTCCATCCGTGCGGCGAAGTGCCGGATCTGCTCGGCGGCGTCGGAGGAGGCCGTTGGACGATCGTCGGATGCCTTCACCCGTTCAGTCTGTCATGCCGGTGCGTCCGGCCCGCCGTCTCGCGGCGATGACGGTCGTCTGCTACTGGGGCGTCGAGCCGTCGTCGGGTGGTGTCGCGTCCTCCTGGGCCAGCATGTGTCGCTCCTCGCTCCGCTGGAGGAGTCGCTTCACGACGAGGACCACGACGGCGAAGACGACGATGATGCCGACGAAGACGTAGCCCGCCCAATGGAGGCGGTCCGACAGCTCGCGATAGCTGCCCGCAGCCAGTGCGCCGACGGAGACGTAGGCCGAGGACCAGATGACGCAGGCGGGCAGCGTCCAGGAGATGAAACGTCGGTAGCTCATCGTGCTCATCCCGACCGTGAGGGGGATGAGCGAGTGCAGAACCGGGAGGAATCGCGAGATGAAGACGGCGATGCCACCCCGCCGGTCGAGGTAGCGCTCGGCACGGGCCCAGTGCCGCTCGCCGATCCGTCGGCCGAGTCTGCTGGCACGGATGCGCGGGCCGAACCAGCGGCCGAGCGCGAAGCCGACCGACTCGCCGATGAGCGCGCCGGTGATGACGACGAGGATCATCGAGATCCATTGGACGGGTCCGACGACGGCGGTGCTCGCGACGATGACGACCGTGTCGCCCGGGACGACGAGGCCGACGAGGACCGAGGTCTCGAGCATGATGCCGACGCCGGCGAGGATCGTGCGCGTCACGGGGTCGACGCTCTGCACCAGGTCGAGCAGCCAGCCGAGCACGTCGTTCACGGCTCAGAG
Source organism: Plantibacter sp. VKM Ac-2876 (assembly GCF_015350715.1). Lineage (NCBI taxonomy): Bacteria > Bacillati > Actinomycetota > Actinomycetes > Micrococcales > Microbacteriaceae > Plantibacter > Plantibacter sp. VKM Ac-2876. The sequence continues at coordinate 546,306 of NZ_JADKSI010000002.1, read as the reverse complement.
CCTACTGCCGTGGATGTGCGAGCGGCTCGGAAACCCCTGTTAGGACACCCTTGGATGTGTGGTCTGACCACAGGCGAGAAGTCCTGTACGATTGGTTTCGACGACATGGATCGAAGCCACGGGGATGACCACCCCGAACGGGCCGCACCTGCGCCGCCTTCCCTGGATGCCGCGAAAAATGGAGTGTTCATCGTGAACGACCTTCTCGACCCGCTACTGCTGTCCCGATGGCAGTTCGGCCTCACCACCGTCTACCACTTCATCTTCGTGCCGCTCACCATCGGCATGGCGGTGACGGTCGCCGGGTTCCAGACCGCCTGGGTCCGGACCGGCAAGCTGCACTACCTGCAGCTCACCCGATTCTTCGGGAAGATCTTCCTCATCAACTTCGCCATGGGCGTCGTGACGGGCATCGTCCAGGAGTTCCAGTTCGGCATGAACTGGTCCACCTACTCCAGGTTCGTCGGCGACGTCTTCGGCGCCCCGCTCGCACTCGAGGGCTTGCTCGCGTTCTTCCTCGAGGCGACGTTCATCGGACTCTGGATCTTCGGCTGGGACAAGCTGTCACCGAAGCTCCACCTCGCCACCATCTGGATCGTGGCGCTCGGCACCGTGCTGTCGGCCTACTTCATCATCGCCGCGAACGCCTTCATGCAGAACCCGGTCGCCTTCCGGATCAACGAGGAGCGCGGCCGCGCCGAGCTCACGAACATCTGGGAGCTGCTGACCAACAAGGTCGCCCTGGCCGCCTTCCCGCACACGATCTTCGCGTGCTTCATGGTCTCCGCAGCCGTCATCATCACCGCCGCCGCCTGGCACCTCGCCCGGGGCCAGCACGTCGAGGCGATGCGCCCGGCGCTCAAGGTCGGTGCGTGGAGCATGCTCCTCGCGGGAGGTGCCACCATGCTCGCCGGCGACCAGCTCAGCCTGGCCATGGTCGAGACCCAGCCGATGAAGATGGCCGCTGCGGAGGCGATGTACAACACGGCGAGCGGTGCCGACGCCTCGTTCTCGATCTTCACCCTCGGCACACCCGACGGCGTCCACGAGCTCTTCTCGATCCGCATCCCGTACCTCCTGTCGTTCCTCTCGACCCACACCTTCGACGGCACGGTGGAGGGCATCAACGACCTGCAGGCGCAGTACACCCAGCTCTACGGACCGGGCGACTACTCGCCCGTCATCTGGGTCACCTACTGGGCGTTCCGCTGGATGATCGGCCTCGGCCTCGCCTCGATGCTCGTCGCGGCCGCCGGTCTCTGGTTCACCCGCAAGGGCCGCGAGCCGAAGCGCTGGATGTGGCGCGTCGCGGTCTGGGCCGTCCCGATGCCGTTCCTCGCCATGACCATGGGCTGGGTCTTCACCGAGATGGGCCGCCAGCCGTGGATCGTCTTCAGCCTGTTGAAGACGGAGGACGCGGTCTCGCCGAACACCACCGGCCTCGACGTCCTGATCTCGTTGATCGCCTTCACCGTCGTCTACGGGTCGCTGCTCGTCGTCGAGTTCGGCCTCTTGAAGAAGACGATCAAGGCCGGGCCCGACCCGATCGAGCTGTCCGAACCCGACGAGGACGGCGTGCAGAAGCCCGCCGCCCCCGCGACCACGGTCTACTAGGAGCGCATCATGGACCTCACGATTCTCTGGTTCTGGATCATCGCCGCACTGTTCGTCGGCTACTTCGTCCTCGACGGCTTCGACTTCGGCGTCGGCATGACCATCCCCTTCCTCGGGAAGGACGAGACCGACCGCCGGATGCTCATCAACACCATCGGGCCGGTCTGGGACCTCAACGAGACCTGGCTGATCGTCGCCGGTGCGAGCCTCTTCGCCGCCTTCCCCGAGTGGTACGCGACCTTGTTCAGCGGCTTCTACCTCCCGCTGCTGTTCATCCTGCTCGCGCTCATCATCAGAGGGGTGTCGTTCGAGTACCGGCACCAGCGGCCGGAAGCCTCCTGGAAGCGGCGCTTCGACCTCATGATCATCGTCGGCTCAGCCCTGCCGGCCTTCCTCTGGGGCGTCGCCTTCGCGAACATCGTCCAGGGCGTCCCGCTCGATGCCGACCACAACTTCACCGGCACGCTCTTCACCCTGCTCAACCCGTACGGCATCCTCGGGGGTCTCACGACGCTCGTGCTCTTCTTCGCCCACGGAGCCGTGTTCGCCTCGCTGAAGACCGAGGGCGACATCCGCGAGCGCGCCCGCCGCCTCGCGAGCCGAGCCGGGCTCGTCGCCATCCTCCTCGCCGCGTCGTTCCTCGGGTGGACCGTCCTCGCGCACTTCTCGCTCCCGGTGCTGATCCTCGCGGCCATCGCCGCGGTCTCGCTCATCAGCGCCTGGTTCGCGAACAGCCGAGGGCTGGAAGGCCGTGCGTTCGCGCTCATGGCCGTGACCGTCGCCGCGGCCGTGCTCACCCTGTTCACCGCGCTCTTCCCAGCGGTGATGCCGGCGAGCAACGACCCGGCGAACAGCCTGACGATCGCGAACGCCTCCTCGACGGAGTACACCCTCACGGTGATGTCGTGGACAGCCCTGATCTTCCTGCCGCTGATCCTCGCCTACCAGGGATGGACGTACTGGGTGTTCCGCAAGCGCATCACGCGGAAGCACATCGAAGCCGCCGCGCACTAACCTGTCATCGTGCGCCCCCTCGATCCGCGACTGCTCCGCTATGCCCGCGGAGCCCGGTCGATCCTCGGACTCGGCGCGGTCATCGCGCTCGTCCAGACCGCCTGCACGCTCGGGTTCGCGTGGTTCGTGGCGCAGCTCGTGTCCCGGTCGATCGCGGGGGATCCGGTCGAGGAGCTCCTGCCGTCGCTCTGGCTGCTGATCGGCATCGTGGTGCTGCGTGCCGGGACCGTCCTGGCATCCGACTCGGTGAACGCCCGTGGCTCCGCGATCGTCCGCAGTCAGTTGCGGCGGGCCCTCGCCGGTGCGTTCGAGACGCTCGGGCCGGGTTGGGTCTCGCGTCGGAGCTCAGCTTCACTGACGACCGTGGCGGGCCGCGGGCTCGACGCCCTGGACGCGTACTTCGGTCGCTATGTCCCGCAGCTCATCCTCACGGCGATCGCCATGCCGATCATCGCGGCGGTGATCTTCATCCAGGACCCGCTCAGCGGCATCACGGTGATCGTGACGCTCCCGCTCATCCCCGTCTTCATGATCCTCATCGGATTCGCGACCCAGGCGGTGCAGCGGCGCCAGTGGGAGACCCTGGCCCACCTGTCGCGCGGGTTCCTAGAGCTCGTCGCGGGCATGGCGACCCTCAAGCTGTTCGGACGGCAGCACCGGCAGGTGCAGCGGATCCGAACCGTCACCGAGGAGTACCGCGTCGAGACGATGAAGGTCCTGCGGTTCTCGTTCGTGAGCGGCTTCGCCCTCGAGCTGCTGTCGAGTCTCGCCGTCGCCGTGGTCGCGGTCGGCATCGGCCTGCGGCTCCTCGACGGCTCGCTCCTCCTCGGAACGGGGCTCTTCGTCCTGATCCTGGCCCCGGAGGCCTTCCTGCCACTGCGGAACGTCGGTGCGAACTACCACGCGGCTGCCGAGGGCGTCACCGCCGCCGACGAGGTCTTCGAGATCCTCGACGAAGCGAAGGCCGTGCGCGAATCGCCGTCGGCTCCTGATCAGGTCGGCGATTCGGCAACGGTCGGCGAATCCGCTCGCCGGACGTCTGGCCTGGTACTCGACGGTCTCGGCGTGCAGTACGACGAGCTGCGGGTACTGGACGACCTCGACGCGACGTTCCCGGCCGGCGTGGTGACGGCTGTCGTCGGCGCCAGCGGAGCCGGGAAGACGAGCATGGCGTCGGCGATCCTCGGATTCGTGAACGCCACCGGATCGATCCTGCACGACGGCGGACGCGTGCCGCCCGCGCCCGGCGGACGACGCTGGCTGTCGTGGGCGCCCCAGCGTCCGGTCCTCATCGCGGGGACGGTCGGCAGCAACGTCGCGTTGGGCGATGACGCACCCGACGAGGCGCTCATCGTCGAGGCGTTGTCGGCACTCGGGCTGTCCGCGCTGCCGCTCGGACACCCCATCGGCGCGGTCGGCGACGGCGTGAGCGGTGGGCAGGCGCAACGGATCGCGATCGCGAGGGCCCTCTACCGGCTGCGGCGCACCCCGGCGGATGCCGGAACGCCGGTGCTGCTGCTCGACGAACCGAGTTCGGCGCTCGACGCCGCGTCCGAGGCGCTCGTCATCGACGCCGCGCGCGACGCCGCTCGGGCCGGGGCGGCCGTCATCGTCATCACCCACCGACCGTCGATCGTCGAACACGCGGATGCCGTGCTCGAGATCCGCGTGCGGTCGGAACGCGTCCAGGACGACGAGGTGATGCTCCATGGATGAGCGCGTCCGACAGATCATCCGACTGGCGCAGCCGCCGGCGCGCCGCTTCGTCCCTGGACTCCTGGCCGGCATCCTCTCCGCTGGGGCCGCCGTAGCCCTCCTCGCTTCGAGCGCGTTCCTCATCACGAAGGCCGCCGAGCAGCCCTCGATCGTCGAGCTGGGTGTCGCCGTCGTCGGGGTGCGCGCGTTCGCGCTGGCCCGGGCGTCCTTCCGGTACCTCGAACGCCTGCTGAGCCACGATGCTGCATTCCGTCAATTGGCGCAGCTGCGCGCCGGCATGATCGAACGCGTCATCCCGGTGGCTCCCGACGGACTGCAGCTGACCGGCCGGGGCGACCTCCTCACCCGCCTGGTGACCGATGTGGACGAGCTGCAGAACGTGCCGTTGCGGGTCGTGCAACCACTGGTGGTGTCGGGTGTCGTCGCCGGAGCCTCCGTCATCCTCACGACCGCGCTGCTCCCGGCCGCCGGGATCGCGCTCGCGGTCTGCCTCATCGCAGCGTTCCTCGTCTCGTGGTTGCTCGTGAGTCGGGTGGCGGCGCGCGCCGAACGCGAACTCGCGCCGCTGCGCGGTGCGCTGTCGGAAGCCCTGCTCGAGCTCGTGACCGGTCTCGACGTGCTGACCGCTTACGGCGCGGTCGACGCCGCGCGGGCACGGATCGAACACGCCGACGCGGCACTCACGCGCGCAATGGTGCGGCGGGCCGCGGGCGCCGGGGTCGCCGGCGCCGTCCTCTCCCTGGCTTCCGGGGCGTCCGTCGTCGCGGCGCTCTGGGCAGGCACGCCGGCGCTGGGGACGATCGGCGGCCCCGCGCTCACCGTGATCGTCCTCGTCCCGCTCGCCGTGTTCGAGGTCTGCGCGATGGTGCCCCTCGCGTTCGGGGCCTGGCGGGAGGCGGTCGCGAGCGCCGAGCGCGTGGCGGACGCGGTCCCGAGCGATCGACCCGACGAGATCCCGGACGAGGACAGCGGCAGCATCCTCACGCCGACCTTCGACGGCGTCATGCTCGAGGCGGAGAACCTCAGCGCACGGTGGCCCGGGAGTACGGCGGCGGCTCTCGCGCCGATCAGCTTCCGGCTGTCGGCCGGCGACCGGCTGCTCGTCGAAGGTGACAGCGGAGCCGGGAAGACCACCCTGGCGCACGCCCTCGTCCGCTTCCTCGAATACGAGGGTGGGTACCGCGTCGGCGGTGTCGAGGCACGCGACCTCCGCCCGGACACGTTGCGCGAGTCGGTCGGGCTCGTCGAGCAGCGTCCGTTCCTCTTCGACGCCGACATCCGCCAGAACCTCCTCTTCGCCAGGGACACGGCCGACGACGCTGAGCTCGAGGCCGTGCTGGAGCGGGTCGGGCTCTCGTCCTGGCTCGCCGAACGTGGCGGACTCGACCGCCCGGTGGGGGAGCACGGCGCGCTCGTCTCCGGGGGGCAGGCGCAACGAATCGCCCTCGCCCGTGCGCTCCTCCGCGAGTTCCCCGTGCTCGTGCTCGACGAGCCGACCGCCAACGTCGATCCCGAGCGCGCGACCGCCCTGCTCGAGGACCTGCTCGGTGTCGCGGGATCCGAGGGTCGTGCGGTCATCGTGATCTCGCACACGCCGGTTCCCGACGACCTCGTGACCGGTCGCCTCCGGATCGTCGCGCCGCCGATCGCGGCCGTCGGCTGATGCGATCCACCGGAGCACGCCGGCAGGTCGTCCTCCCGGCCTGGTTCGAGCCGGAGGACGTCTACCGACGCGTGTTCGCTGACGAGCCCTGGGCGGCCTGGTTGGATTCGGGCCAGGGCGCCAGGACCGGCGTCAGTCTCATCGGACGCGGGACCGAACGCCTCGCCGCGGACGTCCGGCTCGGCACGGTGGAGCGAGTCACCCCGGTGTCCGCCTCGGTCGACCGGACGACGATCCTCGACGCCCTCCGCACCGTGCGCGCGGAGGGCGACCCGGGCGATTGGGTCGGGTGGTTCGGCTACGAGTCGGGGGCAGGGCTCGTCGGGGTTCCGGCACACGCGGCCGCCTCCCCGGATGCGCTCTTCCTGCGCCTCGACGACCAGGTGCGGTTCGACCATGCGGCGCGGACGGTGACGATCTCGTCGGACGATCCCGACTGGATCGCGACGACCGTCGAGCGGTTGAGTACGGCGACCGAGCCTCCTCCCGTGGCCGGGGCGGCCGGCGGAGTCTGCGCGCCCCGTCACAGCGATGCCGCATACGTGCGGCTCGTCGAGCGGTGCCAGGAGCACATCACCCGTGGGGACGCCTACCAGTTGTGCCTGACGAACCACCTGCGCGTCGACGGGGTCCACGACCCGCTCGCGACCTATCTGCGGCTGCGCAGGACGAGCCCCACGCACCACGGCGGCTTCCTCCGGTTCGGTTCGATCAGTCTCGCGAGCGCGTCTCCGGAGCAGTTCCTCGAGGTCTCGGCCGACGGCCGCGTCCGGACGAAGCCGATCAAGGGGACCCGGCCGAGAGGTGCCGATCCCGAGGAGGACGCCCGTCAGCGCGCCGATCTGATCGCGAGTCCCAAGGAGCGCGCGGAGAACCTCATGATCGTCGATCTGATGCGGAACGACCTCTCCAGAGTCTGCGAGCTGGGTTCCGTGGCGGTCACGGCGCTCCATCACGTCGAGAGCTACCCGCAGGTGCACCAACTCGTCAGCACCGTCGAAGGACGGTTGCGCACAGGACTGGACGCACTCGACGTCGTCGAGGTCGCGTTCCCGGCCGGATCGATGACCGGGGCCCCGAAACGCCGGGCGATGGAGCTGCTGTACGACCTCGAAGCGGGACCGCGCGGGGTGTACGCCGGTGCCTTCGGCCTGCTGTCCGCGGACGGATCGATGGACCTCGCCATGGTCATCCGCTCGATCGTGATCGATCCGCAGGGTGCGTCGATCGGCACGGGTGGTGGCATCACGGCGCTGTCCGACGCCCGGGAGGAGCTCGAGGAGACGTGGACCAAGGCGGCGGCCCCGCTGGCGGCACTCGGCGTCGGACGTCCGCCTGCCGAATCCCGGTAGGCTTGACCGTTGGACGGAGCGCCGTCGTGCGTTCCACCCCGTCCATCCTGCGGCCGAGCGCCGTGCGAGCAACCCACGGGATTCCACCCCCAGCACCTGCAGTGATTGAGAGTGACGTGTCAGACGAGCGCAACACCGACGACCGCCGAGACGGCGAGCGGTACGACTTCCAGGCGATCCAGGAGAAGTGGCTTCCCGTCTGGGACGAGCTGAAGCCCTTCGCGGCAGGCGATCCTGCCGACAAACGTCCGCGCAAGTACGTGCTCGACATGTTCCCGTACCCCTCGGGCGACCTGCACATGGGTCACGCCGAGGCGTTCGGTTTCGGCGACATCGTCGCGCGGTACTGGCGTCACCAGGGCTTCAACGTCCTGCACCCGATCGGCTGGGACTCGTTCGGGCTCCCCGCCGAGAACGCGGCCATCCAGCGCGGTGTCGACCCGCGCGAGTGGACCTACGCGAACATCGCGCAGCAGAAGGCCAGCTTCCGTCAGTACGGCCCCTCGTTCGACTGGGACCGCGAGCTCCACACGAGCGACCCCGAGTACTACCGGTGGAACCAGTGGCTGTTCCTCCAGCTGTTCGAGAAGGGCCTCGCGTACCGCAAGGCGAGCCCGGTCAACTGGTGCCCGAACGACCAGACCGTGCTCGCGAACGAGCAGGTGGTCGACGGACACTGCGAGCGCTGCGGCGCCGAGGTGACGAAGAAGAAGCTCACCCAGTGGTACTTCCGCATCACCGACTACGCGGACCGCCTGATCGACGACCTCAACCAGCTCGAGGGCACCTGGCCGGCCAAGGTCCTCAGCATGCAGCGGAACTGGATCGGTCGATCCAACGGTGCGGACGTCTCGTTCTCCATCGAGGGTCGTGCCGAGCCGGTCTCCGTGTACACGACCCGCCCCGACACGCTGTACGGCGTGACGTTCATGGTCGTGGCGCCCGACTCGGAGCTCGCAGCCGAGCTCGTCGCCGACACCTCCGACGAGGTCAAGGGGCGCTTCCAGGCCTACCTCGACAGCGTCAAGGGTGAGAGTGAGATCGCTCGGCTCGCGACCGACCGCCAGAAGACCGGCGTGTTCCTCGAGCGCTACGCGATCAACCCGCTGAGTGGCGAGCGCCTGCCGATCTGGGCGGCCGACTACGTCCTGGCCGACTACGGTTACGGGGCGATCATGGCGGTTCCCGCGCACGACCAGCGCGACCTCGACTTCGCGCGGGCGTTCGACCTGCCCGTGCGCGTCGTGGTGGACACCACCCAGCCCGTCACCGGTGCCATCCCGGTCATCGTCGACGGTGAGCTGCCGGAGGACCTCCCGTCGATCGATCCCGCCAAGACGGGCGTCGCGCTGACGGGCGACGGTCGCCTGACGAACTCCGGCCCCTTCGACGGCCTGAGCAAGGCGAACGCGATCCCGAAGGTCACGGCTGCGCTCGCATCGAGCGGCCTCGGCGCGAAGACGAAGAACTACCGCCTCCGCGACTGGCTCATCTCGCGACAGCGCTACTGGGGCACGCCGATCCCGATCATCCACTGCGACGCCTGTGGCGAGGTGCCGGTCCCCGAGGACCAGCTCCCCGTGCGGCTGCCGGATGCCGCGGGTCTCGACCTGCGTCCGAAGGGCATGAGCCCGCTCGCGGCGGCTGAGGACTGGATCAACGTGGACTGCCCGTCGTGCGGGAAGCCTGCGAAGCGCGACTCCGACACGATGGACACCTTCGTCGACAGCTCCTGGTACTTCCTCCGGTTCCTGAACCCGACCTCCGACGAGATCGCGTTCGACCCGAAGGAGGCCGACAAGTGGGCCCCGGTCGACCAGTACGTCGGTGGTGTCGAGCACGCGATCCTGCACCTGCTCTACTCGCGGTTCATCACGAAGGTCCTGTTCGACCTCGGCAAGGTCGGCTTCACCGAGCCCTTCAGCGCGCTCCTCAACCAGGGCATGGTCATCCTCGACGGTTCGAAGATGAGCAAGAGCAAGGGCAACCTGGTGGAGTTCGCCCAGGAGCTGCGGTCGTACGGCGCCGACGCCCTGCGCGTCACGATGGCGTTCGCCGGTCCTCCTGAGGACGACATCGACTGGGCGGACGTCTCGCCGGCCGGTTCGGCCAAGTTCCTGGCTCGCGCCTGGCGGGTCGCGCACGACGTCACCAGCTCACCCGACGTCGCCTGGAAGGACGGCGACGAGAAGCTGCGGAAGGTCACGCATCACTTCCTCGCCGAGGCTCCCGGGCTCATCGAGGCGGGCAAGTTCAACGTCGTCGTGGCACGGCTCATGGAGCTCGTCAACGCGACGCGGAAGACGATCGACGCCGGGCCCGGCGCGGGTGACCCCGCCGTGCGCGAGTCCGCCGAGGTGACGGCCATGGCGCTCGACCTCTTCGCACCGTTCACCGCCGAGGACATGTGGGCCAAGCTCGGCTACCAGCCGTCGATCTCGCTGGTGCCGTGGCGGAAGGCCGACCGGTCGCTGTTGGTCGAGGACCAGGTGACCGCGGTGGTCCAGGTCGACGGCAAGGTCCGCGACCGGCTCGAGGTGTCGCCGAAGATCTCCGGCGAGGAGCTCGAGCAGCTCGCACGCGCGAGTGCGGCCGTGCAGCGTTCCGTGGGCGACCGCGAGATCGTCAACGTCGTGGTGCGTGCCCCGCGCGTGGTGAGCATCGCCACGAAGGGTTGATGCGGTTCGGGGCGGGCCCTGCGGCCTGCCCCGAACGCGTTCGGGGCGCTCGGGCACGACCATCGAGTCGGACCCCATGCCCTAGCCGATGGCAACCTATTCTCAGATCGGGCCCCGAGCCGTTGCCTGTGCTTCCTCGGTAGCATGACCGGGTGATCGCTCTCGCCCCATCAGTACGAACGCTCCGCGTGTTCCAGATCCTGTGGGTGATCGGCTTCCTAATCGGAACGACCACGCACACCGCGGATCTGATCCTCGGCGGGTTGGACGTCTACGGCGGCTTCCCGCCCGGCGTCCGGCTGTTCTGGGTGACACTCACGGTCTTGGACCCCATCACCGCGGTGCTGATCATCCTTCGACGGCGCTCCGGCATCGTGCTCGGCATCGCGGTGATCGTCGCCGACATCGCCGTGAACTGGACCGTCTTCGTTCTGCTCGGCGGACTCTCGTGGTTCGGCGTCATCAATCAGAGCCTGTTCGCGGTGCTCATCCTCGCCACGGCTCGCCCCCTGTGGATCTGGTTCGGGCGATCTTCGACGCGAGAGCGGGCCGAGGCGGCCAGAGTGGCCTGACGCCCCGGTCGGAAGACGACCGGTCAACACCGAGGCGCTCGGTGAGCTGACTGCATTCTGCATCCCATGCGAACGCGCTCCACAGGGGTCGTCGCGGTGCGTTCGGTGCCCGTGGGGACGGCGAGCATGTGGTTCGGGGTGTCCGGGCTCGTAGCGTTCGAGGATGACCATCGAACCGGAACCCACGTCCCACCCGGTGCCGTCCAGGCGTTCGTCGACGCGCCGTTCGCTCGGTGAGCTACCGCGCCCGGAGTTCCGTGCCGGGGCGGTCGTCGTGTTGGTGATCGCGGCCCTCGTCGTCGCCATCCTCGTCTCGCTGTTCACCTCAGGCGGGGCGGTCAGGACGATCGGTGGGGCGGAGCTGTCGGCTGACGCGAGCCCCGTGCCCGCCGCGACACCGGGATCGACCGCGCCCGCAGGCGCGGCGACGGGGGAGCTCTTCGTCCACGTGCTCGGAGCGGTCGCGGCCCCTGGTGTCTACCGGCTGCCGGACGGATCACGCGCGTTCGATGCGGTGGCCTCCGCCGGCGGCCTCATGGCGGAAGCGGACACCAGCGCCGTGAACCTCGCACGGTTCGTGAACGACGGCGAGCAACTGTACGTCCCGGTGGTCGGCGAGGTGCCACCTGGTGGAGGCACGAGCGGGTCGGCTGCCGGGAGTCCGTCCGGCTCCCAGCTCGTCAACGTGAACACGGCATCCGCCACCGAACTCACCGCACTCCCGCGGATCGGGGAGGCCTTGGCCGCGCGCATCATCGCCTGGCGGGACACGAACGGACCGTTCGCCACCCTCGACGACCTGAGCGCGGTCGAAGGCATCGGCGCGAAGACCCTCGAGGGGCTGCGCGCGGCGGCGACGGTGTGACCACAGACGCGGCCACCGGACCGACGCCCGGGCGAGGTGGGAGCGCGATGCGGTTCCCACGCCTGCTCATCCCGGCGGCGGTCACCTGGGTCGGTGCGGCCGTCGGCAGCGCGGCTCCGACGCTGGCCTGGAGTGGGGTACTGGTCGCGTTCCTCGTCGCCTCCGCCTGCCTCTGGTGCAGCACGGTCGTCCGGCGTCGCCGTGCGGAGCATCGCCCCGGGGAGCGTCGGACAGGGTCCGTCCTCATCACGACACTCTTGCTCTGCGCGTGCTCCGCGGCGCTGTTCGGCATGGTCGCCGCCACGATCGCCGCACGCGCTCCTGACCGGCAGCCGGAGCTGCTGCAAGCATTCGGGAACGCTCCCGTGGATGCCGAGGTCGTGGTGACCGGTGACGCGGTTCCTACCGGGTCGGTCACGGCTGCACCCACGGTTCGGTTCGCAGCCGACCTTGTGACGGTCTCGGACGACGGGGGAGCCCTGGAGGAACTCTCGGTCCCGGTCCTCGTCTTCGCGCCGGTCCCGGCGGATCGGGCACCGAGGATCGGCGAGCGCTGGCACGTCGACGGCTCGCTCCGCTGGAATGCACCGGGTGATGCGCGGGCAGCGCTGCTCTTCGCACGGGAGGAACCCGAGCTGCTGGGGGAGCCGCCGGCGGTCCTCGACTGGTCGGCGTCGCTCCGTTCCGGCCTCGTCGGGCTCGCGTCCACCTTGCCCGGCCCGGGCGGGGAGCTGCTACCCGGCCTCGCGATCGGCGATGTGAGCCAGGTGAGTGACGCGGTCACGGAGTCGATGCAGCGCAGTTCACTCTCGCATCTGACGGCCGTGTCCGGAGCGAACTGTGCGGTCATCGTGTGGCTCGTCAGCACGGCGGTCGCGGCAGTCGGTGGTGGACGGAAGCTCAGGATCTCGTGTGCCCTGCTGTGCCTCGTCGCCTTCGTGGTCCTCGTGACGCCCCAACCGAGCGTGCAACGGGCGGCACTCATGGCTGCCTTCGTCCTGGTGCTGGGCGGCTTCGGGCGGCCGATCCGTGGCCTCGCCGCGCTGTCGTTGGCGGTGGTCGTGCTCCTCGTCGCCGACCCTTGGTTGGCAGGGCAGTACGGGTTCGGGCTCTCGGTGCTCGCGACCGCCGGCCTCCTGCTGCTCAGCGGACCGCTGACGGACGTACTCCGCAGGTGGCTGCCGCGGGGGATAGCGGCCCTCATCGCCATCCCGGCAGCCGCCCAGCTCGCCTGCCAGCCGATGCTCGTCCTCCTCGACCCGGCGATCCAGCTCGGTGGCGTCCCCGCGAACCTGCTCGCTGGCCCTGCCGCCGCGCCCGCGACCATGCTCGGGCTGCTCGCCTGCCTGCTGGTCCCGTTCGCACCACCACTCGCGCTGCTCGTCGCATGGCTCGGGTGGGTGCCCGCGACGTGGATCGCCGCAGTGGCCCGGTGGTTCGAGGGCGTCCCTGCTGCGCGGGTGCCGTGGCCAGAGGGGCCACTCGGCGTCGTGCTCGTCGCCGTGCCGACGGCCCTGATCGCCACGCTCCTGCTGTTCCGTCGGGATCTGCCCCCGCGGTGGTCGAGGACGATCGGGGTGGCGGTGGTCGTGTCGCTCGTTGCACTGTGCGGTCGGGCGGTCGGGGACGGACTCGGCCCGGCCCTGCATCGGCCGGGCGACTGGATCGTCGCCGCCTGCGACGTCGGTCAGGGCGACGCGGTCCTCCTGCGACAGGGCGGCGCCACCGCCCTGGTCGACGTCGGGCCCGACCCCGCACCGCTCCGCGCGTGCTTGGACGAACTCGGGGTCTCCCGCATCGAGCTGCTCGTCCTCACCCATTACGACCTCGATCACGTCGGAGGCCTCGACGCGGTCGTCGGCAGGGTCGACGAGGTGCTGCTCGGGCCGGTCGACGACCCGGAGGACGAGCGCATCGCGCGAGTGCTCCGAGCGGGCGGTGCGGAGGTGCGACAGGCCGGCGCCGGGGACCAGGGGGTGCTGGGGGATCCGGAGAGCGCGGCGCCGTGGCGCGTCCTGTGGCCAGACCCCGCGGCAGGTGGCGTCGAACCGGGGAACGACTCGAGCGTGGTGGTCCGGTTCGACCTCCTCGCCGCATCGGTGCTGCTGCTCGGCGACCTCGGTGAGGAAGCACAGGACCGGCTGCTCGGACGGCACGCGCTCGGGGACGCGGTCGACATCGTCAAGGTGTCGCATCACGGTTCCGCCGATCAGAGCGACCGCCTGGCACGCCGGGTGGGCGCGACGGTGGCGCTCGTCTCCGTCGGGGCCGACAACGGCTACGGGCATCCGACGCGCTCAGCGCTCGAGCTCTACGAGGCCACCGGGGCCGAGGTCCTCCGCACGGACGAGTCTGGGACCATCGTCCTCGGCCCGGACGACGGCGGCGGGTTCCGCGTGTGGTCGGAGCGCGGCGGGTGAGCTGCCGTCCCCGACCCGTCTGGCGTCGGCGGTCGCCGGTAGACTCGGACGGTCGAGAGGAGCCGCTGTGGCTGCACCACGTTCCGCCGGTCGCGGCAAGGCCAAGACGGCGGCCAAGGCCTCGGCGGCGATCCCGCAGCTCGGCTGGTCCGAGATCCGCCCGGCTCCGATCGTGTTGGTGTCCGGCACAGAGTCCTTCCTCGCGGACCGGGCGATCCGCCGGCTGCGCGACTTCCTCGTCTCCGAAGACCCCTCGCTCGAGGTCAACGACGTCGCCGCCGACAGCTACGCCCCGGGGGAGTTGCTCACCGTGGCGAGCCCGTCGCTCTTCGGCGAGCCCCGGCTCGTCCGCGTCAGCCAGGTCGAGAAGTGCTCCGATCAGTTCCTCACCGAAGCCATCCGCTATCTCGAAGCACCGCCGGAGGGCGCCTACCTCGTGCTGCGGCACAACGGAGGCGTGCGCGGCAAGAAGCTGCTCGACGCCATCCGCTCAGGCACCGGTGGCGGTGTCGAGATCGTCTGCACGGAACTCAAGCGGGACAGCGACAAGGCCGACTTCGCCGCGGCGGAGTTCAAGACGGCCGGTCGTCGCATCACGCCCCAGGCGCTCCGGGCGCTCGTCGGCGCCTTCTCCGACGACCTCGCCGAGCTCGCAGCCGCGTGCAGTCAGCTCATGGCCGACGCGTCGGAGGAGATCACCGAGCAGACGGTCAACAAGTACTACGGCGGTCGACTCGAGACGAGCGCGTTCGACGTCGCCGACGCCGCGATCGCCGGACGACACGGGGATGCGCTGCTCGCCCTGCGGCAGGCGCTCGACTCGGGTGCCGACCCCGTGCCGATCGTCGCCGCGTTCGCGATGAAGATCCGCACGATGGCCAAGGTGTCGTCGGCACGCGGCGGGTCCGGGCAGATCGCGCAGCAGTTCGGCCTCGCACCGTGGCAGGTCGACCGCGCCCGTCGGGACCTGTCCGGTTGGACGGACGCCGGCATCGGCCGCGTGGTGCAGATGCTCGCCGAGACTGACGCCGGCGTGAAGGGCGCGAGCCGCGACCCGGTGTTCGCACTCGAGCGGCTCGTCGGCGTCATCGCGGCACGCGGGGTCGATCTGTCGGAGCGGTAGCCCGCCGAGCTGGCCGTGGCGGCGGGCGGGATGCCCTTCGACAAGCTCAGGGACCCGTGTGCGCTCAGGGACCCGTGTGCGCTCAGGGACCGCTGTGTGCTCAGGGAACGGAATGCCCCGGGAACGCGAAAGGCCCCGCACGTTCCGAGGAACGCCGGGGCCTTGCAGCTGGTGTCGCTTAGAGCGCGTTGACCTGCTTGGCGATGGCCGACTTGCGGTTCGCTGCCTGGTTCTCGTGGATGACGCCCTTGCTCACGGCCTTGTCGAGCTTCTTCGAGGCGAGCTTGAGAGCGGACTCAGCCTGAGCCCTGTCGCCGGCGACGACGGCCTCACGGGTTGCGCGGATGGCGGTCTTCAGCTGGCTCTTGACGGCCTTGTTGCGCTCGTTGGCCTTCTTGTTGGTGCCGATGCGCTTGATCTGCGACTTGATGTTTGCCACGTTGGGTCAACTTTCGGTTCGAGGAAATGATGTTCGGTGCCGTCGGACGGAAGAGGGCGTCTTCAAGCGAGTTCTCGTGTGGTCTCAACTCACACGCAAGCCAACAGGCAACATTACCAGTCGGGCTGAGTTCTGGCAATCCAGGGTACCGCAGCGCGGGTGCTCCCCGCCGTGGGACAATGAGGGTTGCCCGATTCCACCCCTGACCCCGAGGAACGCGTGAGCCCCCAAGCAGTGAAGGCCCTCGAGCCGGCATCGACCGACCCGGCGTTCATCCGGAACTTCTGCATCATCGCCCACATCGACCACGGCAAGTCGACCCTGGCGGACCGCATGTTGCAGATCACCGGCGTCGTCTCGGACCGCGACATGCGGGCGCAGTACCTCGACCGCATGGACATCGAGCGCGAGCGCGGCATCACCATCAAGAGCCAGGCCGTGCGCATGCCGTGGTCGCTCAATGGCGAGACCTTCGCGCTCAACATGATCGACACCCCCGGGCACGTCGACTTCACCTACGAGGTCTCGCGGTCGCTCGCCGCGTGCGAGGGCGCGATCCTCCTCGTCGACGCCGCACAGGGCATCGAGGCGCAGACACTCGCGAACCTCTACCTCGCCCTCGAGAACGACCTCGAGATCATCCCGGTGCTCAACAAGATCGACCTCCCCGCGGCCGACCCCGACAAGTACGCGAAGGAGCTCGCGAGCCTCATCGGCGGCAAGCCCGAAGACGTCCTGCGGGTGTCAGGCAAGACCGGTATGGGTGTCGAGGACCTCCTCGACCGCGTCGTCGGCCGCATCCCGAACCCCGTGGGCGACCCGGACGCACCCACGCGCGCCATGATCTTCGACTCCGTCTACGACACCTATCGCGGCGTCGTCACCTACGTCCGCATGATCGACGGCCAGCTGAGTCCGCGTGAGCGTATCCAGATGATGTCGACGCGCGCGGTGCACGACCTCCTCGAGATCGGCGTCAGTTCGCCGGAGCCGACGCCCACGAAGGGCCTCGGCGTCGGTGAGGTGGGCTACCTCATCACCGGCGTGAAGGACGTCCGGCAGTCGAAGGTCGGCGACACCGTCACCACCGCGGTGAAGCCGGCGACCGACGCACTCCCGGGTTACACCGACCCGAAGCCGATGGTCTTCTCCGGTCTGTACCCCATCGACGGCAGCGACTACCCGATCCTCCGCGACGCGCTCGACAAGCTGAAGCTCTCGGACGCTTCGCTCAACTACGAGCCGGAGACCTCCGTCGCCCTCGGCTTCGGGTTCCGCGTCGGCTTCCTCGGCCTGCTCCACCTCGAGATCGTGACCGAGCGGTTGCAGCGCGAGTTCGACCTCGACCTCATCGCCACCGCGCCGTCGGTCACCTACGAGGTGAAGACGGAGGACAAGCAGGTCGTCACCGTCACGAACCCGAGCGAGTTCCCCTCCGGCAAGATCCTCGAGGTGTCGGAGCCGATGGTCAAGGTGGGCATCCTCGCCCCCAAGGACTACGTCGGCACCATCATGGAGCTCTGCCAGAGCCGACGCGGCGCCCTGCTCGGTATGGAGTACCTCGGCGAGGACCGCGTCGAGCTGCGGTACACGATGCCGCTCGGTGAGATCGTGTTCGACTTCTTCGACCACCTGAAGAGCCGCACACAGGGGTACGCCTCGCTCGACTACGAGCCCTCCGGCCAGCAGGCCGCGGATCTCGTGAAGGTCGACATCCTCCTGCAGGGCGACCAGGTCGACGCGTTCAGCGCCATCGTCCACCGCGAGAAGGCGTACGCCTACGGTGTCCTCATGACCGAGCGCCTGAAGAAGCTCATCCCGCGCCAGCAGTTCGAGGTGCCGATCCAGGCCGCCATCGGTGCGCGGATCATCGCCCGCGAGTCGGTCCGTGCCATGCGCAAGGATGTCCTGGCCAAGTGCTACGGCGGTGACATCACCCGCAAGCGCAAGCTCCTCGAGAAGCAGAAGGAGGGCAAGAAGCGGATGAAGATGGTCGGCAAGGTCGAGGTGCCTCAGGAGGCGTTCATCGCAGCGCTCTCCGGGGACGTGGAGACGAAGGACAAGAAGTGAACGCACGACGCAGTTCGTTCGAGGACGAAGCGGTCGACTACGCGGCCGTCGGCGCCACCCAGCGGACCGACCTCATGCAGTACCCGCCGGAGGGCTACGTGCCGTCGGAGGACGAATTCCGCCTCGGGAGCGGAGAGGAGCGGTTCGCCCTCGCGAGCAGCGCACTCCTCACCTGGGGACTGCACCGCTCGAGTGGCGTGGAGATCTCCGAGGTGCACCCCGGCACGGGCGTGCAGTACGGCGGCATCGCCTTCGCCGAGGACGGTACGCCGCTGGAACCCATCGAGACGCACCAAGAGCAGCGCTTCGCCGAGGACGGCACGCCGTTCATCACGCCGGGCACGACGGTCGTCTTCGCCGGCACCGTCGGCGGGGAACCGCTCGTCGGGCCGCATCGCGTCATCTCCGTCACCGAGGAGCCGGGTCATGTGAGCCTGGCCATCGGCACGATGGAGGGCGATCCGGAGAGCGGTGAGCAGTCCTTCACGATCGAGCAGCGCGAGGACGACTCCGTCTGGATCGTCGTGCGCTCGTTCTTCCGCCCGACGAAGGGTGCCGCGAAGCTCGTCGGCTCCAAGCGCCGCCGCAAGACCATGAACGACACCTACCTCCGCGCACTCCTGCCGTCGCGCGGCGTCTGAGCGACGGACCGTGCCGAGCGCCCTCCCACTCGCCGATCCGGCCCCGTCCGACGGAATCCTCCCGGAGACGGCGGCCGTCGGTGCCCACGAACGCAACTTCGGGGTCTACCTGCACGTGCCGTTCTGCCGAGTCCGGTGCGGCTACTGCGACTTCAACACCTACACGGCGACCGAGCTCCGCGGCGCGAAGCAATCGGACTACGCCGACGAGGCGGTCGCGGAACTCCGCTTCGGCAAGTCCGTCCTGGCGTCATCGACCGTCCCCGATCGGCCGGTCTCGACCGTGTTCTTCGGTGGCGGCACGCCGACCCTCCTGCCTGCTGACGACCTGGTCCGGATGCTCCGTGGCGTGACGGACAACTTCGACCTCGCGCCCGGCGCCGAAGTGACGACCGAGGCCAACCCCGACTCCGTCGACGCCGCCTACCTCCGCACGCTCGCCGAAGCCGGATTCACCCGGGTGTCCTTCGGGATGCAGTCCGCGGTGCCGAGCGTGCTCGCCACCCTCGAGCGCACGCACGATCCGGCTCGGGTGCCGCTCGTCGTGCAGTGGGCTCGCGAGGCCGGCCTCGGCGTCAGCCTGGACCTCATCTACGGGACGCCGGGGGAGACCCTGGCCGACTGGCGCGTCTCACTCGAGACGGCGATCGCCTGCGCTCCGGACCACGTGTCGGCCTATTCGCTCATCGTCGAACCCGGAACGAAACTCGCGCGCCAGATCCGCTCAGGCGTGGTGGGGACCCCCGACGAGGACCTCCAGGCCGACATGTACGAGCTCGCCGACGATCTCCTCACCGAGGCCGGCTACGGTTGGTACGAGGTCAGCAACTGGGCGACGGACGACACGCACCGCTCCCGGCACAACCTCTCCTACTGGACGGGCGAGGACTGGTGGGGTGTCGGCCCGGGCTCGCACAGTCACGTCGGCGGGGTGCGCTGGTGGAACGTCAAGCACCCGGCGGCGTACGCGCAGCGGATCGCGGCGGGGGAGTCCCCGGCCGCCGGCCGGGAGACCCTGGACGACGAGACGCGGGAACTCGAACGCATCCTCCTGCTCACCCGCACGCGGGACGGCATCCCGATCCGGACGCTCGCCCCCGAGGCTCGCACGGCGGTCGCCGGGCTCATCGCCGAGGAACTGATCGACGCACGGCAGGCCCTGCTCGGACGGCTGGAGCTCACGCGCCGCGGACGGCTCCTCGCCGACGCGGTCGTCCGCCGTCTGGTCGGCGACTGACCCTGCCCGAGGCGTAGAACAGCCCCGCCCGGCGGACCGGACGGGGCTGTTCTCGTGCGACTCGACGGATCAGGCCTTGATGAACTGGATCGTGAGCGGGTAGCTGTACAGCTCGCCCTTGTTCGCCTTGATCGCGGCGATGATGCTGAACACGATCACGACGACGTACACGGCGATGATGATGAACAGACCCACCACGACGATCGTCAGGATCGAGCCGACCACGAGCGCGATCAGCATCGTCAGCTGGAAGTTCAGGGCGGTGAGCGTGTGCGCCTTGATGAACGGGCCGCGGTCCTTGAGGACCAGGTAGCCGATCAGCGGCGGGATGAATCCGAAGAAGATCCCACCGATGTGGATGAGCGTCGACCAGAGCTTCTCATCCGACGGGCTCATGGGCTGAGCGGCGGCGTACGGCTGCTGGTACTGCGGGGCGCCTGCGGGCGGCGGCGGGTAGGAGCCGGCAGCGGGAGGCGGCGGCGCGTAGCCACCGGCGGGCGGGGGCGGGTAGGCGCCTGCGGGCGGCTGCTGCGGAGCTGCGGGAGGGGGCGTCGCGCCGTCTCCTGCAGGCGGAACCGGCCCGCCCTTCGCTGGGTCGACGGGCGGCTGAGCGTTCGGATCGGACATCTTCGCACCTTTCACGGAGAGTGATATTCAATTGGTCCAGCTGAGCGTATCGCACCAGGTGTCGCTCATCAGGGACCCACGCCTGCGGCCAACGGTATTCCCGCGGCACGGGGCCGCGCAAGGGACGGCTGGGCGGAGGCCACGATATGATTGGCAGTCAGGGTCTTCGAGTGCTGATGGTCGGTGCTCCGAGGTGGATGACGGGAGGAGATCGAGATGGTGTCGGATCGCGGTCTCGAAGTGCTCCGGGTCATCGTGCAGGACTACGTCGCCTCGCGTGAGCCCGTCGGGTCCAAGACGATCGTCGACCGCCACTCCTTCGGGGTCTCCGCAGCCACCATCCGCAACGACATGGCGCAGCTCGAGGACGAAGAGCTCATCGCCGCCCCGCACACCTCCTCCGGCCGGGTGCCGACCGACAAGGGCTACCGGATGTTCGTCGACCACCTGGCCGACCGCCGTCCGCTGAACAACGCCCAACGGACGGCGATCGAGACCTTCCTCGGCGCGTCCGGCGACCTCGACGAGGTCCTGCACCGCACGGTGCGGCTGCTCTCACAGTTGACGAACCAGGTCGCGCTCGTTCAGTACCCGATGTTCTCCCGGGCACGCGTCCGCCACCTCGAGTTGGTGAGCGTCACCCCGAACCGTGTGCTCGCGGTCATCATCCTCGACAACGGTCGCGTCGAGCAGCGGCTCATCGAGACGGAGAGCCCCGTCGACGACGACCTCATCTCGCGGCTCCGCTCGCTGTGCAACGAGGCGGTCGCGGGCCGTCCACTCCTCGACGCCCACGACGCGATCGGCGACGTCCCCGCCGACATCGCCGACCTCGACCGCGCGGCGGCCGTCCGCATCGTCGACGCGGTGCGCGAACAGCTCTCGGCGCAGCGCCAGGACCGCCTCGTCATGGCCGGTGCCGCCAACCTCGCCCGCACCGAAGACGACTTCCCCGGCAGCATCTATCCGGTCCTGGACGCCATCGAGCAGCAGGTCGTGCTGCTCCGGCTCTTCGGCGAGATGGAGTCCGAGCGCGACAGCGTGGTCGCCAGCATCGGGCGGGAGAACGCGTCGTTCGGCCTCGAGACCACGAGTGTCCTCGCCGGGAACTACCGTTCCTCTGGTGGCGAAATCGCCCGGCTCGGCGTCCTCGGCCCCACGAGAATGGACTACGCGAGCAACATGGCTGCGGTCCGCGCCGTCGCCAGGTACCTCTCGCGCATCCTCGACGCCGAGTGACGCATCCTCGTCGCGTCCCCCAACACCTTCCGCACCTCGAACGAAAGGCCCTCAGTGGCTGACTACCCCGACCACTACGCAGCACTCGGTGTCGCCAAGGAGGCGACGCCCGAAGAGATCAAGAAGGCGTACCGCCGCCTCGCACGCGAACTGCACCCCGACGTGAACCCGGGTTCCGACGCCTCGGAACGGTTCAAGGAGGTCACGCACGCCTACGACGTGCTGAGCGACCCCAAGCAGCGCCAGCAGTACGACCTCGGTCCGCAGGCGGGTGGGTTCGGTGGCGGCGACGCCGGGTTCGGCGGCTTCGGCGACATCTTCGACACCTTCTTCGGCGGGGGCGGCCAGCAGCGCGGACCCAAGTCCCGTCGCGCACGCGGCGAAGACGCCCTGTTGCGCGTCGAGCTCGACCTCGACGAGGTCATCTTCGGCACCCACCGCGACCTCGAGGTCGACACCGCCGTGCTCTGCAGCACCTGCAACGGCTCCTGCTGCCAGCCCGGCACCTCACCGGTGACCTGCGACATCTGTCACGGCACCGGCTCGATCCAGCGGGCCGTCCGCTCGCTGCTCGGCAACGTCATGACCTCGGCGCCCTGCGGCACCTGCCGCGGCTACGGCACGATCATCGCGACCCCGTGCGTCACGTGCCAGGGTCAGGGCCGGCTCCGTGCCCGCCGCACCGTCTCGGTCGACATCCCGGCCGGCGTCGACACCGGTCTGCGTCTGCAGATGCCGGGGAGCGGCGAGGTCGGCCCGGCCGGCGGCCCGAACGGCGACCTCTACCTCGAGATGAAGGTCAAGCACCACGACGTCTTCAGCCGCGACGGCGACGACCTGTTGTGCACGCTCGAAGTCCCGATGACCGACGCCATCCTCGGCCGCCAGGTCACCGTCCACGCGCTCGACGGCGATGTCGAGGTCGAGCTGCGGCCGGGCGTGCAGAGCTCGGAGGTCATCACGGTCAAGGACCGCGGCGTCACCCGCCTCCGCGGGAACAGCCGGGGCGACCTCAAGATCGGCGTCCAGGTCGTCACCCCGACGAAGCTCGACCACCGGGAACGCGAACTGATCAAGAGCTTCGCCTCGGGACGACGCCAGGGTGCTCCGGCGCTCGCGCAGTTCCAGCAGGGCCTGTTCGCGAAGATCCGCGACCGCTTCCACGGCGTCGGTTGAAATGAGTTCGCTGTACCTCCGTGAGGATCTCGAATCGACCGGTGTCGGCGACTCGGTGACCCTCCGCGGGCCCGAGGCGAAGCACGCCGTCGCCGTGAGCAGGTTGCGGGTCGGCGAGACCACCTCGATCGGCAACGGCCGGGGCCTGATCGCGACCGGACCGGTCGTGCGCAGCGAGCCGGGCGAGTTGGAGATCCGCGTCGAATCGGTCGTGGTGCACCCGGAGAACCGTCCTGGGCTCGTCCTCGTGCAGGCGCTGGCCAAGGGCGATCGCGACGAACTCGCCATCCAGGCGGCGACCGAGCTGGGTGTCGACCGGATCGTCCCGTGGGGCGCCGAGCGCAGCATCTCGAGATGGCAGGGCGACAAAGCGGTCAAGGGCCGTGCGCGCTGGCAGCTCATCGTGCGCGAGGCGTCGAAGCAGTCGATCCGCGCCCGGGTGCCCGAGGTGGCCGAGGTCGTCGACACCCGTGGTCTCGCCACGATCGTCGCCGGCCGGACCGTCCTCGTGCTCGAACCGAGTGCGGCACTCGCGCTCTCGGAGCTCGACCCGTCGGCACTGCTCGCCGAGGAACTCGTCCTCGTCGTCGGTCCGGAGGGCGGTATCTCGCCGACGGAGCGGGAGCGGCTCGAAGCGGCCGGCGCGATCGAGGTCCGGATCGGCTCGGGCGTCCTGCGCACCTCGACGGCGGGACCGGCGGCGATCGCCGCGCTCAACGTGCTGCTCGGTCGGTGGTGACGATCCACCAGCCCGCGCATGAGGCCGCCACGAACCTTAGACTGGTGGACATGAGTGAAGCACCGTCGGTATTCAGCCGCATCGTGTCGGGGGAGATCCCGACGACCCTCCTCGCCGAGACCGATCGGGTGATCGCGTTCGCCGACATCGCACCGCAGGCGCCCGTGCACCTCCTCGTCGTCCCGAAGACCGCCGAGTACCGCGACGTCGTGGAGCTGGCCGCTGGTGACCCCTCCTTGCTCGCCGAGATGGTCGAGGTGGCGTCGTCGCTCGCGAAGGAGCACACCGGTGGCGAGTTCCGACTCGTCTTCAACACCGGCGAGTCCGCCGGGCAGACGGTCTTCCACGTGCACGCGCATGTCCTCGGCGGTTCCCTGCAGGAGGGCACCCTTGGCGGAGCCTGAGTCCTCGAACCCAGACCGACCCGCCGCTGCGCGGACGGAGGAGGTCGAGCACGTCCTCCTGGTGGACGGGCTCGCCATGGTCCGTCTCCTCGGCCCACAGGACCGACTCCTGACGACCGTCGAGCGCGAACACCCTGGTGTCTCGGTGCACGTGCGCGGCAATGAGATCACCATCACCGGCCCGGCGCCGCAGGCCGACGCCGCCAGACGACTCGTAGAGGAACTCATCACCATGGTCCGAGAAGGACACGACCCGGGGCCGGCGGAGGTCAGCACCTCCGCCCGTATGCTCGGGCAGGACGGCTCGGCCTCCCCGTCGGAGGTGCTCGGGCAGGTCATCCTCACCTCGCGTGGCAAGACGATCAAGGCGAAGACCGTCGGGCAGCGGGCGTACGTCGACGCGATCGACGAGAACACGATCGTGTTCGGTATCGGCCCGGCCGGTACCGGCAAGACGTATCTCGCGATGGCGAAGGCGGTGCAGGCCTTGCAGCGCAAGGAGGTCAACCGGATCATCCTGACGCGCCCGGCCGTCGAGGCCGGCGAGCGACTCGGGTACCTCCCGGGCACACTGACGGACAAGATCGACCCGTACCTGCGCCCGCTCTACGACGCGCTCAACGAGATGATGGACCCGGAGATCGTCCCGAAGCTGCTCGCGGCCGGCACGATCGAGGTCGCTCCGCTCGCCTACATGCGCGGCCGGACGCTCAACGACTCGTTCATCGTCCTCGACGAGGCGCAGAACACCACGCCCGAGCAGATGAAGATGTTCCTCACCCGGCTCGGGTTCGGGTCCAAGATCGTCGTGACCGGCGACGTCACCCAGATCGACCTGCCGACCGGTGCGTCCGGCTTGCGGCTCGTCACCCGCGTGCTCAAGGACGTCGACGACATCCACTTCGCCCACCTCACGAGCGAGGACGTCGTCCGCCACACCCTCGTCGGTCGGATCGTCGACGCCTACGGCGAGTACGACGCCGTCCGACAGGCGCAGCGGTTCGAGCGCGAGCAGGCCGCCGAGTTCGCCAACCGTGCCGAGCGTCGCGGCGCAGCCAGAGACCACCAGCCGAAGCGAGGACGCTCATGACCATCGAGATCAACAACGAGTCCGGCGTCGCCGTCGACGAATCGCGCATCCTCGCCCTGGCGTCGTTCGCGCTCGACGCGATGCACGTGAGCCCCGATGCCGAGCTCGCCATCGTCCTGGTCGACGAGGGCGCCATGGAGCAGTTGCACGTCCAGTGGATGGACGAGCCGGGACCGACCGACGTCCTGAGCTTCCCGATGGACGAGCTCCGTCCCGGGACCGAGGAGAACCCGACGCCGCCCGGGCTGCTCGGTGACATCGTGCTCTGCCCGCAGGTCGCCGAGACGCAGGCGGCCGCCGCGAAGCACTCGACGATGGACGAACTCCAGCTCCTCACCTGCCACGGTGTGCTCCACCTGCTCGGGTACGACCACGCGGAGCCCGACGAGGAGAAGGAGATGTTCGGCATCCAGCGGGACATCCTCCTCGCCTTCGCGCTCCAGGAGAGACGACGCACCAGCTGATGTCCCTCGTCGCCATCTTCGTCATCGTCGCGTTCCTGCTCGTCGCGTTCGCGGGTCTCATGGCTGCAGCCGACGCCGCGATCGGCGTGCAGTCGGGCGCGGACATCCTCGACCTGGCGGAGGGCGCCCGCTCGGGATCCGCGCTCCGCGCAATCGCGGCCGATCCGGGTGCGCACGTCAACGCGATCAACTTCATCCGGATCCTGGCCGAGACCACGGCCGCCGTCCTCGTCACCCTCGCACTGGCCTCGTCGATCGACGAGTTGTGGGTCGTCCTCGTCCTCGCGGTCGTCATCATGACCGGCACCTCCTTCGTGCTCGTCGGCGCGAGCCCCCGAGGCGTCGGACGGACCCACGCGAGCGCAGTGCTGCGCTTCAGCGCCCCGGCCATCCGCGCCGCACGCGTGGTCCTCGGCCCGGTCGCGAACGTCCTCGTCTCCCTGGGCAACCGGGTGACCCCGGGGCTGCCCCGCTCGGTCTCCTTCACCTCGGAGGAGCAACTACTGAGCATGGTCGACGAGGCCGCAGCGCACTCGGTCCTCGAGGAGGACGACCGCGAGCTCATCCACTCGATCTTCGAGTTCAACGAGACGCTCGTCCGCGAGGTGATGATCCCGCGCACCGACCTCGTGAGTCTGCAGCGCGATCTCAGCGTCCGCGAGGCGCTCGAGGTGTTCCTGGAGACGGGGATCTCGAGGGCGCCCGTCAGTGACGGCGACATCGACGACCTGGTCGGCATCCTGTACCTGAAGGACCTGGTGCGAGCGATGTTCGGTGGCGACGGCGTCACCGAGGTGGGCTCGATCGAGCCACTCCTGCGGCCGGCGAGCTTCGTACCCGAGTCCAAGAAGGCCGATTCGCTCCTGCAGCAGATGCAGAAGGAGTCCAACCACATCGCGATGGTCGTCGACGAGTACGGCGGCATCTCCGGTCTCGTCACCCTCGAGGACCTCATCGAGGAACTCGTCGGCGACATCTCCGACGAGTACGACACCGACACCCCCGAGATCACCGACCTGCACGACGGACGGTTCCGGGTCGACGCCCGCCTGCCGGTCGACGAGCTGGGGGAGTTGTTCGGCCTCGAACTCGACGACGACGACGTCGACTCCGTCGGCGGCCTCCTCGCGAAAGCCCTCGGTCGGCTGCCCGTCGTCGGATCGACGGTGTCGACCAACGGCCTCGAACTCACCGCCGAACGGGTCGAGGGGCGGCGGGGACGCATCCTCACCGTCATCGCCCAGCGCGACGACCAGCTGCAGGACGCCCAGCAGGCGTCCAACGACCACCGGGAGCACCCATGAACGACACCACCCCTCCGTCCGACTTCCGAGCGGGGTTCGTGTCCTTCGTCGGGCGTCCGAACGTCGGCAAGTCCACGCTGACCAACGCCCTCGTCGGCGAGAAGGTCGCGATCACGAGTTCGAAGCCGCAGACCACGCGTCGCGCGATCCGCGGAGTCGTGCACCGCGACCACGGCCAGCTCATCGTCGTCGACACCCCCGGTATCCACCGCCCGCGCACCCTGCTCGGGCAGCGGCTCAACGACCTCGTGCAGTCCACGCTCTCCGACGTCGACGTCATCGGGTTCTGCATCCCCGCCAACGAGAAGCTCGGCCCCGGCGACCGCTTCATCAACGAGTCGCTCGACGGTTTCCCGCGCGCCAAGAAGGTGGCGATCGTCACGAAGACCGACACCGCCAGCCGGACGACGATCGCCGAGCAGCTGCTCGCGATCTCGGAGCTCCGGGATTGGGACGCGGTCATCCCGCTGTCCGCGGTGACCGACGACCAGCTCGACATCCTCGTCACCGAGGTCACCAAGCTCATGCCGCTGTCGGAACGCCTCTACCCGACCGAGGCCACCACCGACGAGACGGTCGTCGACCGCGTGTCCGAGCTCATCCGTGAGGCCGCGCTCGAGGGCGTCCAGGACGAGCTGCCCCACTCGCTCGCGGTGACCATCGACGACATGATCCCGCGCGAGGGGTCCGACCTGCTCGACATCTACGCGAACGTGTTCGTGGAGCGCGACAGCCAGAAGGCGATCATCATCGGGAAGGGCGGCTCCCGGCTCCGCGACGTCGGCGCCCGGGCCCGCGCCGGGATCGAGCCACTCGTCGGATCGCGGGTCTTCCTCTCCATCCGCGTCAAGGTCGCGAAGGACTGGCAGCGCGACCCGAAACTGCTCGGTCGCCTGGGGTTCTGACCCGGATCCGGTCGACCGCCGGGGCGGTGCACTCGCGCTGATCCGTGTGGGCTGTCTCCGTTACCTGAACGTGACTTGCGTGTCTGCTTTGGGCCCGCTGTGGAACCCGTCGTGTGGCCGACAGGCTCGCGGGCCCGCGGACATACTGGTCCTCGGGGTCGCGAGAAGGAGTCCGAGTGTTCGACTGGTTGCTGGCCATCAGGCTGGATCGTCCGGAGCTCCTCGTCTGGGTCGGCGGTGCCGCCGTCGTCCTGGCGATCATCCTGTTGACCGGGCGTCGAACGGTCCGCGGCTGGTTGACGATGCTGCTCGTGGCGAGCGGTGGAGCGCTCCTCGCCTATGCCACGGCCTGGTTGCTCGGTGACGTGTTCGACGTCTTCGGGATCGAACTGACGCCGATCACTCGTGCGTGGGCGGCGGTGGGATTCTCCGGTGCCGCCCTCGCGATCGCGGCGATCGTGCGGACCCGGGCGTGGCGGGTCGTCGTGGCGAGCCTCGCCATCCCCGCCTTCCTGCTCATCGGGGCGGTCGGCGTGAACCAGGACTTCGGTGAGTTCGCGACGGTGCGGGCGGCTCTGGGGATCAGCCCGTACCAGTCGTTCTCGGCCCTGCCGGCCGCCCGGGGGACGACCACGACGTGGCAGCGACCCGCCGACCTGCCGAGCGAAGGCCGGGTCGAACATGTCGACATCCCGGCCACGACATCGGGGTTCGCCCACCGGGACGCGCTCGTCTACCTGCCGCCGGCCGCGCTGACCGCCCACCCGCCGGCACTGCCGGTCGTCGAGGCGTTCAGCGGTCAGCCGGGAGAGCCTGCCGACCTGTTCGCGTCGGCTGGGATCGCGGGGATCCTCGACCGCTTCGCCGCCTCGCATGCGGGTCTCGCACCGATCGTGGTCGTGCCCGACCAGCTCGGCGCTCCCGACCGCAACCCGATGTGCGTCGACGGGCCGCTCGGCAACTCGGCGAGCTACCTCACGGTCGACGTTCCCGCGTGGATCTCGGCGCACCTCCCGGTGTCCACATCGCGGACGGACTGGTTCATCGCAGGGTTCTCGCAGGGAGGGACCTGTTCCATCCAGCTCGGCGCCGCGCACCCCGAACGCTACGGCGGCATCCTCGACATCTCGGGTGAGGTCGTCCCGTCCATCGGACCGACGACGATCGCACAGGGCTTCGGCGGGTCGGCGACGGCGTACGAGGCTGCGGCCCCCTCCGCGATCCTCGCCGCGCACACCCCGTATGCGGACACCATCGGCGTCTTCGGCTACGGCAGCGACGACAGTCGCTACGGTCCCGGCGTCCGGCGGGTGGCCGCGATGGCCTCTGCCGCCGGCATGCGGACGACGACCTTCGTCTCCGACGGGACGGCGCACGACTGGCACACCGTCCACACCGTGTTCGACCGAGCGCTCCCCGTGATCGCCGCACGATTCGGGCTCGCCTGATGCGCGCGGGGAGGGCGACGCCGTTCGGTCGACTCGTGACCGGCGTGCTCCGGTCGGTGCCGATGAGCATCGGGATCACGGCGCTGGTGCTCGTGGTCAGCGCGTTCGTGTGGCGGACACCGCCGGTGGCGACCCCGGCCTGGCGGTCGGCGATCCGTGAGGCGGCCGGCGTGGGGTACGAGCAGGTCGTGGTCGACGGGCACTGGTGGGCACTCCTGACCGGCGCCCTGGGAACCGACGGGGTGCTCGGACTCCTCGCCTTCCTGCTGATCGGCGTCCCTGCACTCGTGCTCGCCGAGCGACGGTTCGGTGCCGCCAAGACGCTCCTGGCGGTGCTGGTGACCGCGGTCGCCGGGAACGCGCTCGCCATCGGGCTCCAACTCCTCGGCACGCTCGGCGGCGAGTTCTGGAGCGGCGAGGTCGCCCGCATCGTGGCGTTCGACCCGGTGGCCGGCGCGCTCGGCGCCCTCGCCGCGTCGAGTGCGTTCCACGGGCCGCTCTGGCGTCGACGGATCCGCGCGTTCGTCGTCGTCGGTGCCCTGATCGTGCTGCTGTATTCGGGACTCCCGCAGGATCTCGCACGACTGTTCGCAGCGCTGGTCGGCGTCCTGCTCGGGATTGTGCTCGCCGGGCTCACCCCGTCGGTGCGACGCGTGCGGAGCTCGCATCACGAGACCCGGGTGCTCCTGGCGTCCGTCGTCGCGATGATGGGAGTCGGACCGCTCATCACCTTCCTGTCCGGCCGGCACCTCGGTCCGCTCGCGCCGCTCGTGCTCCTGCTCGAACAGAACATCCCCGACGCCGGACGGGTCATCGGGCAATGCCGCACGGTCGGCGTGTCAGCACAGTGCCTGCGCGACCTCACGCTGGTACGCGTCGACGGCTTCGGAGCGGTGCTCCTGTCGGTGGTCCCCCTGATCGCCCTGCTCTTCGCAGCGTGGGGACTGCTCCGCGGCAGACGGTTCGCGGTCTGGTTCGCCACGGCGATCATGGTGTCCTTCGCCGTCCTGAGTGCGCTGTCGCTCGGGGCGGGGGTGCGGCTCCACCCGACGGGGCACCCCTCGTCGCTGCTCGGGACGGGACACGGCGCGCAGCAGCGGTCCGTCGAGATCGCGATCGCGCTGTGGGCGGCGATCCTGCTCCCGCTCGTCGTGGCGGCGCTCCTGGTCGTGCTCCGTCGTGGGTTCCCCGTGCGGGCCACCCGGCGCAGTGCCTGGGGGTACCTGGCCCTGGTCGGCGCGTCTTGGGTCGTGCTCGCCGCGCTCTTCGTGGTCGTCGCCCTGCTCCAGCCCGGGGGATTCTCGCCGAGGCCCGACGTGTGGGAGGTCCTCCGCGCGGCACCGGAGCGTTTCGTCCCCGCCGCGTACCTGCGGAACGTCCTTCCGGGCTTCGTCCCGGTCG
The DNA here is from genome assembly GCF_015350715.1 of Plantibacter sp. VKM Ac-2876. Classification (NCBI taxonomy): domain Bacteria; kingdom Bacillati; phylum Actinomycetota; class Actinomycetes; order Micrococcales; family Microbacteriaceae; genus Plantibacter; species Plantibacter sp. VKM Ac-2876. The sequence continues at coordinate 516,105 of NZ_JADKSI010000002.1, read as the reverse complement.
CCCCGCTCACCGGCGTGGTGTTCCACGCCGTCGGACCCGTCTGGTGGAGCATCATCCTGCTCGGCGCGGTCTGGCCGCTGAGCCGGGTCGCGAACGCCATCGCGCCGGCCGACGAGCGCCGCCTGCGCGAGCTCCTGGCCGAGGGCAGCGACTCCATCGGGCACATGGCCACCTGGCCGGGCAACCTCACCTGGTTCGACCCGCAGCGCAGCGCGGGTGTCGCCTACCGGATCGTCGCCGGGGTCGCCGTCACCACGGGCGGCTTCTTCGGGAGGGACCGCCACGAGCAGGGGGTCCTCGAGCGGTTCATCGAGCACTGCGAGGACTCGGGCCTGACGGTGGCGTTGTACAGCGTGGACGAGCAGACCGCAGGAGCGCTCCACCGGATCGGTTGGCGCACCGTCCAGGTCGCCGAGGAGACGGTCCTGCACCCGCAGGGCTGGAGCATGGTCGGCAAGCGCTGGCAGGACATCAGGTCCTCCGTCAACCGGGCCGACCGCGCGGGGATCACCGCCGTCTGGTCCACCTACGGGGCGCTCGGCGTCGGGCTCGCGGCGCAGATCGCCGAGATCTCCGAGGAGTGGGTCGCCGAGCGGAAGCTGCCCGAGATGGGGTTCACCCTCGGCGGGATCGACGAGCTCGTCGACGAGGAGGTCCGGCTCCTGCTCGCGGTCGACGAGCAAGGACGGCTGCACGGCGTCACGAGCTGGCTTCCGGTGCGGCGCGATGGTGAGCTGGTCGGTTGGACCCTCGACTTCATGCGGCGTCGGACGGACGGCATGAACGGCGTCATGGAGTTCCTCATCGCCGAAGCCGCCGCTCGGTTCAAGGAGGACGGCATCGAGGAGATGAGCCTCTCCGGGGCTCCACTCGCCCGCTCGAGGAGCACCGAGCAGCCGGAGACGGACGGGATCGACCGCGTCCTGACCTACCTCGGGAACGTGCTCGAACCCGTGTACGGGTTCCGGTCGCTCCTCGCCTTCAAGGGGAAGTTCCAGCCGGAGGAGCGTCCGCTCGTCCTCGGCTACGCGGACCCGCTGACCCTGCCGGCGATCGGCATTGCGGTCGGGCGCGCGTACCTCCCGGACGTGTCCGTGCGAGACCTCGCCTCACTGGTCACCTGATCGGCCGCCCGGGGGAGTGCTATGCTGACGACGTGTTCTCCGGTCTGCTCCTCCTTAGCTGCCGCGACGAGTCCTAGTTCCAGGCCTCCCTCGTCGCGGAGTTCGTCATTGGCTCACCCCCAATCCCACGAGGAGATCCCAGGATCATGAAGAACACCCAGACCCCATCAGGCATGCCGGTCCATCGCTACCGCGCCTACCAGGACCAGTTCGACGTCTCGCTGCCCGACCGCACGTGGCCTGACCGTCGGATCACCGAGGCCCCGCGCTGGTGCGCCGTCGACCTCCGCGACGGCAACCAGGCCCTCATCGACCCGATGAGCCCGGAGCGCAAGCGCATCATGTTCGACCTGCTCGTGAAGATGGGCTACAAGGAGATCGAGGTCGGGTTCCCGAGCGCGAGCCAGACCGACTTCGACTTCGTCCGCAGCCTCATCGACGAGGGTGCGATCCCCGAGGACGTCACCATCCAGGTGCTGACCCAGGCACGCGACCACCTCATCGAACGCACCTACGAGTCGCTGCGCGGCGCGAAGCAGGCGATCGTGCACCTGTACAACTCGACGAGCATCCTGCAGCGCGACGTCGTGTTCCGCAGCGACAAGCAGGGCATCATCGACCTCGCCCTCCACGGCGCCCGGAAGTGTCGCGAGATGGAGTCGACGGTCCCCGGGACGCAGATCTACTACGAGTACTCGCCGGAGAGCTACACCGGTACCGAGCTCGAGTTCGCCGTCGACATCTGCAACCAGGTGGTGGAGGTCCTCGAGGCGACGCCCGACCGCAAGGTCATCATCAATCTGCCGTCGACGGTCGAGATGGCCTCGCCGAACGTCTACGCGGACTCGATCGAGTGGATGAGCCGCAACCTGGCCAACCGCGAGAACATCATCATCTCGCTGCACCCGCACAACGACCGCGGGACCGCGATCGCGGCGGCCGAGCTCGGCTACCTGGCCGGCGCCGACCGGATCGAGGGGTGCCTCTTCGGGAACGGTGAGCGCACCGGCAACGTCGACCTCGTCGCGCTCGGCATCAACATGTTCACGCAGGGTGTCGACCCGCAGATCGACTTCAGCGACATCGACGAGGTCAAGCGGACGGCCGAGCACTGCAACCAGCTGCCGGTGCACGAGCGGAGTCCATGGGCGGGCGACCTCGTCTTCACGGCCTTCAGCGGTTCCCACCAGGACGCGATCAAGAAGGGCTTCGAGGCGATGTCCGTCGACGCCGTCTCGCAGGGCAAGGACGTCGCCGACCTCGAGTGGGCCGTCCCGTACCTGCCGGTCGATCCGCAGGACCTGGGGCGCAGCTACGAGGCGGTCATCCGCGTGAACTCGCAGTCGGGCAAGGGCGGCGTCGCCTACCTGCTCAAGACCGATCACGCGATCGACCTGCCGCGTCGCCTGCAGATCGAGTTCTCCGGCGTCGTCCAGGCGAAGACCGACGCCGAGGGCGGCGAGGTGACGAGCGGCCAGATCTGGTCGATCTTCCAGGACGAGTACCTGCCGGCAACGGTGGCGGACGCGAAGTGGGGTCGGTTCGAACTGCAGTCCACGAAGACGTCGAGCGACCTCACCGGCACCGTGGTCCTCGAGGTCGCCCTTCGCGACGGCGAGCAGGTCGAGGAGCGCACCTCGACCGGCAACGGCCCGATCGCGGCCTTCCTCAACCTGCTCTCCGGGCGCGGCATCGAGGTCACGCTGTACGACTACGTCGAGCACACGCTGAGCGCCGGAGGCGACGCCGAGGCGGCCGCCTACGTCGAGCTCCAGGTGAACGACCAGCGCCTCTGGGGCGTCGGGATCGACGGCGACATCGCGACGGCCTCGCTCAAGGCAGTGGTCTCGGCGGTCAACCGGGCCGTGCGCACGCAGGTCGAGGCGCGGGAACTGGCCTCCATCTGACGATCCCGCTGCGCCGGGTCGGCCTTCGGGTCGGCCCGGCGCAGCGCTGTCCTCCGGCGTACACCCGGAGGATGATCTTCCCGCGCGAGGACGGAGTGACCGGCCGCCAGGTCGTACGGTTGGGGGATGCTCCGCTCGCTCCGGCCCGGCCAACTGGCCCTCGACATCGCGCTGCCCTCGGTGCTGTTCCTCGTCACGTTCGTGGCGTACACCGCTCGGCCGAACCAGTACATCATCGTCCTGCTCGGCATGTGCGTGGCGCTCGCCCTCCGCCGCCTGGCTCCCGGGATCTCCCTCGCCGTCGCCTGGGTCACGGCGCTTGCGCAGATGCTGCTCCTTCTGGCACCCGATCCCGCGAACTTCGCGATCCCGGTCGTGCTCTACGCCGCGGCGAGTTACGGCGGCCGGGTGGTGCGATGGGTGTCCTTCGCTTCCGCGTTCGTCGGTGCCGCGCTCATCGCGTTCTACGTGATCGTCGTCCCGAGTTGGACCACGGCCATCGGCGCGGAGATCAGTACCTTCGGCCTCGCGAACGACATGACACCGGTCGCGCAGGTGACGGTCGGGCTGTTCATGTTCCTCGCGTTCGCCGCCTTCTTCGGCCTCGCTTGGACCGCAGGTGTCCTCATGCGGACCTGGCGGCTCGCACGCGAGAGCCGCCAGGCGCAGCTCCTGGCCGAGCGCGACGTCGCCGTGGAGCAGGAGCGCAACCGGATCGCGCGCGACATGCACGACGTGGTCGCGCACTCCCTCGCCGTCGTCATCGCCCAAGCCGACGGTGCCCGATATGCGCTGGCCGCGGACCCGGATTCGGCCGACCAGGCGTTGCGGACGATCTCGAGCATCTCCCGCGAGGCCCTCGCCGACGTCCGGGTGTTGCTTGCGCAGTTGCGGTTTCAACAGACCGAGGGCCCGCAGCCGGTCATGGCCGACCTCGATCGTCTCTACGAGCAGTTGCGCGGAGCCGGGCTGGACGTGGTGGTCCAGAGCCACGGCCAGGAACGACCGGTGGCGACCGGTTCGCAGCTCGCCGTGTACCGGATCATCCAGGAAGCGCTCACGAACGCGCTCCGACACGGCGACCATCGTGGACCGATCGACGTCCATCTCGACTGGACCGGACCCGAGCTGCAGCTCTGGGTCGTCAACCGGGCGAAGGTCGAACCGCCGAAGGCCGGCACGGGGCACGGACTCGCCGGGATGAACGAGCGCGCTACGCTGGCAGGCGGCAGGTTCGGGACGACCCTGGTGGACGGTCTCTTCACCGTCTACGCATCGATCCCGTACGCGACGGTGGGAGTGACGAGATGACCGATCCGAGTGACGCGACGGCAGCGGGGGCGATCACGATCGCGCTGGTCGACGACCAGGCGCTGTTCCGAGGCGGGATCCGCATGCTCATCGGGTCGCAGCCGGACCTCCGTGTCGTCGGCGAGGCCTCCGACGGGCGTCAAGCGGTCGAGCTGGCCGAACGCACGCGCCCGCAGGTCATCCTCATGGACGTCCGGATGCCGGTCATGGACGGGATCGAGGCGACGAAGACGATCCTGGCGGAAGCGGACGCGCGCGGGGGCGAGCGGCCACGAATCGTCGTGCTGACCACCTTCGACCTCGATGAGGCGGCCGCGACGGCCATCCGAGCCGGGGCGAGCGGGTTCCTGCTCAAGGACGCGGAGCCGGAGTTCCTGCTCGCAGCGATCCGCACGGTCCATGCCGGGAACGCGGTCATCGCCGCGTCGGCCACCCGCGAACTGTTCGAACACTTCCAGCAGGCTCCGGCCGCTCCGGCCGCGCCGCAGCGCTATGCCGAGCTCACGGCGCGCGAGCGCGAGATCTTCCTCCTCGCGGCGCGCGGGCTGAGCAACTCCGAGATCGCCGCCGCCGAGTTCCTCAGCGAGGCGACCGTGAAGACGCACATCAGCAGGATCTTCGCGAAGCTCGAGGTGCGCGACCGGGTCCAGCTCGTCGTGTTCGCCTTCGAACACGGCTTGGTCTGACCGCGGTCCGGCACGCACCCGCGGAGTGATCGAGGATCATCCCCGGGATGTACCAGGGTCGCTCGTGCGCCCGACGCGCACCCGGCACCGCACTCCGTAGCTTCGGAGTATGACCACTTCAGCACAGCCGTCCGTCGTCGCCAGCGTCCACGGACTCCGGAAGAGCTACGGACCCGCCGACAACCAGGTCGTCGCCCTCGACGGCGTCGACCTCGAGATCGAGCGGGGCCGGTTCACCGCCATCATGGGCCCGAGCGGCTCGGGCAAGTCGACGCTCATGCACATCATGGCCGGCCTCGATCAGGCTACCGCGGGGCGGGTGCGCCTCGGCGACCAGGACATCACGGACCTCGACGACGGGCAGCTCACGATCCTCCGTCGGCGTCGTGTCGGCTTCGTGTTCCAGGCCTTCAACCTGGTCCCGACGCTCGACGTCGCGGCCAACATCCGGCTGCCCTTCGAACTCGACGCCCGCCGTCCGACCGGTGAGGAGCAGAGCTGGATCGACGTCCTCGTGAGCACGCTCGGACTCGCCTCCCGACTCGGGCACCGCCCGCACGAACTCTCGGGCGGACAGCAGCAGCGCGTCGCGATCGCGCGTGCCCTCGCGACGCGACCCGAGCTCCTCTTCGCGGACGAACCGACCGGCAACCTCGACTCGCGCACCGGGCGGAGCGTCCTGGCCCTGCTGGCGGCTGCCAGCACCGAATACGGGCAGAGCATCGCGATGGTGACGCACGACCCGATCGCCGCGAGCTACGCGGACCGGATCGTGTTCCTCGCGGACGGGCGGGTCGTCGAGGACCGACCCCGATCGACCGCCGAGCAGATCTCCGCGCTCATGCTCGGCATGGAGCGTGCGGCATGAGCCGGGCCGATCTCGGCCCGCGGGCCCGCGAGCATCGCGCGAGCCTCCTCGTCGCGACGCTCAGCGCCTCGTTCGGCGTCCTGCTGCTCATGGTGACGAGTGTGCTCTCCACCTTCATCCTGGCCGACGACGTGACAGGGTCCAGCGGCTCCGTGGTGATCATGCTCATCCTCGCGGCCGCCGTGTTCGTCTCGTTGGCGGTGTACGTCGGCGCGATCGTCACGGCGAACACCTTCGCGACGATCGTCGCCGGGCGGACGAGGACGATCGCGCTGCTCCGCCTGATCGGGTCGTCGGCGCGATCGCAGCGTCGCGCCGTCGCGAAGGAGGGCGTCGTCGTCGGCCTGCTCGGCGGGGGAGCAGGGTTGCTCGTCGGACTCCTCGCGACCCTCGCGCTCGTGCGGATCGGGGTCGCGACCGGTGTGCTGCCCGAGCTGCCGTATGCGATCGCCGAACCGGCCGTCCTCCTGCCGGTCGTCGCAGTCGTCCTGACCACCTGGCTCGCGTCCTGGATCGGCGCGCGTCGAGTCCTGACGGTCACCCCGATGCAGGCGATCGGAGGATCGCAGGAGTTGAGCCGGGAGGAGGCCACCGCGCGGCCCGCCCGGAACGCGGTCGCGATCGGTCTCTTCGTGGTCGGTGTCCTGCTCCTGCTCGCCGGTGTCGGCGTCGGGCTCGTGTCGCCGTTCGGCGTGCTCATCGGCATCGTCGGCGGGATCGTCTCCTTCTCCGGCCTCGTGCTCGGTGCGCACCTCGTGATGCCGCCGGCACTGCGGCTCGTCGGTCGGCTCTTCGGCACCTCCGCAACGGCTCGACTCGCCGCCGAGAACGCCGTCCGCTACCCGGAGCGCAGTTCACGCACGACGATCGGACTGGTGATCGGCGTGACCCTCGTGACGATGTTCGCGGTCGCAGCGGCCAACTTCCAGGAGTTCGTGATGAACGCACAGGCTGCGAGTCCGGAGGTCTACGAGGGCACGCAGGCCGTGGTCGCGACGACCGTCGGCGTCTTCTCCGCCCTCATCGGGCTGAGCGCGCTCATCGCCGCGGTCGGGATGGTCAACAACCTCTCACTCAGCGTCCTGCAGCGCACCCGCGAACTCGGACTGCTCCGCGCACTCGGATTCTCGGCGGCGCAGATCCGTCGCATGATCGTGATCGAGGCGGCGCAGCTGACCATCGCGGCCGTCGTCGTCGGCCTGGTCCTCGGCACGTTCTACGGCTGGGCCGGTGCCCAGTCGATGCTCGGCGCGATCAACGGTTCGCCCGGGCTGATCTTCCCGGTCATCCCGTGGGCCATCGTCGCCGTGATCGTCGTGCTCGCCGCACTCCTCACGGCTGTGGCCTCGGTCGCCCCATCCCGTCGGGCGACCCGGATCGCGCCCGTCGCGGCACTCGCGGTCGACTGAGACGACTCAGCCGCGCGTCGAGCGGCGCCAGATCCGCCATCCGCCGATCTGGCGCTGCTCCGGCAACGTCCACCCGAACCGGACCGCCAGGAGGCGGATCACCGCGGTCGAGGAGACACCGACGATGGCCGCGATCCCGAGCGGCGCACCGAAGGTCACGGCGAGGACGAGGAGGGCGGTCCCGACCGCGGCCGCCACGGCGTAGAGCGACCCGACGTGCATGAGGGCGACGGGCACGCCGAGCATGACGTCGCGGAGCACCGATCCGCCGACGGCTGAGACGGTTCCGACGAAGATCGCCGGGATGACCGGCAGGCCGGCTGCCAGGGCTTTGGTGGAGCCGATCGCTCCGAACATGCCGATCGTCAGGGCGTCGAGACCGATGATGACCGGCCCGAGCCTCGTGATGGTGCGCAGGAGGAACATCCCGAGCAGGGCGGCTCCCGAGGCGACGGGGAGGTACCAGTTGTTCTGGAGGGACGCCGGCACCTGTCCGAGGAGGATGTCGCGGATGAGACCGCCACCGAGTCCGACGACGACGCCGATGATGGCGACGCCGAGCCAGTCGAGCTGACGATCCTGGAATCTGGCCGCGAACATCGCGCCCTGGACGGCGCCGATGGCGACCGCCGAGAGGTCGACCCACAGCGGAACGACGAAGAGGACCTCGTTCACGGCTTCATCTCTCCAGGCGCTCCTTCGATCCCCGACGGCGGTTCCCGGGTCACGTTGTCGGTGCGAGGCGGGATAATCGATGCGTGCCGGTATATCGAGACGAAGTGGTGGTGTTGCGGACCCACAAGCTCGGCGAGGCCGATCGCATCGTCACCATGCTCTCACGCAGCAGGGGCAAGATCAGGGCGGTCGCCAAGGGTGTCCGTCGCACCGGCTCGAAGTTCGGGTCCCGGCTCGAGCCGTTCATGGTCGCCGACGTCCAGTTCTACGAGGGCCGCAGCCTCGACACCATCACCCAGGCCGAGTCGCTCGGTTCGTACGGCGCCGAGATCAGCGCCGACTACGGGAGCTACACGGCCGCCAGTGCGATGGTCGAGACGGCCGATCGCCTGACGGAGTCCGAGGGCTCCCTGCAGCAGTACCTGCTGCTCGTCGGCGCCCTGCGGTCGCTCTCGAAGCATGAGCACGGTCCGCGGCTCACCCTCGACTCCTACCTGCTCCGGGCGTTCTCGCTCGCCGGTTGGGCACCGAGCTTCGGCGCCTGCTCGAGGTGCGGCACGGAGGGCGAGTACTCGCACGTGGTCGTGCAGCTCGGCGGGGTGGTCTGCGACGACTGCGCGCCCTCGGGCAGCCCTCGCCTCGACGCCGACACGCTCTCGCTCCTCGGAGCACTGCTCTCCGGCGACTGGGAGTATGCGGAGGCCGCCGCCGAGCAGACGGCCTCACGGGCGAGCGGGTTCACCGCCGCCTACGCGCAATGGCATCTGGAGCGCGGCCTGCGGTCGCTCGCGCACCTCGAACAGGATCGGAGCCGCGGGTGACCCCGAAGCCCTACACCCACCGCGACGCGGTGCCGTTCAAACCGATCGACTGGACGGGGGAGGTCCCGCCCGAGTTCGCGAAGGGCGAGGTGCCGTCGCACGTCGCGATCGTCATGGACGGCAACGGCCGGTGGGCGAACCGACGCGGACTCACGCGCGTCGAAGGGCATAAGGCGGGCGAGGCCGCACTCCTCGACGTCGTGGCCGGTGCCCTGCAACTCGGGATCAAGCACCTGTCGGTGTACGCGTTCTCGACGGAGAACTGGAAGCGCTCACCCGACGAGGTCCGCTTCCTCATGGGGTTCAACCGCGAGGTGCTCCATCGACGGCGCGACCAACTGAACGAGTGGGGCGTGCGCGTGCGCTGGTCGGGGCGTCGGCCGCGGTTGTGGACCTCGGTCATCAAGGAGCTCCAGACGGCGGAGGAGCTGACGCGCGACAACGACCGCCTGACGCTCACCATGTGCGTCAACTACGGCGGTCGCAACGAGATCGTCGACGCGGTCCGCAGCATCGCCGACGACGTCGCCGCCGGCCGCATCAAGCCGTCGGCCGTTTCGGAGCGTCTCGTCCAGAGCCGGCTCTACCTGCCCGACCTCCCGGACGTCGACCTCTTCGTCCGGAGCTCCGGGGAGCAGCGCACCAGCAACTTCCAGCTGTGGCAGTCGGCCTACGCGGAGATGGTCTTCCTCGACACCCTCTGGCCCGACTTCGGACGGCGGCAGCTCTGGGAGGCCGTCGAGCGGTACGCCGGACGTGACCGCCGCTTCGGCGGGGCGCGCGACGTGCCAGACGCCCCGGCGCCCTCGGGGGAATGACCGACGGGTGTCGGTGGTTGGCCCTGACATGAGTGAACCCATCAAGATCGACATCTGGTCCGACATCGCCTGCCCGTGGTGCTACATCGGCAAGCGCAAGTTCGAGCGGGGTGCGGCGGAGTTCGCGCAGCTCGGCGACGGACGCGAGGTCGAGGTCGAGTACCACTCCTTCGAGCTGGCACCCGACACCCCGGTCGACTTCGACGGCACCGAGATCGACTTCCTCGTGAAGCACAAGGGCATGCCGGCCGACCAGGTGCAGCAGATGCTCGATCGGGTGACGGGGATCGCTTCGGACGCCGGTCTCGAGTACGACTTCGGCATCCTCCAGCACACGAACACGGTGAAGGCGCACGAACTGCTGCACCTCGCCAAGGCGGAGGGGAAGCAGCTCGAGATGACCGAGCGCCTCCTGCGGGCCTACTTCACCGAGGGTCGTCATGTCGGTCGCATCGAGGACCTCGCCGACCTCGCCGTCGAGGTGGGGCTCGACCGGACCGCCGTGGTCTCGGCGCTGGAATCCGGCCAGTACACGCAGGCGGTCCGCGAGGACCAGGCGACGGCACAGGGGTACGGCATCCAGGGCGTCCCGTTCTTCGTCATCGACGGCGCCTACGGGGTGTCCGGGGCGCAGGAGGCGGCCGCGTTCACGCAGGTCCTCGAGCAGGTCTGGACGGAACGCGCGAGCACCGAGCCGGTGCAGGCGTGAGCACGGAGACGACGTCCCCTGAGCGCAGCGTCGACGATCAGCAGCCCGCGACGGTCCGGCCGACGCTCCGACTCCTCGGGGGCGACGCCGTCGTCTGCGAGGGCGACAGTTGCCTCGTGCTCCCGCCGGAGCCGGCTCAGGACTGAGGGTCCTCCGGCTCGGTGAGGTCCGCGGTGACGGCGCCGATGGCGGTGAGGTACTCCGCCGCGTCGACGAAGGCGCTCCACCCGTGCTCGCCGGCGCCGATCGAGATGCGCCCACCGCGCTCGAGGATGCGCTCGTCCGCGTAGACGGGGAGTGGAGCGCTCGCACCGAGGACGGTGATGGTGCCGCGCTCGTAGCCGGTCGCCTGGAACGCGGTCGCCGCGTCCGGCATCGCGAGCTTGTTCACACCGAGCAGCGTGCGGAACGGCGGCCAGGAGATCTTCCGGCCGCCCGGCACGAGGGCGAAGAGGTAGTCGCCGCTGCGGCGCTTCACGACGATCGTCTTGACGATGTCCGCGGGCTCGATGCCGAGCAGCTCCGCCGCCTCGTGGAGACTGCGCGCGGGCGGTCGCTCGACCAGCTCCACGTCGAGACCGAGTGCGGCGGCCGCTGCTCGGACGCGCTCGCGGCCGGACGGCTGGAGGTCGGCGGGCGGGACGGCGTCTGACATGTGGTCCTCACTGGGCGCGGGAGCGCCGATCATCTGGGAGAATCGAGGGTGATGTCTCTTCCTACCACGCTCTCGCAGCGCCCGAGCCTCGCGATCGGGCCCATCGTGCTCGACTCGCCGGTCGTGCTCGCCCCCATGGCCGGGATCACCAATACGGCGTTCCGTCGACTGTGCCGCGAATACGGTGCCGGACTGTACGTCAGCGAGATGATCACCTCCCGCGCGCTCGTCGAACGCACACCGGAGACCATGCGGCTCATCCAGCACCACGAGAGCGAGACGCTCCGCTCCATCCAGCTCTACGGCGTCGACCCGAAGACGGTCGCCGAGGCCGTCACCATGCTCGTCGCCGAGGATCGCGCCGACCACATCGACCTCAACTTCGGCTGCCCGGTGCCCAAGGTCACCCGCAAGGGCGGGGGAGCGGCGCTGCCCTGGAAGACCGGGCTCTTCCGCGACATCGTCGAGGGCGCGGTCCGTGCAGCCGGCGACGTCCCGCTCACGATCAAGATGCGCAAGGGCATCGACTCCGATCACCTCACCTACCTCGAGGCCGGCCGGATCGCCGAGGGCGCCGGCGTGGCGTCGATCGCGCTGCACGCCAGGACCGCCGCCGAGTTCTACTCCGGCCACGCGGACTGGTCGGCGATCACCAAGCTCAAGGAGACGGTCACCTCGGTGCCGGTCCTCGGGAACGGCGACATCTGGTCGGGCGAGGACGCCCTCAGGATGGTCGACGAGACCGGCTGCGACGGCGTCGTCGTGGGCCGCGGTTGCCTCGGTCGCCCCTGGCTCTTCGGCGACCTCAGCTCGGCGTTCGCCGGTGAGGGCGGCAAGGCGGAGCCGTACCTGGGCGACGTCGCGGCCGCGTTCCGGCGTCACGCCGAGCTCCTGGCCGAGTTCTTCGAGAGTGAGGAGCGCGGCTGCCGCGACATCCGGAAGCACGTCGCGTGGTACTTCAAGGGGTACCCCGTCGGTGGTGACCTCCGCGCGAGCCTTGCGACCGTGGAGTCGCTCGACCAGCTCGACGACCTGCTCGCGACCCTCGACTGGACGGCCCCCTACCCGGGCGCCGCAGCCGAAGGCCAGCGCGGACGCGCCGGCACCCCGAAACGACCGGCACTGCCCTACGGCTGGCTCGACTCGCAGTCGCTGGGTGCCGACGAGCAGACCGAGATCGCGGGAGCGGAACTGGACCACAGTGGCGGATAGCATCATCGAGCAGGGGAGCGTCTCCATGGACCGGGACGGCTACACCCTGCACGACGAAGAACGCTGGATGCCCGAGCACCACTCGACGCGACGCTCCGACTTCGCGCGCGATCGTGCACGGCTGTTGCACTCCAGTGCCCTCCGGCGACTCGCCGCCAAGACCCAGGTGCTCAGCCCGACGAGCGGTGTCGACTTCGCCCGGAACCGGCTGACGCACTCGCTCGAGGTTGCTCAGGTCGGTCGCGAGCTGGCAGCCAGCCTCGACCTCGCTCCGGACGTCGTCGACACGGCATGCCTCGCACACGACCTCGGTCACCCGCCGTTCGGGCACAACGGCGAACGAGCGCTCAACGACTGGTCCGCCGCGATCGGCGGGTTCGAGGGCAACGCCCAGACCCTCCGGATCCTGACGCGCCTCGAATCCAAGGTCTTCGGTCCCGACGGCGAGCCGTACGGTCTGAACCTCACGCGCGCGAGCCTCGACGCCAGCTGCAAGTACCCGTGGCCGGCCGCCCAGTCGGTGCCGGATCCCGGTGGTCGCGCCAAGTTCGGGTTCTTCGACGAGGACTCTGCGGCCTTCCGCTGGTTGCGAGCCGGCGCTCCCGAGCGCGTCCGCTGCGTCGAGGCGCAGGTCATGGACCTCGCGGACGACATCGCCTACTCCGTGCACGACTTCGAGGACGCCGTCGTCGGGGAGTACATCGACCCGGCGTTCCTGAACGCGCGGGCAGGACACGACCGCCTGATCGACACGGCGCTGTCTTGGGCCGGCGACGACTTCACCCACGACGACCTCGCCGGCGCCTTCGACCGGCTGCAGTCCTCACACACCTGGATCACCGCCTGGGACGGCTCCCGGCGCGACCTCGGTCGGCTCAAGAACTTCACGAGCCAGATGATCGGTCGTTTCGCCGGTGCGGCGACCGCGGCGACCCGGGAGGCGTTCCCGCAGGCCAGCCTCGTGCGGTTCGGGGCTGACGTCGTGGTGCCCCACGGCATCCAGGCCGAGATCGCGCTTCTCAAGGGGATCGTGGCCGCGTTCGTGATGTACAGCGACTCCCGCCAGCCGCTCTACGTGCGCCAGCGGGAGATCCTCATCGAACTGTCGGACGCGGTGTTCGCGCTCGGCGAGTCGGCCCTCGACGTCGGCTTCGCGGCGGACTGGCGGGCAGCTGGTTCCGATGCGGAACGCCGTCGCGTCGTCGTCGACCAGATCGCGAGCCTGACCGATCAGAGCGCCCTCTCCTGGCACGAACGGCACGTCGGCGCCTGACGCTCCTCCACACGGGAGCGGGTCTCCGACTCCGCTGCGCGGAGGCCCTCAGGGATGGACGATGGACGCACGAGACTAGGATCGAAGCATGGCCGGACGGATTCGACAGAGCGATGTTGAAGAGGTCAAGGCACGCACCAACATCGGCGACGTCGTCGGCGACTACGTCTCGCTGAAGTCCGCCGGCGTCGGCTCGCTGAAGGGCTTGTGCCCCTTCCACGACGAACGCAGCCCGAGCTTCCACGTGCGCCCCACGGTCGGGCTGTACCACTGCTTCGGCTGTGGCGAGAGCGGCGACGTCTACAGTTTCCTGCAGAAGATGGACCACGTGACGTTCGCGGAGTCGGTGGAACGTCTCGCGCAGCGCATCGGGTACCCGCTCAGCTACGAGGAGGGCGGCGGCAAGGTCGATCACGGCAACCGGGCCCGTCTCTTCGCCGCCAACCAGGCTGCCGCCGAGTACTTCCAGCAGCAGCTCCACGACGGCGACGCCGACCTCGGGCGGCGCTTCCTCGGCGAACGCGGCTTCGACGCCGCCGCTGCCGATCACTTCGGGATCGGGTTCGCGCCTGCCGGCTGGGACCACCTCATGAAGGCACTGCGATCGCGCGGATTCTCCGACGAGGAGATGCTCGCGGCCGGGCTCGTGTCGAGCGGCGACCGCGGGGTCTACGACCGGTTCCGCGGACGCCTCATCTGGCCCATCCGCGACACCACTGGGCAGGTGCTCGGCTTCGGCGCCCGGCGCCTCCGGGACGACGACAAGGGGCCGAAGTACCTCAACACCCCGGAGACGGCGATCTACCACAAGGCGCAGGTCCTCTACGGCCTCGACCTCGCCAAACGCGACATCTCGCGCGGCAAGCGCGTCGTCGTCGTCGAGGGGTACACCGACGTCATGGCCTGCCATCTGGCGGGGGAGACCACCGCGGTGGCGACATGCGGGACCTCGTTCGGGGTCGACCACATCAAGATGATCCGCCGCGTCATGGGCGACGACTCCGCCACCGGCGAGGTCATCTTCACGTTCGACCCTGATGAGGCCGGGCAGAAGGCCGCGACGCGTGCGTTCGGCGAGGAGAAGCGGTTCTCGGCCCAGACGTACGTCGCCGTGTCCTCCGACGGCCTCGACCCCTGCGACCTCCGGCTCAACCGCGGCGACGGCGCCATCCGGAAGCTCGTCGACGGCCGGGAGCCGATGTTCGAGTTCATCATCCGGCGGACGCTGGCGGGCTTCGACCTCGAGACGGTCGAGGGCCGCGTCGGCGCACTCCGCGCGGCCGCGCCGGTCGTCGCCGAGATCCGCGACCCATCGCTCCGTCCCGGGTACACCCGGGTGCTCGCGAAGCAGCTCGGCATGGAACTCGACGAGGTGGCCCGCGCCGTGCGGGCTGCCGGCGGTGCCGCCGCAGGAGGCTCGCAGAACTCGGCCCGAGACGCCCGCCAGCAGGGCCCTGGCTCACCCGCTGCCGAGCCGCCGCGAGAGCGACAGGCCTCGCTCAACGACCTGCCCAAGGATCCGTCGACGCGCCTCGAGCAAGACGCCCTCCGTGCGATCCTGCAGCTGCCCCAGCACCTCGAACGCCCCATGCTGGAGCGCGCGGTCCAGAGCTCGGTCGCCAACAGTTCCCTCGCCGTGGTGCGCGACGCCATGAGTGTGAGCCTCGACCACCTCGGGACGAACGCCTGGCTCGAGACCGTCATCGCGCAGGTCCCACCCGGCTTCGACGGACTGGTCCGCGAGCTCGGGGTGTCACCACTGCCCGAGACGAACGAGGAGAAGCTGCCGAGCTACGTCCGGGACATCGCGCGAGCGCTGATCGACCGCGACCTCCTCGGTCGCAAGGCGGCGCTGCTCGGTTCGTTGCGCCGCACCGACCCCCGCGACGAGTCCCACCGGGAGATCACCCGGCAGCTCGCGGACGTCGAGGCGGAACGGCGTGCGCTCCGCGCCGAGGCCTGACGCGGTCGGCCTCCTCCGAGCGTGGCACGTGGCCCCGCCGGGATCGCCGGATACACTCGATGGCGATCCGGTGGCTCCCCGTGCACCGGAAGGAGAGGTCTCATGAAGCACCCAGAGCAGGACGGACCGGCGGTCCGGGCGAGTGATCTGAGCGTCGACTACGCCGCGCACGGCGTGAGTCCGAGCAATCGAGCGCTGGACGGCATCAGCTTCGAGCTGCCCGTCGGTGGCTCGCTCGGGGTCATCGGCAGCTCGGGGTCGGGGAAGAGCACGCTCCTGCGGGTGTTGTCCGGACGCCACCTGACCGGAGCGGACTCCCGTCCGTTCGTGTCCGGCGGCGACGCGAGCACGCTCGGTCGCTCCATGCGCAAGGTGGGCCGTAAAGAACTCACGAAACTCACGTTCGAGGTGTCGCTGCTCGAGCAGGAGGCCGGTGCGCATCTGAAGCCCGAACTCACCGTCACGGAGCTCATCTCGGAACCGGTCCTCGCGCGCGACAAGAAGTTCAGCGAGCAGGCGCTCGGCGTCCGGGTCGCCACGCTGCTGGACGCCGTCCAGATGCCCCTCTCCAGCCTCGACAAGTACCCCTACGAGCTGAGCGGTGGTCAGCGGCAGCGCATCGCCATCGCGCGCGCGCTCGTCCTCGGCCCGAAGGTGTTCATCGCCGACGAGCCAACGGCCGGCATCGACATCACGGTCCGGCACACGGTGACCGAGTTGCTCGACGGGTTCCGTCGCGACGGCGGCACGGTCATGGTCGTGACACACGATCTCGCCATGCTCCGCGAGGTGACCGACGACGTGCTGGCGCTCCACCAGTCACGGGTCGTGGGCTACGGCCCGATCGACGCGATGCTCGCCGATCCGCCGCACGAGTTCCTCGCCGCGCTCGCCCAGTCGGGTGGCACCGAGACCCAGTACGAGACGCCCGAGGCCGTCGGCATCGATTGATCGCGTGTCGATTTGGTGTCTGCGAATCCTTTGCTACAGTAGATACGCGCTGCAACGCAGAGGCCGGATTCGTCCGGCTGGTCGAAGCACGTATTCCTCGATAGCTCAATTGGCAGAGCAATCGACTGTTAATCGATAGGTTGTTGGTTCGAGTCCAACTCGAGGAGCTGCACAGAATCCCTCGGTCCATCAGGACCGAGGGATTCGTCGTTGGCGGCCGGTTTCACGAAACCGGCCGGGACGCCGTAGACTAGGCAACGAGGCCCGAAGACTCCACTCTTCGGGCCTCGTTGCATGTCCGGACACCCTGTGTCCGTCGAGGTCGTTCAGCCCTCGAGGTCGTCGCGACCCGGCAGCCAGGAGATCCCGGGGACGCCCCAGCCAGCCTTGCGGATCGCCTTCGCCGCTCGACGCGAGTACGGCAGTTCCAGGCGGTCCACGTAGAGCACGCCGTTGAGGTGGTCGAACTCGTGCTGCAGGATGCGTGCGCGCCAGCCGACGACACGGAGCTCGACCGGGGCTCCCTCGAGGTCGGTCCCGATGAGCATGGCCGCTTCCGCGCGACGGAGCGGGTGCCGCTCGACGGGGACGGAGAGGCAGCCTTCAGACTCGGCCTCCTCGTCGAGCTCGCCCACCGGCGGGGGACTGATCCACAGCACCGGGTTGATCGCGACGCCGCGCCACGGCTGGCCGTCGTCGTCCTCGTAGCTGTAGACGAAGAGGCGGAGCGGGACGCCGACCTGCGGGGCCGCGAGTCCGACGCCGGGAGCGAGGTCCATGGTCTCGTACATGTCGGCGACGAGCCGACGAAGGTCGTCGTCCACCGTGGTGACCGGCCGGGCGACGGAGTGGAGCACCGGGTCACCGGTCACACAGATCTCGAGAATTGCCATTGCTCGAGCCTATCCGCTGGGCTCGGCCTGCCGCGCCGGGATCAGCGGGACCGCGGGGTACCCTCGACGGGTGATCCACTCCGCCATCGACATCGCCGACCTCGCGGACGACTTCACCCGCAACCCCTCGCAGCTCCTCGGTATCCCGTTCGCGCTCCTCGGCGCTGTCTTCCTCTCGCTCGGCGCGCAACTGCAGCACCGGGGCGTGGCGAAGGTCGAGTCGTCGAGCGGCACCGACGCGACGTCGGGGCTCAACGTCGCTCAGCTCCTGGCGCTGCTCAGTCGGCCGTCCTGGGTGACCGGAACGGTCATGCTCGGGCTCGCGATCGTGCTCCAGCTCGGCAGCCTGTCCCTCGCACCGATCACCCTCGTCCAGCCGTTGGGCGCGGTCGCGCTCGTCATCACGGCGGTGGTGAACAGCAGGATCAGCGGCGTCCGGTTGAACCGTCGATCGGTCGTCGCGATCGTCGCCTGCGTCGGCGGCGTCGGCCTGTTCGTGACGATCGCGGCGGTCTTCACGGGCGAGCACCGGATCACCGAGGCCGAGCTCGTCACGATCCTGGTGATGCTCGGTGTCGTGCTCGTCGTGTTCGGACTCGGCTTCATGCTGTTCCGCTCCCGCTTCACGGCCATCTTCTACATCGTCGGGACCGGCGTGCTCTACGGCTTCGTCGCGACGCTCGCCAAGGTCATCATCGGGCGGCTGCAGCAGGGCGAGTTCGACTGGCTCACGGTCCTCTGCGGGCTCGGCCTCGTGGCCGCGAGTGCGCTCGGCGGCTACTTCGTGCAGACCGCCTACTCCTCGGGGCCGCCCGACCTGGTCATCGCGGGCCTCACCGTCATCGATCCGATGATCGCGGTCGGCATCGGCATCATCGTGCTGGGGGAGGCGAGCAACGCACCGTTCTGGGCCGGCTTCGGCTTCGTCGTGGCCGGCGCGATCGCCGTGTGGGGAGTCTTCCAGCTCGCTCGCCATCACCCACAGGTGAGCCAGACGCCGGCGGCCGCAGCTGCCGCGAAGGCCCTCGCGACCGGCGACGCGCCCGCCTGAGCCCCGGAGCCCGAACGGGCTGCAGGTATGCTTGAGCATGGCGTTCCGCGCCGCATCAGGGTCGTGAGCGACCGCCCGCACCCCCTCACATCACTGGCCAAGCACAGAGGAATCACCGATACCTTGACTTCTC
Organism: Plantibacter sp. VKM Ac-2876; assembly: GCF_015350715.1. NCBI lineage: Bacteria > Bacillati > Actinomycetota > Actinomycetes > Micrococcales > Microbacteriaceae > Plantibacter > Plantibacter sp. VKM Ac-2876. The sequence goes on along the minus strand of NZ_JADKSI010000002.1, from coordinate 497,646 downwards.
CCGACGACCAGCACCTCGCGAAGGCGTCCAGCACGACGCCGACCCCCGACACCCACAAGCCGCTGCGGGTGGTCATCGGTGCCGACACCTTCTCGCCCGACGTGAACGGCGCCGCACGCTTCGCCGAGCGCCTCGCGGCCGGACTCGTCCGCCGAGGCCACGACGTCCACATCGTGGCGCCCGCCGGCTCGCGCAAGTTCGGCACGTGGAAGGAGACCCACGAGGGTCAGACGATGACGGCGCACCGCCTCTTCAGCCTCCGGTGGTACCCGCACGACTGGCTGCGCTTCGCGATGCCGTGGTCGATGCGACGGAACGCCCGGAAGATCCTCGACCGCGTGAAGCCCGACGTCGTGCACCTGCAGTCGCACATCGTGGTGGGCCGTGGTCTCTCGATCGAGGCCGAGCAACGCGGCATCCGCATGGTGGCGACGAACCACATCATGCCCGACAACATCCTCGACTTCACCGTCATCCCCAAGCGCACCCAGGAGTGGCTCGTCCGGACGCAGTGGGCTGCCGCCCGTCGCGTCTTCGATCGCGCCTTCGCCGTGACGACCCCGACGCGCAAGGCCGCCGACTTCCTGGAGCAGTTCACGGGCCTGACCGGTGTGCACGCGATCTCCTGCGGGATCGAGGCCGGACAGTACACGCCGTCGTTCGAACCGCGGAAGCGCAACACCATCCTCTTCGTGGGTCGCATCACGAGCGAGAAGCAGATCGACGTGCTCCTGCGCGCGCTCACGAAACTCCCGAAGGAACTCGACGCCCACGTCGACGTCATCGGTGGCGGCGACCAGGCGAAGAACCTCGAGCAGCTGACCCAGCAGCTCGGCATCGGCGACCGCGTCCGATTCCTCGGCAAGGTGTCCGACGATGAGGTGAAGCAGGCCTACACGAACGCCACCGTCTTCGCGATGCCGTCCATCGCGGAGCTGCAGAGCATCGCGACGATGGAGGCCATGGCCTCTGGTCTCCCGGTGGTCGCGGCCGACGCCATGGCGCTGCCCCACCTCGTGCACGATCAGGTCAACGGGTACCTGTTCGAGCCGGGCAACGTCGACGCCCTGGCCGAGCGACTCGCGACGGTGCTGAGCGCCTCGCCCGAGGAGTACCGCCGGATGCAGGACGCCTCGTTGGAGCTCGTCTCCGCACACGACATCGAGCGCACGCTCGACACCTTCGAAGCGCTCTACCGCGGCGAGCAGGTCGTCGACCCGACGACCGAGCGTCACACGGCGACCGCAGACCGCCAGGAATCGCGCGACTGACTCCCGCCCGGCGGGCCACTCGGTACACTGGGTTCCGCACGGGGCGGTAGCCAAGCTGGTGAAGGCATTCGGCTCATAACCGAACGATGCGTGGGTTCAAGTCCCACCCGCCCTACCGAGATCCGACCCCTGAGCTTGTCGAAGGGCGCCCTTCGACAGGCTCAGGGACCGGGACGTGCGCGTTCAGTCCGCGAGGACGAGGGCGGCAGCACCGATGAGCGGCCCGCCGGCGTCGAGCCCGGCCGGGACCACGCGCAGCTCACGGGCGTAGGCGTGCAGTGCGGCGGAGGTCGCAGCCTCCTGGACGAGGTCGAGGTAGTCGGGGGAGACCCGCGAGAAGCCGCCTCCGATCGCGACGCGTTCCAGGTCGAGCAGGGTCGTGATGCTGCAGAGGGCTTCGCCGACGGCCTCGGCGGAACGTCGGACGGCGCGGATCGCGATCTCCGTTCCAGCTGCGTAGTCGGCCCCGAGCTGTTCGCCCGTCATGCCGGTCCATCCCTGGGCGCGCGCCCAGGCGACCGTCGCGGTCCCTGACGCGATGCCCTCCAACGTCCAGGGTGTGCCGACAGCATCCGGTTCGCGTCGGCGGAGTTGCATCTGTCCGAGGTGGCCGGCGTTGCCCGAGGTGCCGGGGACGAGTCGGGATCCGAGGATGATCCCGCCACCGATCCCGGTGGAGACGACGATGCCCATACTGTTCTCGGTTCCGCGGAGTGCGCCCTGCCAGTGCTCGGCCAGGGCGATGCAGGTGCCGTCGAGTCGGAGTTCCACCGGACCGGACGTGAAGCGCCGGAGCTCCGCCACGACGGGGAAGTCGGCGAGTCGGGGGAGGTTGATCGGCGAGACGGTACCGTCGGTCCTGCCGATGGGGCCCGCCGAACCGATCCCGACACCGGACACCGGCCCGCCATGGGCCGCGATGCTCCGTTCGGCGGTCTGGAGGATCGACGCCACGAGCTCCTCGCGGGTGGCCGCGGCGCCCGTCGGACCGCGGAACCGGGTGCCGGGCAGGATCCGTCCCTCGGCGTCGACGACGGCCGCTTCGACCTTCGTGCCGCCGATGTCGATCGCGAGGGCCTCGTGCATCACCGCTCCATCCTGGAAGGCCGTCAGTCCGGGTCGGCTCCCGATCCAGCGTACTGGGAACGACACGGTTGTCATTCCTCCAGGTCATGGGGCATAATGCTCGTATCGGCGCGAGCCGAACAACTGCATACACGGAGGTCCGGTCAGCCGGACACCGACATGGATCACACTGCATGGGTCGTTGGGGAAGACGCACCCGGACGCAGTGGAGGAATCATGTCGACACCGATGACGAAGGGTGTGCTGTTCGTGCACTCGTCGCCTCGCGCGCTCTGCCCGCACCTCGAATGGGCGGCAGGTCGCGCTCTTGGTCGTGCCATCAGTTTTGACTGGGAAGACCAGCCGATCCTCCGCGGTGCGCAGCGTGCCGAGGTCTTCTGGGAAGGCCCGCACGGCACCGGAGCCGCACTCGCCTCAGCCCTGCGCGGCTGGGAGCACCTCCGCTACGAGGTGAGCGAAGACCCGGCCCAGGGCGTCGACGGTGCCCGGTGGATGCACACGCCCGACCTCGGGATCTTCTACGCGCAGACCGACAGCATCGGCAACGTGGTCGTCCCGGAGGATCGCATCCGGTACGCCATGGAGGTCGGCGCCGGGAACGCCGTCGAACTCCAGCGCGAACTCCGCGTCGCGCTCGGACAGCCGTGGGACGACGAACTCGAGCCGTTCCGTCACGCCGGCGACGGGTCCTCCGTCATCTGGCTGCACAACGTGGGCTGATCCGGCCCCGCCGGCGCGGCGGCACCGCGCACGCGAGACAACTTCACAGACGACAGGGTGCCCACGTGGCGTGGACCGTGCGAGGTCGGTGACACTCCCGGCAGACACGAGGTGACGAAACGGCGGCACCCTGGTCAGTAGACGACGACGGCTCGTGGTGCATGCACCACGACCCGTCGTCGTCTCAGTCGCGGACGGCTCAGTAGCTCCGGAACGCGACGACCGCGTTGTGGCCGCCGAACCCGAACGAGTTGCTGATGGCGAGCAGGTCGCCGGACCCGAGCTCACGCGGCGTCGTGACGACGTCGAGCGGGATCTCCGGGTCCTGGTTGTCGAGGTTGATGGTCGGCGGGATGACCCGGTGGTGCAGGGCGAGCGCCGTGTAGGCCGCTTCGATGGCGCCCGCGCCACCGAGGAGGTGGCCGGTCGAGGCCTTGGTGGCCGTCACGGCGATGTCGTCGAGGTGGGCACCGAAGACCCGACGCAGCGCGTTGTACTCCGCGATGTCGCCGACGGGCGTGCTCGTGGCGTGTGCGTTGACGTGCACGACGTCGTCGAGCGACGCGCCGCCGTTCTCCACGGCCGCACGCATGGCGCGGGCAGCAGCCGAACCCTCGGGGTCGGGAGCCGTGATGTGGTACGCGTCGCTCGTCACCGCACCACCGAGGAGCTCGGCGTAGATGCGGGCGCCACGGGCCTTGGCGTGCTCCTCGGTCTCGACGATGAGCGCTGCCGCACCCTCACCGAGGACGAATCCGTCGCGGTCGACGTCGTAGGGACGCGAGGCGATGGCGGGATCGTCGTTGCGCTTGGACAACGCCTGCATCGCCGCGAAGGACGCGAGCGGGAGCGGGTGGATGGCGGCTTCGGAGCCACCGGCCACGACGATGTCGGCGAGGCCGGCCTGGAGGTGGTCGTAGGCGTTGGCGAGCGACTCGGTGCTGGACGCACAAGCGGAGACGACGGTGCGCTCTCCACCGCGGGCGCCGAGGTCCATGCCGATCGCCGCTGCCGGGCCGTTCGGCATGAGCATCGGGACGGTCATGGGGAGGACGCGGCGGGGGCCCTTCTCGCGCAGGGTGTCCCAGGCGTCGAGGAGCGTCCACACGCCGCCGATGCCGGTGGCCCAGTCGACGAGGAGTCGCTCCGGGTCGACCTCGGGGGCGCCGGCGTCCTGCCAGGCCTCGCGCGCGGCGATCAGGGCGAACTGGCTCGACGGGTCGAGGCGCTTGACCTCACGACGGTCGAGGATGTCCGCGGTGGGGACGGCGGCCTGCGCGGCGAAGCGTACGGGCAACTCGAGCTCCTCGGCCCATGGCTGCTCGAGACGGCTCGCACCGCTCTTGCCGGCGAGGAGGTTGTCCCAGGAGTCGGTGGCGTTGCCGCCGAGGGGAGTGGTGGCACCGATGCCGGTGATGACGATGCGTTTGGTGGTCATTCAGTCAAACCTTCTGTGGAGACGACGAGGGGGTCCGAGCCCTGCGGCGGTCGAGCCCGTGTCCGGACGGACGAGCCGCCTCGAACGCTGAAGGGCCGGTCGGCCAACTGCCGGCCGACCCTTCAGCACTGCGCTGGGACTAGCCCTGAGCCTTGACGATGAAGTCGACGGCGTCGCCGACGGTCTTCAGGTTCTTGACTTCTTCGTCCGGGATCTTCACGTCGAACTTCTCCTCCGCGTTGACGACGATGGTCATCATGGAGATCGAGTCGATGTCGAGGTCGTCGGTGAACGACTTGTCCAGCTCGACGGTGTCGGTCGCGATGCCGGTCTCGTCGTTGATCAGCTCGGCCAGGCCGGCGAGGACTTCTTCGGTGGACAGTGCCATTGTTCTACTCCTTGGGTGAGGTTTGACCGTAGTCGAGTGTAGTCGCGTCGGGCGTCCTGCTACGGCAGGACGACGACCTGAGCGCCGAAGACCAGTCCGGCACCGAATCCGATCTGCAGGGCGAGGCCGCCGCTGAGCTCGGGGTGCCCCTGGAGGAGCCGGTGGGTGGCGAGCGGGATGGATGCCGCCGAGGTGTTGCCGGTGGTCTCGATGTCGCGTGCGATGACGACGGTCTCCGGCAGCTTGAGCTGCTTGGCGAACTCGTCGACGATGCGCATGTTCGCCTGGTGGGGGATGAAGGCAGCGAGGTCGGAGGCTTCGACGCCCGCTTCCTCCAGGGCCTGCTTGGCGACCTTGGCCATCTCCCAGACCGCCCACCGGAAGACCGTCTGGCCCTCCTGGCGCAGGGTCGGCCAGGCGGCCGTGCCGTCGCGGAACTCGGTGAGCGTGCCGCTCATGCCGACGGCGTCGGCCTTCGACCCGTCGGACCCCCACACGGTGGGGGAGATGCCGGGGAAGTCGCTCGGACCGACGACGGCCGCACCTGCACCGTCGCCGAGGAGGAACGAGATCGACCGGTCGGTCGGGTCGACGATGTCGGACAGCTTCTCGGCGCCGATGACGAGCGCGTAGTGAGCCGCGCCCGATCGGATGAGGGCATCGGCCTGTGCGATCGCGTAGGCGTATCCGGCACATGCGGCGTTGAGGTCGTACGCGGCAGCGGGGTTCGCGCCGACGCGGTCGGCCACGACGGCCGCCATCGACGGGGACTGCTGGACGTTGCTGATCGTCGCGATGAGGACGAGGTCGACCTGCTCGGGGGAGATGCCCGCGGCCGCGATGGCCTCGGCGCCGGCTTCGGCTGCGAGGTCGACGGCACTGACGTCGGCCGACGCCCGCGTGCGGGTGACGATGCCGGTGCGCTGCTGGATCCACTCGTCGGACGAGTTGATCGGACCGACGAGGTCGTCGTTCGGGACGCTGAGGTCTCCGCGAGCTGCGCCGAGGCCGAGGATGCGGGTGAACTCGGGACCGCGCGACTGCTTGAGGGTGGGGGTGGTCATTGACTGGTTCTCCGTCTGCGCTACTGCTGGGCGATGAGGTCGAGGGCTGCCGGCAGGTCGTCGGGGGTCTTGATGGCGACCGTCGGCACGCCCTTCAGGCCGCGACGTGCGAGTCCGGTGAGCGCCCCGGCGGGGGCGAGCTCGATGAGTCCGGTGATCCCTGCGGCGCTGAACGCGTCCATGCACAGGTCCCAGCGTACCGGGGAGGCGACCTGGCCGATGAGGAGGTCGAAGAACGCCGTACCCGAGGTGACCTCGGTGCCGTCGTGGTTCGTCCAGATGCGGAGCGTCGGGTCCTGGGGCTCGACCGTGCGGCTCGCCCCGGCCAGCCAGTCGCGGGCCGACTGCATGTAGCTCGTGTGGAAGGCGCCTGCGACCTGCAGCGGGATCACCCGCGTGCCCTTGAGCGGCTCGTCGGCGAGGCGGGCGAGGGCGTCGTGCGCGCCGGCGACGACGATCTGGCCGCCGCCGTTGTAATTGGCGGGCTCCAGCCCGAAGGAGCGGACGTGCGCGACGACGGCGTCCTGGTCGCCACCGAGGACCGCACTCATGCCCGTCGGGGTGGTGGCTGCGGCTTCGGCCATGGCCACGGCGCGTTCGCTCACGAAGCTCATGGCGTCGCTGTCCGAGAGGATGCCGGCGCCGTAGGCCGCGGTGATCTCGCCGACGGAGTGTCCGGCGATGCCGCCGAACGGCGCGGCGTCGGCGGGGAGGGTCTTCCGCAGGGCGTCCAAGGCGACGATGCCGGCCGCGACGATGAGCGGCTGGGCCACCGCGGTGTCGCGGATGGTGTCGGCGTCGGAGACGGTGCCGTGCTTGACGAGGTCGAGTCCGGCTTCGTCGGAGAAGCGCGCGAGCGCGTCCTTCGCGGAGGCGTCCTGCAACCAGGGGTCGAGGAAGCCGGGGGTTTGGGAGCCCTGTCCAGGGCAGGCGATGACGATCACCGCTCTAGTCTGCCAACCAGAGGACGCCCAGCAGTGGAGCAACACCACGAACCTTTGGAAAATGTGTTGTGTGGACTCGACAAAACCGACCGGTCGAACGGCCCTGCCAGCGTCAGGAGGTCAGCCGACGTCGGGACGGCTCGGGCTCAGCGATGGCACCGAGGATGAGGGCCGCTTGCAGGATGAGCGACTCGCGGGCACCGGTCGCGTCCCAGCCGATGACCTCGGAGACCCGCTTGAGGCGGTACCGGACCGTGTTGGGGTGCACGAACAGCTCGCGCGCCGTCGCTTCGAGCGAGCGGCCGTTGTCGAGGTAGCACCAGAGCGTCGTCACGAGCTCGCCGGAGTAGTCCTTGAGTGGGCGGTAGACCCGCTCGATGAGCGTGGTCTTCGCGAGGTTGTCGCCGGCGAGGGCGCGCTCCGGAAGGAGATCGTCTGCTGCGACCGGACGTGGCGCGTGTCGCCAGGACTTCGCCACGGCGAAGCCGGCCAGTGCGGCCTTCGCGCTGCGCGACGCCTCGATGAGGGAGGGCACGGCGTGACCGAGCACCAGGTGCCCCGGCCCGAAGCCGTGCTCGAGCTTGGCGGCGATGTCGAGGAAGGTGAGTTGTGAGCTGGTGCGGGCGTCCGCGGCGGCCTGTTCGGCCTCGTCGACGGGTTCGCCGTCTCCGGGCTCGGTGCTGGGCAGCTCGGCGCGACCCAAGACGAGCACGAGCCGGTTGCCTTGGACGCCGATGAGGACGTCGGCGTCGAGGTGTCGGGCGGTCCGGCGGAGCATGTCGACATCGAGCACCCGTGGGGTCGTCCCGACCAGGACGCAGGCCTCGCCGTGACCGTGCCACCCGAGGGCGGCGATCCGGCTCGGTAGCTCGTCGTCGGCCTCGCCACTGAGGATCGAGTCGACGACGAGGGCCTCGAGGCGGGCGTCCCAGAGTCCGCGGGCTTCGGCCGCACGGGCGTACACGTCGGCCGAGGCGAATGCGATGTCGCGTGAGTAGAGGAGGATCGCCTCGCGGAGGTCGACGCTTCCGGACGCGACGCGTTCCTCGACCACCTCGACGGTGACCTTGATGAGTTGCAGGGTCTGCTGCAGGCTGACGGAACGGAGCAGCTCGCGAGGAGCCGCCCCGAACACGTCGGCGGCGATCCACGGCGTCGACCGGGGATCGTCGAACCACGAGATGAACGAACTGATGCCCGCCTGAGCCACCAGGCCGACCGCTGAGCGGCGGCCTGGTGGCATCTCGGCGTACCAGGGAAGGGTGTCCTCGAGGCGTTTGAGCGTCGCGGTCGCGAGCTCGCCCGAGATCCGGCGGAGCCAGTCGAGTGTCTCGGCCTTCGTCTTCGTCTTCGTCACCGTGGTAGGGATGGAATCAGCTCTCGCCACCCGCGTTACCGGTGTTGCCGGCGTTCACGTCGTGGAGGCGGTAGCGGTCGATCGCCTGCTGCGGGAGGCTCGCATCGACCTCACCCCGAGCAGCGAGCTGCTGGAGGGTGCGGACGACGAGCGACGGGCCGTCGATCTTGAAGAAGCGACGGGCAGCGGCGCGCGTGTCGGAGAAGCCGAAGTCGTCGGCCCCGAGCGTCGCGAAGTCGCCAGGCACGAACTGACGGATCTGGTCCGGCACGGCGTGCATGTGGTCGGTCACGGCGACGAACGGGCCTGCGGCACCGCTCAGCTTCTCCGTGACGTAGGGCACACGACGCTCCTCCTGCGGGTGCAGGAAGTTGTGCTGGTCGGCGGCGAGACCGTCGCGACGGAGCTCGGTCCAGCTCGTGACGCTCCAGACGTCGGCGGAGACGCCCCAGTCGTCGGCGAGCAGCTGCTGCGCCTCGATCGCCCACGGGACCGCGACACCGGAGGCCATGAGCTGAGCCTTCGGGCCCTGCTTGTCGCTCGTGCTGATGCGGTGGATACCGCGCACGATGCCGTCGACGTCGACTCCCTCGGGCTCGACGGGCATGACCATCGGCTCGTTGTACACCGTGAGGTAGTACATGACGTTCGGGTCCTCGTGCTCGCCGCCGTACATGCGCTGGATACCGCTGCGCACGATGTGCGCGATCTCGTAGCCGTAGGCCGGGTCGTAGCTGACGACCGCGGGGTTCGACGACGAGAGCAGCAGCGAGTGGCCGTCGGCGTGCTGGAGGCCCTCACCCGTGAGCGTCGTGCGACCGGCGGTCGCGCCGATCATGAAGCCACGGGTCATCTGGTCGCCGGCCGCCCAGATGGCGTCGGCGGTGCGCTGGAAGCCGAACATCGAGTAGAAGACGTAGACCGGGATGAGCGGCTCGCCCTGCACCGAGTACGAGGTTCCGATCGCGGAGAAGGCCGCGACGGCGCCCGCCTCGTTGATGCCCACGTGCACGATCTGACCCTGCGGGCTCTCCTTGTAGGCGAGCAGCAGCTCGCGGTCGACCGAGGTGTAGTGCTGACCGTTCGGGTTGTAGATCTTCGCGCTCGGGAAGAACGCGTCCATACCGAAGGTGCGTGCCTCGTCGGGGATGATCGGGACGATGCGGTTGCCGAAGTCCTTGGCGCGGAGGAGGTCCTTCAGCAGTCGGACGAACGCCATCGTGGTGGCGATCTCCTGCGTGCCGGAGCCCTTCTTCGCTGCCGCGTACGCGGAGTCGTCGGGCAGGTTCAGCTGCGTGTACTTGCTGCGACGCTCGGGGACGTAGCCGCCGAGCGCGCGGCGACGCTCGTGCAGGTACTGGATCGCCTCGTCGTCCTCGCCCGGGTGGTAATACGGCGGGAGGTAGGGGTTCTCTTCGAGCTGCGAGTCGGTGATCGGGATGCGCATCGTGTCCCTGAAGGTCTTCAGGTTGTCGAGCGTCATCTTCTTCATCTGGTGGGTCGCATTGCGGCCCTCGAAGCTCGGGCCGAGGCCGTAACCCTTGATGGTGTGCGCGAGGATGACCGTCGGCTGGCCCTTGTGCTCGCTGGCCGCCTTGAACGCCGCGTAGACCTTGCGGTAGTCGTGGCCGCCGCGCTTGAGGTTCCAGACCTCGTCGTCGGTGTAGCCCTCGACGAGCTTCAGGGCACGCTCGTCGCGGCCGAAGAAGTTCTCGCGGACGTAGGCGCCGTCTTCCGTCTTGTACGTCTGGAAGTCGCCGTCGGGCGTGACGTTCATGAGGTTGAGGAGCGCGCCGTCGGTGTCGCGGTTGAGGAGGTCGTCCCACTCGCGGCCCCAGATGACCTTGATGACGTTCCAGCCGGCGCCGCGGAAGAAACTCTCGAGCTCCTGGATGATCTTGCCGTTCCCGCGGACGGGGCCGTCGAGGCGCTGCAGGTTGCAGTTGATCACGAAGTTGAGGTTGTCGAGGCCCTCGTTCGCGGCGACCTGGAGCTGACCGCGGCTCTCGACCTCGTCCATCTCGCCGTCGCCGAGGAACGCCCAGACCTGCTGGTCGCTGGCATCCTTGATGCCACGGTTGGTGACGTACTTGGCGAGGTGCGCCTGGTAGATCGCGTTGATCGGGCCGAGACCCATCGACACCGTCGGGAACTGCCAGAAGTCCGGCATGAGGCGCGGGTGCGGATACGAGGAGAGCCCGTGCGGCGCGTGCGACTTCTCCTGACGGAAGCCGTCGAGCTGGTCGGTGCTGAGGCGGCCCTCGAGGAAGGCGCGGGCGTAGGTGCCGGGGGAGGCGTGGCCCTGGATGTAGATCTGGTCGCCACCGCCCGGGGCGTCCTGGCCGCGGAAGAAGTGGTTGAAGCCGACCTCGTAAAGTGCGGCCGACGACGCGTAGGTGGAGATGTGTCCGCCGACACCGATGCCGGGGCGCTGCGCGCGGTGCACGGTCATGGCCGCGTTCCAGCGGATCCAGGCGCGGTACCGGCGTTCGATGTCCTCGTCGCCCGGGAAGTCGGGCTCGTTCTCCGAGGCGATGGTGTTGATGTAGTCGGTGGTCGGCACCATCGGCACGCCGAGGTGCAGCTCCTTCGAGCGCTTGAGGAGGCTCAGCATGATGTCGCGGCCGCGACCGCGGCCACGTTCGTCGACGAGGGCGTCGAGGGACTCATTCCACTCGGACGTCTCCTCAGGATCGGCGTCTACGTGGTTGGACGAGTATGGATCCTGGTCGTGAACAGTCACCGTCGACCTTTCTCTCGTGGCAGATCGTGCCTGGGTTGTGATGGTGAACTCCATGCGTCCTGATGGGTATGGACGCGGGCGCCACCTTTCACCCTATCCGGTCACCCCAGGGAACGGTGACCGAGCGGCGCACCCCTCCGGGTTTGTGCAGCTGCGGTGCGGGGTTAGGATGTGTGACCGGATCGGACCCGTCCACCGCTCGGGCGATCCGGAGCAGGCGAACCCGCCTGAAAGGACCCTCATGGCACTCGAGAACGACACCCTGGCACCCGACTTCGAACTGGCGAACCAGTTCGGTGAACTCGTCAGGTTGAGTCAGTTCCGCGGCAATTCGGCTGTCGCCCTCGTCTTCTTCCCGCTGGCGTTCTCCGGTACCTGCACAGGGGAGCTGTGCGAGCTGCGCGACAACCTCAGCCTGTTCACGGACGACCAGGTCACGCTCGTCGGCATCTCCGTCGACTCCAAGCACACGCTGCGCGCGTGGGCGGAGCAGGAGCAGTACGGCTTCCAACTGCTCGCCGACTTCTGGCCGCACGGTCAGGTCGCCAAGGAGTACGGCGTGTTCCTGCAGGAGAAGGGGTTCGCGAACCGTGCGACCTTCCTCATCGACCAGCAGGGCATCATCCGTGAGAGCTTCATCACGGCACCGGGCGAAGCCCGCTCGCTCGCGGCCTACCGCGCCGCGCTCGAAGAGCTGCGTCAGCCGGCCTGAGCTGCGGCTCGCGCGGTGGTCGATCCGGATCGCCGGGCGTCTCAGCCGGTGATCGTGACCTCGGGTGCGCGCTCGTAGCGGATGAACCGGTAGGGGACACCCGTGCGGGATTCCGACCAGCCGTGCGCCGGATCGATCGTGACCGGCACCCACTCCTCGCCGATGGTCGGTGCGAAGGTGTCGCCCGCGACGTCGAGGTCGAGTTCGGTGACCTCCAGGCGGTCGGCCAGGGGGAGTGCCTCCGCGAAGAGGCCGGCACCGCCGGTGACCCAGGCCTGGCCGTTGCCGGCGAGCTGTGCCGCTTCGAACGCGTCCTCCAGGGAGTGCGCGACGATCGCGCCGTCGGCGGACCACGCGTGATCGCGGGTGACGACGATGTTCGGGCGTCCTGGGAGCGGACGGAACCGTGCGGGGAGTGAATCCCAGGTGCGGCGTCCCATGATCACCGCGTCCGACCCGGTGAGCGCCTTGAAGTGCGCGAGGTCTTCGGGGACGTGCCACGGCATGTCGCCGTCGGCGCCGATGACGCCGTCGTGGGCCTGGGCCCAGATGAGCGCCAGGCTCATACGGCGACGGCCGCTCGGATGGCGGGGTGGTGCTGGTAGTCGACGATCTCGAGGTCGTCGTACTCCACGTCGAAGATGCTGTCGCGCTTCGTGTTGACGCGCAGCTTCGGGTAAGGGAACGGTGCGCGCGCGAGCTGCTCCGTCACCTGCTCGACGTGGTTGTCGTAGATGTGGCAGTCGCCGCCGGTCCACACGAAGTCACCGACCTCGAGGCCGACCTGCTCGGCGACGAGGTGGGTGAGGAGCGCGTAGCTGGCGATGTTGAAGGGGACGCCGAGGAAGAGGTCTGCGCTGCGCTGGTAGAGCTGGCAGGAGAGTTTGCCATCGGCGACGTAGAACTGGAAGAAGGCGTGGCACGGGGCGAGCGCCATGTTGGGGATGTCGGCGACGTTCCAGGCGGAGACGATGATGCGGCGCGAGTTCGGGTCGGTGCGCAGCTGTTCGATGACCTGCGAGATCTGGTCGATGTGCGAGCCGTCGGGGGTCGGCCAGGAGCGCCATTGCACACCGTAGACGGGGCCGAGTTCGCCCTGGTCGTCGGCCCATTCGTCCCAGATGGAGACGCCGTGTTCCTGCAGCCAGCGGACGTTGCCGTCGCCGCGGAGGAACCAGAGGAGTTCGTAGGCGATGGACTTCCAGTGCACCCGCTTGGTGGTGATGAGCGGGAAGCCCTGGGAGAGGTCGAAGCGGAGCTGGCGGCCGAACACGCTGCGGGTGCCGGTTCCGGTGCGGTCGCCTTTGGTGGCGCCGTGCTCGAGCGTGTCGCGCAGGAGGTCTTCGTACGGGGTGGGGATCGTCGTATCCATCCCCTCGATCGTACGGCCAGCGACCGTCACCGCGCCCGACCGATCGTCCGGTGTCGCGGCGGATGCGCGCGGACCCGGGTTGTGGAGCGTGCCGGTACCGACGGCGACTCCGGCTAGACTCGACGAGTCGCATCGGATGGTTCCATCCGATCGCGGGCCTTTAGCTCAGCTGGTAGAGCGCCACGTTTACACCGTGGATGTCGTCGGTTCGATCCCGGCAGGGCCCACCGATCACGAAGCCCCTCACCATGAGGGTGAACCTCCAGGCGGGTGTCCTGGTCAGCAAGCGTTTCATGGGTGCCCTACAGGATCACCGAGCTCTTGTCCGAAGTTGTCCGACGTACGCGCCCCTTCGACCGTTCGTGCGCATCGGAAGCCAATGTGCGTTTTTGCAGTGTCCTCGGTCTGAGGGGAGCGGGCAGCTGGCCTATACCGTCGACAGTATTCGGGTGCACACAGGTGCGAGCCGCCTTTGAGTACCCGCCGCGAACTGTTCGATCCGATCTCAACGCTGCTGGTGGCGACCAGTGTCTTCCGTCCTTCTCCCGAGACGAAGTCTTCCGATTCCGGAGGAAGGTGGCGTGCCGTGTAGAAGTCGGTGGTCAACTCCCAGACGTTGCCGATCATGTCGAGGAGGCCGTGATCGTTCGGGGGAAAGGTGCCGACGGGAGACGTACCGACCCAACCACGCGCACCTGCGTTGAGAGACGGGAATCTCCCGTTCCAGTGATTCGCCAGGAGGCTCTCGACATCCGGATCATCGCCCCAGGCGTACGGTGCACCGACGAGTCCGCCCCGGGAGGCGTACTCTCATTCCGTCTCTGTGGGCAGACGCTTTCCTGCCCAGGCCGCATACCGGGAGGCGTCCTCGAACGCGACTTGCACGACGGGGTGTGCTTCCCGGCCGCTGATCTCCGACGACGGGCCCTCGGGACGGCGCCACGATGCTCCCGGAACCCACGTCCACCATTGAGACCAGTCGGTCAGATCGACCGGCAGGCGTGCTTCGGAACACCATGGCGCCCGGAAGCAGGCCCTGAGGATCCACGCCGGGAAAGTCGAGCGGGTCGAGCGTTCGCTCCGCCACGGTCACGTATCCGGTGGCGTCGACGAACGCCGCGAACTGGTCGTTCGTGACCGGAGCTCTGTCGAGGTCGAACTCACCGACGTTCCGCACACAGACGGGTGACTCGTCGCCGTAGAACTCGGTCGATCCCATTGAGAACGATCCCGCCGGGATCCGGAGCATCGTCTCCATCTGGCTAGTCGGCCACGATGTCGACGACGACCTTGTGGAGCAGGCCGGTGAAGCGGAATGGCACGTCGTAGTCTCGGACGACGGGCGTGCCTCCTGCCGCGGCGTACGTACCGCCGCATAGAGCACGGTCACCCCAGGATTCCGCGCCCATGGTCGCCAGGCCCGACGACGGACCATGTCTCGCAACTCTGCACCTTTCCGAGACCCACAGAGTGAGTCAGATGGGTCACCTCATCGGGCAGGTTCACCGGGCGGGGCAAGCGGGACGCTCGGCGCCGGCGGAAGAGTGGCGTCGAGATCCGCAGTCGGATCTCCGTACGAGGACCGGCTATCGGTCACCGAAACAACCCGCGACACCTGGTCGGTGCCGCAGGGATGTGCGTATGGGTCAGCCGCGGTCTCGCGCCATCCCCGCCTCGGTATTGCGGGTGCCGACGGCAACACCGTGCGGTGAGGCCGTCTCGATCCGTTCGAGGTCGCTGGCGGTGAGCACAACGTCCGCGGCGGCGACGTTCTCCTCGACCCGGGACGCCTTCGTGGTTCCGGGAATCGGGACGACGCCAGCTTGGATGAGCCACGCGAGTGCGAGCTGCGCGGTGGTGACGCCCTTCTCGTCGGCGATGACCCCGAGCGCGTCGACGACGCGCAGGTTCGCGTCGATGGCCTCGTCTGAGAACCGGGGAAGGTTCCGGCGGGCGTCACCCTCGGGCAGGTCGTCTTTCCGGGTGAGGGTGCCGGAGAGGAAGCCGCGGCCGAGCGGGGAAAACGGTACGAACCCGATGCCGAGCTCCGAGGCGGTTTCGAGGACGCCATTGTGCTCGGCGTCACGTTCGAAGAGGCTGTACTCGGACTGGATCGCGGTGATCGGGAACGTCGTGTGCGCTCGTCGAAGGGTTTCTGCTGAGGTTTCTGAGACGCCGATGTATCGAGCCTTGCCTGCGGTGACGGCTTCGCTCATCGCTCCGATGGTGTCCTCGATCGGCACGTTCGGGTCGGCGCGGTGCAGGTACCATAGGTCGACGTGGTCGGTACCGAGGTGGCCGAGCGACCGGTCGATCGCGCGGCGGGCGTGCTCCGGGGACCCGTCAAGGCCGATCGGGGTGCCGTCGTCGGTGAAGTCTGTGGCGAACTTCGACGCGACGACGACCCGGTCCCGGTCGGCACCGAGAGCTCGCCCGAGCAGCTGCTCGTTCTCGAACGGCCCGTACGCCTCTGCCGTGTCGAACAAAGTGATCCCGAGGTCGAGTGCGCGGCGGATGGTCTCGACGGAGCCGGCTTCGGTGGCGCCGCCGTAGAAGGCGCTCATCCCCATGCACCCGAGTCCGAGCGCTGATGTGACGAGGCCGTGGGAGCCGAGAGGAATCTGCTGCATGTGCGTTCTCCGTTCACCGCCGGGTCGACCCGGACGACCTAACTCTCGACCCTGGTGCGCACACCATGTCAAGTGGCAGACTCAGGGCATGCTGCTTCCCGAGGTCCACGTCGACGAGCCTGTCACGATCAGCGTCGCCGCTGAGCTACTCGGCATCACGGTCGACACGATCCGCTACTACGAGAAGGAAGGCATCGCACCCGCGCCCGGCCGTGGTCCGGACGGGTGGCGTCGGTACGACACGGCTGCGCTGAGTTGGCTCGCCGGAACGGTGATGCTCCGCGGTACGGGGATGAGCGTCCAGGAGATGCGCGAGTACGCGGCCGCGTACCGGGCCGGCGCTGACGATGCCGAACGACTGGCCCTCCTCGAAGAGCACCACGCGGCCGTCCTCGAGCGACAGGCCGAGGTTCAGCGGCACCTGGCCGCGCTGGAACGCAAGATCGCCGCGTACCGCCAGGCCATTGCCACGACGAGTTCCGGCGCGCAGCTCGAGGTCTGACGACGCTGACGGCACACGTATCTGGCCCCATGCACAACGGGTCTAGAGACGGCCCGGGATGTGCTGAGAGCTACGCTGGGCGCGACAGGCCCCCCCGCCTGTCGCAGGTTCCTGGTCACACGCCCCCGCGTGTTGGCCAGGAGCCGTTCTCAGCGCTACGGACACCCGCTGGGTAGCCTTCGGTGGCTTGGTCCCCGGTATTGGTGCGCGGTAGCAACAGCTCCTTGCGCCCCGTGTGTGGCAGGCCTACTATCGCTCCCGACCGGGGCAGTGTTGCCAGTACGGATTCGGGTTCCGCGTGTGCCGCTGCTCTGGTTTTCGGGGCGGCACGTTCGGGCGTGCCGCCCCGCCGCCTGTCCGCTCCAGCGTTATGCGAGCGTGCCGGGGTCGACGGTCGCTTCTCGGGTCAGGGAAGCGATCCACTGTGTGGTCGCGGCCGGGAAGTAGTAGCCGTCTGGCCAGCTCGTCACCCAGGAGGAACCGGAGGTGAGGTGCCCGCCGACGCTGAGGATTTCTGCTCGTGCGTCCGCGGGCACGAGGAGCCCGTTGTGCTCGATCAGGTACTGCCGGGTGGTGGGTTTGAGTTTCGGCCACCACCGTTCGATGTGCATCATTGCTCCGCTCGTGTTGCCCAGAATCACCGGCGCTGGTGAAACAGATGACCCGCCGCTCAACGCTGAAGGGCGGGCCACTTGGTTCAGGCGCGGAGACTCTTGCCCCGCTGTCTCTCCGGACCCTAGCCATCCGATGCAGGCTCTCGTCGGGTGATGACCTGTTCGGAGCCTAGACCCAGCGAACACGCGCCGTCCGATCAGATTTGCGAGCGTCCACAGAAGTCCCGAAGGCGCATGCGGAGACAGTGCGGAGATTCTGCCGTCATATGGAGCTTGCCGTGGCTCGCTCCGCTGAACGTCGACGAGATGCGTGCCGGTGGAAATCCGAGGACATCGCAGTCGTGCACGAGCTAGGCAATGGATGCATCGGTACCTCGGGGCGGGCACTTGGTAGTTGCTATCGGGCGGTGCGGTCAGCTTGTGTGCGGTTCGTCTGGTCTGGTTCGAGTGCTCCGGGTGCAGTCTGGTCGGCACCGTCCGCTCGTGAGCTTGATGAGGATCGTGTGGGTCGGGATGTGGCCGGTGTTCTGTCCAGAATGGCGCTGGGTGGGAAGCCGCATCGCCTGACCAGCGGCGAAGGGGACATCGAAAGTGCGCGCATCGGCCGAGTGCTGCCGTGAGAAGTCGCTGAAGGTGACAGTGGGCGCCTCACGCGATCACGGCTCGTCACCGAGGCGTCGCCTCACTCTGCAATGCGAGTGCCTAACGGGGCCTCTGGGCGAGCACTGAAGCCCGGAAACACGGGGAACCGTCCGACACGGGAGTATTTACACCCTGGATGTCGTCGGTTCGATCCCGGCAGGGCCCACCAGAGGAAGCTCCGGCAGCAGCAGAACCATCCGCCCACCGTCAGGCGTCGAGCGGTAGCTGTCGTTCGGTGCTGCGCATCCGTCCCGCGGTGGGTGCCACGAGGGCCAGTGCGGGCGGTACGACTCCCGCGACGACGAAGATCGTTTCCGCGGGGACGATCAGCGACAGCGGACCTGCGATCGCAATCGAGACGGGCATGAATGCGATCGAAACGCTTGCGACTCGACCGACCATGTTCCGCGGGACGAGGCGTTGCAGCAAGATGCCCCAGATGACGACGCCCGACCCGGTTGCTCCGCCGACGACGAACAGTGCTGCCAACATCAGCGCCAGGTTGTCGGTCAAGCCCAGCAGGACGAGGGGGAGTGTTCCGCCGCCCCAGCAGAGGATCATGAACGTCAGGTAGCGGCGCAGCAGTCTCAACGAGGAGACAACAAGCGAGCCGACCGCCCCGCCGATTCCGAACGCTGCCAGGAGCATCCCGAACGTCGCTCCCGCGTCGTCGAATCGGTCGCGGGTGAGGAATGGCAGGAGCACTTCGATCGGCCCCTGGATGATGAGCGCGAGCGATGATCCGAAGAAGAGCGTCCAGCGCAGCCACCGAGTACGGGAGACGTAGCGGACGCCCGCGCGCAGGTCGTCCCACGCGTTCGTCTTCTCGGCAGGCGTCGCGGGGTCGGCTGTCTCGTGGCGTCGGCTGAGGAAGAGCACGATGACGAATGCGACCGTGTAGGACGCAGTCACGATCACCGCGCCGATCGCGGGGAAGAACGCGCCGACGATGATCCCGCCGAGCGCAGGCCCGAGGCCTTGCCCCAGCGAGGGGCGCAGCGCTCCTTCGAGGCCGTTCGCGGCGAGGAGCTGCTCGGGGAGGGAGCACTTGGGGGAGATAGGCGCTGTACGCGGGGTAGAAGAACGCACTGCCGGCGCCCATCGCGAACGAGGCGACCCCGACGTGCCACAGCTCGATCGTCCCGGCGAGGGACAGGGCTGCCACCGCGGCCATGACCACGGCAGTGCATCCCTGCACGGTGATGATGATGCGCCGTTTCGAGAACCGGTCGGCGACGACCCCGCCGAGGATGGAGAACGAGAACAGGCCGAGGCTCATCCCCATGGCGACAGCGGACAACGCCAGTGGACTGTCGTCGAGGGAAATCACCTGGAACACCATGACGATGGTCCACATGCCGGTGCCGAAGACCTCGATACCGACGGCTGCGAACAACAGTCGGTAGTCGCGGTTGGCGAGGGGGCGCAGCGCGCGATGGGCGGCAGGATTCTTCTTGCTCATGCCTGTGCCTCACCCTCGGTCATCGCGTGAAGGCGCAGCGGCGGCCAGTCGTCGACGTCGCGGAGGAGCTGCCGGTCATGGGTGGAGATCACCACGGCTGCTTGCGTCGCTCTGAGGGCGTCGGTGAGTTCGTCGACGAGCGCGATCGACAGGTGGTTGGTGGGCTCATCCAGCAACAGGACGTGGGGTTTCGCCGCGAGCACCAACGCCAGGTCGAGTCGGCGTTGCTGTCCCATCGACAGTTCGCCGATGCGTTTGCTCGACTCCCGGCCGCGGAGGAGTCCGAGCTGCGAGAGCCCGATCGCTTCGGAGGCGTTGAGGATCCCAGCAACCTCCAGTGCATCGGCGTGCTCGGCGAAGACCTCGCTCGCCCGCCGATGCAGCGGCAGAGCCGTCTCCTGTCGAAGGAAGCCGAGACGGACGCTCTGTGGCATCCGCGCTGAACCGGTGTCGGGGCGCAGCTCGCCGGCGAGCACGGCGAGCAGGGTCGACTTGCCGGCCCCGTTCAGGCCGGTCACAACGAGGCGGCCGCGGTGCGAGAGTGAGAACGACACCTCTTGCGCGAATCGGCCGGCGACGCTGACGCGCTCCGCACTCAGCAGGGCCGCGCCGGTCCTGGTCGGCAGATCGGGGAACCGGAAGTGCAGGGGCGGTTCCGGCACGGTCACGGCGTGCGCTTCGAGCTGTTCCTGTCGGCGGTGGACGCTCTGCACGAGCCCGCCCGCACGGGTCGCGCGACCGTGCTTGTTCGTGCCCTTCTCCGGTCGCCACCCGGAGACAAGGCGGTTCTGCGCGGAGGTGAGGCTGTTCTGCAGGCGAGCCTGCTCGGCTCGTTGCCGGTCGTACTCCTGTTCCCACCGTTCCCGCTCGGCCGTCCGACCCTCGCGATACCCGGCGTACCCGTTGCCGTACACCCGTGCTCGACCGTCAGGCGTGGGGTCGAGGTCGACGATGGTCTCTGCCACGTCTGAGAGCAGCGCGCGATCGTGCGTGACGACGACAACCCCGCCGGCACGGGCTCGGAGCTGCGAGCTCAGAAACTCGAGGCCGGATCGGTCGAGGTGGTTCGTCGGCTCGTCGAGCAGCAGGAGGTCATCATCTGCGCCGAGCAGGCACGCCAGGCGCACCCGATACCGCTGCCCCACAGAGAGGTCACCGAGCAGCTTGGCCGGATCGGTTTCAGCGTCGAGGGCGTCCAGTGCTCTTCGCACCCGCCGTTCGGCGTCCCAGGCATCGAGCCCTTCGGCATGCTTCAACGCGGCCGCGTAACGCTCATCAGTGCCGGCCCCGCCGGCCGAGAGCGCACGGGCGGCCTCGTCGAGGGACGCCAGAGCTGCAAGAGGTTCGGAGATCGCTTCCGCGATGGTCTGGCCCACGGTGCGGTCATCCTCTGCGGACATGTCCTGTACTGCGACCGCGAGCGTTCCGGTGCGGTACACCGTGCCGGCGTCAGGAATCAGTGTGCCGTCGAGCACATGGAGCAGTGTGGACTTCCCGCGCCCGTTCTCCCCGACGACAGCGATGCGGGAGGAAGCGGTGACGGTGAGGTCGACGTGGTTCAGGACACGTGTCGTGCCGCGCATCACGGAGACGTCAGAAGCGATGAGTTGGGCGCGCTGGCGCGCCGGTAGTCGGTTGGTCGGGATGAGCATTCGAATCCTTCGAGACGACGCACCGATGTCGCCGCAAGCGGCGGGGAGGGTGCGCAGATGACGGCGACCCGCGAGGGGTCGGGAACGAGCGGCCGCCGCAGGCTCGGATGACTCAACGAGCGCGGTGGGCCTCACTCAACCGTCAGAGGAAGTACAAATGCACCCTTCGATCGTACGGGCCGCCGCAGCGTCCCGCAAACGAAGGCCGGACGCTCGCTACGGCTCACAGCTCCGTATGATGCGCCCCACGTGGGCGCTGACCCATTCCGAATCGAACGGCCGAGTGCGAAGCAACCAGCGGTAGAAGATCGGTCCGACGAACAGCTCCGCAACGTCGCCTGGCGCAGGCACCCCGGCCTCATCGAGCCGAGCGGAGATCGCGCTCAATTGAGGCTCCAGCAGCAGCTCTCGGTACTGCGCGGCGAGAGCTGCATCCGATTGCAGGTCGGCCGTGACGGTGCGCAGCAAAGCCTCCTCGACCGGGTCGGTCAGCTCCGCGATCATCCCCGTAGCCATCGTGAGGAGGTCGCGCGCCAGATCGCCAGAGTTCGGCACCAAGACGCGACCGGTCTCGTCGGCGCTGCGCGCCAGGAGCGCATCGAACAGGACTGCCCCGGTCGACGGCCACGACCGATAGACGGTCTGCTTGCTGACGCCCGCCCGCGCAGCAATTCCCTCCATCGTGAGCGCCCCGGTCGCGCTCTCGTCGAGCGCCAGCGACAACGTGGCAGCATGTACCTTCACACGGGTTCGATCGCGAGCCATGTCCATACGATACCCGAGCAAACGAGACGGAACGTCCAGTTTGGCGGTACGCTGGGGATATGAGTTCACCGCAGACCTGGATGATCACCGGAGCCAATCGCGGCCTGGGTCGCGCCCTCGTCGACGCCGCCCTGGAAGCCGGACACGTCGTCGTTGCAACCGTCAGAGGAGAGCGTGCGCTACCCGAACGCGATCGCCTGACGGTGCTGAACCTCGACGTGCGGGATCGCTCGGCGGCACAGGCCACAGTGCTGCGTGCGGTCGACGAGCTCGGAAGCATCGATGTGCTCGTGAACAACGCCGGCTACGGACTCGTCGGCGCGATCGAAGAGGCGACCGAGGAGGACGCGCGCGCGATCATCGACACCAATCTGCTGGGCCCCGTCTGGCTGAGCCAGGCCGTCATCCCCATCATGCGTCGCCAAGGAACCGGCCATATCGTCCAGATCTCCAGCGTGGGCGCGGTCGGAACGATGCCGATGCTCGGGCTCTACAACTCCACCAAGTGGGGTCTGGAAGCGTTCAGCGAGGCGATGGCCGCTGAGGTCGAGCGGTTCGGCATCCGCGTATCTCTGATCGAGCCGGGAGCCCTCGCAACGGATTGGGCGGGTGGCAGCATGCGATTCAGCTCGCCGCTAGACGACTACGACGCGCAGCGGAGCGAGTTGTTCGGGACAGCCATGGTCCCCTGGCCATCTCAGGACGAACCAGCAGGCGGAACAGCGCCACGCGATGCCGCGGCAGTGATTCTTGAGCGGGTAGCCGCAGCCGACGATCGCCGCCTTCGGGTGCTCATCGGTGACGACGCACCTCTGCAGGTTCGGCAGGCGCTCGATCTGCGCCTGGAGGATTACGCCCGCGATCCGCGCTACGAAGCCGCCGCCCGATAGGGAAGGCGGTCTCAACTGGTCAACGCGCCGCCCAGGATCGATCTGGTGGTTCGTGTCTGCACGAAGGATCAGCGTGGGGCTCAGGTCACGCTGATGAAGATCGGATTCGTGTACAGCCAGGTGTCGGCCCAGGGGTCGGCTGGGGAGACCGGGTACGGCTGGGGTGCCCGCGGGTCGACCTCGGCGCCGAGCGGACCGACCCCGTGCACCTGGCCATCGCTGCCGCGAAGGCGGACGTAGCCGTCCTCAGTGGCAGGCTCGAGCGGCACCACGACACGGAACGGGGAGTCGCTGCGGTCGGCGACGTCGAGCATCTCGACGACTCGTGTGCCGGGTGCGCGCTGTTCGTCACGGTCGGCGACGGGCCCGGTGACGCGCCCTCGGATCAGGTCGAGGTGCGCGAGTCTCGGCGTCGTGCCCCGCGAGGTGGGCGTCGTCGTGGGCGTGACGTCGACCACGAGCTCGAGGGCGGTGCCGCTTGCGACGGTGAGGGTCCCGCCCAAGGTGGCGACGGTCTCCGGCTGGTCGGTGGCGCGGAGCACGACGGAGAGTCCGGCGACGAGGTGCCCGTGGTCGACCCAGACTCGGCCGGCGCGGATCGCGTCGAGCAGGGAGGCGGACGACCGGTCGACGGCCCCGACGTGCGTCCGACTGAACTCGCCCGGCCAGAAGTCGGCGCCGTTCTGGGGCGTGTCCGTGGCGATCGGGTCGGGCCGACGGCCGGCGCGGTTGAAGTTCGCGAGCGTCGCCCCGGCCTCCCAGCCCGGCCCGGTCGGGAAATCGCCCACGCGGGTCGCGTCGGACTCCTTGAGGTGCAGATCGCTGTTCGTGGTGATCCACCAGCGCCGTCCCTCGCTCAGCAGCGAGTCCCACACGCCGCCGACGACGGCCGTCGTCCAGTCGAAGCCGCCGTGCGTCAGATAGGCCTCAGCAGGGTAGCCGGGGAACGAGAACTCGCTGGGGGCGTTCTCGTACTCGCCACGCCGTGAGCGTTCGGTCGCGTTCGCGGCGATCGCTCCGGCCTGGGCGCCGGGAGCGCCCTCCATGCCGACGAACACCTCGGGGTCGGCGTCCTGCCAGGCACGGAGCTCACTGGGCGAGTCGATGCCGAGGCGGCTCGGGTGGTTCGCCAGGACGATCACGTCGTCGATGACGCCTGCACGCTTCTGGGCGCCGAGCCAGGCGATCCCGTCGGTCGCGTGCACGAGCCACTCGGCGGCGTCTTCGGTGCCAGGGCGCGGTTTTTCCCATCCGTTGAGCTTGCCGTCGTGGTCGAGCTCGAAGCGGCGCAGCACGAGGGTCGTCTGGGGCCCGGGCGCGATCAGAACGGTCGCGTGCTCGGCTCCCGGGATATACCACTCGAGCCCCTGCAGCACGAGCATGTCGGGCCGCGCCGCCCGCGCGGTGTCGATCTCGCGTGCCGCGTTGAACACCCCGCCGACGTTGGCATGACCCTTGTTGCTGTGCTCGGTGAAGGCGATCGCGTCGACCGCGAAGCGCTGCGCCTGGTCGAGGATCGTCGTCATCGGGTACTTGGCGTCGTGCGAGTAGACCGAGTGCACGTGGTGGTCGAACACCAGCCAGGAGAGCGCGTCCGGGTCGACGACTGCCGACGCTGACGGCAGCAACGCGGCCTGGGCGGGCGCCGCGCTCCCGAGCCCCTGAGCGGTCGCTCCCACGGCGACCGTTGCCGCGACGGAAGCCCCCAGGAAGGACCGGCGGGAGAGGCCGGGACGGCCCGATGCGCCCCGCTCCTCCTCGGGCACGGAGGATGCGCCACCGGTTGGCGCGGGCTGCTCGGGGCGAGGATCGAAGGGCATGGCATCACTTTCATCGGACGGACGCGCCGATCGTAGGCAGCGGAGGTGAACCTCGGCCCAACGGCCGGTGCCGTGGGTGACGCCCGGCGTTCACGACCCATTCATCTGCATCGGCGAGAGTCCTGGCGTCGCCGGGTATCCCCGTCCCGGAGGCCCACCGCACCCACCAAAGGTCCCGATGTCTGCCACTGTCCCCGTCATCCGCCGTTCTCCGTTCCGTGCCGCAGGGCGCGCCCTGCTCGTCACGGCAGCGCTCAGCGCCAGCGCGGTCCTCTGCCTCGCCGGCGCCGGTGCTGCCGTCGCCGCCTCGGCCCCGGCACCGCTCACGCTGCGCGACACCGCCGGCGCCGCGGTCACGTCAGGTGACGCGCGCGCCGTCCCGTCGTTCGGCTCCGCGGTGCTCGCCGCGGGCTGCCCAGCCGATGCGGACGACGCCGCCCGACTCTCCGTGACGGCGGGAGGGATCACCGTCGTCACGTCTCCGACCGTCACGGTGGCCGCCGGGCAGCCGGTCGAGGTGCCGATGGCCATCTCGTTCCAGGAGGTCGTGGACGGCGGCGTCGAACAGGGCGACGCGACCCTCGCGCTCGAGTGCCTCGTCCTCGAGTCGGGCATCCCGTCGTCGGTGGTCACGGCGGCGACCCTGCCCGTCACGTTCGCTGCGGGAACCTGGTCGGTGCCCGGCGCCCAAGTCGAGCCGGTCCCTCCGACGGCGACTCCGACCGCTGGCCCGCCCTCGGGAGGTCCTGGAGCAGGGGCGATCGCGTCGCCGAGCCCGTCGGCCGCAGCACGACCCTCCGCTGACGGAGACCTGGCGCTGACGGGCTGGCAGCTCGGCGGAGCCGGCGTCGTCGCTGCCGGCCTGCTCGCGGGCGGCGCCGCCCTGCTCCTGCGCAGGCGTCTCCGGTAACCCATCGGCCCGGGGGCGTGACGGGGCGACCGCGGTCAGGTCCCGCTCGGTGTCTCCTCATCCGCTGCCAGGTTCTTCTGGACGGCGAACTGTGTCCGGTGCAACTCTTCGTACCGCCCGCCGGCAGCCAGCAGCTCCTCGTGCGTGCCCCGCTCCACGATCGAGCCCTCCTCGACCACGAGGATGAGGTCCGCGCTGCGGATGGTCGAAAGCCGGTGCGCGATGACCATCGCCGTCCGGCCCTCGAGCGCCTCACTGAGCGCCGCCTGCACGGCGGCCTCCGAGGTCGAGTCCAGTGCCGCTGTCGCCTCATCGAGGATGACGACGCGCGGCTGAGCGAGGAGCAGTCGCGCGATCGTCATCCGTTGGCGTTCACCACCGGAGAGTCGGTAGCCACGCTCGCCCACCATGGTGTCCAGCTGGTCCGGCAGGGACCGGATGAGCGGCTCGAGCCGCGCGCGGCGGACGGCGTCCCACACCTCGTCCTCCGACGCCTCCGGCCGTGCGAGACGCAGATTGGAGCGGATGGTCTCATGGAACAGGTGGCCATCCTGGGTCACCATGCCCAGGGTGTGTCGCATGGAGGCGAAGGCGACATCGCGGACGTCCGTCCCCGCGAGACGCACGGCGCCCTCGTCGACGTCGTACAGCCGCGACAGCAGCTGCGCGATCGTGGACTTACCCGCTCCTGACGAGCCGACGAGGGCGACGGTCTGCCCCGGTTCGATCCGGAAGGAGACGCCGTGCAGCACCTCCTCGCCGCCGCGGGTGTCCAGCGTCGAGACCTCTTCCAGAGAGGCGAGGGACACCTTGTCCGCGGACGGGTAAGCGAAGTGGACGTCGTCGAACTCGACGGACACCGGACCATCGGCGACGGTGACGGCGTCGGGCTTCTCCTGGATGAGCGGTTCGAGGTCGAGCACCTCGAAGACGCGCTCGAAGCTGACCACCGCGCTCATGATCTCCACCCGAGCGTTCGCGAGGCCGGTC
The DNA here is from genome assembly GCF_015350715.1 of Plantibacter sp. VKM Ac-2876. Classification (NCBI taxonomy): domain Bacteria; kingdom Bacillati; phylum Actinomycetota; class Actinomycetes; order Micrococcales; family Microbacteriaceae; genus Plantibacter; species Plantibacter sp. VKM Ac-2876. Next base: position 471,674 of record NZ_JADKSI010000002.1, on the reverse strand, counting down.
AGCGGCGCGTAGAGGCGGGTGAGCAGGAGCGCCAGGGTGACCACCTCACCGGTGTCCAGTTGCCCGGCGAGTGCGAGGGAACCGCCGAGGCCGTACACGAGGGCGAGCGCAAGGGCGGAGACGAGCATCAGTGCGGTGAAGAAGACGAACTGCAGCATCGCCGTCCGGACGCCGATGTCGCGGACGCGGGCGGCACGGACGCGGAACTCCTCGGCCTCCTGATCCGGTCGACCGAACAGCTTGACGAGCGTGGCACCGGGCGCTGAGAAGCGCTCGGTCATCTGCGTGCTCATGGCCGAGTTGTGGTCGGCGGCTTCGCGACGCAGCGCGGCGAGGCGGCTACCCATGCGGCGCGCGGGTACCAGGAAGATGGGCAGCATCACCACGGCGAGGACCGTCACGAGCCAGGACGTGCTGAGCATGACGATCAGCGTGAGGATCAAGGCCACGAGGTTCGTGATCACGCCGGACAGCGTGCCGCTGAAGGCCTGCTGCGCGCCGATCACGTCGTTGTTGAGGCGGCTGACGAGCGCGCCCGTCCGGGTGCGGGTGAAGAACGCGATCGGCATCTGCTGCACGTGGTTGAAGACGGCGGTGCGGAGGTCCAGGATCACGCCTTCGCCGATCCGCGCCGAATACCAGCGCGTCACGAGCGACACGGCGGCGTCCGCCACGGCCACGAGGGCGATGACGACGGCGAGACGGACGATCGTGGACACCTCGCCCCGGGCGACAATCACGTCGACCACTTGGCCGGCGAGCACCGGCGTCGCGACCGCGAGGAATGCTCCCACGACGGAGAGGGCGATGAAGACCAACAGCTTGGCCCGGTAGGGCACCGCGAACGTCATGATGCGCCGCACGGACTCACGGGAGATGCCGTGCTTGCCGTCCTTGGCGGTCGAGATCTTGTACAGCGAGCTCCAGGCCGCGCTTTCCATGCTCATTGCGATTCCTCACGCCCCGCTGCGTATGAGCACGTCCCTGACCCCGGTCACGACCCGGGTGGCGACGCGAACGCAGACCTGCGAGAGCGTATCAGCCTCGCCGTTCCCGACCTGAACGCTCTGGAGGCGTCAGCGTTCGGCGCGCAGGGCCGTCCACATCACGACGAAGGCGGCGGCGATGCCGAGCACGCTTCCGGCGAGCCCGACGATCATGGCGGGATGGCCGGTGTCGGCGAGGCCGATCGAGCAGGCGACCACTCCGACGCCGGACGCCATCAGCGCGACGAAGCTGAAGGCGGCGAGGATGAAGCGCTTCGTGGTTCGAGTGGGATCGGGGGCGGGAGGGAGCGACATCGTGCCTCGTTTCCGCCGTCGCGTGGGCTGCGTCGGCTCTTCGGCATCAGGCTAGAGGGCCGCCGATCGATGTGGTGAGGGGGTATCCCCGGTCCTCACGACAGAACGGTCACGAGCGTCTGCGGATCTCGTGAACGAGGAGCCAGACGAGGTAGCCGCCACCCACGATCACGGTGACGACCCCCACCGGCAGCGACGTCGGCAACAGGTGCTGCGCGACGATGTCGGATGCCAGCAGCACGAGGGCCCCGAGCAGGGCGGACGGCACCAGTGCGATGCCGGCGGTGCGGGCGATCCGCTGCGCGATCTGCGGGGCGGCGAGGGCGACGAACGCGATGGGTCCGGCAGCGCCCGTGACGACAGCCGTGAGCGCGACGGCGCACGCCACGAGACCGAGCCGCGAACGTTCGACCCGCGATCCGAGGGCCTTCGCCGCGTCGTCGCCGAGCTCGAGCTGTCGGAGTGATCCGCCGAGCGGACCGAGGGCGATGGCGATGGCGATGATCACGACAGCGGCGGGGAGGAGCTGCGCCCAACCGACGCTGTTCAGCGAGCCGGCACCCCAGACCGTGGCGAGCATCGCGACTTCGAGTCTCGCCCGCAGCACGAGGTAGGAGCTGAGCGCTTCGAGCATGGCGGAGACACCGATGCCCACGACGATGAGACGGAAGCCCTGGACGCCTCGACGGTAGCTGAGGAGGTAGACCAGCGCTGTGGCGATCAGCCCGCCGCCGATGGCACCACCCGCGACGGCGGCCGACCCGGCCCCCGCACCGATCACGATGATCACGATGAGACCGCCCGCGTACGATCCCGCGGTGAGCCCGATGATGTCGGGGCTCGCGAGTGGGTTGCGGGTGAGGGACTGGAAGATCGCGCCGGAGAGTCCGAGGGCCCCTCCGAAGAGCAGCGCGGCGAGGACCCGTGGCAGGCGCCACTCGAGCACCACCGTCTGCACCAGACCGCCTGGCCCTCCGAGGAACGCCGACGCCACCTCGTCGACCGACAGTGGCAGGTCGCCGAGACACAACGCGAGCAGCGCCAGGGTGAAGAGGACCGCGCAGAACACGCCGCACACGACGATCGTGCGCAGCCGGACGCGGACGGAGAGGGATCGCCGACGCCACACGACCATGCGCGGTCCCGTCTCGACCCCGGTCACAGTGCGCTCGCCTTCGCGCGCCGCACGAGGTGAATCAACACGGGCGCACCGATGAACGCGGTGACGATTCCGACCGGGACGTCACTCGGCCAGAGGATCACGCGACCGATCACGTCGGAGGTGAGCAGCACGGCTGGCGCGATCAGGATCGAGTACGCAACGATCCACCGCTGGTCGGGACCGACGATCCAGCGCGCGATGTGCGGCACCATGAGACCCACGAAGCCGACCGGCCCGGCGATCGCGGTCGCCGCACCCGCCAGCAGGGTGATCGCGACGATGGCGAGCACGCGGGTGCTCACGAGGCGCGTGCCGAGCGAGGAGGCGAGATCGTCGCCCAGCGCGAGGGCGTTCAGCGATCGAGCACTGAACAGTGCGATGACAACGCCCGCGACGACGAAGGGGAGTGCGGGGAGGATGACGTCGAAGCCGCGCTCCACGAAGGTTCCGGCGTTCCACCCGCGGAGCTGCCTGAAGGTGACCGGATCGAGGAGCATCATCGCGGTCGTGATGCCGCTGAGCACCGCAGCGAGGGCGACGCCGGCGAGGGTCAGCCGGACGGGATCCGCGCCACCGCGTCCTGCCGAGCCGATCACGTAGACGAGTGCCGTCACGACCAGGGCTCCCAGGAACGCGAACGGCAGATACTGCACGGGCGTGCGAGCGCCGAGCAGGACACCGATCGCGACGAAGAGCGCCGCGCCCGCGTCGACACCGAGGATGCCCGGATCACCGAGGGGATTTCGGGTGAGGCCCTGGATGAGTGCTCCCGAGACGCCGAGCCCGACACCGACGACGAGTCCGGCCACGGTGCGGGGGATCCGCAGATCGAGGACGACCAGATCGGTGACGGAGCCATCGGGCCTCGTGAGTGCCCGCCAGACGTCGGTCGGGCCCACGGGGTGGGACCCCACGAGGACGCTGAGCAGGATCGCGGTCGCGAGTGCCGCGACCGCGATCCCGAGCCCCAGCGAACGGCGCCCGCGAGGGGTGCGCGAGGTCACCGACGGGTCAGCCGTCGACGCTCTGCGGAGCTGTGCCGGCGACGGCGTCCACCAGGCGCGGCACCAGCTGCTCGAGGACGTACTTCTGGCTGAGTGGGGTGAGGAAGTAGATCGCACCGGCGAGCTCGCCGTCGGTGAAGACCGCGTGTCCGCCGGTCACGGCGTCGAGACTCGAGGTGGTGCCGAAGCCCAGCACCTCCTGGACGGCATCCGTGGACTCCGTCGCGAAGACGATGACGTCCGCGTCGATGACGCCGATGTTCTCGGCGGCTATCTGCGCCTGTCCGCCCTCGCTCGGGACGTACTGCTGCAACCCGGGCGTGATCGTGAACCCGAGATCCGTCAAGAAGTCGGTGTTGAGGCCGTCGGGGTAGACCCACAGGTTGCCATCCCACGGCCCACCCTGCGAGAAGGTCGCCGTGAGGCCCGCGAACTCCGGGTGCGCTGCCGCCGCCGCGGCGTAGGCCTCGTCGACGCCCGTGATCAGCGCTTCGCCCTCCGCCGAGCGCCCCACGGCCTGGGCGACCATCCTGGTCTGGTCCCGCCAATCCGCGAAGTAGAGTCCCGCGCCCTCCTCGTTGGTCACGGTCGGCGCGATCTCCGCGAGCTTCCCGTAGTTCTCCTCGGTCATGCCGGCGTTCGTCCCGATGATCAGGTCCGGCCGCAGCGACGCGATCTTCTCGTACTCGAACCCGTCGGTCGTGCGGAGGACGGTCGGCTCGGCATCGCCCAGGAGATCCGTCGCCCACGGCCACACCGCATACGGCTGCTCGCCGTACCATTCCGTCGTCGCGATCGGTGTGACACCGAGCTCGAGGAGGATGTCCTGCTCGGTCAGGCCGACCACGACGATCCGCTGCGGCTCCGAGGGGATGACCGTCTCGCCGTACTCGTGCTCGATCGTCACCGGGAACGAGTCGCTCGGCTCGGTCGTGTAGTTCGGGTTCTCGGCGGTGGTCGACGCGGCGCTCGAGCATGCGGAGAGCGCGACGCCGACGAGGGCGAGCGCGCTCACCGCGGCAAGCAGGCGAGCGGTCCTCGCGCTCGGGGCGCGGTGGTGCTTCGGGACGATCATGGGGTCCTTCATCGGTTCGGCTGGCGGGATGACGACAGTCAGGTTAGCCTTGCCTAATCGCTTCGCGCTATCGCGCTGAGTGGACAGAACTTGTCGAATGGAGACAGCTGGATGTCTGGTCGTGATCACTCGGACGGCGGGATCAGGCTCCTCGGCCCACTGGATGACCCCGAAGCGACATCGGGGGAGTTCCGGGTTTCCCGATCGCGGGTCGACGCGACGACACGGTTCGACGAGCACTCGCACCGCGAGGACCAACTCGCGTGGATGAACTCCGGCGCGATGGAGGTGTCGGTCCTCGGCGATCGCCGCCGACTGCGGCGAGAGCATCTCGCCTGGATCCCCGCGGGGATGGTGCACGAGATGAGCTTCGGCGAGCCCGGAGAGCTCATCAGCGTCTACGCCGACCCGGTGCTCCGCCCTCACGGCGGACGCTGGAACGGCGCACGGACCGTCCGGGTCGACGAGCTGTCGGGAGCTCTGCTGGCGCACCTGCTCGACGCCGACCCGACCGGGCGCCGGCGATGGCGATGCTGGTCGCTGCTGATCGATCTGCTCTCGGCCGCGGCTCGCGACGATGAGGCGTTGGCCATGCCCCGTGAACCGCGCGCGCGTGCCATCGCGTCGGCCCTGATGGCCGACCCCGCCGACCCGCGCGGGCTCGACGACTGGGCCTCGGCGGCGGGTGTCAGCTCGAAGACGATCGGCCGGGCGTTCGTGGAAGGCACGGGGTGCACCTTCCGTGAGTGGCGGGTCCGCGTGCGCCTGCATGCTGCCGCGGGCATGCTCGCACGGGGTGCCGCCGTACAGGACGTCGCACCAGCGGTCGGCTACGAGTCGGTGAGCAGCTTCATCGGGGCGTTCCGCACCCGGTTCTCCGTGACCCCCGCCGTCTACGCCGCGAGGAGCCGGTCGGCGGAGGTCATCTGATCCGAAGACGGGTGCGGCTTCAGGCGCTCTGAGCAGACCGACCGTCTCCGTCGGTCTGGCCGGCGCCTCGGCTTCCGCTCTAGGGTGGCCGTATGGCCCTCCCGCAAGAACGACAGGCGACCACCCGGTGGAGCGTGATCCTCCGGGTGATCGCCGGTATCGTCGGCGCCGCGGCCGCGATCGTCTTCCTGCTGGCGATCTGGATGGTGGTGTCGAGCCGGTTCGGCTGGGACGATCGCGACGTCCACGGCTACAGCCTGCTTTTCGGAACCCCGATTGCACTCTTCGCCGGGCTGGTCATGGCAGTCTCCTTACCGCTGGCGGTGCCGCCGGCGCACCGGAGCCGTACGCGGGCCGTGTCCCTCGGAGTGCTTGCGGCGACCGTCGTGCTGCTCGTCATCGCGGTCGTCACCGCCTGAATCCGCCCAGCGCGACCTCTCCTCATCGCTCCTCAGCGATCAACCGGTCTCGGCCGATCGTAGGCGGGCTCGGAGTCCGAGCAGGACGTCGACCACGACGAAGGCGGCGAGGCTCAGGCCGAGGAGCGGCAGGAGTGTGCCGATACCGGCCGCGACGACGAGGACCGCGGCGACGCCCCACCAGGGTGCACGGCCGAGCGCTCCGCGTGCCGGGGCCCGGCCGACGATCCGTCCAGGCTCGCGGGTCGGTCGTCGCTGCCACCACATGACGTAGCCCCAGACGACCATGGCGACGATCCCGGACGCGAGGGCGAAGAGGAGCAGCTGGTTCGGGAGGCCGAACATGGAGCCCATGTGGGTGTCGACGCCCCATCGGGTGAGCTTCGCGGCGAGGGGGAAGTCCGCGAAGTCGACCCGATCGGTGACCTGCATCGTCCGTCCGTCGATCGCGACCGCGTCGACTTCGGTCGGGAAACTGCGCTGGATCTCCTGCACCACCCACGCCGTTCCCGCGGTGGCCGGTGGCGTGATCTCGACGAGGCCCGTGTTGATGTTGACCTCTCGGGCGACGGAGAGCACGGCGTCGAATGTCGCAGGGTTCGCCGTCACCGTCTCGGGATCGGATGTGGGAGCCGCGGCGCCTCCATGGCCGGCGTGCTCATCGGCCGGCGTGGACTCACCGCTGAGGTCGGTGGTGACGGATGGGGTGGACCAGTCGAAGGCGGCGCGGATGGTTCCGACGTTGCCGCCCCCGTATTGGGACCAGGTGATGCCGGTGGCGGAGAGGAACAGTGCGCCGACGAGGAGCCAGATGCCGGTGGAGGTGTGCCAGGAGAGGATGCGCCGGTACCCCTTGGTTCGGTTGTTCGGGCGAACGAAGTCCCGCTTGGTGTGGGCCGTGCGGATGCGGGCGATCCAGAGGCCGAGGCCGACGAGGGCGACGACACCGAGCCAGGAGGCGGCGAGTTCGCTGTAGAGGCGTCCGACCTCGCCGAGGTGCAGGTTGCGGTGCAGCTGGTCGATCCAGGTGCGCAGCGGTAGGGCTCCGCTGGTGCCGTAGGCGGTGAGGTCGCCGCGGATCTGCGCCGTGGCGGGGTCGACGAACACGGCGCGGGTCTCGCTCTCGCCGAGCCCGTCACCGGTGTACATGACGCGCGTGGTGTCGCCGGGGTTCGGTGCGGGGCGCACGGCGACGACGGTGTCCTGGTCCTTCGTGTACGCGTTCGCAGCTTCGATCTGGTCTGCGAGCGGCAGATACTCGTCGGCTACCGGCGCGTGGAGCTGCTCGGCGTACACGAGCTGCTCGAGTTGCGGGGTCAGGGCGTAGAGCGCGCCGCTGGTCGCCGCGACGAGGATGAACGGTCCGACGAAGATCGCGGTGATGAAGTGGAGGCGGAGCAGCAACTGCGGGAACCAGCCGCGGCTGCGGTCCGGTTTCTGGGGAGGTCCATCGGCGTGGAGATGGGCCGGTGCGTGTGTGGTCACGGGTGGTCCTTTCGAGGGGCCTGGTCGTGGTCGTTGATGCGTGCGAGGCGGGCGTTGTAGTCGGTGAGTTCCGCGTCCCCGTCGCGCTCTGCTCGGCGGTCGTAGCGTTTCGCGGCACGTTCGTCGCTCCGTACCCACTGCGAGACGACGATCAGGGCGACGAGGACGGCCGGGATCTCGCCGACGCTCCAAGCGATACCGCCGCCGACCGCTTGATCGGCGAGGAGCGATGCGGTGTTCGTGTAGCCGAGCGCGGTCCACCACCCCTCCGCGAGCACGGTGGCGCTGGACATGATCGCGAGTCCGAAGAAGGCGTGGAAGGCGAGGGTCGCGAGCAGCAGGATGATCCGGAACGGGTAGGCCGGGCGGTTCGGACCCGGGTCGATGCCGATGAGGACCCAGAAGAACAGGTATCCGGTGGCGAGGAAGTGCACCGTCATCAGGATGTGACCCTGGTGGGCGAGCATCGCCCATTCGAACCAACCGGTGTAGTAGAACACCACCAGACTCCCGGCGAAGAGCACTCCTGCGACGGCCGGCTTCGACAGCAGCCGCAGGTACCGCGAGTGCACGACGGCGAGGATCCACTCCCGGAGGCCTCGGCCTCCGTCGGTGCGACTGGGCAGGGTTCTCAGTACGAGGAGGATCGGGCCGCCCAGGACGAGCAGCGGCGGCACGATCATCATGAGCGCCATGTGCTGCAGCATGTGCGTGCTGAAGTGGATCTGCCCGTAGACGGCGAGGCCACCGTTGGTCGCGTACAACAGCGCCGCGCAGCCGGCCAGCCAAGCGATCAGGCGGACCACGGGCCAGGCGTCGCCGCGGCGCCGGAGCGTACGGAACGCCCACAGGTACCAGGCCGCACCGACCACGGCGAGGCCGGCCCACATCCAGTCGACGTGCCACTCGGTGAACATCCGCAGTGGCGTCACCTCCGGCGGGTAGGCGAACCCGAGGAGCCGGCGGCGGACGTCGTCGGCGACCGGTTCCTGCGACACCGGCGGTTGGCTGCGCGACAACGCGACCGAGACGCCCATCGTGACCGCCATGACGACGACCTCGACGACCGCGAGCCGGATGAACGTCGACCGCTTCCCTGGTTCGGCCTGCAGGCGGGGGATGAGCCGGAGCCGGTGCCACACGCCGGCGAGTCCGAGCAGCACGAGGGCGACGGTCTTCGCGACCAGGAGCAGCCCGTAGGGGGTGAGGAGGTCCATCAGGCCCGCGAGTCGCAGTGAGGCGTTCACGACGCCCGAGAAGGCCACCGCACCGAACGCCCAACCGGCGAGCACCGAGTAGCGTGCGACGACCGCGCCGATCTGATCGCCGACCTTCCGACGGAGCAGGATCACGGCCACGAGACCGCCGACCCAGGCGGTGACGCCGATGAGGTGGATCGCGAGCGAATTGACCGCGTTGCCGTGCTCGTCGGAGCCTGCCGCGTGACCCGACAGGGACAGCGGAAGCAGCGCGAAGACGGCGATCGCGTTCGCGGCCGCGATCCACGCCAGACGTCTGGCGAGGAGCACGATGCAGAACACCACCAGCACGCACGCGAGCGAGAGCACCAGGGTCTGCCCCAGCTCCAGCTCCGTCGCGTAGAACAGGAAGGTCTTCGCGAACGTCGGTGAGGACACCGGCACGCCGATGGAGTTCGCCGCGGTGAACACCAGCACCGCGATTCCCGCCGCGAGCCAGACGGAGGCCGCCCAGGCCGCCCAGCGGATCGCCTTCGACTGCGAGAACGAGACGACACCCGGGAGGATCCGCTGCCCTGGCAGCAGGAAGGTCGCAGCGATGAGCAGGCCGATCGTGACCGACGCGGCCGCATCGTGGACGACCCTCGCGACCGGCAGACCGCGAGTGACGATCACCCCCGGATCCGACAGCAGCGTGCCGGTCGTGAACGCACCGGTGAACTGCAGCGCGGAGAGCGCCACGCCGACCGCCACCGGCAACGCGGCCAGCATGACGGCTTCAGGTGCACGGATCGGCACGAGGACGGGCGACGGGCCTCGCTGACTACTCGGATCGGCTTCGGGCGCGTTCGACGGAATGGTTGTTTCTGCCACGGGAGGTGGCTCCTTCCCCGCGGGCTCGAGTGGACGAACCCTGCGGCACAGCTCACCCGGCGAGCCCGCGATCGCGCCCGAAGGGGCGCCGGGCAGGACCGAGCGGCGGAAATGGTGGCACTCCGCCGGTGCGCGGCGCATCGGGACGACCAAGGTTGGAGCGTCGTCGTCGAGGAAGCGTCCTACGCGCACGCAGCGGTGACCATCGACCGAGCGCGCAGCTCAGTGAGGTCGTGCCGTGATCTCAGAGGAAGGACAGCGCCGGAGGCCCGCGCAAGGCGGTCGTCTCCGGATACACACCGAGCGGGCGCCGGATCGGCACGCAATGCTGCGGCAACACCCGCGCGGGCAGCACCGGCGACGCCAGGGCCGCGAGGACCGCGGGCACCAGCCGTGCGAGGACGAACTCCCTGATGGCTCCGGCCGTCGACAGCAGTGTCTCGGCTCGATGGAGCGCGGCGATGGTCACGAGGCCGGCGACGAGGTGTGCGAACCACATGCCGGCACCGCCGTGCACGTCGTGCATCATCGGCATCGACGACGTGTCGAGGATCACCGGTGATCCGTGGGAGAGATGTCCGCTCGGCGTCGCCGTCGAGGTGGTTCCCTGCGCGGTGCCGAGGACGAAGAGCGTGTGGAACAGGACCTGACTCACCGCGACGGAGACGGACAGACGGACGATCGACAGCCGTCTGCCCGCGAGCAGGACGCAGACGACGGTCGAGAACACGAGTGGCACGACGAGGCCGAGTGCTCCGGGCATGGTGCCGCCGCCGGCGACGTGCGAGAGGAGTGCGACGAAGGTCGAGAACGCCGCGGCGACCACACCACGAAGGGTGCGGGTCGAGCGGGCGGACGACATGTGCCCATTCTTGCAGACCGTCATCACCGTCATGAGGCCGCGCCGTGCCGCCAGCGTGCCGCGCCAGCCCGATCGAGTGCGATGCTGACGCGCGTGTCCGGCGCTGATCGCAGACCTCGGCGTCCCGGCGCAACCCCGATGTGGCAGGACCGCGCTACGCTCGGCGACGGTATACCGTCGAGGCATGAGCCACACCCTGGAACCGGGTACGACCGCTGCACCCGCCGGGTCGCCGATCGAGGCACGCCGCAGGCACTACGCGGAGTTCTACGGCCTCGCTCCGTTGCCGACGGACTTCGGGGTGGTGCTCGGCAACTGCCAGGCGGAATCCCTGCGCACCGTCATGGATGCACCGGACCGCCGGTTCGTGCGCGTGCCGGCCGTGCACGAGATGACCCCCGAGGATGCGGAGCGGCTGCACGAGGTGGTCGGCGCTGCGCACACCGTGGTGTCGCAACCCATTCGGAACGACTACCACGATCTGCCGCTCGGCACGCGTCAGGTGGCAGCCTCCACGAGCGGCCGTGTGCTGACGGTGACTCCGGTGCGGTTCGGGGGCTTGCATCCGTTCCAGGCCGCCGTCCGGGTCCCCGGCGTCGAGGAGAACCCGCCGATCGTGGCGTACCACGACGTCCGGACGCTCGCGGCCGCCGCAGGCATCCCCGTCGTGTCTGCGCTCGAGCCGGACGCCGTGCGCGCGATCGGCCGAGCCTCCGTCGAGGAACTGCGGAGACGCGAGGCCGCGACCGACGTGCCGGTGTCCGACCTCTTCGACTCGGTCACCGCCGACCACGCGCGCACCGTCAACCACCCGGGGAATGCGATCTGGTTGCCGCTCGGCGCCCGCGTCCTCGACGTCCTGGGGGCCCCTGGCGGCGTCACCGACCCCGGGCGCCCTTTGCTCAACGCGGTGCGCGCGCCCATCGCACCCGAGGTCGTCGACGCCTGGTCCCTGACGGACGAGCCCCGCGACCACTGGATCATCGATGGCGTCGAGGTCGATGATGCAGAGGTGCGCGCCGCCCACATCGATTGGTATGCGTCCCACCCCGAGTTCGTCGTCGCTGCCGTCGACCGGCTCGCGGCCCAGCTCTCCGTGTGGCGTAACGCGTGACCGCGGGTGCCCAGCCGTGGGTCGTCGGCAACCGGTGGGACACGCTCGACGACGTCCGTCCTGATCCGCTGCCACGCGTCTCGGTGATCGTCGCGCACTACGACCAGCCCGGTGAGCTGCTCCGGACCCTGCACGCCCTCGCCGCGCAGGACTATCCGCGTCACCTCCTGGAGGTCATCGTCGCCGACGACGGTTCCCCGGGTGACGTGATGGTGCCGGACGACGTGATCCTCGTCCGGCAGGAGGACCAGGGGTTCCGGCTTGCCGCCGTCCGCAACCTGGGCGTGCGGGCGAGCAGCGGCGAGGTGTTGTGCTTCCTCGATGCCGACACCGTCCCCGAGCCGGGGTACGTGCGCGCGCTCACGCGGCTCCCCGCCCTGCTGCCCGAGGCGGTCACGGTGGGGCGGCGGCGTCACGCCGACTTCAGCGGGATCGCCCCGGATACACCGGTCGTCGAGGCGGCCACCGGCCGTGAGCTCGCCGAACCGGCGTGGCTCGCCGAGGAGTACGCGCGCAGTCGGGACCTGCGCGACGCGGACGACCGTTCCTATCGATTCATGATCGGCGCGGTCATCGCATGCTCGCGGAGCCTGTTCGACGAGGTCGGCGGATTCGACGAGTCCTTCACCTCGTACGGCGGTGAGGACTGGGAGTGGGCGCACCGCATGTGGCAGGCGGGAGCGGTCTTCTCCCATGTCCCGACCGCGGTGGCCTGGCACGACGGCCCCGAGTGGGCCGAGCGCGACGGTTCAGGTATCGAACGCGCAAACGCCCAGACCATGCGGCTCCTCTCGTCGATCCCGGTGGCGGGGTCCGCGCCGCGGGCGTTGTGGTCGGACGCGGCCGATCTCATGGTGCGGTTGCGGGGCGCCCACACGGCTGCCGCTCGGTTCGTCGCGGCGGACTCGCTGTTCGCCGCCTTCCCGCAGGCTCGGTTCGTCCTCGAGGACGGCGGAGCTGAGGAGCTCGGGGCAGACCCGCGCGTCCTGGGTGAAGCAGCCGGAGTCGACGCCCGAGTGACGTGGGAGCTGGACCGTCCGGTCGTGATCCTCGACCCGACGTGGATCGTCGATCTCGTCGCGCGCCTCGGCACCGGAGACGTGGGCACCGTCGAGCTCGTCGACCCGGACGGCGCGTCGCTCGGCCGCCTGCGATCCCGGCGGGCCAGGCGGCGTGAGGAACGCTGGGGCTGTCCCGATGCCTTCGAGACGCAGCAGCTCGTCGCCGACGGCGTCCACCAGCTTCGGCCTGATCCCCGGGTGGCGGCCTGGGTCGGCGGCTGGGGCGGACCCTCGTCGTTCTGCTGACCCGATCGGCGACGACGCGCTCCACGCATGGATCATGCGGCACGAACGCCGGCCCTCCGTCGGACGTCTGCACCACCGGACGCGCTGAGTGCAACCCCACCGGTTCCGGCCTGCGTCTCGTTTAGCGTGGTCGTCATGTCTCCGCGCGACCAGTACGACCTGACCAACCCCGTGACCCAGTACGACCGGGTCGAGCCCCCGCTGCAGCACCAGCCGGAGCCCGGCGTGCAGGCCAGGATGACCCCCGTTCCCGACCTCGGTGAAGCGAGCTACCGGGGCAGCGGACGCCTCACCGGTCGGAAGGCGCTCATCACGGGCGGCGACTCCGGGATCGGTGCCGCCACGGCGATCGCGTTCGCCCGTGAAGGTGCGGACGTCGTCATCGCCCACCTGCCTGGTGAGGAGGAGGACGCCGAGCACGTGCTGTCGCTCATCGCCGACGCAGGGCGCCGAGGCAAGGCGATCGTCGCCGACATCTCGCACGCCGACCAGTGCCGCCGGCTCGTCGCGGAGGCCGCGGACTTCCTCGGAGGCCTGGACGTCCTCGTCAACAACGCGGGCAAGCAGATCGCGGTCGACCGGGTGGAAGATCTCAGCGACGAGCAGTTCGAAGAGACCTTCCGGACGAACGTGTTCGCGAACTTCTGGATCACCAAGGCTGCGCTCGAGCACCTGGGCGAGGGCGCGAGCATCGTGAACACGGCGTCGCTCGAGGCGTACAAGCCGTCACCCGACCGGCTCGACTACGCGGCGACGAAGGCCGCGATCAACAACCTCTCGAAGGGGCTCGCACTGCAGCTCGCCTCGCGCGGGATCCGTGTGAACGTGGTCGCTCCCGGCCCCGTGTGGACCGCATTGCAGGTCTCCGACGGCGTCTCCGACGAGCAGATGCAGTCCTTCGACGACGAGAACACGTACCAACGTGCCGGACAGCCGGCTGAGCTCGCGCCGGCGTACGTCTACCTCGCCTCGGCGGAGTCCGGCTACGTCTCCGGGGCCACGTTGAACGTCAACGGCGGCATGGTCACCCCGTGACCGCGGCTGTGTGCACGGTCTTCTTCCTCCCCGGGCTCGGGCTCGACGCCGCCGCGGTCGCACCGGTGGCTCGCGAGCTCGACGCTCGGTTCCGGGTGATCGCCGTCGAGCTGCCCGGCCAGGGCGACACGGCCGACGCGCCGGACGGCTCGGTCGACTCGCAGGTCGATGCTGCCCTCGCCGTGATCGCGGAGCAGGCCGACGGCGGACCCTGGCTGCTGTGCGCCCACAGCATGGGCGGCAAGGTCGCCGCCGGGATCGCCGCCCGGGTCCGCGACGGCGACGTCCCCGTGTTCGGGCTCCTCGGCGTCGTGCTCCTGGCACCGTCACCGCCCACGCCCGAGCCGATGCCGGACGCCAAGCGCCACCAGATGCTCACCTGGGTCGAGGACGGGCCCATCGCCGAGGCGGACGCACAGACCTTCGTCGACGACAACGTGGGTGCACCCCTGCCGGCCCAGCTGCAGACCGCGGCCGTGGCGTCCGTGCAGGCCATGTCGCCCGTCGCGTGGCGCCGCTGGCTCGAGCAGGGCAGCCTGGAGGACATCACGTCCTCCGTCGGCACCCTCGACCTCCCGTGCACCGTGCTCGCCGGGGACCAGGACGACGCTCTCGGTGCTGCAGTGCAGCCAGAGCTGCTCTCGGACGTCTACCCCCGCGCACGATTCGTGTCGCTCGCCGGAGCCGGACATCTGCTCTCCTCCGAACGTCCGGTCGAGGTGGCGCGCGCGATCACCGAGCTGTGGGACGAGATCGTCGCCCACAGTGCGATCGTCCCCGCGGAGTGGGGGCTCGTCATCGCGTCCCCGCGGACCACGCCGCGGGTGCGGAGTGCGCTGGCACGACGCGCCTTGCCGGACGACCCCCGGTATCGGCCCCGCGCGCTGAGCTTGGAACAGCTTGACCTGCTCCGCGCCGTCGCCGCTCGCCTGGTTCCGCAGCCGCCGGGCGGACGGATCGATCTCGCCGCGCGGGTCGACGCCGACCTCGCAGCCGGCGGTGGCGACGGATGGCGGCCGGTCGGAGGACTCACGGACGACGAGGCGTACCGCGGTGGGCTGGACGACCTCCGAGTCGCCTGGCCGGATTCGACCGACGGTCAGGAGGCGTTGATCCGCGCCGTGATCGACGGCCAGGGCGTTCCAGGGGGCACCATCGACGGAGACGATCTCCGGCGCTGGTTCGAAGACCTGCGCGTGGACGTCACGCGGGAGTGGCTCATCCACCCCGCGTCGTTGGCCCGGGTCGGGTACGACGGATTCGCGACCGGCGCTGAGGACGTCGACTTCGCCGGCTACCGCGAGTTGGGTGCCGACACCAGAGACGATTGGGAGCCCTCCGACCTCGGTGCCGCACCCGCCCCCACGCCCGCACAGCAACAGGAGGACGCAGCGTGAACCTGGACGCGATGAAGACCTACGACCTCGACGACAGCGTCGACGTCGTGGTGGTCGGTACCGGTGCGGGTGGCGCACCACTGCTAGCGCGACTCGCTGAGGCGGGGCTGCGCGTCGTCGCTCTCGAGGCAGGGCCAAATCACGACCCCGCGGAGTCCACGCCGGACGAGGTCGACGCGACGACGATCAACTGGATGTCCAGCCGGTTCAGCGGCGGGGACGCTCCGACGGCGTTCGGCCCGAACAACAGCGGGTTCGGCGTCGGCGGTGGCACCGTCCACTGGGGCGCGTTCACGCCCCGGCCGGACGCCCGGGACCTGCGTCTGCGCAGCGAGACCGGTCTCGGGCGCGACTGGCCCGTCGACCATGCGGAGTTCACCCGCTACGTCGAAGAGGTCGAGGCGACCATCGGTGTCTCCGGGCCGACGCCGTATCCGTGGGACCCGTCGCGCACCTACCTGTACGCGCCGCCGAAGCGGAACGCCCCGGCTGACCTCATGGCGAAGGGCGCAGAGTCGCTCGGCATCCGCGCGACCGACGCACCCGCCGCGATCATCACCCGCGACCGCGATCAGCCGCACCACGGCCTCCGACGCGCCACGACGAACGTCGGCTCCATCCACCAGGGCGAACGCCACGGTGCGAAGGCGACGACCGCCATCACCTACCTGCCGGCGGCGGTCGCGGCGGGAGCGGAGATCCGTCCGGACGCCGTCGTGCACACCATCGAGCGGGATGCCCGCGGTCGGGTGACCGGCGTCGTCTATCGCCAGGACGGCGTCGACAAGCGGCAACGCTGCGAGGTGCTCGTGTTGGCCGGCGGCGGGGTGGAGACCCCTCGGCTCCTGCTGCACAACGACCTCGCGAACGCCAGCGGTCAGGTCGGCCGGAACTTCCTCGCCCATGGTGCGGTGCAGGTGTGGGGGCGGTTCGACGAGCAGATCCGCGGCTACCGCGGCTACCCGTCTGCGCTCATCACCGAGGACTTCGTCCGCCCTGACGGTGCTGACTTCGCCGGAGGGTATCTGTTGCAGAGCCTCGGCGTCATGCCGTTCAACTACGCGACGACCCTCGTGCGCGGAGGCGGGCTCTGGGGCACCGAGCTGGTCGACGAGCTCGACGCGTCACGGTACAACGCCGGCATCGGGATGAACGCCGAGTGTCTGCCCGCCGACGGCAACCGGCTCGAGCTGTCGTCGGAGGAGGACGAATGGGGTCTGCCGCGTGCGACCATCTCGTTCTCGCCCGGCGACAACGAGCAGGCCATCGACCGCCACGCCATCCGCACGATGACGGACATCCTCACCGCGGCCGGTGCGCGGAGCACCAGGGTCCTCGCGCGCACGGCGCACACGCTCGGCACGTGCCGGATGAGCGACGATCCGGGTGACGGCGTGGTCGACGGGGATGGTCGATCGCACGACATCGACAACCTGTGGATCTGCGACAACTCCACGTTCCCGAGCGCGCTCTCCGCGAACCCGGGCCTCGCGCAGATGGCGTTGTCGCTGCGCACGGCCGACCGGATGCTCGCGGCCCGGTAGCCGCCACAGCACGGCTCGGCGAGGAGCCGGACCGTGCTGTGGCGCCTTGACGCGCACGAGCAGTGGGCCGAGGCGCTTCGCACCTTCATCGATGCGCAGTGAGATGAGGCCGTGCGGACGGTTCTGGGCGGCCGTGTCGCCTTCCCCTGGCCCGCGGTCGGCGTAAGGTCGGCTTATGCACCCCGAGCGAACCCGCCAGCCGGCCGGGCGGCGAGCACCATCGAGGCCGCCGGCCGCGTCATCCACGGCGGCAGCCTGGAACGCCTTCCTGCTTCGAGCCGAGGCGAGGGCGTGGATCAGTGCCTCGGAACAAGGACGACGACAGCCCGAAGTCTCCGACGTCGCACTGGAGGTCCTGCTCCGGGAGTACGAGCGACCTGCGCGCTTGCTCCTCGGCCTCGCCGCCGCCGTGACGTTCGTCGTTTCCGCCACCCTGTCCGTGGCGACCGTGACGGTCTTGAATTCGTACTCGGCGGAGGCAGGGGCTGGCAGCCTGGGCATCGTGCTTTTCATCGGACTGGTCTTCGTGTTGCCGAGCGCCATCGTTTTGCTCCTGCTGCAGGTCTCCGGGTACCGAATGACCCGTTCCATCGCGGCGTGGTCCGGTGCGACACCGCAGACCGCCGGCAAGCCGGAGGCCCCCACCAAAGTGGCGGACGCCGTCGATCGTCGGGAGTCGGTGGCGTTGCGCGCCCTCTTCCTGACGGTCTCGGGGGTCGGGATCGCCTGCACGGTCGGTGAGGCCTTCTGGCTGTCCTCCGCCGAAGGCGGGTCGTTCGTGCTGCCACTCGTCGTCGCTGCGGTCCTGCAAGCGATCATCTGGCTCGCGGTCTGCGCCGGGGTCGTCCGCGTACTGCGGTCGTCGCGGGTCTGACGAGCGCGACGGTCGACCGTGTCGCGGTGCTCAGCTGACTCGGTCGGAACCGAGCCCGGGGCGAACCTACTGCTCGTGAACGATCCGAACGCGCGTGACCGAGAAACCGGCTCGATCGAAGGCGCCGCGCATCGGGGTGTTCGCGGCGTCCGTGGTGCCGACGATCCGGTCCTGCCCCGACCCGTGGTGCATGTGGACCATCTCCGCCAGGAGGTCGTGCACGTACCCGTGTCCGCGATGCTCGGGGAGCACACCCAGGTAGCTGATACTCGCGTCGTACGCCGTCCTCGTCGGGATGATGAACCCGACCATCGTCCCGTCGAGCAGCTCTGCGACCCGCCATGCGTCCCGTTCGCCGGGGAGCGAACGGTAGAACGCCAGGTCGTCGTCCGCGAGCGCCTCGAGTCCTTCGCGCGCGACCATGTCCTGCGTGTGCGCATCGAGGGTGCCGGTCGCGACCAGGGCGAACAGCTCGTGGAACGCGTCGTCCGCGGCGGCGACGAAACGAAGGCGCTGCGATCGTGCCGGCACCGGATCGGAGCTGGACCTCGCGAAGCTGACCCGCTCGGTCGTGCGCGAGAACCCACCGGCGCGTGCGGCCTCGTGGCGCCACCGCACCGCCTCCACGCTCGCAGCGTCATCCGCCCAGGCAGGGGAGACGTCGACGTTGAACTCCAGTGCGGGACCTGCGCCGAAGGCGTCCAGTCCAGCGCGAATGAGCGCAGCGCCGACACGTTCGGGCTCCGCGACTTCGACCGTGGTGGTGAGGCAGTCGAGCGTGGCGGGTCGGTTCGCGTCCCCTTGGCCCCACCAGAGTGCTCGCGCCACCGGGCGACCGTCCTGCTCGGCGATCCACGACCATTCCGGTCGATAGTTCCGACTCGCGAGTTCGGCGGTCAGCCGCTCCGGATCGACCCAAGCGACAGGTTCGTCGCAGCTCCACTCCTGCAGGAGGGCGACGTCGTCCGGGGTGGCTCGGCGGATGGTGAAGTCGTCGCGGGTGTCGGTCATCGGTTCCAGCTTGGACAGGGTCGACTCGTTTGTCCAGGTTCTGCCTGAACACCGGAGCGGCATCGCGGGCGGCGGAACGCGAAAGGTGCGCCGCCTAGTCGATGGTGTGGCCGCCGTTGACGGTGATCCGCTGGCCGGTGATGAAGCCGGTCCGGTCCGAGGCGAGGAAGGCGACGGTCTCGGCGATGTCGTCGATGGTGCCCATCCGCCCCATCGGCACCTCGGCCAGGTAGGCGGCGATCTCCTGTGGCGAGGCACCGGCGTGGCGTTCGACGGGGATCCACCCGGGTGCGACCAGGTTCACGGTGATCCCGGACGGTCCGAGTTCCCGAGCCCACGAACGGGTCAGGCCGAGCTGCGCCCCCTTCGCCGCGACGTAGGCGGACATCCCCGGCAGGGCCCGCTCGAACATGTCGGATCCGATCTGGATGATCCGGCCGAATCGTTGCTCGCGCATGTGTGGGACGGCCGCCCGCACCAGCAGTGTCGGGCTCTTGACGAAGAAGTCCAACTGGGCGAGGTGGTCGTCCCAGTCGAGGTCGTCGATCGCCACCGTCGGTTGCGGCCCGGTGGCGTTGGCGACCAGGACCGCGATCGGACCCGCGGTTCCCGTGATGTGTCCGACGAGTGAGGCGACGGCTTCCTCGTCCGTCACGTCCGCGCTGAACGCGTCGGCGGCACCGCCGGCCTGGCGGATGGACTCGACGACCTTCGCGGCCTGGTCCGCCCCGGAGCGGTAGTTCACGGCGACGAAATAGCCCTCGGACCCGAGTCGCCGGGCGATCCCCGCGCCGAGGCCTCTGGAAGCACCGGTCACCAATGCGACCCGTTGTCCTGCGAACGCGAGTGACGTCATACCGTTCCTCTGCTGATGGCGTGCGTGCTGGAACACGAACGCCGGCTGATCGATGTTGCGGGTGGCCACGGCACGCGTGAATGCATCCGGTTCCCACGCGTTCACGAGGATACCTGTCTGCATCCTGCGGGCCGCGGGCACTACTGTCATGGGGTGCAGTCGCCGTCGCATCCCAACCGCAGCCTCCGTCTGGCCCAGGTGATATCCGAGGTCTTCGGCCCGGCGCCGCTCCTCACGTTCGCGCTCGTCCAAGCCGGCATCACCACCGGCGTGCGGGGCCTCTGGACGGCTCTGCTCGGAGCGCTGCTCATCGCCGTGCTGCCCTACGCGGCGCTCATCCTGCTGGCACGGACCGGCCGGGTGAGCGGAAGGTTCGTCGCCGATCGGCGGCAGCGAGGACCGATCCTCGCCTGCGTGCTGGCGTCGGTCGTGCTCGGCGTCTCGCTGCTGGTGTGGCTCGGCGCCGGCGCCCAGCTGTTGGCGGTCGGTATCGCCTCGATCATCGGCCTGTTGGTCGTGACCGCGGTGAACCTCGTCTGGAAGCTCTCGATCCACTCCGCCATCGCGGCCTTCGTCGGCGTCCTGCAGTTCAGCTGCTTCCCGGCTCCCATCGCGACGATGCTGCTGCTGGTGCCTGCGGCCGTCGGATGGGCCCGTGTCAGGGAGAGAGCGCACACCCCGCTCCAGGTCCTCGCCGGGTACGTGAGCGGCGTCGCCGTGTTCCTCTGCTACCTGCCGATCCTCGCCGCCTTGGCGGGGTAGATCCGTCGCTCGCAGAGTCCCGGGACCGGGCTGCCCTTCACCCGAGCTGGGCGGCCGCGTCGCGGAGACACGCGATGAACGCGTCGTGGACCGGGCTCTCGTCCGCCCGTTCCTGACGAGCGGCCAGCAGGCGTGTCGTCGGCGACCCGGCGAGCGGCACGACGACGATCGACGGCGGCACCAGCTGCCGCACCGACTCGGGCAGGATCGTCGTACCGACGCCGGCCGCGACGAATCCGAGGGCGGTCTCCTGATGGACGACCTCCTCGACCACCTGGGTCCGACTCGACGTGCCGAGGATCTCCGCGACGCGGTCCACGAATCCCGGCATGAGCGCCCGCGGGTAGGAGATCATCGGGACCTCCATGAGCTCGTGCGCGGTGACCTCGGGTCGGCCCGCCAGTGCATGACCGACCGGGAGGCACGCCACGAGACGCTCCTCGAAGACGACCTCGGTCGTGAGCGCGGGGGAGCTGTCGGATGGCGTCTGCGGGACCTCGTCACGGACGATCCCGACGTCGAGCGTGCCGTCGCGGAGCCGGTCGAACTGCTCTCCTGAGGTCAACGGCACCAGGCGCAGCGTCACCCCGGGGCGGCTCGCCCGGAACAGCTGCACGACGCCGGGGAGGACCGTGTAGTTGGCCGAACTCACGAACCCCGCGGTGAGCTCCCCGGCGAGACCGTCGACGAAGTCGCGCATCTCACCCCGGACCGTGTCGAGCTCCTCGACGATGTGTCGTGCCCGCGCCTGGAGATGTCGTCCAGCGGGGGTCAGCGCCACCCGCCTCGTCGAACGGTCGAACAGTGCGGTGCCGACCTCCTGCTCGAGTCGTGCGACCTGGACGCTCAGCGGTGGCTGCGACATGTGCAGCCGTCGGGCGGCGCGACCGAAGTGGAGCTCCTCGGCGACGGCGAGGAAGTAGCGCAGCTGGCGGAGCTCCATCCCATCGACGATACGACCCTCGTATTACCGCGCTGTTTCGTCCAGATTGCGAGCGAAACGCTCTCAATCGAGGTTCGAATCGGTATTTGACCAGGAGGATCGCGACCGTGTTCGCTGAGGACCACAGACCCCGACCTGGAGGACCTCCCGTGACCGCAGACGCTTCCCCGAACACCCGGATCGACATGCTCTACCTGAGCGAACCGGAGGTCATCGCCGCCGGCATGAAGGACATGGCCCACTGCATGGAGGTCATGGAGGAGGTGTTGGTGCTCGTCGCGAAGGGTGACTACCGGATGGCCGGCCCGACCGCCAACTCGCACGGAGCACCGATCGGGTTCCCCGCCACCTCACCGTTCCCCGGTATGCCACTCGATGCCGCAGACCGCCGGTTCATGGCGATGCCCGCCTACCTCGGCGGACGCTTCGACACCGCCGGCGTCAAGTGGTACGGCTCGAACGTCGACAACCGCGAGCGGGGCCTCCCGCGCTCCATCCACCTCATCGTGCTCAACGACAAGGACACCGGTGCGCCCTACGCGATCATGTCCGGCAACCTCGAGAGCGCCTACCGCACCGCTGCCGTGCCGGGAGCCGCCGCGAAGCTCCTGGCGCCGGTGGACGCCAAGTCGCTCGGCATCATCGGGCCCGGCGCCATGAACAAGAGCGCCCTGCACGCCATGACCACCGCCCGTCCCTCGCTCGACACCATCCGCATCCACGGGCGCCGACGGTCGACCTCCGAGGCGTTCGCCGACTACGTCCGCGAGCACTACCCGCAGTTCACGACGATCGAGATCGCCGAGACGGTCGAGGCCGCCGTGCGTGACTCGGACATCGTCTCCGAAGCCGTCACCGGCCTGGTCGGGTCGGAGAACTACCCGTTCATCGACGGCGACTGGATCAAGCCCGGCGCGTTCCTCAGCCTGCCCGCCAATCTGCGCATGGACAAGGAGTACACCCTCTCCGGCAAGGCGCGCCTCATCGCCGACGCGAAGAAGATCTACGAGGCGTGGGCCGAGGAGTACCCTGCGCCGTCGCACGAGACCGCGTTCGGGATGATCGGCCTCTACTGGCAGGACCTCATCGGGACCGGCGAGCTCGACGAGTCCCGCGTGGTCAACATCGGAGACGTCTTCGACGGGAACGCCGTCGGGCGCGAGTTCCCCGAGCAGCCGGTGCTCTTCAGCGTCGGTGGGATGGGCGTCGAGGACGTCGCGTGGGCGAAGACGATCTACGAGAACGCCGTCGAGCAGGGGATCGGCACGAAGCTCAACCTCTGGGAAGCCCCAGACCTGGCCTGACCGCCGACCGGCACCGAGCACCGACACCTGTTCCACCCGAACCCGACGCTGTGGCCGCCCGGCCGCTGTGCACCTCGAACGATGGAGTGATTTGTGGACGCTGGAAACGTCGCCTGGATCCTGACGAGCTCGGCTCTTGTCGCCCTCATGATCCCGGCCCTGGCTCTGTTCTACGGCGGGATGGTCTCGTCCCGCCGCATCCTCAACATGATGATCATGTGCTTCGGCGGGGCCAGCCTCGTCGCGCTGCTCTGGGTGGCCTTCGGGTACTCGCTCGTCTTCGGTGACTCCGTCGGCGGGCTCGGACTCATCGGGAACCCGTTCGAGTTCGCGGGGCTCGACCAGGCACTCGTCGACGACCCCGATGCCGGCATTCCCCTCGCACTCTTCGCGGCATTCCAACTGCTGTTCGCCGGAGTGACGACGGCACTCGTCGCCGGTGCTGCCGCCGGTCGCATGAAGTACGGCGCGTGGTTGTTGTTCGCCGGGCTCTGGGCGACGCTCGTGTACTTCCCGGTCGCGCACTGGGTGTTCGCCTTCTCGAACGACACGGCGACCGGTGGATGGATCGCGAACACCCTCGGTGCCGTCGACTTCGCCGGCGGGACGGCCGTGCACATGAACGCCGGCGTCGCGGCGCTCGCACTGGCCCTGGTGCTCGGCAAGAGCAAGGACTGGGGTGGCAAGCTCCGTCCGCACAACCGCCCGCTCGTCCTCGTCGGCGCCGGGTTGCTCTGGATCGGCTGGTACGGATTCAACGCCGGCTCGGCGCTGGCAGCCGGCAATGCGGCGAGCGTCGTGTTCCTCAACACCACCGTCGCCGCCTGTGCCGGCCTCATCGGCTGGTCCATCGTCGATCGACTCCGCCACGGAGCGGTCACGAGCCTCGGCAGCGCATCGGGGATCATCGCCGCCCTCGTGGCGATCACCCCCGCCTGCGGCGCCGTCTCGCCCATCGGTGCCATCATCATCGGGGCCATTGCGGGCGTCGTCTGCTGCCTCGCCATCGAGTGGAAGTTCCGGCTCGGGTTCGACGACTCCCTCGACGTCGTCGGTGTCCACCTCGTCGGCGGCATCATCGGGACGCTCCTCATCGGGGTGTTCGCGACGGATGCGGCACCGAACGGACGCTCCGGCCTGCTCTACGGCGGCGGGTTCGAACTGCTCGGCGTGCAGACGATCGCGACCGTCGCGGTCCTCGCCTATTCGTTCATCGTCACCTGGGCGATCGCGAAGCTGATCCAGATCACCATCGGTCTGCGGATCCCCGAGGAGCACGAGGTCGCCGGGATCGACGAGCACGCCCACGCCGAGCGCGCCTACGAGGACGAAGACCTGGAAGCACGCGCATGACGAGCGTCATCGTCGTCGGAGCCGGGCTCGCCGGTGCTGCGGCGGCCTGGCGCCTCGCCCAGGCCGGGCACGACGTCACCGTCCTCGAGCGGAGTCGCCCGGCCAACGAGTGGGGATCGTCCCACGGATCAGCCCGGATCTTCCGCTACGCCTACCCGGAGGCGTCGTACACCCGTCTCGTCCTCGCGGCGGCATCTGGGTGGGACGAGCTCGGCCTGGAGCACGGGCGTCCACTGATCACGCCGACGGGGGCGCTCGACTTCGGGACGACCCGTCGCCCGGAGCACCTCGCGTCGGTGCTGGCCGAGCACGGCATCGATCACGAGCTGCTGTCGCGAGACGAAGCCAGAGCCCGTTGGGACATCGGCTTCGACACGCCCACCCTGTGGCATCCGGGAGCCGGCGTGATCGACGCGGAACAGGCGGTGATGGCGATGCTCGAATCCGCCGTCCGCGCCGGGGCCACGGTCCTGAACGATCGGCCGGTCGAGCGGGTCGAGCGGACTGCCACCGGGTACCGGGTGCTCGGGTATCAGGGGAGTGCGTTCGATGCGGAGCAGGTGGTGGTCGCAGCCGGCGGCTGGCTTCCGGACCTCCTCGGCGACCTCGCGCTGCCGGGTGGGTTCCTCGACGCGTTCCCGGCGCTCGAGGTCCGCCAGGAGCAGGCGTACCACTTCCCGTATCAGGACCGGATCGGCGTCGACGTGGAAGACCCGGCGCGATCCGGTTCAGTGTGGCCCACCTTCATCCACAAGTCCGAGCGGATGCAGGTCTACGGACTCCCCGGAGGGCGTGACGCCGATTGGCGTGGTCAGAAGGTCGCCGAGTACAACGGTGGCAGGCGCATCCCCTCGGCCGCCGATCACGACGGCGTCGTCGACGACGCGAACCGCCGACGGGTCGTCGCGTACGTCCGCGAGTTCCTCCCGAGCCTCGTCCCGGAACCGTATGCGGAGACGACCTGCCTGTTCACGAACACCCCGACGGAGGACTTCGTCATCGACCGTGTCGACGGGATCACGGTCCTGGCGCCCTGCTCCGGCCACGGTGCCAAGTTCGCCCCGCTCATCGGCGAATACGCCCTCGCGCTGATCGAGGGCCGAGACGCTGTGCCGGCGATGTTCCGTCCGAGCCTGGCAGCCGTCCGGTGACCCGCGACACCGTGGTCTCGCTCCTGGACGAGATCGCGGGGATCGGTCGGGATCAGCGTCGGGGAGGCTACTCGAGGCCTGTCTACTCCACCGCCGAACTCGAGCTGCGGGAGTGGTTCGTCGGTCAGGCCGAGCGCCGTGGCCTCGACGTGGACATCGACGGCAACGGGGTCATCCGCGCCTGGTGGCACGTGCCGTCACGTTCGACGACGGGTGCGGTGGTCACCGGGAGTCACCTCGACTCGGTTCCCGGCGGAGGCGCCTACGACGGACCACTCGGGGTCGCATCGGCGTTGGTCGCGATCGATCGTCTGCGCTCGCGAGGCTTCGAGCCGACCCAACCTATCGTCGTCGCGGTCTTCCCGGAGGAGGAGGGCTCGCGCTTCGGGGTCGCATGCCTCGGCTCGCGTCTCCTCACCGGTGCGATCAGTCAGGAGCGGGCGCTGGCCCTGCGCGACGTGGAGGGGGACACGTTCGCCGAGGTCCTCGCCCGTAATGGTGTCGATCCGCGGGGTGTTGGTCCAGATCCCGCCGGGCTCGGAGCGATCGACGCGTTCGTCGAGCTCCACGTCGAGCAGGGTCGGGCGCTGGTCGACCTCGAACGCCCGGTCGCGATCGGCTCGAGCATCCTGGGGCATGGACGGTGGCGGGTGTCGATCCGCGGTGAAGGGAACCATGCGGGGACGACCCTCATGCCGGATCGACGGGACCCGCTCGTCGCGGCAGCGCGGATGATCACCGAGATCCGCAGGATCGGACGGGCGACGCCGGGCGCTCGGGCGACCGTCGGCCGGGTGCTCCCGTTGCCGGGAGGCACGAACGTGATCGCGTCGAGCGTGGACTTCTGGATCGACGTCCGTCATCCCGACGACGTCGTGACCGCCGCGATCGTGGCGGCGATCACCGAACGCCTGTCGCTGGTCGCAGCGGAGGAGGGATGCGTGGCCGCGATCACCGAGGAGTCGTTCAGTGCCACGACCGACTTCGACCCGTTCCTCCGCGGGCGCCTCGAACGCATGCTGCCGGAGGCGCCCGTGCTCGGTACCGGAGCGGGGCACGACGCCGGAGTGCTCGGGTCGCACGTGCCGACCGCGATGCTCTTCGTCCGGAACCCGACCGGCGTCTCCCATTCGCCGGAGGAGTACGCCGAGGACGCCGATGCCGAGGCCGGTGCCGTGGCACTCGCGGACGTCCTGGAGGGACTGGCGGTCGGCGTCGGGCCCACTTGAGCGGGAGCCACCGGCCTCGTCGGATCCGGCCGATGTCGGCCGACCGTGTGAGACTCGATCTCGTGCACGAGAACGTATCCATGACCATCGACGCGGTGTGCTGGGACTGGAACGGCACGCTCCTCGACGACGTCGATGTGGCGCTTGCCGCGATGAACACCGTTCTCCGGCAGCGGGGTCTTGCCGAGATATCCGACCAGGAGGCGTATCGGGCCGTGTTCGGCTTCCCCATCCGGGGTTTCTACGCCCGGCTCGGTGTCGATGCAGCCGACTTCCTGGAGGCGGCCGACGAATACCTCGCGCTGTTCGCGGCCGGTGTGGGATCGGCGTCGCTCCAACCCGAAGCGCGCGAGACCCTTGCGGCGATCGACGTGCTCGGCATCGAGCAGGTCCTCATCTCGGCGACCCCGGAGGCCACCCTCGAGCGTCAGCTGGCTCCCCACTCGCTGCACCGTCACTTCGCACACGTCCACGGCATCACCGATGTCTATGCGGCGTCGAAGGAGCATGTCGTGACGGCGTGGTTGGAGGACTCGGGCCATGATCCCCGGCGCGTGATGATGGTCGGCGACACCAATCACGACGAGGAGATCGCCGAAGCACTCCACGTGCGGTTCCTCCGGTTCGGTAGCGGACACCAGGACCCACCCTTGCACCGACGTCATCCGGTCATCGACCGACTGGACGAGGTCGTCGACAGACTCACCCGCTCGCGACGGTGATCTCGGCATTGCGCCCGCCTGGCGCACCGAGCTGTCTCAGTCCGGCAGGTGGGCGTGCTGCCCGTCGTTGGTCAGGATGGTGAGGACTTCGACAGGATCCGAGGGACGAAGGCCTCGGTCGGCTCAGGAGTTGAGCGCCTCGTCGACCACGGCGAAGACCTCGGGATCCCAGGTGAGCGCGCGCTCCCACGGGAGGTCGAAGGCGTCGGCGAAGAAGATGCTGTGGACGTCGTCCTCGAAGGAACGGCGGACCACGCGGGGGAGGACGTCGACCGGGACGTCATCGGCTCGGGCGCTTCGCAGGGCCACCAGACCGTCGTGTGGCCACAGCTGCCGGGGTTCGGCTGCCGTGTGGAAGTGACCCGCCCCGACTGCGGTGACGGCGACGTCATCGAGGAACCCTCGCTGTGTCGTGTTCCACTCGCGTAGGAACCGGCGCGAGACCTCGTCGGCAGCGCCCTGTGAGTGCTCGGCGGCATAGCCGCTCGAGCGCGCGAGGATCGTCGTGGTCCCCTCGTCACCGTGGGCGTCGTGGACCGAGACCTCACCGGTGAGCACGTCGCCGAGGAGCGATCCCTCCCATGGGGTGCCGAGGGTGACGAGCCGGCCGATCGACGGGCCGGCGCCGCGCAACTCGCGGATCGCGGCACGAGAGAAGAGACCGCCCATGGAGTGGGCGACGAGGTCGATACTCGCGAAGCCGTGTTCGTCGGACAGCCACCGCAGGAACGCGGCCAGGCCGGCTCCGCCGGCGTCGATCCCACCGACGGCGTTGACGGTCACCTCGGCGGGCAGCACGATCGGGACGTCGGCGAACCCCTGCCAACCCGTGTCCTCGTGCACCTCCCCGGCACCGATCCGTGCCGGAGCGGTGAAGACCGGGACCTCCCGCCCGAGCAGGTGCGCTCTCAGTGCGGTGAGGGTGTTCCCGGCGGCGAGGCCGGAGCCGGCGGCATGGTCCGGACCCGTGAACGGGGTCACGGCCGCACCCCCTGACACGAGGACGATCGCATCGGCCATGGTGCTCCTTCCGGCTGGCTACGACGTCAGCGTACTGGTCGGGCGAGATCGATCCGCAGCGCATTCCGACGCACGTCGTCGATCGCGCTCGCGACCGCGCCCTGCGCCACCATGTCGGCGCCGAGTTCCGACGCGACGAGCTGGGGTGGTTCAGCGCTCATGTAGCCGGGGATGCGCTCCGACGCGACCTCGAGCAGCTGCGACATCGACGGGGAGATCCCACCGGCGAACACGATGCGCTCCACGTCGAGCAACCCGCCCAGGATGGCGCTCATCCGCGCGATACGATCACCCATCCGGCGCACCAGGTCGAGTGCGACGGTGTCGCCCTGGTCCGCCGCAGCGAGGACCGACTGCGCGTCCACCTGCGAGACCGGTATGCGGCTGAGCGGGCTGCTCTCCGGAAGTCCGCCGCTCTCGCGGTACTCGCGACCCCAGTCGCGCAGGAGCGCGGCGATGCCTCGCGACGAACCGACGCCGTCGACGAGGTCGAGGAGGTGCAGCTCGCCCGCCCGACCGCGACCGCGCACGAGACGACCGTCGACGACGTATCCGGCGCCGAGTCGCTCACCGGTGACGACCGTGATGTAGGACTCCACGCCGACACCGGCGCCGATCGCACCTTCGGCGACGGCGGCGAGGTTGGCGTCGTTGTCGGTGACGACCGCGCAGCCGTGGTCGCGGATGCGCTCACCGAGCCGAGGGTTCATCCGATCCCAGAAGACGTTGCCCTCGGGTGACCGCCCGAGTGCGTCGATGGGGGCCGGGACGCCGAGCACGATGCAGAGCGGCGGCTTCGGGCCGCACTGCCGCAGGGCCTCGTCGATCGCCGCATCGACGGCGTCGACCCGTGCCTCAGCGGTGGCCGCCGGATCGATGGTGTGGTGCGACCTCGCGAGTTCCCGACCGCGCAGGTCTGCAGCGATGGCGGTGATGGAGTGGGCTCCGGCGTCGACACCGACGACGATCCCGGCGTCGATGCGCAGCTCGTAGCGGCGGGCGGGGCGACCTTTCCGATAGGCGGCACCAGCCTGACGTGCGTCGTCGAGCTCCGTCAGCCAACCCAGTCCGATGAGTTCGTCGGAGAGTGTGATCGCCGTCGATCGTGACAACCCGGTGGCGGTGATGACGTCGGCCGCGGTGAACGCGGACGTCGCCCAGGCGTGATCAAGGACGGCGGTGATGCTTGAGGAGCGCGGCTCCGGTGCCCGCTCCGTCGTCGTCGCTTCCATGACCGACAACGATATCCACGATCCGAAGGCCGCGCGCGGATGCCGAGCCGGGGAGGCACTGCACCGCGCGCAGAACCGTGAACGATCACGGTGTCCGACCCGTGGATGTCGTGATGGAACCGGTGCTTGACCAGACGTCGAACGGATGGCAGAGTTTCCGTCATCAGTTGATTTACTCTCTGTATTTAGTCAGCGGATCCATCGAGGGCTCCGCGGAAGGACAATGATGTCGAACCCACTGAAACGCGCGATACGCGCCACGGCCGGAGTGGCGGGTGTGGCGCTCCTGGCCAGCGTCCTCGTCGGCTGCTCGAGTGATGGCCGGGAGACCATCCACTTCACATTCAGCAAGCGTGAGGCGTTCACGTTCATGAACCAGGCCGTCGCCGACTACAACGCATCGCAGCAGCAGTACGAGGTCGTCATGGACACCTCGGGGCCCGATCCGCTCGCGGCGAGCTTCGTCCGTGGCAACCCGCCGGACCTCATGCTCTCGAACTACAACCACGAGGTGTCGCGTTTCGTCGAACGGTGCGCGCTCTCCGACCTGTCCGACACGACGGCGGCGGCGTCCATCCGCGACGACCTCCAGCCGTTGCTCGACCAGTACGGCGTCTGCGAGGGACGCACGAGCGCGCTGCCCTACTCGGTGATGGCCGCTTCCGTCATCTACAACAAGACGATCTTCGCCGAGTACGGCCTCGAGGTGCCGACGACGTGGAGTGAACTCATCGCCGTCTCCGACACGCTGAAGGCGGCCGGCGTGGCGCCGTTCTACGCGACGTTCGCCGATGCCTGGACCGCCAACCAGGGTTGGTTCGACTACTCGGTCGGTGGCGCCGTCGACATCCCGGACTTCTACGACCGGCTCGCAGAGGAAGGCACCGAGGTGGGACCGGATGCTCCGGTCTCCTTCGAGAAGGACTTCCTGGAGCCTGTCGAGAAGATGCAGCTGCTCGCCAAGGAGTACACGCAGGCCGATGCGCCGAGTCGCACCTACGACGCCGGCAACGTCGCCTTCGCCGAGGGCAAGGGCGCCATGTACCTGCAGGGCCCGTGGGCGTTCAGCCAGATCGCACTCACCGCACCCGATCTCGACCTCGGGACGTTCCCGCTGCCGATGACCGAAGACCCGAAAGACCTCAAGGTCCGGGTGAACCTCGACCTCGTCACCATCATCCCCGAGGAGGCGAAGAACCCGGAGGGTGCCCGCGACTTCCTCGAGTACCTCTTCCAGCCGGAGGTCATCCAGGCCTACAACGAGTCGCAGCTCGGGTTCGTCCCGACGGACGACGGCAAGGCTCCCGACGACCCGCGCGTCGCGGGCATGATCCCGTACTACGACGCCGGCGCGTTCTACCAGGGGCCGGGCGTGCTCAACCCCCGCGCCATCCCGACCGAGAACTACGCGCAGTCGCTGGTCCTCGGCACCAACGCGGCGTCGATGCTTCGCACCATGGACGCGGACTGGGCCCGACTCGCGTTCCGACAGCCGCCCGTCGCGAGCAAGGAGGGTTCCGAATGAGCGCCACCACATCGATCGTGACCGGGGGCAACCCGAAGGTCCGACGCAGCACCAAGCGGGTCGAGCCGATCTACTACTTCTTCCTCTTCCCAGCCGTCATCCTCTTCACGCTCGCGATCACGCTCCCCGGCGTCGTCGGCATCTTCTTCAGCTTCACCGACTCCATCGGGATCGGCGATTGGGAGTTCATCGGCTTCACGAACTACATCGCCGCGTTCAGCGACCCGGCCATCCTCACGAGCTTCCTCTTCACCTTCGGGTTCTCGCTCGTGACGGTCATCGCGGTGAACGTCATCGCGTTCCTGCTCGCGGTCGGCCTGACCGCGAAGATCCGTTTCAAGATGGGGCTCCGCGGGATCTTCGTCATCCCGATGGTCATCTCGGGCATCATCATCGCCTACGTGTTCCAGTTCCTCTTCATGAACTCGGTACCGGCGGCCGGCTCGGCGCTCGGGATCCCGTTCCTCGAGACGAGCATCCTCTCCAACCCGGACCTCGCCTGGCTCGGCATCGTGATCGTGACGGCCTGGCAGTCGATCCCGGGCACGCTGCTCATCTACATCGCGGGTCTCCTCGCGGTCCCCGGTGACGTCTACGAGGCGGCGTCGCTCGACGGCGCGAACAAGCGCCAGCAGCTGCTGCGGATCACCCTGCCGCTGGTGATGGGATACGTCGTGATCAACGTGATCCTCGGCTTCAAGAACTACCTGAACGCCTACGACATCATCGTCGGCCTGACCAACGGTGGCCCGGGCACCTCCACGCGGAGCATCTCGATGACGATCATCCGCGGGTTCCAGACGGGTGACTACGCCTACCAGATGGCCACGGCCACCCTGTTCTTCATCATCACGATCATCATCGCCCTCGTGCAACTCTCGGCGACGCGCGGAAGGAACGCACTCTGATGGCCACACCAACCGTGCTCAGCACCCAGTCCATCACCACGGCGAACGCCACCACGAAGCAGCGGACCAGGGGAGAGCGGGTGAGCTGGTCGACGACGATCATCCTGCTGCTCTGCGCCGTGACCGTCCTGCTGCCGCTCTACGTGACGATCTCGATGGCGTTCAAGACCGACACCCAGTCGGTCGACGGCAACGCCTTCTCACTCCCGGCACCGTTCAGCATCGACGGCTTCGTCCAGGCGTGGACCCTCACGAAGTTCCCGGTCGGCTTCGCGATGTCGCTCCTCGTCACGGCAGGGACCGTGGTCGCGACCATCATCCTCGCCTCCTTCGCCGCGTACGCCATCGTGCGCAACTGGGATCGCCGCCTGTTCCGCTTCTCGTTCTTCTACCTGCTCGCCGCGATGTTCATCCCGTTCCCGGTCGTCGCACTGCCGCAGATCCAACTGACCGGTCGCGTCGGACTCGACAACCCGTTCGGGGTGATCATCCTCGCCACGATGTTCCAGCTGAGCTTCAGCGTGCTGCTGTTCACGGCGTTCCTGCGATCGATCCCGATCGAACTCGAGGAGAGTGCGCGCATCGACGGTGCGAGCACCTGGCAGACGTTCTGGAAGCTGATCTTCCCGCTGCTGGCTCCCATGAGCGCCACGGTCGGCATCTTCGCGTTCCTCTACGCCTGGAACGACTTCATGATGCCGTCGCTCATCATCTCGGACGCGGGACTCCAGACCCTCCCGGTGCGGCAGAACCTCTTCCAGACCCAGTTCAGCAGCAATTACAACGTCGCCTTCGCCTCGTACCTGATGGCGATGGCCCCCGCGATCATCGCCTACCTGTTCGCGCAGCGTTGGGTGATGTCGGGCGTCACCCAGGGTGCCGTCAAGGGGTGACCCGTCCGACCCACGGAACGACACCAGATCCATCCACCACCAGAGAAACCGAGGACCACGCCGTCATGACCGACGCACTACTCGTCGACACCGACACCGACACCGAGTCCGCCGACGCCCAGCGGACGGCCGACGCCACCTGGTGGCGTCAGGCCGCCGTGTACCAGATCTACCCGCGGAGCTTCGCCGACGCGGACGGGGACGGTCTCGGCGACCTGCCGGGCATCCGTTCCCGGGTCGACTACCTCGCCGAGCTCGGGATCGACGCGATCTGGCTCAGTCCGTTCTACCCCTCGGCGCTGGCCGACGGCGGGTACGACGTCGCGGACTACCGCGACGTCGACCCGCGGCTCGGCACGCTGGAGGACTTCGACGAGCTGATCGCCGCACTGCACGAGCGCGGTATCCGGGTCATCGTCGACATCGTGCCGAACCACACCTCGGATCTGCACGAGTGGTTCCAGGAGGCGATCGCCGCAGGCCGCGGGTCGGCGGCTCGCGACCGGTACGTCTTCCGTGAGGGGAAGGGCGCATCGGGGGAGGAACCGCCCACCGACTGGGAGTCGGTCTTCGGCGGCCCCGCTTGGGAGCGGGTCTCGGACGGCCAGTGGTACTTCCACAACTTCGCCACCGAGCAGCCGGACCTCAACTGGGACCACCCCGAGGTCCGCGCCGACTTCCTGAAGACGTTGCGGTTCTGGTCGGATCGGGGCGTGGACGGCTTCCGGATCGACGTCGCGCACATGCTCACGAAGGACCTCACCGAGCCACTGCCGAGTCGTGCTGAACTGGAACTGATGCCGCAGGATGGCAACCATCCGCTCCTCGACCGCGACGACGTGCACGAGGTGTACGCCGAGTGGCGGCGGGTGTTCGAGGAGTACGACCCGCCGCGTACCGCGGTCGCCGAAGCCTGGGTGAGTTCACCGGAGCGCCGGGCGAAGTACGCCTCGGCGGAGGGGCTCGGCCAAGCCTTCAACTTCGACCTGCTCGAGGCGGACTTCGACGCCGCCGAGTTCCGCACGGTCATCACCGACAACCTGGCGCAGGCGGCGGAGACGGGGTCGTCGACGACGTGGGTGCTGTCCAACCACGATGTGACCCGTCACGCCACGCGATACGGACTCCCGCCCCTGGCCGGGCGACCGGTGAAGCAGGGCACCGAGTGGGTCGCGGCGGGTGGTCCCGAGTCCGACATCGATCGCGACCAGGGGCTCAGACGCGCCAGAGCGGCGACGCTCCTGCTCCTCGGGCTTCCCGGGAGCACCTACCTCTACCAGGGTGAGGAGCTCGGCCTGCAGGAGGTCGCCGCGATCACGGCGGAGCAGCGTCAGGACCCCGCGTTCTTCCGTGGCGGCGAGTACGACGGGCTGGGTCGCGACGGTTGCCGCGTGCCGCTGCCGTGGTCTGCGGACCGACCGGCCTTCGGCTTCGGAGGTGCGGTCGCGCACCTGCCGCAACCGGCCTGGTTCGCCGAGTACGCGGTCGACGTGGAGGCTTCGGATCCGGCCTCGACGCTCTCGCTCTACCGCGAGGCGCTCCGACTGCGGAGGCTGCTTCAGACCGGGGAGCACCTCGAGTGGGTCGAGACGGGGCGGACGGACGTCATCCGATTCGTGCGGCCGAACGGTTGGCAGGTCCTGACCAACTTCGGCACTGAGCCGTTCCCGCTGGAGGCGGAGCACGATGCCGTCGTCCTGGGCGCCCTCCAAGCCGGCGCGGTTCCGGGGGAGTCCACGGTGTGGCTCGCGCCGGGAGGCCTGCTGGGGTGATGGTGGCCGTGGGCACACGCCCCACCGCGGTCAGAGGCCGAGGCGCTCGAGCTGCTCCTCGAACCGGATCTGCACGTCCTCCGGCTCGGCGTCATCCTCGGTGCTCCAGATCGCGTCGAGCTCCTGTTGGACGGACGCCGGGAGGGCGGCGAACTTCTCGTCCCACGCGGCGATCGGCGTCCAGTAGCCGACGACCTTGAACCGGGTGGCCGGTAGCCCGAGTTCCTTGCGCAGATATCTCCGCACGTCGCGGAGGGCCACCGTCTCACCCGCCACCCAGATGTAACCCCGGTTGAGCGGGAGGCGCTCGTCCACGACGCTCCGGACGAGTCGGCCCAGCGCACTCGGTCCGTGTCCGTTACCGCCCACCACCCAGGTGACCGTCACGTCGTCGTTCGTCTCGACCGCGATCCGATCCTGCTCGCTCGGTACCTCGAGCACCACGCGGGTCCGCAGTCCTCGCGGAGTCTGTGCGACGATGCGCCTGACTGCGGGAAGGCCGGTGAGGTCCGCGACGAGCACCTGCCAACCAATGTCGGCGGGCGGCGCGTACAGACCGGTGGGCGAGTTCAGGCCGAGCACGTGCCCGGGCTGGGCGCGAGCCGCCCACGGCCCCGCGACGCCGGCCTCGTGCACGACGAAGTCGATGTCGATCTCGAC
This sequence comes from Plantibacter sp. VKM Ac-2876, assembly GCF_015350715.1. Classification (NCBI taxonomy): domain Bacteria; kingdom Bacillati; phylum Actinomycetota; class Actinomycetes; order Micrococcales; family Microbacteriaceae; genus Plantibacter; species Plantibacter sp. VKM Ac-2876. Next base: position 436,752 of record NZ_JADKSI010000002.1, on the reverse strand, counting down.
GGGGTCCTGCCGCACGGCGCTGATCGTGTAGGTCCGCATCGGTGCCTGCGGGGAGCCCTCCGGCGTCTCCCACCAGTCATCTGCGGGCACCGGGAGTGAGACGTCCGTCTGGTCGGCGCCGTGGGGGAAGAAGACGCGGACGTACTCATCGCCCGTGCCGGTGCTGACGAAGTCCTCGACGCCCGGACCGCCGAGGGCGATGCGGATCAGGTTCGGACTCAGGGGTGTCGCTGCGGTCACGATGCCGCGATGGATCTTCATGGCGTCTCGGCCTCTCGGGTCGGTTCGGTGTGATGGGTCGGATGCGGGCTGTGCGCGAGCCAGGACTCGCGGTAGGGGCCGGGGGAGGCGAGGAGCTCCGCGTGCGTGCCGTGTTGGACGATCCGACCGTCCGCGAAGACCGCGATCCGGTCGGCGGTGGCGGCCTGCTCCAACCGGTGCGCGATCAGCAGCGCGGTCCGGTCCGTCCGGAGGACGGCGATCGCCGCTTCGACGGCGTCGCGATGGTGCAACCCGACGTCGGCCGTCGCCTCATCGAGGATCACGATCGCCGGGTCCGCCAGGAACGCCCGAGCGACCGCGAGTTGCTGGATACGCCCCTCATCCAGCGGCACGGGCGACTGTGTCGATCCGGTCGGGTCCGCCGCCGGGTCGTCCTGCAACGCGGCGACCGCCCACTCGGCTCCGACGGCACGGAGCGCCGAGACCATCTCGTCCCGGCTGGCGTCCGGCGCGCCGAGCCTGAGGTTGTCGGCGATCGAGCCACGGAAGTGGTGGAGCTCCTGCGACAGGTAGTACGGGGTGTGGCCGACGAGCACACGGCCCGCCGTCGGGGGATGGTGTCCAGCGACGACCCGCGCCAGGGTGCTCTTGCCCGAGCCGGACGTGCCGACGAGCGCCGTGGTCGTGCCGGGCGGTACGTCGATGGTGACCTCCGCGATCCCACGGTCCGTGGTCGGATACCGGAACGTCAGGTCGCGCACTCGGATCCCGGGCGGTGCGGTGACACCGTCTGCGGCACCGCCGACGGGTGAGGGCGACTCCGGCATCGCGGAGGACGCTGCTGCGAGGTCGATGACCCCGACGAGCCGAGCCAGCCCGACCGTGGCCCGCTGGATGTCGTCGAGCCCGAAGATGAGCCGGCCGACCGGATCGAACAGCCGGTGGAACAGGAGCGCGGCGGTGGTCACGAGCCCGACGGTGATCGTTCCCTGCAGGTTGAGGAGGAAGCCGGTCGCGAGGATCGCGGACAGTCCGACGAGCTCACCCGAGTTGATCCATCGGAACAAGCGGTTCGCGACCCGCACGCCCTCGATCTGCGCGTCGATGGAGGCGGCCGCGCGTTCCCGGACACGTTCGAGCGCGTGGTCCGTGCCCACGAACGCGGCGAGGGTCTCCGCGCCGTCGACCGCGTCCAGCACGGCCTGACTACGCGATGCCTCGCGGATCCGGACCGCGCGGAACACCACTCGGGATCGCCGGAGGAACGCACGGGTCCCGAGGACGTAGCACGGCGCCGAGGCGAGACCGGCGACCGCAAGCCATGGGTCGACGGCTGCCAGGGCGACGGCCGACACCCCGATCGCGAACCCGGCGGAGAGCAGTGTCGGGGCGACGTTCCCGCCGGCCTCCGCGACCGCGTCGACGTCGCCGGTGACCCGGGACAGGAGATCGGCACGCTCACCGTCGTCGACGGTGCTCACCGGGAGCCGCATGGCCGAGGCGAACACGTCCTCGCGCAGTTCGGCGAGGAGGTCCTGCACCAGCCCCGTGAGCACCCGAGTCGCCCACAGCGTCACCGCGACGGCCCCGACAGCGCCGACCGCGGCTGCGGCCACCCAGCCTGAGACGACGCTCAGCCCGGCATCGGAAGCGACGGCGTCCACGATCCGCCCGAGACACGCGGGCATCACGACGCCCAGTGCGGCGGCTGCGAGGAAGAGGACCACCACGGCGGCGGTCCGTCCGCGGTGGCGTCGGAGGAGGGCACCGACGACGGTTCGGACGCGGGAGCCGTCGGCGACGGGGAGCATCTCGGCGGTGGTGGGCTCCATGGCGGGATCAGTCATGGCGGGTCTCCGAACCGGGAGTGAGCTCGACGACCCGGTCGCAGGCGTTCAACAGGACCGGCGAGGTGGTGATGACGACGACGGTGCCCTCGTGCGCCGCGAGTGCTCGGGCGATGCGGGTCTCCGTGAGGACGTCGACGGCCGACGTCGGTTCGTCGAGGACGAGCACGTCCGCACCGGCATGGAGCGCCCTGGCGATGCCGACGCGCTGGCGCTGCCCGCCGGAGAGCCGTCTGCCCGCTTCACCGACCGGTGACGACCAGCCGCCGAGCTGCACGACCGCGTCGTCGAGCGCCGCCATGCCCACGAACACCGCATCCGGGTCGCCGGTCGCGTCATGACCGCGGACCGCCTCCGCCAGGGTGCCGCTCATGATGCGTTGGCCGTGCGGTGGCGCGACCACACGACGGCGGTACGCCACCGGGTCGAGGTCCAGCTGGTCGACCAGCCTGCCGTCGACGGCGAGCGAGACGCTGCCGCGCTCCGCGGGGGTCCGCATGCCGAGCAGACGGGAGAGGGCGCGGGCCGTGTCGCTGTCGGGCGGCCGGACGCCGAGCAGTTCACCTGCACGGACGTCCACCGGTCGGTCCTGGTGTTCGGGGCGGAAGGACAGCACGATGTCCGTCGCCGGGCCCAAGCCGGATGGCCCGCCCAGCCGACCGCTCGCCTGGAGCAGGTCGTCGGCGTCGACGACCGCTGCCAGGCGTTTGGCGGACGCGAGCTTGTGGATCCAGTTCGAGGGGAAGGAACCCGCCTGTGCGAGGTATCCGCTGATGAACTGCGCGAGGCCGAGCACCGTCACGAGTTCGCCGATGCTGATCCGCCCGTCCGCGGCGAACCAGGCGGACAGGCCGACGAGTGCCGCCATGACGAACGCCGCCAGCGTGCCGCTCACGGCGTCGAAGAGGGCGAGGGACCGCCCGGCGGCCGTCGCTGCGCGTCGTGAGACGTCGCTGGCGGCGTCATACCGGTGCACGGCCTCAGCCCGCCCGCCGATGCCCACGAGCACTCGGAACCCGCTCATGAAGTCGGCGGCCACCGCTCCGGCCTCGGTCGCCGCCCGTTGCTCGGCGAACCCGCGGCGCTCCAGCGGGCGTGACACGACGCGCATGACGAGCATCATCCCGATGGTCGACACGAACACCACGATCGTCGCCACGGGCGAGATCACCGACATCGCCAGGGCGGCTCCGATGATCGCCGCGATGGTCGCCGACTGCTGCGCGACCGACCAGGCGACGCCGGCCACCCGGTAGGTGTCGGACGTGACGACCGTCAGGGCCTCACCCGCCGAGAGGTTCTGTCGTGAGAGTTGCGGCCGAAGCATCCGGGAGAGCGTGAGGTGCCGGAGCGCCTGTTCGCCGTGCCCGTAGATCGACACCATGAGCCGCGACGCCGACTGGTAGCTCACCGTCAGGACGAGGAAGGTTCCGACCAGGATCCCGATCCAGACCCCGAGGGCGACCGGATCGGACGGCACCACCGCGCGGTCGATGGTCGCCCCGATGATCACGGGGATCGCCGCCTCCGACAGGGCGTGCACGATGAGGAGGCCGGTCGCGGCGACGAGCATGGCGCCGCGACCGTCCGCTCCCAGCGCGATGCCGAAGAGGCGCTGCGGCGTACTCGTCGTGGTCCCGCTCACCGGCTCCGCCGTCCGAGCGGGAGCACCAGCGGGGTACCGGAGACGGGGTCGGTGATGACCCGGCACGGCAGGTCGTACACGGCCTCCACGAGGTCGGCGGTGATGATCTCCTGCGGATCGCCCTGGGCGACGATCGCGCCGTCGCGCATCGCGACGAGATGGGTCGCGTAGCGGGCGGCGTGGTTGAGGTCGTGGAGGACCGCGACGAGGGTGGTGCCGATGCGGTGCAGATCCGTGAACAGCTCCATCAGCTCGATCTGGTGCGCGATGTCGAGGAAGGTCGTCGGCTCGTCGAGCAGCAGGTGCTTCGTCTGCTGGGCGAGTGCCATCGCGACCCAGACACGTTGCCGCTGTCCGCCCGAGAGCTCGTCGACCAGCCGGCGGGAAAGCTCCGTGACCCCGGTCGCGGCCATCGCCTCCGAGACAGCCGCTTCGTCGGCGCTGCTCCACGTCCGCATCGCGCTCTGGTGCGGGAACCGCCCACGCCCGACGAGGTCGGCGACGGTGATCCCGTCGGGGGCGATGGCGGATTGGGGGAGGAGCCCGAGTCGGCGAGCGGTGTCCTTCGGCTTCGACGCGCGGATGTCCGCCCCGTCGAGGAGGACGGCACCGGCGGTCGGGCGCAGAAGCCGTGCGAGTCCGCGGAGCAGGGTCGACTTGCCGCAGGCGTTCGGTCCGATGATGATCGTGAACGAGTCGTCCGGCACCTCGAGCGACAGCTCGGAGAGGATCGGAGCATCGCCGTAGCCCAGGGTGAGGTCGCGGGCGAGGAGCGACGTGGTCATGGGAGTTCCTTTCACGTGCGGCGCACGAACTGGGCGGCCAGCAGGCAGGTCAGATAGATGCCACCGACCGAGAGCGTCACCACGCCGACCGGGACGGCGAGCAGCTGGGCGATGGCGTCGGAGACGACGACCAGGGCGGCTCCGGTGAGCATCACCGGCGCGAGGCCCATCGGGGTGTTCGAGCGGGTGAGCCGTTGAGCGATCTGCGGGGCGGCCAAGGCGATGAACGAGATCGGGCCGGCGGCGGCGGTGACGAGCGCCACGAGGGCCACACCGACCACCATGGCGATCAGCCGGGTGCGTCCAGGGCGCACTCCGAGGGCCATGGCGGTGTCGTCGCCCATCTCGAGCACGGGGAGCGATCGTCGAAGTGGCCGCGCCAGCAGGGCGAACATGACGAAGGCCGTTGCTGCGGGGAGCAGCTGGTCGAAGCCGAGCGAGGCGAGGGATCCGGCCCCCCAGGTCGCCGCCATCATCGCCTGCTCGACGCTGACGGAGATGAGGATCCAGGAGGTGAGGGAGCCGAGCCCGGCCGAGACGCCGATGCCGACGATGATCAGCCGGAAGGACGACATGGTGTGGCGGTTCGCGAGGAGGGCGACCAGTAAGGCGGTCAGCAGGCCGCCGACGAGTGCCCCGGCGGCTTTGAACAGGTAGGTGTTGAGCCCGAGGACGAGCATCGTCAGCGTGACGCCGAACTGCGCGCCGACACCGAACCCGATGATGTCCGGTGAGCCGAGCGGGTTGCGGGTGAGCGATTGGAAGATGCCTCCGGAGAGCGCGAGTGCCGCTCCGCAGAGCACCGCGAACAGCACCCGCGGCAGGCGCCACTCGGTCACGACCTGGCGGACGTCCGGGTCGGATGCGGGGTCGATGATCGCCCGGATCACCGCGTCGAAGCCGATCTCGTACGCACCGATCGTCGTCGCGAACAGCCCTGCGCCGATGATCACCACGACGAGAGCGAGGCACACGAGGACGGACCGCACGGGTACGAGCGTCGCGATGTGCGCGGTCTCCAGGCGGATCAGCCGTCGTCCATGGTCGATGACGCTCACAGTCCGCTCACCCGCTTCCGACGCACCAGCATGATCAGGATGGGAGCGCCGAGGAGCGCCGTTACGATCCCCACCCGGAGCTCTCCGGACGGCAGCACGATCCGGCCGAGGACGTCTGCGAGCAGCAGGAACGCGGGGCCGATCACCATCGAGTACGTCAGCACCCAGCGTTGGTCGGGGCCCGTGAACCACCGCACGACATGGGGGATCATGAGTCCGACGAAGGCGATGGGGCCGGCGGCTGCGACGCCCGTACCCGCCAGGAGGGTGACGGCGACGACGACCCACACCCGGGTGCTGCGCACTCGCGCACCGAGCGCCTGGGCGAGCTCGTCTCCCAGGGTCAGCGCGTTCAGCGACCGGGCGCAGAGCAGACCGATCACGAGACCCGCGACGATCAGCGGAGCAGCCCACGTGAGCTGGTCGAGGGTGCGGCCCCCGATGGATCCCACGCTCCAGAAGCGCATGACCTGGAGGGTGCCTTCGTCCCGCAGCACGATCGCGGTGGTGAAACCGGTGCAGGCGGCACCGAGGGCGACACCCGCGAGGGTCAGTTTCATCGGGGTCGCACCCGAGGCCCCGACGGATCCGAGCGTGTAGACGATCACCGTGAGGATGAACGCACCCGCCAGGGCGAACGGGACGTAGGTGCCGGGAGTCGTCAGTCCCAGGACACCGACCGCGAAGGTCACGGCGAACGATGCGCCGGCGTTCACACCGAGGATGCCCGGGTCGGCGAGCGGGTTGCGGGTGAAGGCCTGGATGAGCCCGCCGCACACGGCGAGCGCCGCGCCGACCAGGATGCCGAGCAGCGTCCGTGGGACGCGCAGCTCCATGACCATGAGGTGCAGGGGGTTCGCGTCGTCGTAGGCGACGAGCGCACGGACGACGGTCAGTGGATCGATGGCCCGATTGCCGATGGCGAGCGAGGCGACGGCTGCGGCGATCAGCACCACGATGGCGACGAGGAGCCCGGCGGCGAGGGTCCTGGTGCGGTGGGGTGAGACGTCCGCGCGTCCGGCCCCACCGGGCGTCGGGACGTCCGCCGCCCCGCCCGCAGCCTGCGCTGCTGACGGGGCGGCGGACCGGGACATCTCCGACGTCACTTGCCGTCGATGGTCGGCTCGCCCTGCAGCGCCGCTGCGAGGTCGTCGACGTAGCCGGGCAGGACGTACTGCAGGGACAGGACGGTCGGCGCGCTGATCGCCGAGGCCTTGGCGGCGTCGGCGTAGATCACGTAGGACCCGGCGGCGATCGGCGCCCAGCGCGACACCACGGCGTTCTCGACCGTGTACGTCCCTTCCTCGGCGCTTCCGCCCCACGCGGCGAACAGGTCGGCGTCCACGTCGTAGAGCTGCTCGAGGCTGACGCCGGTGTACCAGTTGTCGCCCTCGGCGCTCGCGAGGAAGCTGTCCATCGCCGACGTCGAGGTGAAACCGAGTGCTTCGGTGATGCGGACCCGCGGGTCGTACTCGAGGTAGACGCCGAGGTCCGTCCCGCCCTCGTTCAGCGTGAGGCCCCAGACGAAGCTCTTGTCGTCGAACTCGGGGTGCGCGTCGGCGAGGGAGGTGATGAGGTCCTCGGTCTCGCCGATCAGCTCCTCGGCCTTGGCCTCCTCCGACATCGCCTTCCCGACGGTGCGGGTCATGCCCTCCCAGGTGCCCGGGTTCCAGGGGCCCTCGATGTAGGGGACGGTCGGGGCGATCTCGGTGAGCCGCTCGTATTCGATGTCGGTGACACCGGAGTAGAGACTGAGGATCAGGTCGGGCTTCAGGGACTTGATCGCCTCGTAGTTCGGGCCGTCATCCGTGAAGGGGATGATCTCGGGCATCTCGCCGTACGCCTCGGAGACGTAGTCTTCGAACCAGGGCTGGTAGCCGCTCTCACCGGCACCCCAGACCTCTTCGATGCCGACGGGGTTGGTGCCGAGGGCGGCGACGATGTCGGGCGTCATCCACCCGAGGGCCACGATCCGTTCCGGCTTCTCCGGGATGACGGTCTCACCGTGGGCGTGTTCGATGACGACGCCGTCGGTCGATGCCGTCGTCGATCCGGTGTCGCCGGTGGCGGCCGAACATCCGGCGAGGGCGAGAGCGGCGGCGATGACGGCGGCGAGGAGGCTGGATCCTCGGCGGACGTTCGGGCGCGCGAAAGCGTGCGGCATGGGGCTCCTTTGAAGAGGGGGGAGTGGGATCACCGCTGGCGATCCAGAAGTTAGGTAAGCATGTCCTAACAGAACGATCGTAGGGCGCTTCACGGCGTGACAGTGTCGAGGAACCGACGAGTTCTGTCGCCGATCCGACACGACGATGCGTGCCTGGGTGGATCAGCGCCAGTAGAGCTGATGGGCGGGGTCCGCCTGCACCCGTTCCACGTACTCCCGCGGGGTCACGCCGAACCGGGCTCGGAAGCTCGCGGAGAAGGCGCTCGAGGACGCGTACCCGCACCGGTGCGCTGCCGCCCCGATCGGCATGCCGTCGATGATCAGCCGCGCCGCGAGCGTCATCCGTACACCCGTCCGCCACCGGGCGAAACTCATCCCGGTGTCGTGCTGGAAGATCCGCAGCACGGTGCGCTCGTGGAGGCCGTGCACGTCGAACAGCTCGCGCGCGCCCCGGAGGTCACCCGGGTCGGCGAGGATCGCACGGACGAGCGGACGGACACGGTCGTCGGACGGCATCGGGATCTCGCCCCAGCCGTCCGCCGTGTCTGACGCCGGTTGCTGCAACATCTCGATGAGGACCGCCTGCGCTCGGACACGCAGGTCGGTCGGCATGTCGTTGATCCCCAGGTGGAGCAACATCTCCTGCACCGCACGCGGGACCAGGACCTGCGTGACGGTCTCGACGGGCGCGATCAGCGAGGTGGCGGGGAGGTAGGTGTAGCACCCGGTGGAGTCGCGCTCGTGGTGCGCGGTGTGCGGCGTGTGTGCTGGGATCCAGACGCCCTGACCCGGTGCGAGGCGCCACATCGCGTTCGGGAGGTGCACCCACACGGTGCCGCGGTAGCACCAGGCGAGCATGGCGTCCGGATGACGGTGCGGTGGCGAGAGCGGTCGACTCCCGGTGTCCTCGTCGGTGACGACGCCGGTGCCCATCAGATACGGTTCGGCGACGGATGACGGATGCTCGGGGCTCGCGTCCCAGTCGACCTGGCTGTACGGGCTCAACGAGCGCTCGTGCCGGCGTCGTCGATCAGCGGGAGGCCGTCGTCGTCGAAGCGGACGCCTTTCGCGGCCAGCCGGCGTTCCGCCTCGTGGTGGACGACGCCGCGCTTGCGCGGATCGGCTTCGAGGAGACGGAGCAGGAGCTCGTCGGTCGCGTTCGGGTGCAGCGCGATCTCGATGCGCGCACCCCAGAAGCGGTCCTTGAGGAAGAGCTCCAACGCCGCTGGGTCGGCTGCCGGGTTGTGCGCCGCAGCGGCGCGGATCGCCTGATTGGGGTCGTTCGCGAGGACGGAGAACTCCTCGAACGTGATTGCCGATCTCGCGAGCTCGTAGCGACGTTCCTCGTCGGCGATCTGCTCCGGCGTCTTGCGTCTGGCCACGGTGGTCCCTTCATCGCGTCGCCGTCAAACTACCTGGCTCGCACGATGTTCGACAACGGCGGCTTGCCGCGATGACTCGCAGACGGGACACTGGGGTCGCTGCATGGACGTCATGAGCGTGATCTTCGGGGGAAGGAGCAGCGATGACCGCTGCACCGGGATGGTACGAGGCGGGGACGCCGGGCAAGCTGCGCTGGTGGGATGGAACGCAGTGGACTGCTCAGGAGGCCGACGCCGCGCCGCCGGTGCAGCAGCAGATGCCGGTCGCACCGCTGGCGCCGACTCCCATGGTGTCGCCGTCGCAGCTGCCGTCCGGACCGCAGCTGGGCTGGTATCCGACGGGGCCGGATCAGCTCCGATGGTGGGACGGCTCGCACTGGACGGGGCTCAGGGTCAAGAACGGGAAGCCCGGGACCGATTGGGCGACCACCGAGCAGCCGAGCTTGGCCTGGGTGTTCGGCTCGGTCTTCCTCGTCCTCGCGATCGCGCAGTTCAGTCTCGGCGCGCTGTCCAGCCACCTGTCGTTCAACGGATTCCCGATGCTTTTCCTGACGCTGCTCTGGTTCGGTATCGCCGCCCAGACGACCGCGGTGCGGCGGATCCCGCAGCCGGTCGGCGCCCCCGTGGTCATCGACGTGGTCCGTCCATTGCCGGGTGAGCAGGACGGTCCCGGTGCCGGTTGGTACTCCGTGTCGCCGCGGGCGACGAGGTGGTGGACCGGCTCACGCTGGGCCCAGTACGTCGGAACCCAGTACGGCATCCGGCCGACGTTCCATGGAGCGCGCGCGTTCCGCACCTATCTCGTCATGTCCTGGGTCGTCCTCGGGATCGGTGTGCTCGCCTTGATCGTCGGTGTGGTCATCCTCATCAACAGCAGCGGCGACGGCTACGGCTTCCTCGGAGGGTTCATCGGCGGCATCGTCGTCGGTGGTGGCGTCCTGTTCGCGGTCCTCGGCGGGGTGCTCCTGATCATGTCGCGGATACAGCGCCGGCTCCTGCTCCTCCCGGAGCAGCCGCCCGGGCGCTGACGGGCGCGTCACGCCAGGGCGGCGAGCGCTTCGTCGAGGCGTTCAGCTGCTTCGCCGTCGGCGCTGTTGTCGAACAGGATGTGGTGGGCTCCGCGCCATCGGCACTCAGCCGCCTGCGCGGTCGCCCAGAACTCGTCCCAGTTCGCCAGTTTCCAGGTGTCCCGCTCGTAGCCTCTGGCGTGCACGCGATCCTTGACGCGGGTGCCGTCGACGGTCACGTGCACGACGACGATGTCGACCTCCTGCGGCCACGAGTGCTCGCTCGCCGCCTCCTCGAGGAACCCACTCTGCGGGAAGTACCGCACGAACGGTGCGTCGAGGACGACCGACATGCCGAGTCTGAGGTTGTCTCCGGCGAGCCGGAGGAGGGTCCGGTACTCGAGGTCCATCACGACCCGCTGGTAGTACTCGTTGTTGTCCCGTTCGTGCTTGTCGGTGCCGGCGGCCTCGAGGAGGGTCTCGGTGAAGAAGGTCGCCACCGAGTCCTTGTCGAGGTAGGCCGCCGACACCCGCTCGGCGATGAGCGTGCTCACCGTCGACTTCCCTGACCCCGCGGGGCCGATGACGAAATAGAGTTTCGGACTCATCGGGTCACGCTACGCCGTCACGGCCGCGGCCGGACGTTCCTTGACGAACAGTCCGTACGACAGCGCGCCGACCAGGAGGAGCACGCCGCCGATGAGGAAGACGAGGGTGTAGTTGCCGTCCGTCGCCGTGAGGATCGCACCGGTGACGACGGGTGCGACGGCCGCCCCCATGAATCCGCCGAAGTTCTGGATCGCGCCGAGCGAGGCGACTTGGTTGGACGGGGCGATGTCCGAGGCCAGGGTCCACAGGCAGCCGATGGGGACCTGCGACGCGAAGTACCCGACGGACAGCAGAGCGACGGCGAGGGCGGTGTTGTCCACGTAGGCGACGGGGAGCACGCTCGCGGCTGCGAGCAGCGCGCCGCCGACGATCGGGATCTTCCGGGCGCGGACGGTACCGACGCCCCGCTGCACCAGCCGGCTCGAGAGCCATCCGCCGAAGACCACGCCGATGATGCCGCAGAGGAACGGGAGCGAAGCCAACCATCCACTGTCGGCGAGGCTGAAGCCGCGGGCGGTCTGGAGGTAGCTGGGGAGCCAGGTGAGGTAGACCCAGACGGTGTAGAAGATGCCGAAGGCTCCGAGCACCATGAACCAGGTGTTGCGGTGCTTGAACAGCTGGCCCCAGGCAACCTGCTCCACCGTGGCGACCACGCGGGCCTCGGCCTCGGCGCCCTTGATCATCGACTGTTCCTTGAGCGTCGGATCGCGGTAGATGCGGAGCCAGACGAGCGCGATGACGATGCCGAACGCGCCGACGATGATGAACATGCCCCGCCAGCTCATCGTGAGCAGGAGGAAGGTGAGGAGGGGCGGGGCGATCGCGTTGGCGATCTGCGAGCCCGTGTTCACGAGGGACACCGGGAGCGCCCGCTCCGACTTGTTGAACCAGCGCTCATTGACCTTCAGTGCGGAGGTGAAGAACGGTGACTCGGCGATGCCGAGCGCGACGCGCGCCGCGTACAGGAAGCCGAACGAGTTCGCGGCGGCGGTCACCATCGAGACGAGCGACCACGCACCGGCTGCGAACGCGAACATCTTCTTCGGACCGAACTTGTCGACGAGGAAGCCCGCCGGCAGGTTCGCGATCGCATAGGGCCAGGAGAACGCCGACAGCAGCAGCCCCATCTGGAAGGCGTCGAGCCCGAACTCCTGAGCGATCGTCGTGTTCGCCACGCTCAGCGTGGATCGATCGAGGTAGTTCACCACCCCGCCGAGGACGAGGAACCCGACCAGGAACCAGCGGATCCGGACGCTCTTCTTCTCGGCCTTGGTGAGGACCGGTGCCTCGCTGTCGATCTGGCTCATGCCATGCACTCCTTCGTGTGGTGGTGGGTACTGCGTCGCGCAGGGCGCGAGGAACGGGTCTCAGGCCCGAGCGGCGGCGATCGCCGCGAGGAACTCCTCTGCGGCCCGGGTGACCTTGCCGTAATCGCCGTCGGCGCGCGCCGCCTTCGTGACCGCGCTGCCGACGCCCACGGCGACGGCACCGGCGGCGAACCAGGTCCCGACGTTCTCGGGTGTGGCTCCGCCCGCGGGGAGGATCGGTGCCTGCGCCAATGGCGCCCGGACCGTCTTGAGGTACTCGGGTCCGGCGATCTCGGTGGGGAAGAGCTTGACGATGTCGGCGCCGGCGGACATCGTGTCGACGATCTCGGTCGGTGTGAACGCCCCGCTGATCGAGACGGCCTGGTAGCGCGCTGCGGTGCGGATCATGCCTTCGTCGAGGTTGGGACTCACGAGGATCCGGGCGCCGGCCTGGATGCAGGCGAATGCGGCTTCGGCGTCGAGGACGGTCCCGGCGCCGATGGCGACACCCTGATCGGCGTACTCCTCGGAGAGGGTGCGGATGGCGCCCAGGGCGTCGGGGACGGACAGCGTGATCTCGAGGGCGCGGAAGCCGCCGGCGATCGCCGCCCGCGCGACCTGGATCGCCTCGTCGGTGCTGTCGAGGCGCAGGATGAGGATCGCGCCGGTCTCGTGGATCGTGCGGAGGACGTCGTATTTGGTAAGCATCGCGGATCACATTACCCCATGGATTCACACAGATTCACATATCGTCTCAAAATCACGACGATCGATCTCTGCGGACCGATAGGCTCGCGACATGAGTTCCTCCTCGCCCCTGATCCCGGAGCAACGCCACCAGGAGATCCTCCGCCTGTTGCGGAGCGCGGGCGTGTTGAGCATCCGGCACATCGTCGAGCTCCTCGGTGTCTCCCACATGACGGTGCGTCGCGACATCGCCGCATTGGAGGAGGGCGGTCAGGTCGTCTCGGTGCAGGGCGGCGTCCGACTGAGCGAACGGAGCGGATCGGAACCACCCCGGGAGCGGGCGTCGAGAGCGGGGCTCGAACTGCCGCGGAAGCGTGCGATCGCCGAACTCGCCGCCGGCCTGGTAGAGGACGACATGGTCCTGTTCCTCGACGCCGGCACCACGTGCGAGGCCGTCGTCCCGTTCCTCGCCGACCGACGGAACCTCACCGTCGTCACGAACGACTTCCTGGTGGTCACGACACTCCTCGACCACCCGGGGATCGAGACCATCCATACAGGGGGCGTCGTCGACGTCTCCAGCGGATCGTCCAGCGGGGCCCTCGCCGCGGCGACCCTGGGCGCCGTCAACCTCGACGTCGTCTTCCTCAGCACGGGGACCTGGGATCTCGCGCACGGCGTCACGACGCCGGTGTCCGACAAGGTGGTGCTGAAGCAGGCGGCGATGGCCGCCGGGTCGAGCTGCGTGCTGCTCGCCGACAGCACGAAGTTCGGGACGTTCGAGCGCTTCAACGTGACTCCACTCGACGGGCTCGACGCGGTCGTCTCCGACACCGATCTGCCCGAGGACGTCGCCGAGTCGCTCACCGACATCGGGCTCGACCTGCGCCTCGCCGCCGTCTGACGTCACGATCGTCATACCACCGACTCCGCTGCGGTAGGGGAGGACGGCCCGTCGTCCGCGGGTAGGCTCGTCAGTCGGATGCGACGCGTCCGACCACCGATCCGAAGGGCACACGATGACCACGCAGGAACTGACCATCTCGAACTTCGAGGACACCGTGTCGGCCGAAGGCATCGTCCTGGTCGATTTCTGGGCCGAGTGGTGTGGCCCGTGCAAGGCCTTCGGCCCCGTCTTCGAGCAGTCGAGCGAGCAGCACCAGGACGTCGTGTTCACCAAGGTCGACACGGAGGCGAACCAGGAGCTCGCGAGCGGGATGCAGATCACGTCGATCCCGACGCTCATGGCGTTCCGCGACGGTGTGCTCGTCTTCTCCCAGGCCGGTGCCCTCCCCGCGCCGGCACTCGAGGACCTCATCTCGCAGGTGCGCGGTCTCGACATGTCCGAGGTGCACGCCGCCATCGCCGCGGCGAAGGCCGAGGCACAGGCCGAGTAGCCCGCATCCGGGATACGCGGTCAGTCCTCCGGGTGGCCGGGCGGACGTGCGAACCCGAGCCGGTGGATGCCAGGCTCATCGAGCCTGATCCGCCGCCGCCCGGCCGGCCCGCCGTCCTCCAACCGGGTCGGCAGTGCGCCGCCAGGGCCCGTGATGGCGATCATCGAGCCGTCGTCCGGCAGCTCGACGAGCACGCCGCCGGCCGTGAGACGCAGGGTCGCCGCGATGGGGCGATGACGGCTCCACTCGACATCCACGACGTGTCCACCCCGGACCCGGAACCCTCGGAACCGTCCCGCCGACCACTCGGCCGGGAGGGTCGGCAGCAGCGACAGGACACCGCCGTGCCCCTGGACGAGCAGCTCGACGACACCGGCCGTCCCACCCAGGTTGCCGTCGATCTGGAACACGTCGTCGAGGTCGCCCATCGGGTGCAGGTCGAGCAGCGAGGCCGATGACAGCGGACCGAGCAGCGTGTGGAGCGCCTCGGACGCGAGCCCTGGATCACGGAGTCGTGCAGCCAGGCAGAGGAACCAGGCCATGCTCCACCCGGTTCCGCCACCGCCGTTCTCGAGTCTCCGTCGCAGTGCGCGTCGGGCTGCGTCGAAGTGCTCGGGCGTGTCCGATTCGGTGATCCGGGTCCCCGGGTACAGACCGTACAGGTGGGAGAGGTGCCGGTGGCCGGGCTCGGTCGGCTCCCGCTCCTCGGCCCACTCCAGGAGCGTTCCGTCCGCGCCGACCTGCGGCGGTCGGAGGGTGGCCACGGTGTCGCGTGCTCGAGCCAGGAGCCCGACGTCCGCGATGCCGTCGCCGACCCGCTCCGCGAGGGCGAGGTACTCGCGGAGGCACTCGTGCACCAGCTCCTGGTCCATCGCCGCACCGGCCGTCACCGCCGCCGTGTGATCCGCGTCGACCACGAACCGGTTCTCCGGCGAGGTCGACGGACTCACGACCAGCGATCCGTCGGCATCCGTGACGACCATTCCCAGGACGAACGAGACCACCGGCTCGACGGTCTGCAGGACGGCGACGCGCGCGGCGTGATCAGCACCGCCGTCGTCCAGACGGCGGTGGAGGTGCGCGACGAGCCAGGGGAGCGCGCTCGGCCAGTTCGCCCAGTGCGCGTCGAGCGGCACGGCGTCCGTGTGCCTCCAGAGGTCGCTGTTGTGGTGGGCTGCCGCCCCGTCGAGGCCGTAGGACTCGCCGGCGGTGCGCCGCCCGGCGTCCACCAGTTCGCCGATGAACCGGGTGAGTGGCTCGACCAGGTCACCCAGGCCGGTGCTCTCCGCCGGCCAGTAGTTCATCTGGAGGTTGATGTTGGTGGTGAAGTTCGCGCTCCAGGGTGGCCTGACCTGATCGTTCCAGACCCCCTGGAGGTTCGCCGGTTCGGTCCCCGGTCGGGAGCTGCCGATGAGGAGCGCCCGTCCGAGGTCGAAGTACCGCTCCGCGAGGTCGGCCGACGCGGACGCCGATGCCGAGAGATCCAGGTCGACGCGGTCGAAGAGCGACCGGTGGTCGGCGACGTGCCGATCGAGCAGCGCTTGCCCGGTTCGCCGCAACGCACGCGAGACCGTCGCCTGGGTGCGCTCCAGCAGCGTCGACGGGTCACCCAGCGGTCGATCTTGCCACCCGCGGTGTCCGGAACGCGCACCGGCGACGAGGCGGAACCCGCCCGGGATCGGCTGCACCGCGATCGACAGCGCCCAGGCCATGCCGGCGTCGACGAGACCGTCGGCATCCGGGACGTCGGTCGGGTACCGGATGGTCTCGTCATCGTCACCGCCGAGATACGAGGGTCGCACGCTCGCCGGCGCACGGCCGGTCACCGACCACCATCGGGTGTCGCCGACCGTGCGCTCCTCCGTCGTCGACGGGTGCGGCGTCGCGAAGCCGACCCTCGGTTCACGGACACCGTCACCCAGCAGCTCGACGACCAGCACGTCGTCCACCGCCGACACGAACGCGTGGAGCGTGACCGCCTCGCCACCGCTCGTGGACGTCGTCTCGACGACGCCGCGCGCGAGATCGGAGGTCCGTGTCGAGCGCGAACCGTCGTCGGGCGACGCGTACTCGACCGTGAGGCGGCCGAGCGGCTGGAAGGACTCGGTGAACGTGCTCCCGCGCAGTGCAGCCGCACGGGCATCGGCCGCGACGGGGTCGCCGTCGGTAATCGCCCGGCGCACGGCCTCCAGCGGACTGGGACGCGGGCGGAGTGCCAGCCCACCGCCCGGACGTCGCGGACCTCCCGACCACAACGTGTCCAGGGAGAGGTCGATGCCCTCCCGTCCGGGCACACCGTCGAGCGCCGCGCCCAACGTCCCGTTCCCGATGGGGAACCGATCGACGAACCGGGTGGCCGGTCCGTCGAGTTCGATTCGATGACGCTCGACGCGCTGCTGTCGGTCATCCATCAGTGGTCGAGTCGGAGCAGCACTGCACCGTGCGCGGGCAGGGACGTGTCGACGGCGCCGTCGACGACCGGCAACGGCCGACCACTCCACAGCTCGGTGACGGACGATCGATCGGCGCAACCGAGATCGGCCAGGTGCACCCGCATCCCGGTGTCCGCATCACCGAGCCAGAACACCGCGCGCCACCGGGTCTCGCCGAGCTCAGCCGCCCAGACGACGAGGTCGCCGTCGCGGATGATCTCCCGGCTCCCGTCGCTGCCGAGCATTGCGAGCACGTCCGGGTTGGTCAGGAGCGCGAGCGTGTGCGCCGGGGTGTCCGGGAGGTGGCCGCCGAAGAAGAGCGGCGACCGGCCGATGCACCAGAGGGTCATGAGCGTCCGTTGTTCGTCCAGGGTGAGGCGACTCAGCCGGTCCGAACCGACGTGGGCCCGGATGCCGATCCGCCCGAGCGGGAGCATGTCGGCATCGGCCCACGCCCCCGGACGCTGGAGGGGCGCCCAGCGGGCCAGGCGCTGGAACTGTTCGAGCACCGCCGACCAGTCGTCCCAGAGGTCGTCGGAGATCCGCCACAGTTGCGCCGTCGATCGAAGGGTGTCGAGGTGCTCGGTCGAGAGTCGCTTCCCCGGGGACAGGCTGAGCACCATCGGTCGACCGGTCGCGTCGATCGCCCGCGAGATGGCCTCGATCTCGGCGGTCTGGATTGGTGGGTAGAGCACATCGTCGAGCTTGATGAGGTCGACACCCCAGCCCGCGAGCTGTGCCATGACCGAGTCGTAGTAGGCCTGGGCGCCCGGGGCGGTCATGTCGACGCCGACGTTGTCGGGGTTCCACGGGCAGACGTTGGACGGATCGGCGATCTCCCCGCAGCGGGCGGTCGAACCGAGGATCGGTAGGTCGAGGTCGACGGCCAGACGCGGCACGCCACGCATGAGGTGCACCCCGAAGCGGAGCCCGAGCGCGTGCACGCGGTCGGCGAGCGCGCGGAAGCCGCCCGACGCCGCAGACGGGAACCGGTTCGGCGCGGGTTGCGGTCGGCCCCAGGCGTCGAGCGTCGGCTGGGAGACGCGCTCGTAGTCGCCGACGCCGGGCGCCGGTTCGTACCACTGGATGTCGACGACCACCGTGTCCCAGCCGGCGGGCAGCAGGTGCTCGGCCAGGAACACGGCGTTGGCAAGTACCTCGGCCTCCGTGACGGACCCTCCGAAGCAGTCCCAGCTGTTCCAGCCCATCGGCGGGCGGTCCGCCCGCGCCCGACGTGCTGCACGCACCGCGGTGACCGCGATCTCCACCTCGCTCATGGCGCGACGACCTGAGCCGTGATCGTTGCGAACGAGTGCGGTGGGAGCGTGACGCGGAGACCCGTCGGTGTGACGTCGAGACCCGTGAGTGGTCGCGGTGACACGGCGTCGGTCTCACCGGGACGGTTGTGGGCGTCGGGCCGCGCAGCGGTGAGCAGTCGGCCGTGTGGCTCGACCACGGATCCGCCACGGACGTCGACCTCGATGACGAGCGGTGCGTCGAGGTCGACATTCGTCAGTGAACAGTGGAGGACGCCGTCCTTGACGCTCGCCGAGGCGGAGACGGTCGGGATGCCACCCGCGTGTGCGGCGTCGGCGTCGCGGACCGGCCCGACCACGTGCGTCGGGAGGGACGTGGCGTCCTGGTGCGGGCTGTTCATCTCGAAGACGTGGAAGGTGGGCGTCCGGACCATCTCGCCGCCGTCGGGATCGGTCAGGAGCATCGCCTGAAGGACGTTGACCGTCTGGGCGATGTTCGCCATGCGCAGCCGACCCGCGAAGCGGTGGAACACGTCGAAGTGCCAGGCGGCCACCATGGCGTCGCGGATGGTGTTCTGCTGGAACAGATGCCCGGGGTGCGTGCCCGGCTCGACGTCCCACCAGGTGCCCCACTCGTCGAGCACCATGCCGAACCGTTCCTCCGGGTCGTACACGTCCATGACGGCGGCGTGCGACGACAGCAGCTGCTCGACGCCCTGTGCTGCGGTGATCGTGCTCCAGTACTCCGCAGCGTCGAACCCGGTCGCGCTGCCCTTCGCCTTCCAGCTGCCGCCGATCGTGTAGTAGTGCACCGAGACGGCTTCCCAGGGGGTCGCCGAGAACGGGTGGGTGGCCACGTCGGCGACGACCTCCATCAGCGTCTTGGTCCAGGCCACGTCGAACCCGTCGGCGCCGGCGGCGACCCGGTAGAGCGGGACCTTCCCGCCGCTCTCGCAGAAGGTGCCGAACTGGCGTGCGAGGTCCGCGTAGGCGCCGGCGCGCAGGTTGCCGCCGCACCCCCAGGGCTCGTTGCCCAAGCCCCAGAACGGGACGTCCCAGGGCTCCTCCCGGCCGTTCGCCCGACGCAACTCGGCCATCGGGGTCTCCCCGGCACCGGTCAGGTACTCGATCCAGTCGGCCATCTCCTGCACGGTGCCCGAGCCGAGGTTGCCCGAGACGTAGGCGTCGGCACCGAGGAGCTCGCACAGCTCCATGAACTCGTGGGTGCCGAACGCGTTGGTCTCGCTCGTCCCGCCCCATTGCGTGTTGACGAGCTTCGGGCGGTCCTCACGAGGTCCGATGCCGCTCGTCCAGTGATAGCGGTCAGCGAAGCAGCCGCCCGGCCAGCGGAGGTTCGGGATGCGCAGTTCGCGGAGCGCCTCCACGACGTCGAGCCGGATGCCGCCGACGTTCGGCACGGGCGAGTCCTCGCCGACCCAGAAGCCGTCGTAGATCCCGCGCCCGAGGTGTTCCGCGAAGTGGCCGTAGACGTGTCGACTGATCGTGGGGCCCGGCCGGTCGAGGTCGACGGTGACGGTCGCAGTGGAGTCCATGGGTGATGTGGTCCTGTTCTGTACAGCGGGTCGTGGGTCAGACGGCGGTCACGAGGATCGTGATCGCGCGGTCGGGCTGGAAGGTGGGGAGGTCGAGGCCGATCACGGCGAGCTGGCCACCGCTCAGCACGGGCGCCGCCGCGAGCGTGGCCGGGTCGGCGTCGAGTGGCGGCGCATCCCGGAGCCACTGGGGGATCACCCAGCGGGGGCCGAGGGAATCGTCCTGCGCGACGGCGAGGCGGTAGTGACCGTCCGGGCGAAGTCCGGGAAAGCGGACCCGTCGACGGGAGTCGGCCGACCTCGGGGGAGTCACGAGGGTGTACAGCGCGGTGGTGCCGTCCTCCGCGACGACCCCGCGGAGGGTCGGAGCGTCGTCGTCCCACTCGCCGTCGCCGACGACGCGGCCGGTGGCGATGAGTCCGCGATGACGCGTGAACACGGTGATCCATCTGGCGAGGGTCGTCCGATCCGTATCGTCGAGCTCGCGCAGATCCCACTCCACGCCGAAGTGCCCGAGGAGGGCGACCGCGCACCGGGTGTGGAGCGGGTGCGTGCGTCCGGTCGTGGCTGATCTGGCCGAGGCCACGTGCGACCCGAGCATCTCGGGCGGGACGAGGAGCCCCGTCCACCGGAGCATCCGGGCCCGCTCGATCGGGTCGTGGTTGTCGGAGGTGTGGACGCGATCGGACCGTTCGAGGATGCCGAGGTCGATGCGGCCTCCACCGGAGGCGCAGCTCTCGATCTCGAGGTGCGGGTGCCGCGATCGGAGCTCATCGAGCAGCCGGTAGAGGGCTTCAGTCTGGTCGTGCACGGCCGCCCGCCCGGTCGACGGATGGCCGGCATCGACGAGGTCGCGGTTGTGGTCCCACTTCAGGTATGCGATCCCCAGCTCGACGACCAGCGTGTCGATGGCCTGCAGGATGTGGTCGAAGGCCGCCGGATTGCCGAGATCGAGCACCTGCTGGTGCCGGACGGGCGACGGGAGCTCGTCCCTCGCCCGCAGGATCCAGTCCGGGTGCTCGCGTGCGAGGTCGGAGTCCTCGTTGATCATCTCGGGTTCGAACCACAGCCCGAACTCCATACCGAGTGATCGCACCCGGTCGGCGAGCGGCGCGAGACCGTCCGGCCAACGCTCGGGGTCCGGTGTCCAGTCGCCGAGGCCGCGGGTGTCGTCGCGACGTCCGCGGAACCATCCGTCGTCGAGCACGTAGCGCTCGACGCCGATGGCCGCGGCCCGGGTCGCCAACTCGGAGAGGACGTCGAGGTCGTGATCGAACAGGACCGCCTCCCAGACGTTCAGGGTGACGGGGCGCGGACGCCGAGCCGCCCGCGAGGTCGAGCGCAGGTGACGGTGGTACCGCGACGAGGCGGCATCGAGGCCGACGCCGTAGGCCCCGTACACCCATGGAGTCCGGTGGTCCTCGCCAGGGCCGAGTCGGACCTCGCCGGGCAGGAGCAGCTCGCCGCCACGGAACGTGAGGTGTCCGTCGGTGCGTTCGACGCCGATCGTGTGGTTGCCGCTCCAACCGACGTGGCACAGCCAGACGTCACCGGTCCGGCTGTCGAACCCCGGTGTTCCGATCGCGGTGACCCCGGTGGCGTCGAGACCGGGGCGACCGTGCCGCGACTCGCGGAGGTGTGTCCCGGTCGTGACCGGAAGCCGCTGCGGCAGCTTCTCGTTGCCCCACCGACCGGCGAAGTCGAGGATCTCCCGAGCCGACGTCGGGATCGGGAGGGCCGGCACGACACCCTCGATCTCCAGGAGGTCGTCGCCCCGGTTCGTGACCGTCACGCGCGTGCGCAGCAGGCCACTCGGTGTCAGTTCGATCGCCACGAGGAGAGCGATGCCGGTCTGGTCGTCGACCGCGGTCACCTCGACCAGTGCGGCGCCGCACTGCCGCACCTCGCCGGCCGGGAGAGCCGCTCCGTCGACCTCGACCGAGGCCACGTCGAAGCGCGACGACCAGGCCGTCCCGGCGCGATGTGTCCGGAGGCCGGGGAGACCCGACCAGCCCGACGCGTGCTCGGGCAACAGGCTCGGCTCGTACGGCGCGTCCGATCCGTCGACGAGGTCGCCGCGCACGGTGGCTGTGGCCGCAGCAAGCCACTCGAGGTCGTCGGCATCGACGGCGGCACCCCAGTGCGCGATCGTCGGGAGGCGGGTCCTGTGCTGGACGAGGACGACGGAGACGCCTTCGCACTGCAGATGGACGACGCGGTGTTCGAGCGTCGCTGAGAGGTCGGACATGGTTCCTCCGAAGCGGTCGGTGAGGCGGGTATGACGGCCGGTGGGCCGAAGGTCAGGCTGAGTCCCGGACGACGAGCGTGGTGTCGAGCCAGCGCGGAGCGGTCGTCCGGCCGGCGATGAGCTCCATGACGAGTTCCGCGGCGACCCTGCCCATCTGCTCCAACGGCTGACGGACCGAGGTCAGCGGTGGCTCCGCGGTTGCCGCGACGACCGTGTCGTCGAATCCGACGAGCGCGATGTCGTCCGGGACCGTCCGGCCACTGGCCTCGAGGACGCGCATCGCGCCGACCGCCATGAGGTCGGAGCCCGCGAAGACGGCGTCGAGGTCCGGGTACCGGGAGAGCAACCGTGCCATGGCCGACGACCCGCTCGGCATGGTGAAGTCGCCTCGGGCGACCGCACGGGTGTCGAGGCCGCGTTCGGTGAGGACGTCTCGCCAGCCTCGGACACGGTCGCTGGACGCGGCCATGTCGGCGGGGCCCGAGATGACGCCGATCCGCGTGCGGCCGAGCGCGATCAGGTGTTCGGCCGCGAGCCGACCGCCGGCGTAGTTGTCGGAGTCGACGAAGGTGACGTCCTCCGTGTGCTCACCCATCGGGCGGCCGACGAAGACGATGGGGAGGTCCACCGAGGCGAGCGCCTGGGTGATGGTGCTGATCTCGTGCTGCAGGATCACCACCGCCCCGTCCACGTAGTGCGCCGCCAGGTAGGCGACGAGCGCGTCGAGTTGGCGCGGGTCGGCGAGGAAGAGCGCGGGCTGCTGGGCTGCCGACAGGAGCGCGGCGGTGGCGCCCTTCAGCGGTGCCGCGACGAACGATCCGGAGAACGGTTCGAGCTCGCCCGCCGCGAGGACGATCGCGACGGCGCCCGTCCTGCCTCCGGCGAGCGACCGGGCTGCGACGTTCGTGCGGTAGGCCAGTCTCGCGGCCGCTTCGCGCACTGCGACGACCATCGAGGCGTCGACCGTCGAGGCACCGGCGAGGACCCGCGACGCGGTCGCTCGGGAGACGCCGGCCTCTCGGGCGACGTCGACCAGGGTCGGTTTGCGCATCCTCGCTCCTTTGCGATCGTCCACCTGCCGGTGGTCTGGCAACGAGCATCGCAGAATCCGAGAGAGCGGTCTCCGAGTTGCGCAATATTGCCCTGGCGCCCCGGAACCCCGCTGCCTATGGTGATCACCACGCCCGAACGGTCCGGATGCTCCCCGATCCAGTCGACATCGGCGCGAGCCGGAGAGCGATCTCCGGCCGGTGACCGCAACGTAGCGCGACACCGCGGAACACGATCCCGCATAGGAGGGGGATTTCCAGTGAAATTCCGTCTTGCAGCAGCAGCAACCGTCGCCGTCATGGTCGGCGCCCTGGTCACCGGTTGTTCCGGGTCCGGCGGCGGCGATGACAAGACCTTCCAGTTCTGGTCCTTCACGGGCATCAACCAGAAGGCCGATGTCGAGAAGTACAAGGAAGCGCACCCCGACATCACTGTCAAACTCACCGAGGTCGGCAGCACGCAGGAGACCGCCCAGGCGCTCACCGCAGCGTTGGCCGGCGGTAAGGTCCCCGACCTGGTCCTCATCCAGGGGGACGACATGCCCAACTTCGTCGCGAACCCCGACAACTTCGTCGACCTGAGCACGATGGGTGCCGACGACATCTCCGGGGACTACCTGCCGTGGGTCTGGGACCAGGCCGTGGCCCAGAACGACGCCGTCATCGGGGTACCGACCGATGTGGGCGGGATGTCGATGGCGTACCGCGCCGACCTCTTCGAGGCCGCCGGCCTGCCGTCGGAACCGGACGCGGTCGCGGCGCTCTGGCCCACCTGGGACGACTTCATCTCCGTCGGCCAGCAGTACGTCGCCGCCACCGGGAAGCCGTTCCTCGACAACGCCGGCACCTCGGTCTTCTTCCAGACCGTGAACCAGGTCGACGAGAAGTACTACACGCCCGAGGGTGAGCTCGTGTACGACACGAATCCGCAGGTGAAGGAGGCGTTCGACATCTCGATCAAGGCGATCGAGGCCGGCATCACCGCGAACGTCCCCGCCTTCTCCACCGGCTGGAGCACCGGCAAGACCAACGGCGCCTTCGCCGCGATGGCAGCTCCCTCCTGGATGCTGAAGAGCATCAAGACGGATGCGCCCGACACCTCGGGCCAGTGGCGCGTGACGACGGTGCCCAAGGTCGCCGGCAACTGGGGTGGCAGCTACCTCGCCATCCCGAAACGCGCGGCGAACCCGGAGGCGGCGTGGGCCTACATCAAGGAGATGCAGTCACCCGAGTCGCAGCTGCAGAACTTCACCGACACCGGCGCCCTGCCCAGCACGGTCTCCGCGTACGAGTCCACGGCGATCGCCGACTACACCGACCCGTTCTTCGGCGACTCGAAGATCGGTGCCGTGCTCGGCAAGTCCTTGCAGGAGTTCAAGCCGTTCTTCAACGGTCCGGAGACGGCGACGATCGGCTCCGCGATGATCAACACCGTGACGGACGTCGAAGCCGGCAACACCCCACCGGACAAGGCCTGGGACGTCGCGATGAAGGCTGTGAAGGACGCCCTCGGCGGCTGACCCGACGACCCAGTCCACCCGTCCGCTCCGACCCGGGGCGTTCCGGCCGAGCAACACGCCGGAACGCCCCTGAAGGATCATCGTGACCACGCACATCGCCCCACCTCGGCTGCTGCCGAAACAGTCGCCACCCGGTATCGGGACGCGGATCCGCAACACCCTGCCGGAACGCTTCGCCCCCTACGTCTACATCGCCCCGTTCTTCCTGATCTTCGCCGTCTTCGGCCTGATCCCGCTCCTGTTCACCTTCGTGGTGTCCCTCTTCGACTGGAACCCGATCGGTCAGCAGACCTTCATCGGCTTCGACAACTTCACCAGGCTCGCGGCCGACCCGCGGTTCTGGAACGCGATGCTCAACACCTTCGCGATCTTCATCATCTCCACGGTGCCGCAGCTGGTCATCGCCCTGGGCCTCGCCCATCTGCTGAACCACGTCCGCCTGCGCTTCGCCACCGGGTTCCGGATGGCGATGCTCGTGCCGTACATCACCTCGGTCGCCGCGACCACGATCGTGTTCGCCCAGCTGTTCGACCGTGACTACGGGCTCTTCAACTACCTCATCAGCTTCTTCGGCGGTGATCACGTCGACTTCCTCAACGACAAGGTCGGCTCGTGGTTCCTCGTCGCGCTCATGGTCGTCTGGCGGTGGACGGGCTACACGACGCTGCTCTACCTGGCGGCACTGCAGGCGATCCCTCGCGACGTGTACGAGGCGGCCGCCGTCGACGGTGCCGGCGGTTGGAAGCAGTTCGTCTACATCACCATCCCGTCGTTGCGTCCCATCATCGTGTTCACGATCGTCACCTCGACGATCGGCGGGCTCCAGGTGTTCACCGAACCACTGCTGGTGAACCCGGCCACCGGCCTCACCTGCGGTGCGGCACGACAGTGCCAGACGCTCACGCTGTTCCTCTACGAGCAGGGCTTCGGCCAGTTCGAGTTCGGATACGGCTCGGCGATCGGCGTCGCGCTGTTCGTGATCGTCGTCCTCGTCGCCCTGCTGAACTTCTTCCTGTCCACCCGCACCCGAGGAGGACGCTGATGTCCGAGACGCTCAACTCCACCCAGCTGATGGCGAGCGCGACCTCCGCCGGCCGGAAACGGAACGGCGGCCGCATCGGTCGCATCCCCTGGTACACCTACGTCCTCCTCGTGTGCGCCGTCGTCGTGAGCATGTTCCCGCTGTACTTCATGTTCGTCGTCGCGACCACGGACTCGGCGACGGCGACCACCCTGCCACCGCGGCTGTACCCGGGCGACAACCTGTTCCACCTCGTGGGGCTCGTGCTCGAGACCGTGCCGTTCATCCAATCGATGATCAACAGTCTCATCGTCGCGCTGTCGATCGGCGTCGGATCGGCCCTGCTCTGCGCCCTGGCCGGGTTCGCCTTCGCGAAACTGGAGTTCCGCGGCCGCAATGCGCTGTTCATCCTCGTGGTCCTCACCATGACCGTGCCGACGCAGTTGAGCGTGATCCCGCAGTACCTGATCATCTCCGCGCTCGACTGGGTGGACACCCTGCAGGCACTCATCGTCCCCGGCCTCGCGAGCGCGTTCGGCATCTTCTGGATGCGTCAGCACATCTCGAGTTCCGTGAGCGACGAGCTGCTCCAAGCGGCGAGACTCGATGGTGCCAACACCTGGCAGATCTTCTGGCGGATCGTCTTCCCGGTCATCCGACCGGCGGCGTTCGTCCTGGGACTGCTCGGCTTCGTCGGATCGTGGAACGACTTCCTCTGGCCGTTCATCGTCCTGAAGTCGCCGGAGATGTACACGGTCCAGATCGCGATCAAGGCCCTGCAGTCGCAGCGGTCGATCGACCTCGGCCTGGCGATGGCCGGGTCGTTCCTGGCCACCATCCCGCTGCTCATCGCGTTCATCTTCGTCGGCAAGCGCATGGTGACG
The DNA here is from genome assembly GCF_015350715.1 of Plantibacter sp. VKM Ac-2876. Taxonomy (NCBI): domain Bacteria; kingdom Bacillati; phylum Actinomycetota; class Actinomycetes; order Micrococcales; family Microbacteriaceae; genus Plantibacter; species Plantibacter sp. VKM Ac-2876. The sequence goes on along the minus strand of NZ_JADKSI010000002.1, from coordinate 410,679 downwards.
GGGATCATGGACGGAGCGTTCAAGGGATGACCCTGCAACACGACGGCGTCACGCCGACCACGTCGGGCATCGTCCGCGGCGTCTGGAACGACCGACGGGCGTCACCCGACGAGCGGGCGCGAGCACTCCTCGATGAGATGACCCTCGAGGAGAAGGTCGGTCAGCTCGGTTCGGTCTGGTTCACCGACACGGCGGGCGACTTCGCGCCGAGCGTGGACGGCTCCGACGACCCGGCTGCGCCGACATCGGCGCCCACCGGTGACTTCACGGGTGGCCTCGGGCAGTTGACGCGCATCTTCGGGACCGAACCGGTGACGGTGGCCGAGGGCGTCGATCGCCTGCGGGAACGGCAACGGCAGGTCGTGGCCGGCAACCGGTTCGGCATCCCCGCGATCGCGCACGAGGAGTGTCTGACAGGGTTCGCCGCGTACGGTGCGACCGCCTTTCCGACGCCGCTCGCCTGGGCCGCCTCGTTCGACGAGGAGCTCGTGGAGCGGATGGCTGAGGCGATCGGAGACGACCTCCGTTCGGTCGGTGTCCATCAGGGACTCGCGCCGGTCCTCGACGTCGTCCGGGACTACCGCTGGGGCCGGGTCGAGGAGACGCTGGGGGAGGACCCCTACCTCGTCGGCCAGCTCGGCGCCGCGTACGTGCGTGGGCTCGAGCGGTCCGGGGTCGTGGCGACGCTCAAGCACTTCGCCGGCTACGCCGCGTCCCGAAGTGCGAAGAACCATGCCCCGGTGAGTATGGGTCGGCGTGAACTCGCCGATGTCGTCCTGCCGCCGTTCGAGACGGCGATCCGACTCGGGGGAGCGCGAAGCGTGATGAACGCCTACACCGATCTCGACGGCGTCCCCGCCGGTGCCAGTGTCGAATTGCTCACCGACATCCTGCGCGACGACTGGGGTTTCGACGGCACCGTCGTCGCCGACTACTGGGCGATCCCGTTCCTCGCGACCATGCACCACGTCGCGAGTGGTGCGGCGGAAGCCGGCGCGCTCGCCCTCACCGCCGGGATCGACGTCGAGCTCCCGGAGACCGCCGGCTACGGCGCCGGCCTCGTCAGGCTCGTCCAGGACGGGGCGCTCGACGGGCGGCTGGTCGACCGAGCCGTGCTCCGGCACTTGCGGCAGAAGATCGAGCTCGGCCTGCTCGACGGGGGCCCGCTCGTGCCGGAGCACGCCGCATCGACCGATCTCGACAGCCCCGGCAACCGAGCCATCGCGACGCGTCTGGCCGAGGAGTCGGTCGTCCTCCTCAGGAACCGCACAGTTCTCCCGCTCCGGACCACCGCGCGCATCGCCGTGATCGGGCCGGCGGCCGACCAGTTCCGCAGTCTCGTGGGCTGCTACGCGTTCCCCAACCACGTGCTGTCGAAACACCCCGGGCACGATCTCGGCATCAGCATCCCGACGATCCTGGACGCGGTTCGTACCGAGTTCCCCGCGGCTGACATCGTCGTCGAACCGGGATGCAGCATCACCCAAACCGGTCGGGAGGACGTTCCGGCCGCGGTCGAGGCCGCCCGTTCGGCCGACGTCGTCGTGCTGGCCGTGGGTGACATCGCGGGCCTGTTCGGCGATGGCACGTCGGGAGAAGGCTGCGACGCCGAGGACCTGCGCCTCCCCGGGGGCCAGCACGACCTCGTGCTCGCCGTCCTCGCGACCGGGACGCCTGTCGTCCTGACCGTGCTGTCCGGGCGACCCTACGCGCTGGGGGACTACGACCGGGCCGATGCACTGGTCCAGGCCTTCTTCCCCGGCCAGGAGGGCGCGGCGGCCGTCGCGGGGCTGCTGTCCGGCCGCGTTCGGCCGAGCGGACGGCTCCCGGTGCAGATCCCTCGTTCACCGGCCATGCCGGGCACCTACCTGCAGCCGCCGCTCGGTCTGGCGTCCCGCGGGATCAGCGTGCTCGACCCCACGCCGCTCTTCCCGTTCGGTCACGGCCTCACCGCCGGGGACGTCCGCTACCGATCGCTCACGAGTGCAGCGGAGCTCGCCGTCGACGGTGAGGTCCTCGTCGACGTCACCGTCGAGAACATGGGTGTCGAGGACGCCGTCGAGGTGATCCAGCTCTACGGCACGGATCCGGTGGCCTCGGTCGTGCGCCCGTCGGTCGAGCTGCTCGCGTTCGCACGCCTCACGGTCGCTGCCGGGACGCCGGCCACGGTGCGTTTCTCGGTGTCGGCCGACCGCTTGTCCTTCACCGGGGTCGACGGCCGTCGGGTGGTCGAACCGGGGACGTACGTCCTGTCCGCCGGGCCGTCGGCACTCGAGCGTCCGCTCACCCACACGATCGAGGTGGCCGGCAGCAGGCGGGAGCTGGTCGGGCCGCGCGAGCTCCGCGTGGACTGGCGGCGTGTCGACGCGGTCGCGAGTAAGGCCTGACCATGCCGTTCGTCCCGATCTCCCAGGTCACGCTCACGGGTGGGCCGCTGTTCCAGGCGCAGGAGGCCGACCGTGCCTACCTGCGAGTCCTCGAACCCGATCGTCTGCTCGCCCCGTTCCTCCGTGAGGCGGGCCTGGAGCCCCGGGCTCCGTCCTACGACGACTGGGAGGTGCGCGGACTCGATGGCCATACCGCCGGACACTACCTCTCTGCCTGCTCCCTGATGGTCGCCTCCACCGGCGACGACGTCCTGCGCTCCCGACTGGAGTACACGGTCGCCGAACTGGCCCGCGCGCAGGATCATCTGGGGACCGGATACGTCGGTGGAGTCCCTCGGAGTGCCGAGCTCTGGGCCGAGGTCGCAGCGGGGATCACCGAATCGACGTTCCGCGCCGGCCGCTGGGTGCCCTGGTACAACCTGCACAAGCTGTACGCCGGTCTCATCGACGCGGCCCGATTGACCGGGAACCACATGGCACGCGATGTCGTCCTGCGCCTCGCCACCTGGTGGGAGGAGCTCGCCGCCGGGATCGACGACGAGCACTTCCAGCTCATGCTCGAGACCGAGATCGGCGGGATGAACGAGGCGTACGTCGACCTCTTCGACCTCACGGGCGACCCTCGCCATCTTGCGATGGCAACCCGCTTCACCGCCACTGCCCTCAGCGAACCGCTGTCGCGCCGGTCCGACGAACTGACCGGCCTGCATGCCAACACCCGCATCCCGCAGTTCGTCGGGTTCGCCGCCCTCGCCGCTCGGGGTGCTGATCCGGCCCTCGCCCGCGCGGCCCGGTTCGCCTGGGAGACGATCCTGACGCGGCGCACGGTCGCGATCGGCGGCAACAGTGTCCGGGAGCACTTCCATGCCATCGACGACTTCACCCCGATGACCGAGGACCGGGAGGGCCCGGAGACCTGCAACAGCTACAACCTGATCAAGCTGGGCCGACGGCTCAGTGCCGACGAGTCCGACCCGGCGATCGCCGACGCGCTCGAACGGATCCTCTTCAACCACCTCCTGTCATCGCAGCACCCCGAGCACGGTGGGCTCGTGTACTTCACCTCGATGCGACCCGACCACTACCGCGTCTACTCCTCGCCGGAGCACAGCTTCTGGTGCTGCGTCGGGACTGGTCTGGAGAGCCACGCGAAACACGGCGAGTCGCTGTACCGGTTCGACGACGACACGGTGTCGGTCGAGCTCTTCGCGCCCTCCGTCGTGCGGATCCCGGAACTCGGTCTCGAGCTGGAGCAACGGACGGCCTTCCCCTCCGACGGCGTGGTCGGACTCACCCTCGGGCTCGCCGGTCCGCGGCGGTTCCGGCTCCGCGTCCGAGTCCCCGGGTGGAGTGTTCCGACACCCGAGTTGTTCGTCAACGGCGCTCCGGTGACCGCCGGACTCGAACGCGGCCATCTCGTCGTGGATCGCGAGTGGAGCGACGGCGACACCGTGTCGTTCGAGCTCCCCATGGGCGGTCGTGCGGAACCGTACCCGGACGGCTCGAACTGGACCTCGCTCCTCTGGGGTCCGTCCGTCCTGGCCGCCCGTGGCGAGTCGCTGCCGACCGACGTGGTGTTGGCCGGCCGCGCCCACGCCCCGCATACCGCCGTCGGCCCGCTCACCCCGCTCGCCTCGGCACCGATCGTCCCGCGGTCGGCCGTGCCCTACCGGGACGCCGACGGGCGACTCCGGATCGACTCCGACCGAGGACCGATCCGGTTGGAACCCTTCGCCGGCCTGCACGACGCGCGGTACACCGTCACGTTCCCCGTGGCGTCGACGGCGGACGAGGACGCCGTCGCTCGGCGCCGCACCGCCTTGGTCGAGCGGGACCGACGCGCCGCGAGCATCGACGGACGGACGGTCGACCGGGTCGCTCTGGGCGAGCAGCAGCCCGAGGCGGATCACGGGTTCGAGGGGGTGGCCAGCGCCAGCGGCGCGGTGCGTGGTGTCCGCTGGCGGAGCACGGCCGATCGTCTGTCCGTGACGCTCGTCGACCCGCATCTCCTCGGCCGGGTCGTCAGAGTGACCTGGCTGCACGACCAGGCGGGCCGCGGTTTCACCCTGGAGATCGACGGCACCCCGGTCGCTCCGCAGGAGGGCGGGCGAGACGACGACCTGGAGTGGGCGGAGTACCCGCTGACGCCCACCAGCGCCGGGTGGGGTGTCCGGCGGTTCGCGCTCGTCGCGCAGCCGGATCGCGAGACCCCGCGATGCACCGAGCTCCGAGTGCTGACCGCTGAGGGCGCCTGACCACCGGGGCGGGCACGCGCAGCACCCCGGGATGCGGGACGATGGAGTCATGACGACGACGCCGGAGCGGGACGATCTCAGCGTGACGCTCGCGGACGTCGCCGCGAGGTCGGGGTGCTCGGTCTCGCTCGTCTCCCGGGTGCTCGCCGGGAAGCGCCATGCATCCCCGGACACCCGGGACCGCATCCTCGCCGCAGCGCACGACCTCGGCTACGACCGCGCAGCACAACGGCGCGGCCGACCTCGCTCGGTCCCGCGCCTGCTCGACCTGGCGATGAGTCAGTGGGACGACCCCTGGGCGAACACGGTCGTGACGAGTGTGCGGCGGGCGGCCGCTGCGGCGAACTACGACCTGGTGCTCACGCCGGAGAGCGAGTCGATGGTCGACGACTGGCCCAGTCGGGCACGTGCGCGGGGATCGGCCGGTGTCGTCGTGTGCCTCATCCGTCCCAACGTCTCCCAGCTCGACATCCTCGCCTCGGCCAACATCCCCGTCGCGCTCCTCGATCCGCGTGCGGAGCCGGCGCGGAGTCTGCCGAGCGTCGGGTCCACCGACTGGCAGGGCGGCTTCGACGCGGGTCGGCATCTCGCCCGGCGGGGGACACGTCGGTTCCTCATCATCACCGGCCGGCCGAAGTACCGGTTCGGTCGTGCGAGGGAGGCAGGTTTCCGAGCTGCGGTCGAAAGGCACGCCGCCGGAGCGACGGTCGAGGAGATCTCGTCGCCGTGGTCCTCGGAGAGCGCCTTCGTCTCCGTGCGCAAGCTGCTCAGGCAGGGCGGGCTCCCGATCGGCGTCTTCAGCTGCAACGACGAGATGGCCTACGGCGTCTACCGCGCCGCTGAGGAGCTGCAGCTCCGCATCCCCGACGACATCCGGGTCGTCGGCTTCGACGATCTCCCGCAGTCCAGGTTGATGCCGCCGCCGATGACGACCGTGCGACAGCCGATGCGCGCGATGGCCGCGCGTGCGGTCCAGCTCGTCCTCGAGGCGGAGCCCGGGACGGACCCGGGGGACCGGGCGGAGTTCCCGACCGAACTCATCGTCCGCGCCTCGAGCTGACGCGGACGCGGGAGAATGGTCGCCATGACGGGATCATCGGACACCGACGAGGTGTCGACGGAGCACTCGAGCGTGTCGACGTGGATGCAGGCGCTCGGCACGGCCACCGGGAACCCCGGCGGCGGGGCCGCATCCGGACTCATGCTGGCGATCGCCGCCGGCCTCACCGCGATGGTCGCCGGCTACACCCGAGCCACGCACGCCACCGAGGACGCGAGCGGGCGGGACACGACCGAGGCCGAGGCGACGATCGCCGCACTCCGCGCTCGCGCTGAGGCACGCTCCGAACTGGCGCTGCGTCTGGCCGACGAGGACGCCCATGCCTCGCGGGCGTTCGGCAGTGCCTTCCATCTGCCGGCCGGCGTCGAGCGCGACGAGGCGATCCGTGCTGCGTCCATCGAGGCGGCCGCGGCCTCCGCGCGGCTGGGGGAGCATGCCGTCGACGCGATCGACGATCTCGCCTGGCTGACCGAGCACGGCAACCCGGCGCTGATCGCCGACGTGGCGGTGGCGATCGGCGCACTCCGCGCCGCGATCACGGGAGCGCGGACCAACGTCAGCTTCGATCTCGGTTCGGTCCGCAGCGCACACGGCTCCCTCGAGGAGATCCGCGCCGACGAGCCGCGCCTGTGGGAACTCGTCCCCGTGTTCGACCGCGCCCTCGAGCGGATCGACCGGCTCGCGGCGTCGATCGACCCCGAGGCCGCTCCCACCGACGCGGCGTCGTAGCCGGTGGTCAGCGCCCGCCGGGGCGCGCAGCCGGGCCGCTCGGAACCCGGACGATCAGGGCATGGTGCAGGTTCGTCAGCGAGACCGAGATCACCGAACCGTGCGAGTCGCCGTCCAGTTGTATCTCCTGCGGCTCCTCGAGTCTGAGGTGCATCGTCCGCGCCTGTGCGTAGCTGATCGCGCGTGCCTTCGGCGAGAATCGTCCGACCAACCGGCCGAACCGCGTGCGGTGCAGCATCCGGTTGAACGTCAGGCGGTAGCCGATGTTCCCCCAACCCGGACCCTTGCCAGGGCGCAGCATGACGGCATCGAGCAGGCCGTCGTCCACGACGGCCTCGGGGAGCAGCAGGACCCCACCGGTGAGCGTTCCGGAGTTCCCGACGATGATCGTGTGCGCTCGGGCAGCCGCCTCCGGACGGTCGTCGAGTCGATAGTGCAGGTCGAACTGCCGGTTGCCGATGATGCTCCGCGCGATCGGATCGGAGTAGGCGAGCCAGCCGATCCGTCGCTTCAGCCGCTCATTTGTGTGGCCGGCCATGTGTGCGTCCAGGCCGATGCCGGCCATGACGAGGAAGACCTCGTCCCGGTTCGTGCCGTCGCTGCGCCCGAGACTGACCTGACCGACGTCGACCACCTGGTCACGCCCTGAACAGGCGATGTCGACCGACCGCTTGAGGTCGCCCAACGGCAGGCCGAGCGCTCGGGCGAAGAGGTTCCCCGTTCCGGCCGGGACCAGCCCGAGGGGGATGCCGGTGGATGCGATGGCCTCGGCGACGACCCGCAGTGTCCCATCGCCTCCCGCGACCAGGATGACCGAGGGTGACGCGGCGATCGCGGCCGCGGACGCACCCCGGCCGTCGTCGTCCGCGCTCGTCTCGTGCCAGGTGGAGGGTGCCAGTCCGTGCGTCGATTCAGCGGCTGCGACCACCGAGCGGAGGACCTTGATGTCGACCTTGGAGGGATTGACGACGACGGCTGCGCGTCGACGTCCGCGTTCGGCTGGTGCATCGTTCACAGCGTCAAGGATAGGAGGCACCGGCTCGGAACCAGCGGTGGACGCGAGCCGTGCCGCGGGTTCGTGAGACGCTTTCCCCATGGACCTCGAGGTGTCGCCCGGACTGACGATCCCAGCAGCCGAGCTGCAGTGGCGTTTCTCCCGGTCGTCCGGCCCGGGCGGACAGCACGTGAACACCTCCGACAGCCGTGTCCAGTTGACGTGGAGTGTGGCCGAGTCGACCGTCCTCACCGACGAGCAACGAGACCGACTGCTCGAGCGGCTCGGCGCCCGGCTGGTCGGCGGTGCCATCACCGTGACCGTCTCCCGCGAGCGATCGCAGCTCCGCAACCGCGAACTCGCACTCGAAGCGCTCGCGACACGCATCAGGTCGGCCCTCGCGCCGCCGGCGCCGACGCGCCGGCCCACGCGGCCGACCCGCGGATCGGCGCGACGCCACCTCGCAGCGAAACAGCAGCGGAGCGCCACCAAACAGCAACGGCGACGTCCCTCCGACGACTAGCGGGTCACACCATCGCCTCCCGCAAGGGCGTGCGTCGGACGGTCCGGTCCATTAGCGTTCCCGGAGAGCGCACCCGTCGACGCCGTCGTCGTGCGCGAACGGAGGAACACCATGCGCATCGTCGTCATCGGCGGGACCGGCCACATCGGCTCCTTCCTCGTCCCGCGACTCGTCCGGGCCGGCCACGAGGTCGTGAGCGTGAGCCGCGGGGATCGGTCGCCGTACACGGAGGTTCTCGAGTGGGACCAGGTCGAGCGGGTCCGGGCCGATCGGGAGGCCGAGGACCGGGACGGTGTCTTCGCGCGACACATCGCGAACCTCGGTCCGGACGTCGTCATCGATCTGGTCTGCTTCACGGTCGCCTCGGCGACGGCACTCGTCGAGGGACTGCGCGGCAACACTGGCCAGCTGCTCCACTGCGGATCGATCTGGCGCTACGGTCCCAGCGCGTCCGTCCCCATCGTCGAGGGCTCCGGGACGGCGCCGTTCGGCGACTACGGCGTCCAGAAGGACCAGATCGCCCGGCTGCTCCAGCAGGAGACCGCCGACGGAGGACTGGTGACGACCTCCCTGCATCCCGGGCACATCGTCGGACCTGGGTGGGCGCCCATCAACCCGCTTGGCAACCTCGACCCCGGGGTCTGGCGGACCCTCGCACTCGGTTCACCGCTGCGCGTCCCCGGACTCGGTGCCGAGCTGCTGCACCACGTGCACGCCGACGACGTCGCGCAGGCGTTCGAGCTCGCCGTCGCGAACCGGGATCGTGTCGCCGGCGAGGACCTCAACGTGACGTCAGCCGCCGCGGTGACCGTCCGTGGCTACGCCGACGTCGTCGCCGGCTGGTTCGGACGCTCGGCCGAGCTCGAGTCGGTGACCTGGGAGCACTTCCGAGCCGAGACACCGACGGAGCACGCCGACACCACCTGGGAGCACCTGGTGCGGAGCCATTGCGCGTCGATCGACAAGGCACGGTCGCTGCTCGGATACGAGCCCGCCTACACCTCGACGGAGGCGGTCCTCGAGTCCCTCCGTTCGCTCGTCGCCCGCGGGGAGTTGGACCTGCCCGAACCACGAGCAGCCCTGAACACGATCCGCTGACGACGCGATCCTTCAGGGGGTCTGCAACGAGCTCCGGAGTCCGCGCGGTGCGTCGACCTTCGGACGCTGAAGGATCCCGCGGCGCCGGAGGAGCGGTACGAGTTCGTCGAGCATGCGGTGCACCGTCACCGGGTGGAGGTCACCCGAGAAGATGAACCCGTCGTTGTCCGCTTCACTGCCGGCGCGTTCGATGTGGTCGGCCACCTCGGCCGCCGTGCCGACGACACCGCTGCCGTCGGTGATCCGCCCGAGTCGTGCCTTCGGCACGAGCAGCTCCCGGAGCGTCGCTGCCGCGAAGGACTCGTGCTGGCCGCGCAACGCGTCGAGGCTGCCGCGCGACACGTGGTCGCCGAAGACGGCCGGGTCCACCGGTCGGTCGAGGTCGAGCGCGGTGAGGTCCGTCTCCAGGTCGCTCGACCACGCGAGTGCGACAGAGCGCAGCGTCTCATCGTCCGGCTGTTCCGAAGCGGCGACGAGACGGTCGGCCTCGGCACTGCTCGACACGATGACGGGCTTGAACACGAACAGGATCGCGGGAGGGGTGTCCCGACCGACGGCAGCCGACGCGTCGAGGACCCGCCTCCGGTACGCACGGAGGCTCGCGATGTCGAGCGGTGCAAGGGCGAGCTGGACGTCCGACTGTCGTCCGGTGAAGGCGAGCCCCCGCGGCGAGGAGCCCGGCGACACGATGACGGGCTCCCCACCGGAGTCCTCGTCGAAGGGGAGGGCGTTGAGTGGCCCGTCGAAGTCGTAGTGTGCGCCGCGATGCTCGACGCGGTCGAGGTGGCGGCCGTCGGCGAAGCGTCCGGAGGCGGTGTCGCCCACGTACGCGCCAGGTCGCCAGCTCCGCCAGAGCGCGCGCACGCCGTCCAGCCACTCCTCCGCCCGTTCGTAGGCGATGTCGTGCGGCACGACCGGCTCGCCGAAGTGACGGCTGCTGCCGACGTCGGTCACCACGTTCACCCCGAACCGTCCGCGGCTGAGGTGCTGCAGGGTCGCGAACTGCCGTGCAGCCTGGTACGGCGGCAGTTGCAACGGGTTCACGGTCGGGATGATGCCGATGCGCTCCGTCACCGCGAAGAGGAACGGGGCGAGGCTCAGCGGGTCGTGCTTCGGCCCGCCGTAGGCGCCGCGGATGCGGAGGTCGAGCGTCTCGGGGTTCCCCAGCGAGAGGGCGTCCTCGATGATCAGGAGGTCCAGGCCCGCCTGCTCGAGCTCGCGGACGGCCTGCTGGTAGAGCGCGGGCTCCTGCCAGCGGTAGTCCCAGTCGAGGTACGGATGCCCCCAACCGTGCGGACCGAACCCACGCGACAGGAACCAGCCGAAGCGTTGCCGGGCGCTCATGCGGCGACCGCCTCGTCCGCCGTGACGCTCGTGCCGGTGCTCGTCGACGGTTCCCGGACCGGGAGCGCGTCGAACGCCGAGGCGAGGTCCGCGATGAGGTCGGCGACGTCTTCGATGCCGACGGAGATCCGCACGAGTCCTTGGCCGATGCCGCTCGCCGCGAGCTGCTCGGCCGAACGCTGGGCGTGCGTGGTCGAGGCCGGGTGGAGGATCAGCGACCGGACGTCACCGAGGTTCGTCATCCGCGTGAACAGGCCGACGTGGTCGATGACCGTCCGTGCTGCGTCCCGTCCGCCGTGCAGGGTGAACGAGAACACCGATCCCTGTCCATCCGGCAGGTACCGATCCGCCAGGCCTCGGAACGGACTGTCGCTGAGCCCCGAGTAGTCGACCGAGGCCACTTCGGTCCGTCCCGCCAGCCACGTCGCGAGGGCGAGGGCGTTCTCGCTCTGCCGTTGGACGCGGAGTGACAGCGTCTCGATGCCCTGTGCGATGAGGAACGCGTTGAACGGCGACGGCGTCGGGCCGAGACGCAGCGCGACCGATGCCCGTGCGTATGCGGCGAGAGCGGCACGCCCGTCCGCCTCGACGTGGCTGAGCCCGCCGAGCGCGGCGAGCGGCGAGGTGAGGTGTCGGTAGCGGTCTGCGCGAGCGGTCCAGTCGAACGTGCCGCCGTCGATGACGACCCCGCCCAGCACGGTGCCGTGGCCCGCCAGGAACTTGCTGGCCGAATGGACGACGATGTCGGCGCCGTGCTCGATGGGACGCAGGAGGTAGGGCGTGGCGAAGGTGTTGTCGACGACGAGCGGGACCCCGTGCGCGTGGGCGACGTCGGCGACGAGACGGAGGTCCGTGAGGTCGTTGCGGGGGTTCGGGATGGACTCGACGAAGATCGCGCGCGTCTCGGGTCGGATGGCGCGCGCCCAGGCGTCGGCGTCGAGCGGATCGGCGACCTCGCTCGTCATGATTCCCAGCCGGCCGAAGTTCTCCGTGAAGAGGCTGCGCGAGCCCTCGTACAGACTCGGCGCGGTGAGCAGGTGGTCGCCGGTCTCGAGCAGTGAGAGCAGGGCGACGCCGACGGCCGCCTGTCCGGAGCCGAGGAGTAGCGCGTCCACACCGCCCTCCAGTGCGGCGAGACGGCGCTCGACGGCGTCGATCGTCGGATTGCCGACCCGGCTGTAGCTGTATCCACCAGGGTCCGGACCGAACCGCCGCTCCGCCTCGTCGAAGTCCGTGAACACGAACCCGGCACTCGCGTAGATCGGCAGTGCCCGCGGCTGGAGCGGCGCGTCGGGTGCACCACCGGCGTGCAGCTGTCGGGTGCTGAAGCCCCCTCGGTCCCGCTCGTACATCGCCTCGTCCTCTCCGTCAGCTCGGCCGTCGTCGACACCCCGGCGTCGGTGACAGGCACTCTACGGTCGGGACCGGGACGGGCGCAGGTGACGACGACATGCGCGGACACAATCGGCCGGCGACGCCGCCGTCGGGGGAGGCCCCGTACCCTGGGGGAGGTCGGCCGCGGACACGCTGGCCGGCGCAGACGGATCGGACGAGGGGGAACCGTGAAAGCACTCATCGCATCGGGGAGCGGTCGGTACGCGGATCCGTGGCACCCGTACGCGCAGACGAGCCCGCTCATCGCGGAGGTCCTGGAGACGGCCGGCTTCGCGGTCGAGATCGACGAGGACGTCGACCGTGCGATGACGCGACTCGAGGGCGTGGAGCTCCTGGTGGTCAACGCCGGCGACCCGTGGCGGTCCGAGGATCAGGGCCGAGCGCCTGCTGCCGCGATCGACGGCTTCGCGGAGGCACTCGGTCGGGGGATCGGTGTCCTCGCGATGCATGCGGCGCTCGCCTCGCTCCGCGACTACCCGGACTGGGCTCCGACGATCGGGGCGCTGTGGCTGCCCGGCGTGTCCTGGCATCCGCCGATGGGCCCGACCGTCGTCCGCGGCCTGGCATCGCCCGACGGCGGAGCGCTCGGCGACATCCCGGTGGACGACGAACAGTACCTGCGGCTGCAACCCGTCGGTCGGAGCACCACCGTCGCCGAGCACGACGTCGACGGCGAGCGGTTCCCTGCGGTGTGGGTCCGCGAGGTGGGGCCCTCGCGCGTCGCCGTCGACGCACTCGGACACGACGGGCGGTCCTACGCCTCGGCGGAGCACCGTGCGCTGCTCGCGACGCTGGCACGGTGGGTGGCCCGGGCGCCGTCTGCGTGATCCGTCACGGATCCTCGATGGGCTTCGTCTGTGTCGCGACCCTCGTCGGCGCAAGCCCCCGTCGAACGGGAGTCGCGCCTCACGACCGGGTCTATGCTCCTGTTCGGGGCTGCGAGCGACCATGACGGCCGGATGCAGCCCGCGTCAGGAATCGGAACCTCGAGAAAGCCGCACCACGTGTCACAGGACCTCATGTCACCCGAGAACAACGTCCAGCGCATCATGCGCACCGGAACCGTCTGGTTCGGCGTCGCGGTCGGGAGCACCGCGATCGTCCTCGGGCTCCTCCTCAGCTCAGGTTGGCGACCGGCGGTCCTCGCCGAGGGACTCCGCGTGGTCTGGTGGTGCTGCTCGGTCATCGTCGGTTTGAGCATCGGTCTGCTGGGTTGGTCCGGCTGTCCGATCCTGGAGGTGGACGTCCCGACGGCGTCCCGGAACAAGTCGCTGACCATGCAGCTCGGAACGATGCTCTTCATCCTCGGAAGCATCGGCGCCATGTTCACCGTGCTGGCCGGCTCGCCGAGCTGACACCCGCGGCGCGGGCACGTCCAGCTCCTGCGGCGTCGTCGCGTCGGAACGGCGTCGTAGAGTCGATGCATGGCCAGATCCTCAGCACCGCTCCGCAGACTCGGGTTCCTCACGATGGGCCTGTTCGACCCCGAGGAGCCGGCGGCCGGGCACGAGGCGACCCTGCAGCTCATCGAGCTCGGTGAACGCCTGGGGTTCGACAGCGCCTGGTTGCGGCACCGGCACCTGCAGTTCGGCATCTCCTCGCCGGTCGCCGTCCTCGCGGCGGCGACGCAGCGCACGAAGCGCATCGCGCTCGGTACCGCGGTCACACCGCTCGGCGCGGAGAACCCCTTCCGGCTCGCAGAGGACCTGGGCACGGTCGACGTCCTCTCGGGCGGCAGGCTGCTTCCCGGCTTCAGCACCGGGGAGCCGATGCGCTTCGACGCGTTCAAGCACGCGATCTATCCGTCGACGCTCGACCAGGAGGACCTCGGCTACGACCGTGTCCTGCGCCTCCGCTCCTTCATCCGCGGTGACGTCGTCAGCGACACCGCCGGTCGTGAGGGCCAGGAGGACTACTCCTCACGGGTCGAGCCGCATGCCGACGGTCTGGCGGAGCGGCTCTGGTACGGAGCCGGCAGCCTGCGGTCGGCCGGTTGGGCCGGTGAGCAGTCCTTCAACCTGCTCACGAGCAGCGTCATCGCCGCCGAGGACGGCACGACCGACTTCGCCGCGAACCAGGCCGCCCAGGTGCGTCGGTTCCGAGAACTCCACCCGGCGGGTGAGCGGGCCCGCGTGTCACAGGGGCTCGTGGTCATCCCGACGGACTCCGCGACCGCGTCCCAACGAGCCCGGTACCACGAGTACGTCGACTCGAGACGGCACCGGGTCGGTGTCGCCCATGGCCCGCGGCGGATGCTCTTCGCGGAGGACCTCGTCGGCAGCAGTGCGGAGATCGCGGAGCGGCTGCACGAGCACGCCGGATTCCAGGAGGTCGACGAGGTCGCCTTCGCGCTCCCGTTCACGCTCGAACCGGACGACTACACGCAGCTGCTCACCGACATCGCCGGCGCGCTCGGCCCCGCCCTCGGCTGGCGACCGGCCGCGGACGGGGAGTCCCGTCCGGCCTGAGCGGACCGGTCGGAGACGGCTTCCGGTCGCGCGTACAGTGCAGGTATGACGCAGCACGGGTTCAGACGGTACGTGGCCATCGGCGACAGCTTCAGTGAGGGCTACGGGGATCTCCGGGAGGACGGCACCCTTCGCGGGTGGGCCGACTTCGTGGCCCTCGGCCTCGCCCGGGCGTCCACGGAGACCGTCAGCTACGCGAACCTCGCCATCCGTGGGCGGAAGCTCCTGCCGATCCTCGACGAACAACTCCATCGAGCGATCGCGATGGGTCCGGACCTCGTCAGCTTCAACGGCGGCGGCAACGACATCATGCGCCCGCGGGTGTCGATCGACGGCGTCGCCGACCGCTTGGACGGTGCGGTCGATCGTCTGCGTGCCGGGGGAGCCCACGTGCTGCTGTTGAGCGGGGCGAACCCTTCCGCGCACATCCCGATGGGTTCGCTCCTCGCCCGCCGCGGCGAGCAGCTGGCCCAGGCCGTGCGGGTGCGGTATCCGCGTGACGGGGTGACCTTCGTCGACAACTGGGCCGATCGGACGCTCGCCGACCTCCGGTACTGGTCCGTGGACCGCCTGCACCTCAACGCCCTCGGCCATGCCCGGGTGGCGAGCAACGTGCTGACGGCGCTCGACGTGCCGGTCCCGGAGGAGTGGGGGATCGACGACGTCGCTGCTGCGCCGCCCGGTCCGCGTCAACGTCGCACCGCGGCCTATTACCGCGAGCACGTGCTGCCCTGGATCGGGCGCCGCCTGACCGGACGTTCCTCCGGTGACGGCCGCGAACCGAAGATCGCCCAGCTGCAGCCGGTCGACACCCAGGGCTGACCGGCACTGGTCAGCCGCGGGTCGGTCAGCCGACGCGGACGAGCGTCCGCTGCCAGCCGGAGGATCCGTTGGGAGCGATCGGCGCCTGCTTCTCGATCTGGAGGTTCCCGGCCTTATCGGTCGCGCGGACGGCGACGTAGTGCGTGCCGGCGGTCGCCTCCCAGTCCATCCACCACTGCACCCAGGTGTCGTCGTTGATGGCGGTCGTGAGGTTGACGCTCTGCCAGTCGCCGTTGTCGATGCTGACCTCGACCTTGGCGATCCCGACGGTCTGCGCCCAGGCGACGCCCGCGATCTTGGCAGGACCCGCCGGCACCTGCTTGTCGATCCGGGGCGTGTCGATCCGCGAGGAGAGTTTGATGGGCGCCTTCGCGTCGTAGCCGCGCGGGGTCCAGTAGGCCTCGTCCTTCTCGAAGGTCGTGACCGTCAGCTTCGTCAGCCACTTCGTCGCCGACACGTAGCCGTAGAGGCCAGGGACGACCATGCGCACGGGGAAACCGTGCTCGAGCGGCAGCGGCTCGCCGTTCATCGCCACGGCGAGGATCGCGTCCAGGTTCGGGTCGGTGAGCGACTCGAGCGGCGTGCTCGCCGTGAACCCGTCGACGCTCGTGGACAGGACCATGTCGGCCTTCGAGTCCGGCATCGCCCGCTTGAGGACGTCGCGCACGGGGATACCGAGCCACTTCGCGTTGCCCAGGAGGTTGCCGCCCACCTCGTTCGAGACGCAGGTCATGGTGATGACGTATTCATCGAGACCCATGGCGAGGAGTTCCTCGAAGGTGATCTGCACCTGCTCGCCGACCATGCCGTCGATCGTGAGCGTCCAGGTGGCCGGGTCGACCGTCGGCACGGTCAGCGCGGTGTCGACGCGGTAGAACTTGTCGTTCGGTGTGAAGAGCGGGCTGAGGCCGTCGACGTCCGCCTCGGCTCCGTCGGGGATCGTGACGGTCGACTTCGGCGCCGGGAGCTTGAGGGCGTCACGGACGGCCGTGATCGACGAGGTGGTGACGTTCACGAGGCGTGCGCCCACGCCGACGACGACGGCACCGGCCGCCGCGATGCCGGCCACGCGGAAGAAGCCTCGGCGGTCGAACGCCGCGCGCTCGTCGTCCGAGCCGTCCGCGGCCCGCTTCGGCAGGCGACGACTCAGGAGGACGAGGATCACGACACCGGCCGCCAGACCGAGGATCACCGGGACGACGGCGAGCGGAGTGGCACCGGCGCGGGTGACGGTCGTCGCACCGGCGAAGACGCCGGCCGCGACGAGGACCACGACCCCGAGCGGTGGACGGATCTGCTGCAGGACTCCGGCGATCGCCGCGGCGATCAGGACGGCGACCCCGAGGCTCACCAACAGGAAGATCTTGTCGTTGCTGCCGAAGGTCTCGATCGCGAACTCCTTCGCCCACCGCGGGACGATGTCGATGACGAACGACCCGACGGTGAGGAGGGGACTGCTGCCTCGGGCGAACAACAGCGCCGCCAGCTCGGCGATCGCGAGGAACACCGCTGCTGCGACGATGCCGGACAGTGCTGCCGCGAACCAGACGAGACGTCGTCCGCCCCGTGTGGTGCCGGTCTGGTGCTTCGATGGCATGTGCTACTCCCTGATCGTGGCTCGACAGGAGTTCGGAGCACTGCCCGGATCAGACGGGTCGGATCCGCCGTCCGCCCGTCGTCTCGGCTTCAGGCCGTCGAGACGGCCAGCCGCAGTCCCGTCTCGGACGCCAGCCGGAGGGCCTCGGCGAACTCCTGCTCGCTCCGTTCGAGCTGCGCTGCGAGCGCCGGATCACGGTCGGCGAGGGTCAGACTCGTCGTGATGACGTGGACGTCCATGCCGAGGGCTCCGCCGAACAGCGTCCGCAGCGCCGGCACCTCGTGATCCCAACCCTCGGTCGGGCTGCCCGCGTCGTAGGCGATCCCACGGCTGGTGGCGATGACGACCGGCCGGCCGGCGAGCGCTCCCGTGTCCGCGGAGGTGACACCCGGCACGTGGATGTGGTCGATCCACGCTTTGAGCGACGACGGGATCGAGAAGTTGTACAGCGGCGCGCCGATCACGACGATGTCGGCACCGAGCAGCTCGTCGAGCAGGACGCGCTGGAGCGTCTCGGCTTCGGCGGGCGGGTTCGCACCGGGGCGGCGGTCGGTCGGCGCCCAGTGGAGACTCGCGTCGGCGAGGTGGGGGACCGGATCCAGGTGCAGGTCGCGACGGACGACGACGCCGGTGGGGTCGGCGGTCGACCAGGCGTCCACGACGGCCTGCGAGATCCGGCGGGACCGGGAGGTGTCGAGATCGGCGGAGGAGTCGAGGTGCAGGAGGGTGGGCATGCGGCAACGCTAGCAAGCCGGGTCCCGTCCGCTTCCTTGCGGCACGCACCGGTGGCGGTTACCGTCACAGGATGGTCACCGCCCCAATCCCCACCACGTCCGCCCGCCAGGACGCACGCGTCCTCGACGAGACCGACCCGCTCGCGGGACACCGCGCGGCCTTCGTCCCGGCCGAGGGCGTCGTCGCCTATCTCGACGGGAACTCCCTGGGGCGGCCGTTGCGGGCCACGGCGGAGCGGCTGCAGTCGTTCATCGCGGAGGAATGGGGGACGAGGCTCATCCGCTCGTGGGACGACCGCTGGTTCGAGCTGCCGCTGACGCTCGGCGACCGCCTGGGATCGGTCGTGCTCGGTGCCGCACCCGGCCAGACGGTCGTCGCCGACTCGACGACCGTGCTGCTGTACAAGCTGATCCGCGCGGCGGTCGACGCGACGTCCTCCGCCGGAGGGGCCGCTCCGCGCGACGAGCTCGTGATCGATGCGGGGAACTTCCCGACCGACCGCTTCGTGATCGAGGGGATCGCCGCTGAACGGGGTCTGCGCGTCCGATGGATCGACGCCGACCCGGTCCACGGTGTCGCCGCGCACCAGCTGCGCGAGGTGGTCCACGAGCGGACCGCACTCGTCGTGCTCAGCCAGGTCGACTACCGGTCCGGAGCGCTGCTCGACGTCGAGGAGCTGACCGCGATCGCGCATCAGGCGGGAGCACTCGTCCTCTGGGACCTGTGCCACTCCGCCGGTGCGGTCCCGATCGAGCTCGACGAGTGGGGCGTGGACCTCGCGGTGGGCTGCTCCTACAAGTACCTCGGTGGCGGGCCCGGTGCTCCGGCGTTCGCCTACGTCGCGGCGCGCCATCAGGACCGGCTCCTCCAGCCCATCCAGGGGTGGATGGGCGCCGCCGACGTCTTCGCCATGGCCGACGCCTATCAGCCGGCCGTCGGGATGCGCCGGTTCCTCAGCGGGACGCCGCCGATCGTGGGCATGCTGCCGCTCGAGGACTCGCTGACGCTCATCGAGTCCGCCGGGGTCGCCGCCATCCGGGCGAAGTCCGTCGCGCTCACCACGTTCGCGATCTCCTGGGCCGACGAGCACCTCGCAGGCTCCGGCGTCAGGGTGATGACCCCTCGTGACGCGGCGCGTCGCGGTGGTCATGTGACGCTCGGTCACCCGTCGTTCCGCGAGATCACCCCGCTGCTCTGGAATGCTGGTGTGATCCCCGACTTCCGGCACCCGGACGGTCTCCGCATCGGGGTCGCACCCCTGAGCTCCGGCTTCGCCGAGCTCGAACTCGGGCTGATCCGGATCGCCGAGGCAGTCCACCGGTGGACGGCGTCACACGGCTCCACCCCGCCTGGCGGAGGTCCGTCGTAGGCTTGGCGGCATGCCCGCTGCCTCTGGAACCCAGTACCGTCTCCACCGCGCCGGTCCGCAGGGCGAGGTGCGAGCGACGGTCACCGAACTCGCCGCCGGACTGCGCGAACTGACCGTCGGCGGACGCACCCTCGTGCAGTCATTCGGTGAGGACGTCGTCGCCCCGATGGGGTGCGGGATGGTGCTCGTGCCGTGGCCCAACCGCGTCCGGGATGCCCGGTGGACGCTCGACGGTGAACCACAGCAGCTCGACGTCACCGAGGCGGCGACCGGGAACGCCTCCCATGGTCTCCTGCGCAACACGGGATACCGGGCGGGGGATCACACCGATCACGCGGTGACCCTGCTCGCCTCGGTGTTCCCGCAGCACGGCTACCCGTTCCGCCTCGACACCTCGGTCGCCTACACCTTGGACGACGACGGCCTCCGGGTGACCCACACCATCGTGAACCGGTCGAGTCGCCCCGCGCCGGTCGCCGTCGGCGCTCACCCCTACCTGGCGCTCGGCGACGTACCGACCGCCGACCTCACCGTGACGGTGGCCGCCGACACCTGGTTCGAGACGGACGAGCAGCGCATCCCGGTCGCCTCCCGCCCCGTCGACGGGACCCCGTACGACCTGCGCTCGGGTGCTCGCGTGGGCGACCTCTCGATCGACGTCGGCCTGGGTTCGGTCCAGCAGGTCGACGGTGCCGTCCGACACCGGCTCACTGCACCGGACGGCGACACCGTCGAACTCTGGGCGGACGACGACTTCCGGTTCGTCCAGGTCTACACGCCGAAGAACTTCCCGGCGGCAGACGGACCGACGCAGGCCATCGCCATCGAGCCCATGACGGCCCCCGCCGACGCGCTGAACAGCGGGACCGGACTCCGGTGGTTGGAGCCCGACGAGCGGTGGTCGCTGTCCTGGGGGATCCGACTCACGCAGGTGTGACCGGCACGCCGTTCGGCGGACGGTCGACCGTCCCACGGGCGGAGGAGGATCAGCTCAGAGGATGACGCCGCGGGGACGATGATCGCCCCTGCGTCCGATGTGCCGCCCCCGGGTGTCGACGGACACTGGTGGCATGACCACGCACCTGGACACCAGCCCGAATCTCTTCACCCTGTCCACGCCCCGGGTCGCGCAGACCGAGCGGCTTCAGGTGGCGCGGTCGACGGCTCGACCGCGCGGACGATTCGGCGCCTTCGTGGGCGTCCTCCTGGGGAACATCGTCCTCTGGAGCACGCTCTTCGTCACGATCGGCATCGTGCTCGCACTGCAACTCGGCATCGTCGGCGTCATCGCCGCGTCGCTGATGCGCTGAGCTCGATCCGCGCGTCAGGCACCTGAACCGGCGAGACCCGTTCCGGACTCGTCCGCTGCGTCCACAGTGGGCGCGTCATCGTCCAGCGCCTCGTCCTCGACCACGGCGTCCGGGAGCCCAGGCAGCATGGCTGCGGCGCCCTCGTCTCGGATGCCTTCGACCGCTCCGAAATCAGACATGATGCTTCCTCTCGATCGTCGTGCCCGCCAGCGTAACCAGCGGACACGACGAACGACAGCCCTTGCGGGCGGGAGCTTCGTCAGTCGACGATCGACACCGTCACGTCGATGTTGCCGCGTGTGGCGTTCGAGTAGGGGCACACCTGGTGCGCCTGGTCGGCCAGCTGCTGGGCTTCGTCGTGCGTCACGTTCGGCACGTAGACGTCGAGCTCGACGGCCAGGCCGAAACCGCCCTCACCGTTCGATCCGATGCCGACGCTCGCCGACACCTCGGCGTCCTTCGTGTCGAGCTTCGCGGTGCGCCCGACGGCGTGGAGGGCGCTGAGGAAGCACGCGGCGAAGCCGGCGGCGAACAACTGCTCGGGGTTGGTGCCCTCGCCGCTGCCGCCGAGTTCCTTCGGGGGACGGGTGTCGAAGTCGAGGAGGTCGTCCTCACTGCGGACGTGTCCGTCTCGTCCGCCTCCGGTGGCATGGGCAACTGCTGTGTACGCGATATCCATTGCTCCATCCTTGCACCGTCGTGCGTGCCCGGTGCACCTTCTCCGGGACCTCTCGGCAGTCGTTCAGTGCAGCGTGGATCGGGCCGCGTCGACCACCGCCGCCGTGACGAGCTCGAGCAGCCGGGAGTGGAGTCGCCACTGCTGCCAGAACAGCGGGACGTCGACGCCGCCCGTCTCGTCGAGCACGACGAGCTCGCCCTTGCGCAGCGGCGCGTCGGACTGCGCGTCCGGGAGCATGCCCCAGCCGAGACCGAGGCCGACGGCGGTCGCGAAGTCCGCCGAGGCCGGAACATGGTGTCGCGGCGGCTCGGCGGGGTCGACGCCCCGTCGTCGGAGGTAGGCGTCCTGGAGATCGTCCTTCCGATCGAAGACGACGACCGGCGCGGCGGTGAGCGCCTGAGCGGTCGCACCGTCCTCGAACCAGCGCGTCGCGAACGCGGGTGACGCCATCGGTCGGTAGCGCATCCGACCGAGGAGCCGCACCGTACACCCCTGGACGGGCTCGGCGTTCGAGGTTACCGCGGCCATAACGCTGCCCGCACGGAGGAGGTCCGTCGAATGGTCCTGGTCCTCGCGAGCGAGGTCGAAGACGACCGACTCCCGGGCGGCGACGTCCGCCAGCACCGGCAGCAGCCAGGTGGCGAGGGAGTCCGCGTTCACGACGATCGGGATCACCGCCGGGGTGGCCGGCGTAAGCGCGTCGTCGGCGTGCAACTCCAGCGCCGCGTCGTGACCGAGCAGGTGCACCGCGCGACCGAGGCGGAGCACGATCTCGCCGGATGGGGTGGTGGTGATCGGTTTCGTTCGGAGCAGGAGGACCCGTCCGACACTCTGCTCGAGCGCTTTGATCCGTTGACTGATCGCCGACGGCGTGATCATCAGCTCCCGGGCGGCCGACTCGAAGGTCCCGTGGTCGACGGCGGCGACGAAGGCCCGCAGTTGCTCGAAGTGGAAATCCATCATAAGACGATCTTACGATTCATCAGAATATTGAACTGGCTTCATGATGCTCTGCCTCCTACGGTCGGAGGATGACCTCTGCACTGCAGGCCGCGATCGCGGGCCTCGGCCTCGGCCTCTCACTCATCGTGGCAATCGGCGCCCAGAACGCCTTCGTCCTCCGGCAGGGCATCCGGCGCGAGCACGTCCTGCCGGTCGTCCTCGTGTGCGCACTCTCCGACGCGGTGCTCATCATCGCCGGTGTCAGTGGCATCGGCTTCGTCGTGGAGCGGTTCCCCGTGGTCCTCGTCGTCCTCCGTTGGGCCGGGGCCGCCTTCCTGCTCGGCTACGGTCTCCTGGCCGCACGCCGTGCGCTCGCCCCGTCCGGTCTCGCCGCCGACCGTGGTGGCAACAGCCTCTCGCTCAGGGCGGCGGTGCTCACCGTCATCGGCCTCACCTGGCTGAACCCCCACGTGTACCTCGACACCGTGCTCCTCCTCGGCTCGATCGCGAACACGCACGGCGAGGTCGGACGCTGGTGGTTCGCCGCAGGCGCTGTGCTCGGGAGCATCCTGTGGTTCACCGCGCTGGGGTACGGCGCTCGGTTGCTCCGCGGGGTCTTCGCGAAGCCTGTGGCCTGGCGCATCCTCGACGTCGCGATCGCGGTCGTCATGATCGCCCTCGCGATCATGCTCGTCCTGCGCCCCTGAGCGTGCTCGCGGGTGCCTGGTTAGGATTGCCGGGTGATGAGAACCCTGCGTGAGGTCAACACGGTCGTCGAGCGCCTCTGGCCACTGTCCGGAGCCGAGGACTGGGACGCCCCGGGGCTCCTCGTCGGCGACCCGGACCAGCCGGTCGGGCATGTGCTCCTTGCGGTCGACGCGGTCGGCGTGACCGTCGACGAGGTGCTCGAGCGCCCCGACGGTCTGCTGCTGGTCCACCACCCGCTGCTGATGCGTGGTGTCACGACCGTGGCGGGTGACCGGTACAAGGGGTCGCTCATCACGCGCCTGATCCGTGGCGGCGCCGGACTCATCGCCGCACACACCAACGCCGACGTCGTCGTCGACGGGACCTCGGACGTCCTCGCCCAGCGTCTCGGCCTCCACGACCCGGCTCCGATCGTCCCTGCCGCCGACGGCCTGACCGGGCTGGGTCGGGTCGGCGACCTCCCGGAGGAGACGACGCTCGGCGCGATCGCACGTGCCCTCGCCGAGATCCTGCCGGCGACCGCCACCGGGGTCCGTGCCTCCGGCGACTACGACCAGGCCGTCCGGAGGATCGCACTCTGCGGGGGAGCGGGGGACTCGCTCCTGTCCCAACCCGCGGTCCGCGCGGCCGACGTGTACATCACGGCCGACCTCCGCCACCATCCGGCGTCCGAGGCCCGGGAACAGGCACTCCTCGGCGGCGGGCCGGCCCTCGTCGACGTCTCCCACTGGGCGAGCGAGTGGCTGTGGCTGGAGGGGGCCGCCGACGCGCTCCGACGAGAGCTCCCGGGACTCGACGTCCGGGTCAGCGAGCTGCGTACCGACCCGTGGGACTTCGTCGTCACCCAGTAGTCGGCGCGGCCGGTAGGGTGATGAGTCGAGAGTTTGGAACAGACGTGAAAGCCAGCCCAGCAGACCAGAAGACGTTGCTCACCCTGCAGAGCATCGACACCGGCGTGCAGCGCACCGCCCACCGCGCGGCGAACCTCCCCGAGGCCGCGCGCATCGCGCAGCTCCAGGCCGAGATCGAGACCGTCCGCCTCCGTCGTCTGGAGCGGGTCGGCGTCCGCGACGACGCACAGACCGAGCTCGGGCGCATCGAGTCCGACGTCGCCGTCGTCGCGGCCCGCATGAAGCGCGACGCCGACCGTCTCCAGTCGTCGACCTCCGTCAAGGACGTCGAGGCGCTGCAGAGCGAGATCGCCTCGTTGCAGAACCGGCAGAGCAACCTCGAGGAGATCCAGCTGAACGTCATGGAGCGGGTGGAGGCCGCGGAGGACGCCGTCGCCCAGGTCGACGCCGAGCGCGCCGGACTCCAGGAACTCCTCGACGAGGTCGTCGCCAAGCGCGACGCAGAACTCGTCGAACTCGAGGCCGAACGGGCACGACTCACCGCCGACCGCGAGTCTCTCGCACCCGGCATCCCCGCCGACCTCCTGGCGCTCTACGACCAGCGCCGCGCCCGCGGCGGCATCGGTGCAGCACTGTTCCGCGCCGGCACCTGCGGAGCATGCAAGATGTCGCTCACCGGCAACGACCTCCAGGCCGTCCGCGCCGCACCGTCCGAAGAGGTCGTGCAGTGCCCTGAGTGCGCCGCGATCGTCGTCCGGACGGACGAGTCCGGCCTCATCTGAGCCGGACGCTGGCTCAACGACACCGGCGGTCCGCGGCCGCTGTCACGGGCCGGTAGACTCGTCTCCGTGAACGGGCCGGCTAGACGGTCGCGTCACCGAGACCTCCGGGTGTCGGTGCCGAGGAACGTCCGGGCTCCACAGAGCAGGGCGGTGGGTAACACCCACCCGGGGTGACCCGCGAGACAGTGCCACAGAGAACAGACCGCCGTGGGCGACCACGGTCAGGGTGAAACGGTGGGGTAAGAGCCCACCAGCGACCGGGGTGACCCGGTCGGCTCGGTAAACCTCGTCCGGAGCAAGGTCAACAGGGAACGCTGAGGCTGCTCGCCAAGTTCCCGGGTAGACCGCTAGAGGGCGGCGGCAACGTCGTCCCGAGAGAGATGGCCGTCCAAACGCGAAAGCGTGGGACAGAACCCGGCGTACCGGTCGACCCGTTCACACCCAATGCCCGCTTCTCGCGCTGCGGCGGAACCGGCGACGGAACCGCCGCAGCGCGCCCCGCAGTGCTCAGGCGATGCGTTCGGCGGGGCCGGCGGCGAGCGCGGCTGCGCCGAGGATGCCCGCGTTGTTACGGTGCACGGCGGGGATGATCGGGGTGTCGAGCTTCAGGAGCGGCAGGAAGTGGTCCGCGTGCTTGGACACGCCGCCGCCCACCACGAACTGATCGGGCGAGAAGAGGAACTCGAGGCGCTCGTAGTACTTCTGGAGGCGCTTGGCCCACTTCTCCCAGCTCAGGTCCTCGCGCTCCTTGACCGCGTAGGACGCCCGCGTCTCGGCGTCCTTGCCGTCGATCTCCAGGTGCCCGAGTTCCGCGTTCGGGATCAACGTGCGGTTGTAGATGAGCGCTGTGCCGATGCCGGTGCCGAGGGTCGTCAGGATCGTGAGACCGCTTGCGCCCTTGGCTGCCCCGAACTCGGTCTCGGCGTACCCGGCCGCGTCGGCGTCGTTCACGAAGGTGATCTCCCGCCCGAGGCCCTGCTCGAACAGCTGCTCGGCTTCGAGGCCGATCCAGGCGTCGGAGACGTTCGCCGCGGACATCGTCCGGCCGTTGCGGACGATCGCGGGGAAGCAGACGCCGAGCGGGAGTCCGTCGGAGGCCGGGGACAGCTGCTCGAGCACCTCCCGCACCGTCACGACGATGTCCTTCGGCTCGCCACCCTTCGGCGTGGGGATCTTCACCCGATCGGTGAGGAGGGCACCCGTCGTGAGATCGACGACCGCACCTTTGATGCCGGTCCCTCCGATATCGATGCCGACGGCGGACCGGGGAGCTGCGTTCGTCATGCGTCCAGCCTAGAGCGCCGCGGGCGCTGCGGCGGTGTCGATCGTGCTCGGAAGGGTCAAGACCTCGGCCCCGCGTTCGGTGACGACGAGCGTGTGCTCGAACTGCGCGGTCAACAACCGGTCGCGGGTCGTGACCGTCCAGTCGTCGTCCCACTGCTCCCAGTCCTGGGAGCCGATCGTGAGCATCGGCTCGATCGTGAACACCATGCCCGGCTCCATCACCGTGTCGTACAGCGGCGCGGCGTCGTAGTGGGGGACGATCAGCCCCGAGTGGAAGGACCGGCCGACACCGTGGCCCGTGAAGTCGCGGACGACGCCGTACCCGAACCGCTTCGCGTAGGACTCGATCGCACGACCGATGACGTTGATCTGCCGGCCGGGGGCGACGGCCTTGATACCTCGGTTGAGGGCTTCCCGGGTGCGCTCGACGAGGAGACGGGTGTCGTCGGCGACGTCGCCGACGAGGAAGGTCACGTTGCTGTCGCCGTGCACGCCGTCGAGGTAGGCGGTGATGTCGATGTTCACGAGGTCACCCTCGCGCAAGGCGGTGTCGTCGGGGATGCCGTGGCAGACGACCTCGTTGACCGAACTGCAGATCGACTTGGGGTAGCCGCGGTACCCGAGCGTCGACGGATAGGCGCCCTCACCGATGACGAACGCGTGTCCGATGGCGTCCAGTTCATCGGTGGTCACCCCGGGACGGACCGCCGCGCCGACGGCCTGGATCGCATCGGCGGCGATGGTCCCGGCGACCCGGATGCGTTCGATCTCCTCAGCCGAATACAGATCGCCCCGGGTGTCGGTGGCCGGTGCGGCGCGGCCGACGTACTCGGGGCGGACGATCGTCTCCGGCACCGATCGGGGGCGGCCGACGCGACCGGGGATCAGGTGACCTGCGGTGTCGAAAGGCATAGGATCAAGCCTAACCGAGCAGGGGAGACGCGCCGTGGCGAAGGAACCATCCGAGCAGTACTGGTACAACACGAAGACCGGTCAGGTCGAGTTCGGCTTCGAGTCGAGTGTCGTCGACCGCGTCGGTCCATTCGAGACGGCTGCGGAGGCCTCGCACGCGCTCGAGCGACTGCGCGCCAACAGCGCGAAGTGGGACGCCGACGAGGCTGCCGAGGACTGAGCCACCCGGGTCGCGACGCGAGCGGATTGCGGGTCAGCCCTCTTCCGCAGGCGTGGTGTGATCCGCCAGGATGGGCCGAGCGATGAAGCTCGAGCGGGGGGAACATGGACAGGATCGACCGTCCGCGGAGGCGACCGATCGCCGTCGGACGAGGTGCCGTCGCGGCCCTCGCCCTCGGACTCCTCCTCATGCCGGCGTCGCCCGCCGCTGCAGCGCCGATGGTCGCCGCGGAGGTCAGCGCGGCCGAGTGCGTCACCGCGGTCCCCGGTGGTTCCCGCTGCGGCGTGTTGACGGTGCCCCTGTCGCGCGCGGCGCCGGACTCGGCGGAGGCGACCCTGCCGTACGTGCTCGTACCGGCCGCCCTGGAGACCGGGCGACCGCCGCTCGTCTACCTCGCCGGCGGGTCGGCGCTCTCGACGCTCGACATCCAGCAGCTCGCGGTCGAGGGCGGGCTGGCCTCCGACCGCGACGTGGTGTTCGTCGAACGCCGGGGCGGTCGCGACGCCACGCCGTCGCTCGACTGTGCGCCGGCGACCGCGGCCATCCGCGCCTCGCTCGGCGCTGATGGGGACCGTGCAACCCGCGTCGCCGCGGTCGGCGCGGCCTTCGCCTCCTGCACCGCGGCCTGGCAGGAGGACGGCGTCGTGCCGAGCGACTTCGGCGTCGCGCCTGCAGCGGCCGACCTCCGCGACCTCCGGCAGCAGCTCGGTTACGACCGGTGGACCATCCTGGCCGTGGGCTCGTCGGCCGGCGTGGCCCTCGCGGCGTCCGACGTCGATCCGGGTGGTGTCGACGGTGTCGTCCTCGACGGCCCCGACCTGGGTGCACCCGGGATCGTCTCCGCGGGCGGTGTGGCGGCCGCCCTGGCCGTCGTCCGTGCGCGCGGCGAGGAGCCGCAGGGTCCCGTTCCGTCCCCGCCGGCGGCACCACAGGCCGCCGCCGCTGAGCACCCGGAGTCCGCGACCCCGGACACCGCGCCGACCGAGGTCGCACGTTCGGCCGGGATCCTCACCGCCGCCACCGATGAGCTCATCGCCGAACCGCACCGCACCTCCGGACCGCGCC
This sequence comes from Plantibacter sp. VKM Ac-2876, assembly GCF_015350715.1. NCBI lineage: Bacteria > Bacillati > Actinomycetota > Actinomycetes > Micrococcales > Microbacteriaceae > Plantibacter > Plantibacter sp. VKM Ac-2876. The sequence continues at coordinate 383,150 of NZ_JADKSI010000002.1, read as the reverse complement.
CGATCACCCTCGGTGGCGACGCGCTCTTGGCGATCGCCTCACACGCGTTGTCCGAACCCACCGCCCAGGCGGCACTCCCGGTGCTCCTGAGCTCGGTCGCGGACGGCGACAGCACGGTGCTGGATCCCGTGGCGAACGATGCGACCGCCCAGCTGGCCGACTCCGGTGGCATCCTCGACCGCGTGCTCGGGTGTTCGACGACCGGCTGGCCTGGGGCGATCGAACGCTCGGACGCGGAGGTCACCACGCCGACGCTGTTGGAGGACGTCGCGGCCGCTGCCTGCTCCTCGTTCGCCGTGAGTGCGACGCCGCCGCCGGGAGCGATCGGGACGTCGGTCCTCGTGCTCGGCGCCCCGGAACAGGCCGCCGCCCTCGCCGTCCCCGTCGCCGGTGGCACGGCGAACGCCCTCGTGGCGGTCTTCCCCGGGTCGGGAGCCGTCCCATCGGTCAGCAGTGCGTGCGCACGGGTCGCGATGCGTGCGTGGCTCAGCGATCCGGCGAGCTATCGGGCGGCACTCTGCGACACCGACGACGCGGCCGTCGCCGTCGTCGATCGAGCCGATGTCGCGGCGAGCCCACGGTGGGCCCAGCAGACCTCGTCGGACGCCGGCGGCAGGTGGTTGCTACTGGTGCTGCCCAGCCTGTTCGGGCTCGTGGCCATCGGATGGTCCGTGGCGTGGGGCTACCGGCTGATCACCCAGGCGCTTCGGCGCCAGCCGGTGCAGGACGGTCTCCTGCTGGGGATCGCTCCGGTGTTCGGAGCGACGTGGGCGATCGGCGGAGCCGTCGTGCTCGTCCGTGCGGCTGCCTCGAGTCCGGCGATCGCTCTCGTCGGGGTGCCCGCCGCCTTGCCGTGGCTCTCCATCGCCCTCCTCGTGAGTTGCCTCGGGTTGGTGCCCGTCTGGCAAGGGGCCCACCGTGGATCACGGCTGCGGATCGCCGCACTCTCACTGCTGTGGGCGGCGACGGCCGGCTGGACCGCACTCTTCGTCCTCGCCTGGTGGTGAGCCGTGGATCGCCCACGCCCGGCGCGCGCTGATGAGCGGGAACGGGGACGGAGCCAGTAGCCTAGACACGGGCCGCCGGCCGAAGGAAGAGGGGCAGATGGATAAGCAGCGCGACTTCGTTCTCCGCACGATCGAGGAGCGGGGCGTCAAGTTCGTCCGGCTGTGGTTCACCGATGTCGTCGGGACCCTCAAGTCCGTCGCGATCGCCCCGGCCGAAGTGGAAGGCGCGTTCTCCGAGGGCCTCGGCTTCGACGGATCGGCGATCGAGGGGCTCAGCCGCTCCTACGAGTCGGACCTCCTGGCCCACCCCGATCCGACGACCTTCCAGATCCTGCCGTGGCGCGGCGAGATCGACCCGACGGCGCGCATGTTCTGCGACATCACGACGCCCGACGGCCAGCCCGCCGTCGCCGACCCGCGGAACGTCTTGAAGCGCACCCTGGCGAAGGCCGCCGACATGGGGTTCACGTTCTACACGCACCCCGAGATCGAGTTCTACCTGCTGAAGTCCTCGCAGTACGGCGTCGACGGACCGGAACCGGTCGACTCCGCGGGCTACTTCGACAACGTCCCCGGTGGCACCGCTCACGACTTCCGTCGACGTTCCGTCCGGATGCTCGAAGACCTCGGGATCTCCGTCGAGTTCAGCCACCACGAGGCGGGCCCCGGCCAGAACGAGATCGACCTGCGATACGCCGACGCCCTGACGACGGCCGACAACATCATGACCTTCCGCACCGTCGTGAAGGAGGTGGCGATCGAGCAGGGCGTCTACGCGACGTTCATGCCGAAGCCGCTCGTCCACCAGCCCGGCAGCGGCATGCACACGCACATGTCGTTGTTCGAGGGTGACTCGAACGCCTTCTACGAGGCGGGTGCGCAGTACCAGCTCTCGAAGACGGGCCGGCAGTTCATCGCCGGACTCCTGACGCACGCTCCGGAGATCACCGCGGTGACGAACCAGTTCGTGAACTCCTACAAGCGACTCTGGGGTGGCGTCGGGCCGAACAAGCTGTCCGAGGCTCCGAGCTTCGTCTGCTGGGGCCACAACAACCGCTCGGCACTCGTGCGCGTGCCGCTCTACAAGCCCAACAAGGGGCAGAGCGCTCGGGTCGAGTACCGCGCCATCGACTCCGCCGCCAACCCGTACCTCGCCTTCTCGCTCATGCTCGCCGCTGGGTTGAAGGGCATCGAGGAGGGCTACGAGCTCCCGCCGGAGGCCGAGGACAACGTCTGGACGCTCTCCGACACCGAGCGTCGGGCGCTGGGATACAACGCGCTGCCCGCCAGCCTCGATCGCGCGGTCAGCCTCATGGAGGGTTCCGAGCTCGTGGCGGAGACGCTCGGGGAGCAGGTCTTCAACTACGTCCTGCTGAACAAGCGACAGGAGTGGCACGAGTACCGGGCCCAGGTGACCCCATTCGAGTTGGCCAGCAACCTGGAGATGCTCTAGACGAGGGGACCGGTCGGTCGCATGGTCCGCGAGAACATCTCCCTGAGCACGCTCGCCCGACTTGGGTTCACCGGTCTGGGTGAGGCCAGGGACCGGCTGGACGAGCTCGCCGAGCTCGTCCAGCTCGACCCGGCGTCGCTGTCGCCGTCCTTCGCCGTCGCGGCCGACCCCGACGCCGCGCTGGTCGGTGTGCTGATGATCGGTCGGAAGTCACCCGACGAGCTGTCGGCGCTCCTGGCGGACCAGGCCTCGGCCGAGCGACTGTTCCGACTGTTCGGTGCCTCGCAGGGGTTCATCGACTTCTTCCTCCGCCACCCGGACCAGCTGTCGGTGTTCGAGTTGCCGGTCACCCGCGTCCCGACGCTGCAGGAGGCGCGCGACGAACTGCTCGCGAGCGTCGGTGCCGAGGACGGCTTCGCCGCGATCGTCGAGGAGCCTGCCTGGGACGCGATCCGCGTGGTCTACCGCCGACTGCTGGCCGAGGTCGCCCTCTTCGACCTCTGCGCCCCGGATCCGATCGTCGTGCTCGACCGGGTCACCAGTGCCCTCTCCGACCTCGCTGCCGGTGCGTTGGAGGCCTCCATCGCCGTCGCACGCACGCAGACGAGCGGCCCGAGGGGTCCCGGCGTGTACCCGCGCGAGGAGGTCGCGGCCACCCGGTTCGCCATCATCGGCATGGGCAAGGCGGGCGCACGGGAGCTGAACTACGTCTCCGACGTCGACGTCATCTTCGTCGGTGAGGGTTCGGGCGACGGCGAGGACGGGCTCGACAACGGGCGTGCCGTCGAGATCGCCACCCGGCTCGCGGTCCTCACCATGCGCGGTCTCGGACAGGCGGGTCTCGAGCCGAGCCTGTGGGAGGTCGATCCGAACCTCCGCCCGGAGGGGAAGGCCGGCGCCCTCGTCCGCACGCTCGAGTCGCATCTCGTGTACTACGACCGCTGGGCGAAGAGCTGGGAGTTCCAGGCGCTCCTCAAAGCACGGGCCCTCGCCGGCGATCCCGAGCTCGGTGCCCGTTACATCGAGGCGGTGCAGCCGAAGGTGTGGGGGAGTGCGTCCCGCGAGGGGTTCGTCGAATCGGTCCAGCGCATGCGCGAACGGGTCACCGAACACATCCCGGCGGAGGACGTCCACTACCAACTGAAGCTCGGCCCGGGCGGGCTCCGCGACATCGAGTTCACGGTGCAACTGCTCCAGCTCGTCCACGGACAGCTCGACGACTCCGTGCATCAACGCGGAACCCTCGCCGCCCTCGACGGCCTCGCGACCGCCGGGTACATCGGTCGCGCCGAGGCGCAGGAGTTCGCGCACGACTACCGCCTGCTGCGGGTGCTCGAACACCGCCTGCAGCTGACGCGCCTGCAGCGCACGCACATGATGCCGCGCGACGAGCCGTCGCTCCGCTCCCTGGCCCGGTCGAGCATGCTCGCGACGACCGCACAGGCCCTCGTCACGCGCTGGGAGGCCACGAAGCACGGTGTCCGGCAGCTGCACGAGCGGTTGTTCTACCGGCCGTTGCTCTCGGCGGTCGCGGCCTTGCCCGAGAGCGGTCTGAGTCTGACGAGCGGTCAGGCGGAGGCGCGGCTCGCGGCGATCGGCTTCGTCGACCCCCGCGGCGCGCTCGCCCACATCGGGGCGCTCACCGCCGGCGTGTCACGGCGCGCCAACATCCAGCGGCATCTGCTCCCCGTCATGCTCGGCTGGTTCGCGGACGGCGCCGATCCCGACTACGGATTGCTCGCGTTCCGGCGGCTCAGCGAGTCCCTCGGCGAGTCGCACTGGTTCCTGCGGATGCTCCGCGACTCCTCAGGAGCGGCCGAGCGGCTCACTCGGGTCCTCTCGGGGTCCCGGTTCATCGGCGAGCTCATGGACCGCATCCCCGAGTCGGCCGCTTGGCTCGCGGGGGACGAGGACCTCCTCCCGCGATCGTCGACCGCGCTCGGCGAGGAGATCGCCGCCATCCTCAGACGACACGACTCACCGGACACCGCAGCCGCCGCAATCCGCGCGGTACGGCGACGCGAAGTCCTCCGGCTGGCGATGTCGTCGACCGTCGGCATGCTGGACGTGCAGGGCCTCGCCGCCGGATTGACGGACGTGTCGACGGCGACGCTCGCAGGGCTCCTCGGCGCCGTCAGACGCATCGGCGGCCTCGGCGCGGACATCGAGTTCGCCGTCATCGCCATGGGCCGCTACGGCGGCGCTGAGCTCGGACTCGGATCGGACCTTGACGTCCTCTACGTGTTCCGGCCGAAGGACGGAGTCGACACCCAGGATGCACAGCGCCAGGCCGGAGCGATCGCCGCAGAGCTCAAGCGTCTGAGCGAGGACGCCCGGCTCCCGCTCGACCTCGACCTCGACCTCCGTCCCGAGGGGAAGAACGGTCCGCTCGTGCGCTCCCTCGACTCCTACCGCAACTACTACGCGCGCTGGTCCCTCACCTGGGAGGCGCAGGCGCTGCTCCGCGCCGCCGGAGTCGTGGGCGACACCGAGCTCATCGAGGCGTTCACCGAGGTGGCGGACACGGTCCGCTACCCCGCCGCGATCAGCGAGCAGTCCGTCCGCGAGGTCAAACGGATCAAGGCACGTGTCGAGAACGAGCGACTGCCGCAGGGCGCCGATCCGACGAGACACCTGAAGCTCGGGCGCGGCTCGCTCAGCGACGTCGAGTGGTTCGTGCAGCTCCTCCAGCTCGAGCACGGCGCGGCGGTGCCGTCGTTGCGCACCACCTCGACGCTCCAGGCGCTCGACGCGGCGGTGGAGGCGGATCTCGTCGATCGAGAATCCGCCGAACGACTCCGTGAGGCCTGGATCCTCGCGTCGCGGATCCGCTCGGCCATGACGCTGTGGTTGAACAAGACGCAGGACGTACTGCCGAGCGATCGACAACAGCTCGAAGGCGTGGCGCGACTCCTGGAGTACCCGACCGGATCGGCGAGTCTCCTGGAACAGGACTACCTCGCGGCCACCCGGCGCGCCCGGACGGTCTTCGAGCACGGCTTCTACGGCATCTGAGCCGATCGCCTCGACCATACGGAACCGCCCGCCATCCGAGAGGATGACGGGCGGTTCGCGGTGCAGCAGGTGTCGTCAGACGCCGTAGTACAGCTCGAACTCGAACGGGTGCGGGCGCTGGGCCAGCGGCTTGATCTCGTTCTCGCGCTTGTACTGGATCCAGGTCTCGATGAGCTCCGGCGTGAAGACGTTGCCGGCGAGGAGGAACTCGTGGTCCGCCTCGAGCGCCTCGAGCGCAGCGCCGAGCGATGCGGGCACCTGCGGGATGTTCTTGGCCTCCTCGGGGGGAAGCTCGTAGAGGTCCTTGTCGACGGGCTCGTGCGGCTCGATGCGGTTCTTGATGCCGTCGAGGCCGGCCATCAGCTGAGCGGCGAACGCGAGGTACGGGTTGCCGGACGCGTCGGGCGCGCGGAACTCGATGCGCTTGGCCTTCGGGTTCGTGCCCGTGATCGGGATACGGATCGACGCCGAGCGGTTACCGGCCGAGTAGACCAGGTTGACGGGAGCCTCGAAGCCGGGGACCAGGCGGTGGTAGGAGTTCACCGTCGGGTTCGTGAACGCCAGGACGGCGGGGGCGTGCTTCAGCAGACCACCGATGTACCAGCGGGCGAGGTCGGAGAGACCGCCGTAGCCGTTCTCGTCGTAGAAGAGCGGCTTGCCGTCGCTCCACAGCGACTGGTGCGTGTGCATGCCCGAGCCGTTGTCGCCGAAGAGCGGCTTCGGCATGAAGGTCGCGGTCTTGCCCCACAGCTCGGCCGTGTTCTTCACGATGTACTTGAACTTGAGGATGTCGTCCGCCGCGGCGACCATGGTGTCGAAGCGGTAGTTGATCTCGGCCTGGCCGCCGGTGCCCACCTCGTGGTGCGCGCGCTCGAGGATGAGGCCGGCGTCGATCAGCTTGAGGCTGATGTCGTCGCGGAGGTCGGCCTGCTTGTCGACGGGGCTGACGGGGAAGTAGCCACCCTTGTACGGCGTCTTGTTGCCGAGGTTGCCGCCCTCTTCGGCGCGACCGGTGTTCCAGGCTCCCTCTTCGGAGTCCACCGAGTAGAAGCTCGAGTGCTGGTTCACCTCGTATCGGACGTCGTCGAAGATGTAGAACTCTGCCTCGGGCGCGAAGAACGCGGTGTCGGCGATGCCGGTCGAGGCGAGGTACTTCTCAGCCTTCTTGGCGACCTGACGCGGGTCCTTGGAGTAGATCTCGCCGTTGCGGGGGTTGTAGATGTCGAACACCATGATGAGCGTGCGCTCGGCACGGAAGGCGTCGATGTAAGCGGTGGAGACATCCGGGATGAGCTGCATGTCCGACTCGTGGATGTTGGCGAAGCCACGGATGGACGAACCATCGAAGAGCTGGCCGACGGTGAAGAACTCCTCGTCGACGGTGCTGGCCGGGATGTTGAAGTGCTGCTGCACGCCGGGAAGGTCCGTGAAGCGGATGTCGAGGAACTTGACATCGGTGTCCTTGATGAACTTGAGCACTTCGGAAGAATCACTGAACATGTGAATGGCTCCAAATGGGGTTGGTACAGGGAGGCTGCACAGCGCAGCCATCTGTGAGACTACGGGGAGGGGGTTACCCCGCCATGACACCCATGTTTCGTGGATGTTACGAGAATCCCCGCCCGAATAGAATGGCACAGTGCCCCACACCCCGCAGAATCCACGGACCTTCGGAGAGCTTCCTCCCAGCGCCTTCCCCGGTGAACGCCTGGGACTCCCGGAGAGCGGCGTCAGGTCGGTCGCGCGGGTCGGTCGGCGGATCACCGCCCTCGTCATCGACTGGGCCTTGGCGGTCGTCCTCTCCGTCGCGTTCTTCGCCTACGACGCCACCGCGACGCTCGTTATCTTCGCCATCATGCAATTCGTGTTCATCCCGACCATCGGCGGCAGTCTCGGCCATCGCCTCTGCGGGATGCGTCTCATGCCGTTGACCGGCGGGTGGGTCGGGCTCTGGCGGCCGGCCGTGCGAACCGTGCTCCTCTGCGTGGTCGTCCCAGCACTCGTCTGGGATTCGGACCAGCGCGGCTTCCACGACAAGGTCGCGGGCACGGTGCTCCTGCGGGTGCGCTGAACACAGCTGGAAACGCGAACGGCCGCCCTCCGTCAGGAGGGCGGCCGTCGTTTCCGTACCGCGAGGTGTTCCGAGCGGTGTCGGTGGGTCAGCGCGCGCGCTGCGGGCGGACTCGCATCGGGTCGACGCCCTTCGGGATGGGGAGCTGCGTACCGAACGAGGACAGACGGTTGCTGACCGCGAGCACCTCGGGGTTGGTCAGGGACTTCTTGACCTTCCGGAGGGCGCCGGAGAGCTGACGGAGCTGCACCGAGTCGGCGTCGGGGCCGACGTGAAAGACCGTGATCGGCACGTTCGGGAGGATGCGGCTGACCTTGCGCTTCTCGTCCTCGAGCAGGCGTGAGGTCCGCGATCGGGGTCCTTCGGCGATCAGGGCGACGCCACCACGGCCCACGGCCCGGTAGATCGCGTCCTGGGTCTTCGGGTTCACGGCGACGGGCATCTCGCTGGTCTGCCACGAGCGCGGCGCAGCGCGGAGCACCTGGCCCACCGCGCCCGGCCGACCCTCGATCTGCGTGTAGACGACCTTGTCCGCGCGCCGGGTGAGGATGAACAGGGCCGCGAGGATACCCGCGAGCACACCCGCGATGATCCACATGACGAGCGCGAAGATGTTGCCCGCCGAGAACAGCAGCGCGACCGCGACACCGATGAGCACCGGCAGGATGAAGCCGCCGAGCATCAACCACTGCGCTGCCTTGTCGTGGCGACGGGTGAGCTGGAACACCTGCCAGAGCTGCTTGATCCGCCCTGGTTCCTTCTGCGCCGCCGGGGGCGCGTCCTTCTGAGCCATGCTCCCAGGATAGCCGGTGACGGAGTGTCCTGATGCTGCGTTCTCCTCCACAGGCCGGCGGCGCGGGGACCTTGTCCACAGCGGCGTGCGCCGACGGCGCCGGATGGGGCTCCGCGTCGGAGGATCGAGCTATGGAAACACTGCCAGACCCGTCCGCCACCACAACCCGAGTGGCAGGCCGTCGTCTCGTCCGTCGCCTGGGTGAGGGCCGGGAGTGGACGGCCTACTCGACGGTACTCGCCCACCCCGGCTCCGCGCACGGCGGGCGTACCGACCAGGCCGCCCCGGCGGGCGACGCAGTGCTGCTCCGAGCGAGGGCGGACGCCGCCGAACGCGACCTCTGGCGTCGCGCGGCCATCCTGTCCCGACTCGACCACCCGCACATCGTGAGACTCGTCGACGTCGCCGAGGATCCCGCCGGCCTCCCGTGCCTGCTGGTCGAGCGGCTCGCCGGCGGCACGTTGGGAGAACTGCTGCGCCGCCGGAAGTCGATCGCTCCCGGTGAGGCCGTCACGATCCTGGCACCGCTGGTCGACGCCATCCGCGCGGCGCACCTCTCCGGGATCAGTCACGGGTCGATCAGCGCTTCGGCCGTGCGCTTCGCCGACGACGGCCGGCCGGTCCTCTCCGGCTGGTCGGGCGCAGCTCCCGTCGACCACAAGACCATCGATGGTGGGCTCGGCCGCACAGCTCCGGCGTTCGCTGCCGATTGGACGGCGTTCGCGGGGCTCATGGACGGTGTCCTGCAGGCGACCGACCGCGATGAGACCCCATCGACCGTGGCCTGGGCCGACGTCGTGCCTGAACTCGCCGACCACGAGATCGCCAACCGACTGCAACAGCGGATCCACGCCCTGGCACGACCGCTCCCGGTCCTGCTCGACCGCGTCGACCCGTCGTCCGCATCACCCGCCGATGCCATCCGTGCTTCCGCCGATCACGCGCAGCGGACCGCTCCGCTCCCGCCGACCCGACGAGCCGCGGTCGAATCGAGGCGTCGGTCACGACATCCCGCGTCGTCGCTGCGTCGTCGTCTGGCCTGGCGACCCGGTCGAGGCACACGGGTAGCGGCCGCCGCGCGCTCGACGCCGTCCGTCGACGGCGCCCCGAGACGGCGTCGACTCGTGATCGGAGCGGCAGGCGCGGCAGCCGCACTGGTGTCGGCTGCGATGGTGTTCCTGCCGTCCGAAGACCCGAGCACCGCGATCGCGCCGACGCCGGCCGGTTCGGTCGGCCCGGCGCCCGAACCGGTCACGGGTACTGCGCCGCCGGTGGAGACGCCGACGTCACCGGCGGACGAAGCTGACGCCGTCGACGTGGTCACCGGTGACGATCCCGCGGCCGCGGCCCGCGAGCTCGTCCGCCGACGGGATCAGTGCCGCACGACGGGGGAGGAGGGGTGCGTCTGGGACTCCGTCGAACGAGGGTCCCCGTTCGACGACGACGAGCACCTCGGTGTCGGGATCGGATCGATCGATGCGGCGAGCCTCGACCTCGTCGACCGGCAGGGCGACGCGGCGGTCCTCCGCGGCACGGCCGAGCCGTCCGAGACGGACGAAGCCGGCGCAGGACGACGACAGCCCGTCACGCTCCTCGTGGTGAGGGGCGAGACGGGCTGGCGTCTGCGGGAGGTGTTCACCGCCGGATGAGGTGGTGGACACAGCGCGGTCGATTCGGGATCAGATCCCGAGCGAGCCGCGGAAGTCGCCTGCTTCGAGGCGGTTCTTCACCTGGACGAGGAAGCGTGCAGCGTCCGCGCCGTCGATGATGCGGTGGTCGTAGCTCAGCGCGAGGTAGACCGTCGAACGGATCGCGATCGCGTCTGCACCGTCGACCGTCACGACGACCGGCTTCTTCGTGACGATACCCGTACCGAGGATCGCCGACTGCGGCAGGAACACGATCGGGGTGTCGAACAGGGCGCCGCGCGAACCGGTGTTGGTCAGCGTGAAGGTGCCGCCCGACAGCTCATCGGGCTGCAGCTTGTTGTCGCGGGTGCGCTGCGCGAGATCGGCGATCTCGGCGCCGAGCTCGGCGATCGACTTGGAGCCCGAGTTGCGGATGACCGGCGTCAGCAGGCCACGCTCGGTGTCCACGGCGATCGCGAGGTTCTCCGTCTCCGGGTACACGATCTGGTCGCCGTCGACGGTGGCGTTGATGATCGGGTACGTCTGGAGCGCCTCGCTGGCAGCAAGGGCGAAGAACGGCAGGAACGACAGCTTGTTGCCGGTCTTGGCGAGGAACTCGTCCTTGACGGCCGTGCGGAGTGCCGCGACCTTCGTGACGTCGACCTCGACGACGCTCGTCAGCTGGGCGGTGCCCTGCATCGAAGCGACGGCGCGCTCGGCGACGACCTTGCGCAGACGCGACATGGCCTTGCTCGTGCCACGCAGCTCGGAGACCTGGACGGTCGGAGCAGCGGGCGACTCCGTGGCTCCACCGGCGCTCTGAGCCTGCAGGACGTCTTCCTTGCGGATACGTCCGCCGACACCGGTGCCGGTGACCGTGCTGAGGTCGACCCCGTGCTGGTTGGCGAGACGACGCACCAGCGGCGTGACGTAACCGGAGTTGACGACCCCGCCGGCGGCAGGCGTCGAAGCGGCAGGCGCAGCAGCTGGTGCCGGAGCAGCAGCAGGTGCAGCGGCGGGCGCCGGAGCCGGAGCAGCAGCAGGCGCGGCGGCGGGAGCCGGAGCTGCAGCAGGTGCCGGAGCAGGCGCGGCGGCGGGAGCCGGAGCTGCGGCAGGTGCCGGAGCTGCAGCAGGTGCCGGAGCCGGAGCAGCAGCGGGAGCCGGCGCGGCAGCAGGTGCCGGCTCGGGCTCGGCCGCGGGAGCGGGCTCGGCCGGAGCGGGCTCGGCAGCAGCCGGTTCCGCGGCGGGCGCGGGCTCCTCGGCCGCAGCCGCACCCGAACCATCACCGATGGTCACGAGAGCGGTGCCGACCTCGACGGTCTCGTCCTCCTGGACGAGGATCGCTTCGATGACACCCGCGACGGGCGAAGGGATCTCGGTGTCGACCTTGTCGGTCGACACTTCGAGCAGTGGCTCGTCGACCTCCACGGTGTCGCCGACATTCTTCAGCCAGCGGGTGACCGTACCCTCGGTGACACTCTCGCCGAGTGCCGGGAGGCTGACGGATTCGCTCATGACCTTGTCTCCTTTGAAACCTGTTGTGTGTTCACTAGCTTATTGGGGTGTTCGGAATGCGTCACAGCGCGTGCAGGGGCTTGCCTGCGAGCGCGAGGAATGCTTCGCCGAGCGCCTCGTTCTGCGTGGGGTGCGCGTGGATCAGCGGCGCGATGTCCTCGGGGTAGGCCTCCCAGTTGACGGCGAGCTGGCCTTCGGCGATGAGCTCACCGACGCGGGCGCCGATCATGTGCACACCGATGACGGGGCCGTCGTTGACCCGGATGACCTTGACGTTTCCGCTCGTGCCGATGATCTCGCTCTTGCCGTTTCCGGCGAGGTTGAAGTCGTAGCTCGTGATGTTGTCGGCGCCGTACTGCTCGGCCGCCTTGGCCTCGCTCAGACCGACGGACGCGATCTCGGGGTCGCTGTAGGTGACCTTCGGGATGTTGACGTCCTCGATGATGACCGGCTTGAGACCGGCGATCTCCTCGGCCACGAAGATGCCCTGCTGGAAGCCGCGGTGCGCGAGCTGCAGGCCGGGGACGATGTCGCCCACGGCGTAGAGGCCGGGGATGTTCGTCTCGAGACGGTCGTTGGTGATGACGAAGCCGCGGTCGATGGTGACACCGACCTCCTCGAAGCCGAGTCCGGCGGTCGACGGGCCACGGCCGACGGCGACGAGCAGCAGCTCCGCGTCGATCGTCTTGCCGTCCTCGAGCGTGATGTGCACGCCCGAGTCGTCCTGGGTGACGCCTTGGAACCGCACGCCGAGCGAGTACTCGATGCCGCGCTTGCGGAACGCGCGCTCGAGGGCCTTGCTGATCGACTCGTCCTCGTTGGGGACGAGGTGGGGGAGCGCCTCGATGATCGTGACCTCGGTCCCGAACGACTTCCAGACACTCGCGAACTCGACGCCGATCACGCCGCCGCCGAGGACGGCGACCTTCTTCGGCACGAAGTCGAGCTGCAGCGCCTGCTCGCTCGTGATGACGCGGCCACCGATCTCGAGACCGGGGAGCGAGCGGCTGTAGGAGCCCGTCGCGAGGATCACGTTCTTGCCGGTGATGAGGTCGTCGCCGACCTGCACGCTCGTCGGGGAGACCAGACGGCCCTCACCCTCGATGGTGGTGATGCCGCGGGCCTTGACGAGGCCCTGGAGTCCCTTGTACTTCTTCGCGACGATGCCCTCGCGGTACTTCGTGACGCCCTCGATGTCGATGCCTTCGAAGGTGGACTTGACGCCGTACTTTTCCGACTCGCGCGATGCGTCCGCGACCTCGGCGGAGTGCAGCAGCGCCTTCGTCGGGATGCAACCGCGGTGGAGGCAGGTGCCGCCGACCTTGTCCTTCTCGATCATGCCGACGGTGAGGCCGAGCTGCGAAGCGCGCAACGCCGCAGCGTATCCGCCGCTTCCGCCTCCCAGGACTACCAGGTCAAAATTCTGCTCGGACACTCCGTTGCTCCTTGTGTGTGCTTCGTGGTCGATCGGAAACCGTCGTGGTGTGTTCGGCGGCGTCGAGGCGGGTCGAACCGCCCCCACCGACCTTACTACGGGTGGCTAATCTCCTCGGCCATTGCGAGGAGGGTGCGGACTGCGACGCCGGTCGGGCCCTTAGCGGTGAAGCCGTAGGGGGCGTCGCCGTTCATCGCGCTCCCGGCGATGTCCAGGTGGGCCCACGGGATGCGGGTGGTGACGCCCTCCTCGTCGGTGCGGTCGGCGATGAACTCCTGGAGGAACGTGCCTGCGACGAGCATGCCGCCCGCGGTGGTCCCGGGCTTCGCGTTGGCGAGGTCGGCGACGTCGGAGTCGAGGACCTTGCGCAGCTCCGCGGGGAACGGCATCGGCCAGAACAGTTCGTCCGCACCGGAACCAGTCGCGATGAGGTCGGTGACGAACGACGCGTCGCCCATGACGCCCGTGTAGCGGTTGCCGAGCGCGACCACGGCCGCTCCCGTGAGGGTCGCCACGTCGATGATGGCGTCCGGGCCCTCCTCGCCTGCAGCGACGAGTCCGTCGGCGAGGACCAGCCGGCCCTCGGCGTCGGTGTTGGTGACCTCGACCGTGCGTCCACCCCGGATGGTGAGGACGTCGTTCGGCCGGATCGCCGTGCCCGACGGGAGGTTCTCGGCGAGGCAGAGCCAAGCGGTCAGCCTGGTGGGCACCCCGAGACGCGCGGCAGCGGCCAGGACGGCGAGCACGGTCGCCGCGCCGGTCATGTCGTACTTCATGCCGACCATCGAGACCGGCGGCTTCAGGGAGAGACCGCCGCTGTCGAAGGTGATGCCCTTCCCGACGAGGGCCAGGTGGCTCCTGGCGGCCTCCGGGTGGTAGCTCAGCTTCACGAGTCGCGGAGGTCGCGAGGAACCCTGTCCGACGCCGAGGATGCCGCCGAAGCCGTCCTCGGCCAAGCGGGTCTCGTCCCATTCCTCCACCCCGACGTCGAGGCCGTCGACCGCTGCTCGGGCCGCGTCGGCGAAGGTCGCCGGGTAGAGCTCGTTCGGCGGCGTGTTGACCAAGTCCTTCACGAGCGCGATGGCCTCGGCGACCGCGGTGGCGTGCTCCGCGAGCCCGGCATCCGGTGCGTCCACGGTCGACGGGACGACGACGGTGATCTGCTCGAGCGGTGTCGGTGGCTGCGCGGATCCGACACCGCGCGACGCGGTGTAGCGGTAGGCGCCGATGGCCGCCCCCTCGAGGACGGCTTCGGCGGCGGCGGCCGTCTCCTTCGTCAACGCGAACGCGATCGAGGCCTGGCCGTCGATCGTCCTGGTCACTGCACCCGCGGCTCGTCGGAAGGCCGCGTCGTCCGCATCCGGACCGAGGCTGACCAGCACGAGACCGGAGGCCGCGCCGAACCGGTCGGGGAGGCGTCGCACCTGGTCTTCGGACCCCGTGACCCCGGAGGCGCGCAGCTCGTCCGCGAGCGGCGCGTAGACGTCGGGCGCCAGGAGCTCCGGTCCGTCGTCGCCCTTCCTCACCGCGAGGACGAGCAGTTCGGCCTCGACTCCCTCGACGGCGGCGGACAACACGGAGAGCACAGGGATCGTCATGCCTCCATCGTAGGCACGTGCCGTTCCGGTCCGAGGCGGGGCCGCCGGTGTTCGCTCTCGGCGGTACCGCCGACGCTCGGAGGGGAAGGGCGCTGCGACACCCCCGTTTAGAGTTGAAGCATGCCTACGCCTGACGACCTCTACGAGGTGCACCCGGAGATCGACATCCCCGCCGGCCTCCACCTCGTCGCAGGGCTCACCGGGTTCTCCGACGCCGGCGGCGCGGTCGGGCAGTTGAACGCCTACCTCGACGACGTCCTCGACACGACGGTCATCGCCGAGTTCGACGCCGACGTCCTGCTCGACTACCGGGCCCGCCGGCCGATCATCTCGTTCGACCAGGACCACCTGACGGAGTACCGACCACCCCGGCTGACCCTGTCGCTCGCCCACGACGAGCTCGGGTCGCCGTTCCTGCTGCTCACCGGTTTCGAGCCCGACTTCCTCTGGGACCGCTTCGTCGCGGCCGTGCTCGAGCTCGTCGACCGATTCCGGGTCAGCGACACCACGTGGGTGCACGCCATCCCGATGCCGGTCCCGCACACCAGGCCGATCGGCGTCACCGTCAGCGGCAACCGGTTCGACCTCATCGAGTCGCTCTCGGTCTGGCGCCCCCGCACCCAGGTGCCGTCAAACGTGCTCCACCTCCTCGAGTACCGCCTCTACGAGCGCGGCGACAGCATCGCGGCCTTCGTGCTCCTCGTGCCGCATTACCTCGCCGACACGGAGTTCCCGGCCGCGGCGATCACGGCGATCGAGAGCCTCAGCGCGGCGACCGGGCTCATCTTCCCCACGGACCGCCTCCGCGAGGACAGCCGCGACTTCCTCGTCAAGATCGACGAGCAGGTCGGGACCAACCACGAGCTCGGCCAGCTGGTCACGACGCTCGAGGAGCGGTACGACGCCTACATGGCCGACAACTCGCCGAAATCGCCGCTCACCGACATCGACGGGGCGCTCCCGACGGCCGATGAGATCGCCGCGGAACTCGAGAAGTTCCTCGCGAGCCGGCGCCACGGCGACGAGGACCGCTCGACCACCTAAGCTGGATCGGTGGGATCTCGACGCGTCTGGTGGGTGTTCGGCGTCGGAGTGTTCGCCTACCTCATCACCGTCATGCAGCGGTCGACGCTCGGCGTGGCAGCAGTGGACGCCACTGAGCGGTTCCAGATCGACGCCGCCGCGCTGTCGACCCTCGCGGTCGCGCAGCTCATCGTGTACGCCGCCATGCAGGTCCCGGTCGGAGTGCTGATCGACCGCCTCGGACCTCGCGTCCTGATCATCGCGGGGCTGACGGTCGTCATGGCGGGCCAGATCTGGCTGGGCCTCACGACCGAACTCGGCGGCGCGATCATCGGCCGGATGCTGGTCGGCCTCGGCGACGCCGCGGTGTTCACCTCCGTGTTGCGGCTCGTGAACTCCTGGTTCCCCACCCGTCGGGTGCCGATCGTCTCGCAGTGGGTCGGCAACATCGGGCAGATCGGACAGATCCTCTCGGCGGTGCCGTTCTCCTTCGTCCTGCACGCCTTCGGCTGGTCGCCGGCGTTCCTCAGTGCGGCCGGACTCGTCCTCCTGGCGCTCGTCGGGGTGTTGATCGTCGTCCGCGACCGGCCGTCCGGTTCCGACGAGGCGCCGCGCCCCGAGACCTGGGGCCACGTCGTCCGCGAGGTCGTCATCAGTCTGCGTCGGCCAGGGACGCGTCTCGGGTTCTGGTCGCACTTCGTCACCCAGTCCTCCGGTACCGTCCTCACACTCCTCTGGGGCTTCCCGTTCATGGTCTACGCCCTCGGCTACCCGCAGCCCCTCGCCGCATCGTTGCTCATCGTGATCGTGGTCTCCGGCATGGTCGCCGGACCCATCCTCGGGGTGCTCACCGCCCGATTCCCCTACCGGCGGAGCAACCTCGTGCTCGGGATCGTCACGGTCATGGGCGTCGCCTGGGCCGCACTCCTCCTCTGGCCGGGCGTCCCACCGATGTGGCTCGTGATCGTCCTGTTCGTCGTGGTCGGGGTCGGTGGCCCCGGTTCACTCATCGGGTTCGACTTCGCCCGCACCTTCAACCCCATCCGCGCGCTCGGCGGGGCGAACGGCATCGTGAACGTCGGTGGGTTCCTCGCGAGCTTCGTCATGATGTTCCTCATCGGTCTCATCATCGATGCGGTCAGCGGGGGATCCCGTGCCGACTACTCCATGGACAGCTTCCGGATCGCCTTCTCCGTGCAGTACCTGGTGGTCGGGTTCGGGGTCGGGATGCTGCTCGTCGCCCGGTCCCGCACGCGGAGACGCTTCGCCGAGGACGAGGGCATCGCCGTCGGACCGCTGTGGATCGCAGTCCGTGCCAGGCTTGGGCGCCGTCGCTGAGCGTTCGCTTCGTCCCCCGATCCCACCCTTGACAAACGGCCTGTGGCTCTGAGGTCTTCCGGCGCGCGCTATAATGGAACACGGACCCGTTCACCTCTCGGAATGTCGGCGGCCCTTTTCGGGTTGCACTGCACCAAGACTTGACATGGGTCCTCGTAATGTCCGAAATCACGGACGATCCGGCGATGACTGTCCATGCCGGGTCCGAACAGGAAGGTGCAGCTATGGCCACCAAGACGGCTCGCGCAGACGAAGCAGCGCCAGCAGACGAGGCCACGGAGGCTCCCGCAGCGAAGGCTCGGACCACCAAGGCCACCACGACCCGAGCGAAGGCTGCTCCCAAGAAGGCCACCCGCGCCAAGGCGGGTACGAAGTCGAGCACTGAGCCCGATGAGGGCACGGACGACGAGGACGTCGTCGTCGAGGTCGTCGCCGACGACGCCGTGGTCGACGCGCCCGCAGGCGACGCGACCGAGGCGGTCGAGGAGGAGGACGACAAGTCCGTGCCGGAGATCACCCTCCCCACCGACGCACTCGTGCTCTCCAACAGCGACGACGACGAGATCCCGGTGTACTCCGCTGCGATCACCGGCGCCACCGCCGACCCGGTCAAGGACTACCTCAAGCAGATCGGTAAGGTCGCGCTCCTCAACGCGGCCGAAGAGGTCGAACTCGCGATGCGCATCGAGGCGGGCCTCTTCGCCGAGGACAAGCTCGCCCCGCTCTCCGACCTCGAGAAGCGCTCGCGGGTCGGTCGTGAGCTCCAGTGGGTCGCGAAGGACGGCGCCCGCGCCAAGAGCCACCTCCTCGGGGCGAACCTCCGTCTCGTCGTGAGCCTCGCCAAGCGCTACACGGGCCGCGGCATGCAGTTCCTCGACCTCATCCAGGAGGGCAACCTGGGCCTCATCCGTGCGGTCGAGAAGTTCGACTACACCAAGGGCTTCAAGTTCTCCACCTACGCGACCTGGTGGATCCGTCAGGCCATCACGCGCGCCATGGCCGACCAGGCACGCACCATCCGCATCCCGGTGCACATGGTCGAGGTCATCAACAAGCTCGCCCGCGTCCAGCGGCAGATGCTGCAGGACCTGGGCCGCGAGCCCACGCCCGAGGAGCTCAGCCGCGAACTCGACATGACGCCTGAGAAGGTCATCGAGGTCCAGAAGTACGGCCGCGAGCCCATCTCGCTGCACACGCCCCTCGGCGAGGACGGCGACAGCGAGTTCGGCGACCTCATCGAGGACACCGAGGCGGTCGTGCCGGCCGACGCCGTCAGCTTCACCATGCTGCAGAAGCAGCTGGAGTCGCTCCTCGACTCGCTCTCCGAGCGGGAAGCGGGTGTCATCCGGATGCGCTTCGGCCTCGGCGACGGCATGCCCAAGACGCTCGACCAGATCGGCGACACCTTCGGGGTCACCCGTGAGCGCATCCGGCAGATCGAGTCGAAGACCATGGCGAAGCTGCGTCACCCGAGCCGATCCCAGTCGCTCCGCGACTACCTCGAGTAGGAGCATGCGCTACGCCCCGGCCATCCTCGCCGGTCGTGCCGTCCGATTCCTCGCCAGGCTGCGCAAGCCGGGCGGGGGATCGGCCGTTCCCGGCCTCGTGGTCAACCGCATCGCGCCCGGGTTCCTCCCCGACACGTTGAACGCCTTCCCGCGTGGTCTCGTGATCGTGAGCGGCTCGAGCGGGAAGTCGACGACGACCAAGATGCTCGTCGGCATCCTGCGTGCCCACGGCGTGTCGGTCTTCACGAACCCGTCGACGGCGAACATCTCGCAGGGGCTCACCTCTGCCCTCCTCGAACGAGCCGACCTCCGCGGCCGGATCGACGCCGAACTCGGGGTGCTCGAGATGGACGAAGGACACGGCGCCCTCATCGCGCCGCGACTCGCACCCGCCCACGTCATCCTGACCAACGTGTCCGTCGACCAGATCGACCGCTTCCACGACGCCGCCATGGTGGCGCGCATGCTCGACGCGATCGCTGCCCGATCGAGCACGTCGCTCGTCCTGAACGGCGATGACGCGCTCGTCGACGCCGTCGCGCCAGGCAGCGACGCGACGCGATGGCGGTACGGCGTCTCGACGGCCGTGCTCGGCGCCAGCTCACGCGGCCTCGGGTACAGCACCACCTCGTCCGATCGGGTCGATCCCGGTTCCGGAACCGTCGTCGAAGCCCTCGACGGCGACCTGGTGTCCATCACCCACCGCGGCGAGACCGTCCGGTTCCGTCTGCCGGCTCGCGGCGTGCACTACGCCGTGGATGCGGCTGCAGCCCTCTCCGGCGCCGCCGCGATCCTCGGCCCCGAGTTCCAGCTCACCACCGCGGCGGAGTCGTTCCGCGCGCTCACGCCGGTGTTCGGCCGCGGCGAGGTGACGACCGTCCGCGGTGTCGAGGTCGAGTTCGTCCTCGTCCAGAACCCCGCGAGCTATCAGCTCAACGTCGACAGCCTGGCGGCCGACACGGAGCAGATCCTGGTCGCCGTCGGGAGCGACGTCCGCGATCCCTCGTACCTCTGGCCGGTCGACACGTCCAGGCTCGGTCGTGTGGCGCTCGTGTCGGGGTCCAAGGCCTGGGAGGCCGCGCTGCAGCTGGGCTACGACGGCGTCGAGATCGACCGGATCGAACCGGACCTCGGCACGGCGTTGGACGCGTTCCTCGCCCTCCCTGCGCCCGCGCACGGTCGGAAGACCGTGATCTTCACCGCCGACTCGATGCGCCGTACCCGCGCGCACCTCGGCCTCGCCTCGAACGATCAGGACGACGCATGACGACCGAGCCGACGATCACCATCGCCGTCCTCCTGCCCTCGAGCTGCAATGTGAACGGCGACGCCGAGAACGGCGCGGTCCTCGCTCGCCGGGCCCGCGCGCGTGGCCTCGCCGTCGAGCTCGTCCCCGTCGAATCGGTCGCCGAGCTCCCGAGCACGGTCCACGCGGTCGTCCTCGGGTCGTGCGACGACCCGTCGGCGCCACAGGTGCTGGAGGCGCTCCGCCCGTTCCGCGACGCGTTCATCGCCTGGGTGGAGGCCGGCGTGCCCGTCCTCGCGGTCGCCAACGGCTGGAAGCTCCTCACTCGCCGGCTCGAGCTGGTACCGGGGAGCTGGGTCGAGGGCCTCGCCATCATCGAGGGCGACGCCCCGTTGCGGCGCACGCGGGCGAGTGACGACCTCGTCGTCGTGCCGAGCAGCGGCCTCGAGCTCGACGCCCCGGTGCTCGTCGGGTACGAGAACCACGGGCGGGACTTCCGAGCCGGGACGGGCGTCGAGTCGATCGGCTCCGTGCAGCACGGACGAGGCAACGGCGACGGCACGGAGGGTGCACTGGTCGGACCCTTCGTCGGAACCCACCTGCACGGTCCCGTCCTCGCCAAGAACCCGGAACTGGCCGATCGGCTGCTCCGTCTGGCGATCACGGTCGCCGGGGGCACCTCGATGCTCGACGAATCACCGGAACTCCACGCCCTCGACGAGATCGCCGCCAACGCGAGAGCGCAGATCGTCTCGGCGCTCGCCTGAGTACGTGCGTTCTCGACTCCGCGCTTCCTCGATGACATGACGAAGGGCCCCGGATCTCGGATCCGGGGCCCTTCATCGTGATGCCGGTGGACTAGGCGCGCTGCTCATTGAAGAGTCGCGCGGACTCGTCGTGCCAGTCGGTCGCGACCTGCGTCAGCTTCTCCTGGTACTTCTTGCCGTGGTGCGCGCAGAACAGCAGCTCACCGCTGTTCATCTGCACGCGGATGTAGGCCTGTGCTCCGCACAGATCGCAACGATCGGCGGCAGTCAGTTGCTGGGCGTCGAGGTCACTCGGCGTGCTCTCGGTAGCAGTCTGTGACATGTGCTCCTCCTGACTCGGGCGGCTACGAAACTCGTAGTACTCATGAAAGCACGCGATTGTCACAACGGGGTCCCATTCCGTGTTCTTTTCGCTGTGCGCGTAGATGATTCGGATCAACCGTGCAGCCGGATGGGTCGACCGCCCGCGGGAACGCGCCGTCGCGCGGGTCCGGACGATCGCGCGCCGAGTGTCTCCCTCGGCGTGTCGGTGCCGACGACTACGCTGGGAAGCGTGAGCAGCGACTACTCCGCCAGGCATCTCTCCGTCCTCGAAGGCCTCGAGGCGGTGCGCAAGCGACCGGGCATGTACATCGGTTCCACCGACTCGCGTGGCCTCATGCACTGCCTCTGGGAGATCATCGACAACTCCGTCGACGAGGCCCTCGGCGGGTACGGCGATCAGATCGAGATCGTCCTCCACGCCGATCAGAGCGTCGAGGTGCGCGACCACGCACGTGGTATCCCGGTGGACATCGAACCGAAGACCGGCCTCTCCGGTGTCGAGGTCGTCTTCACCAAGCTCCACGCCGGCGGGAAGTTCGGCGGCGGTTCGTACGCCGCGTCCGGCGGGCTGCACGGCGTCGGCGCATCCGTCGTCAACGCCCTGTCCGAGCGACTCGACGTCGAGGTCGATCGTGGCGGCAAGACCTACGCCATGTCGTTCCACCGCGGTGAGCCGGGGATCTTCGCCGACACGGGGGAGCCGACACCGGACGCACCCTTCACGCCGTTCGAGAAGCAGAGCGAGCTCCGCGTCATCGGCAAGACGAAGCGCGGCGTGACCGGCACCCGGATCCGCTACTGGGCCGACCGCCAGATCTTCACGAAGGGCGCCCAGTTCCAGGCCGAGGAGCTCCTCGGCCGCGCACGCCAGACCGCCTTCCTCATCAAGGGGCTCGGCATCCACATCCGCGACGAGACCGTCGAGGAGCCGACCGAGGCGATGTTCCGCTACGAGGGCGGCATCTCCGAGTTCGTCGACTACCTCGCGGGCGACACCGCACTCACCGACACCTGGCGCCTCACCGGCAGCGGCACGTTCACCGAGACCGTCCCGGTGCTGTCGCCGTCGGGCACCATGGTCGCCACCGAGGTGGAGCGCGAGGCAGAGGTCGACATCGCGCTGCGGTGGGGTACCGGGTACGAGACGGTCATGCGCAGCTTCGTCAACATCATCGCCACGCCGAAGGGCGGCACGCATCAACTCGGATTCGATCAGGGCCTCCTGAAGTTCCTCCGCGCCCAGGTCGAGCAGAACGCCCGTCGACTCAAGGTCGGCACGGACAAGCTCGAGAAGGACGACGTCCTCGCCGGCCTCACAGCGGTGCTGACGGTGCGCCTCGCGGAGCCGCAGTTCGAGGGCCAGACGAAGGAGATCCTCGGCACGCCGGCCGTCCGCGCCATCGTCGCCAACGTCGTCACGAAGGAGCTCAAGGAGCGGTTCGCCTCGACCAAGCGCGACGACAAGGCGCAGACCGCGCTCGTGCTCGAGAAGATCGTGTCGGAGATGAAGTCCCGGATCTCCGCGCGGACCCACAAGGAGACGCAACGCCGCAAGAACGCGCTCGAGAACTCGTCGCTGCCGGCCAAGCTGGTCGACTGCCGCTCAGGCAACCTCGAGTCCAGCGAACTCTTCATCGTCGAGGGCGACTCGGCACTGGGCACGGCGAAGCTCGCCCGAGACAGCTCCTACCAGGCGCTGCTCCCGATCCGAGGCAAGATCCTCAACGTGCAGAAGGCCTCCGTCTCCGACATGTTGTCGAACGCGGAGTGCGCGTCCATTATCCAGGTCATCGGCGCGGGTTCCGGACGATCGTTCGATCTCGACGCCGCCCGCTACGGCAAGATCATCCTCATGAGCGACGCTGACGTCGACGGCGCCCACATCCGGACGCTCCTGCTCACGCTCTTCTTCCGGTACATGCGGCCGCTGATCGAAGCGGGTCGCGTGTTCGCCGCGGTACCGCCGCTCCACCGCGTCATCGTCATCAATCCCGGCTCCAAGCCGAACGAGACGATCTACACCTACTCCGAAGCCGAACTGCACGCGGTGCTCAGCGACCTCAAGCGCACCGGCAAGAAGCACCAGGAACCGATCCAGCGCTACAAGGGCCTGGGGGAGATGGACGCCGACCAGCTGGCCACGACCACCATGGACCGCCGTCACCGGACGCTGCGCCGTGTCCGGGTCGAGGATGCGGAGTCGGCCGGACGGATCTTCGAACTCCTCATGGGCAACGACGTCGCCCCGCGCAAGGAGTTCATCGTCGACAGCTCCGACCGGCTGTCGCGGGAGAGCATCGACGTCTGATCGTCGTCCACCGAGAAGCAGGACCGACGACGAAGGCCCGGATCGAGCAGTGCGCTCGATCCGGGCCTTCGTCAGTGCGCAGCTCCGGTCAGGACGATTCGTCGCTCGCTACCGCGTCGTCCGTCGCCGGTGCTGCCGGTGCGGTGATCGCGCCGCCGATGAACCCGACGGGGGCGTCGAGCGGCACCCCTGAGGCATCCCGTTTCGCACCGACCTCCGGGAGCGTCCGCGGTGTCCCGTCCGTCCCGACGGCGTGCGCCGGAGCGGCGCCGACCCACGCGACGGCCAGCTGGTCCTCGCCCTTCAGGAAGCGCTGCGACCGGACACCGCCGGTCGCTCGACCCTTGGCGGGGAACTCGGAGAACTCCGACACCTTCGCGCTCCCGGTGTCCGTTCCGGCGAGCGTCAGCGAATTGGTCGCGACGGTCACGACGACGACGTCGTCGGTGGGCAGGACCGCCGTGAACGAGATGACCTTCGCACCGGCCGCCAGGTTGATGCCGGCCATGCCACCCGCGGCCCGCCCTTGCGGACGGACGGACGTCGCGGCGAAACGGAGCAGTTGTGCATCGGAGGCGACGAAGACGAGTTCCGCGTCGTCGCCGACCTGCGTCGCCCCGACGACGTGGTCGCGCGGCTTGAGCGTGATGACCTCGAAGTCCGGCTTGTTCGGCAGGTCGCCGGGGATGACCCGCTTGACGACGCCGGTCTCGGTTCCCAGCACGATCGGCTGCTCCGAGGTCAGCGAGACGATCGCCAGCACGCGCTCGTCACGGTTCGGGAGCGACAGGTACTCGCCCATGCGAACTCCGGCCGCGAGCTGGATGGACGCCGCCGGCACCGCCGGGAGGTCGAGCGGGGTGAACCGGATGACGCGACCGAGGCTGGTGACCGCACCGAGTTCGGTGCGGCTCGTGGTCTCGACGACACTCAGGATCGCATCGTGCTTGCTCCGCCGACCGGGTCGTGGTGCGGGTGCGTCCTGCTCGAGGTCGACGCGGAGCGCCCGTCCGGTCGCGCTGAGGTAGACGCGGCACGGGGTGTCGGCGAGCTCGAGCACCGGGGCGCTCTTCCCTCGACCGGTCGTCGCGACGCTCGGCTTCGCGTTCGTCAGCATGGTCCGGCGCGGTGTGCCGAACTGCTCGGCCGCAGCGGCGAGCTCTGCGGAGACCGCGGCACGGATGAGTCGTTGGCTCCCGAGCAACCGCTCGAGTTCGGCGATCTCGGCCAGCAGCTTGTCGCGCTCCGCCTCGAGCTCGATCCGCGAGAACTTGGTGAGTCGTCGGAGACGGAGTTCGAGGATGTACTCGGCCTGCAGCTGCGAGAGGTCGAAGACCTCGATGAGCCTCGCGCGCGCCTGTTCGGAGTCGTCGCTCGCGCGGATGACCTGGATGACCTCGTCGATGTCGAGGATGGCGATGAGGAGACCCTCCACCAGGTGGAGGCGTTCCTTGCGTCTCGCCAACCGGAACCGGCTCCGGCGGGTGACCACGCTGATGCGGTGGTCGACGTACACCTGCAGCAGGTCCCGGAGGCCGAGCGTCTGCGGGCCGCCGTCGACGAGCGCGACGTTGTTGATGCTGAAGGAGTCCTCGAGGGGCGTGTAGCGGTAGAGCTGCTCCAGGACGGCTTCGGGGGAGAAGCCGGTCTTGATGCCGATCACGAGGCGGAGCCCGTGGATGCGGTCCGTCAGGTCGGTGACGTCGGAGATGCCGTTGAGCTTCTTGGAGCTGACACCGTCCTTGATCTTCTCGATGATCTTCTCCGGACCGACCAGGTAGGGCAGTTCGGTGATGACCAGACCGGTCTTCCGCGCGGTGACCGGCTCGACGGAGACCTTCGCGCGGGTCTTGAAGGAGCCGCGACCGGTGGCGTAGGCGTCCTTGATGCCGTCCAGACCGACGATCGTGCCGCCCGAGGGGAGGTCGGGACCCGGGACGAACTCCATCAGGTCCTCGAGGGTGGCCTGAGGATGCGCGATGAGGTGCCGAGCCGCACCGATCACCTCGACGAGGTTGTGCGGCGCCATGTTGGTGGCCATGCCGACCGCGATGCCGCTGGCACCGTTCACGAGGAGGTTCGGGAACGCGGCCGGGAGGACCTCGGGCTGCATGAACTGGTTGTCGTAGTTCGGGACGAAGTCGACGACGTCCTCGTCGAGGTCGGCCGTCAGGGCGAGCGCGGCGGCGTCCAGCCGGGCCTCCGTGTACCGCGGCGCAGCGGGCCCGTCGTCGAGCGAGCCGAAGTTCCCGTGCCCGTCGATGAGCGGGACGCGGAGCGTGAAGGGCTGTGCGAGGCGGACGAGTGCATCGTAGATCGCCGTGTCGCCGTGCGGGTGCAGCTTCCCCATCACTTCGCCGACGACGCGGGCCGACTTCACGTGGCCCCGATCCGGGCGCAGGCCCATCTCGGTCATCTGATAGAGGATGCGGCGCTGCACCGGCTTCAGGCCGTCGCGCGCGTCGGGGAGGGCACGGGCGTAGATGACCGAATAGGCGTACTCCAGGAAGGAGGTCTGCATCTCCGACGAGACATCGATGTCCTCGATGCGCTCGCCACTGGTCTCCGTCGGCGGGGTCTGCTGTTGGCGGGTCATTCCGTGTCTCTGCTGAGGGGAGTCGAGCCGGTGCTCGGCGAGGATGGCGGGGCGTGGTCGTCAGCGCGGTGTGCGAGACTGAGCCCGATGACCACCATGCTACCGACGGTCGATCCGGAGTCACGCAGCCTTGCCGGTGTCCTCCCGGATTGCCTCGCATCCCTGACGGTGGGCGGTGGATCGCTGCCCCGGGCCGACCATGCCGTCGTCGTCCTCGTCGACGGCCTCGGCGCCGCGAACCTCCGTGGAGCAGCCGCCCACGCTCGGT
This sequence comes from Plantibacter sp. VKM Ac-2876, assembly GCF_015350715.1. NCBI lineage: Bacteria > Bacillati > Actinomycetota > Actinomycetes > Micrococcales > Microbacteriaceae > Plantibacter > Plantibacter sp. VKM Ac-2876. The sequence continues at coordinate 357,257 of NZ_JADKSI010000002.1, read as the reverse complement.
TCCTCGCGCCGCGCCTCGGTCCGCGCTCCACCACGACGTCGGCGTTCCCGTCGACGACCGCGGCCGGGATCGCGACGCTGACCACCGGCTCGTTGCCGGGCCGGCACGGCCTCGTCAGCTACCGAGCACGGGACGTGGCGGGGGACCGGGTCGTGAACCAACTCAGCGGCTGGGACGCCGGCATGGTGCCGGAGACCTGGCAGCGCCTCCCGACCGTGTTCGAGCGAGCGAGAGCCGAGGGCGTCACCACGACGGTGATCGGTCAGGAGCGATACCGCAATTCGGGCTTCACCCGAGCCGTGCTCCGAGGGGCGGACTACCGGGCCGGACGCTCGATGGCCGACCGCCTCGACGCGGCCCGAGAGATCGCGTCCACGACCGCCGGCCCCACACTCAGCTACGTGTACGTCCCCGAGCTCGATCAGGCGGCGCACGAGTACGGGTGGGAGTCGGGACGCTGGACGGCGCTCCTCGAGGAGCTCGACGGCGATCTCAAGCGGTGGTCGTCCCGCCTCCCCGCGTCGACCGGCGCGCTCATCACCGCCGACCACGGGGTGATCGACGTCGCACCCCATCAGCACGTGCTCTTCGACCAGGTCCCCGAGCTGGTCGCCGGTGTCCGCCACATCGGCGGGGAGCCGCGATGCCTCCACCTCTATCTCGACGCCGATGCGGGTCCAGCGGATCGGGAGCGCCTAGCTGGGGCCTGGCGAGCCGAGGAAGGCGGCCGCGCCTGGATCGCGACACGCGAGCAGGCGGTCGACCACGGCTGGTACGGCGAGGTCGACCCTGAGGTGCTGCCACGGATCGGCGACGTCATCGTCGCAGCCCGGAAGCGCATCGCCTACTACGACTCACGTCCCGCCGATCAGAGCGCGAGAGACATGATCGGACAGCACGGATCGCTCACCGACGACGAACGCCGGATACCGCTCCTCGGCCTCGGTCGTTACGAGCGCTGAAGCCCTGACCGATCAGACCGGGTCGTCGTCGGACTTCGCACCGAACACGATCTCGTCCCAGGACGGCATCGACGCTCGGCCGCGGCGCGCCTTGGCCCCGGACGGCGTGCCGCCATCGGAGGACTCGGCATCGCCCGCGCGTCGCTGCTGCGCCGCCTCGAACTCACCGGTGTCGAACACCGCCAGCGGCGTCTGCTGATCCGGGACGGTGTGCGGCGCACTGGGGCGCTCGGCAGGTTCGGGCTCGCTGGGGGCGGCCTCCCGCTCGCCACGGCGCTTGCGGAGGGCCTCCAACAGGTCGGCGGTCTGGTTGTGCTGCTCGGGGCTCGACGCCTCACGGTTGATCGCGGCCTGCGTCGCAGCCTTCGAGGACGGTGCACGGCCGAAGCCCGTGTCGGCCGCGAACGGCAACGGCTCGATCGGACGCGTCTCGGCGGGACGGTCGGTCTCGGTCTGCTGCGGCGTCGACACGCGGTCCAGGGAGAACGCGCCGCTGTCGAAGCGTGAGGTGTCGGGGGAGTCGTCGGTGTCGACCGCACGCAAGCGGGGGATCAGCGCGGCCGGCAGGTCGCCCTGACGCGAGAGGGTCGTGGCCTCACTGCCGATGGGCGTGAGGGCGAGCTTCTTCGGCTCGAACGCCCAGCGGGCGTCGTGGTCGACCTGGTCGGCCGTGAAGGACAGCTTGACGATCCAGCCGCCCTCGGGTTCCTTCCAGCTCGTCCACCGTTCGTCGGTCGCGCCAAGCTTCTCGAGTCGAGCCCGGATGACGTTCCCGAAGGTGGCCTCGATGTCGTCGGCCGACGTGTCGGTCGTCGGCAGGACGGCGACGCCGAGGGCGGTGCCGACGATGTGCTCACGCTCCGCCATCACCGGACCCTCGAACCGCTGCACGTACTCCAGTGAGGCACCGGTGACCGCTGCGACGTCCTCGGCGGAAAGACCGCTGCGGATGTGCGCCTGCACTTCCCTCGGGGAGATCTTGGTGTTCCCACCGATCGGCGCACCGGCCGGCTTCGCCCGCCGCAGGTGGACGTGGAACGAATCGTCGACGATGAGGCGGTATTCCTCCTCGTTCCGATCTGCAACGATCAGAGCGCCGAGCTCCGCTCCGACTACCTTCAATTCCTGCATGATGAATGCCTCTCAGCGTGCCACGTGATTGACCCACGTTCTCACGGATCACGGGCGTATTCGGGGAATACGCCGGGCGTGCCGTCAGTTGCACGGGAAGGTTCCGCACACCCTCCCGAACACGGTTTGCAATTCATGCGGAACTGATGCAAACTGTGCCCGCCGATTTTGTTCCGACGGCATCGAGAAGTGGATAGGCATGGCAACTGATTACGACGCTCCCCGCAAGACCGACGACGATTCCGAGTCGATCGAGGCCCTGAAGGAGCGCGTTCCAGACAAGCTGTCCGGAGTCGTCGACTCCGAAGACGCTGACAACCCGGGTGACTACAACCTGGGTGGATCCGACCTCTCCGACCTCGACCTCGACGTCGTCGTGCTCCCGCCCCAGGCGGACGAGTTCACCTGCATGGAGTGCTTCCTCGTGAAGCACCGCTCGCAGCTCGACCACGAGGGCAAGTTCGGCCCGATCTGCGCGGAGTGCGCAGCCTGAAAGCACCGCCGCGCGAGCGGCACACAGAACCCCTCCGGATCACGATCCGGAGGGGTTCTGTCGTTGCGGCTTCGAGCGGTGGCCGCCTCAGGCGTGCGTGCGCGCGGCGGCGATCGCATCCGCCAGGGCTTGCGGCCGACGGGACGACAGCAGCCAGTACGGCGTCGGGTCGGCGGGGTCGACGATCTCCACTTTCACGAGGCTGTGCACCCACCCGCGGATCATGAGCCAGGCGCGTGCATCGAGCTTGGTGCGGAGCTGCGCGGTCGCGTCCGTCCCGGTGTACACCACGACCTCACCGATGAACCCGAGCGGGATCGACGCCTTCCCGACCGACAAGCTCGACTCGGAGACCTGGATCCTCGGCGCCGTCCCGAACGCCAGCGCAAGGCACCCGCCGTACAGCACCACCGCCCCGACGATCCCCGCCGCGAGCGAAACGGGCGCGAGGACGAGCATGGTCGCCGGCACCACGAGGGCGAGGGCGATGATGACCCAGGGACTGGGCCAGAGGGTTTCACGGTACGGCTGCATGTCTGCCTTGTCTCAGAGAACTGCACTACCCTCGATTCGTGACCGAAAGCGTTGACGTACTCATTATCGCGCCGGATCTGCCCGGCTATGCACACCCCGGCGATGCGGGTGCGGATCTCGTGTCCGCCGAGCACGTCGTGCTCGAACCGGGTGAGCGCGCCCTCGTCGGCACCGGCGTCTCGATCGCCCTGCCCGACGGCCATGCCGCGTTCGTCGTCCCACGAAGCGGTCTCGCGGCGAAACACGGCATCACCGTCGTCAACGCGCCGGGCACGGTCGACGCCGGGTATCGCGGCGAGATCAAGGTCACGCTCCTCAACACCGACCGTCACACCTCCTTCACCGTCGAGCCGGGCGACCGCATCGCCCAGCTCATCGTGATGCCGGTGTCCCGCGCCAACTTCATCCCGGTGGAGCGACTGCCAGGCAGTGCACGAGGAGCCGGAGGCTTCGGTTCGACCGGCGTCGGTTCGCTCGCCACGACACCGGCCGCCACCGACCCAACCATCAGCACCGACGGTGCCGCGCAGACAGGAACCCTCGCATGAGCGAACTCGAAGACCTCCCAGACCTCGACCTCGACGCGGAGCTGCCCGACGACGCGAAGTCCGCACCCGAGGACCGCGAGACCGCCGGCCCGTTCGACGAGAGCGAGGCGAACCCCGTCCGCCCCTACATCGACCTCGGTGGCGTCAAGGTGCTGCCTCGCGAAGGACTGAACCTCCGTCTCGAGGTGGAGGAGGCGACGAAGCGCGTCGTCGCGGTCGGCCTCGACTACGCCGGTTCCACCCTGCAGGTCCAGCCGTTCGCCGCCCCGCGGTCGACCGGTCTGTGGAACGAGACCCGGTCGCAGATCGCCGAGCAGATCGCCCAGCAGGGCGGCACCGTGACCGAGCGCGAGGGCGAGTTCGGCCCGGAGCTCGTCGCCGAGGTGCCGACCGGTGGTGCCGCAGGCACCGACGCGACCCACCTGGCACGCTTCATCGGCGTCGACGGTCCGCGCTGGTTCCTCCGCGGCGTCGTCGCGGGGGAGGGCGCGTCGAAGCCGGACGCCGCCGCGCTCGTGGACGACCTCTTCCGCAGCCTCGTCGTCGTCCGGGGCAACTCGCCCATGCCACCGCGCGACCTCATCCCGCTGCGCATGCCGACGGCCACGAGCGCGTAGTCGATGACGGACGCACGAGAACCGGAGCCCCACGGAGTCGACCCGGTCGAGCGCCGTGACGCGTCGGGTTCCCCTGATGCCACGGGTGATGCGGATCGGCAGCGGCTCGGTGAATCGATGTCCGCGGCGTTCGGTGCCGCCGCACGCAAGTCCGGTCTGGGCGCGATGGCCGAGGGCGACGCCCCCACCGGCAAGGCACTGCTGCGCGCCATGGGCGGCGTGCGCGGCATCGTCGAGGCGATCCTGCCCGGACTCCTGTTCCTCGTCGTCTACACGCTGACCCTCGACCTGCTCCCGTCGATCATCGCTCCGGTCGCACTCGGGGTCCTCTTCTCCATTGCACGCCTCGTTCAGCGGCAGCCGGTCACGCAGGCCGTCGGCGGCCTCCTCGGCATCGCACTCTCAGCAGCCCTGGCCCTGCTGTCCGGGCGCGCTGAGGACTTCTACGTCGTCGGGTTCTGGACCAACGGCGCCTACGCCGTGGCCCTCCTCGTCTCGGTGCTCGTCGGGTGGCCCGTCGTCGGACTCGTGGCCGGCTACCTCATGGGCAGCGGCACGAGTTGGCGCTCCCACCCCGGACAACGACGCGCCATGCGGTGGCTCACGCTGGTGTGGGTGGCCATGTTCGCCGCACGACTCCTCGTGCAGCTGCCCCTCTACTTCAGTGGGAACGTCGAACTCCTCGGGACGCTTCGGCTCCTCATGGGCATCCCGCTCTACGCACCACTGCTCGTCCTCAGCTGGCTCGTCGTCCGCGCCGTGTTCCCGAAAGCGCCGCAGGCATCCACCGAGTGATCCGCCGAGAGCCCGGCCCGACGCTTCAGCGTGTCTCGGACCGGGCTCTCGTCATGTCGGGAGGACCCGATCCTCGATGCTAGAATTGTCTCGACATCAAGATAGATGAGCGATGCCGAGATGACACGACGCGCCCCAGCCTGTAGTTAGGCAAGCCTTGCTAGCCGCGGAGCACCCGCCAGCAGCAAGATTGGTCGGAACGCACGTGAGTGAGCACTCGCCGCCGCCAACGAAGGAGAAGACGATATGTCCACCGTGAACAGCTTCGGGGCGAAAGACACCCTGACTGTCGGGACGACCGACTACGAGATCTATCGCATCGACACGGTGGAGGGTCACGAGAAGCTGCCGTTCAGCCTCAAGGTGCTCCTCGAGAACCTGCTGCGCACCGAGGACGGTGCCAACATCACCGAGGCGCACATCCGCGCGATCGGCGACTGGGTTCCGACCGCGGACCCCGACACCGAGATCCAATTCACCCCGGCTCGTGTCGTCATGCAGGACTTCACCGGCGTGCCGTGCATCGTCGACCTCGCCACCATGCGCGAAGCGGTCGAGGCACTCGGCGGCTCCGCCGACAAGATCAACCCGCTCGCCCCGGCCGAGATGGTCATCGACCACTCGGTCATCGCCGACCTCTTCGGCAGCGAGAACGCGCTCGAGCGCAACGTCGAGCTCGAGTACGAGCGCAACGGCGAGCGGTACCAGTTCCTCCGCTGGGGCCAGACGGCGTTCGACGACTTCAAGGTCGTCCCGCCGGGAACCGGCATCGTGCACCAGGTCAACATCGAGTACCTCGCCCGCGTCACCATGACGCGCGAGGTCGGCGGCGTCCTGCGCGCCTACCCCGACACCTGTGTCGGCACCGACTCGCACACGACCATGGTCAACGGCCTGGGCGTGCTCGGCTGGGGCGTCGGCGGTATCGAGGCGGAGGCCGCCATGCTCGGCCAGCCCGTCTCGATGCTCATCCCGAAGGTCGTCGGCTTCAAGCTGAACGGCTCCATCCCGACGGGTGTCACCGCGACGGACGTCGTCCTCACCATCACCCAGATGCTCCGCAAGCACGGCGTCGTCGGCAAGTTCGTCGAGTTCTACGGAGCAGGCGTCGCCGAGGTGCCGCTCGCGAACCGCGCCACCATCGGCAACATGAGCCCCGAATTCGGCTCGACGGCCGCCATGTTCCCGATCGACGACGTCACGCTCGACTACCTGCGCCTCACCGGTCGCAGCGACGAGCAGATCGCGCTGGTCGAGGCCTACGCCAAGACCCAGAAGCTGTGGCACGACGCCGACCAGGAGCCGGTCTTCAGCGAGTACCTCGAGCTCGACCTCGCCACCGTCGTCCCGTCGATCGCCGGCCCGAAGCGTCCGCAGGACCGCATCGAGCTCACGGACGCGAAGGCCCAGTTCGAGCGCGACCTCGTCGACTACGCGACGGTCGAGCACGACATCGTCGACCTCGTGGGTGCCGGTTCCTTCCCCGCCTCCGACCCCGCAGGCACCACGCCGCAGGACGAGGACGAGAACAACCACCACCACCACACGCACCGCAGCCACGCTCCGGCGTCCCTCTCGAAGCCGACCCAGGTCACCCTCGAGGAGAACGGGGTCGACTTCACCCTCGACCACGGCGCCGTCGCGATCGCCGCGATCACCTCGTGCACGAACACCTCGAACCCGTCGGTCATGCTGGCCGCAGGCCTCCTGGCCCGGAACGCCAGCAAGAAGGGCCTGAAGGCGAAGCCGTGGGTCAAGACCACGCTCGCTCCGGGTTCCAAGGTCGTCACCGACTACTACGCGAAGGCCGGTCTCACCGAGTACCTCGAGGACCTCGGCTTCTACACGGTCGGCTACGGCTGCACGACCTGCATCGGCAACTCCGGTCCGCTGCTCGACGAGATCTCGACCGCCGTCCAGGACAACGACCTCGCCGTCACGGCCGTCCTCTCGGGCAACCGCAACTTTGAGGGCCGGATCAACCCGGACGTCAAGATGAACTACCTGGCGAGCCCGCCGCTGGTCATCGCCTACGCCCTCGCGGGGTCGATGAACTTCGACTTCGAGGTCGACGCCCTCGGTGTCGACGCCGACGGCAACGACATCTTCCTGAAGGACATCTGGCCCGACGCGGCAGAGGTCCAGGACACGATCGACTCCTCCATCAACAAGGAGATGTTCGACCACGAGTACAGCGGCGTCTTCGACGGCGACGAGCGCTGGCGTTCGCTCCAGACCCCCGAGGGCTCGACCTTCGAGTGGGACGAGGAGTCGACGTACGTGCGGAAGCCCCCGTACTTCGACGGCATGACCATGGAGACGACCCCCGTCTCCGACATCGTCGGTGCCCGCGTCCTCGCCAAGCTCGGCGACTCGGTCACGACCGACCACATCAGCCCGGCCGGCAACATCAAGGCCGACTCGCCCGCAGGCCGGTACCTCGACGAGCACGGCGTCGGCCGCAAGGACTACAACTCCTACGGCTCGCGCCGCGGCAACCACGAGGTCATGATCCGCGGCACGTTCGCGAACATCCGACTGAAGAACCAGCTGCTCGACGGCGTTGAGGGCGGCTACACCCGCGACTTCACGCAGGCCGATGCACCGCAGTCGTTCATCTACGACGCGTCGCAGAACTACCAGGCCGAGGGCACGCCCCTCGTCATCTTCGGTGGCAAGGAGTACGGCTCCGGTTCCTCCCGCGACTGGGCGGCCAAGGGCACGAGCCTCCTCGGTGTCAAGGCGGTCATCACCGAGAGCTTCGAGCGCATCCACCGCTCGAACCTCATCGGCATGGGCGTCGTCCCGCTGCAGTTCCCGGAAGGCGAGAGCTGGGCCTCCCTCGGACTCGACGGCACGGAGATCGTGTCGATCGCCGGTCTCGAGGAGCTCAACAACGGCACCACGCCGAAGACGGTCCGCGTGAGCGCCGTCCCGAGTGAGCACTCGGCTCCCGGCAAGGAGCCGGTCGAGTTCGACGCGGTCGTCCGCATCGACACGCCAGGTGAAGCCGACTACTACCGCAACGGCGGCATCCTGCAGTACGTGCTCCGCAGCCTCGTCTGACGACGAGGCTCTACCACCAGGCCGGTCCCGACAGCAACCGTCGGGGCCGGCCTGCGGCGTTCGCCGCCCACCCCGCCCACGACGCGTACACTCGAAAGACGGGCTCCGAGCGATCGGTCGGCCCACGGTGGAGGGACGACAGCGTGACAGTGCTCGATCAGGTGAACGGACCCCGGGACCTCGACGGCCTCTCCGAGGCGGAACTCGTCGAACTCGCCGGCGACATCCGCGCCTTCCTCATCGCGAACGTCTCGAAGACGGGTGGACACCTCGGTCCGAACCTCGGCGTCGTCGAGCTCACGATCGCGATGCACCGGGTGTTCGACTCCCCGACGGATCCGATGGTGTTCGACACCGGTCACCAGTCCTACGTCCACAAACTCCTGACCGGCCGTCAGGAGTTCTCCGGGCTCCGGACCCGCGGCGGTCTCGCCGGCTACCCGCAGCGTTCCGAATCCGAGCACGACATCGTCGAGAGTTCGCACGCCTCGAGCTCGCTCAGCTGGGCGGACGGCATCTCCCGCGCCTTCCAGATGACCGGGCAGGACGAGCGACATGTGGTGGCGGTTGTCGGCGACGGCGCACTGACGGGCGGCATGACGTGGGAGGCGCTCAACAACATTAGCGACGACAACACCCGCCGGCTCGTCATCATCGTCAACGACAACGGCCGGTCCTACGCACCGACCATCGGCGGTATGGCGCGGTTCCTGAGCGGTGTGCGGACCCGCCGGAGCTATCGCGACCTGCGCGAGCGCAGCCAGCGGGCCTTCAACCTCCTCGGCGGTCCGGGACGCGCGCTCTATCGGGGCGTCCGCGGAGGTGCCCACGGGTTCCTGTCCCGCCTCACGAACAACGAGGCGCTCTACTCCAACCTCGACATCAAGTACATCGGGCCGGTCGACGGACACGACATCCACGCGATGGAGGAGGCCCTGACCCAGGCGAAGCACTACGGCGCACCGGTGATCGTCCACGCGATCACGGAGAAGGGTCGTGGGTTCCAGCCGGCACGGGACGACGACGCCGATCAGTTCCATGCCGTCGGGGTGATCGATCCCGAGACCGGGGAGCCCGTCGGGGCGGCCTCCCGCCCGTCCTGGACGGCCGTCTTCAGCGAGGAGATGCTCGCGGTGGCCGAGGCCGACGACCGCGTCGTCGCCATCACCGCCGCCATGCTGCGACCGGTCGGGCTCCACGCCTTCGCCGAACGCTTCCCCGAGCGGGTGCACGACGTCGGCATCGCCGAGCAGCACGCCTTCACCTCGGCGGCCGGGCTCGCCTTCGGTGGACTGCACCCGGTGGTGGCCGTGTACGCGACGTTCGTGAACCGTGCCTTCGACCAACTGCTCATGGACGTCGCGTTGCACCGTGCGGGCGTCACGGTCGTCCTCGACCGCGCCGGCGTGACCGGCCCCGACGGACCGAGCCACCACGGCATCTGGGACCTCGCGATCCTGCAGGTCGTCCCGGGTATCCGGATCGCGGCACCGCGTGACGGCGAGCGGCTGCGCGAGGAACTGCGCGAGGCCGTGTCGATCGACGACGCCCCGACTGTCATCCGGTTCCCGAAGGGCAGCGCCCCCGCCGAGCTCCCGGCCGTCGAGCGTCTCCACGACGGTGTCGATGTCCTCCGGACGACCGAGCAGCCGGACGTCCTCATCGTCGCCGTCGGCCCGATGGCGCCCATCGCGATCGACGTGGCGGACCGACTCGCCCAGCAGGGCATCGGCGCGACCGTCGTCGACCCCCGCTGGGTGGTCCCCGTCGCCGGATCGCTCGTCGAGCTCGCCGCCGCGCACCGGCTCGTGATCACCATCGAGGACGGCATCCGCGTCGGAGGTATCGGCACCCGCATCAGGCAGACGCTCCGCGAGGCCAGCGTCGACACGGCCGTCGACGAGCTCGGCGTGCCGGACGAGTTCATCGACCACGCGTCCCGCGAGCAGATCCTCGAGGATGCGGGCCTCACGGCCCAGCAGATCGCCCGAGACGTCGTGGCACAGGTCCTCGGCAGCCGGATCCCCGTCGCCCGCCCACTGCCTGACGACCGCGTCGAGCAGGACACGTCTTCGGAGCGGAGCACGACGAGGCCGCACGGCGCCTGACCGCGGGCTGTGGCGCGCTTGACTTCGAGTGCACTCGAAGTCGTATCGTGTGGACATGACCACTCTCCACGAGGGCTATGCCATCTCCGACGTCGCCGAACAGACCGGACTGAGCGTCCATACGCTTCGCTACTACGAGCGCGCAGGGCTCATGCCACGTCCGATCGGTCGCAGCTCGTCGACGCACCGCCGCTACAGCGAGGGCGACGTGTCCTGGGTCGTGTTCCTCACGAGGCTCCGCTCGACGGGCATGCCGATCGCGACGCTCCGCGAGTACACGGAGTTGGCTCAGCGCGGTGACGACACCGCCGAGGCGAGGCTCGAGCTGCTCCTGCGGCATCGGATCTCGTTCCTGGCCCGCCTCGAGGAGATGCAGCAGTCGCTGAAGGTCATCGATCGCAAGATCGAACTCTACACAGAACAGGTGGCAACACGATGAAGCACATCACACTCGGCACAGCCGGACCAGACATCGCCCGGATCGGCCTCGGCTGCATGGGGATGTCGGCGTTCTACACCGGTGCCGCCCTCGACGACGTGGCATCGACAGCGACGATCCACCGTGCCCTGGACCTCGGCGTCACCTTCTTCGACACCGCTGAGATGTACGGTCCCTACCTCAACGAGGAACTGCTCGGAACTGCACTCGGGTCACGCCGGGACGAGGTGACCCTCGCGACCAAGTTCGGGACGATCCGCAATTCCAGTGACGGACAGTTCGGCGCCGATGGCAGCGCCGCGAACGTGCGCCTGTCGATCGAGGGATCGCTGCGCCGGCTCGGGACCGACGTCGTGGACCTCTACTACCTCCACCGCGTGGATCCGGGCGTGCCCATCGAGGAGACGGTGGGTGCACTCTCGGAACTCGTCACCGAGGGCAAGATCCGGTACATCGGTCTGTCGCAGGCGGCTCCGGACACGATCCGGCGTGCACACGCCGTGCACCCGATCACCGCTCTGCAGACCGAGTACTCGCTCTGGAGCCGCGACCCCGAGGCGGAGATCCTGCCGACCGTCCGTGAGTTGGGCATCGGCTTCGTCCCGTACTCGCCGCTCGGTCGTGGGTTCCTCACCGGCACGATCCGATCGCTCGACGTGCTCGACGAGACCGACTTCCGTCGCGCCAACCCGCGCTTCACGGGGGACAACCTCGCTGCGAACATCGCGATCGTCGAAGAGGTCGACCGGATCGCCGCGTCGCTCGATGCGACACCGGCCCAGGTGGCGCTCGCCTGGTTGCTGGCCCAGGGTGACGACATCGCGCCGATCCCCGGCACGAAGCGGATCCCGTATCTCGAGGAGAACCTCGGCGCCGACGAGCTCTCCCTGTCGGCCGACGCGCTCGCTCGACTCGACGCACTCCGTCTCCCGGCCGGCGACCGGTATCCGGACATGAGCACCGTCAACCGCTGAGCTCCGGCAGGCGCTGAGCTCCGGCAGGCGCTGAGGGCCGGCGTCGCTCGAGGCTCAACGACGAGAGCGGGGTGCCGTCCACCGATGGTGGAGGACACCCCGCTCTCGCGACACCGCGCAGACTACGCCTGGACGCCCCGGATGGGCGGGTGGTGGAAGGTGTCGCCGAAGGCACGCTCGCTCGCACCGACGCGGTCCAGGTACGGCGTCGCTCCGCCGTCCTGGAACGGCCAACCCGCACCGAGGATGAGCCCGAGGTCGATGTCCTGGGCGGCTGAGACGACGCCCTCGTCCAACATGAGCTTGATCTCCGAGGCGAGGCCGTCCTCGACCCGTCGCAGGATCTCGTCCTCGCTGAGCGGGCTGTCGCCCGTGACGAGCACCTTCTGGGCCTGCTTCGTGAAGCCGGTCACCTTCCCGCCCTTGTCCTTCTCGACCACCGAGTCCAGGCTGGCGAGCCGGTGGAGGTTCTCCGACGCGAAGAACCGGTCGGGGAACTTCCCGACCATCGTGTCCTGCACGTGCGCGGCGACCTTCCAACCGACGAGGTCGATGAGCTGGAAGGGCGTCATCGGCAGGCCGATGGGCGCGAAGGCACGTTCGACCGTCAGCAGCGGGGTGCCGGCGTCCAGGGCGTGCGCCGCCTCACCCATGACCTTCGCCAGGAGCCGGTTGACGATGAAGCCGGGAGCGTCGGCGGTGAGGATGGCGCTCTTCTTCAGCTTCGCCGCGGTGGCGAAGGCCGTCGCGAGCGTCTCGTCGTCCGTCTGGGGTGTACGGACGACCTCGAGCAACGGCATGACGGCGACCGGGTTGAAGAAGTGGAAGCCGACGAGCCGCTCGGGGTGCGCGAGCTTCGCGCCGATCTCCTCGACGGAGAGCGAGGAGGTGTTCGTCGCGAGGACAGCCTGCTCCGAGACGTACTGCTCAACCTCGGCAAAGACGCTCTGCTTGACGCCGACCTCTTCGAAGACGGCCTCGATGACCCAGTCGCAGTCCGCGAAGTCGGCCTTGTCCGTGGTGCCGGACAGCAGCGCCTTCAGGCGGTTCGACTCGTCGGGGGAGATGCGCCCCTTCCCTCGGAGGGTGTCGATCTCGCCGTGGATCCGGGCGACGCCGGCGTCGACGTGGCCCTGGTCGAGGTCGGTGATGACCACCGGCACCTGGAGCCGCCGGAGGAAGAGCAGCGCGAACTGGCTCGCCATGAGCCCGGCACCGATGATGCCGACCTTCGTGACCCGTCGGGCGAGCTGCTTGTCGGGCGCTCCCGCCGGGCGCTTGGCGCGCTTCTGCACGAGGTCGAACGCGTACATGCTCGCCTGGAACTGGTCGCCGACGATGAGCTCGGACAGCGCCCGGTCCTCTCGCTCGAACCCCTGTGCCTTCGTGCCGCTGCGGGCGGCCTCAAGCAGCTCGAGGGCCGCATAGGGCGACTTCGCGACCGTGCCGATCTTGCTCTCGAGCATCTTGCGGGCGGTACTGATGGCGAGCGGCCACTTGATCGTCCGCTCCACCTTGCCCGGCACGTTCTTGCGCTGCACGGTCACCGTGCCACCGAGCACCCCGTCGGCCCAGCGCAACGAGTCCTCGAGGAAGTTGGCGGACGGGAACATGACGTCCGCGATGCCGTAGGCGAGCGCGTCCTGCGCCTTGAGCATCCGGTTGTTCTTGAGCGGGTTCGAGATGACGACGTTGAGTGCGTTCTCGATGCCGATCAGGTTCGGGAGCAGGTAGGCGCCACCCCAGCCCGGGATGAGTCCGAGGAACACCTCGGGGAGCGCGATCGCGGGCGCCGAGGCGTCGACGGTCCGGTAGTTCGCGTTGAGGCCGATCTCGAGTCCGCCACCGAGCGCGAGTCCGTTGATGAAGACGAAGGTCGGTACGCCGAGGTCCTCGAGCTTGCCGAAGACGTGGTGGCCGAGCTGCGCGAGCTTGGTCGCGACCTCACGGGAGGGGATGTCGCCGACCTTGCTCAGGTCGGCGCCGGCCGCCAGGATGAACGGCTTGCCCGTGATGGCGACACCGTCGATCTCGCCGGACGCGGCACGGGTCCGTTGCGCCTCGAGGACGCCGTCGAGCTCGAGCAGCGTGACCGGGCCGAGGGTGTTCGGCCTCGTGTGGTCGCGTCCGTTGTCGAGGGTGATGAGCGCGATCGTGCGGCCGCTCGCCGTGGTGACGTCCTTGACGAAGGAGCGCGTCACGACCTCGTCGTCGCCGCTGATCGCGACGAGCTCCGAGAAGTCGATGGTCGTGTAGTCGGTCATCTACTTGCGTCCCTTCTTGCCGGTGAAGTACGGGTTCTCCCAGAGCACGGTGCCGCCCTGGCCGAGGCCGACGCACATCGCCGTGAGGCCGTAGCGCACCTCGGGGTGCTCGGCGAACTGCGCCGCGAGCTGGATCATGAGTCGGACGCCGGATGCCGCGAGCGGGTGCCCGACCGCGATCGCGCCACCCCACGGGTTCACCCGCGGGTCCTCGTCGTCGATGCCGAAGTGGTCGAGGAAGGAGAGCACCTGCACGGCGAAGGCCTCGTTCAGTTCGAACAGACCGATGTCCTCGATCGACAGGCCCGCCTTCCGCAGGGCCTTCTCCGTGGAGGGGACTGGACCGATGCCCATGATCTCGGGCTCGACGCCCGCGAACGCGAAGCTGACGAGGCGCATCTTCGGCGTGAGGCCGAGTTCCTTCGCCGCCGAGGCGCTGGCGAGCAGACTCACCGTGGCACCGTCGGTCAGCGGCGAGGCGTTGCCTGCGGTGACACGGCCGTGGGGCCGGAACGGCGTCTTCAGTCCGGCGAGCCCCTCCATCGTGGTCTCGGGGCGGAGCCCTTCGTCGCCGGTGGCGAGTCCCCATCCACTGTCGCTCCGGAGCGCGACCGGGACGAGGTCGGGCTGGATCCGTCCGGCTTCGTAGGCGGCCGCGACCTTCTGCTGGCTGCGCATACCGAAGCGGTCGGAGCGTTCCTTCGTGAGCTGCGGGAACCGGTCGTGGATGCGCTCGGCCGTCTTGCCCATGTTCAGCGCGTCCTCACTGACGAGGCGCTCGGCGAGGAACCGCGGGTTCGGGTCGGCGTCCAGCCCCATGGGGTGACGCCCCATGTGCTCGACGCCACCGGCGAGGACGAGGTCGTAGGCGCCGAATGCGATGCCGCTGCCGAGCGTCGTGACCGAGGTCATCGCTCCGGCGCACATGCGGTCGATCGCGAATCCGGGGACGGACTTCGGGAGGCCGGCGAGCAGCGCGGCGGTGCGGCCGAGCGTCAGCCCCTGGTCGCCCTGCTGGGTCGTCGCCGCGATGGCGACCTCGTCGATGCGGTCGAGCGGCAGACCGGGATGACGTTCGAGCAGTCCGATGATCGCCTTGACGATCAGGTCGTCAGCCCGGGTGTTCCAGTACATGCCCTTTTCGCCGGCTCGTCCGAACGGTGTCCGGACTCCATCAACGAATACGACGTCGGCTTGTTCGGCCACGTTGCCTCCTCATTCTCGGGGTACGCCCCGATCCTAGGCGGCAGACACGGGTGGACACCCGGGTGCAGCGCTTCCTACGAAGCGTCCGGGTCAGGCTCTACCGGGGATTGGGCCGACTCGACAAAGGCGTCGGTGATCGCCCGGGCGGTCGCGTCGATCTGCCAGGGGCGTGCCTCGTGCTCGGCGAGTGCCGCGGCGACCGTCTCGACGGTGAGTGGTTCGGGCGGCGTCCAGGCCAGTCGGCGCAGCGTCTCCGGCGTGAGCAGGTTCTCGACCGGCATCGTCAGGAACTCCGCCGTCGCGAGGATCTTCGTCCGTGCCGCGGTGTACCTGGCGTGCGCGTCCGGATTCTTGTCGGACCAGCTGCGCGGGGGTGGCAGCGTATCGCTCGCCGGTCGGGCACCGGGGAGGTCCTCGGTGGTCTGGCCGGTGTGGATCGCGTTCCACCAGAGGTCGAGTTCGGTGCGGCTCGCGCGCCCACGGAAGTCCGAGAGCGCTGCGAGGTCGCGCTTCGAGCTGGGGTTTGCCTTCGCGGCCGCGGTGATCGAGGCGTCGGGGATGAGTCGCCCGGGGGCGGTGTCGCGGCGCTGCGCGAGTTCGTCACGCGCGACCCAGAGCTCGCGAGCGACGGCGAGGTTGCGTTGCCCGCGCACGGCGTGGAGTCCGGAGAGCCGGCGCCAGGGCTCGGCGCGGGGTGCCTTCGCCTCCCGGGCCAGCGTCGCCTGGAACTCCTGGCGCGCGATGTCACTCTTCCCGGCATCCTCGATGCGGGCTGCCAGCTCCTCCGCGGCGTCGACGAGCAGTTCGACGTCGAGCGCCGCGTATTCGAGCCAGGAGGCGGGGAGCGGGCGGGTCGACCAGTCGGCGGCGGAGTGCTCCTTCGCCAGGTGGATGCCCAACAGTTCCTCGACCACGGCACCCAGCCCGACACGCGGCAGCCCGAGCAGACGGGCCCCCAGTTCGGTGTCGAAGAGCTCGCTCGGGTCGATGCCCACTTCGCGCAGACAGGCGAGGTCCTGGCTGGCCGCATGCAGGATCGACCGCTCACCCTGGATCAGGGCGCCGAGTTCGGCCATGGAGCCGATGGCGGGCGGGTCGTACAGGAAGACCCCGGCACCGCGACGGTAGACCTGGATCAGGTAGGCCCGCTGGGAGTAGCGGTAGCCCGACGCACGTTCGGCGTCGAGCGCGAACGGTCCGTGACCCGCGGCGAGCACCTCGAGTGAGGCGAGGTAGGCCTCGCGGGTGTCGGTGACGACCCGTGGTGCGGTGGGCGCGGGCGGGGGGAGGAGCGGTGCTGATTCAGGCGCCGCGTCACTCACGGTGAGCTCGTTTGACGGACAACAGGGAGACCCCTTCGGTGGTCGGAGGCAAGCCGGCGAGCATGCACAGCAGCTCTCCCCATCCTTCCACGTGCGCCGCGACGTCGCTCTCCAGCGGTGTCCACGACGCTCGAAGCTCGATCTGTGCGCCGTCGCCCTGCCGGGCGAGCTCCCCGAAACCACTCGAGATGATCTTCGTCGCGGTACCGGACGCTGCCTGGTAGGAGGCGCCGCGGGTGTCGAGGGCGTCCACGAGCCAGGACCAGGCGACCTCGGCAAGGAACGGGTCGAGTCCGATCTCGGTCTCCAGGGGGGCCTGGGCGAAGCAGACGACGCGGAAACTTCCTCCCCAGGCGTCAGAGCCGTCCGGGTCATAGAGGAGGACGAACCGCCCCGTACCGAGGTCGGAGTCGGCATCGTGGCGACTCGGCGAGACGTCGGCCGCGAGGGCGATGGCGAACGGCGCGAGATTGCTCGGCGCGGGGATCTCAGTGACTCTCAGATCGGGCCGGACGGCTGCAGCGCGAACAGCGTCCACCGCTCGGGCGAACTCTTCGGGAACCTTTGCCGTCGTCGGACTCTCTACCACGAGTGAAGACTAGAGTTACATCCCGATGAATGGGCAGAGGCACGCCGGGCGGAGACGCGGACCCGGGTCGCAGGCAGGCGGTCGAGGAGCGGCGAGCACCGGCATCCGACGGCGGGGTTCGGCGACGGATGCGATCGTCATCGCCGGTGGAGCCGCTGCCGCCGTCGGCGCCCTCGGACTCGCCGTCGTCGCGACCATCGCCCGCAAGGTGGTGGTCCCGGCTCGGGACCGTCCGAGTGAGGCTCGCATCGTCGGGTTGGACCGTGCCGGCGGGACGGTCGAACTCGTCGCGTCCCCGGACACGATCGTCCCCGGCCGCTACGGCAGCTGGGTGACGAGACGGGCCGCCTACGTGCAGCTGGGTGACATCCTCGAGGTGCGGCAGCACACCGTGGTCCGGACGCTCCTCGGCGGCGACGTCGACGCACTCCGCGTCGGCCAGGAGGCCGAGTTCAGCGGGTGGTTCTTCCGCCGCCCGGAGGAACTGGGCCTCGCCCACGAGGACGTGCTCGTCCCGACCCCGCTCGGGCCGGCGCCGGCGTGGGCGATCCACCCGGAGGACGGACCGTCCACCCGCTGGGCCGTCCTGGTGCACGGCCGGGGGACCACGCGATCCGAAGCGCTCCGAGCGGTGCCGAGCTTCCGCAACGCCGGGTACTCGTGCCTGCTCGTCTCCTACCGCAACGACGGCGACGCTCCGCCTGCGCTGGACTTCCGCTACGCGCTCGGCGACGAGGAGTGGCGCGACGTGGACGCCGCGATCGGTTGGGTGCGTGAACAGGGCGCCGCCGACGTCGTGCTCATGGGCTGGTCCATGGGCGGAGCGATCGTGCTCCAGGCCTCACGGCGGACGACGCACCCCGAACTCCTCCGCGCCGTCGCGCTCGATTCGCCGGTCATCGACTGGGTGGACGTCCTGCAGCACCAGGCCCGCGAGAACCGGATCCCGAGCGTGGTCGGTCGGGTCGCCCTGCTCGCCATCAGCCGCCGGTGGGGACGCCTCCTGACCGGGCAGGCGACGAGCATCGATCTCGGTCGGCTCGACTACGTCGCCAACGCCGCCGACCTCGCCTTGCCGATCCTGCTGATGCACAGTGACGACGACGGTTACGTCCCGGCAGGGCCGTCGCGGGCGCTCGCCCTCGCACGACCGGACATCGTGACGTTCGTCCCGTTCACCGTCGCCCGTCACACGAAGCTCTGGAACTACGACCCGGAGCGTTGGACCGCCGCGGTCTCGGACTGGCTCGACGAGCTCGTGCCGCTACCGCCCGGGCACTGACCGACGGGCCGACGACTCAGGCGAGTTCGCGGAGGCGGCGCTTCGTCCGGCCGAGCAGCGCCGACATCCCGCGCAGTCGCAGTGGCGACACCGCCCGGGAGAGTCCGATCATCTGCGGGAAGTCGTCGGGGACGGCGAGGACCTCATCGACGGTGAGTCCGGCGAGCCCCTGGACGAGGATGCTCGCGAAGCCGCGAGTGGTCGGCGCTTCCTCGGGAGCCGTGGCGAACAGGTGCACGATGCCGTCCTCGTCGATCTCGACGAAGAAGAACACGGGCGCCTGGCACTCGAGCACCCGCTCCATGAGATCGGGGTGGTCGCGGTAGCGCTCCGGGAGGTCCGGCAGCTCGTCGCTGAATTCGAGGAGCAGCTGCAGCCGTGAGCGTTCCTCGACGGCGAGGAACTCATCTCGGATCTCGGCGAGGTTCGGGGCGAGGAGGGAATCGGTCATGGTCACTCCAGTATCGCAGCCGGGAACAGCGGACCGCCCTCCCGCGCAGTGAGGCCGTGCGGAAGGGCGGTGGGTGGACGAGCTCAGCGCGTCGGTGCGTCGCCCGGCTCGGCGCCCTGCACGATCGGCACGCGCACGGCGCTGCCCCACTCCGTCCAGGACCCGTCGTAGTTGCGGACGTTGTCGAACCCGAGCAGGTGCTGCAGGACGAACCACGTGTGGCTCGACCGCTCGCCGATGCGGCAGTAGGCGATCACCTCGACGCCCTCGGCGAGGCCCGCACCGTCGCGGTAGATCGCGTCCAGCTCCTCGGCCGGCCGGAAGGTGCCGTCCTCGGCGACCGCCTTGCCCCACGGGACGCTCTGCGCACTCGGGATGTGACCGGCGCGGAGCGCACCCTCTTCGGGGTAGGCGGGCGCCGTGGTGCGTTCACCGCTGTACTCCTCGGGGGAGCGGACGTCGATGAGCGGCTTGCCGAGGTGGGCGAGCACGTCGTCCTTGTAGGCGCGGAGGGCCGTGTCGTCGCGCTCCACTACGGGGTACTCGACGGCTTCGCGCTCCGTGGCGTCGCGGGTGATCGCCCGGCCGTCCGCGATCCACTTGTCGCGTCCACCGTCGAGCAGTCGGACGTCCTCGTGTCCGAAGAGGCTGAAGACCCACAGGGCGTAGGCGGCCCACCAGTTGTTCTTGTCGCCGTAGATGACGACGGTGTCGTCTCGCGAGATCCCCTTGGACCCGAGCAGCGCGGCGAACGCGGCTCCGTCGATGTAGTCGCGCTCGACCGGGTCGTTGAGGTCGGTGTGCCAGTCGACCTTCACCGAGCCGGGGATGTGGCCGGTCTCGTAGAGGAGGACGTCCTCATCGGACTCGACGACGACGAGACCGGGTTCACCCAGGTGCGCTTCGAGCCACTCCGCCGTGACGAGGCGCTCGGGGTGGGCGTAGGCGGTGAACTTGGTCGAGGTCGAATCGGCGTCGACGGTCATGGGTACCTCCGGTCGTGCAGCTGGCTGCGGTGGGGCTCGGGTGTCGTGCATCTAGGCTGGAAGCCTGTCCCTTCGACAGTACGCCGTCCGCACCACCGAACCGCACCGATGCGTCAGACGCCGTAACCCAGCACCCATGCAGAGCCAGAGGTTTGCCGTGACCACGCCTTCCGTCCCGACCGGATTCCGCAGCCTCACCGACCGTGTCCCCACGGTCAGTGGCGCCGAGATCGTCGCAAGCCTGACGCCGCCCCGGCAGTTCGAGCAGGCGAGCTTCGACTCGTACCGTCCGGATCCCGACTTCCCGGGCCAGGCGGCCGCGGTCGAGAAGCTCCGCGGCTTCTTCGCGCCCCAGGCCGGTGGTGGCGGCGGCTTCTTCGGCCGGCGGAAGTCCAAGGCGCCGGCGGCCAAGCCGGGCATCTACCTGGACGGTGGCTTCGGCGTCGGCAAGACCCACCTCCTGGCCGCGCTCTGGCACGACGCTCCCGGTCGGAAGAAGTACTTCGGCACCTTCATCGAGTACACGGCCCTCGTCGGTGCGCTCGGCTACGCGGCGGCGGTCGCGCAGCTGACCGGCGCGACGCTCATCTGCATCGACGAGTTCGAGCTCGACGACCCGGGCGACACGATGGTCATGACCCGACTGCTCGGGGAACTCGTCGCGACCGGGACGAGGATCGCGGCGACCTCCAACACGCCGCCGAACGCCCTGGGGGAGGGCCGCTTCGCCGCAGCCGACTTCCTCCGCGAGATCCAGGCGATGAGCGCCAACTTCGAGACCCTCCGCATCGACGGCACCGACTACCGCCGCCGCAGCATCGAGGGACACGCCGTAGTGAGCTCCGAGGAGCGTTTCGACGCCCGCACCGCGGAGGCGGCGGCCGCCGACCGTGACGTCACGGTCGACACCTTCGACGGTCTCATCACCCACCTCGCCGCCGTCCACCCTTCACGGTTCATCGGACTCCTCGACGGCGTCGACCTGATCGCGCTCCGCGACGTCCACGAGTTGACCGACCAGGGCCAGGCGCTCCGGCTCGTCGCGTTCATCGACCGGGTGTACGACGCACAGATCCCCGTGGTCACGACCGGCACGGCCCTCGACGAGGTGTTCGGTGGCGACATGCTCAACGGTGGATACCGCAAGAAGTACCTGCGCGCGATGTCGCGCATGATCGCCCTCACCTCGATGGACTGACCGGCCCCACCTGGTCACGAAACACGCTGTTTACCTGGGCGGCACTCGCGTAACACGTCGGAAACACGTTGACAGTCGTGCGGAAACCTCCGTTCCCCAGACTGGTCGCTGTACCGAGTCGGACGGCGAGGCCGAGCTCAGCCAGTCCTCACCATCTCGGGCACCCGTTGCAAGACCACGATGTGTGAGGAAGATCCAATGGATACAGGCAGTATCGCTTGGGGAGTCACGGCAACCGCTCTGGTGCTGTTCATGACCCCCGGCGTCGCATTCTTCTACGGCGGCCTCGTGAAGGCGAAGAGCGTCGTCAGCATGATGATGATGAGCTTCGGCGCACTGGGCCTCATCAGCGTGCTGTGGATCCTCTACGGCTCCAACATGTCGGCCGTCGGCAGCCCGCTGGAGTTCGCGGGCAACCCGTTCTCCGACTTCGGGATGACCGCACTCGCGAGCGGCGAGACCGCGAACACCGACCTGGTGGGAGCGACCTACGGTGCCACCTTCGCGATCATCACGATCGCGCTGATCTCCGGCGCCATCGCCGACCGTGCGAAGTTCGGCTCCTGGATGATCTTCGCGGGCCTCTTCGCGACCATCGCGTACTTCCCGATCGCCGCGTGGGTCTGGGGCGGCGGCTGGATCATGAACCTCGGCACCACGCTGTTCGGTGAGGATGCCGGCATCGGCGTCATCGACTACGCGGGTGGAACCGCGGTGCACATCAACGCCGGAGCCGCAGCACTCGCCCTCGCACTGGTGCTCGGTAAGCGCATCGGCTTCCAGAAGGGAATCACGAAGCCGCACAACGTGCCGCTCACCCTCCTCGGAGCCGCCATCCTGTGGTTCGGCTGGTTCGGCTTCAACGCCGGCGCCGAGTGGCTGAACGAGCTCGCGAACGTCGGACTCATCGTCGTCAACACCGTCGGGGCCACCGCTGCCGCCATCATCGGCTGGATCGTCGTCGAGAAGTTCAAGGACGGCAAGGCGACCTCGGTGGGCGCCGCCTCCGGTGCCGTCGCTGGTCTCGTCGCCATCACCCCGGCGTGCGCGAACCTCACTCCGGGTTGGGCGCTGCTCCTCGGCATCGTGGCCGGCGCCGTCTGCGCCATCGCCGTCGAGCTGAAGTTCAAGCTCGGCTTCGACGACTCGCTCGACGTCGTGGGCATCCACCTCGTCGGTGGCCTCATCGGCACCCTGTACCTCGGCTTCTTCGCGACCGAGACCGGCCTCTTCGTCGGCGGCGGCATCGAGCAGCTCGCGGTCCAGGCCATCGCCGCCTTCGCCGTCCTCATCTACTCCTTCATCGTGGCCTTCGTCATCGGCTTCGCGATCGAGAAGACGATCGGCTTCCGCGTCAAGAACGAGGACGAGATCGCCGGCGTCGACACCTCCGTGCACGGCGAAGAGGGGTACGCCCTCGTCGACTGACCTCGACCGCCCCCGATTCGCCGAACGGGCGTCGTCCACCAGGACGGCGCCCGTTCGGCGTTCCCTGCGGTGGGAGCCGCGGACGATAGGGTGACGGCGTGTCAACCTTCACCTCGATCATCCGCCGCGTCGCGAACGCACTCCTGGGCCCCTCGACTCGCGCCGCCTCCAGTGCGGTGCGCACCGCCGGCCTCGCGACGCCACCGACCACCACCGCCGCTTCACCCGGACGCTCAGGCCGGACGGCGACGGTCGAGGTCGATCCGCGGGCGGTCGGCGCCGTGTCCATCGACTACGCCCCGGCCGTCGACGGCGATCCCGATCCCGGCGAGATCGTCTGGACCTGGGTGCCGTACGAGGAGCGTGATGGACGTGGCAAGGACCGTCCGGTGCTCATCGTGGCGCGCTCGACCGGAGGCTGGGTGCTGGCGGTGCAGCTGACGAGCAAGGATCATTCGCAGGACGGTGAGTTCGTGCCGCTCGGCACCGGCGGATGGGACAATGCCGGCCGTCCGAGTTGGGCGAACCTCGACCGCGTCTTCCGTGTGCATCCCGACGGGATGCGACGGGAGGCGGCTCAGGTCCCGCGTGATCGCTTCGCCCGAGTCGCCACTGGGCTCCGTTCGCGGTACGGGTGGCGCTGACCGACCAGCGACCGGTCGCTCAGGCATACCGGTCACTCCGTCGCGGCGCGGCATCCCACGGCACCTGCCCGTGCTCCCAGGCGTCAGCGGAGCGAGGAGTTGCCGGTGCGGCGGACCGGCGTCCACCCGGCACGGCACGCTCCGCCTCGGCGAGCGTCGCGAACCGACCGATCAGTCGGCGGTCCTCTGACCGCGGAGCCCACGTGACGCAGCGGAAGTAGGCCGGCGCACCGCTCGGCGCGAAGTACTTCACGAGACCGGCCGGCCGGTCGGGCACCTCCCGCATCACGATCCACTCGGCCTCGCCGATGCGGATCGGCGGGGCAGCGGGCCGGTCGGACATGATTCGAACATATGTTCGAACGAGCGTTGTGTCAAGTCACACCGTGACCGGGAATGATCGACGGATCAGACGCTATCCGACGCGGTCGAGCGCCTCGACCGGAGCCGACCGTTCGATCTCGGCGACCCAGGCGTGTCGGGTCTCCGGATCCTTCCGGATCGACAGGAGACGGTCCATGTAGGGCTCGAGCGCCGTCACCTTGTCGAGCGGGGCCCCGATCACGAGCTGGAAGCCGAGCCGCAGCCAGGCGACCACCGCGCGACCGGCGAACTCCGAGTCCGCCTTGATGAAGCCCTCGTCGAGCAGCACCGGCGCGAACCTCGGACGCGGGCGGTCCTCGTCACCGAGCTGGTAGCGCAGGGCGGCACCGACGATGAACGCGACGA
Source organism: Plantibacter sp. VKM Ac-2876 (assembly GCF_015350715.1). NCBI lineage: Bacteria > Bacillati > Actinomycetota > Actinomycetes > Micrococcales > Microbacteriaceae > Plantibacter > Plantibacter sp. VKM Ac-2876. Next base: position 333,491 of record NZ_JADKSI010000002.1, on the reverse strand, counting down.
GCTCCTGGGTCTCGCCACCGCTCTTGTCGCCGAGCGAGGAGTAGACGCTGACGTCCTGACCAGACGTGTCGAAGCGCACGGCGGTGATCTCGACGTGACGGCGCACGTCGAGCACCTGGTCGCGGGTCGACTGGGACCCGGCACCCGTGTCGCGCATCGACTCCATGAACCGGCGGAGCCGCTGGAAGCGGGCCTCCAACTCGTCGTCGTCGAGGTTCGCGGTGACTTCGCTCGACAGCGCCCGAAGCTCGCGCCGGAAGGCGGAGGCCTCCTCGCGATGCACCCGGCGGAGGACGATCTTCAGACGATCGTGCGCCGGTCCGAACGGCAGGTCGCGCAGGATGTCGTTGACCGGGACCAGGCGGTCCTCGATCTCCTCGACGGCGCTGTCGAACGCGCTGCTGAGGGGGACCAGATCCTCCCCGCTCCACTGGGACAACCGGCGGCGCCACTCCTGACGGCGCTCGGGGAGACCGGTGCCGAGGATGCCGTCGAGGATCGCCCGGTAGTCGCCGTAGGACTCGAGCGTCGTGCCGAGGTTGGGGTCGTGCCAGATCGACTGGTACTGCTCGAACACGTGCACCTGTGCGAGCGCGGCCTGCTCCGCCTGGCGGACGGCCGACGACAACTCGTCACCGAGCCGGGCGCGGAGCCGCTTCATCGCGTCGCCGAACCCGCTGAGTGACGGCACGCCGCCCACCGCCGTGAGGGCGGCTTCGATCCGATCGACGTCGGCGGGGGAGACCTCCTCCACCTCGGAGCGCTCGAAGCGGTCGATGACCGTCGTCGCCGCGTCCTGCTGATCGACGAGGACCCCATGCTCCTCGTCGAGGCGTCTGACACGGTCCTCGGCCGGGAACCGCTCGGCGTTCGCGGCGTCGAGTTCACGTTGGGCGGCCGCCACCGAGCCCTGGAGCTCCTGCAGGACGTCACTGGCGTAGAGCAGACGCTCCAGCTCGGCCGCGGCGGCGTCACGATGCGCCGCAGCACCGGCGACGTCGATCCTGGCCCACTCGGTGTCGAGTCGGTACCGGTGGGCGGCCCGCTCGGCCTCACGACGCGACAGCCGCTGCTGGATGCCGGCCTGTCGACCGGCGATGAGCTCGAGTCGCCCGCGGATCTCGGCCGTCTCCGCCTCGATCGACGCGATCCGCGCCTCATTGGTGAAGCCGAGGATCGGTGCGCCGCCCGTGTCGCCGTGGGAGCCGCGGCGGCCGTCACGCAGCTGGCCGTTCACGGTCACGCGGCGACCTCCGCCCGAGAGCTCCGACGGTGTCTCCACACACCGCGCGTCGATCCGGTCCGAGGTGACGCGCTGCTCGATCCACGTGCTGAACGGGGAGGTGCGGTACGTGACGCGGCCGGAGATGAACGCGGGGTCACCCGCATCGGGGGAGGACGGCTCATGCAGCGGGACACCCTCGAACTGCAGGCGGACCGGGATCCGGACGGCGTCGATCGCGCGGCCGAACGCGTCGAGGTGTTCCTCGTCGACGAGGACCGTCCTCGCGAGACCGTGCAGGGTGACCTCGATCGCGGGACGCCAGGCGGCATAGGCGGGAGCGACGTCGATGAGCTCGGCCACGAACGGCAGCTGTTCGGGATCGAGTCCGGCCGCCTCGGCGAGGGCGAGCCTCGCCCGGTGGAGTCGATCGGGGACCGCGCCGTCACGGCCGCGAAGCGACTGCAGCTCACGGCGGAGCTCGGTGTTGCGCTCCTCGAGAGGGAACGCTTCGCGATGCAGCAGGGCGCGATCGGTCTCGATGGCGTCGAGCGCGGTGTCGTCGTCAGCGAGGAAGTCCTCGCTGCGGCCGAGCGCACGCCGGAACGAGGCTTCGTCCTCGATCGGATCGTCGAGCACCTCGGTGCGCTCGTCGAACAGCGACCTGGCTCGTGCCACCTCGGCGTGCGTCGCCTCCGCGGCCTCACGGCGTTCCTCGGCACGCCGCAGCGCGCTCCCGCCCTGCTCCGACACCTGACGCTCGAGTTCACGGACGCGGACACCCGCGGCAGCAGCTCGTGCCCGTGCCGCCTCCAACGTGGCCCCGGCCTCGAGCTTCTCCCGCCGATTCCGGGAGACCGCTTCATCGAGCAGAGCCTCGTGTGCGCGACTGCGCCAGACGGTGAACGGGGTCGTGCCGTCCTCGGTGAAGCCGAGGCGCTCGAGGTCGGCCGCCGCCCGGTGCCCGTCCTCGTAGTCGCGACGCAGTTCACCGAGCCGCTCGAGCACCCGAGCCTTGCGGCTCTCGGTCTCCATCGCGAGGTACGCCTCGTCGAGCGCCTCGAAGTGCGACAGCGCCCGGTCGGCCGCGTCGTACGTGCTCGGACGCTCCAGCACCATCGACTTGTACAGGCCGTCGACCGTCGGCAGGTGCTGGCCCGCCTGGATCCGGGCCAGCAGACGCATCGCCCGACCACCGTCGCCACCGGCACCGATGCCGAGACGGGTGTGCAGCGTGTACGACAGCTCCGCGTAGGTGTCGCGGACGACGAATCCGGGGATGCGACCCTGGAGCTCACCGGCGTCGAACCGCTTCGGCACGAACGCCTCGAGGTCCGTGAGCTCGAACGGCCCGTCGACGGTCGACATCGTCATCGACAGGTCACCGGTGCGCAGTGCACGTCGGGGGACGAGGTAGGCGCGCACGACTGTGAAGCGACGGTCGTCGTCGTTGAGGAACGTCACCGCCACTGCACCCCAGGTGAGCTGATCCGTGCCGCGCAGGTTGATGTCGCGCATCGCCCCGGTCTGCGGGTCCCGTGCCGAGTCGACCTTGCCGCGGAGATAGGTGAGCAGGTTGCGCTGGTCGGGATTCCGCGCCCGTCCGACCGCCGCGTCGTTGGAGGCTCCGTTGAACGGCACGTCCGATGGCATCATGACCGCGAGGTACGCGTCCATGAGCGAGCTCTTCCCGGTGCCGGAGGCGCCGGAGATGAGCGTCGCGCGGGAGGCGAAGTCGACCGATCGGTACCCGTCGAACCCACCCCAGTTGATGACCTGCATCCGTTCGATGCGCCACTGCTCGACGAGGTCCAGCAGGGTGTCGGTGTCCGTGGAGCGGCTCATCGGTCGTCCTCTGCTGCTGGTGGCTGGGTCTGGTCGTCGGGGGAGTCCTGCGACTCGGCTGCGGTGCCGTCGGACTCGTCGTCCGAGTCCGCGTCGGCATCGGGTCGCGGCTGCTCAGACGCCGGATCGACCGTCGCGGTCTGCGTCTCGAGCCACTCCAGGAGCTCCTGGAGGCGCTCGAGGGGGAGGAGCGTCTCCACCACCGACGCGATCCGGTGGCGGCGGGCGTCCTTGGTCCGCAGCAGGACCCGCGCGGTCAGCAGCTTGTCGATCGCACGTTCGACGCGTCCGTCGTCACGGGCGCGGTCGGTGGCGTGCTCGGGGCGGAAGCTCGCGACGAAGCCGAGCAGCTCGTCGTGTTCGACGATCGCGGCCCGTGCACCGTTGGCCAGTTCGGTCCGGAGACGCGTCCGCAGGTAGACGAGCAGGATCGTCTCCTCGCGGCTGTAGCTGGTGTCGTGCAGCAGGGTCGGGAAGGGACGCCGCCCGCTCTCCGAGCCCGCCTGGCGCTTGAAGGCGACCTCGGCCGAGCGGTCCACCTCGAGCTCCAGGAACAGCTCGTTGAGGCGGGACCGCAGCAGCGACTCGGACTCGAGGACCGTCCGCCACTCGGCAGGCTGGAGCGCGGGGCTGACGTAGCGGTGCTTCAGCAGAGCGACCAGCGCACGACGTTGAGCGGCGTCGAGGCGTCCCTCGTCCCCTTCGAAGAGGGCGAACGAGTCGTCGTCCGGGCCGGCGAGCGGCGCCTCGGCGGGTGCGACGGCGTCGGGGCCGTCCGTCGTCAGGTCGTCCGACGTCGAATCGGTCGTCGCCGCCACGGTGGGATCCGTCTCGGAGGTCATGTCATTCCGTTCCGCGCCCGGCCTGGTCGGCCGGAGCAGTCGTCGTGGTCGTCGTGGCTCGCGTCAGCGCTGCGACACCGGCCTCACCCAGTGGGAAGGCCGGGAGTTCGAACGCGGTGGTCGTCCCGTCCGGACGGACCGTTTCGTAGCGACGGCGTGGTGCCTGCTCGTCGTACGTGCCCAGCTGGGTCATGAGGTGGACGAGGCCGAAGAGCTCCACAGGTCGTCGGAGTTCCGGATCGAGCGCGGAGAACGCCGCATGGGCGTCCTCGGCACCGGAGGTCACCGCATCGAGGAGTCCGGCTCGGAGCTCGTCGAGGAGCGGACCACCCTGCGATCGGAGGGTGTCGAGCGACATCGCCGCGCCGTCGATCCGTTCGACGGCGGTCGCGATCGGCGGCGGTGCGACCTCGACGTCCGGATCGTAGAACCGCTCGCGCAGGTGCTCGATGTCGATGGTCTCGGGGAGGAGCGGCAGGTCGACGGTGGCGCGTGGCCCCGCGGTCCGCATCCAGATGCCGAGGCGCTGGTTCAGTGCACGCAGGGTCGTGTCGAGTTCGCGGTCCTGCACGACGTCGTGATGCACGATGTGGTCGCGGAGCGTCGCGGTGAGCCGCCGACGCTGCGCGAGGACGTCGTCGATCCCCTGTCGGATGATCCCGACGGCACCCCGGAAGCCACGGAGCTCCGCGGGCCCGAGCCTGGACGAGAAGGGGTGGTCGAGGATCGTGGAGAGGTCGCGCTTGAGGTCCTGGAGCAGATCGTCGTTGCGGAGGAGCTCGAAAGCGCCCTCGAAAGCCCGGCCCTCGGCCGTCGCCGTCATGAGCTCGTCGGTGCGCCGGAGGTAGTCGTCGAGGATCTCGCCGATCGGACGGGTGTCGTTCCGGAAGTCCTCGACGATCCGCCGGTGCATCGCGATGACCGACTCCTCGACCCGGCGGAAGTCGCTCGGGAGCTGACGGATGAGGTCGGCGATGTTCGCGTAGCCGTCCTGCATGCGGTCGTCGCTCGCCGCGACGACGGTGCCGCCGGCCGCGACCCGTTCGCGCTCCGCCTGGAGCTCGGCGAGCTGCGCGTCGATGCGACGCAGATGCTCGTCACGGTCAGGGTCGGCCTGCAGCGCCCATCGGCGCACGGAGTCGAGGATCATGGTCAGGCGCGACTCACTGATGAGGGCGCGGTCGTGTGCGAGTCCGTCGACGAGCGAGACCGCTTCGAGCGCGTGCGAGGTGAGCGAGTACTGTTCCTCGCCGTCGTCGGTGCTGGTCCGGACGAGCCACTGGTCGTGGACCCACTCCCGGCAGAGGGACCGCCCGCCACCGCGTTCATCGCCGCCGGCCGGGATCCGCGCACCGCGCGCCGCGAGTTCGCCGAGGTACTCCTCGACCTGCAGGTGGAAGCGGTCCGCTGCGACGAACTGGACGTCTCGGCCGAACGTGGTCCGAAAGATCGCGACCACCGCGGGTGCGGTCGGTCGGCTCAGCAGCCGGATCGCGGGACGCTCCAGCGCGTCCCGGACGCGGCCGAACTCTGCGTCGATCTCTCCCACTGCACTCCTCGATCGTCCGGGCACACGAACACCCCGAGGCCACCGCAGCTGCCAGATTATCAGCGCACCGCACCCGTGGTGAGCCACGCCGAGCATCGTAGGTCCCGATCAGCCCGGGTCCGGTCCGGCCGCTGTCAAGGTCCAGGGTGAGGCCGGGCGGTCCGGTTACGGTGAGGACATGGGAACAGAGCGATGCCCCCAGGTCCTGCGGGGAGACGGTTGAGCCACGCGAACGGTGATCACCGGTGATCCGGTCCGCGCTGCGGACACTCGGCTGGTGGGCGCGCGACTACGCTTACGCGCTCGTCTGGCAGCTCCGGGCGTTCGTCAGCCGCACCGATCCGCATGACTTCCTGTCCGGCGACCGGTCGCCGATCGTCGTCCTCCCGGGCGTCTACGAGACCTGGCGGTTCCTCGAGCCGCTCATCCGCCGACTCCACGACGACGGGCACCCGGTGCACGTGATCGACCCGCTCGGGCGCAACGACCGCGCGGTCCCGGTGGCGGCACGACTCGTCGCCGACTACCTCGAGGCGAACGGGCTCGGCGACGTCGTCCTCCTCGCGCACAGCAAGGGCGGGCTCGTCGGCAAGTACGTCATGTCGCTCGGCGGCGGGGGAGCCCGGATCTCCGGGATGCTCGCCGTCGCCGCACCGTTCGCCGGATCGCGGTATGCGAGGCTCATGATCCTCCCGAGCCTGCGCATCTTCACCCCCGACGACCCGACGATCCTCGCGCTCTCCCGGGAGGCGACCGTCAACCCGAGGATCGTCTCCGTGTACGGGCGCTTCGATCCGCACATCCCGGGCGGCAGCCGACTCGACGGTGCCAAGAACGTGGAACTCGACACGGGCGGCCACTTCCGGATCCTCGCCCACCCGCGCGTGTTCGCGGAGGCACAGCTGCTGGCGGACGGGCGGGACGCATGACGGTCGAGACGCTCGAGACGCTCGAGACCGGGTCCCACCCGCTCGTGACCGTGGACGTGGTCGTTCCGGTGAAGGACGACGCCGCGCTTCTGCGCCGCTGTCTGCGCTCACTGCGCGCGCAGCACACCGGACCCGCATCGATCATCGTCGTCGACAACGGCAGCCGCGATCGCGCCGAGGTCGCGGCCATCGCCGAGCGGTACGGCGCGGTCCTCATCGATGAGCCGATGCCCGGCATCCCCGCGGCGAACGCAGCAGGCTTCGACCATGCGACGGCGACGATCGTCGCGAGACTCGACGCGGACTGCGTGCCGCCGCCGGACTGGTTGACCCGGATCACCGAGGCGTTCGCGACGGACCCGGAGCTGGAGGCGCTCACCGGCCCCGCCGTCTTCATCGACGGTCCCCGCCCGCTCCGAGCACCGCTCGCCGGCCTCTACCTCGGCGCGTACCGGCTCTTCGTCGGGGCCGCCCTCGCCCAGGTCCCGATCTTCGGGTCCAACTGTGCGATCCGACGCGAGACGTGGGAGCAGATCGCCGAGACGGTGCACCGCGAGGATGCGGAACTGCACGACGATCTGGACGTGTCGACACACCTGGGTCTCCACCGACGCGTGCGCTACGACCGGTCGCTCGGGATGGGGATCTCGATGCGCCCGTTCACCGATGCCGGTTCGCTCGCCCTCCGGATGCGTCGGGGCTGGACCACCCTGCGTGTGCACTGGCCGGAAGACCTGCCCGCCGTCCGATGGTTCCATCGCAGCCGCCGTCTGCGCGCCATCCTCCCCGATGCGACGAGCGCGCCGCGGACGGTGCCGTGGCGGGAGCGGAGCCGGCTGGTGCGCGCCGTCCGGCTCTGGCGGACGCGCCGGCCGGTGACCTTCCGGGAGAAGGTCCGGTACAAGATGCTCCGCGACCGTCGTCCGCTCATCGTCACCTTCGCGGACAAGGCCGCCGTGCGGGACCTCGTGGCTTCGCGGATCGGTCCGCACCTGCTCCCGCGCGTGTACGGGATCCTCGACGACCCGCGCGAGCTGCGGGACCTGGAGCTCCCGGAGTCCTACGTCGTCAAGCCCACGCACGGCAGCGGGGCGGCCATCGTCGTCTCGTCGTCCGCCCGACCCGATGCCCGTCTGCCGACCGAGGCGGGGAGCTGGGAGTACCGGCACGTCCGACCGGAGACGGTGGATCGCGATCGACTCGTCGAACTCGCGGGCGGCTGGGTGTCCCAGTTGTACGGTCAGGGACCGAACCGCGAGTGGGCGTATGGACGGGTCCCGCGCAGGATCATCGTCGAGGAGCTGCTGGCGGGACCGGACGGCGGAATCCCCGACGACCTCAAGTTCTTCGTCTTCCATGGGCGCTGCCGGTACATCCAGCTCGACTCCGGCCGGTTCGGACGCCGGACCCAGGACTTCTTCCGACCGGACTGGCGGCACCTGCCCCTGAGCGGCGGACCCTCGTGGGCCGCCCCGGAACCGTCGGTGCCCGAGCGGCTCGACGAGATGATCGACCTGGCCGAGCGGCTGGCCGCCGGCACCGACTTCGTCCGCGTGGACCTGTACGACCTCGGCGACCGCATCGTGTTCGGCGAGCTGACGAGCTACCCCGCCGGTGGCGAGAGCCCGTTCGACCCGGAGCGGTACAACGCTGAGTTCGGCTCCTGGTGGACGGTGCCGAGGCGATACCGGTGAGTGACGTCCCGCGGGGTTCGCCACGGCAGCGCTGGCTCGTGGCCACGAACGAGTACGCGGGGCTCACGAGCTACACGGGCGGTATCGGACGGCACTACGCCGCGCTCCTTCCCGCCCTCGTCCGTTCGGGAATCGAGGTCGACCTCGTCGTGTGCTCGGACGACGAGCTGCGCGCCGGCGCGGACCTCGACGGTGTCCGACTCGCCGAGGCCGTGCGGCACGGCAGCCGAACACCGCGCGTCCTCCGGATGCTCCTCGACGCCCGAGCCGTCCGCCGGGTGTTCCGACGCGGTTCGTACGACCGGGTCTTCCTCCCCGAATGGGGCGCCCTCGGATCGGCACTGCCACGTTCGGCCCCGCTCGTGACGAATCTCGCGACGAGCGTGCGTCTCTCCAACCGCGTCTCGGGACTCCGCCTCGGTGACCTGCCGGTCGCCGGACGCATCGCGGTCGGCGTCCAGGACGCCCTCGAGACCCGACAGATCAGACGCTCCGCCGCGCTCGTCGCGATCTCGACCGCGATGCTCGCTCGCACGAGGGGTCTGCTCGGTGCCCTGCCGCCGACCGCCGTCGTGCGCAACTGCATCGACGTCGAAGCCGTCCGCGCAGCCGCGTCGACCGCCGGACTCCCGGCGCGATGGCCGACCGGCGCGGAACCGGTCGTCCTGTTCCTCGGCCGTCTCGAGCGACGGAAGGGAGTGGTGGAGGCGTTCCAGGCGTTCGCGCTGCTCGTCCGGCAGGTTCCGGGTGCTCGGCTCGTCCTCGCCGGTTCCAGCGGTGACCGGCGGTTCGAACCGGACGTGTCGGCACTGGTGTCGCTGCTGCCCGAGTCGGCACGGGACCGGGTCGTGTGGCTCGGGCATGTGCCGGGAGACGAGCTCTATCGGTCCGTCGACGCCGCGACGGTGGTCATGTGCCCCTCGCGCTGGGAGGGGTTCGGCAACGCCGCGCTCGAGGTGAAGACGATCGGGACCCCGCTCATCGTCACCACCGGGAGCGGGTACGACGACTTCTGCACGGACGGAGTCGACTGCCTCATGGTGCCTCCGGGCGACCACCGGGCGCTCGCAGCTGCTCTCCGCGACGTCCTGGACGCTCCGTCGCGCGCCCGGGCACGGGCGGGAACCGCCCGTGACACCGTAGCCCGTTACGCGCCGGACCCCGTCGCCGCGGCGCTGGTGGCCGCGGTCGACGGGCTGTTCGGGCCGGTCGGCTGAACGCGGACCCAGTCGTCACCCGCCCGCCGGACCGCGCCGGCCTGAGCGAACGCCTCCAGCCAACCGGTCATCGGCCAGGTTCCCCAGCGGTCGGCGAACCGTGCGCCGTTCCGGAGGATGTCGTCGAAGTGCTGCCATGGCGGGCGCTGTGTCTCGTGGTGCTGGTGATAGGCGTGGGCGCCTCCGACCCACACGAGGGGCGTCCCCGCGGCGCTCAGGGCGAACGCGAAATCGGTGTCCTCACCGCCGTACCCCTCGTACCCCTCGTCGAAGCCTCCGGTGCGGGACCACGTCGAGCGAGTCGTCGCGAACGACAACGACCAGAACAGCGGGTACTCGTCCTCGGAGGCGACACGCTCCGCGCCGTCTTCCGGGTTCGGTCTCGCGGCATGTGGTGCCGTCGCCGCTGCCAACGTGTGGTGGTCGGTGACGTCCACGCCGGGCTGCAGATAGGTCACCGGTCCGCAGAGGATGGCCCCCGGATGGCGAGCTGACGCTTCGCGGTACCGGTCGAGCAGCGCGGGTCCGGGGACGCAGTCCGCGTCGAGGAACACGATGAGGTCGGCGCCGCGCTCGACGGCCAGCGCGGCGCCGAGGTTCCGACCTGCCGCGAGACGGAGCCCGTCGGGCCCAGGTGGGAGGTGGACCGTCAGCTCCGCGTCGAGGGTCGGTGGTGCGTCGTCGCCGATCCACACGACGAGTCGTTCCACCACGTCACCCGACGTCGACCTGGACGCCCCGACGGCCTCGAGCTGCCGCTCGAGGTGTCCGAGCCTGGGGCGCGAGCACAGGGTCACGACCGATGTCCTCATCGTCCACCCCCTGCAGGATCGCCGGCCGCGACCGCCTCGATCGCCTCAGCTGCCCGTCGGGCGGCGCCCGCCACCTGCCAGCGCGACCAGTCGGGGTCGAGCTCCGCAGCCTGCTCGAGGACGGCCGGCCAGTCCGCAGCGTCGGGCCAGGACGCCCGCACGACCGCCAGCTCGTTGGCTTCGAGTGCACGGGCGGTGGACATCTGCTCGTCGAACGGGCGTTCCTGTGGGACCACGACGGCCGTGACGCCGGCCGCGGCGAGATCGGCGATCGCGTTCTGACCGGCCCACGACACCACCACCTCCGCCCGGCAGAGCGCGTCCCACGGGTCGTCGGTCCAGACGGACCCGGCACCGGTGCCGAGTGAGGTCCAATCGCGACCGCTGGCGCGTACGGCTTCCTCCACGGCATCCCGCGACACCGTGGAACCCCCGGCGCCGGCGAGGAGGAGCACCCCGCTGCGCCCGGCTTCCGCGGACGTCCGCTCGCGTCCCTCGAAGCGACTGATGCCGCCGGTGTACACCACCTTGTCCCGCACAGGACGGAGGTGCTCGAGGTCCAGGAGCCCGTGTGGCCATGGGGCGATGATCGTCGACGCCGCACGGAATGCAAGCGCGTGCGGCTCGTCGTCGCGGTGGCCCGGCTGTGCCATGACGACGGTGGGGACACCGAGCAGGCGTGCGAGGAGCACCACCTCGACGGAGACGTCCACCACCATCGCGTCCATCTGCTGCTGCGCGAGAGCGGCGGCGATGGTCGCAAGACGAGCACGGTGACCGGCATGGCCGATTGGCGCCCAGTGCAGCAGCCCCTCCGCGGTCGGATCGCAGTCGTCCGGGGGAGACGCGCCGTCCGGCACGTCGTCGTCCCAGTCGAGCACGACCCAGGAACAGTTCGAAGGGAGTCCCACCGGCTCGGGGAACGAGCTGAAGCAGACGATGTCGGCGTCGAGGTGGGGTGCGACGGCGAGCAGACGCGTCACGTGTCCCCGTCCGTGGTGGTGCACGTACCAACCGATGCGGGGCCTCACGAGCTGAACTCGTCGACGCGACCGGAACCGAGCACGGGGGAGTCGCCGAGGAGCGCGGCGAAGTGCTCCTCGAGCCGGCCCACCCTGGCGTCGAGCGAGAACCGGGCGAGGGCGGATGCCCGGATCGAGGCGCGGAACCCTCGGTCCAGCTCCGACTGCCGGATCAACCCGTCCACGCGGTCCGCCATGGCGGCCAGGTCTCCTGGCTCGACGACCTGCATCCCGACGCTGGCCTGGGCGATCTCGGGCACACCGCCGACGGCGAAACTGACCACCGGTGTGCCGGTCATCAGCGCCTCCGGCGCGACGAGACCGAACGGCTCGGCCCACGCCGGCGTCGAGACCGCTGCCGCGCTCCGCCCCACGAGCGTGGCGAGTCGCGCCGGATCGAGCGGCCCGACATGTCGGACGTCGCGTCCCAGCAGCGGCGACAGCACGCGCTCGGCGTACACCGGATCGCCCACGCGGCCGGCGATGACGAGGCGTCGCCCCAGTCGGCGGGCGACGTCGACCGCGAGATGTGGAGCCTTCTCCGCGACGACCCGCCCGAACCACACCAGGTCGTCACCGCCCCGGCCGGCCCGCCAGGCATCCGGATCGATGCCGTTCAGGAGCACCTCGGACTCGACGCCGGCCGTCGCCCAGGTGCGCTTCGTGAACTCGCTGACCGCCAGGAACCTGCTCCCGTCGGAACCGGCGCGGTTCGCAGCAGCGGCGACGGCCTCGTCGACCGGCGTGTGCAGAGTGGTGATCATCGGGACACCCAGCTCAGGCGCGAGTTCCACCGGGAGTGCGTCCAGGCAGTGGTTCGACACGACGTCATACCGCCCAGGACGAGCGGCGATCGCTTCGAGAGCGCGACGCAATGCCGGGACGGACCGGGTCGCGTGGTCCGGGGGATACCGCTCGTCATCAGGGGAGGACCAGCGTGGCCACCGCAACTCCGGCAGTTCGAAGACGCTGCCGCGCTCGACGAAGTCGGACCCGCGGACGCCGATGAACGTCACCTCGTGGCCTCGTGCGCGAAGCGCGGTGACCTCCGACCACACGGCGGATTCGAGCCCGCCGGCGTGTGGACGACGGATGGGGAAGCGCAGCGGGGCGACGACGACGACGCGCAGTCGTGGACCGGCCGTCACGAGGCGCGCTCGGCGATGACTCGGCGGTACAGCTCGGCGTGCGCTACTGCACCGACGGCGTCGTCGACGACGCGACGGGCGCGGCGCTCGGCGACGGTAGCGCTCCGATCGGCGGAACCGGCTCGGGTGGCGCCATCCGCTGCGAGGAGCTCGCCGACGGCACGCTCGAGTGAGGCTCCGTCCCCGAGGTCATACGCGGAGACCGTGTCGTCGGGATGCTGCTCGAGGTACGCACCGATCCCGGACGGGACGGCGACGGACACGCCGAGATCCCAGCAGAGTTCGAGCCAACCCGAGTGGGTGCCGTGCCGGTAGGGGAGCAAGCAGACGTCCAGGCGGCTGAGTGCGATGGAGAGTCCGAGGTCGTCGAGACGCTCGTGCTCGATGAGGAGCGCCGCTTCCGATCTGCCGACAAGCCGTCGGACGGCGTCGCGGGCCTCCGGATCGCGGACCACGTGGTGCATCCGGATCTCTGCGACGACGTCCGCTCCACGGCGACGCAGGCGTTCGACCGCGTCGATGAGGGTGGTGACGGCACCGACCGCGTCCACATTGGGGCGCAGGTCCTTCAGATGGACGCCGACCCGAGACCCGGCCGACGGCAGCACGAGCGGGACGTCGACGTCGTCCGAGAGGAGTGACGGATGAGCGATGACGATCGCCTCGCGACCCCAGCGTTCCCGGATCCCCTCGGCGGCGCCGGGGGTCAGCGTGACCAGCGCGTCGGCGCCGCGGACGAGCTCGTCGAGCTGCGCCTCGTACGCCCCCTGGTGCTCGAGCTGCGGGTGCTCGAGGTCGTGCACCGTGTAGACGACCGACCAGCCGACCTCGTGCGCGGCCTCGAGGCAAGCGGTCACGTGTCCGGGTGGGAACGACTCCGTGCCGAAGTGGATGTGCAGGAGATCGGCATCGGCGGCGTGGTCGCGGATCCAGCTCGGATCGAGGGCCACGGGGGGCCACCAGACGCCCGATGGCGCTCCCTCGACCGGCGGATCGTCCAGGACGTCGATCTCGGGTGAGGCGGAGACCCGACCGACGTAGGGGTGCGCGGCCGGGATCGAGACGACACGGATCGGGCGAGACGCCGGGTCGGCGACTCGAGCGGTGGCGTGCGGCGTCGCGGTCGACTGCATGGCGGGATCCCCTGTACGGATGCGGGCGCGAGACGCGCGGACGGGTCGGCGCGATGCGCGCGCCGTCCTCCGAACATAGGTCCGATGACGAGAGTGCCCGCGACCCTTGACGCAGGCCCCCCACTGCACCACCATGACGCAGGTGATCGCAGCCCCACCCCGTCTCCTCATGGTCGGCCCACAGCACCACGGCGTCGTCCAGTACGCGATCGACGTCGCCGACGCCGTGGTCGCCACCGACCCTCGCGCGGAACGTTTGGACGCCCAGACCCCGTCCGACGCCGTGCACCTGCTCGAGGGCGTGGACCGAGCACACGTCCACGTCACCGACCGCCTGTTCGGCCGGTCGCCCGAGGAGGCGGCGGAAGCCGTCGAGCGCCTCGCAGACGCCACCGAATTGACCGTCACCCTCCACGACATCCCGCAGACCTCGGACGGCAGGATGCTGGACCGCCGCATCGCCGCCTACGCACGGTTCATCGCAGCCGCCCACGCGACGGCCGTCAACAGCCGGCACGAGCAGGCGCTCGCCGAGGAGTTCCTCGGTGTCAGTGCCTCGGTCGTTCCATACGCCATCCCGCTCGGCTCCCGGATCGCATCCGCTCCGGCCACCGTGGACGATGCGTCGCAGCCCGGAGCGGCCCGTCCACTCACCGTCCTCATCGCCGGGTTCATCTACCCGGGGAAGGGCCACGCAGCGGCGATCCAGGCGGCATCGAGAGCGGCGGAGGATCTCCGTGCCACCGGTCACCCGATCGCCGATGTCGTCGTCCGTGCCATCGGTGCCCCCTCGGCCGGCCATGAGGACGACGTGCTCGACCTCGAGGCGGAAGCACGTGCCGCCGAGGTCTCGTTCGAGGTGACCGGATATCTCGACGATGCGGCGTTCGCCGCGCAGATCTCGCTTCCTGGCATCCCGCTCGCCGCGCACGGCCATGTCTCCGCGTCGCGATCGATGCTCGACTGGGTCGAGGCAGGCCGCCGGCCGCTCGTCGTCGACTCGCGCTACGCGGCGGAGATGGAACAGTTGCGGCCGGAGACGATGGTCCGGTACGACCCGTCGACGCTGCACACCGAGTTGGCGGCGGCCTGGCTGGACCCCTCGCGGACGCGCCTGCCCGCCGGTCGCAGCCTCCGCCCGGCGCTGCCGGACACCGCGAGCGCGTACCTCGACTGGTGGGGCGCGACGGCCGGTACCGGTCGGCACCGCCCGCCGACGCTCTAGCACGCTCGCAGGAGCGACGCACCACCCTGGCCTCCGGTCGCTCGACCTGGGATCTTGGGACGATGACGCACAAAGCACCGGACGGGTCGACGACGGACAGCTGGCGGCCTCGCGGCACGAGCGGGCCGGTGTTCGAGCGGAGCATCGAACAGGTCGACGCCTGGTGGCGCGCCGCGAACTACCTGTCCGTCGGGCAGATCTACCTGCTCGACAACCCGCTCCTCCGCCGCCCGCTCGAAGCCGCTCATGTGAAGCGCCGGCTCCTCGGCCATTGGGGGACAGCTCCGGGGTTGAATCTGACCTACGCGCATCTCAACCGCGTGATCGCGGAGCGCCACCAGTCGGCGATGTTCATCGCCGGGCCCGGGCACGGCGGGCCGGCGATCCTGGCGAGCGCCTACCTGGACGGCACCTACAGCGAGATCTACCCTGACGTCGCCGAGACCGAAGCAGGGTTGACCCGGTTCTTCCGTCAGTTCAGCTTCCCCGGCGGGGTACCGAGTCACGCGGCGCCCGAGACGCCAGGCAGCATCCATGAGGGTGGCGAGCTGGGGTACGTCCTGAGCCACGCGTACGGCGCAGCCTTCGACAATCCAGATCTCCTCGTGGCGGCGGTCGTCGGCGACGGTGAAGCGGAGACCGGACCGCTCGCGACCAGCTGGCACTCCAACAAGTTCATCGACCCGGTCCAGGACGGCGTCGTCCTGCCCATCCTGCACCTGAACGGCTACAAGATCGCGAACCCGACGGTCCTGGCTCGCATCCCACGCTCCGAACTCGAGAGTCTCCTCCGCGGATACGGACACGAACCGTTCTTCGTCGAGGGCGGGTTCGACGGCGAGGATCCGATGGAGGTCCACCGCAGGTTCGCCGAGGTCCTCGACGTCGTGCTCGACCGCATCGCGGCCATCAAGTCCCGGGCCGCCTCCGGAGACATCGGACGGCCGGTGTGGCCCATGATCGTGCTGCGCACACCGAAGGGCTGGACCTGCCCCGAGGTGATCGACGGCGTCCGGGTCGAGGGGACGTTCCACGCGCATCAGGTCCCGCTCGCCGACGCTCGGGACACCGAGGAGCACACGCGGATCCTGGAGTCCTGGATGCGGAGCTACCGGCCTGAGGAGCTCTTCGACGAACATGGCGCGGTGGTTCCACTCGTGCGGGAACTCGCTCCGCTCGGGGAGGCCCGGATGAGCGCGACCCCGCACGCCAACGGAGGTCTGCTGCGCACGGAGCTCGACCTCCCCGCGATCGACGACGCCGCCGTCGTGGTGGAAGCCCCGGGTGGTCGCGACGCCGGGGCGACGGGTGTCCTGGGGTCGTGGCTCACGGAGGTGATCCGGCGTAACCCGACCACCTTCCGGATCTTCGCTCCCGACGAACTCGCCAGTAACCGACTCCAGGCGGTCTTCGAGGTGACCGAACGGCAGTGGAACGCCGAGACCGTCCCGGACGACGAGCATCTCGCCCGCGCCGGCCGGGTCATGGAGATGCTCAGCGAGCACCAGTGCCAGGGCTGGTTGGAGGGCTACCTGCTCACCGGTCGGCACGGCCTGTTCACCTGCTACGAGGCCTTCATCCACATCGTCGACTCCATGTTCAACCAGCACGCGAAGTGGCTGAACGGTTCACGTGAGTTGCCGTGGCGGCGCCCGGTGGCGAGCCTCAACTACCTCCTCACGAGCCACGTCTGGCGTCAGGACCACAACGGCTTCAGCCACCAGGATCCCGGGTTCATCGACCACGTCGTGAACAAGAAGCCCGATGTCATCCGGGTGTATCTGCCGTTCGATGCGAACACCCTCCTGGCTGTCTCGGAGCACTGCCTGCAGAGCACGGACGAGATCAACGTCATCGTCGCGGGCAAGGATCAGGAACCCGTGTGGCTCGGCATCGACGACGCTCGCGCGCACTGCGCCCGCGGGCTCGGCATCCTGCCCTTCGCCGGTTCGGAGCGTGCGGGGGAGCGCCCGGACCTCGTCATGGCCTGTGCCGGGGATGTCCCCACGCTCGAGACGCTGGCCGCCGTGAGCATCCTGCGCGAACGCATCCCGGAGCTGTCCGTCCGGGTCGTGAACGTGGTCGACCTCATGCGACTCATGGGCGAGGATCAGCATCCGCACGGCCTCTCCGACGCCGAGTACGACAGCGTGTTCACGACGGACCGTCCGGTCGTCTTCGCCTACCACGGGTACCCGTGGCTCATCCATCGGCTGACGTACAAGCGCCACGGGCACGATCAGCTGCACGTCCGCGGGTACCTCGAGAACGGGACGACCACGACACCGTTCGACATGGTCATGCTCAACGAGATCGACCGGTTCTCGCTCGTGTGCGACGCGATCGACCGGACGCCGGGGCTCGGTGAGCGGTTCGCGGGTCTCCGTCAGGAGATGCAGGACGCCCGGCTCCGAGCCCGAGCGCACACCAGGGAGTTCGGCGAGGATGCACCCGAGATCACCGGCTGGCGCTGGCCCGCTGTCGGTTAAGACCGCCCCGTGACGGGTCGATCGAGCTCACGGAGGAGCGTCGGGAACTCGTCCGCGAACTCGCGGGCGAGGGCTCCGAGAGGGCCGATCCGGTCGGCGAGCCGATCGCCGGAGGCGGCGTGCAGCACGGTACCCCAGCAGCTCGCCGCGAGCGGGGAGAGTCCGCGTGCCGCGAGCCCGGCGATCGCACCGGCCAGGACGTCACCGCTCCCCGCCGTCCCGAGGGCCGGACTCCCGCCGGGCGCGATGAAGTCCCGCTCACCGTCGGAGACCCTGCCCTGACAGGTGACGACGGCTCCGTACCGTCGCGCCAGCTCGAGCGCCGCCGTGTCCGGGTCGGCCTCGTCCACGTCGAGGAGGATCGCGGCCTCGGCCACGTTCGGGGTGAACACGAGGCGACCCTCCAGCCCCTTCGAGAAGTCGGGAGCGTGTGACAGGGCACCGAGCGCGAAGGCGTCGAGGACCACGACGGTGTCGGCGCCCAGGAGCGGGCGCACCCCGTGGAGGAGTGCCACGGCTTCGTGCGCGTCGTCGAGGCCCGGACCGAGCAGCAGACAGTCGACGTCCAGGACGTCCTCGAGGCGGCCGGCCTCGTCACCCCGGACGGCTCCGCCGCTGGTTTCGGCCAACCCGATGACGCCGGCCTCGGGGAAGGCGATCGCGAGTGCTGACGATGCCGACGCACCGACCGCGAGCGTGATCCGACCCGCGCCGACCCTGAGGACGGCCAGGCCCGCCAAGGCGACCGCCCCGGGCGTCATCCGCGCGCCACCGACGACGAGCGTCGACCCACGATCGTCCTTCGACGATCCGGGATCGGGGAGCGGCCAGTCGGCGAGGACCTCAGGCGTGAGCATGGTGGGGTCAGCTTCGGACATCGGTCGCCCCCGAGTGCTCGGTGACCGCGACCTGCGCCTGCTCGAGGTGTGCGGTCGCATTCGCCGTGCGTGCTCTCCAGGCCCGTCCGTCGTGGACGAGGTGGGTGAAGGAGGCGTTCGGTGTCGGACGGAGAGCGGCCTCCTCCAGGACACGACGCTCATCCCACCCCTCGCAGATGTAGCGGAAGAGCGAGATGACGGCGTCGTGACAGACCACCAGGGCCCGCGTGCGGTCGGTGTGCCGGTCCAGGTCCCCGATGAACGAGCGGAGGCGGAGGGCCACATCCGTCCAGGCCTCACCTCCCGGCGGTCGGTAGTAGAACTTGCCGAGGGACCGTCGTCGAGCGGCCTCCTCCGGGAACTCCGCATCGACGCCGACCGAGGTGAAGGTGTCGAGGATCCCGAGTTCGCGATCGCGCAGCCGTTCGTCGACGACCGGCCGAAGCTCATCGGCGTCGAACGCGGCGGTCCGGAGCGCGACCACGGCCGTCTCGTGCGCTCGTCGATAGGGCGAGCTGAACACGATGTCGGGGCGGTCGGCGGGAGCGAGGGTGGCGAGCCGAGCGCCCACCGCGGCTGCCTGCTCGACGCCGAGGGCCGAGAGGGGTACATCGGCGTCACGTTGGGGGACGGCGATGCGGTGGGATCCGGCACGATCGGCTTCCAACGCGGCGAGGTTCCCGGCGCTTTCACCGTGGCGGACGAGGATCAGTTCCGTGATGGCCATGCATCCACGGTAGCCAGCACGATTCGGTGCACGGAGAGCTTGACGATCCGGCGATGATCCTCCATAGGGCGACGCCGCCGGCCGGCCCTCGACGGTGATGGCACCGCTCGATGATTGCGACAAAACGACGATGCCCGGGCCGCGACGGCGTCCTATCGTTCGACCATGTCTTCACCCTCAGCAATCCCGTCGTCGCAACCGTCGGCGTGGGCGCCCATGGCGATCACCGCCTTCAGGGTGCTCTGGTTCGCCCAGCTGGGGAGCAACATCGGCACCTGGATGCAGACCGTGGGAGCCCAGTGGGTCCTGGTCGAGGCCGCCGCAGGCGCAGCGGTCATCGCCCTCGTGCAGACCGCGAGCCTCGCGCCCGCCATCCTGGTCGCCCTGCCAGCAGGCGTCCTCGCGGACTCACTCGACCGGCGACGGCTGCTCATCTGGGGATCGGCGGCGAGTGCGGTCCTCGCAGCCGCGCTCACCGTTGTGGCGGCGGTCGGTGCGTTGACGCCGTGGACGATCCTGGCCTTCACCTTCCTGCTCGGCATCACCTCCACCCTGACCTCACCCGCATGGCAGGCGATCCAGCCGGAGCTCGTGCCCCGCAACCTGATCGCGGCTTCGTCGGCGCTCGGCGGTGTCACCGTGAACGGAGCCCGTGCGGTCGGTCCAGCCCTGGCCGGTGTCGTCCTGTCGGCCTTCGGTGCTCCCGTCGTGTTCGGTGTCAACGCGCTGAGCTTCGTCGTGGCCGTGATCGCCCTCGTCTGGTGGAAGCGACCCTCGCAGACCGGTCTCGACGACCGCGAGCCGTTCGGGGCAGCGTTGCGAGCGGGGGTCCGGTACGTCGTGTCCGCGCACCTCGTCCGCCGGATCCTGCTGCGTTCCGCACTCTTCGCGCTACCTGCAAGTGCCCTCTGGGCGCTGCTGCCCCTCACGGCGAAGCGCCTCCACCTCGACTCGAGCGGATACGGTCTCCTGCTCGGTGCTCTCGGTGTGGGTGCCGTGCTGGGCATCTTCGCCCTTCCGCTCGCTCGGCGTCGGTTCTCCGACAACACCGTCATCGCCGGGAGTGCGGTGCTCTTCGCCGCCGGGTCGCTCGCAGCGGCGTTCCTGCCCTTCGCGCCGACCCTGCTGCTCCTCGTGTTCGCGGGGCTGGCCTGGATCGGCACCCTCACGGTGCTGAACGCCGCGCTGCAGCTCACCCTGCCGCAGTGGGTGCGGTCCCGCGGAGCCTCGATATACATCCTCGTCTTCATGGGCGCGATGGCCATCGGCTCGATCAGCTGGGGCGTGGCTGCACAGGGACTCGGCACGCCGCTCGCGTACAGCGCTTCGGCCGTCCTGCTCCTGCTGGTGGCGGCCAGTGTTCGGGTGCTGCCCCTGCTCCCCGGAACCGGAACCGTCGACCGCAGCATCTCGATGTCCTGGCCCACACCCACGCTGGTGTTCGAGCCGCAGCCGACCGACGGGCCGGTCCTCGTGCAGATCTCCTACACGGTCCATCCCGACTCGCTCGCCGCGTTCCAGACAGCGATGGGTCGTGTCGAGTCCTCTCGTCGCCGGACCGGCGCCTCGAGATGGGCCCTGTACCGGAGTGGCGAGGAGTCCGACGTGCAGTTGGAGACCTTCATGGTGCCGTCGTGGGGCGAGTTCCGACGACAGGAGACGCAGCGTCTGACCGGCCGAGACCGCGACATCCGCGCTGCAGCGCTGGCGCACGCCGCCGGTGAACCCGTCGAACGACACTTCTTCCCGAGCGATGCCCGCCGGACCGGGTCTGCCAGGGCGGAACGTCCTGATCCCGCGGAGTGAGTCGCCGCCGTGGAGGTGGAACACCCCGGGCGATGGTGGATGATGTGGGCGATACCGGACTCGAACCGATGACCTCTTCCGTGTGAAGGAAGCGCGCTACCAACTGCGCCAATCGCCCGCAGGTCGTCCGCACCGGAGAGGTGCCGAACAGCCGCGAGTCACGATACTAGCCGATGCCGGGGGACGAACGCACATCCGCAACGCTGTCGACCCAGTACGTGCGCCGGTTTGAACATCGGTCCCGGTTTCGGCTAGAGTCGTTCGAGCACGCAGTGATGCGGGCAATGCGGATGTGGCGCAGTGGTAGCGCATCACCTTGCCAAGGTGAGGGTCGCGAGTTCGAATCTCGTCATCCGCTCGAGTGTCAGTGGTGTTGTTCCGGCAGGAACCCTACTCGGCAGTGTGTTCGGTCACACATGGTGGCGTGGCCGAGAGGCTAGGCAGCGGCCTGCAAAGCCGTCCACACGGGTTCGAATCCCGTCGCCACCTCACCTCAGCAACACAGTTCCACCAGCAACATCCCGGCGTCGTGTCTCACACGCCACCTGGGCGATTGGCGCAGCGGTAGCGCGCTTCCCTGACACGGAAGAGGTCACTGGTTCGATCCCAGTATCGCCCACCACCAGAAAGCCCCCGGACCCCCGGGGGCTTTCGTCATTTGCGCGCGTCTTTCCCGGTCTGCTTCAACTGGCCCGCGAGGACGCCATAGTTCCGCCAGTCGCAGAGCCCGCGGGCACCCTTCCTGCCTCTGAGCAACCCCCTTCGGTCCCGGAGCTTGTCGAAGGGCACACGAGAAACTTCCCCGACGGGCACGACTCGTCATCTGGAATGTCAGTGGTCCATGGTGGACTTGTTCCATGACCGAGACCACCGCCGCCGCGACCCGCGCGGGCGACGAGTACGCCGCGCGCCTCGCGGAGTTCTCGGACGAGTGGACTGAGATCCACCGGCAGCAAGCCGTCCTCGACGCACGGAAAGCGCGTCTGCTGGCCCGCTCCGCCGCCTATGCCGATGCCTTCGCGGACGTCACGGTCCCGGCAAGCTTTCCGCCGGCTGAGCGTCGGGCGCTGTCCCGCCGGTCGACGTGTGCGGCCCTCGCGATGGCGACCCGGATGCCGGAGCGGACGGTCCAGCTTGCGACGAACGACGCCGAACGTCTCGTCAATGACGCACCGGCCGTGCTGGCGTCGCTGGAGGCCGGCCGGATCTCGGCGCGGCATGCGCACGTGATCACCGACCAACTCTGCGACGTCCCTGCTGCTGGGCGGGCGGTGTTTCTCGACCAGGTCCTTCCAGAAGCGGAGCGCATAACCGCCGCAGGGCTCAAGAGCCGCGCCCGCGTCCTGCGGGAGCGCCTCCACCCCGAGTCCATCACCGCACGCGCAACCCGCTCCGAGGCCGACCGTCGGGCGGAGTTCGAGCCCGCAGCAGACGGTATGGCCTGGGTGCACCTCTTCACCACCGCACCCATCGCGCAGGGCATCATCGAGCGGGTCGAGGCGGCGGCAGCGGAGTCGCGCGCCGCCGGCGATACTCGCACCTGCGCGCAGCTGCAGGCAGACGCCCTCGCGGCCCTCGCCCTCACCGGAGTAACCCCGGAAGACGTGGCGTCGAGCCCGGTCCTGCCGCACCCCATCGAGGTCCAGGAGCACATCAAGCCCACCGTGCAGATCACCGTCCCGGCGCTCAGCATGGCCGGCGTCAACGACGCCCCGGCCACGCTCGACGGATACGGGCCGATCGACCCGGAGACCGCCGCACGCATCGCGGTGAACGCCCCCAGCTTCACCCGGATCCTCATCCAGCCGGAAACCGGCGCGGTCCTCTCCGTCGGCCGCAACCAGTACCGGGTCCCGGCCGACCTCCAACGGGCAGTGCGCCTCCGGGACGGCACTTGTCGGGCACCGGGCTGCGGCAGGCGCGCCAGAGCCTGCGACCTCGACCACTCGGTCGCGTGGGAAGACGGCGGCACCACGGATGTCGGGAACCTCGCCTGTCTCTGCCGACATCACCACAGAATGAAGCACCTCCCGGGATGGAACCTCGCCCATGGACCGGGCGGGGTGCTCGAGTGGACGACACCCGACGGGAAGCAGTATCTGACCGAACCTGATCCCGCGCCGTTCTGACCATTTCCGGTCCCTGAACCTGTCGAAGGGTTCCTTGTGGGCACTTCGACAAGCTCAGTGACCAGGAACAACCCAGCGACCGGGGGAGTGCACCCCGACCACTCCGGTCCTTGAGCCTGACGAAGGGTGGCTCGGCCCTGGAAGCCGCCGCTCCGGACGTCGTCACGGGCCGACGCGCCGAGGAAGATGGATTTTCAGCCCGATTTTCCGCGGAACATCAAGGGTTCGGCCGAATCGCCCGCGCCGAGGTGTCAACGAGTGCCGTCAACATCGGCTAGAGTTTCCAAGCACCCGGAAACGGAATGCAATGCGGATGTGGCGCAGTGGTAGCGCATCACCTTGCCAAGGTGAGGGTCGCGAGTTCGAATCTCGTCATCCGCTCGAGTGTCAGTGAGAACGTGCAAGCGTTCCGCTCGACAGTGTGTTTCATCACACGTGGTGGCGTGGCCGAGAGGCTAGGCAGCGGCCTGCAAAGCCGTCCACACGGGTTCGAATCCCGTCGCCACCTCGCTGGCAACACCACTCACCTGGGCGATTGGCGCAGCGGTAGCGCGCTTCCCTGACACGGAAGAGGTCACTGGTTCGATCCCAGTATCGCCCACAGGAACACGAAGGGCCCGAGCGAACAGCTCGGGCCCTTCGTCCTTGCATGGATCACCCATTGCGCTGACCCCACTCGTCGCACGCCCCGGTCGTCCGCTCAGACGGCGAGGACCGCCCGCTCCCGGCGACGCAGGACCTCCGCGACGCCCCACACGATGAGGCCTTGACCCGCGGCGTACGTCGCCATGATGATCTCGTCAGCCGCCCAGATCGTCACGGCAGGCACGAAGCGGTCGAGCCCGATCAACGAGTCGGAGACCAGGAACAGCGCACCGCCGACGGCGATCGTCGGCGTCGTCATCGTCGATGACGCGGCCATGGCCCCGATCACGACGGCATAGAGGATGACCGCCGGATACAGCGCCCCCATGTCCTGCTGACTGAGGAGCGCGACGCCGGCGACGAGCCACACCAGGTACACGAGAGCCCACACCGGCGGGCGCTGCCTGGTGCGCAGATGCCGCACGAAGAGTACGACATAGCCGGCCTGAGCGAGCATGAAGAACAGGATCCCCACGCCGAACGCGAGTTCGCCCGGAACCATGAGGGCGACGTCGCCCAGCCAGCTGCACATGATCGAGACGAGCGCGGTGACCGCAGCGACCGACAGCCGTCGGACCGACCACACGAGCGCCAGCGCGAGGACCAGCATGATGAACGGCTTGGTGAGGAGCGACAGCCACTCCTGACCGGAGGCGAGGGCGATGATGTGCACGAGTGCGACCGCGGGCAGCGCGGCGAACAGCGCCGTCGCAGCCCCGCTCCTCTGCACAGCCGTCATCAGCGCCACCCCCGTCACGTCCGTAGGCCTTCACTCTAGCGATGCGACCGAGCACGGACCATGGCCGCCGACCGACGGCAGCGTCTCCTCGTCGTGGACGACGATAGGCTTGCACGGCCAAGGTTTCACCTGAGAAAGAGAGATCATCCGTGAGTGACGGGTTCGCACTGTTCACCGACCGATCCGTGGTCGCCATGCGCGTCAACGGCGAACTGAAGGACCTCGCCGCCACGGTGACGGAGACGGACACCGTCGAGCCGGTGCACCTCGACTCGCCCGACGGTCTCAACATCCTCCGCCACTCCGCAGCCCACGTGCTCGCGCAGGCCGTGCAGCAGGTCGACCCGCACGCGAACCTCGGCATCGGTCCGCCGGTCACCGACGGCTTCTACTACGACTTCGACGTCGCCGCACCGTTCACGCCTGAGGCGCTCAAGGTGCTGCAGAAGACGATGGACCGCATCATCCGCCAGGGCCAGCGCTTCGTGCGACGCGTCGTCACCGAGGACGAGGCTCGCGCGGAACTGGCGGGGGAGCCCTACAAGCTCGAGCTGATCGGCCTCAAGGGCGGGTCCGCAGCCGACGACGAGAACGTCGAGGTGGGCGGCGCGGAGCTGACCATCTACGACAACGTCGACCCGAAGACGGGGGAGACGGTCTGGAAGGACCTCTGCCGCGGTCCGCACCTGCCGAACACGCGCATGATCGGCAACGGCTGGGCCTTGACGCGTCTCGCCGCGGCGTACTGGCGGGGGAGCGAGAAGAACCCGCAGCTGCAGCGGATCTACGGCACCGCTTGGGCGACCAAGGACGAGCTGCGCGCCTACCAGACGCGGATCGAGGAGGCGGCCAAGCGCGACCACCGCAAGCTCGGTGCCGAGCTCGACCTCTTCAGCTTCCCCGAGGAGATCGGCTCGGGTCTCGCGGTGTTCCACCCCAAGGGCGGCATCATCCGCAACGAGATCGAGAACTACATGCGCGAGCGCCTGCTCGCTTCCGGCTACGAGCTGGTGAACACCCCGCACATCACGAAGGGGCACCTGTTCGAGGTCAGCCAGCACCTGGCCTGGTACAAGGACGGCATGTTCCCGGCGATGCACCTCGACCAGGAGGTCGACGCCGACGGCCACGTCACCCGTCAGGGCCAGGACTACTACCTGAAGCCGATGAACTGCCCGATGCACAACCTGATCTACCGAGCTCGAGGGCGCAGCTACCGCGAACTGCCGCTGCGTCTCGCCGAGTTCGGCACGGTCTACCGGTACGAGAAGAGCGGCACCCTCTCCGGGCTCACACGCGTCCGTGGCCTCACGCAGGACGACGCCCACATCTACGTGACCGACGACCAGGTCAAGGACGAGGTCGGCCGCCAGCTGCAGTTCGTCTTGGAGACCCTCCGCGGCTACGGTCTCGACGACTTCTACCTGGAGCTCTCGACGAAGGACCCCGACAAGTACGTCGGCACCGACGAGGTCTGGGACGAAGCGACCGAGACCCTCCGCCAGGTGGCGGTCGAGTCCGGTCTCGAGCTCGTTCTCGACCCCGCCGGCGCAGCCTTCTACGGTCCGAAGATCTCGGTGCAGGCGCGCGACGCGATCGGCCGGACGTGGCAGCTGTCCACCGTGCAGCTCGACTTCAACCTGCCCGAGTTGTTCGAGCTGGAGTACACGGCCGCTGACGGCACGCGCAAGCGTCCGGCGATGATCCACCGCGCACTCCTCGGCTCGATCGAGCGCTTCTTCGCGATCCTGCTCGAGCACTACGCGGGTGCCTTCCCGGTGTGGCTCGCCCCCGTGCAGGTCGTCGGCATCCCCGTCTCCGAGCAGTACGAGGAGTTCCTCGGCGGTGTCGTCGCCGAGCTGCGCTCGTCGGGGGTCCGCGCGGAACTGGACGCCTCCGACGATCGGATGCAGAAGAAGATCCGCAATCACACGAAGGCGAAGACCCCGCTGCAGCTGATCGTCGGCGAGGAGGATCAGGCCAACGGCGCGGTGAGCTTCCGATTCCGCGACGGCACCCAGGAGAACGGTGTCCCCGTGGCCGACGCCGTGCGCCGGATCCGCGCCGCCATCGCCGCGAAACTGCAGGTGAACACCGCAGCGGATCTGCCGGCATGACCCCGGGCACCGAACCGGAGTCGTTCGAGTCGATCGACACCTCCCACCTGGTGGGCGTCCCGGACGCGTTCCAGCGTCTCTGGACGCCCCACCGGATGGTCTACATCAAGCAAGGACAGCCATCCGACGACGGTTGTCCGTTCTGCATCGCGCCGACGCTCGACGACGAGTCGGCGCTCATCGTGCATCGGGGCGAGCACGCCTTCGTGCTGCTGAACCTCTTCCCGTACAACTCCGGGCACCTGCTCGTCTGCCCGTACCGCCACGTCGCGATGTACGACGACGCGACGACGGAGGAGGTCGCCGAGATCGGCGCCCTGACGCAAACGGCGATGCGGGTCGTCCGGTCCGTCTCGAGGAACGACGGCTTCAACCTCGGGATGAACCAGGGTGCCGTGGCCGGCGCCGGGATCGCGGCGCACCTGCACCAGCACATCGTCCCGCGCTGGGCGACGGACGCCAACTTCTTCCCGATCATCGCCCAGACCAAGGCGCTCCCGCAGCTGCTCGGCGATGTCCGACAGGCGATCGCGGACGCCTGGCCGACCTCGGCCTGATCCGTCGTGGGCCGGTCCATCTGGACCGGTCCACCCAAGTCCAATTTCCGGCCTGTGGACGGAGCACCGTCAGGCCACCCGGCGGTACGCTCGCCATCATGACCGAGAGCAGCACGACCACTGGACAGCACGGCTCGAACCGCGTGAAGCGCGGACTCGCGGAGATGCTCAAGGGCGGCGTCATCATGGACGTCGTCACCGCCGAGCAGGCCCGTATCGCGGAGGACGCCGGAGCCGTCGCCGTGATGGCCCTCGAGCGCGTCCCGGCGGACATCCGGTCCCAGGGCGGCGTGGCTCGGATGAGCGATCCTGACCTCATCGAATCCATCATCGCCGAGGTGTCCATCCCCGTCATGGCGAAGGCTCGCATCGGACACTTCGTCGAAGCCCAGGTCCTCCAGGCGCTCGACGTCGACTACATCGACGAGTCCGAGGTCCTGAGCCCGGCCGACTACGTGAACCACATCGACAAGTGGGGCTTCGACGTCCCGTTCGTGTGCGGTGCCACCAACCTGGGAGAGGCGCTGCGGCGTATCAACGAGGGTGCCGCGATGATCCGCTCGAAGGGTGAGGCCGGCACCGGCGACGTGTCCGAGGCGACCAAGCACATCCGCAAGATCCGCTCGGAGATCGCGCACCTGTCGTCGATGTCGAAGGACGAGCTGTACGTCGCGGCGAAGGAGCTCCAGGCTCCGTACGACCTCGTCGTGGAGATCGCCGAGACCGGCAAGCTCCCGGTCGTGTTGTTCACCGCCGGGGGTGTGGCGACGCCGGCCGACGCCGCGATGATGATGCAGCTGGGTGCCGACGGCGTGTTCGTCGGATCCGGCATCTTCAAGTCCGGCAACCCGGCTCAGCGGGCGGCGGCCGTCGTCAAGGCGACGACCTTCTTCGACGACCCTCAGGTCATCGCCGAGGTGTCCCGTGGTCTCGGTGAGGCGATGGTCGGCATCAACGTCGCCGACCTCGCGGCACCGCACCGCCTCGCCGAGCGTGGCTGGTAGCCCCGCGTCCGGCCTGAACCAGGTGACGTCGTGACCGGGTCGGCACGCGTCGGCGTCCTCGCCCTGCAAGGGGACTTCCGCGAGCATGCGGCCGTCCTCACCGGCCTCGGGGCGGACGTCAGCCTCATCAGGCGTCCCTCGGAACTGACCGGCATCGACGGACTCGTCCTCCCCGGCGGGGAGTCGAGCGTGATGGACAAGCTCGCTCGCTCCTTCGACCTCGCCGGACCGTTACGCGAAGCGATCACCGCCGGGTTGCCCGTGTACGGCACCTGCGCCGGACTCATCCTCCTGGCCGACCGGATCCTCGATGGGATCGCCGGCCAGCAGAGTCTCGGCGGGCTCGACGTCTCCGTCCGGCGCAACGCCTTCGGGTCGCAGCTCGACTCCTTCGAGACGGACCTCTCGATCCCGGTCCTCGGCGACCCGCCCGTGCACGCGGTGTTCATCCGCGCGCCGGTGGTCGAGGCCGCCGGGCCGGCGGTGACACCTCTCGCCTCGCTGCCCGACGGTCGGATGGTCGCCGTCGAGCAGGGGAACCTCCTCGGCACGTCCTTCCACCCCGAGGTCACCGGCGACACCCGCTTCCACGCCTACTTCCTCGACAAGGTCGAGCGATCCCGCTGAGGCATCGTTGCCTGCTCCCGCCACCCGTCCCGGCGTGATCGCGAGTTCCGGGCCGCTGGCCTAGACTGGTCAGGTTCTTTTCACGCAGTTAGGGAGCACATGTCCGGACACTCCAAGTGGGCGACGACCAAGCACAAGAAGGCGGTCATCGACGGCCGCCGCGCGAAGTCGTTCGCCAAGCTCATCAAGAACATCGAGGTCGCGGCCAAGATGGGCGGCGCAGACCTCGCGGGCAACCCGACGCTGCAGGACGCCATCCAGAAGGCGAAGAAGACCTCGGTCCCGAACGACAACATCGACCGCGCCGTCAAGCGCGGTGCCGGCCTCACCGGTGAGGTCGTCGACTACACCACGATCATGTACGAGGGCTACGGTCCGAACGGCGTCGCGCTGCTCGTCGAGTGCCTCACCGACAACAAGAACCGTGCAGCAGCCGATGTCCGGACGCTCATGTCCCGCAACGGCGGCACCATGGCCGACCCGGGCTCGGTCGCCTACAACTTCCAGCGCAAGGGCCTCATCGTCGTGCAATCCGAGGGGACCACCGAGGACGACGTTCTCGGCGCCGTCCTCGATGCTGGCGCAGAAGAGGTGAACACCGAGGGCGAGACCTTCGAGGTCGTCACCGAGCCGAGCGACATGGTCGCGACCCGGACCGCCCTGCAAGAGGCCGGTATCGACTACGACTCCGCCGACGTCGCCTTCGTCCCGAACCTCAAGGTCGAGATCGACGCCGACACTGCGCGCAAGGTCTTCAAGCTGATCGACGCCCTCGAGGACAACGACGACGTCCAGAACATCTACAGCAACTTCGACCTCACCCCCGAGGTGCAGGCCGAGCTCGAGGCCGACGACGAGTAATCCGGCACCCGTGCCGAGCGAAGCTCATTCGAACGGATGTACGACACTCCGTCCTGCCGGAGCGTTCGGAGCTTCGGCCACGCCTAGGGTCGGAACATGACTCTGCGCGTCCTCGGCATCGATCCCGGCCTGACCCGATGCGGGGTGGGGGTCGTCGACGTCCTGCCCGGACGACAGGCCACGATGGTCGAGTACGGCGTCATCCGGACGGACGCGCACGCCCCACTCGAGCAGCGCCTCCTCATGATCGCGCAGGGCATCGCCGAGGCGATCGAGCGCACCTCACCGACCGCGATGGCCGTCGAGCGGGTGTTCGCTCAACACAATGTCCGGACGGTCATGGGTACCGCCCAGGCGAGTGGGCTCGCCTTGCACGCTGCGGCCGCGAACGGGATCCCCGTCGGCCTGCACACCCCGAGCGAGGTCAAGGCCGCGGTGACCGGATACGGCCGGGCGGACAAGCTCCAGGTGCAGACCATGGTCGCCCGGATCCTCGGTCTCGACGAACTCCCGAAGCCCGCTGACGCCGCCGATGCGCTCGCGCTCGCGATCTGCCACGCCTGGCGACCCGTCGTGTCGACGGCGGCGACACCCGTCGGCGCAACGCCGCAGGGGAGTGGAGCACTCACCCCGGCCCAGCGTGCGTGGGCGGCGGCGGAACGCGGCGGCGCTCCGCGCGAGGCGGCCGTCCGGGCCCGGGCAGCGCGGAGCCCTAGGCTGGAAGCATGATCTCCTCCCTCCGCGGCACCGTCCTGAGCGCGGTCGGCAACCTCGTCGTGATCGAGGTGGGCGGCGTCGGATTCGCCGTCCAGGTCACGCCGGCCCATGCACTCTCACTCCGGGTCGGCACCGAAGCGCTCCTCTCGACGACACTGATCGTGCGGGAGGACTCGCTCTCCCTGTTCGGGTTCCGATCCGCTGAGGAGCTGTCCGTGTTCGAGCTCCTGGTGAGCGTCACCGGGGTCGGCCCGAAATCGGCACTCGGCGTCCTGGAGGCGTTGACGCCGGAGCAGATCGCCGCCGCCATCTCCGCGGACGACGACGCCCCGTTCCGAAAGGTCTCCGGGATCGGGCCGAAGACGGCGAAGCTCATCACCGTCTCGCTCGCCGGCAAGCTCCGCGTCACCAGGACGACGCCTGAAGCTCCGGCGACCACCGTGAACGCCGCCGCGATCGCCGATCAGGTCGTGACGGCGCTCATCGGACTCGGTTGGCCGGAGAAGACGGCGACGCAGGCGGTCGTGGAGGCCTCCGCCTCCGCAAGTGCGGCCGACCTCTCTACCGTGCCGTCGCTCATCCGCCTGGCCCTCGGCAGACTCGGCCCGGCGCACGCCGGAGGCCGTACCTCGTGACGGACGCTCCAGAAGACCTCACCAATCCAGCCGCCGAGTCCGACGCGGAACTGGCGTTCGAGGGGGCACTCCGTCCGCGGTCGCTCTCCGAGTTCGTCGGTCAGTCGAAGGCCCGTGGTCAGTTGCAACTCCTGATCACGGCCGCCGGGATGCAGAACCGCACCCCCGACCACATCCTGCTGGCCGGCCCTCCTGGACTCGGCAAGACGACCCTCGCGATGATCGTGGCGCACGAGACCGGGAAGCCGCTCCGGCTCACGAGCGGTCCGGCCATCCAGCACGCCGGCGACCTCGCAGCGGTCCTGTCGTCGCTGACCCCGGGTGAAGTCCTGTTCATCGACGAGATCCACCGCATGGCCCGCCCTGCCGAGGAGATGTTGTACCTCGCCATGGAGGACTTCCGCATCGACATCATGGTGGGCAAGGGTGCCGGCGCGACGAGCATTCCCCTCGAGCTGGCACCGTTCACCCTGGTCGGAGCGACCACCCGCTCCGGTCTGCTGCCGAACCCGCTCCGCGACCGCTTCGGGTTCACCGCCCATCTCGAGTTCTACGACGAGCCGGAACTGCAGCAGGTGCTGCACCGCACCGCCGACATGCTCGGGCTCGACATCGACGGACGGGCCGTCGCCGAGATCGCCGGACGCTGTCGGGGTACGCCGCGCATCGCCAACCGCCTGCTCCGCCGCGTCAGGGACTACGCACTCGTGCACGGTGGCCGCGCCGACCTGGAGACCGTCCAGGCCGCGCTCGAGCTCTACGACGTCGACGCCCTCGGTCTCGACCGACTCGACCGGTCGGTCATGGAGGGCATGCTCGACCGCTTCGCCGGAGGCCCGGTCGGGCTCAGCACACTCGCGGTCTCGGTCGGCGAGGAAGCGGAGACGATCGAGTCCGTCGTCGAGCCGTTCCTCGTCCGGATCGGCCTCATCACGCGCACGCCACGGGGCCGCGTGGCGACCCCGGCCGCCTGGCGGCACTTCGGCAGAACACCTTCCCAGCACGGCTCGACCCTCGATGGCCTATAATTTCCCTTTGGCGGTGCGTTCCCAACGTCTCCCGCCCTCAATCTCCTCTGGAAGGTTCCCATCGTGGATGCAATGACCCTCGTCCTGTTCGGCCTCGCCGGCGTCATGATCGTGTTCATGATGGTGAGCAACAACAAGCGGAAGAAGCAAGCCGCGGAGACCGAGCAGAAGCTCGTCCCCGGCGCCGAGGTGCTCACCGGCTTCGGTGTCTACGGCACCCTCATCTCGATGGACCGCGACTCCCGCAAGGCCGATGTCGAGATCGCCCCCGGCGTCATCGTCACCATCGACCCCCGCTACGCGGGTGCGGTCGTCGCCCCGACGGTCGCCGAGACCGCGGAGGAGGCCCCGGTCGTCGAGTCGATCCCCGACGACGCCTCATCGCTCGACCTCTCCAAGCCCGAATTCGGCCAGCGCGTCGAGGACACCTCGAAGCCGCAGAAGAGCGACGACTAGTCCCAACCCCTTCCCGGGCGGGGGCCGTCGTGCCACCGCCGGCAGAGAAAGCTGAGTTCCGAGTTTGGCAAAGTCGACTCCGGTCAAGAAAGCGTGGCGTTCGCTCACCTGGCTTGGCGTAATCCTCATCGGTTTGTTCGCGATCAACGCGGCCGGGGTCCTCTGGGGGAACAGCTCTTGGGCGCCCAAGCTGGCCCTCGACCTCGAGGGTGGCACCCAGATCATCCTCGCGCCGAAGCTGGAGTCCGGCCAGACGGTCTCCAACGAACAGCTGAACCAGGCCGTGGCGATCATCCGCCAGCGCGTCGACGCGTCCGGCGTCTCGGAGGCGGAGATCACGACGCAGGGTCAGAACGTCGTCGTCTCGATCCCGGGAACCCCCGACGAAGCGACGCTGAACCGCATCGAGAGTTCCGCGAAGCTCGAGTTCCGTCCGGTCCTCACCTCACAGCAGCTGACTCCCGGTCAGCCGTCCAACACCTTCATCGGTGAAGACGGCGCCTCGACCCCGTATCCGACGCCGGATCCAGGCCTCGAGAGCACACCGACCGCGTCGCCGACCAACGCGAGCGACCTGTCGCAGGTGACGCCCGCGCTGTACGCCGCCTTCCAGGCCTACGACTGCGCCGCGAACGCGGACTCGCTCGACGCCACCGCAGCGCCCGCCGCCGACCCGCTCATCACCTGCGACGTCGACGGCACGTTCAAGTACGTCCTCGGCCCGGTCGAGGTGTCCGGAGAAGACCTGTCCGACGCGAGCGCCGGCATCAAGACCACGTCCTCGGGTGCGAGCACGGGCGAGTGGGCGGTGTATCCGGTCTTCAACGAGAAGGGCACCGCGCTCTTCGCCGATGTCACCGGCCGCCTGACCTCGCTGCAGAGCCCGCAGAACCAGTTCGCGATCGTGCTCGACGGCAACGTCATCTCCGCACCGCAGTCGCTCGCCGTCATCTCGGACGGCAAGCCCGAGATCAGCGGCTCCTTCACCGAGGAGTCCGCCAAGACCCTCGCCGACCAGCTCAAGTTCGGTGCCCTACCGATCAGCTTCGTCGTGCAGAGCCAGGACACCATCTCGGCGACCCTCGGTTCGACGCAGCTGGAGAGCGGCCTCATCGCCGGTCTGATCGGGCTCATCCTGGTCGTCATCTACACGCTGTTCCAGTACCGGCTCCTCGGAACCGTGACCATCGCCTCGCTCGTCGCGGCTGCGGTGCTCACGTATGTGGTGATCCTGCTGATGTCCTGGCGCCAGGGCTTCCGGCTCTCCCTCGCCGGGATAGCGGGCCTCATCGTGGCCATCGGTTTCACCGCGGACTCGTTCATCGTGTACTTCGAACGCATCAAGGACGAACTCCGCGACGGCCGCGGTCTGGAGTCCGCCGTCGAAGCCGGCTGGAAGCGCGCCAAGCGCACCATCTATGCGGCGAAGGGTGTCAACCTCCTGTCCGCCGTGGTGCTGTACGTCCTCGCGATCGGCAACGTCCGCGGCTTCGCCCTCACCCTCGGCGTGACCACGATCATCGACGTCATCGTCGTGCTGCTGTTCACGCACCCGATGATGCAGCTCCTCGGCCAGACGAAGCTCTTCAACAGCGGCAAGCCGTTCACCGGTCTCGACCCGTCGGCGCTCGGCGCCATCTACCGTGGTCGCGCGGAGTTCCGGAAGCCCGTCTCGGTGCCCGGCGCCAAGGCCGCGTCCAGCAGCCGCGAGGCGGCCAAGCGCCAGACGATCGCCGAGCGCAAGCAGGCGGCCCTCGTCGGAGGCGGCTCCGACACCAGAGCAGACGATCTGCCGACCGATGGGAAGGACTCCTGATGGGTGCGTTCGCACGGTTCGGAAACGAGCTCTACACCGGGAAGCGCTCCTACGACTTCGTCGGCAAGCGCAAGATCTGGTACACGATCGCCATCGTCGCGGTCGTCCTCTCCGTGTTGATCCCGGTCGTCAAGGGCGGATTCAACTTCGGCATCGAGTTCCGCGGTGGTTCGCAGTTCCAGATCGCCGACGTCAAGAGCACCGATCAGACGCTGGCCGAAGACGCGGTCGCGTCCGTCGTCAGCGGCGCGACCACCCACGTCACCGTCGTCGGAGGCAACTCGGTCCGCGTGCAGACCGACCAGCTGAAGAACGACAAGGTCACCCAGCAGGTGTCGGCAGCCTTGGCCGAGGCCTACGGCGTCGAACAGTCCGACATCACGAGTTCGTTCATCGGCCCGTCATGGGGTCAGGACGTCTCCAAGCAGGCGATCGTCGGCCTCATCGTGTTCCTCGTGCTCGCGGCGATCCTCATGGCCCTGTACTTCCGAACCTGGAAGATGTCCGCGGCCGCGCTGCTCTCCCTCATGCACGACCTCATCATCACGGCCGGTGTCTACGCCGCGACGGGCTGGGAGATCACGCCGGCCGCCATGATCGGCTTCCTCACCATCCTCGGCTTCTCGCTGTACGACACCGTCGTGGTGTTCGACAAGATCCGCGAGAACACGACGCTCGACGCCGACGGCGCGGCCCGGACGTTCGGGGAGTCGGTCAACCTCGCGGTCAACCAGACCCTGGTGCGCTCGATCAACACCGGCGTCGTGGCGGCGCTCCCGGTCGCGGCGATCCTGTTCTTCGGTGCCTTCGTCCTCGGTGCCGACACGCTGCGCGACATCTCGCTCGCCCTGCTCGTCGGTATCCTCGTCGGCACGTACTCGACGATCTTCGTCGCCGCACCGCTCTACGCGAACTTCCGGCACAACGAGCCCCGCATCGCCAAGCACGACAAGCGCGTGCTGCAGGCGCGCGAGCGCGCTCAGACCTCGGATGACGCCGAGGGCGAACGCACGGAAGCAGACGCGCCGCTGGCGCGTTGACCCCGACAGCGACCGACAACCGCGTGCACGAGCGCAGGGAGGCCTGAGATGGCGGACACCACGACATCCTCGACGGCCTCCCTGCGCCGTCTCGTCCCACGGATCTTCTCGAAGGCACAGCCGGCCGGCGCCGTCGACACCCTGATGCGGACGGTGCGGCAGCACCATCCCAAGGCCGACCTGGCGCTCATCGAACGTGCGTACACGGTCGCCGAGCGGGCCCACTCCGGCCAGAAGCGCCAGAGCGGCGAACCGTACATCACGCACCCGGTCGCCGTCTCCCAGATCCTGGCCGACCTCGGCATCGGACCGAAGACGATCGTCGCCGCCCTCCTCCACGACACCGTCGAGGACACCGACTACTCGCTCGACCAACTCCACGCCGACTTCGGCGACGAGGTCGCCATGCTCGTCGACGGCGTCACGAAGCTCGACAAGGTCAAGTACGGCGACAGCGCCCAGGCCGAGACGGTCCGGAAGATGATCGTCGCGATGTCGAAGGACATCCGCGTCCTCATCATCAAGCTCGCCGACCGGCTGCACAACGCACGGACCTGGGGATTCGTCCCGGCCGAGAAGGCGGCGAAGAAGGCCACGGAGACCCTCGAGATCTACGCACCGCTCGCGCACCGCCTCGGGATCCAGGCGATCAAGTGGGAGCTCGAAGACCTGTCCTTCGCCGTGTTGTACCCGAAGCTCTACGCCGAGATCGAATCGCTCGTCAAGCAGCGGACACCGCAGCGCGAGGAATACGTGCAGCACGTCATCGACGCGGTGAACGAGGACCTCAAGGCGCAGAAGATCCGCGGCAAGGTCGCCGGTCGCCCGAAGCAGTACTACTCGATCTACCAGAAGATGGTCGTCCGCGGCCGCGAGTTCGACGACATCTACGACCTCGTCGGCATCCGCGTCCTCGTCAACTCGCTGCGCGACTGCTACGCGGTCCTCGGGTCGATCCACGCACGGTGGACGCCCGTCCCGGGGCGCTTCAAGGACTACATCGCCACGCCGAAGTTCAACCTGTACCAGTCGCTGCACACCACCGTCGTCGGACCGGGCGGGAAGCCCGTCGAGATCCAGATCCGCACGAACGAGATGCACCAGCGGGCCGAGTTCGGTGTCGCCGCGCACTGGAAGTACAAGGAGCGGATGAACAGCGGGAAGACCGCGTCCTCCGCCGAGCCCGACAGCTCGATGGCCTGGCTCGCCCACATCTCCGACTGGCAGGCGGAGACGGCGGACCCGGGGGAGTTCCTCGACTCGTTGCGGTTCGAGATCGGCGCGAAGGAGGTCTACGTCTTCACCCCGAAGGGGCGTGTCGTCGGCCTGCCCGCCGGCGCGACGCCGGTCGACTTCGCCTACGCCGTCCACACGGAGGTCGGCCACCGGACGATGGGCGCCCGGGTCAACGGGCGGCTCGTGCCGCTGGAGAGTTCGCTCAACACGGGCGACGTGGTGGAGGTCTTCACCTCGAAGAACCCCGACTCCGGTCCGAGCCAGGACTGGTTGAACTTCGTCAAGAGCCCTCGGGCGCGGAACAAGATCCGCCAGTGGTTCACGAAAGAGCGACGCGACGAGGCCATCGAGCAGGGCCGTGACGCGATCGCGCGGGCGATGCGCAAGCAGAACCTGCCGCTCCAGAAGCTCATGAACCAGGACTCGTTCGCCGAGGTCGCGGCGCAGCTGCGCTACGAGGACGTCACGGCGCTCTACGCGGCCGTCGGCGAGGGCCACGTCTCGACGCAGTCCGTGCTCGAGAAGGTCGTCGCGCTCCTGCAGAAGGACGCCGACAGCGAGCACGCCGAGTACACCGTCCCGGTCCGCGGGAGCCGCCGTGAGCGGCTGCAGAACAGCGACTCCGGGGTCCTCGTGCTCGGTGCTCCCGACATCCTGGTCAAGCTCGCGAAGTGCTGTACCCCGGTCCCGGGTGATGAGATCGTCGGGTTCGTCACGCGGGGCTCCGGCGTCTCCGTCCACCGTTCGGACTGCCACAACGTCCAAGGCCTCCTGCAGGAGCCCGAGCGCATGATCGATGTGGAGTGGGCTCCGTCGTCGAAGAGCGTGTTCCTCGTCCAGATCCAGGTCGAGGCACTCGATCGAGCCGGACTGTTGTCGGATGTCACGCGGGTGCTGTCCGAGTACCACGTCAACATCCTGTCGGCGACGGTGAACACCTCGAGCGACCGCCTGGCCATCAGCCGCTTCGTGTTCGAGATGGGGGACACCACCCACCTCGACCGCGTGTTGAACGCGGTCCGGCGGATCGACACCGTCTACGACGTCTACCGGGTCAACGGCGGCTGAGCGGGAGCGACCAGGACGCCAGTTCGCTCCGAGTCGGCTCGAGGCCGGGGAGCATCACCTCGGTGGCACTCGACACGACACGGACGATCCGTGTGCCGCCGAGGACCCGTGGGACGGAGCGGACCCACGCGACGACCTCCTCAGGGCTGGTGAGCCCGAGCAGGAAGTAGTTGCGGATCGTCGACATGGCCTCCTCCGTGTCGGCCCCGGTGCGCCGCGCCAGGTCCGCTACCGTGCGCGTGGGGGTCGTGA
The DNA here is from genome assembly GCF_015350715.1 of Plantibacter sp. VKM Ac-2876. NCBI lineage: Bacteria > Bacillati > Actinomycetota > Actinomycetes > Micrococcales > Microbacteriaceae > Plantibacter > Plantibacter sp. VKM Ac-2876. The sequence goes on along the minus strand of NZ_JADKSI010000002.1, from coordinate 296,026 downwards.
CCCGCAGTGCGCCGCACCGTTCGCTGTCGTCGGCGCGGAGTGACACCTGACGCAGACGCAACCGGGGCGAACGCGCGCTTCGCCGTTCAATCGACACGAAGCCCGTGTGGACCCTCGGTGCGATGAGCGCCGCGCCGTGCAGCCAGGCAGCACTCGTCTCGGCGATGACTGCGCCGGCCAGCCCGGGCAGCTGTTCGAGGACCGCCGCACGCAGCCTGACGGTGTCGGGTTCGTCGACACTGCAGTAGCCGTCTTCGAAGGCGAAGACCTCGCCGTCGAGCCGCGCGGCGGCGAACTCAGCGACGGAGAGCTCAGGCGGCTGGAGGTAGGCGGGGAGGCGGCTCGTGGAGGCCGAGGGATCCGTCGTGCAGTGTGGCTCGGTGGGGGAGGACGTCTGGAGTGCCGTGGACATACGACGATCCTCCTGCAGCCGTCCGGCAGCAGGAGGATCGTCGACGGATCTGTGGAGAACCGCGTCCGTCACGCGGTTGGTGGAGCGGATCCGCCTAGCGGATCGCCCCGAGCCACGCCTTGCGAGCATCCAGCGCCTCGATGGCGGCGGTCAGCCGGTCGGCGTCACCGGAGGCTCGTGCCGCCTCGACCTCGTCCTCGAGCTTGGCGATGGCGTCGGCGAGCTGGCTCGCGAGCCCCTCGGTACGAGCCTTCGTCTCGGGGTTGTTGCGCTTCCAGTGCTCGTCCTCGAGCTGCTTGACGTGGGTCTCGATCTTGCGCAGACGGTCTTCGACGACGCGGACCTGCTCGCGCGGGACCTTGCCGATCTCGTCCCACCGACGCTGGATGTCGGTGAGCGCCTTGCGCGCCGAGTCCCGATTCGTGTCGGCCAGGATCGGCTCGGCATCCGCCAACACCGCGAGCTTCAAATCCAGGTTGCCCTGGAACTCCTCGTTGTCGCGCGCGTCGATCTCGGCCTTCGCGCCGTAGATCGCGTCGCCTGCGGCCTTGAACTTCGCCCAGAGCGCGTCATCCTGGCGCTTCCCGGCACGCGGGGAGGCCTTCCACTCGTCGAGCAGGCTGCGGTAGGCGGGGATGCCTTCGGCGCCCTTAGCGATGAGGGCCTCGGCACGCTCGACGAGCTTCTGCTTGATCGCGCGGGCCTCCTTGTGGACCGAGTCCAGCTCCGTGTAGAACGCACGACGGTGCTGCTCGATCGTCGCGCGCGCCGTCCGGAACCGCTTCCAGAGGTCGTTGGCGTCGTTCTTCGCGAGACGCGGACCGTCGTGCTGCTGGCGCTGCCACTCGGCGAAGAGTTCGTCGAGTCGCGCCGAGGTCTGCTTCCACTGCACCCGTGCCGGATCCTGCTGCGCGAGCTGCTCGGCTTCCTCGACGATCGCGAGACGCGCGCGTGCCGCTTCCTCGAGCGCTGCCTTGGTCTCCTGGCTCTGCGCCTCGGTCAGCTCGCTCACGGTGCCGTCGAGCGCCGCGAGGCGGGTCAGGAGCGCCTGGAGGTTGCCGACCGCGTTGGCGGACTCGACCTGCTTGGTGATCGACTTCACTGCCTTCGCGACGTCCGTCGCCGGTGCACCGCGCTTCGCGCGCTGCTCGAGGAGCGTCACCTGTCCGGCGAGGTCCGTGAACTTGCGCTCGAAGTACGCGAGCGCCTCCTCCTTGGAACCGTCGGGGTACTGTCCGACCGCTCGTTCACCGTCGGCCTCACGGACGTAGACGGTGCCGTCGTCGTCGACACGACCCCACGGTTCGATCTCTGGACTGGTCACGCGCATCACCCTTGCTGTGTGTTGACCGCCGTTCGTGGCGATCGTGATCGATCCACAAGCCTATTACCCCGAGTCCTGCTCGGGGCGACCGCTTGCGCCGGTCGGTTCCGTCTGGTGCAGGTTACTGCACGCGCTACTGGACCGTCACCGAGGTGATGGTGGCGGGGACCGCTGGAGCACCGTCACCGCTGCCGTCTGCGACACCGCCGGACACGACACTCGAGACGAGCTGGTCGAGACCGCTCGTGATCTGGCCGAGCACGGTGTAGCCGCCGGCGGCGTCGGACGGGATGGTCGAGTCCTGGTACACGAGGAAGAACTGCGAACCGTTGCTGTAGCCGTTCCCTCCCTGGCGTGCCATGGCGATGGTGCCGGCCGGGTAGACGTCGTCCGTCGGTGCGTTCTCGACCGGGCCGTAGCTGTACCCGGGGCCGCCGGTGCCGGTGCCGTCGGGGTCGCCGCACTGCAGGACGTAGATGCCGCTCGTCGTGAGGCGGTGGCAGGTGACGCCGTCGTAGAAGCCGGACTGGGCGAGGGAGATGAAGGAGGAGACGCCCTGCGGCGCGCAGCCTCCGTCGAGAGTGAGGTTCATGACGACGTCGTTGATCGTCATCTCACCGCTCCAGTCGCGGTCCTCGGCGATCGTGCTCGCGGGGACTTCGCCGGTGTTCGCGCCGTCGGTGGCCCCGGTGACACCGCAGGCCCCGGCCTCGGCGGAGGCGGTGGGCGTCGCGACCGGGGTGCCCGGACCGCCGGCGAAGAAGAACACCTGCGCAGCCGTGGCACCGGCGAGGATGACGACGAGCGCCGCAGCGGCGATCACGTTGTCGCGGACGCGGCGCTTGGAGCGGTGCTCGTGCACGGTGCGCCGGGCGTTGTAGGCGCGCAGCCGTGCGCGTGCTGCGCGTGCCTCTTTGTCCGGACCCTTGCTCGTTGCCACGTCGTTCCCTCCAGGTGCCGTCGGCCGAGCGGCGGCATCGCGCTGTCATCTGGCACCACGCCCGCGGCGGACTGCCCAGGAGAACCTTACGGGGAGCGCTCCGCGCGGACCAAACGGCGCACGACGGCGGCGACCCCGTTCTGCAGCGGGTCCGCGTGTCGCAGGCTGCGGCTAGCCTGGTGGAATGTTCAGTCGAGGACCCGGCATCGCCGGCGCACCGGTCCCGCTCGCCGTGCGCATGCGGCCCCGCAGCCTCGAGGAGGTCGCCGGCCAGCAGCACCTGCTCCGCCCCGGCTCGCCGCTCGTCCGCCTGGCGAGCGACAACGAGGGGACGCAGGCGGCCGTGTCCGTCATCCTCTGGGGCCCACCGGGCACCGGGAAGACGACGCTCGCGCAGGCCATCGCGCACAGCTCCGGTCGCCGGTTCGTCGAGCTCTCGGCCGTGACGGCGGGCGTCAAGGACGTCCGGCAGGTCATGGAGGAGGCGATGTCGAGCCGCGACCTCTACGGCAGCTCGACCGTCCTCTTCCTCGACGAGATCCACCGGTTCACGAAGGCACAGCAGGACGCCCTGCTCCCCGGCGTGGAGAACGGCTGGGTCATCCTGGTCGCCGCGACGACCGAGAACCCGTCCTTCTCCGTCATCTCCCCGCTGCTGTCGCGTTCGCTGCTGCTCACGCTCGAACAGCTGAGCGACGACGACCTCGGCATCCTCATCGACCGGGCCGTGACCGACCCGCGTGGCCTGGCCGGTCGCTTCACCGTGACGCCTGAGGCCCGCGCCGCGATCATCCAGTTGTCATCCGGCGATGCCCGACGCGCCCTGACGGCGCTCGAGGCGGCCGCGATCGCAGCCGACTCCGATCTCGGCGCTCCGGTCGACCCCGACGAGCTCGATCTCGACGACGCGGGCCTCCTCGACGTCGGCGATGAGGACGACGAAGACGACGAAGACGGGGTGGACGACGACTCCGACACCGCGACGCGGGCGCCCCGCGGTCCCGTCATCACCGATGAGCTCGTCTCGCAGGCGGTCGACCGCGCCCTGCTCCGATACGACCGCAACGGCGACGAGCACTACGACGTCATCAGCGCGTTCATCAAGAGCATCCGCGGGTCCGACGTCGACGCCGCGCTGCACTACCTCGCTCGGATGATCGAGGCGGGGGAGGACCCGCGCTTCATCGCCCGCCGCATCATCATCTCCGCGGCCGAGGACATCGGCATCGCCGACCCGCAGGCGCTGCCCATCGCCGTGGCGGCCGCCGACGCCGTCCAGTTCATCGGCATGCCCGAGGGGCGCATCCCGCTGGCCGAGGCCGTGGTGTACCTGGCCACCGCCGCCAAGTCGAACGCGGCCTACGTCGCCATCGACCAGGCCATCGCCGACGTCAGGGCCGGAGCCTTCGGACGCGTACCGAAGCCGATGCGCGACGCCCACTACGCGGGCGCCAAGCGCCTCGGACACGGCAAGGGCTACCGCTACCCGCACGACCACCCGATCGGTGTCGTCGCCCAGCAGTACCTGCCCGACGAGCTCCGCGACGTCCGGTACTACCAACCCACCGACCACGGCCACGAGCGTGACATCTCGGCACGGTTGGACAAACTCCGGAAGATCGTCCGGGGCGAGTGATCGTCGGGTCGCGGCGGCCCGGCGACCGGGGCACGTCGTGCTAGTATTGATCCGCCTAGAACCGGTGTGACTGCGCGGCTGCTCGATCACCGTGTTCGACGGGCGTGTTCTGTAGCCGAACAGCCCCGGCGGACCCCTCTGACTTTGTCCGGTGTGATTCCGGATCACCGACGCGTCTTCGCGCCGGTCATTCATCGTTTGAGACTTCATCGAAAGGAAACCGTGTCTACCAAGTCACGTACCCGCAGCAAGACCCGCCTCTCGCGGGCACTCGGCATCGCCCTCACCCCGAAGGCCGCCAAGTACCTCGAGAAGCGTCCCTACGCTCCCGGTGAGCACGGCCGCACCAAGCGCAAGGCCGACAGCGACTACGCCGTCCGTCTGCGCGAGAAGCAGCGTCTGCGCGCCCAGTACGGCATCCGCGAGGCTCAGCTCAAGATCGCCTTCCAGGAGGCACGTCGCACCCAGGGCCTGACGGGTGAGAACCTCGTCGAGATCCTCGAGACCCGTCTCGACGCGCTCGTCCTCCGTGCCGGCTTCGCCCGCACCACGGCTCAGGCTCGCCAGATGGTCGTGCACCGCCACATCATGGTCGACGGCCAGCTCGTCGACCGCCCGTCCTTCCGCGTGAAGCCGGGCCAGCTCATCCACGTCAAGCCGCGCTCCGAGGGCACCGAGCCCTTCCAGGTCGCCGCTGCCGGCGGTCACGTCGACGTCCTGCCGAAGGTGCCCGCGTACCTCTCGGTCGAGCTCGACAAGCTCCAGGCACGTCTCGAGCGTCGCCCGAAGCGCGCCGAGGTCCCCGTGACCTGTGAAGTGCAGCTCGTCGTCGAGTACTACGCAGCCCGCTAGGACTGCGGCCCGGCTCAGGGCACCACACGAAGAGGCATCGGCTCCGGCCGGTGCCTCTTCGTCGTTGTACGACGCCAACGGTCCACCGCGCTCGACTACGATGGATGCTTGGTACGCCCGGCGACGCCCGGGTGGTCGCACCGCAGATGAGGAGTTCCCCATGAAGAACGTGTTCTGGCTGATCGTCGGCATCGGCGCCGGCTTCGTCGTCGCCCACGAGATCAACAAGACACAGTCCGGCAAGCGGTTCTTCTCCGAGCTGGACTCACGCGTCAGGGAGTTCACCGACACCGTCGGCGACGCCTACAAGGAGCGCGAGGCGCAGCTGCGCGACACGGCGGAGTCCGTCGTCGCGCGCGTCGAGGACGCCGCAGAAGACCTCACCAAGCCGTAGCGGCACGCCCGGACGGGCATCGCCGCAGCGCACGAACATCGACACGCACACCCCTGACGTACGGACACCATGGACACCGCTGACATCCGCTCCCGCTGGCTCACCTTCTTCGGCGATCGGGGGCACACCGTCGTCCCCTCCGCCTCCCTCGTCAGCGACGACCCCTCGCTCCTCTTCACGGTCGCCGGCATGGTGCCGTTCGTGCCGTACCTCACCGGCGTCGTCCCCGCGCCGTTCAACCGCGCCACGAGCGTCCAGAAGTGCATCCGCACCAACGACATCGAAGAGGTGGGCAAGACGCCCCGGCACGGCACCTTCTTCCAGATGAACGGCAACTTCTCCTTCGGCGACTACTTCAAGGAGGGGGCGATCACCTACGCGTGGGAGCTCCTGACCGGCAGTGAGTCGAGCGGCGGCCTCGCCTTCGACGAGAAGGACCTCTGGGTCACCGTGTACAAGGACGACGACGAGGCGATCGACCTCTGGAAGCGCGTCGCAGGGCTCCCCGAGCACCGCATCCAGCGGCTCGACAAGGACACGAACTACTGGTCGACGGGTCAGCCCGGACCGGCCGGCCCGTGCTCGGAGATCTTCTTCGACCGCGGTCCCGCGTACGGAGCCGACGGCGGACCGGCGACCGACGACGACCGGTACGTCGAGATCTGGAACCTCGTCTTCATGCAGTACCTGATCGAGAACGTCCGCGGCAAGGTCGACTTCGACATCGTCGGCGAACTCCCGAAGAAGAACATCGACACCGGCATGGGGCTCGAGCGGGTCGCCTTCCTCAAGCAGGGCGTCGAGAACATGTACGAGATCGACCAGGTGCGGCCGGTCCTCGATCGCGCCGCCGAGTTGAGCGGCCGTCGCTACGGTGCCGACCACGACGACGACGTCCGAATGCGCGTCATCGCCGACCACGTGCGTTCCTCGCTCATGCTCATGAGCGACGGCATCACGCCGTCGAACGAGGGACGCGGATACATCCTCCGCCGCCTCATGCGACGGACCGTCCGTGCGATGCGCCTCCTCGGCGTCGACACCGCGACGTTCCCCGAGCTGTTCTCCGCCTCGCGCGACGCCATGAAGGCCGCCTACCCCGAGGTCGAGACCGACTTCGGCCGGATCTCGCAGAGCGCCTACGCTGAGGAGGAGACCTTCCTCCGGACACTGGCCAGCGGAACGACCATCCTCGACCTCGCGCTCGAGCAGACCAAGGGCACGGGTCGGACGGCCCTCGCCGGCGACTCCGCGTTCCTGCTGCACGACACCTATGGGTTCCCCATCGACCTGACCCTCGAGATCGCGGAGGAGGCAGGCCTCTCCGTCGATCGCGACGCGTTCGATTCGCTCATGACCGCGCAGCGCCAGCGGGCGAAGGCCGACGCGAAGGCGAAGAAGAGCGTCCTCGCCGACCTCTCGGTCTACAGCGACATCCGCGCCAAGGGCGAGACCGTGTTCACCGGCTACACCGAGCTCGAGACCGAGAGCCGCATCCTCGGCATCATCGTTGGCGGCCACCCGGTGCAGCGCGCGGTCGCCGGCGACATCGCCGAGGTGATCCTGGCGGAGACCTCGTTGTACGCCGAGTCCGGCGGGCAGGAGGCCGACCAGGGCGTCATCGTCGGTCCCGGATACGAGCTCGAGGTGCTCGACGTCCAGAAGCCGGTCAAGGGTCTCATCGCGCACAAGGTGCAGGTGAGCCAGGGCGAGGTGGGCGTTGACGCACCGGCGACGACCATCGTCGACGCGAGCTACCGCCGCGGCGCGCAGCAGGCGCACTCCGGTACGCACATCATCCACGCCGCCCTGCGACAGGTGTTGGGCGACAGTGCCCACCAGTCCGGTTCGTCGAACAAGGCAGGCTATCTCCGGCTCGACTTCACCTGGAACCAGCCGCTGTCACCGGCGACGAAGTCGGAGATCGAGGAGATCTCCAACAACGCCATCCGCGACAACCTGCAGGTGAGCACCCGCGAGATGGCGCTCGACGACGCGAAGGCGCTCGGCGCCATGGCGCTGTTCGGCGAGAAGTACGGCGAGACCGTCCGCGTCGTCGACATCGGCGGGCCGTGGTCGCGTGAGCTGTGTGCGGGCACGCACGTCAGCTCCAGCGCCGAGATCGGGTTGATCAACCTCGTCAGCGAGTCGTCCGTCGGCTCGACGAACCGTCGGGTGGAGTCGCTCGTCGGACTCGAGGCCTTCCGCGACCTCGCCGCCGAGCGGGCGCTCGTGTCACAGCTCTCCGGCAGCCTCAAGACGCCGAAGGAGCAGCTGCCCGACCGCATCGCCGAACTCGTCGCGAACCTCAAGGCCGCTGAGAAGAAGATCGCCGCGTTCGAAGCCCGTGGGCTGAGCGAACGTCTCCCGGCACTGGCGCTGACCGCTCACCGCGTCGGCCCGGTGTCGCTCGTCGCCGAGCACCTGGGCGAGCTCGGGTCACCGAACGACGTCAGGACGCTCGTCACGCAGCTCCGCGAGCAGCTCGGCGCGAGCCCGGCGGTCGTCGCCCTGGGCGCGGTCGTCGGCGGGAAGCCCGCGATCGTCGTCGCGACGAACCAGGGTGCCCGCGACGCCGGACTCAAGGCAGGCGTCCTCGTCCGGGTCGCGGCCGGTGTCCTCGGCGGCAACGGTGGCGGGAAGGACGACCTCGCACAGGGTGGCGGCGTCGACGCCACCGCGCTCGGCGACGCCCTCGCTGCGATCGCCCGCGAGATCGCCTGACATGACGGACGGGTTCCGTCGCGGAGTCCGACTCGGGATCGACGTCGGGAAGGCCAGGGTCGGAGTCGCGAGAAGCGATCCCGACGGCCTGTTGGCCACACCGGTTGAGACGGTCCCACGGGACCTCGGCGGTGACGCCGACATCCGGGCGATCGCAGTCATCGCCGAAGAACTCGGCGCGGTGGAGCTCGTCGTCGGTCTCCCGATCGCCCTGTCGGGGAAGGACACTGCGTCCACGCAGGACGCCCGGGAGTTCGCGGCCCGGCTCAGGTCGATCACCGGTGTCCCGGCCCGTCTCGTCGACGAGCGGCTGACGACGGTGACCGCCCACAGCGCCTTGCGCTCCGCTGGGAAACGACAGAAGCAGACCCGCTCGATTGTCGATCAGGTGGCGGCCGTCATACTCTTGCAGTACGCCCTCGACGCCGAACGCGGTTCGGGGCGACCCCCCGGAAGCCCCGTCGACCCGTGAACAGGACGTGCCTGTGTCGAATCTGACACCTCAGAACAACCCAGCAGACGATCCGCTCGCAGACCTCTTCACGTCCGAACGGAACGCCGCGGGGGAGCAGCCGGTGCCATTGTCCCGACGAGAGGCACGTCAGCAGCGTGAGGCCGCGGAAGCCGCCTCGACGCCGCCCGAGCCCGTCGATGACGACGCCGCGAGCGACACGGCCGCACCGGCCCCGACCGGCGCCGCGTCGGTCGACGCCTCATCGGTCGACGCCCCCTCGACCGCCGCGTCGTCGGGTGACCCCGGCGTCAGCGAGCCGGCCAGGAACGACACACCCGTGAGCGCGCCGACCCCACGTGCGCCCGAGTCGGACGACACCGAATCCTCGGCGTCCCGCGCCAGGACCGCGACCATCCCCGCGTTCGAGGACCTGCTCGCTGAGGACGACACGGCCAACGACAGCGGGCCGCAGCCGATCCATCGGGGGCGCCGTCGTGCGCTGGCCGGTGGGGAACCGCCGAAGCGCCGACGTGGTCGACGCGGGCTCATCGCACTCATCGTGTCGATCGTCGTCGTCGGGGGTCTCGTCGCCTGTGCCGCGGTCGTGTGGACGAGCTACGAGCCGCAGATCCGCAAGGTCCTCGGCTGGGAGGAGCCCAACGACTACGAGGGCGCCGGCAGCGGCGAGGCCGTCGTCATGGTCAACGAGGGCGACATCGGTGAGGACATCGCGACGAGCCTGCACGACGCTGGGGTCACGAAGTCGTTCGACGCCTTCTACGACCTCCTCCTCGCACAGCCCACCCAGCCGGAGTTCTTCCCTGGCGCCTACAAACTGAAGCTCAAGATGAGCGCCGAGTCCGCCCTTGCGGCACTGACCGATGAGGCGAACCGCATGGAGGACACCTTCGTCATCCCCGAGGGCACCGCGGAGCAGGACGCACTGCCGTCGATCGCGGAGGGCACCGGCATCCCGCTGGAGGAACTCCAGGCGGCGGCCGCCGACGTCGCGTCCTTCGGTCTCCCCGCCGAGGCGACCTCGCTCGAGGGGTTCCTCTTCCCGGCGACCTACAGCCTCCCCGACGGCGGCGATGCGCACGCCGTCCTCCAGACCCTCGTGAACCGGTCGTTCCAGGCGCTCGACGACGCCGGGGTGAAGCCCGAGGACCGCTGGAAGACCATCGTCCTGGCCTCGCTCATCCAGAAGGAGGCGGGCCTCCGCGACGACTACTACAAGGTGTCTCGGGTCTTCCTCAACCGGCTGGACCCGGCCCAGTGGGAGAGCGGTCTGCTGCAGTCCGACGCCACGGTCGCGTACGGGACGGGCAACACCCACCGGGTGTCGACCACGGACGCCGAGCGCGCCGACGCTTCGAACCCGTACAACACCTACGTCCACCCGGGCATGGTCGTACGACCGATCTCGAACCCGGGTGACCTCGCGATCGACGCCGCGCTGCACCCGGCCGACGGACCCTGGCTCTACTTCGTCACGTGGAACCTCGACTCCGGCGAGACGATCTTCTCCACCACCCAGGAGGAGCACGAGGCCGCGGTCGACAAGTGGCTGTCCTGGATGGACGAGCACCCCGAGTACCAGTAGCGGAAGCGTGGCGCACATGAGTGGACCAGGGCCGGGTCACGGCGAGGACGGGCAGCCGCGGCTCGCCGTGCTCGGCGCGCCCATCGCCCACTCCAAGTCCCCGGCACTGCACGAGGCCGCCTACCGGGTGCTGGGGCTTGACTGGGACTACGGTCGCCATGAACTCGAGGCGGCCGACCTCTCGGCCTTCCTCGACGACCTCGGCTCGGACTGGCGGGGACTCTCGCTGACCATGCCCCTGAAGCATCGCGCGCTCGAGCTGGCCGACGTGGCCGACCGCGCCGCAACCGAGACCGGGGCGGTCAACACGTTGCGTCTCCGCCGAGCCGAAGACGGATCCCGTCGGATCGAGGGGTTCAACACCGACGTCGGCGGCATCGTCCGCGCGATCGGGGCGGCCGGCGTCGACACGATCGCGTCCGCGGTCGTCCTGGGCGGGGGAGCGACGGCCTCCTCGGCGATCATGGCGGCGGCGGACCTCGGTGCCGAACACGTCCACGTGGCGCTTCGACGACCGGCCCAGGCGCGACCACTCGAGGACCTCGCCGGCCGGCTGGGGCTGCGGTTCGCCTCAGGGCCGCTCGACGGTGAGACGCCTGACGCACCACTCGTGATCAGCACCCTTCCCGGCGGCGCCCTCACCGAACCGGGTCCGGTCCTGTCCCATGCCCCGGGCGCGCTCCTCCTCGACGTCGCGTACGACCCGTGGCCGAGTGTGCTCGCGGAGGCGTGGTCGCAGGCCGGCGGGTCGGTCCTCAGCGGGCTGTCGATGCTCGTGCACCAGGCGTTGCTCCAGGTCCGGATCTTCGTCCTCGACGATCCGCTCCTCCCACTCGAGGACGAGGCGACGGTGCTCCGGGCGATGCTCGACACGGTCCACCTCGATCACACCGGAGCACCGGTCGCGTCGCACTGACCGCTTCGGACGCATCCGTCGCCCACCTGCACACCCGCCGGGCCGTCGGACGAAGGCGCACGGTCGCGTCCCGGCTCTATGGAAGGATAGGACCATGCTTCGTTGGCTCACTGCCGGAGAGTCTCACGGCCCGGAACTCATCGCCGTCCTCGAGGGACTCCCGTCCGGCGTCCCCATCTCCATGGACGGCGTCCGCGCCGACCTCGCCCGACGGAAGCTCGGCTACGGCCGAGGGTCCCGCATGAAGTTCGAGGAGGACGAGCTCAACCTGTCCGGTGGCGTCCGCCACGGCTTCTCCATGGGCAGCCCGATCGCGATCCGTATCGGCAACACCGAATGGCCGAAGTGGGCCGAGGTCATGAGCCCCGAGCCGACCGAGATCTCCGACAAGTCTCGCGGCCGCAGCGCCGCGCTCACCCGTCCGCGTCCCGGCCACGCCGACCTGACGGGCATGCAGAAGTACGGCTTCGACGAGGCGCGTCCCGTGCTCGAACGCGCCAGCGCACGCGAGACCGCTGCGCGCGTCGCCCTGGGTGCCGTCGCGCGCTCCTTCCTCGGCGAGCTGGGCATCACCCTCGTCAGCCACACGCTGTCGATCGGCCCTGTGCGCGTTCCCGAAGACAGCCCGCTGCCGGTGCCGGCCGACGTCGACGCGCTGGACGCCGATCCGCTGCGCTGCTTCGACAAGGCGACCTCGGAGCGCATGGTCGCCGAGGTCGACGCGGCCAAGAAGGACGGCGACACCCTCGGCGGCATCGTCGAGGTCCTGGCCTACGGACTCCCACCGGGGCTCGGCTCCTACGTCCACTGGGACCGCCGACTCGACGCACGGCTCGCGGCAGCACTCATGGGCATCCAGGCCATCAAGGGTGTGGAAGTCGGCGACGGCTTCCTCACGACGACGCGTCGCGGTTCCGCGGCCCACGACGAGCTCGTCCAGGAGAGCGACGGCATCGCCCGACAGAGCGACCGCGCCGGCGGCACCGAGGGTGGCATGACCACCGGTACCGTCCTCCGCGTCCGCGCCGGCATGAAGCCGATCGCGACCGTCCCGCACTCGCTCCGCACGGTCGACGTCGCGACGAGCGAGGCCGCCACCGCGCACCACCAGCGCTCGGACGTCTGCGCGGTCCCGGCCTCGGGTGTCGTGGCCGAGGCGATGGTGGCCCTGGTCCTCGCCGAAGCGGTGCTCGAGAAGTTCGGTGGCGACTCCGTCCCCGAGACGAAGCGCAACCTCGACGGATACCTGGCAGCGATCCCGTCGAACCTGCGCACGCGAGGCGACCACGCCTCCAGCGCCGATGCCTGAGCAGGCCGCCGATCTCCGGCTCCCCGTCGTCCTCATCGGACCGATGGGGTCGGGGAAGAGCCGGGTCGGCAAGCAGTTGGCGAAGCGCCTGGGAGTGCCGTTCGTCGACACCGACAACGTCGTGTCCGGCGAGCACGGCGCGATCGCGCGCATCTTCGAGCGACACGGCGAGGCGCACTTCCGTGCCCTGGAGCGTGCGGCGGTCGCCACTGCCCTCGAACAGCCGGCGATCGTCTCACTCGGCGGGGGAGCGGTCCTCGACGAGGACACGCAGCGTGAGCTCGCCGATGCACGCGTCGTGCTCCTGACGGTCACCGAGGAGGCCGTGCTGGCACGGGCCAACCTCGACAAGCGTCCACTCCTCCGCGACGACCCCGGCGCGTGGTCGCGCATCGCCGCCGCCCGGCGTCCCGTGTACGAACGACTCGCGGATGTCACCTTCGACACCTCGCACCGACCCATCTCAGGCATCGTCGACGAGCTCGTCGCCTGGGTGAAGGAGCCTGCATGAGCACCGAACCGACCACCTCGACCGAGCGGACCGTCATCGAGGTGACGGGATCCTCGCCGTACCCCATCACGATCGGGAGAGGGCTGGAGGACGTGCTCGTCGACGCCCTCGGGACCGGCGTGCAGCGGGTCCTCATCGTCCACCCCGCGACGCTGGGCGAGAAGGCGGCCAAGCTGCGCGAGACCCTGAGCGACCGGTACCAGGTGCTGCTCGCCGAGGTGCCCGACGCCGAGGCGGGGAAACGGGTCGAGGTCGCCGCGTTCTGCTGGGGAGTCCTCGGGCAGGCCGACTTCACGCGCTCCGACGCGGTCATCGGCTTCGGCGGTGGCGCCGTCACCGACCTCGCCGGCTTCGTCGCCGCCACCTGGCTGCGCGGCGTCCGGCTCGTGCAGGTCCCCACGACGGTCCTCGGCATGGTCGACGCGGCCGTGGGCGGGAAGACGGGCATCAACACCGCGGAAGGCAAGAACCTCGTCGGCGCCTTCTACGCCCCGGCCGCCGTCGTCTGCGATCTCGACACGCTCGACACCCTCCCGAAGAACGAGATCCTCGCCGGGTTCGCCGAGGTGGCCAAGGCCGGGTTCATCCGCTACCCGGAGATCCTCGACCTCATCGAGGCCGACGTCGACGCCGCGACCGACCCCGACACGCCCGCCTTCCGCCGCTGCATCGAGCTCGCGATCCGGATGAAGGCCGACGTCGTCAGCGAGGACTTCACCGAGCAGGGCCTCCGCGAGATCCTCAACTACGGGCACACGCTGGGGCACGCCATCGAGCACGCCGAACGGTATCAGTGGCGACACGGTGCCGCGGTGGCGATCGGCATGATGTACGTCGCCGAGCTGTCCCGCCTCGCCGGCCGACTGTCGGACGAGGTCGTCGACCGCCACCGTCGCGTCCTGGAGCTCCTCAGCCTGCCGATCGCCTATCCGGTGGGTCGCTGGAACACCCTGCTCGCGACGATGCAGCGCGACAAGAAGACGCGTGGTTCGATGTTGCGGTTCATCGTGCTCGACGACCTCGCCAAGCCGACCGTCCTCCAGGGGCCCGAGACCTCGCTGCTCTTCGCCGCCTACCAGGAGATCGGCTCCTGACCGACGCCGTCGCGCTCCGTGAGCGCTCGACCCGAACGGATACCCTCGACTCATGACCACCGTGCTCGTCCTCAACGGACCGAACCTCGGACGCCTCGGCAGCCGTGAACCCGACGTCTACGGCTCGGCCGACCTCGATGCGCTGCGCACCGTGCTCGAGGCCGACGCGGGCGACGGGACGCGGATCGACCTGCGTCAGACGGACGACGAAGGCGAGCTGATCGGCTGGCTCCACGAGGCCGTCGACTCCGGGACGTCCGTGATCCTCAACCCCGCGGCGTTCACCCACTACAGCTACGGGCTCCGCGACGCGGCGGCCATGGTCACGAAGGCCGGCCTCCTGCTCGTCGAGGTGCACCTCTCGAATCCGCACGCCCGCGAGGCCTTCCGTCACACGAGCGTGATCTCCGGTGTCGCGACCGGCGTGATCGCCGGTTTCGGCTTCGACTCGTACCGCCTCGCCCTCAACCTCGTGGTGCGCTGCAGCGCCGAGTGACGTGCGCGGCGCCCTGATCCACCACGGGCGCGTTGGTCACGGGTCCTCGCAGCGGTTACACTCGTTCGTTGGGTCGTATCCGGCCGCACACTTTCCACGAACGGACATTCTCGCGCATGGCTTCTACCGCTGACATCAAGAACGGCATCGTCCTGAACATCGACGGGCAGCTCTGGACGGTGATCGAGTTCCAGCACGTCAAGCCGGGCAAGGGTGGCGCGTTCGTCCGCACCAAGATGAAGAACATCATGACCGGCAAGGTCGTCGACAAGACGTACAACGCCGGCACGAAGATCGACGTCGAGAACGTCGACCGCCGCGACTTCACCTACCTGTACGCGGACGGCGACTCCTTCGTCTTCATGGACAAGAGCGACTACGACCAGATCACCATCCCCGCCGTCGTCGTCGGCGACACCAAGAACTTCCTCCTCGAGAACCAGGACGTCACGGTCGCGCTCAACAACGGCAACCCGCTGTATGTCGAGCTCCCCGCGTCGGTCATCCTCGAGGTCACATACACGGAGCCCGGGCTCCAGGGCGACCGCTCGACCGGTGGCACGAAGCCGGCGACCGTCGAGACCGGCTACGAGATCCAGGTCCCCCTGTTCCTCGAGACCGGCACCAAGGTCAAGGTCGACACCCGCACGGGCGACTACCTCGGTCGCGTCAACGAGTGAGCGCTCGTACCAAGGCGCGCAAGCGCGCCCTCGATCTGCTGTACCAGGCCGACGTCCGTCAGCAGACCCTCGCTGAAGTCCTGTCCGCGGAAGCGTCTCGCGCCGTCAGCGAGCCCGACCGCCAGGCCTCGTGGTTGTACGCGCGGGAGATCGTCGACGGCGTCGGCGACCACGCCGAGGAGATCGACGAACAGATCGAGACGTACGCGCAGGGCTGGACGCTCGCGCGGATGCCCACGGTCGACCGTGCCATCCTCCGGATCGCGATCTGGGAGATCCTGTTCAACGACGAGGTGCCGCACGGCGTCGCCATCGACGAAGCGGTCGAGGCGGCCAAGACGCTGTCGACCGACGACTCGGCCGGCTTCATCAACGGCCTGCTCGGCAAGATCTCGCAGATCAACCCGCGGTGACGATGAGCGACGAGACCGGTCCGGCCCTGCCGTTGAAGCGCGTGCACCACATCGCGATCATCGCCAGCGACTACGAGGCCTCCAAGCGCTTCTACACCTCGGTGCTCGGCTGTGAGCTGATCACCGAGGTGTACCGGGCCGAGCGGGACTCCTGGATGGGCGACCTCGCACTGAACGGTGAGTACCTCATCGAGCTGTTCTCCTTCCCGGACACGCCGGCACGCGCATCCGGACCCGAAGCGCTCGGACTGCGGCACCTCGCCTTCGCCGTCGACGACGTCGACGCCGGCCACGCCCGTCTGGTGGAGCTGGGGGTCCGCGTCGAAGACGTCCGGATCGACCCGCACACCTCGCGCAAGATGCTGTTCTTCTTCGATCCCGACGGCCTCCCGTTGGAGCTCTACGAGGCCTGATCCGACTGCTAGGCTCGGGTGTTGACCAAGACAACCTTTAAGACCGTCCAGAGAGGCGGAGAAGGGAGTCGGCGATGAGCGCACGTACCGTGCTGCACGAAGCTGACATCGCGCGGGCGTTGACTCGGATCTCCCACGAGATCCTCGAGTCCAACCGCGGAGCAGACGACCTCGTGATCCTCGGCATCCCGACACGCGGGGTCATCCTCGCGAAGCGGATCGCCGCCACGATCTCCTCGATCTCGGGCGCGACCATCGTCTCGGGTGCACTCGACGTCACGATGTACCGCGACGACCTGGCGAAACACCCGACCCGTGCACCACAGCCCACGACGCTGCCGCCGCAGGGGATCGACGGGCGCACGGTCGTCCTCGTCGACGACGTCCTGTACTCGGGCCGCACGATCCGCGCCGCCCTCGACGCGCTGACCGACCTGGGCCGCCCGCGCGTCGTACGGCTCGCCGCGCTCGTCGACCGCGGGCACCGCGAGCTCCCGATCCGACCCGACTTCGTGGGGAAGAACCTGCCCTCCTCGCAGGCGGAGCGCATCTTCGTCCGGCTCACGGAGTTCGACGGCGACGACTCGGTAACGATCGAGGGGAGCGGCGAATGAGGCATCTGCTGTCGACGAAGACCCTCACCCGCGACGAGGCGATCGAGATCCTCGACGTCGCGGAGGACATGGCCGAGACGCAGTTCCGTGAGGTCCGCAAGCTCCCGACCCTCCGTGGGAAGACGGTCGTCAACCTCTTCTTCGAGGACTCGACCCGCACGCGCATCTCGTTCGAGGCTGCCGCAAAACGGCTGTCCGCAGACGTCATCACCTTCAGCGCGAAGGGGTCGAGCGTCTCGAAGGGTGAAAGCCTGAAGGACACCGCGCAGACCCTCGCCGCGATGCATGCCGACGCCGTCGTGATCCGACACTCCGCGTCCGGAGCGCCGCAGACCCTCGCCGACAGCGGGTGGATCGACGCCGGCATCCTGAATGCGGGGGACGGGACGCACGAGCACCCGACGCAGGCCCTCCTGGACGCGTTCACGATGCGCAAGCGCCTCCACGGCGAGCGGTCCCGCGGTCGCGCGCTCGACGGGGTGGCGGTGACGATCGTCGGCGACATCCTGCATTCCCGGGTCGCCCGCTCGAACGTCTGGCTGCTCGACACGCTCGGCGCCGAGGTGACCCTCGTCGCTCCGCCGACGCTGCTCCCGGTGGACCTCGGTCCCTGGCCGGCCACCGTCCGCTACGACCTGGACGACGCGATCGCCCAGCGTCCCGACGTGCTGATGATGCTCCGGATCCAGTCCGAACGCATGCACGCCGCCTTTTTCCCCAACAGCCGGGAGTATTCCAGGCGCTGGGGGCTCGACGACGAGCGGCTCGCCCGCCTCGATCCGGCTAGCATTGTCATGCACCCCGGGCCGATGAACCGCGGTCTGGAGATCTCGTCCGGGGCAGCCGACTCACCCCGGTCGACCGTCCTCGAACAGGTCGCCAACGGGGTGTCGGTCCGGATGGCCGCGTTATACCTGCTGTTGTCCGGCGATCGAGAGGAATCCACCCGTGTCTGAGCCCACTTCGAACCACGACGTCACGCTGATCACCGGAGCGACGCTCGCCGACGGGACGCGCACCGACCTCCTCCTGCGCGATGGACGGATCGCGGAACGCGGCTCCGGACTGAGTGCCGCCGGAGCGACCGTCGTCGACGCGGACGGCCTCCTCGCGCTGCCCGGGCTCGTCGACCTCCACACGCATCTGCGGGAACCCGGATTCGAACAGAGCGAGACCGTGCTCACCGGCACGCGCGCTGCGGCCGCCGGCGGCTTCACTGCGGTGTTCGCGATGGCCAACACCTCGCCGGTGGCCGACACGGCCGGGGTCGTCGAGCAGGAGCAGTCGCTCGGTGAACGCGCCGGCTACGCCACGGTGCAGCCGATCGGTGCCGTGACGGTCGGACTGGCCGGGGAACGACTCGCCGAACTCGGCGCCATGGCCTCCTCGCGTGCCAAGGTCCGGGTCTTCTCGGACGACGGCCTCTGCGTGTCCGACCCGCTGCTCATGCGCCGCGCGCTGGAGTACGTGAAGGCCTTCGACGGCGTGATCGCCCAGCACGCGCAGGAGCCCCGGCTCACCGTCGGCGCGCAGATGAACGAGGGCGCCCTCTCCGGCGAACTCGGGCTCACCGGGTGGCCGGCGGTCGCCGAGGAGTCGATCATCGCCCGCGACGTGCTCCTCGCCGAGCACGTGGGTTCCCGCCTCCACATCTGCCACGTCTCGACGGCCGGTTCCGTCGACGTCATCCGCTGGGCGAAGGCCCGGGGCATCCCCGTCACGGCCGAGGTCACGCCACACCACCTGCTCCTCACCGAGGAGCTGGTGTCCAGCTACGACGCCCGGTACAAGGTGAACCCGCCCCTGCGACGCGCGGAGGACGTCCAGGCGCTGCGCGAGGCCCTCGCGGACGGCACGATCGACATCGTCGCCACGGACCACGCACCGCACCCGGTCGAGGCCAAGGACTGCGAGTGGGACGCCGCCGCGAACGGCATGGTGGGCCTCGAGTCCGCTCTCTCCGTCGTGCACGCGTCGATGGTCGCGACCGGGCTCCTGGACTGGAACGACGTCGCCCGGGTGCTCTCGGCGACGCCGGCGAGGATCGGACGGATCACCGGGCAGGGGGCTTCGATCGAGGCCGGCGCTCCGGCGGAGGTCGTGCTCTACGACACCGCCGCCACCCGTCCGTTCGGCACGGCCGACCTGGCCGGCAAGGGCGTGAACTCGCCCTACCTCGGCCTGGAGCTGCCCGGCCGCGTCGTCGCCACCTTCCACCGGGGCTACGCGACCGTCCTGGACGGCGTCGTGCTCCCGACGGAGCAGGTCGCGACCGCAGCACGCCGCGCCGCGCGATCCGCGGAGGTCGAGCACTGATGGATGGGCGGATCCTCGCGGCCGTCCTCGTCGCCCTCGTCCTCCTCGGCATCCTCACCCTCATGGCCTTCGCCTGGCGACGCCGCGTCGCGCGCGACGCCCAGGTCGGTCCTCTCGCGGAGCTCCCCGACCCGCGGCCGGTCCCGTCACTGACGGTCGAGGTCCTCTACGTCGCGACGTCGAAGCACGACCAGCCGCTCGAACGGCTGGCGTTGCAGGGACTGCGCTACCGATCCCGGGTCACGCTCGAACTCGGAGCCGCCGGAGTCGTCGTCGACGTCCCGGGGGAGCGGCCGACGTTCATCCCGGCGACGAGCATCGTCGGCGTCGACCAGACCAACCTCACGATCGACCGGGTCGTCGAGCCGGGCGGGCTCATCCGTCTGAGCTGGCGCCCCGTCCCGACGGTGATCGCGGACAGCACCTTCCGCGTCCTCGAGCAGGCGGACCGCGCCCGCATCATCGACACCGTCACGAGCCTCATCCCCGCCGCGGACGCCGGACTCCGGCCGACGGGCACCCCAGACACCGTCACCGACACCACCTCGGCCGACGACTCCACCCCACCGCCTCACGAGAGGGCTTGACCATGACCTCCTTCACCCCACCCAGTCCAGCGGTACTCGTCCTCGAGGACGGCAACCGCTACGTCGGGCACGCCTACGGCGCGACCGGCCGCACGCTCGGCGAGGTCGTCTTCGCCACCGGCATGACCGGCTACCAGGAGACGCTGACCGACCCGTCCTACGCCGGACAGATCGTCCTGATGACCGCGCCGCACATCGGCAACACCGGCGTCAACCGCGAGGACATGGAGTCCGCCCGCGTCTGGGTCGCCGGATACGTGGTGCGCGATGCGTCGCGCATCGTCTCGAACTTCCGAGCGGACCGCTCGCTCGACGACGAACTCGTCCAGGACGGCGTCGTGGGCATCAGCGGCATCGACACCCGAGCGGTGACCCGACACATCCGTTCCGCCGGTTCCATGCGCGGCGGCGTGTTCTCCGGCGAGGACTTCGAGTTGTCCGGCGCCGAGCAGCTCAGTCTCGTCCGGGCCGGCGCGCAGATGGCCGGTCTGAACCTGTCGAGCCAGGTCTCCACGACCGAGCAGTACACCGTGCCGGCGGTGGGCGAGCGCGTCGGTTCCGTCGCAGTGCTCGACCTCGGCGTCAAGACGTCGACGCTCAACCACCTCGCCGCTCGCGGCTTCGACGTCGTGGTGCTGCCGCAGTCGGTGACCTCGGCCGAGGTCCTCGCGCTCGAGCCGTCCGCCCTGTTCTTCTCCAACGGCCCCGGTGACCCGGCTGCGAGCGACGCGCACGTCGCCCTCCTGCAGGACGTGCTCCGCGCGGGAGTGCCGTACTTCGGCATCTGCTTCGGCAACCAGCTGCTCGGCCGCGCGCTCGGCTTCGAGACCTACAAGCTGCCGTTCGGTCACCGCGGGATCAACCAGCCGGTCCTCGACAAGGCGACCGGTCGGGTGGAGATCACCTCGCAGAACCACGGCTTCGCGGTCGACCTGCCGATCGAGGGCCGTCACGAGACGCCCGCCGGGTTCGGCCTCGCCGAGGTCAGCCACTACAGCCTGAACGACGAGGTCGTCGAGGGCATCAACTGCATCGACATCCCCGCGTTCTCGGTCCAGTACCACCCCGAGTCCGCCTCGGGTCCGCACGACGCGGTCTACCTGTTCGACCGGTTCCGCGACCTCGTGACCGGCCACGCCACCACTTCCAGCACCAAGGAGAACAACTAGTGCCCAAGCGCGACGACATCAACAGCGTCCTCGTCATCGGCTCCGGGCCGATCGTCATCGGGCAGGCCGCCGAGTTCGACTACTCGGGCACCCAGGCGTGCCGCGTGCTGCGCGAGGAGGGCGTCCGCGTCATCCTCGTCAACTCGAACCCGGCGACCATCATGACCGACCCCGACTTCGCCGACGCGACCTACGTCGAGCCGATCACCTGGCAGGTCATCGAGACGATCATCGCGAAGGAGAAGCCCGACGCGATCCTGCCGACCCTCGGCGGCCAGACGGCGTTGAACGCCGCGATCCAGCTGCACGAGCACGGCATCCTCGAGAAGTACGACGTCGAGCTCATCGGCGCGAACTTCGAGGCGATCAACAAGGGCGAGGACCGCCAGATCTTCAAGCAGCTCGTGCTCGACGCGGGCGCGGACGTGGCCCGCTCCTACATCGCCCACACGGTCGAGGAGGCCGTCGGCTACGCCGAGGACCTCGGCTACCCGCTGGTCGTCCGCCCCTCGTTCACGATGGGCGGCCTCGGCTCGGGCTTCGCGTACACCGAGACGGAGCTCCGCCGGATCGTCGGCGACGGCCTCCACCAGAGCCCGACCACCGAGGTGCTCCTCGAGGAGTCGATCCTCGGCTGGAAGGAGTACGAGCTCGAGCTCATGCGCGACACGGCCGACAACACCGTCGTCGTCTGCTCGATCGAGAACGTCGACCCGGTCGGTGTGCACACCGGGGACTCCATCACGGTGGCCCCCGCCCTGACGCTGACGGACCGCGAGTACCAGAAGCTCCGCGACATCGGTATCGACATCATCCGCGCGGTCGGCGTCGACACCGGCGGCTGCAACATCCAGTTCGCGGTCGACCCGGCCGACGGCCGCATCATCGTCATCGAGATGAACCCGCGCGTCTCGCGTTCGAGTGCCCTCGCCTCGAAGGCGACCGGCTTCCCGATCGCGAAGATCGCGGCGAAGCTGGCCATCGGGTACCGTCTCGACGAGATCCCGAACGACATCACGAAGGTCACGCCCGCGAGCTTCGAGCCCACGCTCGACTACGTCGTCGTGAAGGTCCCGCGCTTCGCGTTCGAGAAGTTCCCCGCCGCCGACCCGACGCTCACGACCACCATGAAGTCGGTGGGTGAGGCGATGGCCATCGGACGCAACTACGCCACGGCCCTGCAGAAGGCGCTGCGGTCGCTCGAGAAGCGCGGTTCCAGCTTCCACTGGGGCGACGAGTCCCGCAGCGTCGAGGAGCTGCTCGAGGTCATGAAGACCCCGACCGACGGCCGCATCGTCGTCGTGCAGCAGGCGCTCCGTAAGGGTGCCACCGCCGAGCAGGTCTTCGAGGCAACCAAGATCGACCCCTGGTTCATCGACCAGATCGTCCTCATCAACGACGTCGCCGACTGGATCGCCGGGGCGGAGCGCCTCGACACGGAGGTGCTCCGGACCGCGAAGAACCACGGCTTCTCGGACGCGCAGATCGGTCAGCTGCGCGGGTTCGGCGAGCAGGAGGTGCGCGAGGTCCGCCACATCCTCGGTGTCCGCCCGGTCTACAAGACCGTCGACACGTGCGCCGGCGAGTTCCCGGCGCTCACCCCGTACCACTACTCGAGCTACGACACGGAGACCGAGGTGGTCGCGAGCGACCGCCGCAAGGTGGTCATCCTCGGGTCCGGCCCGAACCGCATCGGCCAGGGCATCGAGTTCGACTACTCCTGCGTGCACGCGTCCTTCGCGCTGCAGGCCGCCGGATTCGAGACGATCATGATCAACTGCAACCCGGAGACCGTCTCGACGGACTACGACACGAGCGACCGGCTCTACTTCGAGCCGCTCACGCTCGAGGACGTCCTCGAGGTCATCCACGCCGAGAGCGAGTCGGGCGAACTCGTCGGTGTCGTCGTCCAGCTCGGTGGCCAGACGGCGCTCGGGCTCGCGAAGGGTCTCGAGGCCGCAGGCGTCCCGATCCTCGGCACCACGCCGACCGCCATCGACCTCGCCGAGGAGCGCGGCCAGTTCCAGGAGATCCTGGACGCCGCCGGCCTCGTCGCGCCGAAGAACGGCACCGCGGTGGAGATCGAGGGTGCGCTGCGCGTCGCCGAGGAGATCGGCTACCCGGTCCTCGTCCGCCCGAGCTTCGTGCTCGGCGGACGCGGCATGGAGATCATCTACGACAGCGCCTCGCTCACGGACTACTTCGTGCGCATCGAGGACCAGGGCATCGTGGGCCCGGCCCAGCCGCTGCTCGTCGACCACTTCCTCGACGACGCGATCGAGATCGACGTCGACGCCCTGTTCGACGGCGAGGAGCTCTACATCGGCGGCGTCATGGAGCACATCGAGGAGGCCGGGATCCACTCGGGCGACTCGAGCTGCACCTTGCCGCCCGTCTCGCTCGGTCGTGCCGAGATCGACCGCGTGCGGAACGCGACGCTCGCGATCGCCCAGGGGATCGGCGTGCGTGGTCTCCTGAACGTCCAGTTCGCGATCGGCGCCGGCATCCTCTACGTCATCGAGGCGAACCCGCGTGCGTCCCGCACCGTGCCGTTCGTGTCGAAGGCGCTCGGCATCCCGCTGGCGAAGGCCGCATCACTGATCATGACCGGCGCGACGGTCGCCGAGCTCAAGGACTCGGGGCTCCTGCCCCCGGTCGACGGATCCCGGGTCCCGATCGACTCCCCGGTGTCGGTCAAGGAGGCCGTGTTGCCCTTCAAGCGCTTCCGCACGAAGGACGGCCAGATCGTCGACAGCGTGCTCGGCCCGGAGATGCGCTCCACCGGCGAGGTGATGGGCATCGACAAGGACTTCCCGCGCGCGTTCGCGAAGAGCCAGGAGGCGGCCTACGGCGGCCTGCCGTCGAGCGGAACGGTGTTCGTCTCGGTCTCCGACCGCGACAAGCGTTCGATCATCCTGCCGGTGCTGCGCCTCCAGCAGCTCGGGTTCGACATCCTCGCGACCGACGGCACGGCCGAGGTGCTGAACCGGAACGGCATCAGTGCCCGGACGGTGCGCAAGTACAGCGAGACCACGGCCGCGGGTGAGGACGACTCGATCGTCGACCTGATCAACCGCGACGAGGTCGACATGGTCATCAACACCCCGAGTGGCCGGTCGGCTCGCGCGGACGGCTACGAGATCCGCGCAGCCGCCGTCGCGGCCGACAAGCCGCTCTTCACGACGATCGCACAGCTCACCGCCGCGGTCGGCTCCTTCGAGGCGCTCGGCGGGGGCTTCGAGGTCCGCTCGCTCCAGGAGTACGCACTCGATCGGGCTGCGCGCTCGTGACGGCTTCGTTCGGAACCCGACTGGACGAGGTCTTCGTCCGGTCGGGCCGGCTCTGCGTGGGCATCGATCCGCACCGCTTCCTGCTCGAGGCGTGGGGACTACCCGACACCGCCGCCGGCGCGGGGACCTTCGGGCTCGCCGTCGTCGAGGCCGCAGCCGGTCGCGCCGGGATCGTCAAGCCGCAGGTGGCGTTCTTCGAACGGTTCGGATCGGCCGGGTACATCGCCCTCGAAGGGGTCCTCGCCGCCGCACGCGACGCCGGGCTCCTCGTGATCGGCGACGCGAAGCGCGGCGAGATCGGGACGAGCATGGAGGGCTATGCCGAGGCATGGCTGACCCCCGGTTCACCGCTGGAGGTCGACGCCATCACCGTGAACCCCTACCTCGGCTTCGGCTCACTGCAGCCGGCGCTCGACCTCGCCGAGCAGCACGGCAAGGGAGTGTTCGTGCTGACCGCGACCTCGAACCCGGAGGGTCGCGACGTCCAGCGCGCCGAGGACGGCGCCGGCCTCACCGTCGCGGCGTCGATGCTCGACGAGATCGACCACTGGAACGCACGGCACCACCCCGGGTCGACCGGTTCGATCGGTGCGGTCATCGGTGCCACGCTCCGTCTCGAGGAGTTCGGCCTGACGGCGGTACCGCCGACGACGACGATCCCGATCCTCGCGCCCGGATTCGGCCACCAGGGGGCCTCGGTCGCCGACCTCGGATCCATCTACGGCGACCTCGCACCGGGCGTCATCGTCTCCGAGTCCCGGAGCATCCTCGCCGCCGGCCCCTCGGGCATCGCGGACGCCGTCGAACGCTCCGTCGCAGCCGTGAGGAGCGCCCGTGGTTGACCGGGAGCAGGACCAGCCCAGCAGGAACATGCCGGAGGTCGATCGGGCCGCCGCCTCACGCGAGGCCGTTCGCAAACGTCGCGCCCGCGCGACCGTCAAGGCCTCCATCGCCTCCGGCGCCCGTACACCGTTGGAGGTGCTCGACGCCGCGACCGCCGATCCGGACGGCATCGAGGGCGGCATCCGCATCACCGAATACCTCCTCAGCATCCCGAGTGTCGGCGTCACCAAACTCGGGCGGATCCTCGAATCGCTCGGCATCTCCTCGGTCAAGCGCCTCGGCGGTCTCGGTCGACTGCAGCGGGATCGCCTCCGCGCCTTCATCGCAGAGCGCTACCCGGGCACGGCGCGCAGCCGACTCGTCGTGCTCGCCGGTCCGACGGCCGTCGGCAAGGGGACGGTGGCCGCGTACATCCGCGACCACTACCCGGAGGTGCACCTCTCCGTCTCGGCCACGACGCGCAAGCCGCGGCCTGGGGAGCAGCACGAGGTGAACTACTACTTCGTGACCGACGACGAGTTCGACGGCCTCATCGAGGGCGACCGCCTGCTCGAGCACGCCACGGTCCACAACGCGTACCGCTACGGCACGCCACGCGAGCCGATCGAGCGTGCGCTCGCCGCCGGCGACAGCGCGCTGCTCGAGATCGACATCCAGGGCGCCAGGCAGGTCCGGGAGGCGATGCCGGAGGCGACCCTGGTGTTCCTGCTGCCGCCGAGCTGGGACGAACTGGTCCGTCGACTCGTCGGACGGGGCACCGAGGACGAGGAGGAACGGGAGCGCCGACTGCGTACTGCGAAGGTCGAACTG
Organism: Plantibacter sp. VKM Ac-2876; assembly: GCF_015350715.1. Lineage (NCBI taxonomy): Bacteria > Bacillati > Actinomycetota > Actinomycetes > Micrococcales > Microbacteriaceae > Plantibacter > Plantibacter sp. VKM Ac-2876. Next base: position 270,226 of record NZ_JADKSI010000002.1, on the reverse strand, counting down.
GCCGCCGCGGACGAGTTCGACCACCGTGTCGTCAACGACGACGTGGCCCGCGCGGCCCAAGAGGTCGTAGACTTGATGAAGATTCACGGGGATTGACGTCCGACGCGCACCCCGCATCGATCCGATCTTCCCCGAACACAACCACACGAGGAGTGTGAACCTGCATGGCTGACAAGCTCAAGGGCATCATCGACCCGCCCATCGACTCCCTGCTCACCAAGGTCGAGTCCAAGTACGCACTCGTGATCTTCGCGTCCAAGCGCGCGCGCCAGATCAACGACTACTACGCCGACCTCCACGAGGGCAGCCTGTTCGACAACGTCGGGCCGCTGGTCGACTCGTCCGTCGAGGACAAGCCGCTCTCGATCGCGATGCACGAGATCAACGAGGACAAGCTCCAGATCAAGCCGATCGCCGAATAACGCTTCACCACGACGAATCCGCCGGGCGCCAGACGACCGGCGGATTCGTCGTGTCGGGCCCGTTCCGACCACCGCGACGCCCTGCGTCACAGGCGGACGACGTGTCCGAGGCCTCGACTAGAGTGATCAACGGTCGGGCCCCGGAACACCACGACGGCCGATCCCTCCACCATCGCATCACCACTTCCGACGGGAGACCGCATGACCGAGCTGCGCCTGTTCACCTCCGAATCCGTGACCGAGGGGCACCCCGACAAGATCTGCGACCAGATCTCGGACAGCATCCTCGACGCGCTCCTCGAGGTGGATCCGCGCAGTCGAGTCGCCGTCGAGACGCTCGTGACCACCGGGCTGGTCCATGTCGCCGGTGAGGTCTCCACGAGCGGCTACGTCGACATCCCGACGATCGTCCGCGAGCGCATCCGGTCCATCGGCTACACCTCGTCCGACATCGGATTCGACGGCGACTCCTGCGGCGTGAGCGTGTCGATCGGCTCACAGTCCGCCGACATCGCCGCCGGAGTCGACCATGCCTTCGAGTCCCGCGAGCAGTCCAGTGTCGACGCCTACGACCTCCAGGGCGCCGGCGACCAGGGCATCATGTTCGGGTTCGCGACCACCGAGACGCCGCAGTACATGCCGCTGCCCAGCTGGATCGCGCACCGTCTCGCAGAGCGACTCGCCGAGGTCCGCAAGTCCGGCCAGCTCGACTACCTGCGCCCGGACGGCAAGACCCAGGTCACCATCGGGTACGACGGCTTCCTCCCGAAGACCGTGGAGACGGTCGTGGTCTCCACGCAGCACAATCCGGGTGTCTCCACGGAGCAGCTGCGCCGCGACGTCCAGCGTCACGTCATCGAACCGGTCCTCGCGACGGTCGAGCTCGACAGCTCGAACGTGACGCACCTGATCAACCCGACCGGCATCTTCGTCGTCGGTGGCCCGATGGGCGACGCCGGGCTCACCGGACGCAAGATCATCATCGACACCTACGGCGGAGCGGCTCGACACGGCGGTGGGGCCTTCAGCGGGAAGGACCCGTCGAAGGTGGACCGCTCGGCCGCATACGCCATGCGCTGGGTGGCGAAGAACGCGGTCGCCGCCGGATTCGCCGAACGTCTCGAGGTGCAGGTCGCCTACGCCATCGGCAAGGCCGCGCCGGTCGGACTCTACGTCGAGACCTTCGGGACGGCCCATGTGCCGGAGGCGGACATCACGCGCGCGATCCGCGACGTCTTCGACCTCCGTCCGGCCGCGATCATCGCCGACCTCGACCTCATCCGCCCCATCTACGCCGCCACGGCGGCGTACGGGCACTTCGGCCGCGAGCTCCCCGACTTCACGTGGGAGCGTCTCGACCGGGTGGAGGCGTTGCGGTCAGCAGCCGGGCTGTAGCCGTGGTCGGCGCGAGGGTCGCCAGGGTGGTGCTCGACTCCCCGTTGCCACAGCTCGACCACCTGTTCGACTACGCCATCCCCGACGAACTGACCGACGACGCCGTACTCGGCGCGCGCGTCTCGGTCCCGTTGCGCTCGGCCGGGCGGTCGGCGAACGGGTTCATCGTGGACCTCGCCGAATCGAGCGAGTTCGGCGGAGCGCTCAGCCCGCTGAGCTCGGTCGTGTCGTCGGTACCGGTCCTGACCCCGACCCTGTGGACGCTCGCACGCCGTGTCGCGGATCGCAGCGCCGGGAGCGCGATGGACGTCCTGCGTCTCGCCATTCCGCCGCGACAGGTCCGGGTGGAGAAGACCTGGACCGCCGCGACCCCGCCGGAGCCTCCGTCGGTCGAGCGGCGCACCGTCCCGGGGTTCGCCCCCGGCACCCTCGACCGTCTCGCGCCGGGGGAGCGGTACGCGATCAGCGCGATCCCCACCCTGACCGCGACGAGCGCGGGCGTCTGGCTCCCCGACTGGTCCTTCACGCTGGCGGCTCTCGCCGTGAACCAGCTGGCCGAGGGGAGGAGTGCGATCCTGTGCGTCCCCGACTACCGGGACGTCGAACACCTCCTTGCGGCGCTCGACGACCTCGGTGTCGGTGCCGCGGTCGCGAGAGCCGACGCGAAGCAGACCCCGGCTGCTCGCTACCGCGCCTACCTGGACGGACTGCATCCGGTGCCCCGGATCGTCGTCGGCAACCGGTCGGCCGTCTACGCACCGGCGCACGACCTCGGACTCATCGCCCTCTGGGACGACGGCGACACCCTCCACCAGGAACAGCTCGCCCCCTATGTGCACGCTCGCGACGTCGCGCTGACCCGGCAAGAGATGAGCGGCTCCGCACTCGTCTTCGCCGCGCACTCGCGCAGCACCGAGACCCAGCGACTCGTCGAACTCGGCTGGCTGCGCGAGGTCGGACCGACCCCGCCGGTACGACCGAGAGTCGTCGTGTCCCGGGCGAGCGGCGACGACGCCATGACGAGCCAGGCGAGGATCCCGTCGAGCGCCTGGCGCGCGGTCGACGAGGCGCTGCATCACGGACCCGTGCTGGTCCAGGTCGCGCGGCCGGGGTACGCGCCGCACCTCGCCTGTCGACGGTGCGGGACGAGGGCCCACTGCTCTGTGTGCCACGGTCCACTCCAACTCGCCACAGCCCGTTCGCAGCCCTCCTGCCGGTGGTGCGGTCACCTCGCGGCAGGGTGGTCGTGCGAGACCTGCCACGACACCGCGTTCCGCGTCACGGCCGCCGGCACCGGCCGGACCGCCGAGGAACTGGGCCGGGCATTCCCCCGGTACCGGGTCGTGGTGTCGGACGGCGACGCCCCCAAGTTCGAGGTCGGCCCGGAGCCGGCGCTGGTGATCGCGACCCGCGGCGCGGAGCCCGTCGCAGCGGGCGGCTACGCCGCCGTCCTCCTGGTCGACGCAGACCGCATGCTGGCGCGGGAGTCGCTCCGTGTCGCCGAGGACTGCCTGCGGTGGTGGTCGAACGCCGCAGCCCTGGCCGCTCCACGCGCGCCGGTGCTCCTGATCGGCGTCGAGGCCCCCGTGGCGAACGCCTTCGCCCTCTGGCAGCAACCGCGGTTCGCGAGCGAGGAGCTCGCCGAGCGCCGAGAGCTCGGGTTCCCTCCCGCGGTCCGGAGCGCGACCCTCACCGGCACCCGCGACGCCGTCGACGCCGCTCTCACTGCGCTGCCCGCCGAGTACCGAAGCCGCGTGCTCGGCCCGACCGTCGACGAAGCGGGGGACAGCGTCGCGATCCTGCGGGTCGACTACGGCCACGCCAGGGCGGTCGCCGAGCAGTTGCGGGCGACCGTGGTCGCGCAGGCGGCGAAGCGTCGACGGCCGACGCCCGGCAGGCGGGCACCGAAAGCCCCGCCTACACTCAGAGTACGATTCGACGATCCGGAGATGCTGTCATGATCCACCCCGTCCACGAAGTCCGAACCGCATGAGGCTGGTCTTCGCCGGCACCCCCGCCGTCGCCGTCCCGACGCTCGACGCCCTCGTCTCGGCCGGGCACGAGATCGCGGCCGTCGTGACCCGACCCGACGCCCCGCTCGGCCGCAAGCGGGTCCTGACCCCGTCGCCCGTGGCAGCGGCCGCCGAACGGCTCGGGCTCCCGGTCATCCGCGCTGCACGTCTCGACGACGACGCGACCGCGCGGATCGTCGCGCTCCGTGCGGAACTCGGCGTGATCGTCGCGTACGGCGGGCTCGTCCGTGAACCCCTCCTGTCCGCGCCGGCACACGGTTGGATCAATCTGCACTTCTCATTGCTGCCGGCCTGGCGCGGCGCGGCGCCCGTCCAGCGTTCCGTGATGGCCGGAGACGCGGTCACCGGTGCGTCGGTCTTCCGGCTCGTGCCGGCTCTCGACGCCGGAGACGTCTTCGCGACCGTGGAGACGCCGATCGGCGAGGGCGAGACCTCGGGGGAGCTCCTCGACCGCCTCGCCGAGCTCGGCGCACCGCTCACGGCGGAGGTCGTCGCCGCCATAGCCGCCGGCACCGCGGTCGCGGCCCCGCAGCAGGGCGAGGTGTCGCTCGCGCCGAAGCTCGACGGCCAGGACGGTCGGATCGTCTGGGACCGCCCCGTAGCCGACGTGTGGTCGCAGATCCGCGGGGTGACCCCTGAGCCGGGCGCGTTCACCCTTCTCGACGAGGCACGGCTGAAGGTGCACCGTGCCGCCCCCGTGTCGACGATGCCGACGGACCCACCGGCGCCCGGGACGATCGTGTCCGTCGACGGCCTCGTCCTGGTCGGCACGGCGGACACACCGTTGCAACTCCTGCAGGTGCAGCCGGCCGGGCGCACGGCGATGCCAGCCGCCGACTGGTGGCGCGGTGCGTCCGCTGGAACCGATCGGCTGGTCACCGCGTGAGCGGCCAGCAGCCAGAGGGCCAGCGACGCCGCGACCGACGGCCCCGCGACGAGGAACCCCGACGCGGACGCCAGCGTCCCACGCGTCCGCGTGACTCGGCGACCGTGCAGCCGGCACGCCGAGTGGCCTTCGACGTCATCCACGCCGTCAGCACCTCGGACGCCTACGCGAACCTCCTCCTGCCGCACCGGCTGGCCGAGGCGAAGTTGAGTCCGGCGGACGCCGGCCTCGCGACCGAGCTGACGTACGGCACCCTCCGCCGACGCGGGTACTACGACCGGGTCATCGCGCACGCGGCCAAGCGTCCCGTGACCGAGATCGACGACGCGATCCTCGACGTCCTACGGCTCGGTGCCCATCAGCTACTCTCCATGCGCGTCCCAGGCCACGCCGCCGTGAACGAGTCGGTCGAGCTCGCCCGGTCCGCCGGGTCACGGTCCGCGGCCGGCTTCACCAACGGTGTCCTCCGCACCATCTCGCGGACCGAACCGGCCGAGTGGGAGCGGATCCTGCTCGGTGAGGTCACGAACGACACCGATCGCCTGGCCGTGAGCACCGCCCACCCGTCGTGGGTCGTTCGGGCCATCAGGCAGGCGCTCGACCTGCAGGACCGCGGCGACGAACTCGAGGACGCGCTGGCCGCGGACAACCTCGCTCCGCAGGTGAACCTCATCGCACTCCCGGGGCTCGCCGACCGGCCCGAGGACGCCGAACCGAACCGGTTCTCGCCGTACGGCTTCCGCAGCGCCGGCGGCGACCCGGTGCAACTCGTCGGGACCGGCGGCGGGCGCCTCCGCGTCCAAGACGAGGGCTCGCAGCTCGCCGCACTCGCACTGACCCGCGCGGTACCGGTCCGGTCAGGCGAGCGATGGCTCGACCTCTGTGCGGGGCCGGGTGGCAAGGCGGCGCTGCTGGCCGCCGAGGCCCTCGCCGGCGGAGCGCGCCTCGACGCGAACGAACTGGTCCCCGCCAGGGCCCGTCTCGTGGAGCGCGCCCTCGCAGGTGTCCCGCTCGACGTGTCGGTCTCGACCGCCGACGGCACGACGCTCGCGGCGGCGCATCCCGGAACCTACGACCGCATCCTCCTCGATGCCCCGTGCACCGGGCTCGGCGCGCTGCGACGACGACCGGAGGCGCGGTGGCGGAAGACGCCGAAGGACGTCTCCGAACTGACGCGACTGCAGGGCTCACTGCTCGATGCCGCCATCACCGCGCTCGCTCCCGGCGGGATCGTGGCGTACGTGACGTGTTCACCACACGTCGGCGAGACGGCACTGATCGTGGAGAGCGCCCTGCGAGCCCATCCCGGGATGGAGCGGCTCGACACCTCCGCGGTGCTCGACCAGGTCACGACCGAACCGCTCGACGCCGCGGCGCCCGGTGGCGCGGTCCAGCTCTGGCCGCACCGCCAGGGCACCGACGCCATGTACATCGCGCTGCTCCGCAAGCCCGCGGAGTCGGCCGGATCCGCTGTCGATCGCTAGGCTCGAGCACATGTCCGCGCGCATCAACCCGAGCATCCTGTCCGCCGATTTCGTGAACCTCCAGGCCGACCTGGAGCGGATCGCGAGCGCCGACCTCGTCCACGTCGACGTGATGGACAACCATTTCGTCCCGAACCTCACGTTCGGTCCGCAGATGGTCGGTCGCATCCAGGACGTGTCTCCGGTCCCGCTCGACGTCCACCTCATGATCTCGGACGTCGATCGATGGGCTCCCGGCTACGCCGAGCTCGGGGCGTTCTCGGTGACGTTCCACGCCGAGGCCACCAGCGACCCTGTCGCCCTCGCCAGACGCCTGCGTTCCATCGGGGCACGTGCCGGGATCGCCGTGAAGCCCGGCACGCCCATCGAGCCGTACCTGGAACTCCTGCCGGAGTTCGACCAGGTGCTCGTCATGACGGTCGAGCCGGGGTTCGGCGGACAGTCGTTCATGCCGGAGACCATGCCGAAGCTGCAGGCGCTGTCAGCCGAGGTCGCGCGCACCGGTCTCGACGTCTGGCTCCAGGTCGACGGCGGGATCTCCGCGGACACGATCGGGATCGCGGCCGCCGCGGGTGCCGACACCTTCGTCGCGGGGTCGGCCGTCTACAGCGGTTCCGATCCTGCCTCGAACATCGCGCTCCTCCGGGCCGCAGCCGAGGCGTCGACGCACACTCACTGACCCGGCGGGCCGGTCGAGCGCCCCCGCGGTGCGCGCCGCCGCCTGGAACCGGTACCCTGGAGCACGTGAAAACCTTCGACGAGCTGTTCGACGAGCTGCGCCTGAAGGCCGAGACCCGGCCGGAGGGTTCCGGCACCGTCCGCGAACTGGACACGGGCGTGCACGGCATCGGGAAGAAGATCGTCGAGGAGGCCGCCGAGGTCTGGATGGCGGCCGAGTACCAGAGCGACACCGAGACGGCCGAGGAGATCTCGCAGCTGCTCTACCACGTGCAGGTGATGATGGTGGCGAAGGGGCTCACCCCCGCCGACGTCTACCGACATCTGTAGGAGCACGTCGCGGCGCATCCGCCGCGCCTCCTGATCACCCTGTCGAGACACCATCGCACAACACGAAAGTCACCCCATGCTGAGAGTCGCCGTGCCCAACAAGGGCTCGCTGTCCGAGACCGCCGTCGAGATGCTGCAGGAGGCCGGCTACGCGACCCGTCGCGACACCAAGGAGCTCCACGTCGTCGACGCACGGAACGACGTCGAGTTCTTCTACCTCCGTCCGCGCGACATCGCGACCTACGTCGGTTCCGGCGCCCTCGACATCGGCATCACGGGGCGCGATCTGCTCCTGGACTCGCACTCCGCCGCGACCGAACTCGCCGAGCTGGGCTTCGGCGGCTCGACGTTCCGCTTCGCCGGTCCGGCCGACGAGTTCTCCGAGCTCTCCGATCTCGCGGGGAAGACGGTCGCCACCAGCTACCCCGGCCTCGTCGGCAACTTCCTCCGCGACGCCGGAGTGGATGCCACGCTCGTCCACCTCGACGGTGCGGTCGAGTCGGCCGTCCAGCTCGGGGTCGCGGACGCGGTGGCCGACGTCGTGTCCACCGGCACGACCCTCCGGAAGGCCGGCCTCGGCATCTTCGGCCCGGTGATCCTCGACTCCACCGCCGTGCTCATCGCGTCGCCGGAGACGAAGCCCACCACCGCGACGCTCATCCGCCGATTGCAGGGCGTCCTCGTCGCGCGGCAGTACGTGCTCGTCGACTACGATCTCCCGGTCCGGCTGCTCGAGCAGGCGACCGCCGTCGCCGGTGGCATCGAGTCGCCGACGATCTCGCCGCTCCGCGACCCCGAGTGGGTGGCGGTCCGGGTCATGATCCCTCGCGGCGACGCGAACGACGTCATGGACCGCCTCTACGAGCTCGGCGCACGCGCCATCCTCGTCACGGCCATCCACGCCGCCCGACTCTGAGTCGCCCCTCCATCATCACCCGTCCCAGTCGCATTGCGGAGGCCTCCGTGTCACTCGCCACCCGAGTCATCCCCTGTCTCGACGTCGCCGACGGGCGCGTCGTGAAGGGCGTCAACTTCCTCGACCTCCGCGATGCCGGCGATCCGGTCGAGCTCGCGAAGCGCTACGCCGAGCAGGGCGCCGATGAACTGACCTTCCTCGACGTCACGGCCACAGTGGCCGAACGCGACACCACCTACGACCTCGTCAGCCGCACCGCCGAGCAGGTCTTCATCCCGCTCACGGTCGGCGGCGGGGTCCGCTCGACCCAGGACGTCTCCCGGCTGCTGGCCAGCGGAGCGGACAAGGTCGGCGTGAACAGCGCCGCGATCGCCCGGCCGGAGTTGCTGGGGGAGATCGCCGACCGCTTCGGCGCTCAGGTCCTCGTCCTCTCCCTGGACGTGAAGCGACACGCCGGCAGCGCATCCGGATGGATCGTCACGACACACGGCGGCCGACGTGAGACCGAGCTCGACGCGCTCGCCTGGGCGACCGAGGCGATCGAACGCGGTGCGGGCGAGCTGTTGGTGAACTCGATCGACGCCGACGGCACCAAGGCCGGGTTCGACACCGAGCTCATCAGCGCCATGCGCGAGATCAGCCGGGTTCCGGTCATCGCGTCCGGGGGAGCAGGCCGCCTCGCCGACTTCCCACCCGCGATCGCCGCGGGTGCAGACGCCGTCCTCGCCGCGAGCGTCTTCCACAACGGCGAGTTGACGATCGGCCAGGTCAAACAGGAACTCGCCGACGCCGGTTGGACGGTGCGGGCATGAGCGCGGACATCACCATCCCGGTGGGCGCCGACCCGGAGACCGCGATCGGCCAGCTCACCTTCGACGCGCGGGGCCTGCTTCCCGCGATCGTGCAGCAGTGGGACTCACGCGAGGTCCTCATGCTCGGGTGGATGGACGCCGAGGCCGTCCGCCGGACGATGACCGAGGGGCGGGTCACCTACTGGTCCCGGTCACGACAGGAGTACTGGCGCAAGGGGGACACCTCCGGCCACGTGCAGTTCGTCCGGGCGCTCGCCTACGACTGCGACGGGGATACCCTGTTGGTGGAGGTCGATCAGCACGGTGCCGCCTGCCACACGGGTACGCGCAGCTGTTTCGACGGCCGGGGCCTCGACGTCGTCGCAGCACCGACGCCGACACCATGAATCGAGTTGGAGCATGACCGAGAGCACTGCAGCACCCCAGTCCGGACCGGTGGAGCCGCCGAGGCCCGACGAACCGTCCGAGACTGACGAGCTCGAGTCCAGGGCTCTCCGCAGTCGTCAGCGCCGCCTGAAGACCCTGCTCCTCGTCACCGCCGTCCTCGCCGACGCGCTCATCCTCGCAGCGTGGACCCAGACCTGGCTCTCGATCAGCCTCGTGGGCGTCGGCCCGCACTCCGGCGCGCTCGACGTCGTCGGCTCCGTCGCCGCTCCCGCCCTGTCCGCACTCGCGCTTGCCGGTCTCGCCCTCGTCGCGGCGCTGGCCATCGCCGGGCCGGTGTTCCGCATCATCCTCGGCCTGCTGGAGGCCGTGATCGGCGCCTGCGTCATGATCTCGTCGATCGCGGTGCTCGCCTCGCCGGCGACCGCAGGCGCGGCGGCCGTCACCGAGGCCACGGGCGTCGCCGGAAGCCAGTCGACCATCGACCTTGTCGCGGCGACCACGCTCACCGCCTGGCCGGCGATCACCCTGGTGCTCGGCGTCGTGCTCGGACTCGCCGGGCTCGCGACCGTGCTCACCCACCGCCGGTGGCCCGGTCCATCGAAGAAGTACCAGACCGTCCGGTTCACGCAGGTCGAGACGGCCCCGAGCGCCGACCCGGTGGGCGCCTGGGACGACCTCAGCCGCGGCGACGACCCGACGCGCTGACCGCTCCGCCGAACCACGACGGCACCCCGGGCCACCTGGGAACTCGTGGCCCACGCACGGAACCGCCCACCGCTTGCCGGTACACTGGAACCCGCACTCGCACAGAAGGAGAACCATGAGCACCGACCCCTCGGACCCCGGCCACGGACACTCGCCCGCCGCCTGGACGGCCGTGATCATCATGTTGGTCGCGTTCGCCGCCGGTACGGTCTTCTTCTGGCTCGACATGCCCGTCCTCGTCTGGGCCTCCGCCGGCGTCCTCCTCCTCGGGTGGATCACGGGCGGTGTCCTCGCCAAGGCGGGATACGGCGTCGGCGGGTCCAAGACCGTGGCGAAAGAGCACTGAACATGCTCGCCGACCTGATGGCCGGCGCGAAGGAGGACGCTCTCGGGCGCCTCGCGGGCCGTCCGGCTGCAGTCGTCGAAGCCGCTGCCGTCGAGGCCCCTCCGGCCATCGACGCCCTCGCTGCGCTCGCCCCGGCCGACCAGGTCAAGATCATCGCCGAGGTCAAACGGTCCAGCCCGTCACGCGGCGCGTTGGCCGACATCCCCGACCCGGCGCTCCTCGCCTCGCTCTACGAGCAGGGCGGCGCCAGCGCGGTCAGCGTGCTGACCGAGGGCCGCAAGTTCGGCGGTTCGCTGCGGGACCTCGAGGCCGTCCGGACCGCGATCCGCATCCCGGTCCTACGCAAGGACTTCATCTCCCTGCCGTACCAGGTGCTCGAAGCCCGCGCATCCGGCGCCGACCTGGTCCTCCTGATCGTCGCCGGACTCGACCAGGCCACGCTGTCGTCGCTGCACGAACTCGTCCTGCAGCTCGGCATGACCCCACTGGTCGAGACCCATTCCGCCGAGGAGCTGGCCAGGGCGAGCGACATCGGCGCCCGGCTCATCGGCGTCAACGCGCGGAACCTCAGCACCTTCGAACTCGATCAACACCTCTTCGGGTCGTTGACCGACCGTTTCCCCGCCGACGCCGTCAAGGTGGCCGAGTCAGCTGTGCTCCGCGCCGCCGACGTCGCCGCCTACCGACGTGACGGCGCCGACGTCGTCCTGGTCGGCGAGGCGCTCGTCACCGGCGACCCCGTCGCCACCCTCGAACAGTTCCTGGGAGCCACCGCATGACCATGTCACCAGCCACCCCCGCCCACGCGGAACCGACGCACCTCCGAGACGAAGCCGGTCCGTTCTTCGGCGACTTCGGCGGACGCTACATGCCCGAGGCACTCATCGCCGCGGTCGATGAACTCGCGACGGCCTACGAGGCCGCCAAGGCCGACGAGAGCTTCCAGGCCGAGCTGACGACGCTGCTCCGCGACTACGCCGGCCGCCCGTCGATCATCACCGAGGTGCCACGCTTCGCCGCATCGGCGGGCGGTGCGCGCATCTTCCTCAAGCGCGAGGACCTCAACCACACCGGCTCGCACAAGATCAACAACGTCCTGGGCCAGGCGCTCCTCACGAAGCGCATCGGCAAGACCCGCGTCATCGCCGAGACGGGGGCCGGTCAGCACGGTGTGGCCACAGCCACCGCGGCCGCACTCTTCGGCCTCGACTGCACGATCTACATGGGCGAGGTCGACACCGAGCGCCAGGCGCTCAACGTCGCCCGCATGCGACTCCTCGGCGCGACCGTCATCCCCGTGACGACGGGCTCCCGGACCCTCAAGGACGCCATCAACGAGGCGTACCGTGACTGGGTCGCGTCGGTCGAGACCACGAACTACATCTTCGGCACCGCGGCGGGCCCACACCCGTTCCCGGTCATGGTCCGCGATTTCCAGAAGATCATCGGCGAAGAGGCCCGCGCACAGCTCCTCGAGCTGAACGGCTCACTTCCCGACGCGGTCGTCGCCTGCGTCGGTGGCGGCTCCAACGCCATCGGCATCTTCCACGCCTTCCTCGACGACGCGGACGTCGCGCTCTACGGGGTCGAGGCTGCCGGCGACGGCGTCGACACCCCACGGCACGCCGCGTCCATCGGCCGCGGTCGTCCGGGTGTCCTGCACGGTGCGCGAACCTTCGTCCTCCAGGACGACGACGGCCAGACCGTCGAGTCCCATTCCATCTCCGCAGGCCTCGACTACCCGGGCGTCGGACCGGAGCACGCCTGGCTCGCCGACACCGGGCGGGCGACGTACGTCCCCGCGACGGACGCCGAGGCGATGGAGGCCTTCCGGCTCCTGAGCCGCACCGAGGGGATCATCCCGGCGATCGAGTCCGCCCATGCACTGGCAGGGGCCATCGTCCTCGGCAAGGAGCTGGGCCCCGAGGCGACCATCCTGATCAACCTCTCCGGGCGCGGAGACAAGGACGTCGAGACGGCTGCCACCTACTTCGGGCTCCTCGACGAAGCCGGGCGGAACGCATGACCGCCCCGGCCACCGACCACTCCACGGTCTCACCGGTCGCATCGGCGATCGACGCGGCCTCCGTGGACCGCCGCGGAGCCCTCATCGGGTACCTCCCCGTCGGGTTCCCCGACCTCCAGACCAGCATCGACGCCGCCATCGCGCTCGCGCAGAACGGCGTCGACGTCCTCGAGCTCGGCGTGCCCTACTCCGACCCCGTCATGGACGGAGCGGTCATCCAGGCCGCGACCATGACCGCCCTCTCAGAGGGGTTCCGATTGAGCGACGTCTTCACGGCGATCAGCGCCATCCGCGCCGCCGTGGACGTCCCGGTCCTCGTCATGACGTACTGGAACCCGGTGCTGCAGTACGGCGTCGAACGGTTCGCCTCCGACCTCGCAGCGGCCGGCGGAGCCGGGCTCATCACGCCCGACATCACCCCCGACGCCGCCGCGGACTGGCTCGATGCCAGTGAACGACACGGCCTCGACCGGGTCTTCCTCGCAGCTCCGACGTCGAGCGACGAGCGCCTGTCGCTGGTGACCGAACGCTCCCGCGGCTTCGTCTACACCGTCTCCACGATGGGCATCACCGGTGCTCGGCAGGACCTCGACGCCGCCGCGAAGACCCTCGTCGGCCGACTCCGCACGGCGGGGGCGCAGCACGCGTGCGTCGGCATCGGCATCTCGACCGCCGACCAGGTGCGCTCGGTCCTCGAGTACGCCGACGGAGCCATCGTCGGCTCCGTCTTCGTCAAGGCTCTCGCCGACGGCGGCGTCCCGGCGATCACCGAGGTCGCCCGTTCACTCGCGGCCGGCACCGCCCGCTGAGGGTATCCTCACCACGTCCGCGATGCTGAAAGCCGTACACTCGATCAGAGTTCGTAACGAAAGGCGACCACTGCAGTGATTGCACCCCTCAGCATCCCGAGCCCGAACCCGGACATCGCGACCTTCAGCGTGGGCCCGTTCACGGTGCACATGTATGCGCTCTGCATCATCGCCGGGATCATCGCCGCCACCATCCTCACCTCCCGCCGGCTGACGAAGCGCGGTGCCGAGCCGGGCATCGTGCTCGACATCATCCTGTGGGCCATCCCGCTCGGGATCGTCGGTGCGCGGGTCTTCCACGTCCTGACCCACCCCGGCGACTACTTCTACCCGGGTGCCGACCTCCTGCGGACGCTCTACATCTGGGAGGGCGGCATCGCGATCTTCGGTTCGCTCATCGGCGGAGCGGTCGGCGCCTACATCGGCTGCCGCATGACGGGGATCCGGTTCTGGACCTTCGCCGACGCCCTCGCGCCCGGCCTGCTGCTCGCCCAAGCCTTCGGTCGCCTCGGCAACTACTTCAACCACGAGCTCTACGGGCTCCCCACGGACCTGCCCTGGGGCCTCGAGATCGAGGCCAGCAACCCAGCGTTCCCGATCGGTCTGCCCGCCGGCACGCTGTTCCACCCCACGTTCCTGTACGAGATCATCTGGAACCTGCTGGGGGTGGCCGTCATCCTCTGGATCGGACACCGCTTCAACCCGCAGTGGGGCCGCCTGTTCGGTGTCTACCTCATCTGGTACGGCGCCGGTCGCACGGTCTGGGAGACCATTCGGATCGACCCGAGCGAGTACCTGTTCGGCATCCGCGCCAACGTCTGGGCCGCGATCCTCGCGATCGTCGTCGGTCTCGCGATCATCGTCGTGCAGTCCCGCCGTCACACGGGCGCCGAGCCGTCGGCGTACGTCCCCGGTCGTTCCTGGGCCGATCCGAAGGCTGCGGTAGACTACTACGACACCGACGCGGAGAACCTGGGGCTGCGCAGTGCCTCCGCCGACGACGATGCCGACGGATCAGACCGCACTGCGTCATCCACTCCGTCGTCCGAAGCCACGGTCGCCACAAGCAAGACCGGCTCTCACTCCTAGGCTGAACGCACCCTCGTCGGCCCGGTGGATCCCGGCTCAGCAGGGGATCCATCACCCGTTTCGTCCCAGGGCCAGCGACGTCCCCCTTCTGATCCCCTTTCGTGAGGACGGTAATTCCATGGCGCATGCACCGTACGCTTCGTTCAGCTCGGTTCCGCCCAAGCAGGGCATGTACGACCCGGCGAACGAGAAGGACGCCTGCGGCCTGGCGATGGTCGCGACCCTGACGGGCGAGGCCTCGCACAGCATCATCGACGCGGCCCTCGGTTCGCTCCGCAACCTGGAGCACCGCGGCGCGATCGGTTCCGACGCCGGGACCGGCGACGGCGCGGGCATCCTCACCCAGATGCCCGACGCCTTCCTGCGCGGCGTCGCCGGATTCGACCTGCCGCCGCTCGGTGCGTACGCCGTGGGCATCGCCTTCCTGCCCACCGACGCCTCCGAGCGCGCACAGCTCCAGACGCGCATCGCCGCAATCGCCGCCGAGGAGGAACTCACCGTCCTCGGCTGGCGCGAGGTGCCGGTCGACCCCGACGAGTTGGGGAAGCTCGCCCGTGCGGCCATGCCGGCGTTCGAGCAACTGTTCGTCACCGGGTCCGGCGCGTCGACGCCGACCGGGATCGCGCTCGACCGACTCGCCTTCCGGCTCCGGAAGCGGGCGGAGCGCGAGCTCGGTGCGTACTTCATCTCCCTGTCGAGCCGCACGCTCGTCTACAAGGGCATGGTCACGACGCTCCAGCTCGAACCGTTCTACCCCGACCTGTCCGACGAGCGGTTCGCGACCAAGCTCGCCATCGTCCACTCGCGGTACTCCACCAACACGTTCCCGTCCTGGCCGCTCGCCCAGCCGCTGCGCATGATGGCGCACAACGGCGAGATCAACACCGTCGAGGGCAACCGCAACTGGATGCGCGCGCGGCAGTCGCAGCTCGAGTCCGAGCTCATCGGCGACATCCGCCCGCTGCTCCCCATCATCACGCCCGGAGCGAGCGACTCCGCCTCCTTCGACGAGGTCCTCGAGCTGCTGACGCTGACCGGACGGTCCCTCCCGCACGCCATGATGATGATGGTGCCCGAGGCCTGGGAGAAGCAGACCGGGCTGTCGCAGGAGCGACGCGACTTCTACGAGTTCAACTCCATGCAGATGGAGCCGTGGGACGGTCCGGCCGCCCTCACCTTCACGGACGGCTCACTCGTCGGCGCGACCCTGGACCGGAACGGCCTGCGTCCCGGTCGCTGGCTGGAGACGACCGACGGTCTCGTCGTGCTGGGTAGCGAGATCGGCGTCCTCGACGTCGACCCGAGCCGGGTCAAGCGCAAGGGCCGCCTGCGCCCCGGGAAGATGTTCCTCGTCGACACCGAGGCCGGGCGGATCATCGAGGACGACGAGATCAAGGACGAGCTCTCGGCTTCGGCACCTTGGGGCGACTGGCTCGACGCCGGACGCATCAACCTGAGCGACCTGCCGGAGCGCGAGCACATCGTGCACACGCCGGCATCCGTCACCCGCCGCCAGCGGACCTTCGGGTACACCGAAGAGGAGGTGCGCATCCTCCTGCAGCCCATGGGCCAGAACGGTGCGGAGCCGCTCGGCGCGATGGGGTCGGACACCCCGATCGCGGTGCTCTCCGACCGCCCGCGGCTCCTGTTCGACTACTTCGTGCAGCAGTTCGCCCAGGTCACCAACCCGCCGCTCGACTCGATCCGCGAGGAGGTCGTCACCTCGCTGAAGCTCGGGCTCGGCCCGGAGCGCAACCTCCTCTCGTGGGGCCCGGAGCACGCCAAGCAGGTCGTCCTCGACTTCCCGGTCATCGACAACGACGAGCTCGCCAAGATCCAGCACATCGACCCGAACCCGGCGAGCCCGCTGACGACGACCGTCAAGGCGCTCTACCGCGTCGAGGACGGCTCGGCCGGACTCGAGACGCGCCTGCGCGAGATGTGCGACGAGGTCGACCAGGCGATCCTCGCCGGCTCCGAGTTCATCGTCCTGAGCGACCGTGACTCGAACTCCGACCTCGCGCCGATCCCCTCGCTGCTCTCGCTCGCCGCCGTGCACCACCACCTCATCCGCGCCGAGAACCGGATGAAGGTCGGGCTCGTCGTCGAGGCCGGGGACGTGCGCGAGGTCCACCACGTCGCGCTGCTCATCGGCTACGGCGCCTCCGCGATCAACCCGTACCTGGCCATGGAGAGCTGCGAGGACCTCGTCCGCAGCGGCCTCATCCAGGGCGTCACGCGTGAGCAGGCCGTCAAGAACGTCATCAAGGCGCTCGGCAAGGGCGTGCTCAAGATCATGTCGAAGATGGGCATCTCCACGGTGTCCTCCTATGCCGGAGCACAGGCCTTCGAGGCCGTCGGCCTGAGCCAGCAGCTCGTCGACAGCTACTTCACCGGTACGGAGACGAAGCTCGGCGGTGTCGGCATCGAGGTGATCGCCGAGGAGAACGCGAAGCGTCACCGGTACGCCTACCCCGAGGACGCAGCATCGACGGCCCACGAGCGCCTGCAGTCCGGCGGCGAGTACCAGTGGCGTCGCGACGGTTCGCCGCACCTCTTCAACCCGGAGACGGTCTTCAAGCTCCAACACGCGACCAAGACGCGCCGGTACGACATCTTCCGCGAGTACACCCACATGGTCGACTCCCAGGCGGCGCAGCTCATGACCCTGCGCGGGATGTTCACGCTCCGCGCCGGTGTGCGGCCGCCCGTCCCGCTCGACGAGGTCGAGTCGGTCGCCTCGATCGTGAAGCGGTTCTCGACCGGCGCGATGAGCTACGGCTCCATCTCGCGCGAGGCGCACGAGACGCTGGCGATCGCGATGAACAGCATCGGTGCCAAGTCGAACACGGGTGAGGGCGGCGAGGACGTCGATCGTCTCCTCGACCCGACGCGCCGCAGCGCGATCAAGCAGGTCGCCTCCGGCCGTTTCGGCGTGACGAGCATGTACCTGACGCATGCCGACGACATCCAGATCAAGCTCGCCCAGGGTGCGAAGCCCGGCGAGGGCGGGCAGTTGCCGCCCACGAAGGTCTACCCGTGGGTGGCGCGGACGCGGCACGCCACGGCGGGCGTCGGCCTCATCTCGCCGCCGCCGCACCACGACATCTACTCCATCGAAGACCTCAAGCAGCTCATCTTCGACCTGAAGCGTGCGAACCCGAAGGCCCGGATCCACACCAAGCTGGTGAGCCAGTCCGGCATCGGTGCGGTGGCCGCGGGCGTCGCGAAGGCGCTCTCGGACGTGATCCTCGTCTCCGGTCACGACGGCGGAACCGGTGCGAGCCCGTTGAACTCCCTGAAGCACGCCGGGACGCCGTGGGAGCTGGGTCTCGCTGAGACGCAGCAGACGCTCATGCTCAACAACATGCGCGACCGCGTCGTGGTGCAGGTCGACGGTCAGATGAAGACCGGACGCGACGTCGTCATCGGCGCCCTCCTCGGCGCCGAGGAGTTCGGCTTCGCCACGGCACCGCTCGTCGTCTCCGGGTGCGTCATGATGCGCGTGTGCCACCTCGACACCTGCCCGGTCGGCGTCGCGACGCAGAACCCGGTGCTGCGCGAGCGGTTCACCGGCAAGCCGGAGTTCGTCGTGAACTTCTTCGAGTTCATCGCCCAGGAGGTGCGCGAGTACCTCGCCGAGCTCGGGTTCCGGACGCTCGAGGAGGCGATCGGCCACAACGAACTGATCGACGCCGACCGGGCGATCGACCACTGGAAGGCGTCCGGGCTCGACCTGGCCCCGGTCCTCGTGGGTCCCGTCTTCGCCGACGACGAGCCGCGGATCAACCGCCGCCCGCAGGAGCACGAGCTCGAGAAGCACTTCGACCAGCAGCTCATCACGGCCGCCTCGGACGTCCTCGAACACGGCGGCCACTTCTCTGTCGACCTGCCCATCCGCAACACGGAGCGGGCGGTCGGCACCATGCTCGGCCACGAGGTCACCAGACGACACGGCGAGAACGGGCTCCCGGCAGGGAGCATCGACATCACCCTGCGCGGCTCGGCCGGGCAGTCCTTCGGTGCGTTCCTCCCCGGCGGCATCGCCCTGCGGCTCATCGGCGACTCGAACGACTACGTCGGCAAGGGCCTGTCCGGTGGACAGATCGTCGTCCGGCCATCCGAGCGCGCAGCCTTCGCGCCCGAGGAGAACGTGATCGCCGGCAACGTCATCGGCTACGGCGCGACCCAGGGCACCATGTTCCTGAGCGGGATCGTCGGCGAGCGGTTCCTGGTGCGCAACTCCGGCGCCACGGCGGTCGTCGAAGGCGTCGGTGACCACGCGCTCGAGTACATGACGGGTGGTCTCGCCGTCATCCTGGGTCAGACCGGCCGGAACCTCGGCGCGGGCATGTCCGGCGGCACGGCCTACGTGTTCGACCTCGAACGCGACCAGGTCAACCGCGACTCCCTCGCATCGGGGGAGCTCACCCTGTCCGAACTCGACAGTGCCGACGCCGAGATCGTCCGCGACCTCCTCGAGCGGCACGTCGTGGAGACCGGTTCTCCGCTGGCCGGCCGCCTGCTCGCCGACATCGAGGACTCACTCGCCCGCTTCGTCAAGGTCCTGCCGCGTGACTACGCGGCAGTCCTGGCGACCCGACAGACCGCACTCGACGAGGGGCTCGACCCCGACGGCGACATCGTATGGAACCGAATCCTGGAGGTGACCGGTGGCTGATCCCAAGGGATTCCTGAAGGTACCGGAGCGCGAGCTCCCGAAGCGCCGGCCCGTGCCGGTCCGCATCATGGACTGGAAAGAGGTGTACGAGCAGAGCGACCCCGCGACCGTCCGCAAGCAGGCTGGTCGCTGCATGGACTGCGGCATCCCGTTCTGCCACCAGGGCTGCCCACTGGGCAACCTCATCCCGGAGTGGAACGACCTCATGTGGCGAGGCGAGGGACGCTCGGCCATCGAGCGGCTGCACGCCACGAACAACTTCCCGGAGTTCACGGGTCGTCTCTGCCCGGCGCCGTGCGAGAGTTCGTGCGTGCTGGGCATCAACCAGCCCGCCGTGACCATCAAGCAGGTCGAGGTGTCGATCATCGATCAGGCGTTCGCCAACGGTTGGGTCGAGTCCCACCCGCCGGAGCGGCTGACCGGCAAGACGGTCGCCGTCGTCGGTTCCGGTCCGGCCGGTCTCGCCGCAGCCCAGCAGCTGACGCGTGCGGGGCACACGGTCGCGGTCTACGAGCGCGACGACCGCATCGGTGGTCTGCTGCGCTACGGCATCCCCGACTTCAAGATGGAGAAGAAGCACCTCGACATCCGGCTGAAGCAGATGCAGGACGAGGGCACCCGGTTCCGCGCCGGCGTGAACATCGGGGTCGACATCAGCTGGGACGAGCTTCGCGCCCGCTACGACGCCGTCGTCATCGCCACCGGTGCCATGGTGCCGCGCGACCTCCCGATCCCCGGTCGTGACTTCTCCGGGGTCCACTTCGCGATGGAGTACCTCGTGCAGGCCAACCGCGTCGGCGCCGGCGACATGGTCTCCGACCAGATCACGGCGGAGGACAAGCACGTGGTGGTCCTCGGCGGCGGCGACACCGGTGCCGACTGCATCGGCACGGCGCACCGTCAGGGTGCCGCTTCCGTCACGAACCTCGCCATCGGCACGCAGCCGGCGGGGGAGCGGCCCGAGCACCAGCCGTGGCCCATGATGCCGACGCTCTTCGAGGTCGCGAGTGCGCACGAAGAGGGCGGCAACCGCGAGTACCTGGTGTCGACCGTCGAGTTCCTCGCCAACGAGGCCGGCGAGGTGCGGGCGATCCGCGTCGCCGAGACGGAGTTCGTCGACGGCCGTCGCGTGCCGAAGAGCGGCACCGAACGTGAGATCCCGGCCGACCTCGTGCTCCTCGCGCTCGGATTCACGGGCCCGGAGGGCGAGACCCTCGAGTCGCAGTTCCAGCTCCCCTTCACCGGGCGCGGCAACGTGGCACGGGAGCATGATTACCAGACCAACCAGCCCGGCGTGTTCGTCGCGGGCGACGCCGGTCGTGGCCAGTCCCTCATCGTGTGGGCGATCGCCGAGGGCCGCGCTGCGGCCGCGGCCGTCGACCAGTACCTCGAGGGCGAGACCCAGCTTCCCTTCCCGGTCCGTCCCACGGACCAGCCCATCTCCCTCTAGGCTTTCAAGCGGACGACAAGCGTCGGACGCATCATGCCGAGCAGTGAGTACCGAAGCGCCTCGCGCGCAGAAATCATGGAGAACACACACACATGAGACGAGCCAAGATCGTCGCAACGCTGGGGCCTGCAGTCTCCAGCTATGAGAACATCCGGGCCATCATCGATGCGGGGGTCGATGTCACCCGGATGAACCTGAGCCACGGCAGCTACGACGTGCACGAGGCCATCTACGCCAACGTGCGCAAGGCCACCGAGGACTCCGGCCGTGCCGTCGCCGTCCTGGTCGACCTGCAGGGCCCGAAGATCCGCCTCGGCAAGTTCGAGGGCGGCCCGTACGACCTCGCCGTCGGCGACATCTTCAAGATCACGACCGAGGACATCCTCGGCACCAAGGAGATCTCCTCGACGACGTTCAAGGGCCTGCCCCAGGACGTCAAGCCGGGCGACTTCCTCCTGATCGACGACGGCAAGGTCAAGGTCGAGGTCGTTGAAGCGGACGACACCGTCGTGACCACGCGCGTCATCGTCGCCGGCCCCGTGTCGAACAACAAGGGCATCAACCTCCCCGGTGTCGCCGTCAACGTCCCCGCGCTCAGCGAGAAGGATGAAGCGGACCTCCGCTGGGGACTGCGTCTCGGCGCCGACCTCATCGCACTGTCGTTCGTGCGCGACGCGGCAGACATCGACCGTGTCCACGAGATCATGGCGGAGGAGGGCCGCAAGGTCCCCGTGATCGCCAAGATCGAGAAGCCGCAGGCCGTCGAGAACCTCGAGGGCATCGTCGAGGCGTTCGACGCGATCATGGTCGCCCGTGGCGACCTCGGTGTCGAGCTCCCGCTCGAGGCCGTCCCGATCGTGCAGAAGCGCGCGGTGGAGCTCGCTCGCCGCATGGCGAAGCCGGTCATCGTCGCGACGCAGATGCTCGAGTCAATGATCTCCAGCCCCATCCCGACCCGCGCGGAGACCTCCGACGTCGCGAACGCGGTGCTCGACGGTGCTGACGCGGTCATGCTCAGTGGCGAGACGAGTGTCGGCGCCTACCCGGTGATCACGGTCCAGACCATGGCCCGTATCGTCGAGTCGACCGAGATCCACGGTCTCGACCGCGTTCCGCCGCTCGGCACGAAGCCGCGCACCCAGGCAGGAGCGATCACGTTGGCGGCCGTCGAGGTGGCGGACTTCGTCGAGGCGAAGTTCCTCTGCGTCTTCACGGAGTCGGGGGAGTCGGTCCGCCGCATGGCCCGTCTCCGCAACCGGATCCCGATCCTGGCGTTCACGCCCGACCCGGCCATCCGTCGTCGGATGGCGCTGAACTGGGGCGTCGAGTCCTTCGTCGTCGAGCGCGTGACGCACACCGACCAGATGGTCGCCCAGGTGGACGAGGTCCTCGTCGCCACGGGCAAGGCCGCCGTCGGCGAGCCGGTCATCATCATCTCCGGTTCCCCTCCCGGCATCCCCGGGACGACGAACGACATCCGCGTCCACAAGGTGGGCGACGTCCTCTAGTCGTCGACAGCAGCGAAGGCCGTGGTCCTCCCGTACGGGGACCACGGCCTTCGTCGTCCGCCGGGTGTGCGGTGGCACCGCGATTCCGGACGCCGTGGGTCTAGCCTGATGCCCATGAACCGTTCCGTCCTCGTCGACGACACCCTCCGCAGCGCAGTGGGCCTGGAGCCGGGAGGCGTCGACCGTGAGGCGACCGGTGCGGCGGGACTCCTGGCCTCCCGATTCACCGTCCTGGAGCTCGCCGCGGTCGCCGTCGGCGCCGTGGAGGATGCCGCCGACCGACTCCGCATCGCCCTCGGATACGAGCCGTTGCACACGGCTCTCGACCTCGAGCGGATCGCCGCGGCCTACCAGAGCGACCGCCTGTTGCGGATCGACGGAGCAGCCGTGGACGCGTTCGCGCCACTGTCCGGCTTCTTCGCCGCGGCAGACGGCTGGGTGCGCACGCACGCGAACTACCCGCACCATCGTCGCCGCCTGAGCGCCATGCTCGGGATCGGCGATGAGGCCACCCGCGCAGAGCTCGCCTCGGCGATCGCCTCCCGCTCGGCTCTCGACTTGGAACAGGAGGCCGGGGGAGTCGGCGCACTCCTCGTCGCCGTCCGGAGCGCTGCCGAGTGGTCGTCCACACCACAGGCCGCCGTCGGTGATGGACCGCTCGTCAGGCGTCATGGCGGCTCCGTCGGCTCGACGATCGCCTCGTGGGTGCGGCCGACGAGGAGACAACCCTTGCGCGGCCTCCGCGTCCTCGACCTGACGCGGGTGATCGCCGGTCCGGTGTCCACGAGGACCCTCGCGCTTCTCGGCGCGGACGTCCTGCGCGTGGATCCACCGCAGGTCCCCGAGATCCCGTGGCAGCACACCGACAGCGGCCAGGGGAAGCGGACGGCGACCCTCGACGCGTCGACACCGCGCGGCCTCGCGACACTGCAGACGCTGAGCGACGAGGCCGACATCCTGGTGACGGGGTACCGACCACACGCCCTCGAGCGCCTCGGTCTGCGAGGTCGCGACGGTCTGGTCACCGGCTCCGTCGACGCCTGGGGTACGACGGGGCCCTGGGGTGATCGTCGCGGTTTCGACAGCCTGGTCCAGGCCGCCACGGGCATCGCGCTGGTCGAGGGCGAGGACGGCGCCCCGGATGCCCTGCCGGCTCAGGCGCTCGACCACAGCGCGGGATACCTGCTGGCGGCGGCCATCGTCGACGACGTGGCGAGGGTCGTCGGCGGCGGTGATGCCGGCCGGTCGTCGGTGTCGCTCGCGCGCGTCGGTGCGGCGCTCCAGCGACTGCCACGATCCGAGGAACGCCCGCCGTCCGATCTCCCGGGAGCGCGGTGCCTGGTGACCCACGGTGCGGTGACGACGGCCCGCCCCGCGCTCAGCGCCTTCGACGACCACGCGTCCCCGGCGGCGGTCCTGGGGAGCGCCGAACCGCAGTGGACCCCGCGCAGCTGATCCCGGCACACTCCGCACCGGGAGATGACCGCCGTCCGGTCGCTCACCTACCCTGGAGGTATGCGCCTCATCCTCATCAGACACGGTCAGACCTCGTCCAACGTCGCCGGCCTGCTCGACACCGCGATCCCCGGGGCCGTCCTCACCGAACTCGGCGAGACGCAGGCGGCCGCCCTCCCCAAAGCGCTCGTGGGGGAGCGGATCGACGCGGTCTACGCCTCCACCGCGGTGCGGGCGCAACAGACCGCCGGACCTGTCGCCGAAGTCAGCGGGCTTCCCGTGGTCGTCCGTGACGGACTCCGGGAGATCAGCGCCGGCGACAACGAGATGCTCGGGTCACCCGAGGCCGTCCAGGTCTACATCGACACCATCGTGGCGTGGGCGATGGGCGACCTCGACACCCGGATGCCGGGCGGCGAGAACGGCCACGAGGTGTTCGCGCGCTTCGACGCCGTGATCGAGGAGCTCGAGGGCTCCGGACTGGAGAGCGTGGTGGTCGTGAGCCATGGAGCGATGCTCCGGTCCTGGCTCGGGCTGCGCGGGGCGAACGTCGACGGACACTTCATCGGCACGCACCCCATCACGAATACGGGCGTCATCATCGTCGACGGGGACACGACGACCGGTTGGCGGGTCGACACCTGGACGGGCGACGCCGTCGGCGGACCGGAGCTGACGACGGAGGCCGATGGTCCGGCCGCCGCCGTCGAGCGCGGCTTCTGATCAGTTCGCGTCGTCGGCCGAGGTCGCGCCGTCCGTGAGGAACGGTCCGGGCTCTTCGCCGGGCTGACCCGGCAGTGAGCCGACGAGACGGTCGAGCTCGGCGGCGTCGACGTCGATGCCCTGGTCGCTGAGACGGTCCGCCAGCGCTGCCCGGACGTCGAGGTCCGGGGTGAGGGACCGGTCTGCTGCGACCTGCACGAGGATGCCCTGGAGCCGGTCGTCGGTGCTGGCGTCGTGGACGTCCTGGCGCGGGTCGGTGTGCTCTGCGGTCATGGTGTCGGGTCCCATCGTGTCGGACGACGTGAGGTACGCCGTGCTCTCGACGGTACGCTACGGCGTCGCCGACACCTCCCGCAGGGGCTTGACGATCGAGGGCGGTTCACGAGTCGTCGGAGCCTGAACTGGCTGGGGAGAGTACCGGTGGTGGGACTCGAACCCACACGTCTTTCGACAAAGCATTTTGAGTGCTCCGCGTCTGCCATTCCGCCACACCGGCGCGTCCGCCGCACGGCGAACAGCAACCTGCATCAGAGTACCGTAGGATTTGAGGGTGACCGAGCAAGAGACCCCTCCCGCAGCCCCACGGCGCGTCGTCGTCGCTGAGGACGAATCCCTCATCCGCCTCGACATCGTCGAGATCCTCCGCGACAACGGTTTCGAGGTCGTCGGCGAGGCCGGCGACGGCGAGACCGCTGTCGCCCTCGCGACGGAACTCCGTCCGGATCTCGTGATCATGGACGTCAAGATGCCTCAGCTCGACGGCATCTCCGCGGCCGAGCGCATCGGTAAGGCGCACATCGCCCCGGTGGTCCTCCTCACGGCCTTCAGCCAGAAGGAGCTCGTCGAGCGGGCGAGCGAGGCAGGCGCCCTCGCCTACGTCGTGAAGCCGTTCACGCCGAACGACCTCCTTCCCGCGATCGAGATCGCCCTCTCGCGCTACCAGCAGATCATCACCCTCGAGGCCGAGGTCGCCGACATGGTCGAGCGCTTCGAGACCCGCAAGCTCGTCGACCGGGCGAAGGGCCTCCTCAACGAGAAGATGGGCCTCACCGAGCCCGAGGCGTTCCGCTGGATCCAGAAGGCCTCCATGGACCGTCGCCTCACCATGCACGATGTCGCGCAGGCCATCATCGAGCAGCTCAGCGCCAAGAAGTAGCGCTCCTCCCTCGTCGCAAGAGCGGCCCGTCCCCTCGGGGGCGGGCCGCTCTGCTGTGCCCGGTGCCGGGCTCGTCAGCCGGTCGGTGCGTCCTTGATGAGGTTCGTGATGCGGATCGTGGAGCACCGTCGTCCCTGCTCGTCGGTGACGGCGATCTCGTGCACGGTGAGCGAGCGGCCGAGGTGGATCGGGGTGCAGACACCCGTCACGAGGCCCTCCGTGGCGGACCTGGTGTGCGTCGCGTTGATGTCGATGCCGACGGCGAGCTTGCCTGGGCCCGCGAAGAGGTTGGCGGCCATCGAGCCGAGGGACTCGCCGAGCACGACGTACGCCCCGCCGTGCAGCAGCATCGCGGGTTGGGTGTTGCCCTCGACGGGCATGGTGGCGACGGATCGCTGCACCGTGAACTCGGTGAACTCGATGCCCATCTTGGCGGCGAGTGCGCCGCTGCCCCTCGTCCGCAGGAACTCGAGTGCGTCGTCGGTCTCGTTCGTCATGTCCACCTTCGGATCGGGCCTGAGCCGTGTCGGCACCGGCTTGTAGGCTGGGCGCGTGTCGGAATCAGAAAAGCCTACCCTCCTCGTCGTCGACGGCCACTCGCTCGCATTCCGGGCGTTCTACGCCCTGCCGGTCGACAGCTTCCAAACCCGCGACGGTCAGCACACGAACGCCATCCACGGCTTCATCTCCATGCTGATCAGCCTGCTCAAGAACGAGAACCCGAGCCACATCGCCGTGGCGTTCGACATCTCGCGCCGTTCCTTCCGCACCCGCGAGTACCCCGAGTACAAGGGCACGCGCGGTGAGACCCCGGCGGAGTTCAAGGGGCAGGTGCCGCTGCTCGAAGAGGCGCTCAAGGCGATGAACATCACGACGATCAGCAAAGAGGATTACGAGGCCGACGACATCCTCGCCACCCTCGCCAAGCAGGGCGCTGAGGAGGGCTTCCGGGTCTTGGTCGTCTCCGGCGACCGCGACACCATCCAGCTCGTCACCGACGACGTCACCCTGTTGTACCCGTCGAGCCAGGGCGTCTCAGCGCTCACCCGGTACGACGGAGCCAAGGTCTTCGAGCGCTACGGCATCCGGCCGGAGCAGTACCCGGAGATCGCGGCGCTCGTCGGCGAGACGAGCGACAACCTCCCGGGCATCCCAAAGGTCGGCGAGAAGACCGCCGTGAAGTGGCTCAACCAGTTCGGCTCCCTGGAGCAGATCCTCGAGCGCGCCGACGAGATCACCGGCAAGGTGGGGGAGAGCCTCCGCGAGCACAAGGAGAACGCGGTCCGCAACCGCCGACTCAACCGGCTCCTCACCGACGTCGAACTGCCCGTCGGACCGAAGGACCTCGAACGCCGACCGATCGACGCGGACGCGGTGGCGGCCGTCTTCGGGCGGCTCGAGTTCCGCACGCTGCTCGATCGGGTCCTCAAACTCGACGGACTCGAGGCCAACACGGACGTGTCCGCACCGCAGGCGGGCGGCGTGGTCATGCCACCGCAGAAGGAGCTGCTCGACGAAGAGCTCGAGGCGTGGATCACCCGTGCCGTCGCCGCACATCCCGCCGGGATCGGTCTCCACCTCGACCTCGACGGAGGCCTCCCGGTCGCAGCCGGCCTCGCGACGCCCACGGAGATCGTCTCGCTCGCCTGGCGTCCCGGTGAGGCCGACTACGCGCCGCTCGAGGCGTGGTTGGCGAGCGACGCCCCGAAGATCATGCACGACGCCAAGCCGCAGCTCCAGGCGGTCACGCGCGCCGGCCTGACGGTCGGCGGTCTCGGCTACGACACCGCGGTCGCCGGCTGGCTCCTGCGTCCGAGCGGTGGCGACAAGACGATCGCCGACCTCATCACGCGCTATCTCGACGAGACGATGCCGGTCGCCGACCCGAACCAGCTCGTCCCCGAGACCGACCCCGTGGGGGTCGGCGGCACCGCCTGGTACGCCCTCCGTGTCGCCGAGGCGACCCGCGCGGCACTCGACGCCGGGTCGCTCGGCGTGCTGCTCGACATGGAACTGCCGGTCCTCCAGGTGCTGGCCCACATGGAGCTGACCGGGGTGACGGTCGACCACGACATCCTGAGCGGCCTGTCCGAGCAGCTCGGGAACCGGGCGGCGGAGCTCGCGAGCAACGCGTATGCGGAGATCGGCCGCGAGGTCAACCTCGGATCACCGAAGCAGCTGCAGGAGGTCCTCTTCGCCCAGCTCGCCATGCCGAAGACACGCGCCAACAAGACGGGCTTCTCGACCGACGCCGGCGCCCTGGCCGATCTCCAGGAGAAGAGCCCGCACCCGTTCCTCGGGCTCCTCCTCGAGCACCGCGATGCGACGAAGCTCCGCCAGATCGTGGAGACGCTCGACAAGGCGATCACTCCCGACGGCCGCATCCACACGACGTACGTGCAGATCGGGACCAGCACCGGTCGGATCTCCTCGACCGACCCGAACCTGCAGAACATCCCCGTGCGCACCGAGGAAGGACGCCGCATCCGCGCCGCCTTCCAAGCCGGCTCCGGGTACGAGACCCTGCTGACCGCCGACTACTCGCAGATCGAGATGCGGATCATGGCGCACCTCTCCGGCGATGCCGGCCTCATCGAGGCGTTCAAGTCCGGCGAGGACCTCCACCGCTTCGTCGGCGCGCGCATCTTCGGCGTCGCAGCCGAGGACGTGACCCCCGCGATGCGCAACAAGGTCAAGGCGATGTCGTACGGACTCGCCTACGGTCTGAGCGCGTTCGGGCTCTCGAAGCAGCTGCGGATCTCGAGCGCTGAGGCGAAGCAGCTCATGGTCGACTACTTCGAGCGCTTCGGTGCGGTCCGCGACTACCTGCGCAACGTCGTCGAGCAGGCGAAGCTCGACGGCTACACCGAGACGATCTTCGGTCGTCGCAGGCTCTTCCCCGAGCTCTCGAGCCCCAACCGACTGGTCAGGGAGAACGCCGAACGTCAGGCGCTGAACGCCCCGATCCAGGGTTCGGCCGCCGACATCATGAAGCGCGCCATGATCGGCATCGAGTCAGAGCTGCGCTCCGAATCCCTCAGCTCGCAGATGATGCTGCAGGTGCACGACGAACTGATCTTCGAGGTCGCCGAGGGGGAGTGGGACGCCCTGGAGCGCATCGTCCGAGCGCAGATGGCCGGTGCCGCCGAGCTGTCGGTACCGCTGGAGGTCCAGATCGGCCGCGGCCACGACTGGGACGCCGCAGCCCACTGAGCGCCCTGCGGGTCCGCACCCGGGCGCCGGACGGGTGCGGACTAGGCTCGACGTCATGTCCCACGAAGAACCTCGTCAGAGCACACCGATCGACGCCATCGCCGAGAGCTGGGTGGAGACCCTCGTCCAGCTGAAACCGGAGGTCGGCACCTACATCGGCCGCACCGATGTCGGCGGACGGTACGGCGACTACTCGCCTGCCGGCCACGAGGCCTACATCGAAGCGGCATCGCGCACGCTTCGCGAGCTGCGGTCGGCCGCACCGGTCGACGCCGTCGATCGCGTCACCCAGACCGACCTCTCGGCGGAACTGGAGCTCGACCTCGCCTCGTCGGAGGCCGGTCTCCAGTACCGCGACCTCAACGTGATCGCGTCGCCGTCGCAGGAACTGCGCGACGTCTTCGACCTGATGCCGACCGCGACGGTCGAGGAC
This sequence comes from Plantibacter sp. VKM Ac-2876, assembly GCF_015350715.1. Lineage (NCBI taxonomy): Bacteria > Bacillati > Actinomycetota > Actinomycetes > Micrococcales > Microbacteriaceae > Plantibacter > Plantibacter sp. VKM Ac-2876. Next base: position 241,289 of record NZ_JADKSI010000002.1, on the reverse strand, counting down.
TGGAGCACCATCCGGACCCGCCTCGGCGCGTTGCCGGACGCGGTCGACGGGTACATCGAGACCCTGCGCGAGGGCATCGCCCGGGGGATCACCCCGGCACGCCGCCAGGTGGCCGAGGTGTACGAGCAGGTCCTCCGCACCGGCGCCGACGACGGGTTCTTCATCGGCTTCGCCGCCAACGCCGGACCGGCGGACGGCCAGCTCCCGGCGTCCCTCGCCGCCGAACTCTCGACGGGTGCCGGCGCCGCAGCCGTCGCCTACAACCGTCTGGCGGACTTCCTCGCGCACGAACTGCTGCCTGCTGCGACCCAGGAGGACGCCATCGGCCGCGAGCTCTACGCACTGCAGTCCCGCCGATTCCTCGGCGCGACGGTCGACCTCGACGAGAGCTACGAGTGGGGCATCGAGGAACTGGCGCGCATGGTGTCGGAGCAGGAGGCGATCGCGAACGAGATCCTCCCCGGGGCGTCCGTCGAGGAGGCGGTCGCCTTCCTCGAACAGGATCCGGCACGCAAGCTGCACGGCACCGACGCGCTCCAGCGGTGGATGCAGGAGACGAGTGACCGTGCGGTCGAGGAGCTGGGGCGCACGCACTTCGACATCCCGCAGGAGATCCGCGCGCTCGAGTGCATGATCGCGCCGACGCAGGAGGGCGGGATCTACTACACCGGCCCGACGGACGACTTCTCACGCCCTGGCCGCATGTGGTGGTCCGTCCCCGCCGGCGTCACCGAGTTCGACACGTGGCGCGAGCTCACGACCGTCTACCACGAGGGTGTGCCAGGACATCACCTGCAGATCGGGCAGGCCGTCGTCAACCGGAAGACGCTCAACCTCTGGCGTCGACAGCTCGCCGGCACCTCCGGCCACGCCGAGGGCTGGGCCCTATACGCCGAGCGCCTGATGGAACAGCTCGGATACCTCGACGACCCGGCGGACCGTCTGGGCATGCTCGACGGTCAGCGGATGCGCGCGGCCCGCGTCGTCCTCGACATCGGCGTGCACCTCGGCAAGCCGCTGCCGGACGGCAGCGGGACCTGGACCGCCGAGTACGCCTTCGACTTCATGGGTCGCAACGTCAACATGTCGCCGGAGTTCGTCCGGTTCGAGGTCAACCGGTACCTCGGTTGGCCCGGCCAGGCGCCGTCGTACAAGATCGGCCAGCGCATCTGGGAACAGCTCCGCGACGACGCGGCCCGCCGCGCCGGGGACGCCTTCGACATCAAGGACTTCCACCGTCGTGCACTGGACCTCGGTGGCGTCGGGCTCGACACGCTGCGGTCGGCGATGCTCGAATGACGGCCGAACGGATCGTCGTCGCCGGCGCGTCCGGGTTCATCGGGCGTCGTCTGGTCGAGTCGTTCCGGGCCGACGGCGCCACCGTGTCCGTCATCGGGCGCGGTTCCCCCGACGCGCGGTGGGGTGACCACACGGGCATCGCCCGGCTGGTCGACGGCGCGGACCTCTTGGTCAACCTCGCCGGGAAGAGCGTGAACTGTCGCTACACCCCGTCGAACCGCGCCGAGATCCTCCGGTCCCGCGTGGACACGACGACGGAGCTGGCGCGGGCGGTGCGTGCAGCCGCTTCGCCTCCGCCGCTCTGGATCAATTCGTCGACCGCCACGATCTACCGCCACGCCGACGACCGCCCGATGACGGAGGCCGACGGTGAGATCGGTTCCGGGTTCTCCGTCGACGTCGCGACCGCCTGGGAGCAGGCGTTCTTCGCGGACGAGCTGCCCGGGACACGACGGGTCGCCCTCCGCATCGCGATCGTCCTGGGCGACGGCGGAGCACTCACCCCGCTCAAGTGGTTGGCGCGTCTCGGCCTCGGCGGACCCCAACTGGACGGTCACTGGCCCCGTTCCCGATCGCGTCGTGCCGCCGGCACGGATCACCGCTTCGGGACGCCGGGCGGGCGGCAGCGGTTCAGCTGGATCCATCTGGACGACGTCGTCGGCATCGTCCGGTTCCTCCGTGGCCATCCCGAACTCGACGGCGTCGTCAACGTGACGTCCCCGAACCCCACCGACAACCGCGGATTCATGCGGACCGTGCGGTACGTGCTCGGGATGCCGGTCGGCCTCCCGGCACCCCGCTGGTTGCTGGAGATCGGGATGTCCGTCCTGCGGACCGAGAGCGAGCTGGTCCTGAAGAGTCGCTGGGCGATGCCGGAGCGGTTGCTGCAAGCGGGCTACCGGTTCGAGCACCCGACGCTCGATCCAGCACTGCGGGACATCCTCTCCGACCGCGGCTTGCCTGCACACCCGGAAAATCGCTAGACTGGACTGTCACAATTGTGACGTCCTATCCGCCTGCCCGTCTCGCAGAGCGACACCGATCCCCGGATCGGTTCACACAACAGCATCGCTTCGATCAACGTCCGTGGTCATCCACGGGTCCGGAGCCGTGCGCGAGGCCGGCCTGAATCATTGTCCACCTGGAGCAATTACTACATGACAAGCGCAACGACCGCCCCCAAGCAGGTCGCAATCAACGACATCGGATCTGCTGAGGACTTCCTCGCAGCGGTCGAAAAGACTCTGAAGTTCTTCAACGACGGCGACCTCATCGAGGGCACCGTCGTGAAGATCGACCGCGACGAGGTCCTCCTCGACGTCGGCTACAAGACCGAGGGTGTCATCCCCTCGCGTGAACTCTCCATCAAGCACGACGTCGACCCCTCCGAGGTCGTCAACGTCGGCGACACGATCGAGGCTCTCGTTCTCCAGAAGGAGGACAAGGAAGGCCGTCTGATCCTGTCGAAGAAGCGCGCGCAGTACGAGCGTGCTTGGGGCGACGTGGAGAAGATCAAGGAATCCGACGGCGTCGTCACCGGTTCGGTCATCGAGGTCGTCAAGGGCGGCCTCATCGTCGACATCGGCCTCCGTGGCTTCCTCCCGGCTTCGCTCATCGAGCTGCGCCGCGTCCGCGACCTCACGCCGTACCTCGGCCAGGAGATCGAGGCGAAGATCCTCGAGCTCGACAAGAACCGCAACAACGTGGTCCTGTCGCGCCGTGCGCTCCTCGAGCAGACGCAGTCCGAGAGCCGCACCACCTTCCTCAACAACCTCCAGAAGGGACAGGTCCGCAAGGGCGTCGTCTCCTCGATCGTCAACTTCGGCGCGTTCGTCGACCTCGGCGGCGTCGACGGTCTCGTCCACGTCTCCGAGCTCAGCTGGAAGCACATCGAGCACGCCAGCGAGGTCGTCGAGGTCGGTCAGGAAGTCACCGTCGAGATCCTCGAGGTCGACCTGGACCGCGAGCGCGTCTCGCTGTCGCTCAAGGCGACCCAGGAGGACCCGTGGCAGGTCTTCGCCCGCACCCACGCCATCGGCCAGGTTGCACCGGGTAAGGTCACCAAGCTCGTCCCGTTCGGTGCGTTCGTCCGCGTCGCCGACGGCATCGAGGGCCTCGTGCACATCTCGGAGCTCTCCGGCAAGCACGTCGAGCTCGCCGAGCAGGTCGTGTCGGTCGGCGAAGAGGTCTTCGTCAAGGTCATCGACATCGACCTCGAGCGTCGCCGCATCTCGTTGAGCCTCAAGCAGGCCAACGAGGGTGTCGACCCCGAGGGCACCGAGTTCGACCCGGCCCTCTACGGCATGCTCACGGAGTACGACGAGCTCGGGAACTACAAGTACCCCGAGGGCTTCGACGCCGAGACGCAGGAGTGGAAGGAAGGCTTCGACGCCGAGCGCGAGAAGTGGGAGCAGGACTACGCTGCCGCCCAGGCTCGTTGGGAAGCGCACAAGAAGCAGGTCGCTGCCGCAGCCGTCGAAGAGGCCAACCAGGCTTCCTCGTCGACCGCGTCCTCGTCGGCCGGTTCCTCGTTCTCGAGCGACTCCGCCGGCGGCGGCACGCTCGCTGACGACGAGTCCCTCGCGGCCCTCCGCGAGAAGCTCTCGAGCAACTAGTCCCACCAGCACCGACCAGCGTCGGTGTCCAGCAGGGGGTCGCCTTCGGGCGGCCCCCTGCTGCGTTGTGCGAGGGGCGCTCGTCGAAGGCGCTGCACGCTCCGCGGGTACGCTGGCTGACATGTACCTCATCGGCCTCACCGGCGGGATCGCCTCCGGCAAATCGACCATCGCGGCCCGGCTCGCTGAACACGGCGCCGTCGTCATCGACGCGGACGTCCTCTCACGAGAGGCCGTCGAGCCGGGGACCCCGGGACTGGCCGCCATCGCGGAGCGCTTCGGTGCCGACGTGATCGGGCCCGACGGAGCACTCGACCGCGCTGCGCTCGGCTCCATCGTCTTCGCCGACGACCAGGCGCGGGCCGACCTCAACGCCATCGTGCACCCGGAGGTCAAGCGGCGTTCACAGGCCCGGATCGCCGAAGCCTCGAGCGACCCCGGTGCCGTCGTCGTCTACGACGTCCCGCTGCTCGTCGAGACCGGCCGCGCAGACGAGTTCGACCTCGTGGTCGTCGCCGCAGCTCCGGAGGGGGAGCGCGCCCGTCGGCTCGTCGACCTCCGCGGGCTCGACCGGGGCGAGGCGGAACGAAGGATCGCGGCCCAGGCGACCGAGGAGCAGCGCGCCGCCGTCGCCGACGTGGTGATCGACACCGCCGGCTCGCTCGAGCACACCCTCAGCCAGGTCGACGCGGTCTGGCACCGCGCCGCCGCGGCCGCTGTACCGGCGCCCGACCGTCAGGACGGCGTCTGAGCGCTTCACCCGCTCCGCTGTGGGCGAAGCGGGGCAGTGGTGTCGGTGGTCCTCCGTAGACTCGGAGCATGGAACCAACACGCGCCGTCCGCCCCTTCGAGGTGATCAGCGAGTACGAGCCGAGCGGCGACCAGCCCGCCGCCATCGAGCAGCTGTCCGGGCGCATCAACGCCGGCGAGACCGACGTCGTCCTGTTGGGCGCCACGGGTACCGGTAAGTCCGCGACGACCGCCTGGCTCATCGAAGCCGTCCAGCGCCCGACGCTCGTCCTGGCGCACAACAAGACGCTCGCGGCCCAGCTGGCGAACGAGTTCCGTGAGCTCATGCCGAACAACGCGGTCGAGTACTTCGTCTCCTACTACGACTACTACCAGCCCGAGGCGTACGTCCCACAGACCGACACCTTCATCGAGAAGGACTCGTCGATCAACGCCGAGGTCGAGCGGCTGCGGCACTCGACCACCAACTCGCTGCTGAGCCGTCGCGACGTCATCGTCGTGTCGACGGTGTCGTGCATCTACGGTCTCGGTGCGGCGGAGGAGTACCTGGAGGCGATGGCGGCGCTGCAGGTCGGGCAGAACATCGGGCGCGACCGCCTCATCCGCAAGTTCGTCGGCATGCAGTACAACCGCAACGACGTCGACTTCTCGCGCGGCAACTTCCGTGTGCGCGGCGACACCATCGAGATCATCCCGGTCTACGAGGAGCTCGCGATCCGCATCGAGTTCTTCGGCGACGAGATCGAGGCCCTCTACGCCCTGCACCCGCTCACCGGCGACGTCGTGAAGAAGCTCGACGCGGTGTCGGTGTTCCCGGCCTCCCACTACGCCGCCAGCCCGCAGACGATCCAGCGCGCCATCGGCACCATCCAGGAGGAGCTGGCGGAGCGGCTCCAGTCGCTCGAACGCGAGGGCAAGCTCCTCGAGGCCCAGCGGCTCCGCATGCGCACCACCTTCGACCTCGAGATGATGCAGCAGATCGGCTTCTGCTCCGGCATCGAGAACTACTCGCGCCACATCGACGGCCGCTCGGCCGGCGAGGCACCGAACTGCCTCCTCGACTACTTCCCCGACGACTTCCTCACCGTCATCGACGAATCGCATGTCACCGTCCCCCAGATCGGCGCGATGTTCGAGGGCGACGCCTCCCGCAAGCGCACCCTCGTCGAGCACGGGTTCCGACTCCCGAGTGCGATGGACAACCGCCCGCTCCGGTGGGACGAGTTCAAGAACCGCGTCGGCCAGACGGTGTACCTCTCGGCGACGCCGGGCAAGTACGAGATGGGCATCGCGGACGGCATCGTCGAGCAGATCATCCGCCCGACCGGCCTCGTCGACCCGGCGATCATCGTGAAGCCCTCCAACGGCCAGATCGACGACCTCCTCGAGGAGATCCGGGTCCGCGCCGAGCGCGACGAACGCGTCCTCGTGACCACCCTCACCAAGAAGATGGCGGAGGAGCTCACCGACTTCCTGACCGAGGCCGGCGTGCGCGTCCGCTACCTGCACTCCGACGTCGACACCCTCCGGCGGGTCGAGCTGTTGAGTGAACTCCGGCAGGGCGTCTACGACGTCCTCATCGGCATCAACCTGCTGCGCGAGGGGCTCGACCTCCCGGAGGTCTCGCTCGTGGCGATCCTCGACGCCGACAAGGAGGGCTTCCTCCGCTCGTCGACCTCGCTCATCCAGACCATCGGTCGTGCCGCCCGCAACGTGTCCGGTGAGGTCCACATGTACGCCGACGTCCTGACCGACTCGATGAAGCGCGCGATCGAGGAGACGGACCGCCGCCGCGAGAAGCAGGTCGCCTACAACGAGGAGCGCGGGATCGATCCGCAGCCGCTGCGCAAGCGGATCGCAGACATCACCGAGGCGCTCGCCCGGGAAGGCGCGGACACCGCGGCCCTGCTCGCCGGACGCGACAACGGCAAGAAGAAGAGCCCGACGCCGAACCTTCGTCGGGAGGGCATCGCCGCCGAGGGTGCGAACGACCTCGAGTCGATCATCGCCGACCTCAACGCGCAGATGCTGGCCGCCGCGGCCGAGCTCAAGTTCGAACTCGCCGGCCGTCTCCGCGACGAGGTCTCCGAACTCAAGCAGGAACTGCGGCAGATGGCCAAGGCCGGGCACATCTAGTCCGCCGCTTCGCTGAGAGCGCAGTACCACAGACACCGCTCGGGAGTCCGGTGTCGGTGGTGCTGCGTAGACTCGAAGGGTGTCAATTGCCAAGGTAGATCACCACTCCACGCTCAGCGTCCGCGGTGCCCGCGTCCACAATCTTCAGAACGTCGACCTCGAGATCCCTCGCGACTCGCTCGTCGTCTTCACGGGTCTCTCGGGCTCGGGAAAGTCCTCACTCGCCTTCGACACGATCTTCGCCGAGGGCCAGCGACGCTACGTCGAGTCGCTCTCGGCGTACGCCCGCCAGTTCCTCGGCCAGGTCGACCGCCCGGACGTCGACTTCATCGAGGGCCTGAGCCCCGCGGTCTCGATCGACCAGAAGTCCACGAACCGCAACCCCCGGTCGACCGTCGGGACGATCACCGAGGTCTACGACTACATGCGGCTGCTCTGGGCGCGCATCGGCGTCCCGCACTGCCCGGTCTGCGGCGAGGTCATCCAGCGCCAGACGGTGCAGCAGATCGCCGACCAGCTGATGGAGCTCGAGGAGCGACGCCGCTACCAGATCGTCGCCCCCGTCGTGAGCCAGAAGAAGGGCGAGTTCGTCGACCTCTTCAAGGAGCTCTCGGCCAAGGGCTTCGCGCGCGCCATCGTCGACGGCGAGGCGATCCAGCTCGCGGAACCGCCGACCCTCAAGAAGCAGGTCAAGCACGACATCGCGGTCGTCGTCGACCGCCTCGTCGCCGGGCCCGAGATCCTCGGTCGCCTGACCGACTCCCTCGAGACGGCACTGCAGCTCACCGACGGCCTCGTGACGATCAACTTCGTCGACGAGGAGGGCGACGACGCCTGGCGCACCTTCTCCGAGAAGCTCTCCTGCCCGAACAACCACCCGTTGCAGCTGACCGAGATCGAGCCGCGGACGTTCTCGTTCAACGCACCGTTCGGTGCCTGCCCGGAGTGCTCGGGCCTCGGCACGCGCATGTCGGTCGACGCGGAGCTGCTCCTCGGCGACGAGGAACTCAGCATCAACGAGGGCGTCATCGTCCCGTGGACCACCCAGGGCAAGGGGCTCTACCAGTACTACGAGAAACTGCTCGACGGGCTGGCCCGCGACCTCGACTTCTCGCTCGACACCCCCTGGCGCGACCTGCCTTCCAAAGTCCAGGAGGCGGTGCTCCGCGGCGACAACTTCAAGGTGAAGGTCAAGTGGAAGAACCGCTTCGGCCGCGAGATGAGCTACTCCTCGGGCTTCGAGGGTGTCATCCCGTACATCGAGCGTCAGTACCTCCAGGCCGACACCGACAGCCAGCGCGTGCGCTGGTCGGAGTACCTGCGCGAAGTCCCGTGCCAGGTCTGCGGCGGTCGTCGCCTGAAGCCGGAGGTCCTCTCCGTCCTGATCCACGACCACAACATCGCCGAGGTCGCCGAGCTGAGCCTCTCCGACGCCCGTGCGTTCATGGACCGCCTCGAGCTGAGCGACCGCGAGGCCCACATCGCCGCGCAGGTGCTGCGCGAGATCAAGGTCCGACTCGACTTCCTCATCCAGGTCGGACTCAACTACCTCGATCTGGCCCGGACCGCCGGCTCCCTCTCGGGCGGCGAGGCGCAGCGCATCCGCCTCGCGACGCAGATCGGCTCGGGACTCACCGGCGTGCTCTACGTCCTCGACGAACCGAGCATCGGCCTGCACCAGCGCGACAACCGCCGCCTCATCGAGACCCTCGTGGCCCTACGCGACCTCGGCAACACGCTGATCGTCGTCGAACACGACGAGGACACCATCCGCACCGCCGACTGGATCGTCGACATCGGTCCCGGCGCGGGCGTCAACGGCGGCCGCGTCGTGCACTCCGGGTCGTACGAGGCGCTCGAGGCCAACACCGAGTCCCTCACCGGCGACTACCTCTCCGGCCGCAAGGCCATCGAGATCCCGGCGAAGCGTCGTCCGATCGACACGAAGCGTCAGATCCAGGTGATCGGAGCGCAGGCCAACAACCTGAAGAAGGTCAGCGCGGACTTCCCGCTCGGAGTCCTCACCGCCGTCACCGGCGTGAGCGGCTCCGGGAAGTCCTCGCTCGTCAACGACGTCCTGTACCGGGTCCTGGCGAACAAGCTGAACGGCGCGCGCAAGCTGCCCGGCAAGCACACCAGGGTCACGGGTCTGGAGCACCTCGACAAGGTGGTCCACGTCGACCAGGCGCCCATCGGCCGCACCCCTCGCTCGAACCCCGCCACGTACACCGGCGTCTTCGACAAGATCCGCAACCTCTTCGCGGAGACGCAGGAGGCCAAGGTCCGCGGCTACCTCGCCGGGCGGTTCAGCTTCAACGTCAAGGGCGGCCGCTGTGAGGCCTGCTCGGGCGACGGCACGATCAAGATCGAGATGAACTTCCTGCCCGACGTCTACGTCGCCTGCGAGGTGTGCGGGGGAGCGCGGTACAACCGCGACACCCTGACCATCCACTACAAGGGCAAGAACATCGCCGAGGTCCTCGACATGCCGATCGCCGAGGCTGCCGACTTCTTCGAGCCGATCTCCTCGATCCACCGGTTCCTGAAGACGCTCGTCGAGGTCGGCCTGGGCTACGTCCGTCTCGGCCAGAGCGCCACGACGCTGTCCGGCGGCGAGGCCCAGCGCGTCAAGCTCGCGACGGAGTTGCAGCGGCGGAGCAACGGGCGCAGTGTCTACGTCCTCGACGAGCCGACCACGGGTCTGCACTTCGAAGACGTCCGGAAGCTGCTGCTCGTCCTCGGCGGGCTCGTCGACAAGGGCAACACGGTCATCGTGATCGAGCACAACCTCGACGTCATCAAGTCCGCCGACTGGCTCATCGACATGGGCCCCGAGGGTGGAGCCGGTGGCGGGACGGTCCTCGCCACGGGAACACCCGAGCACCTCGCGACGGTCCCCGGCAGCCACACGGGCTTCTTCCTGAACGAACTGTTCGAGGCAGAGGCCGGCGGCAGCCGCAAGGCGGGCTGACGTGGCGGCCGTCCGCGGCGGAAGTGGTCTGGCGTACCGGCCGAAGGCGGGGGAGATCCCCACCATGCCCGGCGTGTACCGCTTCAGCGACGACTCGGGCCGGGTGCTCTACGTCGGCAAGGCGATGAACCTCCGCGCGAGGCTCAGCAACTACTTCGCGCCCCTGCACACGCTGCACGAGCGTACACGCCGCATGGTGACGACCGCGACCGGGGTCACCTGGACGACGGTCGGCAGCGACGTCGAGGCGCTGCAGCTCGAGTACACGTGGATCAAGGAGTACGACCCGCCGTTCAACGTCAAGTTCCGCGACGACAAGTCGTACCCGTACCTCGCGGTCACCCTCGGTGACGAGGCACCGCGCGTCATGGTCACCCGGAACACCCGGATCCCGGGGGCCAAGTACTTCGGCCCGTACCCGAAGATCTGGGCCGTCCACGACACGGTCGACCTCATGATCAAGGTCTTCCCGATCCGCACCTGCTCCGACTCGGCGTACAAGCGGGCCATGGCCTCGGGGAAGCCCTGTTTCCCCGGGCAGATCGGGCGGTGCGGCGGCCCGTGCTCCGGCAAGGTCACCATCGAGGAACACCGCGTGATCGTCGACGACTTCGTCTCGTTCATGGTCGGCAACGACCGCCGGTTCACGACGCGCATCACCGCCGACATGAAGGCCGCCGCGGCCCGCCAGGACTACGAGTCCGCGGCCGTCTACCGGGATCAGCTCCAGGCGCTCGACCAGGTGCTCGCGAAGAGCGCGGTCGTCCTGCGCGACGCCGTGGACGCCGACCTGTTCGGCATCGACCACGACGAGCTCGCCGCGTCGGTGCAGCAGTTCATCGTCCGTGGCGGCCGCATCCGCGGTGTGCGGTCGTGGACCGTCGACAAGGAGCTCGACATGTCGACCGCCGAGCTCGTCGACAGCGTCGTCCAACGGGTGTACGCCGCCGCGAGCGGGACCGAGGTCCCGCGAGAGGTGCTCGTCCCGGAACTGCCGGACGACGCCGAGAGCCTCGAGGACTGGCTGGCCGAACGCCGCGGCTCGAAGGTCGCCCTCCGCGTCGCCCAGCGCGGCGAGAAGGCGACGCTCATGGAGACCGCGGTCGTCAACGCCAAGCAGGCGCTCATGCTCTACAAGACCCGGCGCAGCTCCGACTTCGTCGCCCGGACGCAGGCGCTCGAGGACATCCGCGATGCGCTCGGGATGCCCGAGGCGCCGCTGCGGATCGAGTGCTTCGACGTGTCGCACCTGAGCGGTACCAACATCGTCGCGTCGATGGTGGTCTTCGAGGACGGGCTGTCCCGCAAGGACGAGTACCGTCGCTTCGGCGTCGCCGAGTCCACCGACGACACCGACTCGATCTACCAGGTCGTCTCCCGGCGACTCGCACACCTCACGTCGTCCGAGCCCGTCGAGACGGTCGACGAGACCACGGGGGAGCGCAAGCGCCGGAAGTTCACCTATCCGCCGCAGCTCCTCATCGTCGACGGCGGGCAACCGCAGGTCGCCGCCGCCGCGCGTGCACTGGAGGAGTCCGGCCTGACCGGGATCACGCTGTGCGGACTGGCGAAGCGACTGGAGGAGATCTGGCTGCCCGACGACCCGTATCCGGTGATCCTGCCGCGGGGGAGCGAAGCGCTGTTCCTCCTCCAGCGGGTCCGCGACGAGGCGCACCGGTTCGCCATCAGCTTCCAGCGCCAAAAGCGGAAGCGCGACATCTCGACCGTCCTCGGCGAGATCCCGGGGCTCGGTCCGGCGAAGGTCCGTGAGTTGCTCAAGCACTTCGGATCCGTCGCCCGCTTGAAGACCGCGACGCCGGCCGAGATCACCGAGGTCAAGGGCATCGGCGACAAACTGGCGGCCACGGTGCACGAGGCGTTGACCTCCGGCTCCGCACAGCCCTCGCAGGCCTCGCGGAATGGGTAGGCTGGGACTTCAGACCTTCGAGGAAAGCGTGTCGATGACCCCGGGCCAGCCGCAGCACCAGCAGGAAGTCCTCATCGTCACGGGGATGTCCGGCGCCGGACGCTCCACCGTCGCGAACGCGCTCGAGGATCTCGGCTGGTACGTCGTCGACAACCTGCCCCCGCAGATGCTCCGCCCCCTCGTCGACCTCGCCGAGCGCGCCGGATCACGTCTGCCGCGGATCGCCGCGGTGGTCGACGTCCGCGGCCGCGACTTCTTCAGCGAGCTGCAGGAGATCGTGCCGGCGCTCCGGGGCGGGACGCACCTCCGCATGATCTTCCTGGAGGCGACCGACGCGGCGCTCGTCCGCCGGTTCGAAGCCGTCCGCAGGCCACACCCGCTGCAGGGCGAGGGAACGATCCTCGACGGCATCGTGGCGGAGCGTCACCGACTGAGCGAGATCCGTGAGTCGAGCGACGTCATCATCGACACGAGCGACCTCAACATCCACCAGCTCGCCACGACCACACGTGAGCTCTTCGCCGGCGCGGAGACACCGGGTGTCCAGGTCACCGTGCTGAGCTTCGGGTTCAAGTACGGCCTGCCGCCTGATGCGGACCTCGTCGCCGACATGCGGTTCCTCCCGAACCCGTTCTGGGTTCCGGAGCTGCGTGCGTTGAGCGGTCAGGACCCCGAGGTCAGTGAGTACGTGCTCTCGCAGACCGGAGCCGCCGAGTTCCTCGAGAGCTACGCCCACGCCCTCGAACCCGTCCTCGCCGGGTACCAGCGTGAGAACAAGCGTCACGTCACCATCGCCGTCGGCTGCACGGGGGGCAAGCACCGCTCGGTCGCGGTCGCCCTCGAACTCGCCGACCGGCTGCGGAACCAGTCCGGCGTCGCCGTGCACGTCCGGCACCGAGACCTCGGGCGCGAATGACGCCCACGGGCCCGACGCAGCCGCGGCGGAGCCCGAACGGTCCGAGGCACCACGCCTCCGGATCGCGAACATGCAGGATCGACGCCGCACTCCGACGGCGCGATCACGACAGATAGGAACCACCGTGGCCCTCACCGCCGACGTCAAGAACGAACTGGCGCTCGTCCGCGAGACCCGCAACTCGGTCCGAGCGGCCGAACTCGCGTCCCTGCTCCGCTTCTCCGGCGGACTCCACACGATCTCCGGACGCGTGGCGATCGAAGCCGAACTCGACAGTCCGACCCTCGCGCAGCGGGTGCGGCGCGACATCGGCGAGCTCTACGGGATCCGCAGCGAGATCCTGGTGCAGAACCCAGGCAGCTCGGGCAAGCCGAGCCTGTTCGTGGTGCGCGTCATCGAGGGCGGCGAGACCCTCGCCCGGCAGACCGGACTCCTCGACGCCCGTCGGCGTGCGGTCCGCGGGCTGCCGAACCGGCTGACCACCGGGTCGCGCGACGAACTCGCCGCCGTCTGGCGGGGGGCGTTCCTCGCCACCGGGTCCCTCACCGACCCCGGCCGATCGGCGTCACTGGACGTCGTGTGCCCCGGCAACGAGTCCGCGATGGCGCTCGTCGGTGCCGCCGGCCGCATCGGTGTCTCCGCGAAGGCGCGCGAGGTCCGCGGCATCCATCGTGTCGTCATCCGCGAGGGCGACGCGATCAGCGGCATGCTGTCGCTCATGGGTGCCACCGGCACCGTCACCTCCTGGGAGGAGATGCGGCAGCGCAAGGAGGTCCGGGCGACCGCGAACCGCCTCGTCAACTTCGACGACGCCAACCTGCGCCGCTCCGCCCAGGCGGCCGTCGCGGCCTGCGCGCGCGTCGAGCGCGCCCTCGAGATCCTGGGCGACGAGGTGCCCGACCACCTGCAGTACGCCGGTGCCCTGCGCCTCGACCACCGTGAGGCCAGCCTCGACGAACTGGGCCACTTCGCCGACCCTCCGATGACGAAGGACGCCATCGCCGGCCGTATCCGGCGCCTGCTCGCCATGGCGGACAAGCACGCGAGCGATCTCGGCATCCCGGGCACCGACGCCAACCTCCCGGCGGATTACGAGGACTGAAACAGCTCGTGAATCCTCGCCGACCCGCCATCGTCGCGGTTCGTCATGCTGGGAACAAGCCCCGACTCCCGACGGTTGCCGCTCACTAGACTGGGTGATGACGCTCAGAGCCGTGTGCAGACAGCGCACGGGACAACACGAGGAGATCACGAAGAATGGCTGTTTACTCACTGCCCGAATTGCCGTACGACTACAGTGCGCTCGAGCCGCACATCAGTGCGACCATCACCGAGCTCCACCACGACAAGCACCACGCCACCTACGTGGCCGGCGCGAACACGGCCCTCGAGAAGCTCGCTGAGGCCCGCGACGCCAACGACTTCACGAACGTCAACAAGCTCGAGAAGGACCTCGCGTTCAACCTCGGCGGTCACGTCAACCACACCATCTGGTGGAACAACCTCTCCCCGGACGGCGGCGACAAGCCGACCGGTGAGCTCGAGTCGGCCGTCGACGAGTACTTCGGCAGCTTCGACAAGTTCCAGGCGCACTTCACCGCCGCCGCGCTCGGCGTGCAGGGATCCGGATGGGCCGCGCTCACCTGGGACACCCTCGGTCAGCGCATCAACATCCAGCAGTTCTTCGACCAGCAGGGCAACTTCCCGGCCGGCACCGTCCCGCTGCTGCTGCTCGACGTCTGGGAGCACGCCTACTACCTCGACTACAAGAACGTCCGCGCCGACTACGTCAAGGCGTTCTGGAACATCGTCAACTGGGCCGACGTCCAGGCACGCTTCGAGGTCGCGCGCAAGCAGACCAACGGCCTGCTGGTACTGTCGTAGTTGACCGGTCCGTCCCGGTCCCACGGGCCGGGACGGACCACCTTCCTCCTCACTCGGGGAGGGCGCTCACTCCGAGCAGACCGTACAATCGCGCCGTCTGGCGCCTCAGTATCAGGAGTCATCTGTGTCCGTCAAGATCGGCATCAACGGCTTCGGCCGCATCGGCCGCAACTTCTTCCGCGCCGCCCTCGCCAAGGGCAGCGACCTCGAGATCGTCGCTGTCAACGACCTCACCGACAACAAGGCGCTCGCCCACCTCCTGAAGTACGACTCCATCACGGGTCGTCTGGACGCGACGGTCGAGCTCGACGGCGACAAGATCATCGTCAACGGCAAGCCCATCATCGTGCTCGCGGAGCGCGACCCCGCCGACCTCCCCTGGGGCGAGCTCGGCGTCGACATCGTCATCGAGTCGACCGGTCGCTTCACGAAGTCCGACGACGCCCGCAAGCACATCACCGCCGGCGCCAAGAAGGTCCTCGTGTCCGCTCCCGCCACGGGCAGCGACGTCGCCACGATCGTCCTCGGCGTCAACGAGGGCACCTACGACGCCGCGACGCACGACATCATCTCGAACGCGTCCTGCACGACGAACTGCCTCGCGCCGCTCGCCAAGGTCCTGCTCGACAACTTCGGCATCGAGCGTGGCCTCATGACCACGGTCCACGCCTACACCGCCGACCAGAACCTGCAGGACGGCCCGCACAGCGACCTCCGTCGCGCCCGCGCCGCCGCCGTCAACATCATCCCGACCTCCACCGGTGCAGCCAAGGCACTCGGCCTGGTCATCCCGGAGCTCGTCGGCAAGCTCGACGGCTACGCCCTGCGCGTCCCGGTCCCGACCGGTTCGATCACCGACCTCACGGTCGAGCTGACCAACCCGGCCACGGTCGAGGAGATCAACGCCGCGTACAAGGCTGCCGCCGAGGGCCCCCTCAAGGGCATCCTGAAGTACACCGAGGACCCGATCGTCTCGAGCGACATCGTGACCGACCCGCACTCCTCGATCTTCGACGCCGGGCTCACCAAGGTCATCGGCTCGCAGGTCAAGGTCGCCTCGTGGTACGACAACGAGTGGGGCTACTCGAACCGCCTCGTCGACCTCACCGAGTACGTCGCGGACCGCCTCTAACCAACCGGCTGTCTGCCGCACTCCTCACCCGAGCAGCCAGACACCGCATGGTCCGAACGGGCGTCCTGAATCATCTTCAGGGCGCCCGTTTGGCTTCGTCGGTGGTCGTGGCTCAGCGCAGAGAAAGACCCTCCTCATGACCCTCCGCACCCTCGACTCGCTGGGCGACCTCAGCGGTCGCAGAGCCGTCGTCCGCCTCGACCTCAATGTTCCGCTCAAGGACGGCGTCATCACCGACGACGGCCGCATCCGCGCGGCACTCCCCACCCTCAACGCGCTCATCAACCAGGGTGCGCGTGTCGTCATCGTCTCGCACCTCGGCCGCCCCGACGGCACACCCGACGCGAAGTACAGCCTTGCGCCCGTCGCGCAGCGGCTGTCCGAACTCCTCGGCAAGCCCGTGACCTTCGCCGCCGACACCGTCGGCAGCGCCGCGACCGACGCCGTCGCCGCACAGACCGACGGCGACGTCGTGCTGCTCGAGAACCTGCGCTTCAACTCGGCCGAGACCAGCAAGGACGCCGGCGAACGCGAGGCGTTCGCCGCCAAGCTCGCCGCCTTCGGCGACGTCGTCGTCTCCGACGGCTTCGGTGTCGTCCACCGGAAGCAGGCGAGCGTGTACGAGCTCGCGAAGCTGCTCCCGAGCGCTGCCGGGCTGCTCATCGCCGCCGAGCTCGAGGTCCTCGACCGTCTCACCGAGACCCCGGAGCGCCCCTACACGGTCGTCCTCGGCGGCTCGAAGGTCTCCGACAAGCTGGGCGTCATCGGCCACCTGCTGCCGCGCGTCGACTCGCTGCTCATCGGCGGTGGCATGCTGTTCACCTTCCTCGCCGCCCAGGGGCACGCCGTCGGTTCGAGCCTGCTCGAAGCGGACCAGATCGAGACCGTCCGCGGGTACCTCGCGAAGGCCGACGAGCTCGGCGTGACCATCGTCCTGCCGACCGACGTCGTCGTCGCCTCGGCGTTCGGTGCCGACGCCGAGCACGTCGTGCGCCCGGCCGACGCCATCGAGGACACCCCGTTCGGTGCCTCCGGACTCGGACTCGACATCGGACCGGACACGGCTGCAGCGTTCGCCGAGATCGTGGCCGCGTCCAAGACGGTGTTCTGGAACGGCCCGATGGGTGTGTTCGAACTCGCGCCCTTCGCCGCCGGTACGCGCGCGGTCGCTGAAGCACTCACCCGCACGGACGGCCTGAGCGTCGTCGGTGGCGGTGACTCGGCCGCAGCGGTTCGTGCGCTCGGCTTCGATGATGACCAGTTCGGTCACATCTCAACTGGTGGCGGCGCCAGCCTCGAGTTCCTCGAGGGCAAGCGTCTGCCTGGACTGGAGGTCCTCGGATGGCAGCAGTAACCCCCGGGCGCACGCGTGTGCCCCTGATCGCCGGCAACTGGAAGCTCAACCTGGACCACCTCCAGGCGATCGCCCTCGTCCAGAAGCTCGATTGGACGCTCAAGGACGGCAAGCACGACTACGCCGACGCCGAGGTGGCCATCTTCCCGCCGTTCACGGATCTCCGATCGGTCCAGACGATCGTCGCCGCCGACAAGCTCAAGCTGGCCTACGGCGCGCAGGACCTGTCGCAGCACGACTCTGGCGCCTACACCGGTGAGATCTCCGGAGCATTCCTCGCGAAGCTCGACTGCCGCTACGTGCTCGTCGGACACTCCGAGCGCCGGACCCTGCACAACGAGACCGACGAGGTCGTCCAGGCGAAGACGGCCGCAGCCGTACGACACGGCCTCGTCCCCGTCATCTGCATCGGCGAGACCGCCGAAGACCTCGAGGAACACGGCCCGTCGGCAGTGCCCGTGGCACAGCTCAAGGCTGCCATCGACGGGCTCGCCCCGGACGCGGACATCGTCGTGGCCTATGAGCCGGTGTGGGCCATCGGTTCCGGTCAGGCGGCGACGCCCGACCAGGCGCAGCAGGTCGCAGCCGCTCTCCGCAGCACGCTCGCCGAGGTCCTCGGCGACGAGGCGGCGCAGCGTACGCGGATCCTCTACGGCGGCTCGGTGAAAGCCTCGAACATCGCCGGTTTCATGCGCGAACCCGACGTCGACGGTGCCCTCGTCGGTGGCGCGAGCCTGCTCGCCGAGGAGTTCGCCGGGATCGCCCGCTTCTCGCAGCACGTCGGGCTCTGACCGACCTGCTGCACCAGCAGCACCGACACGGCTCGGCCCGCGGCGCCAGCCGCGGGCCGAGCCGTGTCCGCTGAACCGTCGAGGTATACTGGACGGCGGTTCAGCCCCTCTGAACGCGAATGCGAAAGGTCTCACGTGGAGATTCTCCAGGTCATCCTGCAGGTGCTGCTCGGCATCACCAGCCTCCTGCTCACCTTCCTGATCCTGCTGCACAAGGGCCGCGGCGGCGGCCTGTCCGACATGTTCGGTGGCGGCTCCTCCAGCAACCTCGGTTCGTCAGGGGTCGCCGAGCGCAACCTCAACCGCTTCACCGTCATCCTCGGCCTGACCTGGGGTGCCTGCATCGTCGTGATCGGGCTCCTGACGAAGTTCGCCGCCGCCTAGACCGGCCGCGAAGCCCCGATCCCGGGGACGCAACTCGACGCACCACACCCGAACCACTCTCGACAGTACGAGAAAGAGGAAACACCATGGCATCAGGCGGAAGCGCTATCAGGGGATCACGCGTCGGCGCCGGTCCCATGGGCGAGCAGGACCACGGCTACCACGCGGACCGCATCGCCATCTCCTACTGGGACGCCCTCGGCAACGAGACGGTCCGCCACTTCGCGGCGAACGTCCCCGACGAGGAGATCCCGGAGACGATCGACTGCCCCACGTCCGGTCTGCCGGCCGGTCGCGACAAGGCGAACCCGCCGGAGGTCGCGAAGCTCGAGCCGTACAAGACCCACCTCGCTTACGTGAAGGAACGGCGCACGGAGGAAGAGGCCGAGCAGCTGCTCGAAGAAGCACTCCAGCAGCTCCGTGCACGACGCGGTACGGCAGCGAAGTAGCCGGCAGCACCACATGCGAAAAGGCCGTTCCCCTCGGGGAACGGCCTTTCTGCATGCTGGCACCGGCTCGGCGGCCGGCCTCCGCTAGTACTCCGGCAGGATCAACGAATCCGGAACCTCGGCGGCAGCATCCTGGTCGACGAAGAACACCGTCCGTTTGCGTCCCTTGGCCCCGGCGGCGGGGACCTCGTTGTAGCTGGCACCCGCGAGGGCGAGGCCGAGTGCCGACGCCTTATCGGTGCCGGCGAGGACGAGCCAGACCCGCACGGAGGAGTTGATGGCCGGCCGCGTCAGGCTGAGTCGTTCCGACGGCGGCTTGGGGGAGTTCCGCACCGGGACCACCGAGGTGTCGGTGACCGAGACCTCGGCCCGCTCCGGGAAGAGCGATGCGACGTGACCGTCGGGACCGACACCCAGGAACGTGATGTCGAACCGCGGGTGGTCCTCGCCGGGCCGCGCGAACCGACGGAGCTCGTCCGCGTAGCGCACCGCGGCGGCGTCAAGGTCGATGCCGTCCTCCGGCGCCGGGTATCCGTGCACGTGTTCGGCGACGAGACCACGCTCCGGAAGCGCTAGCAGGGTCTCCAGCAATGCCTCGCGTGCCTGCAACTCGTTCCGATCGGCGTCGTCCCGAGCGACCCAGCGCTCGTCCCCCCACCAGAGGTGCACCCGGGACCAGTCCACCCGGTCGCGGTCCTTCGACGCGGCCACGGCGGCGAGCGTCCCCGTCCCGACGGTACCGCCGGTCAGGACGACGTGGACCGTCTCCTGCGACTCGAGCAGTTCGCGGGTTCGGGAGAGGAACCGCTTGGCGACCGAAGTCGTCAGTTGGTCGCGGTCCTGGTAGACGAGGACGCGTCGCTCTGTCGGCATCAGCTGGTCCGAGCGCGGAGCGTGACCGGCTCGCCGAGGCCGGGGAGGCCCACGGTGATGACCTGTCCGTACAGGACGTCCGGGTCGAGTGTGCGCAGCTCCTCGGCGAGGCAGTCGCGCAGACTACGACGGGGGAGCGAGAGGTCGTGCGTCGGCTGTCCGGGCTGGATCAGCGTCGCGATGTCGGGAACGGGACGCTCGAGGACGACGTTGCCGGACGCCCGCGTGAGGCGGACACCGTGGATGCCGCTCGACCCGTGCGCCATGCTGAGCTCGTGGGTCACGTCGACCTGCAACTGCAGCTGGAGCCAGGCGGCGAGCAGCTCGGTCGACGGGGAGTCCGATGCCCCGGACACCTCGATCGCCGTGACGGGCTCGTACGGCGGCTGGTCGAGCACCGCCGCGAGCTGTGCACGCCAGAGCGTGAGCCTGGTCCACGCGAAGTCCGTATCTCCGGGGGCGTAGTTCGCCGCGCGACCGCGGAGGGCGGCGTGGGTGTCCGCCGCCGCGGACGCGTCGGTGATGCGACGCTGGGCGATGCGGCCGATCGGTGACGTCGAGACGCGTTCCGGTGCCTCTCCCGGCCACCAGGCGACCACGGGCGCGTCGGGCAGGAGCAGACCGGTCACGAGGCTCTCCTCGTTCTCGGCGACCGCACCGTAAGCGCGCAGAATGACCACCTCGCTCGCTCCGGCGTCGCCGCCGACGCGGATCTGGGCATCGAGCCGGTCTCCGATGGAGGAGTGCTGGTCGTCGTGCTCCGTGGAGAGGACGATGACCCGCATGGGGTGCTCGCGGGAGGCCTCGTTGGCGGCCTCGATGGCCTCCTCCTCGGCTCCGAGCCGCGTCGAGATCACCAAGGTGAGCACGCGACCCAGGGCGACGGCGCCGCCGTCCTCGCGGATGGTCACGAGCGCCTTCGAGAGCTTGCTCGTGGTCGTGTCTGGCAGGTCTACGATCATGGTCGTCTCCAGGTGCGTCCGTCGCGGTTCATGAGGTCGTCGGCCGAGGACGGGCCCCAGGTGCCGGGAGCGTACTGCTCGAGCGGCGTGTCCTGAGCGGCCCAGTACTCCTCGATCGGGTCGAGGATCTTCCAGGAGAGCTCGACCTCCTCGTGACGGGGGAAGAGGGGCGGGTCGCCCAGCAGGACGTCGAGGATGAGACGTTCGTACGCCTCGGGGCTCGCCTCGGTGAAGGCGTGGCCGTAACCGAAGTCCATCGTGACGTCGCGGACCTGGGTGCCGGCACCCGGGACCTTCGAACCGAAGCGGATGGTGACACCCTCGTCGGGCTGGACCCGGATGACCAAGGCGTTCTGTCCGAGCGCCGAGGTCTGGCTCTCCGCGAACAGGTACTGCGGAGCACGCTTGAAGACGACCGCGATCTCGGTGACGCGGCGTCCGAGGCGCTTCCCGGCACGCAGGTAGAACGGCACGCCGGCCCACCGACGCGTGTTGATGTCGAGCCGCATGGCCGCGTAGGTCTCGGTCGTCGACTCCGGGTTCATCCCGTCCTCGTCGAGGAAGCCCAGCACGTGCTCGCCGCCCTGCCAACCACCGGCGTACTGCCCACGGGCCGTCGCGGCCCCGAGGTCGTCGGGGAGGCGGACGGCCGCTAGGACCTTCTCCTTCTCCGCGCGCAGGTCTGCGGCGTTGAAGGAGATCGGTTCCTCCATCGCCGTGAGGGCGAGGAGCTGCAGCAGGTGGTTCTGGATGACGTCGCGCGCCGCTCCGATGCCGTCGTAGTACCCGGCACGACCGCCGACGCCGATGTCCTCGGCCATGGTGATCTGCACGTGGTCGACGTAATTGGCGTTCCAGATGGGCTCGTACAGCTGGTTCGCGAACCGGAGCGCCAGGATGTTCTGGACGGTCTCCTTGCCGAGGTAGTGGTCGATCCGGAAGATCGAGTCCGACGGGAAGACCGACTGCACGATGTCGTTCAGCTCGCGAGCCGTCTTGAGGTCGCTGCCGAACGGCTTCTCGATGACCACCCGGCGCCACTGACCGTCAGCGGGTTCCGCGAGTCCCGAGCGACGGAGCTGCTCGGTGACCTGCGGGAACGCCTTCGGTGGGATCGAGAGGTAGAACGCGTGGTTGCCCATCGTCCCGCGATCCGCATCGAGCTCCTCGATGGTCTCTTTCAGCTTCTCGAACGCCGCGTCGTCACCGAATTCACCGGGGACGAACCGGATGCCCTGGGCGAGCTGGTTCCAGACGTCCTCGCGGAACTCGGTCCGGGCGTACTGCTTGACGGATTCGTGGACGACCTCCATGAAGTCCTGGTCCTCCCAGTCCCGTCGGGCGAACCCGACGAGAGAGAAGCCAGGGGGCAGGAGGCCCCGGTTCGCCAGGTCGTACACGGCCGGCATCAGCTTCTTGCGGGACAGGTCGCCTGTCACGCCGAAGATGATGAGGCCGCTCGGACCGGCGATCCGATTGAGGCGTCGGTCGGTGTCCACCCGCAGCGGGTTGGACTCCGGGGTGATTTCCACCGGGGACATGAAGCTCCTTGTGCAGTGACGCGCTAGTCGTTGACGGCGTCGAAGAGGGTGACGATGTTCTGGTCCGGCGACGTGAGGGTCAGCGTGAGGACCGGACGACCGTGCTCGGCGAGGACGCGGGCGTCGCCGCCTGCCTGGGCCTCGATGAGCTGGCCGAAGGTGAACGGGCGCTCGGGGATCTCCAGGTCGACGGGGGCCGTCTCGGTGATCTGCAGGAACACGCCGTTCGCGGGGCCGCCCTTGTGGTACTGACCCGTCGAGTGCAGGAAGCGCGGACCCCACCCGAAGGTCGTGGGTCGTGCCGCCTTCGCCGCGACGAGGTCGCGGATGCTCTCGAGCTGCGGGGAGGCGAGACGGTCGACGTAGCCCTGGATCGCGACGTAGCCGTCGGAGGGGAGCTGCGCGAGCAGTGCCTCGACGGCGCCGGACAGGGTGGTCACGCCGTCGAGCAGACCGGCCGAGCCGCGGACCTCGACACCGTCGGCGACGAAGGCGGGTGCCTCAGGCTCCGGACGGTTGTCGAGCAGACCACGGGTGGCGACCTTCGCGGACTCGACGTCCGGCTGGTCGAACGGGTCGATGCCGATGAGGCGCCCGGCGACGACGGTCGCGTACTCCCACACCAGCATCATCGCGCCGAGGCTGCCGCTGACGAGGATCTCGCCCTCGTGGCGGTCGTGGCGCAGCAGGTGGAACTCGTGGGCGTCGTCGACGATGCGGACGATCTGGAGGTCGGCCGGCTTCGACTCGAGCTCGGGAGCGAGCGGGTTGAGCACGACGGGCAGCAGGCCGCGACCGGACTTACCGGTCGATTCGGCGATGAGCTGTTCGGCCCAGTCCGGGAATCCGACGATGTGCGTCCCGTCAGTGATGAGACCGACCTTGTCGCGCAGCGGAACGGTGCCGCCGATCGCCGCACCCAGGATGAGTCCCGGGTTCGACGCGTCGTCGATCGCGAGTTCCCCGAGCACCGCGTCGGCCTCGTCGAGCAGGGCGCCGATGTCGACACCGGCGAGGCCGGACGGCACGAGACCGAAGGCGGTGAGCGCACTGTAGCGACCGCCGACGTTGGGGTCGGCGTTGAAGACCCGGTAGCCGGCCTCGTTCGCCGCCGCCTCGAGCGGGGAGCCCGGGTCGGTGACGATGACGATGCGACCGGCGGGGTCGATCCCCGCAGCCGTGAACGCGGCCTCGTAGGCGCGGCGCTGGCTGTCGGTCTCGACCGTGGAGCCGGACTTCGAGGAGACGACGAGCACCGAGGTCTCGAGCCGGTCCGCCAGGGCCGCGAGGACCTGACCGGGAGCGGTCGAGTCGAGGACGGTGAGGTTGCCGCCCAGCGTGTTCGTGATGACCTCGGGTGCGAGCGAGGAGCCGCCCATGCCCGCGAGCACGATGTGGTCGATGCCCTCGTCGTTGAACTGCTCACGGAGCGCGAGGATCGGCTCGACCAGCGGGCGGGAGATGGAGACCGCCTGGACCCAGCCGAGGCGCTTGGACGCCTCGGCCTCGGCCGCAGGACCCCACAGCGTGGGGTCCTGGTCCGTGATGCGCGACGCGACGAGGTCGCTGACGAGCGTGGGGACCACCGATGCGACAGCGGCTTCCGCCGCGCCGCTCACGCGGATCTTGAAGCTCACTTGGAGGCCTCCAGAGCCGTCTTCACGGTCTCGAGCAGCTCGTCCCAGGACACGATGAACTTCTCGACGCCCTCACGCTCGAGCAGCGCCGTCACCTCGTCGTAGGACACGCCGAGTGCGGCGATGGCGTCGAGGACCTCGTTCGCAGCCGCGTAGGAGCCGGTGACGGTGTCGCCGGTGATGACGCCGTGGTCGAAGGTCGCCTCGAGGGTCTTCTCCGGCATGGTGTTGACCACGCCGTCGGCGACGAGCTCGGTCACGTAGAGCGTGTCGGGGAGGTCGGCGGACTTGACGCCCGTCGAGGCCCAGAGCGGACGCTGCTTGTTGGCGCCGGCCTCGAGGAGCGCGGTGGCACGCTCGCTCGCGAACTCCTGCTCGAAGACCTGGTAGGCGAGCTGGGCGTTCGCGACGCCGGCCTTGCTCTTCAGCGCGGTCGCCTCGGGGCTGCCGATCGCGTCGAGACGCTTGTCGATCTCGGTGTCGACCCGCGACACGAAGAACGAGGCGACCGAGTGGATCGTCGAGAGGTCGTGGCCCGCGGCCTTGGCCTGCTCGAGACCGGTGAGGAACGCGTTGATGACCTCGCGGTAGCGGGTGAGGCTGAAGATCAACGTGACGTTGACGCTGATGCCGGCGCCGATGACCGCGGTGATGGCCTCGAGGCCTTCGACCGTCGCGGGGATCTTGATCATCGCGTTGGGCTGGTTGACCTTGGCCCAGAGCTGCTTGGCCTGGTCGATCGTCGAGGCTGCGTCGTGCGCGAAGCCCGGCTCGACCTCGATCGACACGCGGCCGTCGTACCCGTTGGAGGAGTCGTAGACGCCACGGAAGATCTTCGATGCCGCGGCCACGTCGTCGGTGGTGATCTCGAAGACCGCCTCGGTGACGTCCTTGCCTTCGGCGGCGAGCTGGGCGACCTGCTCGGCGTAGACGTCGCCGTTGCTGAGCGCGGACGCGAAGATCGTCGGGTTCGTCGTGACACCGACGACGTTGCGGTCGGCGATGAGCTGCTCCAGCCCACCGGACTGGATGCGTCCGCGGGAAAGGTCGTCGAGCCAGATGCTGACGCCGGCGGCGGACAGCTGGGCGGTTGGGGTTTCAGTCATGTTCTTCTGTCTCCTTCGCCCGGGCTACTTGCCGAGCGTCTCGTGTGCTGCGGAGACGACTGCCTCCGTGGTGATGCCGAACTCACGGAACAGCGTCTTGTAGTCGGCGGACGCACCGAAGTGCTCGATCGACACGGTCCGGCCGGCGTCGCCGACGATGCTCTTCCAGGTCAGGCCGAGACCCGCCTCGACGGAGACGCGTGCGGTGACGGCCTTCGGGAGGACGGACTCGCGGTACTCGGCGGACTGCTCCTCGAACCACTCGAGTGCGGGCACCGAGACGACGCGGGCGTTGACGCCCTCGCCGCGCAGGACCTCGCGGGCCTCGACGGCGAGCTGGAGCTCGGATCCCGTCGCGATGAGGATGACGTCCGGCGTGCCGCCGGGCGCCTCGGCGAGGATGTACGCACCCTTGGCGACGTTCGACGCTGCAGCGAAGGTCTCGCCGGTGGCGTCGCCCGTGCCGCGCTCGAACACCGGGATGTTCTGACGGGTCAGCGCGATACCGGTCGGGCCGCCGCGACGCTTGAGGATCTCGAGCCAGGCGTAGGCCACCTCGTTCGCGTCACCCGGTCGCACGACGGCGAGGTTCGGGATGGCACGGAGCGAGGCGAGCTGCTCGATCGGCTGGTGCGTGGGGCCGTCCTCACCGAGGGCGACGGAGTCGTGGGTCCACACGAAGATGGACGGCACGTTCATGAGCGCGGCGAGACGGACGGCCGGACGCATGTAGTCGCTGAAGATGAGGAAGGTGCCACCGAACGCGCGGGTCGGGCCGTGCAGGACGATGCCGTTGAGGATCGCGGCCATGGCGTGCTCGCGGATGCCGAAGTGCAGGACGCGACCGTAGGGGTTACCGGTCCACTCGTGGGTGGAGTGCTCGCTCGGGATGAACGACGCACCGCCCTCGATCGTCGTGTTGTTCGACTCGGCGAGGTCGGCCGAACCGCCCCAGAGCTCCGGGATGACCGGGCCGAGGGCGTTGAGCACCTTGCCGGATGCGGCGCGGGTCGAGACGTCCTTGCCGGCCTCGAACACGGGCAGCGCCGACTCGACACCCTCGGGGAGTTCGCCGGCCTCGAGACGCTCGAGCAGCGCAGCGCGCTCCGGGTTGGCCGCGGCCCAGGCGTCGAACGTCTGCTGCCACTCGGCGCGTGCCTCGGCGCCGCGGTCGATCGCCTTGCGGGTGTGCTCGATGACCTCGTCGGCGACGAAGAAGTTCTGCTCGGGGTCGAAGCCGAGCACCTCCTTGACGGCCGCGAGCTCCTCGGCGCCCAGCGCCGAACCGTGGATCTTGCCGGAGTTCTGCTTCTTGGGAGCCGGCCAACCGATGATGGTCTTGAGGATGATGAGCGACGGCTTGTCGGTCTCTGCCTTCGCGGCCTCGATCGCGTCGTTGAGCGCGTGGACGTCCTCGACGTACTCGCCCGTCTTCTTCCAGTCGACGACCTGGACGTGCCAGTGGTAGGCCTCGTAGCGGGCCTTGACGTCCTCGGTGAAGGCGATGTTAGTGTCGTCCTCGATCGAGATCTGGTTGGAGTCGTAGATCGCGATGAGGTTGCCGAGCTGCTGGTGACCGGCGAGCGAGGAGGCCTCGCTCGTGACGCCTTCCTGCAGGTCGCCGTCACCGGCGACGACGTAGACGAAGTGGTCGAACGGGCTCGTGCCGGCCTCGGCCTCGGGGTCGAACAGGCCACGCTCGAAGCGGGACGCGTACGCGAAGCCCACGGCGGAGGCGAGCCCCTGGCCGAGGGGACCGGTGGTGATCTCGACGCCGTCGGTGTGGCCGTACTCCGGGTGACCCGGCGTGAGCGAGCCCCAGGTGCGGAGCGCCTCGAGGTCGGAGAGTTCCAGACCATAACCGCCCAGGTAGAGCTGGACGTACTGGGTCAGCGAGCTGTGCCCGACCGACAGGACGAAGCGGTCGCGTCCGAGCCAGTCCTGGTCCTTCGGATCGCGTCGCATGACCTTCTGGAACAGCAGGTAGGCGGCGGGGGCGAGACTCATCGCCGTTCCCGGGTGGCCGTTGCCGACCTTCTCCACCGCGTCGGCGGCGAGGATGCGCGCCGTGTCGACTGCTTTGCTGTCAATGCTTTCCCACTGCAGATCTGCCACTGAATACTGACCCTTCTCATCGGAACAGGAGGCCGACGAGCGGTCGAGCCTTCTTCTGTGCGTTCGCGGCCCACGTCGTCTTCGGCGTCCGAGCACACGACACCGCTCTTCGAACTGGGTGAAGGGGGGCGCACGCGTGCACAGTGGCTGGCGAGCACTTCCCAGCATAGCGAACCCCTGCAGCCGAGGGTCGATGTTCGACGAGCGCGAACACGCGACGTCACGGATCGTCGCAGAGCTTGCAAGACAGGCGTCACCCGATGAGAGACCGTGCGCCTGCGCACCGTGAGTAGGGAGCCGCCCGCGCGTGTCGTAGAATCGTCTGCGGACCGCGCACCGGGCGAGCAGTGCGTGGTGAACCGAACGTTAGAGGAGCAATGGACGTCGCTGTAGCAGAACGTGTGTCGAGCCCCAAGCTCGGTTTCCGACGCAAGGCGAAGGCGTACATCGCCCTCACCAAGCCGCGGGTCATGGAACTGCTGCTCGTGACGACGATCCCCGTCATGATCCTCGCGAAGGGCGGTCTGCCCGACTGGTGGCTCGTCATCGCGACCGTCATCGGCGGGTCGTTGAGCGCCGGCTCCGCGGCGGCGTTCAACTGCTACATCGACCGCGACATCGACGCGGTCATGGATCGCACGAAGAAGCGCCCTCTCGTCACCGGCGAGCTCACGCCGCGCGAGGCACTCGTGTTCGCGTGGACGCTCGGTGTCGTCTCGACGGTCTGGCTCCTCGCCACCACCAACTGGCTCGCCGCCGCGCTGTCCGTCGGCGCGATCCTCTTCTACGTCTTCGTGTACACGCTGTGGCTGAAGCGACGCACCCAGCAGAACATCATCTGGGGTGGCATCGCGGGCTGCTTCCCCGTCGTCATCGGCTGGGCCGCCGTCACCGGTTCGCTCTCGTGGGCACCGATCATCCTCTTCGCGGTCGTGTTCCTCTGGACGCCGCCCCACTACTGGCCGCTGTCCATGAAGTACCGCAGTGACTACCAGGCCGTCGGCGTGCCGATGCTCGCCGTCGTCCGCGGTCGCGCGCAGGTCGGCCTCCAGGTCATCCTGTACGCGTGGGCGACGGTCGTCTGCTCGCTCCTGCTCATACCGGTGGCCGACATGGGGCTGCTGTACAGCGCCGTCGCCCTCCTGTCCGGCGGCTGGTTCGTCTACGAGACCCACCGCCTCTACAACCTCGCGATCCGCCACGAGCACGTCTCGCCGATGCGCGTCTTCCACGGGTCGATCACCTACCTGACCCTCCTGTTCCTCGCCGTCGGCATCGACCCGTTGCTCCCGTTCTGACCCGGTGGCTGACGCAGCGGAACGCGGCCGGCTGATAGCTGCGACGGGGGAGAGCCCCGACATCGTCTTCGACCGGTTCGTCTCCTGGGCCGAGGCCGGCGGACTCAGCCTGTACCCGGCGCAGGAGGAGGCGCTCATCGGCATCGTCGACGGCGCCAACGTCATCCTCTCCACCCCGACGGGAACTGGCAAGAGCCTCGTCGCCGCCGGCGCACACTTCGCGGCGCTGAGCTCCGGTCGCCGCAGCTACTACACGGCCCCGATCAAGGCGCTCGTCAGCGAGAAGTTCTTCGCACTCGTCGAGATGTTCGGCGCGGAGAACGTCGGGATGGTCACCGGGGACTCCTCGGTGAACGCCGACGCGCCGATCGTCTGCTGCACCGCGGAGATCGTCGCCAACCTGGCGCTCCGGCACGGCGAGGACGCCGGCATCGACCAGGTCGTGATGGACGAGTTCCACTTCTACGCCGACCCCGACCGCGGGTGGGCGTGGCAGGTGCCGCTCCTCACCCTCCCGGACACGCAGTTCATCCTCATGTCCGCGACCCTCGGCGACGTCGGCGACCTCGCGCGCGACCTCGAACGCCGGACCGGCCGCGAGACCGCCATCGTGACCGGTGTCGAACGACCGGTCCCGCTCCACTTCTCCTACGCGACCACACCGATCCACGAGACCGTGGAAGACCTCCTCCACACGGGACAGGCTCCGATCTACATCGTCCACTTCGCGCAGGCGGCGGCGCTCGAGCGGGCCCAGGCGTTGACCAGCCTCAAGGTCGTCACCCGCGAGCAACGCGACGAGATCGCCGACGCCATCGGCGACTTCCGGTTCAGCACCGCGTTCGGCACGACGCTGTCCCGGCTCGTCCGCAGCGGGATCGGCGTGCACCACGCCGGCATGCTGCCGAAGTACCGACGCCTCGTGGAGCAGCTGGCCCAACGTGGTCTCCTCCGCGTCATCTGCGGGACGGACACCCTCGGCGTCGGGATCAACGTCCCGATCCGCACGGTCCTGTTCACGGCGCTCACGAAGTACGACGGCACGAAGATGCGCCAGGTGAACGCCCGGGAGTTCCACCAGATCGCCGGTCGTGCGGGTCGGGCCGGCTACGACACCGCGGGCACCGTCGTCGTCCAGGCTCCCGAGCACGAGACCGAGAACCTCAAGCTCATCGAGAAGGCCGGCGACGACCCGAAGAAGCGCCGCAAGATCATCCGGAAGAAGGCGCCGGAGGGGTTCGTGTCCTGGGGGGAGCCGAGCTTCCAGCGCCTCGTCGCGGCCGAGCCTGAAACGCTGACCAGCCACATGCAGCTCACCCACGCGATGATGCTCAGCGTCATCGCACGCGGCGGTGACAGCTTCGGCACCATCCGCTCCCTCGTCTTCGACAACCACGAGCCTCGGGCGAGACGCTTCGCCCTGGCCAGGCGCGCGCTCGAGATCTACCGCACCCTCCGCACGGCAGGCGTCATCACCCAGACGATCGACCCCGAGACGGGTGAGGTCGTCATCGGCCTCACGGTCGAGCTACAGCCGAACTTCGCGCTCAACGCTCCGCTGTCGCCCTTCGCCCTCGCCGCGTTCGAGCTCTTGGACCCCGCGGAGCCCGGCTTCGCCCTCGACGTCATCTCGGTCGTCGAGTCGACGCTCGACGATCCGCGCCAGATCGTCATGGCCCAGCAGCACCTCGCCAGGGGCGAGGCCGTGCAGGCGATGAAGGCCGAGGGGATCGAGTACGACCAGCGCATGGAGCTCCTCGAGGCGGTCACCCATCCGAGACCGCTGGCGGAACTCCTCGAGGCGGCGTTCACGAGCTACACCGCCGCGCAGCCGTGGGCACTCGACCTCGAGCTCCGCCCGAAGGCGGTCGTCCGCGACTTCATCGAGCGCGCACTGAACTTCAGCGAGTTCGTCTCGTTCTACAGTCTCTCGAGGTCCGAGGGACTCGTCCTGCGGTACCTCTCCGACGCCTTCCGGGCGATCCGGCAGAGCGTGCCGGACGAGTTCAAGGACGAGGAGCTCCAGGACCTCATCGAGTGGCTCGGCGAACTCGTCCGACAGGTCGATTCGAGTCTGCTCGACGAGTGGGAGGAACTGTCCCACCCGGACCCCGAACGCCATGCGGAGGCGAGTCGGTCACTCCCGCCCACGCCACGGAGCGTCCTCGCCAACCGCCGGGCGTTCACCGTCCTCGTCCGGAACGAACTCTTCCGCCGGGTCCAGCTCGCGTCGCTGGAGCACTACGACGCGCTCGGCGAGCTCGACGCGTCGGCCGGATTCGACGCAGACACCTGGGCGGACGCCATGGATCCGTACTTCGAGGAGCACGGAGAACTCCCGACCGGTGCTGCAGCACGGAGCCCGGCGCTGCTCGTCGTCGACGACGAGGACGAGCGCCCCGTCGGCGACACGGGCGGCGTCTGGCGGGTGCGTCAGGTGTTCGCCGATCCGGCCGGCGACCATGACTGGGGGATCAGCGCGGTCATCGACCTCGACGCCTCCGACGAGACCGGGACCGCGGTCGTCCGCGTGACCGCGGTCGGGATGCTCTGAGTCGTCAGCAGGTGCAGTGAGCCGTCAGCAGGCCCGCTGACCCGTCAGCGGGAGAGCGTCTGAGCCGTCAGCGAGAGACGCTGAGGGATGCCGACTCCTCGACGCGTGACGCGGTCCGGACCGGGATCCGCTGCTGCAGCACGACCCAGGTCATCGCGGCGACGAGCAGTCCGGCGAGCACCATGTGCAGCCCGACGAGCACCTCGGGGAGTCCGAGGCGGGCCTGGGTGAGCCCCACGATGATCTGCACCACTTCGACCGCGAGCAGCGTGGAGACCGCGGTGCGCACCCCGCGCGACCCGCGGCGGGCACCGAGCGCGATCGCGCCGACGAGCAGCACGATGGTGCCGGCGAGCGTCGCGTAGGCGGGCCAGCTGTGCAGGTGCTGGAGGAACTCGGGGTCGAACCCGTTGCGCGGCGCCGGCACCTCCTTCGAGTTGTCGCCGGCGTGCGGGCCCGAGCCCGTCGTCAGGATGCCGAAAACGACGGTGACGGCGACGAAGAGGCTCGTCAGGTGGACGACGCCGAGGTACCAGCCGGGCATGCCCTTCACCGCACCGCGAGGGCCTCGGTAGACCCGATGGACGAGCATCGTCGCGAGGGCGACCAGGACGATCGAGATGACGAAGTGCAGCCCGACCACGTACGGGTTCAGCCCGGTGAGGACGGTGATGCCGCCGAGGACCGCCTGCGCGGGGATCGACAGGCCCTGGAGCAGGGTCAGTCGGAAGAGGTCGGGGCGCTGCCGACGCATGCGGATCACCGCGAGGAACGCGGCGATCACGATGGCCGCGAGGACGAAGGTCAGGAGTCGGTTGCCGAACTCGATGAAGCCGTGGATGCCCATCTCCGGCGTGTTGACGAAGGAGTCGTCCGTGCAGCGAGGCCACGTCGGGCACCCGAGCCCGGAGGCCGTCAGACGCACGGCGCCCCCGGTCCCGATGAGGACCAGTTGGAAGGCGAACGAGAGCCAGGCGACGACCCGTACGCGCTTGTCGATCGTCGTCGGCAACCACTGCCAGAACCGGGTGGCCCGCACCCGGTCGGGAAGGGACGGTGCCGGCGTCGGTCGACCGGCGGTCTTGGAGTGGTGTGACACGGGTCGATCCTTCGGTTCGCGGTGGCCACGGCTGCGGTATCCACCGTCCTCACCCACAACCCACAGGAAGCTGTAGGATTATGAGGTTCACGGTGCGCGCGAGAAGCGCCATGGTTCATGAACATTGTAGGTTCGCGAAGAAGCCGCCCGCACATCCCCTCCCCAATCCGCTCCGATCAGGCGCGTGCCATGGGAGGGAATGACGACCTCCAGCCGGTGGTTGTCTCCAGGGAGGAAAGAGGGACACATGTCAGACATCCTGATCGATCGCCCGGAGCTCGCCGGACTCGGCCAATACGAGTTCGGATGGCACGACGGCGACGTCGCCGGCGCTTCAGCGCGCCGCGGCATCTCCACGGAGGTCGTGGCCGACATCTCCGCACTGAAGAACGAACCGGACTGGATGCTGCAGCGCCGCCTCAAGGCCCTGCAGCTGTTCGAGCGCAAGCCCATGCCGACGTGGGGCGCCGACCTCTCCGAGATCGACTTCGAGAACATCAAGTACTTCGTCCGGTCCACCGAGAAGCAGGCTCAGACCTGGGAGGACCTGCCGGACGACATCAAGAACACCTACGAGAAGCTCGGCATCCCCGAGGCGGAGCGCCAGCGCCTCGTCTCCGGCGTCGCCGCGCAGTACGAGTCCGAGGTGGTCTACCACCAGATCAACGAGGAGCTCGAGGCGCAGGGTGTCATCTTCATGGACACCGACACCGCGTTGCGCGAGCACCCCGAGTTCTTCGAGGAGTACTTCGGCACGGTCATCCCGTCCGGCGACAACAAGTTCGCCGCGCTGAACACCGCCGTGTGGTCGGGTGGCTCCTTCGTCTACGTGCCGCCCGGCGTGCACGTCGAAATTCCGCTACAGGCCTACTTCCGGATCAACACCGAGAACATGGGTCAGTTCGAGCGCACGCTGATCATCGCCGACGAGGGCAGCTACGTGCACTACATCGAGGGCTGCACCGCGCCGATCTACAAGTCTGACTCGCTGCACTCCGCGGTCGTCGAGATCATCGTCAAGAAGAACGCCCGCGTCCGCTACACGACGATCCAGAACTGGTCGAACAACGTCTACAACCTGGTCACGAAGCGAGCCACGGCCGCCGAAGGCGCGACCATGGAGTGGATCGACGGCAACATCGGATCCAAGGTCACGATGAAGTACCCGTCCATCTACCTCATGGGCGAGCACGCCAAGGGCGAGACCCTGTCCGTCGCGTTCGCCGGTCCCGGCCAGCACCAGGACGCCGGCGCGAAGATGATCCACATGGCTCCGTACACGCAGTCGTCCATCGTCTCCAAGTCGATCGCCCGAGGCGGCGGACGAGCGGGCTACCGCGGCGAGGTCCGGGTGGACGCCAACGCCCATCACTCGGCCAACACCGTGCGCTGCGACGCGCTCCTGGTCGACACCATCTCTCGGAGCGACACGTACCCGGCGATCGACATCCGTGTGGACGACGTCCAGCTCGGACACGAGGCGACGGTGTCCAAGGTCAGCGAGGAGCAGCTCTTCTACCTCATGAGCCGCGGCATGCCGGAAGACGAGGCCATGGCGATGATCGTCCGCGGCTTCATCGAGCCGATCGCCCGCGAACTGCCCATGGAGTACGCACTCGAACTCAACAAGCTCATCGAGATGGGCATGGAAGGATCCGTCGGTTAATGACGACTGCAGCACCGACTCAGACCGAAGGACAGCACGGCATCACGGCACACAGCGACGGCGCAGGACGCGTCATCCCGGTGCAGACCCGATCGGAGCGCTTCAGCTCCTATGATGTCGCCGACTTCCCAGCGGTGACGGGACGCGAGGCGGTCTGGAAGCTCAGCCCGGTCGCGCAGTTCACCGACCTCACCGCGGGGGAGCTCGACGGCTCGCCCACCCCGATCACGCACGACGACGTCGACGGCTTCAGCGTCGAGTGGATCAGTCGCGACGACGCCCGCGTCGGCTCCGCCGGCGTGCCGGAGGAGCGCGCCTCCGCGAACGCCTGGTCGAGCTTCGACCAGGCGCTGGCGATCTCGGTCACGGGCGAGGAGTCCAAGACCCTGCGCCTCGAGCGGAGCGGGCTCGGCGACGGCGCCCGCGCTGCGCACACCGTCATCACCGCCGCACCGTTCAGCCGCGGCCTCATCATCATCGAGAACGCGGGCGACGCCCGCCTCACCGAGAACGTCGAGATCGTCGTCGGCGAGCAGGCCGACGTGACCGTCGTGACCGTGCAGTGGTGGGACGACGACGCCGTGCACCTCGCCAGCCACTTCGCGTCCATCGGTCGCGACGCCCACCTCAAGCACGTCGTGGTGTCGCTCGGCGGCAAGGTCGTCCGGGTGAACCCGACCCTGCACCTCGCCGGTCAGGGCTCGGACCTCGACTCGCTCGGCGTGTACTTCTCCGACGCGGGTCAGCACCTCGAGCAGCAGGTCTACATGCACCACGACGCACCGAACACCCGCGGGCGCGTGACCTACAAGGGCGCACTGCAGGGCGAGGGTGCGCGGTCCGTGTGGATCGGCGACGTCCTCATCAGCAACCGTGCCGTCGGCACCGACAGCTACGAGCAGAACCGCAACCTGGTCCTCTCAGACGGCACCCGTGCCGACTCCGTGCCGAACCTCGAGATCGAGACCGGCGACATCGCCGGTGCCGGTCACGCGAGCGCGACCGGACGCTTCGACGACGAGCAGCTGTTCTACCTGCAGGCTCGAGGCATCCCTGAGGACGAGGCACGACGACTCGTCGTCCGCGGCTTCCTCGTGGAGATCATCCAGCAGATCGGCGACACCGAGCTGCAGGAGCGCCTCTCGGCGGCCATCGAGGCCGAACTGCTCGGCGCCGACGGACAGGGCACCGGCGGAGCGCAGCACTAATGGCGACGAAGGTGTGCTCGTTCGACGAGCTCGCCGTCAACCAGGCCAAGCGGGTCGTGGTGGACGGCGTGCCGATCGCCCTCGTGCGCGACGCATCGGACGAACTGTTCGCGATCGGCGACGTCTGCACCCACGGCGACATCTCGCTGTCCGAAGGCTTCGTCGAGGACGGCAACCTCGAATGCTGGGCACACGGCTCGCAGTTCTCGCTCACGACGGGCAAGCCGCTCACCCTTCCGGCCTACGAGCCGGTCCCCGTCTACACCGTCGAGCTCATCGACGGCGACATCTACATCGACCCGACCGCAACGAAAGAGATCTAGCACCATGTCAGTCCTCGAAATCCGCGACCTGCACGTCAGCGTCGAAACCGAACAGGGCACCAAGCCGATCCTGCGTGGCGTCGACCTCACCATTCGGAAGGGCGAGACCCACGCGATCATGGGTCCGAACGGTTCGGGCAAGTCCACGCTCGCGTACACGATCGCCGGCCACCCGAAGTACACCGTCGACAGCGGATCCATCACGCTGGACGGCGAGGACGTCCTCGCGATGAGCGTCGACGAGCGCGCCCGTGCCGGACTCTTCCTCGCGATGCAGTACCCCGTCGAGATCCCCGGTGTCACGGTCACGAACTTCCTCCGCACGGCGAAGACCGCCGTCGACGGCGAGGCGCCCGCGATCCGCGGCTGGATCAAGGACGTCCGCGAGTCGATGAAGAACCTGCGCATGGAGCCGTCCTTCGCCGAGCGCAACGTCAACGAGGGCTTCTCCGGTGGCGAGAAGAAGCGTCACGAGATCCTCCAGCTCGAGCTGCTAAAGCCGCAGTTCGCAGTCCTCGACGAGACCGACTCCGGCCTCGACGTCGACGCCCTCAAGATCGTGTCCGAGGGCGTCAACCGCGCCAAGGAGAACACGGGCCTCGGCGTCCTGCTCATCACGCACTACACGCGCATCCTGCGCTACATCAAGCCGGACTTCGTGCACGTCTTCGTCGCCGGCAAGATCGCTGAGCAGGGCGGTCCCGAGCTCGCCGACCGACTCGAGAACGAAGGCTACGACCGTTTCCTCGTCGACGCCGTCGTCGCCCCGGAAGGTGCCTGAAGCCGCGCGAGCGGTCTAAGATAACGACATGGTAACAACGCTCAGTCCGCAACGATTCGACGAGGTCGAAGAGGCGCTCAAGGACGTCATGGACCCCGAGCTCGGGGTGAACGTGGTCGACCTCGGTCTCATCTACGACCTGGGTTGGGATGACGAGAACGACGCGCTCATCATCCACATGACCCTGACCTCCGCTGGATGTCCGCTCACGGACGTCCTCGAGGAGCAGACGGGTCAAGCGCTCGACGGCATCGTCGACGCCTTCCGCATCAACTGGGTGTGGATGCCGC
Organism: Plantibacter sp. VKM Ac-2876; assembly: GCF_015350715.1. Lineage (NCBI taxonomy): Bacteria > Bacillati > Actinomycetota > Actinomycetes > Micrococcales > Microbacteriaceae > Plantibacter > Plantibacter sp. VKM Ac-2876. The sequence continues at coordinate 205,228 of NZ_JADKSI010000002.1, read as the reverse complement.
CGTGGGGCCCGGAGCGCATCACGGACGACGGGCGCGACATGATGCGTGCCCTCGGCTTCTCGATCTGATCGAACCTCCACGACGACGGACGGCTGCATTGCAGCCGTCCGTCGTCCTGTTCCGGGCAGCGTCGTCCGGCTGATCCCGGATAGGGTCGAGGCATGACCGAGATCGTGTCCGCAGACCCCCTCGACGTCCTCCGCAGCCGGACGAGCGAGAAGTGGTCCGAGTACCCCGACGACGTCCTGCCCATGTTCGTCGCCGAGATGGACGTCCCGCTGGCACCCGTGATCCGCGATGCCCTGCATGCGGCGATCGACCGCGGTGACGCCGGGTATGTCGCGAGCCGCACACGGCTCCCACAGGCGTTCGCCGACTTCGCAGCGCGACGCTGGGGATGGGACGTCGATCCCGGCTCCGTGTTCACCACCGCCGACGTCAGCATGGGCATCGTCGAGATCCTGCGTCGCGTCATCTCGCCCGGCGAGGGCGTCGTGATCACCTCGCCGGTCTACCCTCCGTTCTTCGACCTCGTCACCGAGGCCGGGGGAGTCGTGGTGGACGCCCCCTTGCTCGGGTCCAGCCGCGCCGACGATCCCGCCGGAGGCTGGCGGCTCGACCTGGACGGTCTCGAAGCCGCCTTCCGCAACGGCGCGAAGGCGTTCCTGCTCTGCAACCCGCACAACCCGATCGGGCGGCCGCACACGGTCGACGAACTCCGCTCCGTCGCCGCGCTGGCCGCGCGGTACGGGGTCACGGTCGTGAGCGATGAGATCCACGCTCCGCTCACCCAGCCGGGCGAGCGGTTCGTCCCCTATCTCAGCGTGTCCGACGAAGCCGCCGAACACGGGTACGCCGTCCTGTCGGCGAGCAAGGCCTGGAACCTCGCCGGCCTGAAGTGCGCGGTGATGGTCACCGCCGGCCCCGGGCCACGGAGCGTGGTCGCGGGGATGCCGGTCGAGGTGTTCTGGCGGACGGGCCAGTTCGGTGTGCTGGCTTCGGTCGCCGCCTTCGAGGCCGGAGAGCCCTGGTTGGACGGGCTCCTCGGGTTGCTCGACGGCAACCGGCGGCTGCTCGGTGAGCTGCTGGGCACCGAGTTGCCAGAGGTCGGCTACCGTCCGCCTGCCGCCGGGTACCTCGCCTGGCTGGACTGCACCGCGCTCGGTTGGACCGAGCCCCCGGCGCGGCGCATCCTGCGCGAGGCGCGCGTCGCCCTGCAGGAGGGAGCCCCGTTCGGGCCCGGAGGCGTCGGCCACGCACGACTCAACCTGGCCTGCTCACCCGAGCTCCTCACCGAGGCGGTCGGACGGATCTCCGCCCTGCGTTGACGGTCGTCCGGCTGCGCCGGAACGGCCGCGGTGCTGAGCATCGGATTCACGATTTATACTGGGAGGCTGACCCCCACCCTCCGCGTTGTCGAAACGCACCCGAAGAAATGGACTATGCCTGTGCTGAGTGTGCACGACCTCGAGATCCGCGTGGGGGCACGCGTGCTCATGGAGCACGTGAACTTCCGCGTGTCCGCCGGCGACAAGATCGGCCTCGTCGGCCGTAACGGTGCCGGTAAGACGACCCTGACCAAGACGCTGGCGGGGGAGACCCTCCCGACGAACGGCAAGATCGATCGCGGTGGCGAGATCGGGTACTTGCCGCAGGACCCGCGCTCCGGCAACCCGGAGGACCTCGCCCGCACCCGCATCCTCGATGCGCGCGGTCTCGGCCAGCTCGCGCTCGGCATGCACGAGTCGAGCATGGCCATGGCGAGCGACGACCCGAAGGTGGCGGAAGCCGCCATGAAGAAGTACGGCAACCTCACCGACCGGTTCAACGCGCTCGGCGGGTACGCCGCAGAGGCCGAGGCGGCCTCGATCGCATCGAACCTGAACCTGCCCGACCGCATCCTCGATCAGCAGCTGAAGACGCTCTCGGGTGGACAGCGCCGCCGCATCGAACTCGCGCGCATCCTCTTCTCCGACGCCGAGACGCTCATCCTCGACGAGCCGACCAACCACCTCGACGCCGACTCCGTCGTCTGGCTGCGTGAGTTCCTCAAGCAGTACAAGGGCGGGTTCATCGTGATCTCGCACGACATCGAGCTCGTCGGCGAGACGGTCAACCGGGTCTTCTACCTCGATGCGAACCGCACCGTCATCGACATCTACAACATGAACTGGAAGAACTACCAGCGTCAGCGCGAGGCCGACGAAGAGCGCCGGAAGAAGGAGCGCACCAACGTCGAGAAGAAGGCGACGGCGCTGCAGCTCCAGGCGGCCAAGTTCGGTGCGAAGGCCAGCAAGGCGGCCGCAGCCCACCAAATGGTGGCTCGCGCCGAACGAATGCTCTCCGGGCTCGAAGAGGTCCGCGCGCAAGACCGCGTGGCCAAGCTGCGGTTCCCGACCCCGGCGCCCTGTGGCCGGACGCCGCTCATGGCGAGCAACCTGTCGAAGAGCTACGGCTCGCTCGAGATCTTCACGGCCGTCGACCTCGCGATCGATCGTGGCTCGAAGGTCGTCATCCTCGGATTCAACGGTGCGGGCAAGACGACCCTGCTGCGGATCCTCGCCGGAGTGGACCAGCCCGACACCGGGCAGCTCGAGCCCGGGCACGGCCTGCGGATCGGCTACTACGCGCAGGAGCACGAGACGATCGACGTGAAGCGCAGCGTGCTCGAGAACATGGTCTCCTCGTCGCCGAACATCACCGAGATGGAAGCGCGCAAGGTCCTCGGCTCGTTCCTGTTCACCGGCGACGACTCCAACAAGCTCGCGGGCGTGCTGTCCGGTGGCGAGAAGACGAGACTCGCTCTCGCGATGATCGTCGTCTCGGGCGCGAACATGCTTCTTCTGGACGAACCGACCAACAACCTCGACCCGGCCAGCCGTCTGGAGATCCTCGACGCGCTCGCCCACTACGAGGGTGCCGTCGTGCTCGTGAGTCACGATGAGGGCGCCGTCGAGGCGCTCAACCCCGAGCGGGTGCTCATCCTGCCCGACGGCGTCGAGGACCACTGGAACAAGGACTACCAGGACCTCGTCAGCCTGGCCTAGCGCCAGCGGGCCAGCGCGCCCGGCCCGTGAGCATCACGGGCCGGGTATGCCCCGTCCGTCGACGGCTCGGGGCAGTCGGGTCAGCGGCTCGCTTCGAGGATCTCATCCTCGATGTCGGCGTCGGACCGTGCCTTCGCGGCGAGCCGTTCGGCGCGCGCAGCCGCACGCCGTTGCTCCTTCGGGTCGTCGGAGTTCAGGATGCGGTACTCCTGACGGATGGCATAGGCGAGGAAGATGAAGCCCATCAGCGCGAAGACCACCCATTGCAGCGCGTACGAGAGGTGCATCCCCTCGTTCGGCTCGGGTTTGATCGGACCGAGCGGTGCCGCCTCGGCAGGCGCCGGGCTCTCCGAGAGGAGCATGCCGTACGCACCGGAGTAGAGCGTCTCGCCGCGGAGTTCGGCGATCTGCGGGAGGTTGATCGTGGCCACCTGGCCGTCGGCGGCCCCGCGGCCCGGGAGCGTCGGTTCGCCGGGTCGGATGCGGACGACGACCGAGACCTCCCCGCTCGGAGGCGCCGGGACCGACTCGGGTGCTTCGAGTGAATCGTTCGCAGCGACCCAGCCACGGTCGACGATGAACACGTCTCCGTCGGCAAGTCGGAGCGGTGTGAGGACGTTGAAGCCCGCCTGGTTGTTCCGGGGACGGTTCCGCACCAGCAGCTGTTCGTCAGGCAGGTAGGTACCGCTCATCGACACCGGATGCCATTCGTCGGCCACGCTGAAGGAGTCGAGCGAGGGCAGCGCTTCGTCGAGCGGGATCGGAGTCGCGTCCCAGTTGGTCTCGATGCGCTGGACCTCCTCCTCCTTCTCGCTCGCCCGGGCGAGCTGCCAGTTGGAGAGGAGGACGCACACGATCGCGAACACGATCGCGACACCGAGGTAGCCGAGCCAACGGCGGCTGAAGGCGAACCGCCAACCCGCGCTCATGAGCCGACCGCCGACGCCAGCGGACGCCGCTCGAGCGGGAAGGAGCGGGCTTCGAGGAAGGCCTCCAAGAAGTCGACGTGCTCGTCGCAGGCGGTCCAGACCTTCACGCGGTCCTCCGCGTGGATCTTCGGATTGCGCCACTCGATCCGCCAGCTCGCCGCCGCGCGGCAGCCGGCCCGGGAGCAGATCACGCCGTCGGGCTCGGCGCCGAACCCGATCATGCCTGGTCGGCCGGACGAGGCGGAACCGAGTCGTCGACGATGATCGGCCGCTGGGACACGACGACACCGGTGGGGCGCTCGATTGCCCCCTGCGACGGCAGCGACCCGGCGTTCGCGATGATCACGGCGACGTACGGCAGGAAGATGGCACCGGCTGCGACCGCGAACATCCAGCCGCCCTGGACGAACGGGAGCGCAGCGAGGCAAAGCAACCGGACACCCATGGTGATCGAGTACTTGATGAGCCGCTGCCGGCGCTCCTGTTCGGGAGCCGGTGGGAGGGAGGTGATGCTCTGCTGCTTCATGCCATGACCAGCCTACGCGCTCGGCGGGTGGGCGAAGCCCCCAAATCACCGGGAGAACGGGAGTACCCCCATATGCTGGTACGGGTCCGCGGCCGGAACGCCGCGCGCCCCGACGGCCGCCGCACGAGTCGGCCGGTATCGCCGCAGGAGAGGAATCGACCATGACCGCACCACGCACCGTACTCGTCACCGGAGGCAACCGGGGGATCGGCTTCGCCATCGCCGAGGAGTTCGTCGCGCAGGGTCACCGCGTCGCCGTCACCGCACGATCCGGCGAGGGCCCCGCGGGCACGTTGACGGTCCGCGCGGACGTCACCGACGCCGCCTCCGTCGACGCGGCGTTCACCGAGATCGAGTCGGAGCTCGGGCCGGTCGAGGTGCTCGTCGCGAACGCGGGCATCACGAAGGACACCCTGCTCATGCGGATGAGCGAGGACGACTTCGACCAGGTGGTCGACACGAACCTCGGCGGCTCCTTCCGCGTCGTCAAGCGCGCGTCCAAGGGCATGCTCAAGGCACGCTTCGGACGCATCGTGCTCATCTCCAGCGTCGTGGGCCTCTACGGGTCCGCCGGACAGGTCAACTACGCGGCCTCGAAGAGCGGCCTCATCGGCATGGCGCGATCCATCACCCGCGAGCTCGGTGCACGTGGGATCACGGCGAACGTGATCGCCCCGGGGTTCATCGAGACCGACATGACCGCCGAACTGCCCGCCGAGACCCAGGCCGAGTACAAGAAGAGCATCCCGGCAGCGCGTTTCGCGAGTGCGAACGAGGTCGCGAAGGTCGTCACGTGGATCGCCGGTGACGACGCGGGCTACATCTCCGGCGCCGTGATCCCGGTCGACGGCGGCCTCGGCATGGGTCACTGACCCGGGCAGCACCGCACCGAGCAGAACCCGACCTCGGGCGCTGACCCCGACGCGCGGATCAGAGCCCGAGGAGCGGGAGGACGCCGGCGAGGTCGACCCGCCCGGCGACGACGTCGGCATGGCGGCGGACGATCGGCTTCGCGTTGAATGCGACCGAGAGCCCGGCGACGGCCATCATCTCGAGGTCGTTGGCTCCGTCGCCGATCGCGATCGTCCGTGCCAACGGCACGCCGTCCTCGTCGGCCCACTCCTGCAGCGCGGCCGCCTTCGCCGCCGCGTCGATGATGGGACCATTGAGGCCTCCCGTCAACCGACCGTCGGCGACCTCGAGGCGGTTCGCCCGCACATGGTCGAGGCCGAGTGCCTCGGCGAGTGGGTCGAGCAGTTCATGGAACCCGCCCGACACGACACCGATCCGTGACCCGTGCGCATGCAGCCGGCCGATCAGCGTCCCCAGGCCGGTCGTCGTCCGGATCCGTTCGGCGATCACCGGGATCCGGTCGACGGGCAGGCCCGCGAGCGTCGCGACCCGGGCCCGGAGGCTGTCGGCGAAGTCGAGGTCACCGCGCATGGCGCGCTCGGTGATGGCGGCGACCTCGGGGAGGCTGCCGACCTCCTCGGCGAGCAGCTCGATCACCTCGTTCTCGATGAGCGTCGAGTCGGCGTCGAGGACCGCGAGGAACCGGACGCCTCGTCCGGCCTGTGGGGGGAGTGCTGCCTCGGGATCCGCCACTGCCGAACGCTCGGTACTCATGGAACGACGCGTACTCCCTTGCCAACCACGGTGAGACCGGATTCGGTGACGGTGAAACCGCGAGCGCGGTCACGGTCGTGGTCGACACCGACGCTCGCGCCGGAGGTGACCACCACATCCTTGTCCAGGATAGCCCGCTTGACGACGGCGTCCGGTTCGATGTGGACCTTGTCGAACACGACCGAGTCAGAGACGTGGGCACCGGATTCCACGAGCGCCCACGGCCCGAGGACACTGCGCTCGATGTGGGCACCGGACAGCAGCGAACCGAGGGAGACGATCGAGTCGATGGTCTGGCCGAGGTTGCCCTTCGCGTCCCGCACGAACTTCGCCGGCGGCGAGTTCAGCTGCGAACTGAAGATCGGCCAGTCGCGGTTGTACAGGTTGAAGATCGGGAGCGTCGAGATGAGGTCCTGATGGGCCTCGTAGAACGACTCGATCGTCCCCACGTCGCGCCAGTAGTAGCGATCGCGATCCGTCGATCCGGGTACATCGTTCCGCTGGAGGTCGTAGACGCCGGCCTCGCCGCGATCGACGAAGTACGGGACGATGTCGCCACCCATGTCGTGGTTCGAGCTCGTCACCTCGCCGTCGTCGATGACCGCCTGCATGAGTGCGTCGGCGTCGAAGACGTAGTTGCCCATCGAGGCGAGCACTTCACCGGGGGAGTCGGGCAGGCCCGGCGCGTCGAGCGGCTTCTCGAGGAAGCGGGCGATGGTCGTCGGGTCGTCCGCGTCGACGTCGATGACGCCGAACTGGTCGGCGAGGGAGATGGGCTGACGGATCGCGGCGACCGTCGCCTTCTTGCCCGAGGCGATGTGCGCCTCGATCATCTGCGCGAAGTCCATGCGGTAGACGTGGTCGGCGCCGACGACCACGACGATGTCGGGCTTCTCGTCGCGGATCAGGTTGAGGCTCTGCAGGATCGCGTCGGCGGATCCGCTGAACCAGCGCTTCCCGAGACGCTGCTGCGCCGGCACGGACGCGACATAGGAGTCGAGCAGGCCGGACAACCGCCAGGTCTGCGAGACGTGGCGGTCGAGGCTGTGGGACTTGTACTGGGTGAGGACGACGATCTGGGTGAGTCCGGAGTTGATGAGGTTCGACAGCGCGAAATCGATCAGGCGGTACTGCCCGCCGAACGGTACGGCCGGTTTCGCGCGGTCTGCGGTCAGCGGCATCAACCGCTTCCCTTCCCCACCAGCGAGGACGATTCCGAAGATCTTCTTTGAGGCGGCCATGGCTTCACAATAGATGCCGGACGAGACCTGTACTAGCGTCTAGACATGCGAGTTGATCTTGTGACAAAGGAGTACCCGCCGGAGATCTACGGCGGCGCAGGCGTCCACGTGTCGGAGCTGGTGAAATCCCTCCGCAGCGACATCGACGTGACCGTGCGCTGCTTCGGCGCGCCACGCGACGAGGCCGACACCGTCGCGTACGGTGTCCCGGCCGAGCTCGAAGGGGCGAACGGCGCCCTCACGACACTCGGGACGGACCTCCTGATCGCCCAGGACGTCGCCGGGGCCGACCTCGTGCATTCGCACACCTGGTACGCGAACGGCGCCGGTCACCTCGCGTCGCTGCTGCACGGAATCCCGCATGTCGTGACCGCGCACAGTCTGGAGCCGCTCCGCCCGTGGAAGGCCGAGCAGCTCGGCGGCGGGTACCGCGTGTCCAGCTGGATCGAGCAGTCCGCCTACGAAGGCGCCGCGGCCGTCGTGGCGGTCAGCGACGGCATGCGTCGCGACATCCTGCGCTCGTACCCGAGCCTCGACCCGGCCAAGGTGCAGGTCATCTACAACGGCATCGACCTGACCGACTGGCAACCACGCGTGGACGACGAGCTGCTGCGGTCCCTCGGCATCGACCCGTCCCGTCCCTCCGTCGTCTTCGTCGGTCGGATCACCCGTCAGAAGGGGCTGCCGTACCTGCTCCGCGCGGCGCGATTGCTGCCACCCGACGTGCAGCTCATCCTGTGCGCCGGCGCTCCCGACACCCCCGATATCCTCGCCGAGGTCAAGGGGCTCGTCGAGGAGCTGCAGCGCGAGCGCACCGGGGTCGTGTGGATCGAACGACTCCTCCCGCGTCACGAGCTGTGCACCGTCCTCACCGCCGCCACGACCTTCGTGTGCCCGTCGATCTACGAGCCGCTCGGCATCGTCAACCTCGAGGCGATGGCCTGCGGTGCCGCCGTGGTCGGGACGGGGACCGGCGGCATCCCGGAGGTCGTGCAGGACGGTGTGACCGGCAGGATCGTCCCGCTCGCGCAGGCGTCCGACGGCACCGGCACCCCGCTCGACCCGGAGCGTTTCGTCGCCGACCTCGCCGCCACCCTCACCGAGGTCGTCCAGGATCCCGCCCAGGCGAGGGCCTATGGGGCCGCTGGTCGCCGACGCGCGGAGTCCGACTTCAGCTGGTCGCGCATCGCCACCCAGACGGCGGAGCTGTACCGCAGCCTGGTCTGAACCACCTGCGGACACCTCGGAGGACGGCGACGCGCGACGAGTCTTGGCGGATAGGCTAGGACCATGCCGAGCGTGTTGCAGTTCTCCGATGTGTCCGTCGTCCGCAATCTCAACCCCATCCTGAATGGCGTCGACTGGACGGTGACGGGCGACCAGCGATGGATCGTCCTCGGCCCGAACGGCGCCGGCAAGACGACCCTCCTGCAGCTCGCGGCGACGCTCATCCACCCCTCGAAGGGCACGGTCTCCGTGCTCGACGAGACGCTCGGCCGGGTCGACGTCTTCGAATTGCGCCCGCGCATCGGCTTCGCGTCCTCCGCCCTCGCGAAGCGGGTGCCGCCCGAGGAGACCGTCCTGGACGTCGTGCTCACGGCGGCCTACTCGGTCACCGGGCGGTGGGTCGAGCAGTACGAGGACATCGACGTGAAGCGCGCGTCGCGGGTCCTCGCGGAATGGAAGCTCGACCACCTCGCCGACCGCCGCTTCGGCACACTGAGCGACGGCGAGCAGAAGCGCGTGCAGATCGCGCGGGCCATCATGACGGACCCCGAACTCCTCCTGCTCGACGAGCCGGCCGCGAGCCTCGACCTCGGCACGCGCGAGGAGCTCGTCGAGCTGCTCGGTGGCTACGCGAGCGCCGACGACTCACCGGCGATCATCATGGTGACCCACCACGTCGAGGAGATCCCCGTCGGCTTCACCCACGTCCTGCTCGTGCGCGACGGCGCCATCGTCGCCGCCGGCCCGATCGCCGAGACGCTCACGGCCGAGCACCTCAGCGAGACCTTCGACCTCCCGATCGAACTGACCGAGGAGGACGGCCGCTTCCACGCCCGCTCCGCCCGCGCCGGACGCTCGGCCGTCGCCCCCTCCTGACCGCCATGCCTCGGCGAGTCGTCCTCGGCTGGCGAGCAGACGCGCGCCGAGTCTGGTAAAGTCGACCTTTGGCTCGCGGAGCCAAGAGCTTTCTGCCTCGTGCCTGGAGTTCCGAGCGCGGGTACTACCCACACCATCCACTCAACAAGGACTGCTGATGAAATCTGACATCCACCCCACGTACGAAGCCGTCGTCTTCCGCGACCTCGCCTCCGGCGCGACGTTCCTCACGCGCTCGACGGTCTCGTCGGGCAAGACGATCGACCTCGACGGCGTCACCTACCCGGTGATCGACGTGGAGATCTCGTCCGAGTCGCACCCGTTCTACACGGGCAAGCAGCGCATCATGGACTCCGCCGGTCGCGTCGAGAAGTTCAACCAGCGCTTCAAGGGCTTCGGCAAGTAGTCCTTCAGCTGGAATACACGAACGCCCCGATCCTCGGATCGGGGCGTTCGTCGTCGTGCCGAGCCGTACAGCTCAGATGCCGATGGGCAGCTGGTCCGCTGGGACGATGATCGGCGCCTCGGGTCGGGCGGCAGGGCGTCCGGTGCGGATGGGCCAAGCACCGTCGGCGACGAACTCGGGATCGCGCACGCGGCGCATGTAGGACTGGAAGCTCTCCGCCTGCTCGAGCGACCAGGTCCGCTGGGCCTCGTGCAACTCGTCGACGCTCGTCGGCAGGGCGTCGGCATGAAGCCGACCGATGGCTTGAGCGACGCGTCCGGCGGCGACGGCGTCCACCCCCGCGTCATGCGCACCCTCGAGCGGAACGCCGTGTAGGGCGGCGACGACCTCGAGCGTCCGCTTGCCGCGCCGGAAGGTGTCGAGCCGCCGGTCGAGGATCAGCGGGTCGACGACGGGGGACGGGTCGGTGATCGACGTCACCCCGTGTCGCTCCGCCTCGAAGTGCAGGAGGGAGAAATCGTAAGGAGCGTTGTAGGCGACCACCGGGGTCCGCGCGGCGAACAGCTCGGTGAGGACGGCGACGATCTCTCCGACGACGGCCGGCGCCGGACGCCCCTCCGCCCGGGCCCGCTCCGTCGTGACGCCGTGGATCTCGGCGGCGCGAGCGGGGATCTCGACCCCGGGATCGGCCATCCACGACCACGAACGGTCGACCGAACCGTCCGCGGTGATGACACCGACGAAGGCGGTCACGATGCGACTCGTCTCCACCTCGATGCCCGTCGTCTCGAGATCGAAGACCGCCAGGCGGTCCGTCCAGTGGGGATTCGCATCGACCGTGTTCACGCCTTCACCCTATGACGCACCTCCGACAGGGTCCTGTGCCACGCCGGGGCGGCACGGTCCGCGTCGTCGGGTGAACGCGGAGCCGGACTGCCTAGACTGAGTGGATGCCCGTCGAATCACCGTACGCCGACCAGCTCGACCGCATCCCCGTCCGGGAGCGCTCGCTCATCGTGGACGGAGCCGAGACCCGGTTCTGGGACTACGGCGACCACGAGGCGTCGACGACGATCGTCATGGTGCACGGGTTCCGGGGCGACCACCACGGCCTCGAACCGGTCGTCGCGCAGCTCTCCGGGTTCCGGATCATCGCTCCGGACCTCCCCGGCTTCGGCAGCTCGGCTCCCTTCCCCGAGGCCACCCACTCCGTCGAGGGGTACGCCGCCTGGCTGGGACGGTTCATCGAGGAACTGCACCTGACCGGCCGTGTCGTCCTGCTCGGGCACTCGTTCGGCTCGATCGTGTCGAGCGCCGCCGTCGCCGGGGGACTCCGACCGGATGACCTCATCCTCGTGAACCCGATCGCCGCCCCGGCGCTCCAGGGCCCTCGAGGTGTCCTGACGAGGCTCGCGGTCTTCTACTACTGGTCGTCCGCGAAGCTCCCGAAACGCCTGGGATTCGCCTTCCTCCGGAACAAGGGTGTCGTGCGCATCATGAGCGTCGCGATGTCGAAGACGAAGGACCCGACGCTCCGTCGGTGGATCCACGCCCAGCACGACCAGTACTTCAGCGCCTTCGCCGACCGGGAGGTCGTCCTCGAGTCGTTCACCGCCTCGGTCAGCCACGACGTCAGCGAGTACGCCGACCGGATCCCGAGCCGCACGCTGCTCGTCGCCGCCGAGCGTGACGACATCACGCCCGTGGCCGCGCAGTACGCGCTCGCGAAGCGGTTCGCCGACGCGCAGCTGCACGTCATCCCGGGCGTCGGACACCTCATCCACTACGAGGAGCCGCTCGACGCGGCGCAGCGCCTCACCGCGTTCCTGGCGGACGACCGCACCGACGCCTGAGGCGTCAGGCGTCGGTCGCCTCCTGCGAGACGACGCTCGTGAAGGCGGACGGGACCAGGCGAGCGGCGATCCCGGTGAGCGTCTCACTGGCACCCGCGTCGAGCTTCACGTCCGCGCGGCCGTCCGCCTTCGTGACGCCGCGGTTGATGACGACGATCGGCAACCGCTTCCGGCGGGCGAGTTCGAGGAGCCGGATCCCCGAGTTGACCACGAGCGACGACCCGGCGATCACGAGTGCGTCGGCGCCGCGCACAAGTGCTGCCGCCTCGGCGTACTTCTCCGTCGGGATGAACTCGCCGAAGAAGACCACGTCCGGCTTCAACATGCCACCGCAGACCGTGCACACGGGGACGACGATCTCGTCCACGCGCCCGACCTCGGCATCGCCGTCCGGGTTGATCGTCACGTCCGTCTCGGTGTCGAGCCACGGGTTCAGGGCCGTCATGCGCTCCGCGATGCTCGACCTGGCGTAGCTCTGCCCACAGGAGAGACAGCTGACGCGGTCCATCGATCCGTGCAGATCGACGACGCGGCGCGAGCCGGCCCTGACGTGGAGGCCGTCGACGTTCTGCGTGATGACGCCGTCGGCGATGCCGGCCTCTTCGAGGAGCGCGATCGCCCGGTGGCCGGCGTTCGGGCGAGCGCCGTCGAACCGCTTCCAGCCGAGGTGGCTGCCGGCCCAGTAGCGTTTGCGCGCGGCGTCGTCGTTGGACAGGAACTGGTCGACCGTCATCGGGGTCCGGACCGGAGCGCCCTGGCCCCGGTAGTCGGGGATCCCGGAGTCCGTGCTCACGCCGGCCCCGGTGAGGAAGGCGACACGTCGGTCCGCGAGCAGCTCGATCGCCCGTTCGAGCCCGGCCTCGGCCGTCTCGTCAGCGGGATCCCCTGCTGCGATCAGCGTGCTCATGCCTGCTCCGTCCATCCGTCCGCGATGATCGGAGTGCTCCGGGCCATCGCTTCCCCTGAGTCTAAACGGCCTCGTTTTCGATCGTGTTCCCACTCTGGCAAGGTGGAGGTCGAACATCGCGTCGAGAGGACGTCTCCCATGCAGGTCATCCGGATCACCGATATCGACGACGGACGACTCGACGACTACGCGCGACTGACGGACGTCGCCCTCCGTCGGGTGTCCGAACCCGCGGGTGGCCTGTACATCGCCGAGTCGACGAAGGTCATGGAACGTGCGCTCCGCGCCGGGCACCGACCACGATCGGTCCTGCTGCAGGAGAAGTGGCTCGAGGACGTCTCGCCACTCCTCGAGGACCACGACGTCCCGGTCTTCGTCGGGGAGCCCGCACTCCTCGAGCAGCTGACGGGCTTCCACCTGCACCGGGGAGCGCTCGCGGCCATGCACCGCCCACCGCTCGCCGACCCCGCCGAACTCCTCGCCGACGCCCGCCGGGTGGTCATCCTCGAGGACATCGTCGACCACACCAATGTCGGCGCCATCTTCCGCTCCGTCGCCGGCCTCGGTGCCGACGCGGTCCTGATCACCCCGCGCTGCGCCGACCCGCTGTACCGTCGAAGCGTCCGCGTCAGCATGGGCACGGTCCTGCAGGTGCCGTGGACCCGCCTGCCGGAATGGGACGTCGCATCCGGCGTCCTGCGGGATGCCGGCTTCGAGACGGCCGCCCTGGCCTTGGCCGACGATGCCGTGGACCTCGACACCTATGCTCGGACCGCGCCGGAACGGCTCGCCATCGTGCTCGGCGCCGAGGGTGACGGCCTGAGTGCCTCGGCCCTCGCCGCCGCCGACACGATCGTGACCATCCCGATGCTCCACGGCGTCGACTCGCTGAACGTCGCGTCGGCCAGTGCCGTCGCCCTCTGGGAGCTCCGGGTCCGCTGACCACGGTCGCACGCTGCCCGGCGACCACCCGGTGAGCGGCACGTCGCGACAGGGTACGCGCAGGAGCGCCGGGTAGCATGACCGGGTGCCACTCACGAGACGACAGATCTACCGCCGCCGCCGTCTCGCCGTCTTCGGTGTCCTCGCCATCCTCATCGGGGTGTTCGGGTACAGCGCAGGCGCGCTGCTCCGACCGGTGCCGGCCGCGGCTGCGACGCTCGAATCCAGCGGCGCCCTCACCACCTCGCTCGTCCAGCAGACGACGCCGGTCGCCTGGCCCGGATTCGGGCGGGGCGCCATCGGTGCCGTCGGGTTCGACGGCGTGCTGAGTTCGAGTGGTGAACAGACACCGTTCCCCATCGCGAGCATCACGAAGACGATCACCTCCCTCGTCGTGCTGGAGGCCAAGCCGCTCGCCGCGGGGGACCAGGGCCCGTCCATCACGCTGACCGACGCCGACGTCGGGTTCTACTACGACACCATCGCGGAGAACGGTTCAGCGGCACCCGTCGTCGCCGGGTCGGTGTTCACCCAGCGGCAGATGCTCGAAGCGCTGCTCCTCCCGTCGGCGAACAACTACAGCATCTCGCTCGCCGTCTGGGCCTTCGGTTCGGTCGACGCGTACCTCGACGCGGCGCGCGCCTGGCTCGATGCACGTGGGCTGACGGGCACGACCGTCACGAACACGAGCGGCCTGGGCGAGACGAACGTCAGCACCCCGAGCGACCTCGTGACCATCGGCAAGCTCGTGCTCGCCGACCCGGTGCTCTCGTCGATCGTCAAGGAGCCCACGGCGGTGCTGCCCGCCATCGGCGAGGTCGAGAACACGAACGCCCTCCTCGGCCAGTACGGGGTGACCGGTATGAAGACGGGGACCGACGACGCCTCGGGCGCCTGCCTGCTGTTCTCCGCCGACCTCCAGGTGGCGGGGCGGACGGTGACCGTCGTCGGCGTCATCCTCGGTGCCGACGACCACACCGTGCTCAACGAGGCCGTGGTCTCCCTGTTGCAGAGCGTGCCGGCCGGATTCCACCAGGTCCAGCTCGCCACCGCCGGGCAGTCGGTCGGCTCCTACTCGACCGCGTGGGACCAGGCCGCGAAGGTCGTCGTGGCCTCCGACGCCTCCGTGCTCGTCTGGCAGGACACCCCGATCACGGTCGAGAGCCGCGCCAGAGCCATCGACGCGGGTGCCGCCGGTTCGACGGTCGGGAAGCTCAGCTACACCGTGGGGGCGGGCGCGGAGGGCGGCGCGGCGACGATCGACGTCCCGCTGGCCCTCGACGCGGACGTCACGCCGGTCACGCCCTGGTGGCGCCTGACCAACCCGTGACCGCAGCAGACGCCGGAGCCCGGGTGATCGGCCGGACGGTCAGACGTCGAGTTCCTGGTCCTGCGCTGCGACCGTGAGGAACGGGCCGGCGAGCGGTCGCTTGGCGGTGATGTGGTCGCCGGACGACTGGTGCCGCACCCGACGGAGCACCCACGGCACGAGGTACTCACGCGCCCAGGCGAAGTCCTCGGTCCGGGCCTGACGCCAACGCCTGACGGGGAGCGGCTCCGGCTGCAGCGGCTTGAGGTCGTTCTCGACGTTCAGCGCGTGCAGGACGAGGCGGGCGACCTCGTGGTGGCCGAGCGCGTTCAGGTGCAGGCGGTCCGGTGCCCACATCCGCGGATCCTGGATCGCCTGGAGGGCCCACTGGTCGGCGATGATGCAGTCGTGTCGGGCGGCGATGGCCCGCAGGTTCTCGTTGTAGATCGCGACCTTGCCGCGGATGCTCCGGAAGACGGGGGAGAAGCCGACGTCCACGCCGGTGAACAGCACGACCGTCGCTCCGTCGCTCCGGAGTCGGATGATCGCCTGCTCGAGTCGTCTGGCGATGTCGTCGGGGTCGGTGCCGGGCCGGATCACGTCGTTGCCGCCCGCCGAGATCGTGATGAGGTCCGGGTGCAGCTCCAGGGCCGGCTCCACCTGGTCGTCGAGGATCTGCTGAGCGAGCTTGCCGCGCACCGCGAGGTTGGCGTAGGCGAAGTCCGAGTTCTGCGCGGCCAGCACCTCGGCGACGCGATCGGCCCATCCGCGGTGCCCGCCCGGCGCCCCCGGCTCGGGATCGCCGATCCCCTCCGTGAACGAGTCGCCGATGGCGACGTACCGCGACCAGGGATGGTGCTGTTCGGTCATGGGTGGTTCCTCCTGCTGTGCATCCGGAACCTCCAGCGTACGCCCGCCCCTCGGCTGGCGGATCAGTCGCGAGTCGGACATCCGGATGGGTGTCGGGGACGCACACGATGGTCGGCGGTGTCGGTGCGGCCGGGTACAGTGGTCTCCAGTGAACGCGGAAATCTCTTCGACCCAGCACCTGGGCGGGTCCGCAGCCGAACACCTCTCACCGGCCTTCCCGGAACGCGCAGCGTGGGGCACGGCGAGCAAACTTCGAGCCTGGCAGGCCGAGGCGCTCGAGCAGTACTTCACGACCGAACCCCGTGACTTCCTCGCGGCGGCGACACCGGGCGCAGGCAAGACGACGTTCGCGCTGCGGCTCGCCTCCGAACTCCTCCATCGCGGAACGATCGACCGCATCACGGTCGTCGCCCCGACCGATCATCTGAAGCGCCAGTGGGCCGAGGCCGCGAGCCGGGTCGGCATCCGCCTCGACCCGAACTTCGCGAACCGCGATCAGGTCTTCGGCCGCCACTACCACGGTGTCGCGGTCACCTACGCCCAGGTCGCGGCGAACCCGCCCGTGCATCAGCGCACGACCGATTCGGGTCGCACCCTCGTCATCCTCGACGAGGTCCACCACGGCGGCGACGCCCTGAGCTGGGGCGACGGCATCCACGAGGCCTTCTCACGGGCCACCCGTCGGCTGTCGCTGACCGGGACCCCGTTCCGGTCCGACACGGCTCCGATCCCGTTCGTGGTCTACCAGCCGGACCACCAGGGCATCCGGACGTCCGTCACCGACTACAACTACGGGTACGGCCGCGCGCTCCAGGACGGGGTCGTCCGTCCGGTGCTCTTCATGGTCTACGCCGGTCACATGCGCTGGCGGACCAAGGCCGGCGACGAGATGGAGGCCCGCCTCGGCGAGGGCAACACGAAGGACATCACCTCCGCGGCCTGGCGCACCGCCCTCGACCCGCAGGGTGACTGGATCCCGGCGGTCCTGAAGTCCGCCGACCTCCGACTGTCCGAGGTCCGTCAAGCGGTCCCGGACGCCGGCGGACTCGTGATCGCCACCGACCAGACGACCGCGCGAGCCTACGCCGCCATCCTGCACGAGCTGACGGGGGAGCAGCCCACGATCGTCCTCTCCGACGAGAAGGAGGCCAGCGACCGGATCGCCGACTTCTCGGGGAACACCAAGCGCTGGATGGTCGCGGTCCGCATGGTGTCGGAAGGCGTGGACGTCCCACGACTCGCCGTCGGCGTCTACGCGACGTCGTCCGCCACGCCGCTGTTCTTCGCGCAGGCGATCGGACGATTCGTCCGAGCCAGACGACGCGGCGAGATCGCGAGCATCTTCCTCCCGAACGTGCCGAACCTGATGGCCCTCGCGGAGAAGCTCGAGCTCGAGCGCGACCACGCACTCGACCGCCCGAGCGACCCGGACGCGGAGGGCGACCTCTTCAACCCGGAGGACGCGATGATGGCGGCCGCGGAGCGCGAGGACAAGGCTTCCGACTCACTCCTCGAGGAGTTCACCTGGCAGGCCGTCTCCTCGGACGCGCACTTCGACCGGGTGGTGTTCGACGGCGACGAGTTCGGCGAGCTCGCCCAGCCGGGCACCGAGGAGGAGTTCGACTTCATCGGGTTCCCCGGGCTCCTCGAGCCTGAACAGGTGCACGAGCTGCTCGTGCAGCGCCAGAGCCGCCAGGCGAAGCGCGGGGCATTCGTCGACAAAAATGCCGCCTCGCCGAGTCCGCAGGCGGACATCCCCGCTCCGCTCTACCGCACCCTCAAGGAGCAGCGCCAGGTGCTCAACACCCTGGTCGGTCTCTACGCCAAGCACACGAAGGAGCCGCACGGACTCGTGCACGCCGAACTGCGACGCGTCTGCGGCGGACCCGCCGTGGCACAGGCGAGCGTGACGCAGCTGCAGTCGCGCATCGACCTGCTCCGTCGGCGCCTCGGCCACGGGCACTGAGGACAGCACCTCTACTCGCGCGCGTTCGCCTGCTTCGCGGTCGGTCCGCCGGAGCTGCCCTTCGACAGGCTCAGGGACAGGCGGTGCAGGCTCAGGGACCGGCGGAGGTGCGCCGGAATTCGCTCTGGCCGAAGACGATCTCGGGTGTCGGCGTGTCGTGGAGTCCGGCGGGAAAACAAGAACGGCCGGAGCTTTCGCTCCGGCCGTTCGCCGTCTCAACACGGTGTGCGCGAAGGGGGACTTGAACCCCCACGCCCGTAAGGGCACTAGCACCTCAAGCTAGCGCGTCTGCCATTTCCGCCACCCGCGCGTGTTGTGATCGTGTCCGGCTTTCGCTGGGCACGAGAAGAAACTCTAGCACGGATTTCGACAGCCGTTCACCACCTCGTACCGCCAGAGGATCTTCTCGACGGCTTCCGGCCGTGCGCCGACCGCGCAGAACGGGGGAGAGGTGCAGCGGTCAGGGCCGACGGGTAGCGTGGAACCATGACCTCCGGCTCAGACGCATCCGACCTCACGCTCGACGAGACCACGCGGATCGCGCGGGACCTCATCCGCATGGACACGACGAACTACGGTGAGGGCCGCTCCAACGGCGAGACGGAGGCCGCCGAGTACGTCGAGGCGTGCCTCCGCGACCTCGGTCTGGAGCCGGAGCTGATCGACGCCGCTCCGGGCCGGACCAGCGTGGTCGCACGGGTCGCCGGTGCGAACCCCGAGAAGCCGGCGCTCGTCGTGCACGGGCACCTCGACGTGGTGCCCGCCGATCCTGCGAACTGGTCGGTGGACCCCTTCGGCGGCGAGATCAAGGACGGCCTGCTGTGGGGACGCGGGGCCGTCGACATGAAGAACATGGACGCGATGATCCTCGCGTCGCTCCGCGAGATCCTCGGCAGCGGCCGTCGGCCGGAACGCGACCTCGTGATCGCGATGTTCTCGGACGAGGAGAACGGCGGCGTGTTCGGCTCGCACCACCTCGTGACGGAACGACCGGAGCTCTTCGCCGGCGCGACCGAGGCGATCAGCGAGGTCGGCGGGTACTCGATCACGTTCGGCGGACGCCGCTCCTACCTCCTCCAGACCTCGGAGAAGGCCCTCGTCTGGATCAAACTGGTCGCGACCGGACGAGCGGCCCACGGATCCCGCTACGTGCAGGACAACGCCGTCACCCGCCTCTCGGAAGCGGTGGCGGCCATCGGACGCACCGAGTGGCCCGTCCGACTCACCGACACCACCGAGCAGCTGCTCCGTGAGATCGCCACCATCCTCGGCACCACGCCCGAACGGCTCGGCCCGGACGAGCTCGCCCTCGCGACGGGTACGGCCTCCGGCTTCATCCAGGCCTCGCTCCGCACGACGAGCAACCCGACCCTGCTGCAGGCCGGATACAAGCACAACGTGATCCCCGATCGCGCCGAGGCGCTCGTCGACATCCGCACCCTGCCCGGCGAGGAGGACGCCGTGCTCGCGCGCGTCGCGGAGATCGTCGGTGAGGACATCGAGATCGTCGTCATGCACCGCGACATCGGCCTCGAGACACCGTTCTCGGGTCCGCTCGTCGACGCGGTCGTCGAGACCCTCGGGCGCCATGACCCCGGCGCCCCGGTGCTCCCGTACATGCTCTCCGGCGGTACCGACAACAAGGCGCTCTCGCTCCTCGGCATCACCGGGTACGGCTTCGCTCCGCTGCGCCTGCCGGAACACCTGGACTTCCCCGCGATGTTCCACGGAGTCGACGAGCGCGTGCCGCTCGACGCGCTAGGGTTTGGCAAGCAGGTCCTCACGGACCTCCTCCTCGACTACTGACTTCCCACGGTCCGTCTCCGCGCCCTCCGCGCCGCGAGACGCTCCAGGAGCCGCCCCGCCGACGACTGCCGGATCCGGCCGAACACCAGCCATCCGGCTGCAGAAAGGTGCCCTGTGGACCTCATCAACGCCATCATCCTCGGACTCGTCCAGGGGCTCACCGAGTTCCTCCCGATCTCCTCGAGTGCGCACCTGCGCATCCTCGGCGAGTTCCTCCCGGGGGCGAAGGACCCTGGCGCGGCGTTCACCGCGATCACCCAGATCGGTACCGAGGCCGCCGTCGTGGTGTTCTTCTGGCGCGACATCGTCCGCATCATCTCCTCCTGGTGCAAGGCCCTCGTCGGCAAGATCCCGAGGGATGACGCCGACGCCCGCATGGGGTGGCTGATCATCATCGGCAGCGTCCCCATCGTCGTGCTCGGCCTGTTGTTCCAGGACGAGATCGAGACGACCTTCCGCTCACTGTGGATCGTCGCGATCATGCTCATCGTGTTCGGCATCCTGCTCGGTGTCGCCGACGCCGTCGGAGCGAAGAAGCGACGCCTGAAGAGCCTGACCTACCGCGACGGCGCGATCTTCGGAGGCGCCCAGGCGCTCGCCCTCATCCCCGGTGTCTCCCGCTCCGGCGGCACGATCACGGCGGGGCTGTTCATGGGCTACGAGCGCCGTGCTGCGGCGCGGTACGCCTTCCTGCTCGCGATCCCCGCGGTGTTCGGCAGTGGCTTCTACCAGGTCTTCAAGAGCATCGGCGAGCCGAGCCCGTACGGACCGGTCGAGACGCTCGTGGCCACCATCATCGCGTTCGTCGTCGGCCTCGCGGTCATCGCCTTCTTCATGAGCTACATCTCGAAGCGCAGCTTCCTGCCCTTCGTCGTCTACCGCATCGTGCTCGGCGTCGTCCTGCTGGTGCTGCTCGGCACGGGCGTGATCAACGCGTGAGGGCCTGGTCCGCCCCGGTCGTCCCGAAGCTGCCCGGCTCCGGCACGGCCCCGTGTCTCTGGGACACCCCGAGCGCCGGTCTCATCGAGGCCTCCGCCGAACGTACGGCGCGGCTGTACGTCTGCGGCATCACCCCGTACGACGCGACCCACCTCGGCCACGCGTCGAGCTACCTCGCCTACGACACCCTGCAGCGCGTCTGGCTGGACGCCGGCTACGAGGTGCACTACGCCCAGAACGTCACCGACGTGGACGACCCGCTGCTCGAGCGGGCCAACGCGACCGGCGTCGACTGGATCGAACTCGCAGCGAGCCAGGTCGAACTCTTCCGAAGCGACATGGAACGCCTCAGCATCCTGCCACCCGAGGACTACGTCGCGGTCACCGAGGTCATCGGACCGATCGCCGACGCCGTCGCGCTGCTCATCGAGCGCGGTGTCGCCTACAGGGTCGACACCCCGGACAGTGCCGCCGGAGACGACGTCTACTTCGACGTGCGCGCCGCGGCCGACGACGTCTGGCACCTCGGCGCGGAGAGCGGGCTCGACGAGGCGACGATGGCCGCGTTCTTCGCCGAGCGCGGGGGAGACCCCGACCGCGCCGGGAAACGCGATGCCTTCGATCCACTGCTCTGGCGGGCGGCGCGCGACGGCGAGCCGAGCTGGGAGTCACCCGTCGGCCAAGGACGCCCCGGTTGGCACATCGAGTGCTCGGTCATCGCCCTCCAGCACCTCGGATCCGACTTCACGGTCCAGGGTGGCGGCTCCGACCTCGTCTTCCCGCACCACGACCTGAGCGCCGGGCACGCCGCAGCGCTGTCCGGTCGCCCGCTCGCCAAGGTGTTCAGCCACGCCGGCATGGTCGCCTACGAGGGCACCAAGATGTCCAAGTCCCTCGGCAACCTCGTCCTCGTCTCACGCTTGGCCGCCGACGGAGCAGACCCCTCGGCCATCCGACTCGCGATCCTCGCGAACCACTACCGCAGCGACTGGGAGTGGCACGACGAGCACCTCGTCCTGGCCGATCGTCGGCTCGGGACCTGGCGTTCGGCCTTCGCGACGGACGCCGCGAGTGGAGCGTCCGCCGTCGAGCTGCTGCGGGCGATGCGGGTCCGACTGGCGGACGACCTCGACACCCCGGG
This sequence comes from Plantibacter sp. VKM Ac-2876, assembly GCF_015350715.1. Taxonomy (NCBI): domain Bacteria; kingdom Bacillati; phylum Actinomycetota; class Actinomycetes; order Micrococcales; family Microbacteriaceae; genus Plantibacter; species Plantibacter sp. VKM Ac-2876. Next base: position 183,617 of record NZ_JADKSI010000002.1, on the reverse strand, counting down.
TGCCATCGCACTCGTCGACGCCGCAGCGACGACCGGCGTCGACGACGCCGACCTCGCGCGGTCGGCCGTCGACGCGCTCCTCGGCGTGCGCTGAGCAGGACGGCGGCTCACCGGAGTCGCACCACCGCGATGGGACCGGGCTACTCGCGGTCCTTCCGCCAGGGCTCGTCGCCCTTGCCCTCGTCCCGGCGCAGGTACCGCTCGAACTCCTTGGCGATGGCCTCGCCGCTCGCCTCGGGTGACTCGACGGTGTCGCGCGCCTGCTCCAACTGCTGGATGTAGGCGGCCATGTCCTCGTCTTCGGCGGCGAGCGTGTCGATCCCGCTCTGCCACTCGCCGGACTCCTCGACGAGGGCTCCGCGGGGGATGACGACGTCGATGAGCTCCTCGAGCTTGTCGATCAGCGCCAGGACGGCTTTCGGGGAGGGCGCGCTGTGCACGTAGTGGGGGACCGAGGCCCAGACCGACAGACTCTGGACGCCCTGCCGCTCGGCGGCGTCGGCCAGCACGCTGAGGATGCCGACCGGCCCTTCGTACGTGCTGCGCTCGAGCTGCAGGGCCTGCCGCAGCTCAGCGTTCTCGCTCGAGGCGAAGACCGAGATGGGCCGCGTGTGCGGGACGTCGGCGAGCATCGCACCGAGCATCACCATGCCGGTGATGCGATGCTCGGTGATCACGGCGAGGATCTCGTCGACGAACGCCTTCCAGCCGCGCGAGGGCTCGGCACCGAGCAACACGTAGACGTTGTCGCCGCCGCCCTCGCTGACCCGGAGCGCGGCGTCCTCCGCCAGGGGGGTCGCAGGCTTCGCCGCTTCAGGGTCGGGCCCCGAGATCGTGGTACCGGGCCAGGTCAGGGACCGTTTGCCGTCCTCGTCGACGCCGACCGTCGGCCGGTTGAACTGGTAGTCGTAGTAGGGCTCCGGGTCGATCTCGAGCAGCGGGCGGAGGGCGAGCGAGTCGCGAAGCACGCGCACCGCGCCGCTCGCCGCCTCGCCGGCATCGTTCCAACCCTCGAACGCCACGACGAGCAGGCGACCGCCCAGCGGCTCCTTGGTGTCTTCCGTCACGTCTCACTCCTCGGTGCACGGGGACCTTCCGCGACCATCCATCCAGGATAGGCGCTTCACCACCCGGTAGCATGGCACCCCGTGACCACTCTCCTCCCTGCCGCAGTCCTCTGGGACATGGACGGCACCGTCGTCGACACCGAGCCCTACTGGATGGAGGCCGAGACCGAGCTGGTCGCGGCCCACGGTGGCACCTGGACCCATGAGGACGGGCTCCTGCTCGTCGGGAACGGGCTCTGGGACTCCGCCGCCGTGCTCCAGGGCCGCGGAGTCGCGCTGGACGCGGACACGATCGTCGCCCACCTCACGGACCACGTGCGGCGCCTCATCCAGGAACGCGGCGTCCCGTTCCGTCCCGGCGCCCAGGAGCTGCTCCACGAGCTCCGGGAGGCCGGCGTGCCGACCGCGCTCGTCACCATGTCGATCCGGTCCATGGCCGAGGACATCGCGGGCGGCATCCCGTTCGACGCGTTCGACCTCATCGTCGCCGGCGACGAGGTCGAGCACCCCAAGCCCCATCCGGACCCCTACCTCAGGGCCGCTGAGGCACTCGGCGTCGACCCTCGTGAGTGCATCGCGATCGAGGACTCCGCCACCGGTCTCGCGTCCGCACTCGCGGCTGGGACCATCGCCGTATCGGTCCCGCACATCGTGCCGATCCCGGAGGGCCCGCACTACACCACCTGGGACACCCTCGCCGGGCGCTCCGTCGCCGACCTCGCCGAGCTGCGCTCGACCGCGAGCGGCACCACCCACCACCCCGAGACAGAGGCAGCACAGCGATGAGCGCGAACCACCAGCCGGCGAACAGCGGCCCCTTCCGCGAGGGCGACCGCGTGCAGCTGACCGGACCGAAGGGGCGGAAGAACACCATCACACTGGAGGCCGGCAAGGTCTTCCACACGCACCGCGGGATGATCGAGCACACCACGATCATCGGTCTGCCGGACGGCAGCGTCGTCGCCAACACCGAGGGCATCGAGCACCTCGCGCTCCGGCCGCTGCTGGTCGACTTCGTGATGTCGATGCCTCGCGGTGCCGCCATCATCTACCCGAAGGACGCGGCCGAGATCATCGGCCAGGCGGACATCTTCCCCGGCGCGACGGTCGTCGAGGCCGGTGTCGGTTCCGGCGCGCTCTCCCTCTGGCTCCTCCGGGCCATCGGACCGTCGGGCAGGCTGGCCTCCTTCGAGCGTCGGGACGAGTTCGCCGACGTCGCGCGAGGCAACGTCGCGACCTTCTTCGGCTACGACCCGCAGAACTGGTCGGTCACGGTCGGCGACCTCCAGGAGACCCTGCCCGACACGATGCCCGCCGAATCCGTCGACCGCGTGGTGCTCGACATGCTCGCACCGTGGGAGTGCCTCGACGTCGCCTGGGAGGCGCTGAAGCCCGGCGGAGTGATCCTCTGCTACGTCGCCACCGTCACCCAGCTGTCCCGGGTCGCCGAGGCGATCCGAGGGACGGGCGGCTTCACGAACCCGCAGTCGAACGAGACGATGATGCGCGGGTGGCACGTCGAGGGGCTCGCCGTGCGACCGGACCACCGCATGATCGGACACACGGGCTTCCTCATCACCGCCCGGAAGCTCGCGCCCGGCACGGTCCTGCCCGAGCTGAAGCGACGCGCCTCGAAGAGCGACTTCAGCGCCGAGGACGTCGAGCTGTGGACCCCGGGCGCCCTCGGGGAACGTTCCGCGAGTGCGAAGATCCTGCGGAAGCGCGCCCGGAGCGCCGGGGCGAGCGCCGAGCTCTCCCGGGCACGGGGCCTCGACGGCGACAGCGTGGGGCCGGACGAGTCGATCGAACCATCCACCGCTGAGCCGGCTCACGGCGACGATCGTTGACCCCGGTTCACGTCGACTAAACTGTGCGACGGCGACCTGCCGTCCCACCCGTACCACCGAAACGAGGATCCGTGCGCACTGCACCAGCTCTCATCGCCGCAGCAGGCCTCCTGCTCGTCTCCCTCACCGGGTGCACCGCGCCGGGCTCGGCCTCCTGCGACACCGCGGCGTCCGCCGGCGACGCGACGAAGCTCGTCAGCGTGTCCGGTGACTTCGGATCCACCCCGAAGGTGGACCTCCCGACGCCGCTGTACACGAAGACGACGGAGCGCCAGGTCGTCATCCAGGGCGACGGTCAGCAGGTCTCGGCCGACGGCACCGTCAACCTCAACCTGATGCTCCTCAACGGACGCACGGGCGACGTCCTGCAGCAGACGGACTTCAACGGGCCCGCGAGCACCCTCATCGCCCTGTCCGGAAGCCTCCCCGGCTTCGCGAAGGCGTTCGCCTGCACGACGGTCGGATCCCGTGTCGTCGCGGCGATCTCACCCGAGGACGCCTTCGGCCCGACCGGTGGCAGCGAGGCGAACGGCATTAAGAAGGACGACGCGATCATCCTCGTCGCCGACATCCAGGGTGCGGCGCTGCCCAAGGCCGACGGCGCCGAGCGCCCGATCCCGTCAGGGTTCCCGTCCGTCGTGACCGCTCCGAGCGGCCAGCCCGGTATCACCATCCCGGCGGCCCCCGCCCCGACCGAGACGAAGCACACCCTGTCCCGCGTCGGCGACGGCGCCACGGTCAAGGCCGGCGACCAGGTCATCGTCAACTACACCGGCGTGCTCTGGGATCAGAAGAGCGTCTTCGACAGCACCTGGGAGAAGGGTAAACCCTACCCCTTCACGGCGGGCAGCGGGCAGACGATCAAGGCCTTCAACGACGCGGTCGTCGGCGCGAAGGTCGGCTCGCAGATCGTCCTCGTCGTGGCGCCGAAGGACGGATACGGGGACCAGGGTACGACCGGCGTCCCCGGAGGGGCGACGCTCGTGTTCGTCATCGACGTGCTCGGCACCCAGCACGCGGCGCAGTAACCGACACGCCTCGGAGACGGCCCGTCCCACGCCCGCGTCGCGGGTGGGGGACGGGCCGTCCGTCGGTAGACTGGACCGGTGTCCTCAGCCCGCGAGTCCCCGAAGCCGGTCCCGGTGGAGGAGCGACTCTTCAGCCTCGTGCTCGCGCTCCTCGCCACGCAGACCGGCCTGACGAAGAACGAGATCCTGTCGACGGTCCAGGGGTACCGCCAGCAGTATTCGAGTGGCGGCGGCAACGCCAGCCTCGAGCGACAGTTCGAGCGCGACAAGGACAACATCCGCGAACTCGGCGTCCCGCTCGAGACGATCGAGCAGCCGGGCGAACCCGGCAACAACCAGTCGATGCGCTATCGGATCCCGAAGGGCGCCTACGAGCTCCCCACCGACGTCCGGTTCACCCCGGCGGAGCTGTCACTGCTGTCGCTCGCGGCCACCGTGTGGCGTGAGGGGTCGCTCTCCGGCCAGTCGCAGCGAGCGATGACGAAGTTGCGGTCGCTCGGCATCGAGCCCGACGAACCGATCATCGGATACGCGCCGAGACTGCGCACCCGGGAGGCCTCGTTCGAACCCCTCGACGCGGCGCTCGAACGTCGGTCCGTGGTCGCCTTCCCGTACCTGAAGCCCGGCGAGGCGCGGCCACGCGTCCGCACCGTCGCGCCGTTGGCGCTCGTCCAGCACGAGGGTCGCTGGCACCTCTACGCGACCGACCGGACGGTGGACGAGCCCCGGACGTTCCTCCTCTCGCGGATCGTCGGTCCGGTCAAGCCGACGGGGGAGTCGTTCCCCGCCGACGACCGCGACCACGCCGCCGACGCGATCGACGGCCTGCGCCGCGTGTCCTCGTCACAGCGCGCCCTCGTCCGTGTCCGGCCCGGGACCGACGCCGCGGCCCGCCTCGGCAACCGCTACGGCGTCAGCGACACGGAGCGCACGGAACTCACCATCCCGTACCTCGACCACCACATCCTCGCCGACGAGCTCGCCGGGTTCGGCCCGGAGGTCGTCGTCCTCGACCCTCCGGCGCTCGTCGAGGCCGTGGCGTCCAGACTCGAGCTGGTCGTCGCCCGCCACCGCGCGACCGACGACGCACCCCACCCCGAGGAGACCGCCCGTGGCTAAGCGACCGGCGGCGCCCCGCGCCCAGGACAAGCTGATCTTCCTCCTCTCGCTCGTGCCGTACCTCATCGACCGCGAGCGGGTCACGGTCGACGAGGCCGCGCGGCACTTCGGCCTGTCCCCGCGCCAGATCCGAGAAGCGGTCGAGCTCTTGACGGTGTCCGGCGTGCCTGGCGACACCCGGCAGTACCTCGCCGGCGACCTCTTCGACATCGACTGGGGCAGCTTCGAGGAGGACGACGAGATCGTCCTCACCCACCGGGTCGCCCTCGACGACAGTCCTCGCTTCTCAGCCCGCGAGGCCTCGGCCCTCATCGCCGGCCTGCAGTCGCTCCAGCGCCTTCCCGAATTCGTCGACAGCGACGTCATCGGGGGCGTCATGGCGAAGCTCGCCCGCGGGGCGTCGTCGGCTCCGGGGCAGCTCGCGGTCACCGAGTCCTACTCCGCGAACGCGGTCGGCATCATCCGATCGGCTCTGGCCGCCGGCCACAGCGTCGCGTTCGACTACGTCGACGCGAGTGGGGCGACCGAGGCGAGGCTGGTGGACCCGCTGCGTCTCGAGTCCCAGGACCAGGACTGGTACCTCTACGGGTGGTGCCACCTGCGCGAGGCGACGCGTCGCTTCCGTCTCGATCGGATGACCGAGCTCCGGGAGACCGACGCCGAGGTCGTGTTCCGGGAAGCGGACGTCGTCGTCCCGACCGCGTTGTTCGAGCCGAGCGACTCCGACCGCAACGTCACCGTGCTCGTCCGACGCTCGGTCCTGCAGCTCATCGACGACTACGTGGTCGCCGTCGACAGCGCGCCGGGCGGCTCCGCAGCCCGCGAGGACAGCGACGCCGAGGTGACCGCGACCCTGCGCCTCGCGCACCATCACGGCCTCAAACGACTGGTCGCCGCACACCCCGGGCTCATCACCGTGCTCGGCCCGGCGGACGCGCGCGACGCGGTCGCCGATTGGGCGGCCGCCGGTCTCGCGCAGTACCGCACGACATCCGGGAGCTGACTCCCGAGACTCCCGGCGGTCGAGCGGGAGATGCAGGGTAGAGTGAGTGGACCTCGACCTCGAAGATCAGGAACGAAGACTATGTTCGGCAACGCATTCACCGGGTGGCACCTCGTCATCATCCTCCTCATCGTCCTGCTGCTGTTCGGAGCACCGAAGCTCCCGGGTCTCGCCCGCAGCGTCGGCCAGTCGATGCGGATCTTCAAGAGCGAGGTCAAGAGCATGCGCGACGACGAGCCCGCCTCGCCCGACGCGACGGGCACGGTTCCGCCCGCGAGTGCGACGCCCGCCGACCCGACTCCGGCCGCGACGGCCCCGCAGAAGCCGACCGACCCGCCGGTCAAGCCGTAACCCTGAGGACCACCCGAGCCCGATGACGCCAGCACCTGGCCCCCGACGAGTGCGCCTCGAACACGCTGCTCAGGAACGGACGATGTCGCCGTGGCCCTGACTGAGAAGCGTCCCAAGAAACAGAACCGCGAAGGGCGGATGTCCCTCGGCGAGCACCTCGTCGAGTTGCGGAAGCGGCTGTTCTACTCCGCCATCGGCATCATCGTCGGCATGGTCGCGGGCTTCATCGCCTCCGAGTGGATCATCGAGGCGATGAGCGCTCCCATCCTCGTCATCGCCGACGATCGCGGGCAGGCGTTCCTGAACTTCACCAACGTCACGAGCGCCTTCGACCTACGGATGAAGATCGCGCTCACCGCCGGCGTCGTGCTGTCCAGCCCGGTGTGGCTCTACCAGATCTGGGCGTTCCTCGTGCCCGGCCTGACGCGCAAGGAGCTGAAGTACGCGATCGGGTTCTTCGCGACCGCCGTGCCGTTGTTCCTCGCGGGCTGCTACGCGGGCTGGTTCGTGTTGCCGCACATCGTCGAGCTCATGCTCGGCTTCACCCCGACGGCGGCGGCCAACTTCCTCGACGCCACCACCTATTACGACTTCGTCCTGAAGCTGGTGCTCGCGGTCGGTGTCGCCTTCGTCCTGCCGGTGTTCCTCGTCCTGTTGAACTTCGTCGGTGTGCTCTCCGCAGCGGCGATCATCAAGGCGTGGCGGGTCGCGATCCTCGTCATCGTGCTCTTCACGGCCATCGCCACGCCCGCCGCCGACATCGTGTCGATGTTCGTCCTGGCGATCCCGATGGTCCTGTTGTACTTCGCGGCCTACGGCGTCGCCGTCCTCCACGACCGCAGTGCGGCCAAGCGGCAGCGACGCATCGACGCCGAACTCGGTAGCGCGGGGCTCGCATGAGCGACACCGCTTCGCCTGCCGAGCGGTATCGGGCAGCGGCGGTCCGGAACGCGACACCGAGGCTCCAGGAGTTCCGCGCGAGGCAGCGTTTCGACCTCGACGCGTTCCAACTCGAGGCGTGCGAGCGGATCGAGAACGGCAGCAGTGTCCTCGTCGCAGCTCCGACGGGTGCCGGCAAGACCATCGTCGCCGAGTTCGCGATCGCCCTCGCAATGCACGGCGACCGCGGCAAGGTCTTCTACACCACGCCGATGAAGGCGCTCAGCAACCAGAAGTTCCAGGAGCTCACCGCCGAGTACGGGTCCGAGCACGTCGGCCTGCTCACGGGCGACACGAACGTGAACGGCAACGCCCGCATCGTCGTCATGACGACCGAGGTCCTCCGCAACATGCTGTACGCGGACTCCGACGCGCTGACCGATCTCGCCTTCGTCATCATGGACGAGGTGCACTACCTGGCGGACCGGTTCCGCGGAGCGGTGTGGGAGGAGGTCATCATCCACCTCCCGCAGGCCGTCCGGATGGTGTCGCTGAGCGCGACCGTGTCGAACGCCGAGGAGTTCGGTGACTGGCTGCAGGCCGTCCGCGGCGACACCGCCGTCATCGTGTCCGAGGAACGCCCGGTGCCCCTCACCCAGCACGTGCTGATGCGGAACAAACTCATCGACCTGTTCGCCGCGCCGAGCCTCGCCGACACCCACCAGGTCAACCCGGAGCTCGTCCGGATGGCCCAGTTCGGCGGCCGAGCGCCGAACAGTCGTCAGTACAAGGACATCAGCCGCTACAACCAGCGACGAGCCCCGCATCGGGCCGAGAAGCTCGACCGCGGGCATTTCGTCCAGATGCTCGACGACCACCACCTGCTCCCGGCGATCTTCTTCGTCTTCAGCCGCGTCGGGTGCGATCAAGCGGTCAAGCAGGTCCTGCGCTCGGGCATCAGGCTGACCGAGGCGCACGAACGCGACGAGATCCGTCAGATCGTCGACGAGCACTGCCGGACCCTGCTCGACGAGGACCTCGCCGTCCTCGGATACTGGGAGTGGCTCGACGGTCTGGAGCGGGGCGTCGCAGCTCACCACGCCGGTCTCCTGCCGGCGTTCAAGGAGGTCGTCGAGGAGCTCTTCCGGCGGAAGCTCGTGAAGGTCGTCTTCGCGACCGAGACCCTCGCGCTCGGCATCAACATGCCGGCCAGGACGGTCGTCCTCGAGAAACTCGAGAAGTTCAACGGTGAGGCACGCGTCCCGATCACCCCGGGGGAGTACACCCAGATCACCGGGCGTGCCGGACGCCGTGGCATCGACGTCGAGGGCCACGCCGTGATCCAGTGGACCGAGGGGCTGCACCCGCAGTCCGTCGCCTCGCTGGCCTCCCGACGCACCTACCCGCTCAACTCCAGCTTCCGCCCGACCTACAACATGGCGGTCAACCTGATCGACCAGTTCGGCCGTCAACGCACCCGTCAGATCCTCGAGTCGTCCTTCGCGCAGTTCCAGGCGGACCGGGCCGTCGTCGGGATCGCCAGGAAGGTGCGCGAGCAGGAGTCCTCGCTCGCCGGCTACGAGAAGTCCATGGCCTGCCACCTCGGGAACTTCGTCGAGTACGCGGGCATCCGGCGCGAGCTCACGGACCTCGAACGCAAGGGCGAGCCGAACGGCTCGCGCGCGTCGAAGGACCGTCGCCAACGCAAGCTCGCCGAACTCCGCAAGCGGATGCGGGCTCACGCCTGCCACGTCTGCCCGCACCGCGAGGACCACGCTCGTTGGGCGGAACGATGGTTCAAGCTCAAGAAGCAGACCGACCAGCTGCGACAGCAGATCCAGACGCGGACGGGCGCGGTCGCGCGCGTGTTCGACCGGGTCGTCGACGTCCTGCTCGAGTACGAGTACCTGGCACGCGACGAGCACGGCGCGGTCGTCGTCGCGGCACCCGGACGCACCTTGAAGCGCATCTACGGAGAACGGGACCTCCTCGTGGCGGAATGCCTGCGCACCGGTGCCTGGAACGACCTCGATGCCGCGTCCCTCGCGGCGATGGCCGCCGCGATCGTGTACGAACCACGGCGTGAGGAGCAGAACACCCCGGAGCGCTTCCTGCCCCGCGGCCCGTTCCGCTCCGCGCTCGAACGGACGCAGGACCTCTGGAGTCGGCTCGACGACAGCGAACGGGAGCACCGTCTCCCGGGGAGCAACCCGATCTCGACCGGCCTCTCCCTCGCGATGCACCAGTGGGCCAAGGGTGCGAACCTCGACACGGTGCTCATCGAGGCGGAACTCGCCGCCGGCGACTTCGTGCGGTGGTGCAAGCAGACCATCGACCTGCTCGATCAGCTCCGCGTCGTCGACGGACCGGTGGGCCGTCATTCGCGTGAGGCGCTGGACTCGATCCGACGCGGCATCGTCGCGTACAGCTCGCTGTGAGGTCCCTGCACCGTCGGAGCGACCGGCTCCGACCGGCCGACGCGCTGGTCGACCGTCGTCCGCCGCTCCCGCTCTGGCTCGCGGCTGTCGTGGCCATCGCCGCCGGCCCGGTCCTCGACGCCGGCTTCCCGGACCGCGGGGTCTGGCCCCTGACGTTCGTCGGCATCGCCCTCGTCCTCCTCACCCTCATGGGGCGCAGCGTCGGCGGTGCGCTCCTCGTCGGCTTCCTGGCGGGGGAGTCGTTCTACCTCATCCACATCGAGTGGGCGACCGCCTACCTGGGTCCCGTCCCGTGGGCGGCACTGTCGACGCTCGAGGCCATCTTCTTCGCGCTCGGGGCCGTGCTCATCACCCTGGCGTACCGCTGGGTGCCGCGCGCCTTCCCCGGGATCGGGGGACGCGTCTGGTTGACCGCCGCGGTCGTCGCAGCCCTGTGGACCGCGCGCGAGACACTCGTGAGCACCTGGCCCTACGGCGGATTCCCGTGGGCGAGGATGGCGCTCAGCCAGTCCGAGAGCCCGTTCGCGCCGCTTGTCGCCTGGGTCGGGTTCTCGGGGCTGTCGTTCCTCATGGTGCTGCTCGTGGCACTCGCCCTGCAGCTCGCCGCGACCGCGGAGCTCCCGACGGTCAGCCGGGTCGGTACCGCGGTCCTCGCGGTCATCGCAGTGCTCGTCGTGCCGGCATGGCCGACGGCGACGACCGGGAGCATGCGGGTGGCTGCCATCCAGGGCAACGGCCCCGCCGGCTACTTCGACGCCGCAGCACCCGGCACCGTCATGCAGACCCAGATCGACGAGACGCTGCAGGTGCTCGACGCGGACGTCGACGTCGTGGTCTGGCCCGAGGGCAGCGCAGACCTCGACCCGCAGCGGGTTCCCCAATCGGCGGCAGCCCTTGACGCGTTGAGCCGCCGCATGGACGCACCGTTCGTCGTCGGTGCGATCTCCCAACGCGGCGACCGCTACTACAACTCGTCACTCCTTTGGGACGCCGCGGACGGCGTCCGCGACGTCTACGACAAGAAGCACCCGGTCCCGTTCGGTGAATACGTCCCGGACCGGAAGTTCTGGGAGCCGTTCGCACCCGACCTCATCGGCCTCATCCAGCGCGAGTACACCCCGGGTACGAAGGACAACGTCTTCGACATCGACGGCGTGCTCACAGGGATCAGCATCTGCTTCGACATCGCCGACGACCAGCTCACCCGCGACGCGGTGGCGGGCGGCGCGCGGATCGTGTTCGCCCAGACCAACAACGCGGACTTCGGGCAAACGGACGAGAACCAGCAACAGCTGGCGATCGCACGGCTCCGGGCGATCGAATCGGCTCGGTCCGTAGTGAACATCTCCACGGTGGGGACCAGCCAGATCATCGGGCCAGACGGCTCGACGATCGACAGCATCCCGGCCTTCCGCCCCGGATCGATGGTCTCCGAGGTGCCGCTCGCGGACACGGTCACGCCGTCGATGGCCTTCGGTCACCAGCTCGAGATGTTCATCGGTGGCATGGGACTCGCCTCGCTGGTCCTCGCCGGGTTCGCCGCCAGGCCTCGGCGCATCTCGAACCGTCCCCGGACATGACGATCGGCTGATCCGATACCGGATCAGCCGATCGAGGGGAGGCCTGTCAGGGGCTCGGTGTCACGCGCTCTTCTGCTGGCCGCGACGGGCCCGGAGATATGAGAGGCGCTCTTCGAGCAGCTCCTCGAGCTCATCGCGCGAGCGGCGCTCGAGCAGCATGTCCCAGTGGCTGCGGGGCGTCTTCACGTCACCGCGGTCGACGACGACGGGCTTCGAGTCGACGAGGAGGACAGCCTCCGCACCGCAGTGCCGGCACTCCCACAGTTCGGGGACTTCCGCATCGGCGGCGAAGGTCATGGTGGTCTCGCGCTCGCAACTCTGACACCGGTAGATGTGGTTGCTCCGCGCCGAGAATATGACGCCCTCTTCCGTTTGTAGACTCTGGGCGCCCAGGCGCATTCCGCGCAAACTGCGATCTGCCATTGTGTGGTCTCCTCTCGCTCGGCATCCACAGTTATAAACCCACAAGCTGGGTAAACTGTTCCGTTCACCCATCTGGCTATCAGCTCATGCCCAGCTGCAGCCACGCCGGATGCGGAGAGCTGAGCCGTCAGCGCGAGCGGACCACGTCGAGCGCGAGATCACAGCGGTCGGTGACGAGGCCGTCGACGCCGAGATCCAGCAGTCGTCGCATGTCGGCGGGGTCATTGACCGTCCACACGTGCACTTCCACACCGAGGGCGTGCATCTGTGCGAGGAGGCGCTTCGTCACGACGGGTACGCCGCGGAACCGTTCGGGCACCTGGAGCGCCTGGACACCGTCGAGCGACCGACGGAGTGCTCCACGGAGCCCGAGGGCGGCTGCGGGGAGGACGCGGAGCAGGATCCGGGCCGACGCCGAGGAAGCCACGGAGTCGGCGCCCGCCTCCCGTCCCACGGCCCGCACGATCGCGGAACGTCTGCCCTCGTCGAAGGAGGTGACGAGCACCCGATCGGCGGCACCGGCACCGATGATCGCGGCAGCCGCCGGTGCAGCCGCGGCCGCGGCCTTGATGTCGAGGTTGAAGCGTGCCCCGGGGAAGTCGGCCAGCGCCTCCGACAACGTCGGGATGCGATCACCGCCGAGGTCGATCCGCTGGAGTTCCACGAGTTCGAGATCCGCGATCGGTCTCGGATCGCCGGTGATGCGGCGCAGGGTCGGGTCATGGAAAAGGACGGCATGTCCGTCGCGCGTGCAGTGCGCGTCGGTCTCGACGTACTCGGCGCCGGCCGCCAGGGCACGGCGGAAGGACGACAGCGTGTTCTCGGGGACCCCCGGCCCGGCCAGCCCTCGATGGGCGAGGACCCGAGGGCGGGCCGGACGGAAGTAGGGGAGGACCGCTGTCGTCACCGCGTGCTCAGCCCTCGGGCTGGACGGGGGTCGTCGGCGCCGATGGCGTCTGGGGTGACGCGGCCGGCGCTGTGGTGAAGGAGGGCGTCTGCGCAGCTGCGGCCGCCGCCCGTGCCGTGGCGGCAGGGTCGCGGGTGTTGCCCGGCCCGAAGGCGGAGCCGATGCCCTTGAGCGCCTCGGTCAGTTCGCTCGGGATGACCCAGAGCTTGTTCGCCTGGCCTTCCGCGAGCTTCGGGAGCATCTGCAGGTACTGGTAGCCCAGGAGCTTCTCGTCGGGGTCGCCGTCGTGGATGGCCTTGAACACCGTCTGGATGGCGGACGCCTCACCCTGAGCACGGAGCACGGCTGCCTGGGCATCACCCTCGGCGCGGAGGATCTCTGCCTGCCGCGCACCCTCGGCCGTGAGGATGGCCGACTGCTTGGTTCCCTCAGCGGTGAGGATGAGGGCTCGACGGTCGCGCTCGGCCCGCATCTGCTTCTCCATGGAGTCCTGGATGGAGAGCGGCGGGTCGATCGCCTTGAGCTCGACGCGTCCGACGCGGATCCCCCATTTACCGGTCGCCTCGTCGAGCACGATGCGGAGCTTGCTGTTGATCTCGTCGCGGCTCGTCAGCGCCTCCTCGAGGTTCAGCCCACCGACGACGTTTCGGAGCGTCGTCGTGGTCAGCTGCTCGACGGCACCCAGGTAGTTCGCGATCTCATACGTCGCGGCTCGGGCGTCGGTCACCTGGAAGTAGACGACCGTGTCGATCGAGACGACGAGGTTGTCTTCGGTGATCACCGGCTGCGGCGGGAAGGAGACGACGGTCTCGCGCAGATCGATGAGCGGCCGCAACCGGTCGATGAAGGGGATGAGCAGGTTCAGACCCGGCAAGAGGGTCTTGTGGTACTTGCCGAGCCGCTCGACCACGCCGGCGCTCGCCTGCGGGATGATGCGGATGGATCGGAACAGCACCACCAGCACGAAGATGACGACGATGGCCGCGATCACCCAGCCGATGATCGCTCCTGATGAGATGTCGTTCACGACTACTCCTTCTGCTCGCCCAGCGGTGCCGGGTGGGTTGGGACGGGGACGACGACGGCGGTGGCACCGTCGACGACGGACAGGACGATGCGCGTGCCGGGCTCGAGGGACGACGCGGGGGAGTCGTGCGGGGTCCTGGCGGTCCAGACCTCGCCGTTGCCGAGCTTCACCTGGCCACCGTGCGGGGTGACCGTCGAGAGCACGAGCCCCGGCATGCCGAGGAGCGCGTCGACGTTGCTCTTCGCCGGGTCCGCGCCGCGTTGCAGCGCTCGGAGCAGCGGCGGCCTGACGGCCAACAGGAGCAGGAGGGCGGCAGCGGCTGCGATGAGCAGCTGGAGCCACCACGGAGCGCCGAGGAGGCCGGAGAGCAGCCCGACGGCGCCGCCGAGCGCGAGCATGAGGAAGGTGAACTCGAGCGACAGGATCTCGATGATGACGAACACGAGGATCAGGACCAACCAGGCGATCCAGGCGTACTCGGTGATGACGTCCATGGTGCGGATTCCTCCCGGATCGGCTCTCGCGTCTGCCGCCTCGCAGTCCGGGGGAGCGCGAGACGGTGCGCCGGTCGGGTTCAACGCTATCAGCTGGGCGGACCACCGAACCGGATCCGTCTGCCGGTTGTTGGTAAGGTCGTTGGCTGGAACCAGCCGCCGATGAGCGGCCCCAGATCTGAAGGAGCCCTCACGTGACGAACCCCCTGGCCGCCGGATCCCTCTCCGGGAAGAACGTCCTCGTGACGGGCTCGTCCCGCGGCATCGGTGCCGACACCATCCGGTACTTCGCCGGTGCCGGCGCCAACGTCGTGATCAACTACCGGAACAAGGAGGCTCGCGCCGTCAAGCTCGCCGACGAGGTGCGAGCCCTCGGTGTGCAGGCCGTGGTGGTCGGGGCCGACCTCACCGACCCCGCCTCGGTCGCCGCGATGTTCGCGACGACGAAGGCCGAACTCGGCGACCTCGACGTCCTGGTGCTGAACGCCTCCGGAGGGATGGAGAGCGGCATGGCCGAGGATTACGCGATGCAGCTCAACCGGGACGCACAGGTGAGCGTCGTCGAACACGCCCTCCCGCTGCTCCGCCCCGGCTCGCGGATCGTGTTCGTCACGAGCCACCAGGCGCACTTCATCCGGACCACGCCGACGATGCCCGAGTACGTGCCGGTCGCGACCTCCAAGCGCGCGGGCGAGGATGCGCTCCGCGCCAAGCAGGACCAGTTCGACGCGGCCGGTGTCGAGTTCGTGGTCGTCTCGGGCGACATGATCGAGGGGACCATCACCGCGACCCTGCTCGAACGCGCCAACCCCGGAGCGATCAGCTCCCGCAAGGAGTCGGCCGGTCGTCTCTACAACGTGGGCGAGTTCGCGGCCGAGGTCGCCTCGGCCGCCGTGGACCCGATCCCCGAGGACCACACCCGCTACGTGGGGGACACGAGCGACTTCATCGCCGAGTAGTCGACGATCCTGACACGACGAACGCCCGGTCCCTCGAGGGGCCGGGCGTTCGTCGTCCTGCCACCCGGGGTCAGCCGGCGAGACCGGCCCGCTTCACCTGCTTGCCGAAGGTGATCGCCTGGATGATCTCGACGACGCCGGCCGCGATGAGGAAGAACGCGGTGACGAGCAGGAGGGTCACGGCGGCGAGCAACGGGTTCGCGAGGACGAACACGCCGGCGACGACGCTGATGACGCCGTAGAGGATGGTGATCCACCGCGACACGTCCGGTGCCGAGTCGAACAGCGAGGCCACGCCCTCGACGATCCAGGAGACACCGATCACGAAGACGAGTGCGCCGATGCCGAGCAGCGGATCGATGAAGATGTAGACGCCGGCGGCGAGCAGCAGCACACCGAACACGATCGTGAGGACCCGCCAGAGTCCGCCGTGCTCCCGAGCTACGACGCCACGCGTGATGCGGGCGATCCCGGCGACCAGGAAGTAGACGGCGAAGATCCACGCGACGGCGACCAGTGAGGCCTTCGGCGCGACCAGCAGGAAGACACCCAAGAGGATCGTGAGGATCCCTCCGACGGCGAAGGCCCATCGGACACCGGAGATCTGGCTCGCGGTCAGCTTGGCGGAGTTCAGCGTGTAGGTGGTGGCGGATGGTTCGGACATGGTCGGCTCCTGACGGTGGACAGTGCGGCGCTCCCGAGCAGACCGGGTGCGTTCCACCAGTGTGACGCATTCACACAGGTGTTTCACAGCATGACCTTCCATGTCGCGCGGATCAGTGTCGATCGAGGCGAGACGCCAGCCGATGACGACGGATACGCTGATCGCCATGACCGAGACGCCGATGCACACCAGGGCAGCCGACAGCCACGACGTCATCCGGGTCAGGGGTGCCCGCGAGCACAATCTGCGCGACGTCGACGTCGACCTCCCCAAGCGCCGCCTCACCGTGTTCACGGGCGTGTCCGGCTCGGGGAAGAGCTCCCTCGTCTTCGGGACGATCGCCGCCGAGTCACAGCGGATGATCAACGAGACCTACAGCGCGTTCGTCCAGGGCTTCATGCCGTCGCAGGCGCGGCCCGACGTCGACGTGCTCGAGGGACTCACCACGGCGATCATCGTCGACCAGGAGCGGATGGGCGCGAACTCGCGTTCGACGGTGGGCACGGCGACCGACGCGAACACCATGCTGCGCATCCTCTTCAGTCGGATCGGAGACCCGTCCATCGGGTCTCCACAGGCCTTCTCCTTCAACGTCGCCTCGATCAGCGGCGCCGGAGCGGTGACCATCGAACGCGGGGGACAGAGCACGAAGGAGCGGCGGAGCTTCTCGATCACCGGCGGCATGTGCCCGCGGTGCGAGGGCATGGGCACGGTGAACGACATCGACCGTTCCCAGCTCTACGACGCCACGAAGTCGCTCAACCAGGGCGCGCTCACGATCCCCGGCTACACACCCGACGGCTGGGGCGTGCGGATCTTCACCGGATCCGGATTCCTCGACGCGGACAAGCCCATCCAGGACTACACGGAGCGGGAGCTCCACGACTTCCTCCACAAGGAGCCGGTGAAGGTCAAGGTCGGCGACATCAACATGACCTACGAGGGCCTGATCCCGAAGGTGCAGAAGTCGTTCCTCTCGAAGGACCGTGAGGCGATGCAGCCGCACATCCGCGCATTCGTCGACCGCGCCGTCACCTTCACCACGTGTCCGGCGTGCGACGGGACCCGGCTGAGTGAGGGCGCGCGGAGTTCGCGCATCGCCGGTCGGAACATCGCCGAACTGTGCGCGATGCAGATCAGCGACCTCGCGACGTGGACCCGGGCGCTCGATGAACCGTCGGTGCGCCCACTCCTGACGGTCCTCCAGGAGACGCTGGACTCCTTCGTCGCCATCGGGCTGGGGTACCTGTCACTCGACCGCACGACGGGCACCCTCTCGGGTGGGGAGGCGCAGCGGACGAAGATG
The DNA here is from genome assembly GCF_015350715.1 of Plantibacter sp. VKM Ac-2876. Lineage (NCBI taxonomy): Bacteria > Bacillati > Actinomycetota > Actinomycetes > Micrococcales > Microbacteriaceae > Plantibacter > Plantibacter sp. VKM Ac-2876. The sequence goes on along the minus strand of NZ_JADKSI010000002.1, from coordinate 166,525 downwards.
ATCCGCCATCTGGGGTCGTCGCTCACCGACGTGACCTACGTGTTCGACGAGCCGACCGTCGGACTGCACCCGCATGACATCCAGCGGATGAACGAACTGCTCCTGCGGCTCCGCGACAAGGGGAACACCGTCCTCGTCGTGGAGCACAAGCCGGAGACGATCACGATCGCCGACCACGTCGTCGACCTCGGCCCCGGAGCCGGGACCGGCGGGGGACAGGTGACGTTCCAGGGGAGTGTGGACGGCCTCCGAGCGAGCGACACGCTCACCGGACGCCACTTCGACGACCGCGCCGCGCTCAACCCGGCGTTGCGTCGACCGACAGGTGTCATCGAGATCCGCGGCGCCGACCGGCACAACCTGCAGGGCGTCGACGTCGACGTGCCGCTCGGCGTCCTCGTGGTCGTCACGGGAGTCGCCGGCTCGGGCAAGAGCTCGCTCATCCACGGCTCCGTCACCGGGCGTCCCGGCGTGGTGACGGTCGACCAGAGCCCGATCCGCGGCTCGCGTCGCAGTAACCCGGCGACGTACACGGGTCTGCTCGAGCCCATCCGCAAGGCGTTCGCGAAGGCCAACGGGGTCAAGCCGGCGCTGTTCAGCTCGAACTCGGCGGGAGCCTGCCCGAACTGCAACGGCGCAGGTGTCGTCTTCACCGATCTCGGCGTCATGGCGAGCGTCTCGACCGTCTGCGAGGTGTGCGAGGGTCGCCGGTTCGATGCTTCCGTTCTGGAATATCAGTTGGGGGAGCGGGACATCAGCGAGGTGCTCGCGATGTCGGTGACGGAGGCCGAGGCCTTCTTCGCCGACGGGCCGGCCCGGACGCCAGCCGCGCACGTCATCCTGGCGCGACTCGCCGACGTCGGGCTCGGCTATCTCAGCCTCGGACAGCCGTTGACGACCCTGTCAGGAGGCGAACGACAGCGACTGAAGCTGGCGACGCAGATGGCCGATTCGGGCGAGGTCTACATCCTGGACGAGCCGACGACGGGCCTGCACCTCGCCGACGTGGAGAACCTGCTCGGACTCCTGGACCGCTTGGTGGACTCCGGGAAGTCGGTCATCGTCATCGAGCACCATCAGGCGGTCATGGCACATGCGGACTGGATCGTCGACCTCGGACCCGGCGCAGGTCATGACGGCGGACGCCTGGTGTTCAGCGGGACACCCGCCGAGCTCGTCGCCGATCGCTCGACGCTGACCGGAGAACATCTCGCTCGGTACATCGGCTCCTGACGCGCCCCGGTCGTCGCCGCGGTCCTCATGTCGGTGATGCAGGCCCACGTGACCCGATGCGACCCCGCTCGCGGCGGGTTGGAAAGAGCTGATAATGCACATTATGTCAACTCAGTCGAATCTGGCCTGCCCCGCGGCTCGGGTTCGGAGGTCCTGGCCCAGGATCACCGCGTGGACCCGGTCGCGGAGGTGCAACTTGGCGAAGATGCGGTTGACGTGCGTCTTGACCGTGGACGGCGACAGGTGGAGTGCGTCTGAGATCTCACGATTCGACAGCCCGGCGACGATGCATCCGAACACGTCGAGCTCGCGCGGGCTGAGCGGGTCCAGCGGATGGGCTGTCTCACCTGCTCCCCCGTGCTCGCGCGACCGTCCACCGGAGGCATAGTGCTCGATGAGTCGCTTCGTGATCCTGGGTTCGACGACGGCTTCGCCGGCATGGATCGTCCGAACAGCCTCCTGCAACCGGTCTGGTGGGGTGCTCTTCAGCAGGAAGGCGCTGGCGCCGGCGTCGAGGCCTCCGAACGCGTACGCGTCGATGTCGAAGGTGGTGAGGATGAGGACGCGTGTGGCCGGGTGGACCGTGGTGATGATCCTGGTCGCTTCGACGCCGCCCATGCCGGGCATCCGCACATCCATGAGGACGACGTCCGGTCGCAGTTCCCGTGCACGCCGAATCGCCTCCTCACCTGTCGCCGCCTCCCCCACGACCTCGATGTCGGGCGCGGAATCCAGGGTCAGCGCGCTGCCCACCCGGACGAGTTCCTGGTCGTCCACCACCAGCACGCTGATGATCGAGGGACTGGGCATGCTCACGTCGCTGCTCCTCGGTCGATGTGCAGCGTCGCGCTCGTCGACCAGCCCCCGCCCGCGCACGGCCCTGCTTCGCTCGTGCCGCCGTACGCCGCGGCTCGAGCGGCGATACCCGGGAGCCCCTGCCCACTCCCCTGGCTCGGAGCTCGAGTTCGGTGGGTGTCGATGCGGCCGTCGTCGGTGACCCGCACCGCGACGGTGCCGGGCGCCACGTCGATGCCGACCTCGACTCGCGTGGGGTCGACGGCGTACCGCAACACGTTGGTGAGCGACTCTTGGACGATCCGGTAGATCGTCGTCACCAGAGCGGGCTGCTCCGGCATGGCCCCGCCGGAGCGGGTGAGCGTGACGGGCATGCCGGTGCTGCGAAAGATTTCGACGACCTCCTGCACGTCGGAGACGTAGTGTCCCGACCGCTGCAGGCGCCGATCCAGCACCGCATCCCCCTCTCGGAGTACCTGCAGGACGCGGTTCATCTCGCCCAGCGCGCTGCGCCCGACACCACCCAGCTGCGCGAGCGCTCGGGCCGACCGCTCGGGGTGCCGTTCCCAGCCGCTGGACGCCCCGTCCGCGAGGGAGATCATCGTCGACAGCGAGTGGGCGACGACATCGTGCATCTCCGCGGCGATCCGCTGCCGCTCCACCACCCGCGCCGTGGTGAGTCGTTGGTTCACGAGTTGCGTGAGGGCCGCTCGGCGCTGCGTCACACCGCGGGCGGCGACACCTGCGGCAAGAGCGAGCAGCGCCAGCGGTTCCAGCAACGACGGGGCCTGGGTCGACCCCGTCATGAGCAGACGGACGAGCAGTCCCGCCGCAGGGAGTCCCACGAGGACCGCGTAGCCCGACAGCGCGGTTCTGGTGGGCAGCATGGCGGCTACCGAATACAGTGCGACGGCGGCGGGCAGCGTCAACGGTGCGACGGGGGCGGGCAGGAGCACACCCGCCGTGTTCGCGAGCGCGGCGGCGACGAGGATCGCCCGCGGATACCGACGCCGCCACAACAGGAGCACGCTCGAGAGGATCACCAACGGCAACCCCGGCCAGAGCGGTTGCGCACCCGGCAGGACCAGCCCGAGCGCCTGGACCAGGAGACAGGTCACAGCGACCAGTGCGTCGACCACACGCTGGTGGGCGCTGAACCAGCGCAGCACGCGTGTGCCGAGGACACGGTCGACCTCCGCGGCGTCCACGACCGGCCGGATCGCACTCATACCCTTGCCACCTCCACGCTGAGCTCGGCTCTCATTCTCCCTCGCGCCCCTCGTGAGCACCGTTCAGGCGTCCCGGCGCAGGAACGTGATCGCTGCGACGACGAACGAAGCCAGCGTCCAGATCAGCAGAACGGCATACCCGGTCCACGGTCCCATCGGGTCCGTACCGGTCGGGGCGAGGAGCAGGGAGCCGGCCTGGATCGGGAAGAAGCGGGTGATCTCGGTGCCGTATTCGGAGAACATCTGCGGGATCACCGGCACGATGAGGAGGAGCACGATCGTCGCGAGCACCGCGGCGACGACGTTGCGGATGATGGTGCCGAGTGCGATTCCGAGGATGCTGATGGTGGCCAGGTAGAGCCCGGATCCGAGCACCAACCGCGCCAGGTCGGGTGTCTCCAGCACATAGCCGTATCCGCCCCCTGCCAGGATGACAGGCGCGAGCGCGAACGCGACGGCTGAGCTGACGACACCGACGAGGAACGAGACACCCGCGATGATCGAGGCCTTCGCGACGAGCACCGCCGTCCGACGCGGAACCGCGAGTAGTGTCGTGCCGATCTGAGCGGACCGGTACTCGTTCGTGATCATCAGGACGGCGAGCACCGCGAGGACGATGCCGACGTAGCCGGTCTTGTCGACGATCATCTCGGGGTACGCGTCGTAGTTCGCCTTCGGTGACCCGCGGTCGCGGAAGACGTACGCCCAGGGCATCGCGATCCCGTTCGCGGTCAGCAGCAGGAACGCGAATCCTGCGAGGACGTGGTTCGAGGCGAGTCCACGGAACTTGATCCATTCGGAGACGATGGTGCCGCCGAGGCTGACATCGCTTGCGGAGAAGCGCCGCACGACGGGTGCTGCGGCCATGCCGGTGGTGGTGCTCATGAGGATGGTGTCCTTTCGAGGGGGACGCGACATCAGGCGGAGACGAACTCCTGCGCGTCGCGGGTGAGTCGGTTGTAGGCCTCTTCGAGGGTCTGGCGCAGGGGCGTCAGCTCAGTGATCAGCACTCCCGCCTCGTGCGCGGCACGGGCGATCTGCTCCGCGGACAGGCCCTCCACCTCCAGCACGCCCGGCTCGCTCGACGCGACGTTCGCCCCCGCTGAGGTGATCCGGCGAGTGAGTGCAGGCGCATCGAGGGTGCGAACACGGACACGACCGTCTCCCTGCTCGGTGAGCGAACCGATGGGAGCGTCCGCGATGATCTCGCCGCGACCGATGATGATCACGTGGTCCGCGATGAGCGCGAGCTCGTTCAGGAGGTGCGAGGACAGGAACACCGTCCGCCCCTCGGCCGCCAGCCGGGCCAGGAGCTCCCGGACCCAGGTCACGCCCTCGGGGTCCAGGCCGTTGACCGGCTCGTCGAGGATGAGCGTGCCCGGATCGCCCAGCAGTGCTGCGGCGATCCCCAAGCGCTGACCCATCCCCAGGGAGAACCCGCCGACCTTCTTCCTGGCGACCGCGCTGAGACCCGTCGCCTCGAGCACCTCGTCGACGCGCGAGCGCGGAATGCGGTGCGTCGCCGCAATCGAGGCGAGGTGGTTCAGCGCCGAGCGCGACCGGTGCGCCGCCCTCGCGTCCAGCAGAGCACCGACCTCGCGCAGCGGCGCGGCGAACGCTCGGTACTCAGAGCCGTCGATACGTGCACGACCAGCAGTGGGACGGTCGAGCCCGACGATCGATCGCATCGTCGTGGACTTGCCGGCGCCGTTCGGCCCCAGGAATCCGGTGACCTTGCCCGATCGGACACTGAAACTCACATCGCGCACCGCGTACGTGCCTCGGTAGGCCTTGGTCAGCCCCTCCACGTCGATCGTCATGGCGTCTTCCTCCTGCTGGTAGCGGTTGACTCGTGCCATCGACGCTACGGACGCGTGTGCGTCGGCGACTGCCAACCAGGGGTTGATCGTCATCATCGGACTCAGCGGCGAGCTGACCGCCGAGCGTTCGACCGTGAGGGAGCACCGCCTTGCGCTCCGAGCTGCGCGACATGATCGCTCAGCCGGGAAGTCGCCTCTGACCTGGACCGAATTGGTAGAGTGTCTGCTCTAGAGTAAGTGCTCTAGGAATACGGGAGCAGTCATGCCGAGAATCGTCGACCCACAGCGGTTCACCGCGCGCCAGACCGCGATCCTCGCTGCGGCCTACCGCTGTTTCGCCACCGAAGGGTATGAGACCACCTCGACGGCGGACATCTGCCGAGCGGCGGACATCTCCTCGGGGACCCTGTTCCACTACTTCCCCACCAAACTCGACATCCTGGTCACGCTGCTGCGGGTGAGCGCCGCCTGGACCGAGGAGCAACTGCACCTCGCCACGCGCGCCGGGCCAGGCCGCCCTGCCTTGACCACCTATCTCGGCGCACTCGATCGTCAACGGGCGGCCGACCAGACGGTCGGTTTCGCTCGCGCGGTCCAGGGCATGGCGCATCTCCACGCCGTGGCGGCCGTCCTCGACGTCGAGCGGGACATGGTCGACCGCTTCCTCCTCGACCACATCACCGAGGCGGTTCGCACCAGTGCAGCCCGCTCCGACGCGACGCCTGAGCAGCTCGTCCGATGGGTGCGCTGGCTCATCGACGGCAGCGCACTGCACGAGACGCCGGCATCGCGCGCAACGGGTGTCAGCGTCGCCGTCCGGTCGTTGCTCCTCCTCGGATGACGGCGCAGGCCACCGGGGTCGTCAGGCCGACGGAGCAGGTCGATCGGGGTCCTGGTCCCAGAGCGGCATCCCGAACTCGTTGACCGGGATGGCGGACTGCGCCGGATCCGGTAGCCGCTCCCCCGTCGGGCAGGTCATGAAGTGATCGTGCCCGGAGGAACGGTCGAAGGTGTGCTCGGCGAGCGGATGGCCACAGACCGTGCACTGGCGGTCTTCGGTGTCCGACGTCTTCGTCTGCTCGTTCATGCGGGTCATGCTACGCCGACCGTCGGGGTCGACCACCCCGTTGCGCCCGGGACGCCGACCTGCTTCCGTCCCGAGCGCGACCCGTCAGACCTCTCCGAAGCCGGATTCGATGAGCGACGCCAGTGCTCCGATGGCATCCTCCGCGTCCGGACCGTCCGCCTGCAGCTCCACGACCGCCCCCTTGACGAGGCCCAGTGACATGATCCCGAGCAGGCTCTTGGCGTCCTTCCCGTTCACGACCACCTTGGCCGCGAACGTGCTCGCCAGCTTCACGAACTCCGCAGCGGGTCGAGCGTGGAGCCCGTCCTTGTTCCGCAGGGTCACCGAGGCTGCGGCGTGGGACGCTGTCGGGTCGTCGGACCCACCGGCCGGAGTCGCCTCGTCGGCGCCGTGCTGGGCATGGTCACCGCCGGCTGCAGACCGCGCGGCGGCCACGACCTCGTCGAGCGACGCGCCGGTCTGCGCGGCCACGGCTGCGGCGACCCCGCCTTCGACGAGCGGGGCGTCGACGATGCGTACCCGGCCTCGGACGTCGTCGTCGAGGAAGTCGAGTGCCGTCTCAGCGGTCAGGATCGCCGATCCCAGATCGCACAGCACCACCACCCCGGCCCCGGAGTCCACGGCGGCGATCCCGGCGGAGACCAGCTCGAAGCTCGTGCCGATCCCTCCCTCATCGGTACCACCGGCTGCGGCGAGGGCCGCGTCGGGCGCCATCTGGCGCGCCAGGGCGATGAGCCCCTCCGCGATCAGCGAGCTGTGCGAGACGAAGACGAGGCCGACGGCTTCCTCGCTCATGCGGCACCCTCCCCAGCGGCGGCAGCCGCCGCTTGCAGGAGGAAGGAGGTGGACTGCGCCCCGGGGTCGCGGTGCCCGATGGCCCGTTCACCGAGGTAGCTGGCACGCCCCTTGCGGGCGACGAGCGGTTCGGTCGCGGCGGCGCCACCCCACGCGGCCTCCGCGGCTGCGGCCAGTACCCGTGCCGGCGACTCCCCCGCCGCCGCCGCTGCGGATGCAGCGTCCACGGCGGGTGTCCACGCGTCGATCATGGTCTTGTCCCCGACCTCGGCCTTGCCACGGAGCACGATCCCGTCGCGCGCCGCCGCCAGCAGGGCGACGACGGCATCGGCGTCGAGGTCCTCCTGGCCGGCCACGGCGATCGACGCCTTGAGCAGCGCGGTGCCGTACAACGGGCCGCTCGCGCCTCCGACGGTCGAGATGAGCGTCGTCGCGGCGAGCTTGAGGATGTCGGCGGGCGTCGCGTCGGCAGGCTGCTCGTCGAGCTTCGGCAGGATCGCCGAGAACCCGCGGTCGAGGTTCTCGCCGTGGTCGCCGTCCCCGATGTCACGGTCGAGGGTGATCAGCTCCACCCGATGCTCTGCGACGACCGCCGCACTCCCCCGCATCCAGGCGATCGCCCAGGTTCCGTCCAATCCCATCCGTCTACCGTCCCCACCGGAGCGCCGCGGTCTGCACCGGGGCGTCCCACAATTCGATCAGTTCGTCGTCGAGTTTCAGGAGGGTGATCGACACACCCTGCATCTCGAGGCTGGTCGTGTAGTTCCCCACGAGCGACCGTGCCATCTCGATCCCGCGCTCCGCGAGCGCCTCGGCCACGCGGCGGAAGACGATGAAGAGCTCGACCTGCGGCGTCCCGCCCATCCCGTTCACCAAGACGAGGGCCCGCTCGCCCGAGGCGTACGGAAGGTCTTCGAGGATGGCGGCGAGCAGGCGGTCGACGATCCGGTCGGCGGGCTCCAGCGGGATGCGCTCACGGCCGGGCTCACCGTGGATCCCGATGCCGATCTCGATCTCGTCGTCGGCCAGGGTGAAACTCGGCTCGCCCGCGTGCGGGACGACGCACGGGGTGAGTGCCACGCCCATCGTGCGGGTGCGCTCGTTGACCTTCGTCGCGAGGTCGGCGACCTCGTCGAGTCCTCCCCCGGCCTCGGCACGTGCGCCGGCGAGCTTCTCCACGAGGACGGTGCCGGCGACACCCCGTCGCCCCGCCGTGTAGAGCGAGTCCTTCACCGCGACGTCGTCGTCGACGATGACCGAGCGCACCTCGATGCCCTCGGCCAGCGCGAGGTCGGCCGCGGTCTCGAAGTTGAGGACGTCGCCCGTGTAGTTCTTGACGATGTGCAGGACGCCGGCACCACCGTCCACCGCCTTCGTGGCGGCGAGGATGGGGTCTGGAGTGGGCGAAGTGAACACCGGGCCGGGTACGGCGGCGTCGAGCATCCCGAATCCGACGAACCCGCCGTGGAGGGGCTCGTGCCCGCTACCGCCGCCGCTCACGATCCCCACCTTCCCGGCGACCGGCGCATCGGCTCGGGCGATGAACACCGGGTCGAGCGACACGGTGACGAGATCGGGGTGCGCGGCGCCGAAGCCGGCCACCGCCTCGACGACGACGTCCTTGGGATCATTGATGAGCTTCTTCATTGAATCCTCCTGCAAGATCGGTTCGGGTCCGCCGACCGGGTACGCCGGCATCGGGTCTCAACCTACGCGCTGCGGCCCACCGCCGGTAGGGCCGGAAGACCCGGCCACGGCGCGGATCAGCGCGAGCCGAGCGTGCGGGTGGCGTCCACCCAGGCGTCGAGTGTCGCGGTCGCCGCACCCGAGTCGATGACGGCCGCGGCGGACACGAGCGCTACGGCGAACCGCTCGAGGATCGGCCGCTGGGCCTGCGTCGGATCCTCCGACAGCTCGAACGCCACGATCCCGGCCGCCGCGTTCAGCAGGACGATGTCGCGGACCGGCCCATCCTCGCCGGCGAGCGTGGCGCGCACGACACCGGCGTTGTGCTGGGCGTCGCCGCCGATCAGATCGTCGATCGACGCACGGCGGATGCCGAGTTCCCGGGGATCCAGGTCGTGCTCGGTGACGGCTCCGCGGGTGATCTCCCAGAGGTGGCTGTGTCCCGTCGTCGTCAGTTCGTCGAGTCCGTCGTCGCCCCGGAAGACGAGGGCGGTCGCCCCGCGCGTCTGGAAGACGCCCACGAACAACGGGATGCGGTCGGCGTGCGCGACGCCGACCGCCGACGCCTCCGGGCGGGCCGGGTTGACGAGCGGGCCCAGGAAGTTGAAGACCGTCGGCACGCCGAGCTCCGCACGGACAGCCCCTGCGTGGCCGAAACCGGGGTGGAACGCCGCCGCGTACGCGAAGGTGATGCCCGTCGACGCCAGCACCTCCCCCACCAGGTCCGTCGGCAGGGCGAGGTCGACGCCGAGCGCCGAGAGCACGTCACTCGATCCCGAGGCGGAGCTCGCCGCGCGGTTGCCGTGCTTGATGACGGGGATGCCCGTCGCGGCCGCGACGATGGACGCGGTTGTCGAGATGTTGACCGTGCCGAAGCGGTCGCCGCCGGTGCCGACGATGTCGAGGGCCCGGGACGGGGCGACGAGCGGCTTCGCGTGGTCGAGGATCGCGTCGCGGAACCCGACGATCTCGTCCACCGTCTCCCCCTTCCGCCGCAACGCGATGAGGAAGCCGGCGAGCTGGGCGTCCGTCACCTGGCCGGTCATGATCCGTTCCATCGCCCACGTCGACTCGGACACACTGAGATCGGTTCCGGCGAGCAGGTCACCGATGAGCGTCGGCCAGGTCGTGAGAGGCATGTCGACGATCTTACAAGCGCGACTCGCCGACGCCTCGAGCGGCCTGTGGAGGCGAAGATCACATGAATCCCGCAGCAGAACCGAAGATTCCGGTCAGGAAATAAGGCTAGCCTTACTGATCCGAGCGTGCTCGCCGCCCCCGAAATGCGAAAAACCGCTCCGGCTTTCGGCCATAATGGAGGGGTGACGAGCACCTCAATCAACCTTGCGCCGAGCGCGCCCCGGATCAACCGACCGAACACGGTCGCGGTTGGAACGATCGTCTGGCTGGGCAGCGAGGTCATGTTCTTCGCCGGCCTCTTCGCGATCTACTTCACGCTGCGATCGATGGCTCCCGAGCTGTGGGCGGCCGAAGCCGGTCGCCTGAACGTCCCGTACTCGACGATCAACACGATCATCCTCGTGTCCTCGTCGTTCACGTGCCAGTTCGGCGTCTTCGCAGCGGAGCGCATGCAGCCCCGCATGACGGGCTGGAGCCCGCGCAAGTGGGGCATGGTCGAGTGGTTCTTCCTCACCTACGCCCTGGGCGCCGTGTTCGTCTCCGGCCAGATCCTCGAGTACGCGACGCTCGTCAGCGAGGGCATCTCCCTCAGCTCGAACGCGTACGGCTCGGCGTTCTACCTCACGACCGGCTTCCACGGCCTGCACGTGACCGGTGGCCTCATCGCCTTCCTCCTCGTGATCGGCCGTGCCTACGCCGTCAAACGATTCGGCCACAAGGAGGCGACGAGCGCCATCGTCGTCTCGTACTACTGGCACTTCGTCGACGTCGTGTGGATCGGCCTCTACTTCGTCATCTACATCCTGCGCTGACCCGGAATGACTGACTCCATGAAGACTGACCCCACCCAGACGACGACCACCAAGGCGTCCAAGAAGGCCGCCCGCGCCTCGCGCAAGAGCGGCCGCCGCAGCCCGTTCGCCTCGGCGGCACTGCTCGCGATCGGCCTCCTCGTGACCGGTGGCGCCTACGCAGCCGTCAGCGTCAGCACGGCCAGCGCAGAGCCCGTCGCCGCCGCCAAGTCGCAGGCCTCCGTCGACGAGGGCGAGAAGCTCTTCTCCGCGAACTGCGCCACCTGCCACGGCCTCGACATGCAGGGCACGACCGCCGGACCGAGCCTCCTCGGCGTCGGTGCCGCCGCCGTCGACTTCCAGGTCGGCACCGGCCGGATGCCGCTGCAGAACCAGGGCCCGCAGGCCCCGGAGAAGCCCGTGCAGTTCACCGAGGAGCAGATCTCCTCCCTCGCGGCGTACGTCGCCTCGGTCGCACCCGGCCCGGAGATCCCCGAGGAGCAGTACCTCGACGGCGAGGGCGACGCCTCCAACGGCGCACAGCTCTTCCGCATCAACTGCGCGATGTGCCACAACGTCGCAGCCGCCGGTGGCGCCTTGACCGAGGGCAAGTACGCGCCCTCGCTCGTCGGCGTCAGCGCCGCCCACATCTACGAGGCCATGATCACCGGCCCGCAGAACATGCCCGTCTTCAACGACATGAACCTCTCCCCCGAGGACAAGCGCGACATCATCACCGCGCTCAAGTTCATGGAGAAGAACCCGTCACCGGGCGGCAACGACCTCGGCTCGCTCGGCCCCGTCTCCGAGGGCCTGTTCCTCTGGATCTTCGGCCTCGGCTCGATCGTGGCCCTCACCGTCTGGATCACCGCGAAGTCGAACTGACCGACGCGGATCGACAACACGTAAGAAGGAGCACCATGGCTCACGACAACTCGAGCGGCTCGGGTCACCCAGCCGCCGACTCGTCTGCCGATCCGTCCGCCCACGGGCAGGAGCTGCAGGTCGCGACCGGTACCGGGGTCATCTCCCGCGACGCCGTCGTCGACCCCGGCTTGCCTCCGCACCGGAAGCGCGTGACGGACCTCGACCCCAAGAAGGACAAGCGGGCCGAGCGCGCCGTCTACACCCTCTTCTACCTGTCGATCGCCGGCAGCGTCTGGGCGGTCGCCGCCTACATGGCGTTCCCGATCGAGCCCGAGGACATCGCCTCGGTCCGCCTGAACAACCTGTTCATCGGTCTCGGCATGGCGTTGGCCCTGCTCGCGATCGGTATCGGCGCCGTGCACTGGGGCAAGGCCCTCATGCACGACGAAGAGGGCATCGACTACCGTCACAAGGTCGGCGGCAACCAAGTCAGCCGCGATCGCGCGGTGGAGATCATGCACCAGGCGAACGTCGAGTCCGGCATCGGACGACGCGCGCTCATCCGCAACAGCCTCATCGGCTCCCTCATCGTCTTCCCGCTCCCGGGCATCGCGCTGTTCCGCGGTCTCGCGCCGTACGACGAAGACCCCGTCGAGCTCATGCAGCACACGATGTGGAAGGAAGGCACGCGCCTCGCCCGTGACCCGTCCGGTACGCCCATCAAGGCGTCCGACGTGACCCTCGGCAGCGCGTTCCATGTGATCCCCGAGAACCTCCACGAGGCCGATCACGTCCTCAACGAGAAGGCGAAGGCGATCGTGCTGCTCATGCGGCTCAAGCCCGAAGACCTTGTCGAGGAGGAGTCCAAGAAGGACTGGTCCTACGACGGCATCGTCGCCTACTCCAAGGTGTGCACGCACGTCGGTTGCCCTGTCGCGCTCTACGAGCAGCAGACGCACCACCTCCTCTGCCCCTGCCACCAGTCGCAGTTCGATGTCACGAACCACTGCGCGGTCATCTTCGGACCGGCCGCCCGGCCGCTTCCGCAGCTGCCGATCACCGTCGACGACGAGGGCTACCTCGTCGCGCGGAGCGACTTCCACGAACCTGTCGGCCCGAGCTTCTGGGAGCGTCATTGAGCACCTCGACCGCAACACGCGCCCCTGAGCAGGCCAAGGCCGCTCCGGCGAAGAGCTCCGGTGGTTTCACCGGCGCCGCAGCGAACTACCTCGAAGAGCGGACGTCCATCTCGGTCGCCGTCAAGGAGTTCGGCCGCAAGATCTTCCCCGACCACTGGTCGTTCCTCCTGGGCGAGGTCGCGCTCTACAGCTTCGTCATCATCCTGCTGTCGGGCTCCTTCCTCACCTTCTTCTTCCAGGCATCGATGGCGGAGGTCCACTACGACGGGTCCTTCGTCCCGCTGAAGAACATCGAGATGTCCGTCGCCATGGCGTCGACGCTCGACATCTCCTTCGACATCCGCGGCGGCCTCCTGATGCGTCAGGTGCACCACTGGGCGGCCCTGCTGTTCGTGGCGTCCATTGGCCTGCACATGCTGCGCATCTTCTTCACCGGTGCGTTCCGCAAGCCGCGTGAGCTGAACTGGGTGATCGGTTTCGTCCTATTCATCCTGGCCATGGCCGAGGGCTTCACCGGGTACTCGCTGCCCGACGACCTGCTCTCCGGTAACGGTCTGCGGATCATCGACGGCATGGTCAAGGGCCTGCCCATCATCGGTACGTGGACGACCTTCCTGCTGTTCGGTGGAGAGTTCCCGGGCACCGACATCGTCGGCCGCCTCTACACGCTCCACATCCTGCTCCTGCCGGCGCTGGTGCTGCTCTTCATCGCCCTGCACCTGGTGTTCGTCGTCGTGCACAAGCACACGCAGTTCCCGGGCGCCGGTCGCACCGAGCAGAACGTGGTCGGGTTCCCCGTCCTCCCCGTCTACGCGGCGAAGGCCGGTGGCTTCTTCTTCATCGTCTTCGGTGTCGTGATGCTCATCGCCTCGCTGTTCACGATCAACCCGATCTGGAACTACGGACCGTACGATCCCTCCCCGGTCTCGGCGGGTACGCAGCCTGACTGGTACATCGGGTTCGCCGACGGCGCGCTCCGGCTGGTTCCGCCGCACCTCGAGTTCGTCCTCTGGGATCACACGTTCTCGTTCAACATCATCCTTCCCGTCCTCGTCCTGGGTCTGTTCATCGTCACGGTGTTCATCTACCCGTTCGTCGAGGCGTGGATCACGGGTGACAAGCGCGAGCACCACATCCTCGACCGTCCGCGCAACGCGCCGACCCGCACCGCCATCGGCGCTGCCGGTGTCACCTTCTACGCCGCCCTCTGGGCTGCTGCGAGCTCGGACATCATCGCCACCCACTTCAAGGTGACGATGGAGGGCGTGATCCACACGCTGCAGGCGATCCTCATCCTCGGACCGTTCATCGCCTACTTCATCGCGAAGCGCACCTGCCTGGCGCTACAGAAGAAGGATCGCGAGATCCTCCTCCACGGCTACGAGACCGGGCGCATCGTCCGCCTCCCCGGTGGCGAGTTCATCGAGGTCCACGAGCCCGTCGACGAGTACGAGCGCTGGCGCCTCGCGAGCTACGACGACCACAAGCCGTTGATGATCCGTCCGAACGCCAAGGGCAAGATCACCGGTGTCCAGAAGGCTCGCGCCGCGATGTCCCGCTGGTTCTTCGAGGATCGGATCGCTCCGGTCACGAACACGGAGATCGAACGTTCCCACGGCGACCACCACTAGGCGGATCCCCTGGGAAAGCCCCGCAGTCCTGACGGACTGCGGGGCTTTCGTCGTTGAGGGCGGGATCGCCGAACTGCGCCGCGACCAGACGCGTGTGGTAGCGAACGTCCGAGCAGCCCCTCTCCCCCGTTCTCCGGGCGCCGAACGCCGCTGCGGATGCGGCGGCGAGCCCTTCGACAAGCTCAGGGACCCGAGTTCGCTCACCGCGCTTCACCGGCATGCCTGAGTGACAGCAGACGATGGGAGCCGGTCGACCGGCCCCGGGGGCGACGTTCCCGCCCCAGGGTGATCGGGGCCGTACCGAGGAGACAGAGGACTACAGCTGCCCATCGACGGGCTCAGGGACACGAATGCCTGCGCCCAGGTCTCTTCGTACGCACACTGAGTCCTTTGCGGGCGGAGTGTGCCCCTCGACAGCCTCAGAGACCGGTGGGCGCTCCCCCGGTCTATCAGGCATGAGGAGGCGTCACCAGTACGGCTGCCCACCGGGAGCAGCCTCGCCGGACGGACGGGTGACGATCGCGATCTTCGGGGGCGGGTGCGCGCCCCAATGCCGGCTTGATTGTTCTCCGTGTCCAGGCGAGCACCAGAACACGAAAGAGCCCCCGAGCGGTGGCTCGGGGGCTCTTCGATGACAGCTTGGGGATCAGCCCAGCGGAAGGATCTTCTTGTAGAACTCCGCAGTCACGTTGTAGCCGAGACGACGGTAGAAGTCGCCGGCTCGAGAAGTGGACATCGTCAGCTGGCGTGCACCGCGTTCGACGGCATAGTGCTCATTCGCCTCGACGAGGGCCGATCCGATGCCGGCGCCGCGGGCGGTCTCGTCGACGACGAGCTCCTGCAGGTGGGCGGTCAGGCCGGCCGCGTGCAGCAGCCGCGACACCGTCATCAGGGTGTATCCGACAACGCGGTTCGCTTCGTCGACCGCGACGTACAGCACGTTGGTCTCGTCTTCACGAGGGCGCATGACGTTGTTGTACGCCGCCATGAAGTCGTCCGCAGCAGGCGGGATGGACCCGGTGATCAGCTGGCCGGCCAGCGCGAAGACGGCTGAACGGTCGTCGGGCTGACCGCGACGGATGCTGAACGAGGCGACCATCAGCGTGCGAAGTATCCGCGGTAGTACTCGTAGTTCCAACCGACGACCGCGATGACGACCAGCGGGATGCCGATGATCGCGATCCAGAACCCGACCGCCAGACCGAGTACGAGCAGACCGCACGCACCGGCGAGGATGATGGGCCACCAGCTCCACGGGCTGAAGTGCCCGATCTCCGGGTCGCCGTCGTCGATGTTCGCCGTCAGCGTGTCCTCGGGGAGCTCGGCGCCCTGGCTCTTGTGCACCCGGCTGAGGTAGAAGCCGAGGAAGGCGCTCAGGATCGCGGCGAGAGCCAGGGTGACCGTGCCGACCCATTCGACCCGGCCGTGGAGCGGGTCGACGAGCGACCACACCGTGTAGACCGCGCAGAGGAGGGCGCAGAACACCGTCAGGATCGTGAAGAGGATGATATTGGCGCGCATGGCGGCTACTTCACCTTTCCGGCGTCGATGTCGAGCGTGGGTGCGTCAGGCGCGTCCTTCGCGGGACCGACGCCGACCGGGATACCGACCTCGGGGTGATGGAGGTCGAAGGCCGGGCGCTCCGAGCGGATGCGCGGGATGGAGACGAAGTTGTGACGCGGCGGGGGCGAGCTGGTCGCCCACTCGAGCGATCCACCGTAACCCCACGGGTCGTCCTCGGTGACTCGAGGAGCCTTCCGGATCGTGATGTACACGTTCAGGAAGAAGGGCAGCAGCGAGATGGCGAGGATGAACGAACCCACGGTCGACAGCTGGTTCATCCAGGTGAAGCCATCCTCGGGCGAGTACGTCGCGTAGCGGCGCGGGAACCCGATGACGCCCAACCAGTGCTGGATGAGGAACGTCGTGTGGAAGCCGATGAAGAGCAGCCAGAAGTGCCAGTAGCCGAGCTTCTCGTTGAGCATCTTGCCCGTCCACTTCGGCCACCAGAAGTAGAAGCCGGCGAACATGGCGAACACGACCGTGCCGAACACGACGTAGTGGAAGTGCGCCACGACGAAGTAGGAGTCGGAGACGTGGAAGTCGAGCGGCGGCGAAGCGAGGATGACACCGGTGAGTCCACCGAAGACGAAGGTGATCAGGAAGCCGATCGACCAGAGCATCGGGGTCTCGAAGGTGACCGAACCGCGCCACATCGTGCCCAGCCAGTTGAAGATCTTCACGCCGGTCGGAACCGCGATGAGCATCGTCATGAGGGCGAAGAACGGCAGGAGCACCGATCCGGTGACGTACATGTGGTGTGCCCACACCGTCACGGAGAGGGCCGCGATCGCGATCGTCGCGTAGATCAGGGTCTTGTAGCCGAAGATCGGCTTGCGGCTGAACACCGGGAAGATCTCGGACACGATGCCGAAGAACGGCAGCGCGATGATGTAGACCTCGGGGTGCCCGAAGAACCAGAACAGGTGCTGCCACAGGATGACCCCGCCGTTGGCCGCGTCGTAGATGTGGGCGTCGAACACGCGGTCCGCCGCGAGGCCGAAGAGGGCCGCGGCGAGCACCGGGAACGCCATCAGGACGAGGATGGACGTCACGAGGACGTTCCACGTGAAGATCGGCATGCGGAACATCGTCATGCCGGGGGCGCGCATCGTGATGATCGTGGTGATGAAGTTGACGCCACCGAGGATGGTGCCGAAGCCGCTGAGCGCCAGTCCGAGGACCCAGAGATTGCCTCCGAGCCCTGGCGAGAACGTCGTACTCGACAGTGGCGCATAGGCGAACCAGCCGAAGGCGGCGGCACCCTGCGGGGTGAGGAAGCCACCGACGGCGATGAGGCTACCGAAGGCGTAGAGCCAGAACGCGAAGGCGTTCAGACGTGGGAAGGCGACGTCCGGTGCACCGATCTGCAGCGGCATGAGCGCGTTCGCGAACCCGGCGAAGAGCGGCGTCGCGAACATGAGGAGCATGATCGTGCCGTGCATCGTGAAGAGCTGGTTGTACTGCTCCTTCGTCTCCACGATCGTGCCGCCGGGCTCGAAGAGCTGGGCGCGGATGATGAGCGCCATCACACCGCCGAGGCAGAAGAAGATGAACGAGGCGATCAGGTACATGTACCCGATGGTCTTGTGGTCGGTGGAGGTGATCCACTTGACCAGGATGTTGCCCTTGCGCTCGACCGAGGTGCGTCCGACGACGCTCGCCTGGCCTGCGGGAAGCGTGGTGGAGGTCATTCCCCGTCTCCGTGCTCTTCGAGACCTGCCGGCGCCTTGGTGCCGGGGAGGTTGCTGTTGCGATCGTATTCCGTGCCGTAGTCGCCGATGTTGCCCGACTCGGCCAGGTCTTCGAGGTGCTTGTCGTACTCGGCCTGCGAGACGACCTTCACGTTGAAGAGCATGAGCGAGTGGTACTCGCCACAGAGCTCGGCGCACTTGCCGGCGTACGTGCCCTCGCGCTCAGGGGTGAAGGACATGTAGTTCGTCTTGCCCGGGATCATGTCCTTCTTGTAGAGGAAGTCGATGACCCAGAAGGAGTGGATGACGTCGCGCGACTGCAGCGCGATCTTCACCGTCTTGCCGACGGGCAGGTAGAGCGTGGGGAGTGCGTCCTGGTCGATGACGCCACCGGGCTTCTCATCGGCCTGCACGCCTGCGGTCCAGACGTCCTGGCCGTTGACGGCCTCGTCGTACACGAAGTCCCACGCCCACTGCTTGGCGAAGACCTCGATGGCCACGTCGGGATCCTCGTACTGGGTCTCGATCGCGTTCTGGTCGCGTGCCGTGAAGGCGAAGAAGCCGAGGACCAGGATGAGCGGGACGATCGTGTAGAAGATCTCGATCGGCATGTTGTACCGCAGCTGGACCGGGAGACCGGTCTGCCCCTTGCGGCGTCGGTACACGATGACGGCCCAGATGATGAGCCCCCACGTGATGACACCGACTGCGAGCAGCACCAGCCATGCCGTCACCCACAGGCCCGCGATGCGGTCCGTGTGGTTCGTGACGGGAGATTCGCCCTCGACGAATCCCGGCAGGTAACCATGCAGTTCCGCCTGCGTACAACCCGCCAGGACTATGGCGAGTGTGGCTGCGACCGGAATGGCAGCCCATCTGAGACGACGAGTCGAGCGCACCTCTGAAACCTTTCGAATACACACCTGTGGATCGCCCCCCAGTCTAGTGGGGATGGGCGGTGAACGCCGGACCATTCGCGTCCGCGGTGCGGGATCGTGACCGGAATGACGAAGGGGAAACCATCCGCGACCGGGTAATTTCCCCTTCAGGAAGAATCTGGCTCAGTGGAAGCTGTCGCCGCAGGCGCAGCTGCCCTCGGCATTGGGGTTGTCGATGGTGAACCCCTGCTTCTGGATGGTGTCCTCGAAGTCGATCTTGGCGCCGTCGAGGTAGGGGACGCTCATCTTGTCGACGATCACCTCGACACCGTCGAAGTCGACCGTGGCGTCGCCGTCGAGCATGCGCTCGTCGAAGTACAGCTGGTAGATGAGGCCCGAGCACCCACCCGGCTGGACGGCCACGCGGAGACGGAGGTCGTCGCGACCCTCCTGCTCGAGGAGGCTCTTGACCTTCTGCGCCGCCGTGTCGGACAGGCCGACGCCGTGAGCCGCGTCGATCTTGGTCTCGGTCAGGATGGTGTCGCTCATGATGCTCCTCGCGAGGTCTGGCGGCGCCGGGTCGACGCCTGTGTGAGATTCTACCGCCTGCCGCGCCGGACGCACCCCGTGGTTCCGGCGGCGCGTCCGGCGCCGACTACGCGTCGGAGGACGGGCGGGGTGCGGCCGCCAGGCGGGCGAGGAGCACCGCCTCCGTGAGGATCGCCTTCTGGAAGACCCCGAGGTGCAGCGACTCGTTCGGGCTGTGGGCACGCGAGTGCGGGTCTTCGACACCGGTGACGAGGATCTGGGCGTCCGGGAAGACCCGGACGAGGTCGGCGATGAACGGGATCGATCCGCCGACACCCGTCTCCACTGGCTCGACCTCCCAGGCGTCGGCCATGGCGCGCTTCGCCTCGGCGACGGCCCAACCGCTCGTGTCCACGAGGAACGGGCTCCCCTGGTCGACCTCGTCGATCGTCAGCTGTGCGCCGAACGGGCTGTTGGCGAGGAGGTGGGCCTCGAGTGCACGGTAGGCCTCGGCCGGATCCTGCCCGGGGGCGATCCGCGCACTGATGCGCACCGACACCTCCGGGATGAGCGTGTTCGAGGCGTTGGCCACCGACGGTGCGTCGATGCCCGTGACGGTGATCGCGGGCTGCGACCAGATCCGGCTGAGGATGGAGCCGCGGCCGATGGGCGAGACGCCTTCGGACAGTCCGGACTCGGCGCGGAGCTGCGCCTCGTCGAACTCCGGGGTGACGGCGTCGTGCGAGGTGAGTCCGTCGACCGCCACCGAACCGTCCGCGTCCCACAGGGTCGCGAGCAGGGTGACCGTGGCCAGCATCGCGTCCGGCACCGCTCCCCCGAGCATCCCTGAGTGGGAGGCGTGGTCGAGGGTCTTCACGCGCAGCCGGAACGTGACGTTGCCGCGCAGACCGATCGTCAGCGCCGGCGTCCGCTCGTCCCAGTTGTCGCTGTCGGCGACGACGATCACGTCCGCAGCGAGGGTGTCGCGGTGCTCCTCCAGGAAGGAACCGAAGGACCGCGAGCCGAACTCCTCCTCGCCCTCGATGAACAGCACGATACCGAGGTCGAGGTCGGAGCCGAGGACCTCGGTGACGGCTCGGATCGCGGCGATGTGGGACATGACGCCGGCCTTGTCGTCAGCCGCGCCCCGTCCGTAGATGCGGCCGTCGCGGACGGTCGGCTCGAACGGCGGCGAGTCCCACTTGTCGTCGCTTCCGGGGGGCTGGACGTCGTGGTGCGCGTAGAGCAGCACGGTCGGTCGGCCGTTCCGTGGTTCGCGGCGGGCCAGCACGGCGGGCTGTCCGAGCTCCGCTCCGCCGTCGATGGCGGACCGGCGCACCGAGACCTCGTCGAAGACACCGAGACCGCGGGCGAGCTCCGCGACCGCCTCGGCACTCCGCGCCACCTCGGCCGCGTCGAACGCCGACCACGACACCGAGGGGATGCGGACGAGCGCCGACAGATCGGCGATCGACGACGGCAACGCACCGGCGACGGATTCGCGCAGCCGATCGAGGACTTCCTGGTCGTTGCGTGGGTCTTGGGTCGATTCCGTCGTGGTACCTGTCGTCATGCGAGTAATCTTAAGGGAATCCCCGAATCAAGGACGTTCCATCGTGGCCAAACAGCAGAGCACCCCGGCATCAGAGCCGATCGTCGAGACCGCAGCGCAGACGGCTGAGCGCCTCGCCCGCGGCGCCAAGGAGGCGAAGGGTCGACCGACCCCGTCCCGGGCGGAACGCGAGGCGCAGAACAAGCGTCCACTCGTCCCCTCCGACCGCAAGGAGGCCTCGAAGGCGGCGAAGGCGCAGCAGGCCGAGGCACGGCGGCGGGCGCAGGCCGGCATGGCCGCCGGCGACGACAAGTTCCTCCCGGCACGCGAGCGCGGCCCGCAGAAGAAGTTCGTCCGCGACTACGTCGACGCCCGGTTCAACATCGGTGAGTTCATGATCCCGGTGATGTTCCTCGTGATCATCCTCACCTTCATGCCGGTGCCGGAGATCCAGGTCTACGGCATGCTCACCCTCTGGGTGTTCTTCATCATCGCGATCGCCGACTGCTTCTTCCTCGGCTTCCGCGTCCGGAAGGCGCTGCGGGCGAAGTTCGGGCAGGACGAGCGCGGCGTGCGCTGGTACGCCGCCATGCGAGCGCTGCAGCTGCGCCCGCTCCGTCTGCCGAAGCCGCAGGTCAAGCGCGGCCAGTTCCCCAACAAGTAGTCCCCGAACCACGAACGCCCGCCGGTCCCGGACCGGCGGGCGTTCGTCGTCGACAGCGCGTGGTGCCGCTCAGCGGCCGGTTCGGGCCAGCCGGTCGAGCCCGCGATTGATGTGCCTCGCCCAGAGCGGCCCGCGGTAGAGGAACGCCGTGTAGCCCTGCACGAGGGTTGCTCCTGCGTCCAAGCGCTCCTGGACGTCTTCGGCGGTGTCGACGCCCCCGACCGAGATGACGCACAACTCCGGGGGCACGATGGCCCGGATGCGCCGCAGGACGACGAGCGAGCGGGCGGCCAGCGGTGCTCCGGACAGTCCACCGGCCCCGGCCGCCTCGACGATGGCGGGATCGGTGGTCAGTCCGTCGCGCGAGATGGTCGTGTTCGTCGCGATGACGCCGTCCAGGCCGAGTTCCACGACCAGCTCTGCGATGCGGTCGACCTCCGCATCGCTGAGGTCGGGTGCGATCTTGACGAGCAACGGCGTCGAACCGGCGGCGCCGCGGACGGCCTCGAGCAGCGGCGCGAGCTGGTCGAGCTCCTGGAGGCCGCGGAGCCCAGGGGTGTTCGGCGAGCTGACGTTGACCACGAGGTAGTCGGCCACGGGCGCGAGGAGCGTCGCGCTCCGGACGTAGTCGGCCGTGGCGTCGGCGACGTCCACGACACGGCTCTTGCCGATGTTCACGCCGAGGACGGGTCGGCGGCTCACCCGCGCGGTCCGTTCGAGCCGACGCCTGGCCTGGTCGGCTCCCCCGTTGTTGAAGCCCATGCGGTTGACGACCGCCCGATCGGCGATGAGTCGGAACAGTCGGGGCTTGGGATTACCTGGCTGCGGGATCGCCGTGATCGTGCCCACCTCGACATGGCCGAACCCGAGCAGTCCGAGGCCGAGGACGCCCTTGCCGTCCTTGTCGAAGCCGGCGGCGACACCGAACGGGGTCTCGAACCGCAGCCCCAGCGTCTCCACCGACTGGTCGAGTCGCGGCAGCGTCCAGCGCCTGATGGCGGGGCCGAGGCCGGTCGCGGGAAGCGCGCGGATGACGTCGAAGGCCAGGTGGTGTGCGCGTTCGGGATCGAGCTTGGACAGCACCTGGGAGAAGAGGAGGCGGTACACGGCTCAGAGCTCCTCGGACGGGACGGGGGCGGCGCCCGAAGCGTGCTCGACGCGGAGCAGCGCGATCGCGGACTCGAAGTCGTCGAGCGATTCGAATGCCTGGTACACACTGGCAAAGCGGAGGTACGCGACCTCGTCCAGCTCCCGCAGCGGTGCGAGGATCGCCAGACCGATGTCGTTCGCGTCGATCTGCGACGCGCCGGTGGCCCGGATGGACTCCTCCACCCGCTGAGCCAGGACGGCGAGGTCGGAGTCCGTCACCGGGCGACCCTGGCAGGCCTTGCGGACACCGCTCACGACCTTTTCCCGGCTGAAGGGCTCCACCACGCCCGAACGCTTGATCACGCCGAGACTCGAGGTCTCCATGGTGCTGAAGCGCCTCCCGCACTCGGGGCACTGCCGGCGTCGGCGGATGGCGAGTCCGTCGTCGCTGGTGCGTGAGTCGATCACCCGGGAATCCGGGTGGCGGCAGAACGGGCAGTACATCAGCGGGCTCCCTCGGGGGTGGTGGGGGCGGTGGTGTCGTCCGCCGCACGGATCTCGGCATCGACGAGCCCGAAGCGGGCCGTCACCGCCTCGCCGTGCGCCGGCAGGTCCTCCGAGCCCGAGAGGGCGACGATGTGGGCCGAGACCTGACGGAGCGCCGGTTCGTCGTACCGGACGACCTGCTGCGGCCGGAGGAAGGTGAACGCTCCGAGGCCCGAGGAGAACCGTGCCTGGCCGCCCGTCGGGAGGACGTGGTTCGACCCGGCCAGATAGTCTCCGAGGCTCACCGGGGTGTGGTCACCGAGGAAGATCGCGCCGGCGTTCGTGATGGCGCCGAGGAGCGGCTCGGGGTCGCGGGTCTGCACCTCGAGGTGCTCGGGCCCGTACGCGTTGCTGAACGCCACGGCCGCCTCGAGGTCGTCCACGAGCACGATCGCCGACTGCGGCCCGCCCAGGGCCTCGACGACGCGCGCTCCGTGACGGGTGCCCGCGGCGTACCGCTGCAGCCACTCCTCCACCGCGGTCGCGAGCGCCGCGCTGTCGGTGACGAGCAGCGATGCCGCCGCCTCGTCGTGTTCCGCCTGGCTGACGAGGTCGGCTGCGACGAGCCGGGCATCGGCGCCGGCGTCCGCGATGACCAGGATCTCGGTGGTCCCGGCTTCGGCGTCGATCCCCACCTGCCCTTTCACGAGGCGCTTGGCGGCCGCCACGAAGATGTTGCCCGGGCCGGTCACGACGTCCACCGGGTCGAGGGCGAGGTCGGGTACCCCGTAGGCGAACGCACCGATCGCTCCGGCGCCGCCCATGGCGTAGACCTCGGTCACCCCGAGCAGCCCGGCGGCGCCGAGGATCGTCGGGTGGACACGGCCGCCGAACTCGCGCTGCGGGGGCGAAGCGAGCGCCACGGAGCCGACGCCGGCCTCCTGGGCCGGCACGACGTTCATGACGACACTCGACGGGTAGACGGCCTTCCCGCCCGGGACGTAGAGGCCGACACGACCGACCGGTGCCCAGCGCTGCACGACGGTCGCGCCGTCGCCGAGCTCGGTCGTGCGCTCCGGCGGGACCTGCGCTCTGGTGGCGGTCCGGACGCGGTCGATGGCCTCCACGAGCGCGGCGCGCACGGCGGGCTCGAGTGCCGTGACGGCCGCGTCGATCTCGGCCTGTGGGACGCGGATCCGCTCAGGTCGTCCCCCGTCGAACCGGTCCGCCTGCGTCAGAAGCGCCTCGGAACCCTCCGATCGGACATCATCGATCAGCGCCTGAGCGGCATGCGCTGCCGCGGTGATGTCGACGACGGGACGGGGCAGCATGTCCAGGAGCTCGGTGCGGCTCGGCCGCACTCCCCTGAGGTCAATGGTGGTGATCATGGCCGTCACAGCCTATCGTCCGCAGCGGTCCGTCCCGGCTGCCGCCCGCGCCCGAGCGAGGTCAGCCGAGACAGTTCGGGCCGAGCAGGGACTTCAGCTCGCCGAAGAGTCCGGACGAGAGGCTGACGCGATGGGGTAGCTCGAACACCCGCGCGATCTCGCCTCGGACGAGCTTCAACCGCACCTCGGTCGATCCCGCGTGCCGCGTCAGCACGTCGCTGAGCGTGGTCACGGTCTCGGTCGTCGCCCGGGCGTCCGCCATCGACAGCTGGAGCATGCGGTCGGCACCGGCCTCGGGCAGTTCGGGCGAGAAGATGCTGTACGCGTGGAGGTTCATCCCGTCGTCTCGGACACTGACCCGTCCGCGGACCACCACGATCGAGTCGCCGACGAGTTCGGAGGCGAACTCCTGATACGCCTTGCCCATGAACATGGCGGTCATCTCGCCGCCGAAGTCCTCGACCTGGATCATCCCGTACTGGTTGCCGGAGGCCTTGGCGATCCGGTGCTGGACACTCGTGACGAGCCCCGAGATCACGACGGTCTCGCCGTCCATGCCCTCGGAGGTCATGAGGTCGGTGATGGTCGTGGTGGCGTGCTTCGCCAACTCGATCTCGAGTCCGGCCAGCGGGTGGTCCGAGACGTACAGCCCCAGCATCTCCCGTTCGAAGTTGAGTTTGTCGCGCTTGCTCCAGTCGGGACGCGCGGGGACGCTCGCGAGCGGAACCTCGCCGACCTCGGCGAACAGGCTGTCGAAGTCGAAGCCGATGCTCCCGGACGCCTCGGCACGCTTGTCCTTCACGACGGAGTCGACGGCGTCCTCGTGGATCTCGTAGAGCGCACGTCTGCTGTCGCCCATGGAGTCGAACGCGCCGGCCTTGATGAGCGACTCGATGGTCCGCTTGTTCGCCACCGGCAGCGGCACCTTGCGGAGGAAGTCGTGGAAGGAGGTGAACCGGCCCTCGCGCTCGCGTGCCTGCCGGATGAGCTCCACGACGTTCGAACCGACGTTGCGGACGGCTCCCAGACCGAACCGGATGTCCTCCCCGACTGCGGCGAAGAACCCGATGGACTCGTTGACGTCGGGCGGCAGGACCTGGATCCCCATGCGGCGGCACTCGTTGAGGTAGAGCGCCATCTTGTCCTTGGAGTCGCCGACACTCGTCAGCAGACCGGCCATGTACTCGGCCGGGTAGTGCGCCTTGAGGTACGCCGTCCAGTAGGAGATGACCCCGTAGGCGGCGGAGTGCGCTTTGTTGAACGCGTAGTCCGAGAACGGGAGGAGGATCTCCCACAGCTTGTTGACGGCCTCCATCGAGAAGCCGTTCGCGACCATGCCGCCGGAGAAGCCCTCGAACTGCTTGTCCAGTTCGGACTTCTTCTTCTTACCCATCGCACGACGGAGGATGTCGGCCTGCCCGAGGGAGAAGCCGGCGACCTTCTGCGCGATCGCCATCACCTGCTCCTGGTAGATGATGAGGCCGTAGCTCGTCGACAGGATCTCGGAGAGCGGTTCCTCGAGCTGCGGATGGATCGGGGTGATCTCCTGCAGGCCGTTCTTCCGCAGCGCGTAGTTCGTGTGCGAGTTCGCGCCCATCGGCCCGGGCCGGTACAGGGCGATCAGCGCCGAGATGTCCTCGAAGTTGTCGGGCTTCATGAGGCGCAGCAGCGCGCGCATCGGTCCGCCGTCGAGCTGGAACACCCCGAGGGTGTCGCCTCGGGACAGGAGTTCGTACGCACCGCGGTCGTCGAGTTCGAGGTCTTCGAGGACGAGCTCGATGTCGCGGTTGCTCTTGATGTTGTCGAGGGCGTCGTTGATGATCGTCAGGTTGCGCAACCCGAGGAAGTCCATCTTGATCAATCCGAGGGACTCGCACGCCGGGTAGTCGAACTGCGTGACGATCTGGCCGTCCTGCTCGCGCTTCATGATCGGGATGATGTCGATGAGCGGGTCGCTCGACATGATCACGCCGGCCGCGTGGACACCCCACTGGCGCTTCAGGTTCTCGATGCCGAGCGCGGTCTCGAAGACGGTCCGCGCCTCCGGATCGGTGTCGAGTATGCCGCGGAGGTCGACCGCCTCCTTGTACCGCGGGTGCTTGGTGTCGAGGATGCCCTCGAGCGGGATGTCCTTGCCCATGACCGCCGGCGGCATGGCCTTCGTCAGCTTGTCGCCCATGCCGAACGGGAAGCCGAGGACGCGCGACGAGTCCTTGAGCGCCTGCTTGGCCTTGATGGTGCCGTACGTGACGATCTGCGCGACGCGCTCGTCGCCGTACTTCTCGGTGACGTACTTGATGACCTCGCCGCGGCGGCGGTCGTCGAAGTCGACGTCGAAGTCGGGCATCGAGACGCGGTCGGGGTTGAGGAACCGCTCGAAGATGAGCCCGTGGCGGAGTGGGTCGAGATCGGTGATCTGCATCGCGTACGCCGCCATGGAACCCGCTCCGGAACCACGACCGGGCCCGACGCGGATGCCGTTGCGCTTCGACCACTGGATGAAGTCGGCGACGACGAGGAAGTACCCGGGGAAGCCCATCTGCACGATGACGCGCGTCTCGTAGTTCGCGCGCTCGCGGACGTCGGCGGGGATCCCGTTCGGGTACCGCAGGTTCAGCCCGGTCTCGACCTCTTTGATGAACCAGCTCTCCTCGTTCTCCCCCTCCGGCACGGGGAAGCGCGGCATGTAGTTGGCCGAGGTGTCGAAGGCGACGTCGCATCGCTCGGCGATCGCGAGGGTGTTGTCGCACGCCTCGGGGTACTCGCGGAACAGCCGGCGCATCTCGTCCGCGGACTTCAGGTAGAACTCGTCGGCGTCGAACTTGAAGCGGTTCGGGTCGTTGAGCGTGGAACCGGACTGCACGCAGAGGAGGGCGGCGTGCGCTTTGGCGTCCGCGGCGTGCGTGTAGTGGAGGTCGTTCGTCGCGAGGAGCGGGAGACCGAGGTCTTTCGACAGCCTGATGAGGTCGGCCATGATCCGGCGCTCGATCCCGAGCCCGTGGTCCATGATCTCGCAGAAGTAGTTCTCCGCGCCGAAGATGTCGCGGAAGTCCGCAGCGGCCTTGACCGCCTCGTCGTACTGGCCGAGACGGAGTCTCGTCTGCACCTCGCCGCTCGGGCAGCCGGTCGTCGCGATGAGGCCGGCGCTGTACTGGCTCAGGATCTCCCGGTCCATGCGCGGCTTGAAGTAGTACCCCTCGATCGACGCCTTCGACGAGAGCCGGAAGAGGTTGTGCATCCCCTCTGTCGTCTCCGAGAGCAAGGTCATGTGCGTGTATGCGCCGGCGCCGGAGACGTCATCTCCCCCGCCGTCGCCCCACTTGATCCGCGTCCGGTCACCGCGCGCGGTCCCCGGGGTGATGTACGCCTCGGTCCCGATGATCGGCTTGATTCCGGCATCGGTCGCCGTGCGCCAGAAGTCGAAGGCACCGAACATGTTGCCGTGGTCGGTCACGGCGACGGCGGGCATGCCCTGCTCGACCGCGGCCTGGATGAGCGGCTTCACGCGGGCTGCTCCGTCGAGCATCGAATACTCGCTGTGGACGTGCAGATGGACGAACGAATCGGTGGACGTGGGCACGGACGGCGCCTCCGGGGATCGTGCTGTGGGGTTCGGCGCGGACGCCGAGGTGGTCTGTGATCCAGCCTAACCGTCACCGCTGACGGTCGGCTCCTGCGACGTCGTCACGGATGGCGACGGGAGGGCTTGGCGTCGGCTCAGTCGAGTTCGAGCACGGACAGGGCGTGCTGGAGGTCCGCCGGATAGGCAGCCTCGAACCGCACGAACTCCCCCGTGGCCGGGTGGGCGAACCCGAGCTTCGTGGCGTGGAGCCACTGGCGGGTGAGCCCCAACCGCGCTGAGAGCGCAGCGTCTGCTCCGTACATCGTGTCACCGACGCAGGGGTGCCGCTGGGCCGCCATGTGCACGCGGATCTGGTGGGTGCGGCCGGTCTCCAGGTGCACCTCGAGCAGCGAGGCGTACGGGAACGCCTCGAGCGTCTCGTAGTGCGTGATCGACGGCTTGCCGTCGGCGGTCACGGCGAACCGCCAGTCGTGACGCGGATGGCGGCCGATCGGTCCGTCGATGGTGCCGGCGAGTGGATCGGGATGCCCCTGCACGACCGCACGGTAGATCTTCTCGACCTCGCGGTCGTGGAAGGCCCGCTTGAGCCAGGTGTAGGCCCGCTCGGTCTTCGCGACGACCATGAGGCCGCTCGTCCCGGCGTCCAGCCGATGGACGATGCCCGCGCGCTCGGCGGCTCCCGAGGTCGAGATGCGGAAGCCCGCCGCCGCGAGGGCACCGAGCACCGTCGGGCCCTCCCAACCGACCGAGGGATGCGCCGCGACGCCCGCGGGCTTGTCGACGACGACGATCTCGTCGTCGTCGTGGACGATGCCGAGGTCGGGGACGGCGATCGGGACGATCACGGCCTCCCGTCGAGGCGTCCATTCGATCTCGAGCCAGGCGCCGCCGAGCAGGCGATCGGACTTGTCGACCGACTTCCCGTTCATGGTGACACCGCCGGCCAAGGCCACCTCGGCTGCGTAGCTGCGCGAGAAGCCCAGGAGCTTGGCGAGTCCGGCGTCGACGCGCTCGCCGTCGAGTCCGTCGGGGACGTACAGGCTGCGGGACTCGTTCACGGGCGACCTGCGTCCGGGCTCGCGTCGCCAGGCTCCGCAGGATCGAGGGTGGCCGCGTCGGCTGCAGCCTCGCGGTCCTCCGCCTCCTGGGCGGCCCGTTCACTCGCTCGCGTCGTGCGCGTGCCGTCGAGGTTGACACCGAAGAGCGTCAGGAGGATGAACAGCGCCATGCTGACCACGATGCAGATGTCGGCCACGTTGTAGATCGCGGGGAGCATCCAGGGCGTCGAGATGAAGTCGACGACGTGGCCGAGGCCGAAGGACGGCTCTCGGAAGAGGCGGTCGGTCAGGTTACCGAGCACGCCGCCGAGGAGCAGACCGAAGACGATCGCCCACGCACGCGAACGGATGCGGCGCGCGAACCAGACGATGACGACCACGACGACCGCGGCGAGGATCGAGAAGATCCAGGTGTAGCCGGCCCCCAGCGAGAAGGCGGCACCCGAGTTCTTGACGAAGTACAGGACCAGCGCTTGTCCGAAGACGGGGACGGACTCACCGACCGTCAGGTTGGTGGTGACGAGGAACTTCGTGAACTGATCGGCCGAATAGGCCACGACGGCAACCAGCGCCAGGACTGCAAGAGTCCTGGCGCTGGCCTTCGACGGTGATGCGGGAGACAACCGGGTGTCTGCGCTAGACCGCTGCGCTGTCGGCGGTCACGCCGGACTTCGCATCGGGTGCGGAACTCGACGACGAGGCGTCGAGGTCCTTCAGCTGACCCTCGATGTAGCCGCGGAGCTGCGAGCGGTACTCACGCTCGAAGTTGCGCAGCTCGTCGATCTTGTGCTCCAGCACGGAGCGCTCCTGCTCGAGGATCTGCATCTGTGCGCGCTGCTTGGCCTCGGCCTCGGCGACGACACGTGCCGCGGTCGCGTGACCTTCGGCGATGAGTGCGTCGCGACGCTGAGCGCCCTCTGCGACGTGCTCGTCGTGCAGGCGGCGGGCCAGCTGCAGGAGGTTGTTGGAGCTCTCGGCCGTGTTGTCGGTCGACTCGGCGGCAGGAGCCGCTGCGGGTGCGACGACCGGAGCCGGTGCGGGAGCGGGCTCAGCCTTTGCGAGCGCGGCGGGAGCGGAGGAGCCGCCCTTCTGCAGCTCGGCGACCTTGGCCTCGGCCGCGGTCAGCTTCTGCTGGACCTCGTCCTTCTCCTGGATGAGGCGACGCAGTTCGACGACGACCTCGTCGAGGAAGTCGTCCACCTCGTCCTGGTCGTAGCCTTCGCGGAACTTGGTCTGCTGAAACCGCTTCTGGACCACGTCTTCGGGAGTGAGCGCCATAGCGAACCACCTTCACTGTCGAATCGAAAATCTGTGTACAACGCCCCCACGCTAGCAAAGTCTGACCCAGTGGGTGAGACATGTTGTCAGCGTCGGAGCTTCCCGTCAGGTGACGGGCGTTCTATCGTAGCCGCACAATCGTCGTGAACCCTGCGCGGGCACCGACGTCGGCGGCTAAAGGAGCTGGACGAGCGTCATCGCGATGATGCAGCACAGCATCGTCAGCGTCCAACCGAAGTCGAGCGCGACGGGACCGACCGCGA
This sequence comes from Plantibacter sp. VKM Ac-2876, assembly GCF_015350715.1. Taxonomy (NCBI): domain Bacteria; kingdom Bacillati; phylum Actinomycetota; class Actinomycetes; order Micrococcales; family Microbacteriaceae; genus Plantibacter; species Plantibacter sp. VKM Ac-2876. Next base: position 136,291 of record NZ_JADKSI010000002.1, on the reverse strand, counting down.
CGCGCGGCAGGACGCGGCGGAAGAACCGGATCGGTGGGTCGGTGACCGTGAAACTGAGCTCGGCGAGGACCAGGCCGACGCCCGACGGTCGCCACTGCGGGCGGAGGACCCGAGCCAGGTCGAGGATGAACCGCGCCCAGAGGACGAAGAAGTACAGGAGCAGCGCGAGATAGAGGATCGTGCCGATCACGGAGATGAGAGAAGCCACCCCTCGATTATGACTGAGCGAAGAAGGTAGCCTCGGTCGCTTCCGGTGCGCCCTGCCCGTTATCGCCGGAAACGGCGACGTGCTCGGGCGAGAGCAGGAAGACCTTGCTCGTCACTCGCTCGATCTTCCCGTAGAGGCCCTGCGAGAGGCCACTGGCGAAGTCGATGAGGCGTCGGGCGTCGCCGTCGCTCATCTGGGAGAGGTTGATGATGACCGGGACACCGTCACGGAAGCTCTCGGCGATGATCTGAGCGTCGCGGTACTGCTTGGGGTGCACCGTGAGGATCTCGTTGAGGTCCGAGCTCGGGGCGACCGGCTGGCGGACCGGGACCGGCTTGCGCAGCGGGGTCACGGGAGCGGCCTTCTCGACGCGCTCGACCCGCTCTGTGCGCTCGGGACGTTCTGCCCGGCGAGGCTCGGCCTGCTGCGTGGGCTCGGCCTGGGCAGCGTGCTGCTGCTCGTACTCGAGATCATCGTCGGCGAGCCCGAGGTACACCATGGTCTTCTTCAGTGGGTTCGACATCGTTTCCTCCGTGATCTGCGGTCCTTGCACCTTCGAGATTAACGTCACACCGGACGATTCCCGGTGATTGCCGTGCCGATGCGTAGGTGTGTCGCGCCTGCTTCGATCGCCTCGACGTAGTCGTGGCTCATCCCGATCGACAGGCCGTCGGCCTGCGGAGCGAGGGATCGCACCCGAGCGGACGCCGCGACGACCCGCGCGAACGCGGCGGCCGGCGGCTCGTCGAGCGGTGCGACAGCCATGACGCCTCGCAGGACGACACCCTCGGCCTCGAGCGTCTCCGTGGCGAGCGCTTCCAGCGCCGCATCGCCGACCACACCGCCGCGACCCGGGTCGTCGGTCAGGTTCACCTGGAGGAACACCTCGAGAAGGCGGTCCGGTGATGACAGCGCGCGCAGGAGTTCGGGTCGGTCCACCGAGTGCACGGCGTCGACGTATCGACGCACCTGCTTCGCCTTGTTCGTCTGCAACTGGCCGATGAAGTGCCACCGCAACCCGAGTCCGGCGACCGCCTCGGCCTTGTCGCGGGCCTCCGGGTGGCGGTTCTCCCCCACGTCGGTGACCCCCGCGGCCGCGAGCTGCTGCACGAGTGCGACCGGATGGAACTTCGTCACGACGATGAGCGTCGGCTCGTGGATGCGACCGGCCGCACGGGCAGCGTCCGCGACGCGCCCGCGGATCGCGGCGAGGCGATCGAGCAGAGCCGGATCGGGCTCCGAAGAGCCCGACCCGGCCGGGGTGATCGTGTCGCCGCCCACTACTTCAGGAAGTCGGGGATGTCCAGCTCACCCTCGTCGTCGAACGAGGGGTCGACGACGGCGGTCTCGACGACCGCCTCGGGCTGACGGTGCGTCGCACCGGAGAAGGGCGAAGACGCGTTCTGCCTGGAGCCCCAGTCGCCACCCGAGGCGACCGGTGCCGCAGCAGGAGCCGAGCGGTGCTCGGACGACTCGGAGGTCGTGTTGGCCGAGGTGCTGATCGGAGCGCTGGGCGCCTCGTCCGAGGTACTCATGACGCCGCCGGAGATGACCGCGTCGGCCGGCGAGGCCGCCGTCCTGGTGAGGGGCTCACCACCGTCGAATCCGGCGGCGATGACCGTTACGCGCACCTCGTCGCCGAGGGTGTCGTCGACGACCGCACCGAAGATGATGTTCGCTTCGGGGTGCACGGCCTCCTGGACGAGCTTGGCGGCGTCGTTGATCTCGAAGATGCCGAGGTTCGAGCCACCCTGGATGGACAGCAGGACACCGTGGGCACCCTCGATGCTCGCTTCGAGTAGCGGGGAGGCTACGGCGAGTTCAGCCGCCTTGATGGCGCGATCCGCGCCACGCGAGGAGCCGATACCCATGAGGGCGGAGCCGGCCCCCTGCATGACCGACTTGACGTCGGCGAAGTCGAGGTTGATGAGGCCTGGGGTGGTGATGAGGTCGGTGATCCCCTGGACACCGGCGAGGAGCACCTGGTCGGCGGTCGCGAACGCCTCGAGCATGCTGATGCCGCGGTCGCTGATCTCCAGCAGGCGGTCGTTCGGCACGACGATGAGCGTGTCGACCTCCTCCTTCAGGCGGGCGACGCCGAGCTCGGCCTGGGCCTGACGGCGACGACCCTCGAAGCCGAACGGCTTCGTGACGACACCGATGGTCAGCGCACCGATCGACTTCGCGATCCGCGCCACGACGGGTGCGCCACCGGTTCCGGTACCGCCACCCTCGCCGGCGGTGACGAACACCATGTCGGCGCCGGCGATTGCCTCTTCGATCTCCTCAGCGTGATCCTCCGCCGCACGGCGTCCGACCTCAGGGTCGGCACCGGCGCCGAGGCCGCGGGTGATCTCGCGGCCGACGTCGAGCTTGACGTCGGCATCGCTCATCAGCAGCGCTTGCGCGTCCGTGTTGATGGCGATGAATTCCACGCCTCGGAGGCCGAGCTCGATCATGCGGTTGACCGCGTTGACACCGCCGCCGCCGATACCGACGACCTTGATGACGGCGAGGTAGTTCTGGTTTGTAGTCACTTCAGGCCTCCGTGAGAACTCTCAACCTCTAGTTAAGGTTTAAAGTTATGCTGCGTATGCATTTTCTGTCCTGAGCACGACGTTAGGGCCCAGCCCCGACCGTGTCGGGACGCTTCCGGGCGTGTCGGCACATCGACGGGAATATCCCGGTGCGCTTCCTCAGCGGACGATCGCGGCGGACGGCGACGACACGTCGTACTGGTTCACCTGGGACGGGTCGGTGGCCGCCATCGTGGTCGCGAGGATCCGCGCTTTCAGCACCGAGTCCTCTGCACTCCCCCACACGACCTCGGCGGGCGAGTCCACGAGCGTGAGGGTGACGTCGTCCGCGGTCGACGCCGAAACCGACGCCACGCGGGCGCGGAGATCCGTCGGGAGCGCCCGGATCACGGCGGCCGCGGCGACGAAGCCCTTGGAGGTCGGGCCGCCGGTGACCATGAGCGTCGGATACCCGGCGATCGGCTGGTCGCTGCGCTCGATCGTGACCCCGGCGGCGTCGACCAGGGTGTACACCGATCCGGACTGCAGCACACCCACCGGCTCGCGTTCGACGATCCGCACGACGAGTGTGCTCGGAGGCTGGGATTCGAGGGAGTAACTCGCGATGAGCGGGTATCCGACGAGCACCGCCTTGACGGCTCCCGCGTCGACCAGTGCGAGTGGGCGACCCAGCTGGTCGCTGAGCGCCTCGGTGATCTCGGCCTGGTTCACCCGGCTCGCACCGACGACCTCGATGGACCGGACGGCCAGCAGCGGCGAATAGGCTCCGGCGAGCGAGACGACGATCAGGACGCCGAGGATCGCGGCCGCGATCACCCAAGGACGGTGGCGGCCGCGCTTGCGGGCCGTGAACCGACGGATCTCCTGGCGTTCGTGACGACGTCGCAGCTTGGCGGCCTCACGCGGGGTGAGGAACGCCTCGTCGCCAGGTTCGTCCGGGCGCTCCAGGGTCGCCGTCGCCGAGGCGGAGGACGTCGCCGCCGGTTTCGCGTCGACCTTCGACGATGCCGCCGGCGTCGATGAGGCCGACTTCGACTTCGCCTTCGACTTCGGGCCCGACGGCTGGGAAGGTGCGCCCGCACCCGACCGCTTCGGCCGGAGCCGCGCGGCGTCCAGCTCGATGACGTCCGTCTCCTGCTCGGCGACGGGCTCGGCAGGCGCGACGGCGCGGTCGACCGGCGCGGACGCCGACGGTCGCGTCTGACGCTCGGGGCGCGGGCCGGCCGCGGGGTCGAAGCCGTCCGGGCGTTTCACCGGACGCCCATCAGACGGACTCGCGACCGGCGATGGCCTCGAGGAGCTGCGGCACGATCCGGTAGACGTCGCCACATCCGAGCGTGATGACGAAGTCGCCGGGTCGCACGACCGTCGCCGTGTAGTCCGCGGCGCGCTGCCAGTCGTCGATGTACGCGACGCGGTCCGCGTCGGAGAACCGGGTCGACACGGTCGCACCGGTCACACCGGGCTCGGGGTCCTCGCGCGCGCCGTAGACCTCGAGCACGACCGTGTGGTCGGCGTACCGTTCGAGGGCGTCGGCGAACTCCTGGGCGAACAGGCGGGTCCGGCTGTACAGGTGCGGCTGGTGGACCGCGATGATGCGTCCGTCGCCGACCACCGTGCGCGCTGCGGCGAGGGCGGCGGCGACCTCGGTGGGGTGGTGCGCGTAGTCGTCGTAGACGCTCACACCGTCGACGACACCGTGCAGTTCGAATCGACGCTGCGTCCCGCCGAAGGCGGTGATGCCTCGGAGCGCGTCCGCCGGGTCGAACCCGACACCGACGAGGACCGCGAAGGCGCCGGCCGCGTTGATGGCGTTGTGGCGCCCGGGTACGCGGAGGGTCGCCGCGTAGCTGGTGCCCTCGTAGCTGAGCTGGAACGAGACCGGGCCGGTGGAGCCGACGTCGTGCAGTCGGACGTCCGCGTCGGCGGCCTCTCCGAAGGTCAGCACGCGCTTGCCGTCGGCGGCCGCGCGGAGCGCCGGGGTGATCCGGACCGCGCCGGCGTCGTCCGAGGAGATGACGACGAGCTCGCGAGCCTGCTGGGCGAAGGTCACGAACGCCTGCTCGAACGCTTCGAGCGAGCCGTAGTGGTCCAAGTGGTCGGGGTCGATGTTCGTGATGAGCGCGACGGCCGTGTCGTAGAGCAGGAACGAACCGTCGGACTCGTCCGCCTCGACGACGAACAGTTCTCCGGCGCCGCGGGCAGAGCTCAGCCCGAGGGACTCGATCACGCCACCGTTGACGAAGCTGGGATCGGCACCGAGCTCCAGGAGCGCCGTGATGATCATGCCGGTCGACGTCGTCTTCCCGTGGGCCCCCGCGACGGAGATGAGTCGCGTCCCGGAGGTCAGCCACGCGAGCGCCTGCGACCGGTGCAGGATCGTCAGACCCCGTTCCTTCGCGAGCAGGTACTCGGGGTTGTCCGCCCACAGCGCCCCGGTCACGACGAGGGTGTCCGCGTCGCCGACGTTCTGTGCATCGTGGCCGATGGCGACGGGGACGCCGAGCTCGCGCAGGGCGTCGATGTTCTTCGACTCGCGCACGTCCGAGCCGGTCACGCGTGATCCGGCGCTCACGAACAACCGCGCGATGCCGCTCATCCCGCTGCCGCCGATGCCGACGAAGTGCACGACGCCGAGGTCGGCGGGGATCTCGACGGTGGGGTCTGGCTTGATCACGGTGTCACGCTTTCTGGGAAGACTGGATCACCGGCCGCGCACGCGCTGCACCGATGGTTGGAGCGCCTCATCGATGAGGGCGATGACGCGAGCCGTGCCGTCGGAGACACCGACGCTCTTGGATTGGGCGGCCAGGTCGTCGACCCGGTGCCGATCGCTCAGCAACGGGACGAGGTGCTCATGCACCCAGGCCGGCACGAACTGCGCGTCATCTACCATAACCGCTCCCCCGGCCCGCACGACGTCGGCGGCGTTGAAGCGCTGCTCACCGTTGCCGACCGGGTAGGGCACGTAGACGGCCGGGAGCCCGACCGCACACAGCTCGCTGACGGTGGCGCTACCAGCACGCGACACCGCGAAGTCGGCTGCGGCGATGGCGAGCTCCATCCGGGAGCAGTACTCGAGCAGGTGGTAGTGGTCGACACCCGGATCCGAGATCTCGCTCTTCGCACCCGTGATGTGGAGTACCTGCCAGCCGGCCGCGACGACGTCTTCGGCACTCTGGCTCATCGTCGCGTTGATCCGTCTCGCGCCGAGCGAACCGCCGGTGACGAGCAGCAGCGGTCGGTCCGCCACGAGGCCGAACTCGGCGAGGGCCACCGGCCGGAGCGCCTCGCGGTCCAACTCCTCGATCTCGCGCCGCAGCGGCATGCCGACGAAGCGTGCGTTGCGGATGGGCGTGTGGTGGAAGGCGACACCGACGTAGGGCGTGCACCTCGCGCCGAGCCGGTTCGCGAGGCCTGGACGCGCGTTCGCTTCGTGGATGACCAGCGGGACACCGGCGCGCCTGGCCGCCGTGTACGCCGGCGCGGCCGCGTAGCCACCGAAACCGATCACGACGTCCACGCGGTGCTCCCGGATCATCGCGACCACGGCTGCAACCGCCCGGCGGAGGCGACCGGGGAAGCGGAGTGCGTCGATGTTCGGACGGCGGGGGAAGGGCAGTTTGGGGATCGTGAGCAACTCGTAACCGCGTTCCGGGACGAGTCGAGCCTCGAGGCCCTCCGCCGTGCCGACGACAAGGATCGTCGCTTCGGGGTCTCTGGCGCGGAGTCCGTCGGCCACCGCCAACAGCGGATTGACATGGCCGGCGGTGCCGCCGCCGGCGAGGAGGTAGGTGGTCATCGGGTGACTCCGGAGGATTGGGGACGTCGAGCGGGTGACCGACGGGACTGCTGGGACGCGGGGCGCCCCCGCTCCCGGGCGAACGACAGGACGATCCCGATCGCGACGAGGGTGGTGAGCAGCGCCGTGCCGCCCGAGGACAGGAGCGGTAACGGCACGCCGAGCACCGGGAGGACTCCGAGAACGACGCCGATGTTCACGAGTGCCTGGCCGATGATCCAGGCCATGATGGCGCCGGTGGTGATCCGGACGAAGGAGTCGTCGCTGGTACGGATCACCCGGATGAACATGACGGCGAGGAAGACGAACAGCCCGAGGACGAGGACGGCGCCGATGAGGCCCAGCTCCTCGCCGATCGCCGCGAAGATGAAGTCGTTCGAGATCGCCGGCAGCCACCCGTACTTCGCGCGCGAGTTGCCGAGACCGACGCCCCAGAGGCCGCCGTTCGCCAGCGCCCACGTGCCGTGGGTCGACTGCCAGTCGGCGTTCTCGTAGTCGCCCTTGCCGTCGCCGAAGAACGCCATGATGCGCTGCATGCGGTTGGCGCTCGTGACGGCCATGATGAGGAACAGCACGGCCCCTGCGACCACCGGGATCGCGATGTAGCGCAGTCGCACCCCGGCGAAGTACAGCGCCGAGAACACGATCAGGGCCATGATCACGACGGTACCGAGGTCGCCACCGAGCAGGACGAGACCGATGGAGAGACCGGCGAAGGGGATGACCGGGATCAGGGCGTGCTTCCACTCGAGGAGGCGCGGCTGCTTGATCGTCAGCACGAGCCCGAGCCACACGACCAGCGCGAGCTTGACCGCTTCCGAGGGCTGCGCGGTGAAGCCGCCGATCTCGATCCAGTTGCGGTTGCCGCCGATCTCGTAGCCGAGCGGTGTGAAGACGAGCAGTTGCAGGCCCATGGCGACGAGGAGGAACACCCACGCCCACTTCTTCCAGAACCGTGCCGGGAAGCGGCTCACGATGAGCATGAGCGGGACACCGATCATCGCGAACGTCGCCTGGCGCCAGAACAGCCCGAAATATCCGTCGCCGGCCTCGTAGGACTCGACGGAGGACGAGGACAGCACCATGACGAGCCCGAGCCCGACGAGGAAGAGGGTGACACCCAGCAGGAGGAAGTAGTTCTTCGACTCCGGACGCAGCACCTTGCCCAGCGAGATCCGCGCACTCGACATGCCTCTCGGCGACGTCGGCGCGTCGGGTGTCCCACTACCTGAGGCGGTCGTCGTCATCCGGGGCGACGACGACCGCACGCGGCGCGGGTCAGCGCGAGGCGGATCGATCATCCGCCTCACCTCCCAGCTCTGCTTCGACGGCGGCCTGGAACAGGCGACCACGGTGTCCGTAGTCCGTGAACTGGTCCATCGAGGCGGCTGCAGGAGCGAGGAGCACGGTGTCCCCTGCCTGCGCGACCTCGGCGGCCCGGCGAACGGCCTCCGGCATGACGTGTTCAGTCTCCGCTGCGTCGACCTCGATGACGGTCAGCGTCGGCGCGTGTCGCGCGAATGCCGCGAGGACCTCCGAGCGGTCGGCGCCGATCACGACGGCCGCGCGCAGGTGGTCGGCGTGCCGCTCCACCAGATGATCGATCGAGACGCCCTTCAACAGGCCTCCGACGATCCACACCACCGAGCGGTAGGCGGCGAGCGATGCGTCGGCGGCGTGCGGGTTCGTGGCCTTCGAGTCGTCGATCCAGTCCACCTCGAGTCTCCGCGCGATGAGCTGGATCCGGTGCGCGTCCAGACCGAACGACAGCAGGGTGTCGCGCACGGCCTCGACCGTGATGCCGGCGGCCCGGGCGAGTGCCGCTGCCGCCAGGATGTTGGCGACGATGTGCGGGGCGGCGAGCCCGCGCTGGGCGAGCGCTTCGACCGTCGTGATCTCGAGGGCGCTCGTCCGACGGTCGTCGAGGAACGCGCGGTCGACCAGGATGCCGTCCACGACGCCGAAGTCACTCGGTCCGGGGACGTCGAGGCCGAACCCGACGGCGCGGGCGCCATCGACGACCTCGGCCTCCTCGACCATCGACATCGTCGCCGCGTCAGCGCGGTTGTAGACGCACGCGACCTTCGTGTTCTCGTACACCACGGCCTTCGCCGCCCGGTACGCCTCGGCGGAGCCGTGCCAGTCGAGGTGGTCGTCGGCGAGGTTCAGGCAGACGCTGGCGAGCGGTGAGACGATGCTCCGACCGCCCTGCAGGCCGAGGGTGTGCAACTGGTAACTCGAGAGCTCGACGACGAAGAAGTCGAAGCCCTGCGGATCACGGACGGCGTCGAGGACCGGGACACCGATGTTGCCGCAGGGCGCCGCCCGGAAGCCCGCCTCGACGAGCATCGACGCCGTCAGCTGAACGGTCGTGGTCTTGCCGTTCGTGCCGGTGACGCAGATCCACTCGGCCGGGGTGCCGACCTTGTCGCGGACCCGCCAGGCGAGCTCGATATCGCCCCAGACGGCGACGCCTGTCGCCTGCGCCCAGGCGACGACGGGGTGGTCGGGGTGGAATCCGGGTGAGACGACGACGAGTTCCGGAGCGAACTCGACGAGCTCGGACGGAACGGTCGACAGGTCCCGCTGGATGAGCCGCGCACCGATGACGCCGACGAGTTCGGCGCGTTCGTCCGCGGCCTCGCCTGCCAGGACCAGTACCTCCGAGCCGAGCTCGGTGAGCGTGTCGGCGACGGAGAACCCGGTCATCCCGAGCCCCAGGACGGCGACCCGGAGTCCCCGCCAGTCGGCGTGCCAGCTCCGGAGTCCGTCGAGGCGCTCGGCGCTCAACGGCTCAACCACTCGAGGTAGAAGGAACCCACACCCGCGGCGACGAGCAGACCACCGATGATCCAGAATCGGACGACGACGGTGACCTCGGCCCAACCCTTGAGTTCGAAGTGGTGGTGGATGGGGCTCATGAGGAAGATGCGCTTGCCGTGGGTCACCTTGAAGTAGGCGCGCTGCACGATCACCGAACCGGCCTCGATCACGAACAGCCCACCGACGAGCACCAGGAGGAGCTCGGTCTTGCTGAGGATGGCCAGAGCCGCGAGCGCTCCACCGAGCGCCAACGAACCGCTGTCACCCATGAAGATCTGTGCCGGCGAGGTGTTCCACCAGAGGAATCCGATGAGCGCACCCACGATCGCCGCGGCGACAACGGCGAGGTCGAGTGGATCCCTGACGTCGTAGCACTTGTAGGCCACGTCGGAGGCGAGCGAGGAGCTGAAGCACGACTGGTTGAACTGCCAGAACCCGATGATGATGTACGAGCCGATCGCGAGGATCGAGGCGCCGGTGGCCAGCCCGTCGAGCCCGTCGGTGACGTTCACGCCGTTCGACGTCGCAGCCACGATCACCGAGGTCCAGAGGATGTAGAGCAGGATGCCGATCACCGGGATGCCGATCGCCATGAAGTTGATCGGGATGTCGCGGATGATCGAGATGTTGGTCGACGCCGGGGTGAACCCCTCGGTGTTCGGGAAGTTGATCGCGAGGACGGCGAAGACCGTCGCGACGATGAGCTGTCCGGCGACCTTCGCCCACCCGCCGAGGCCGAGGCTCTGCTTCTTCCGCACCTTCAGGAAGTCGTCGATGAACCCGACGATGCCGAGACCGACCATCATCAAGAGGACCAGGAGCGCCGAGACGCCGACCTGTTCCTGGAAGACCAGATAGCTCGCGAAGAAGCCGACGAGGGTGCCGACGATGATGATGACGCCACCCATCGTCGCGGTCCCGCGCTTCGTGTGGTGGCTCTGTGGTCCGTCGTCACGGATGAACTGGCCCCAGGCCAGCTTGCGGAACGCCCTGATGAAGAGCGGGGTCAGGAAGAGGGAGAACGCCAGCGAGATCGCTCCCGCGGCCAACAGGACTCTCATGCGTACAACTCCCCCAGTCGATCGCCCAGCAACCGGAGTCCGGCCGCGTTGGACGATTTGACGAGCACGGTGTCGCCCGGGGCGATCTCCGCGCTCAAGTACGCGAACGCCTCGTCCGCGGTCGCGAAGTACACCGACTCCCCGTCCCACGACCCTTCGTTGATCGCGGTGATGTGCATGCGGCGGGCCTCGGGGCCGACCACGACGAGGCGGCCGATGCCGAGCCGGACGACCTGGAGCCCGATCCGGTCGTGTTCCTCGCCCGCCCAGTCGCCCAGTTCGCTCATGGCGCCGAGGACCGCGATGGTCCGGCCGCGTTCAGCACCGATCTGGGCGAGGGTCCGGATCGCGGCCGACATCGAGTCGGGGCTCGCGTTGTAGGCGTCGTTGATGATGGACACGTCGTCGCGTCCGCCGAGGGGCTCCATCCGCCAGCGCTCCGCCCGGCTCACGCTCGCGAGGGCGTCGACGATGAGGTCGATCTCCACACCGAGTTCGTGGGCGGCTGCGGCCGCGGCGAGGGCGTTCATGACGTGGTGCTCACCGAGCACCTTGAACCGGACGGGCGCAGAGGAGCCGTCGGGCAGGTGCAGCGTGAACGCGGTTCCGGACGCCGTCGCGACGATGTCGGTCGCGCGAACGGCGGCGCGATCGTCGAGGCCGAACCAGAGCACGCGTGCCCGGGTGGCGTCGGCCATGCCCGCCACCCGTGGATCGTCGAGGTTGAGGACGGCGACGTCCTCCGGGAGCAGCTCGGACACCATCTCGGTCTTCGCCGTGACGGTCGCTTCGATCCCGCCGAACTCCCCCGCGTGCGCGAGTCCGACCTTCAGGACGACCCCGATGTCGGGCTTCGCCATGCGGATGAGTCGGGCGATCTCGCCGATGCCGCTGGCACCCATCTCCGCGACGAGGAACCGTGTGTCGTTCGTCACGCGCAGCATGGTGATCGGTGCACCGACCTCGTTGTTGAAGGAGGCCTTCGGGCTGACCGTCTCGCCGACCCGCTCGAGGACCGCGGCGAGGAGGTTCTTGGTCGTGGTCTTGCCGTTGGATCCGGTGATGCCGACGATCCGGAGTCGTCCGAGCGCGCGCACCCTCGAGATGACCTCGGTGGCGAGGGCGCCGAGCGCGGTCACGGAGTGCTCGACGACGATCTGCGGCACGGCGACGGCCAGTTCCCGTTCGACGATGAGCAGGGCGGCGCCGTTCGCGACCGCCGCATCCGCGAACAGGTGTCCGTCGGTCTCCTCGCCGGGCTTCGCGACGAAGATGTCGCCGGGCGTGATGAGTCGGGAGTCGGTGTCGGCGACGCCGGACACGACGACGCCGGGGTCCGCCGAACCGGGGATCAGTCGACCGTCGGTCGCAGCAGCGATCTCGGTGAGGGTCAGGTCGATCATCAGAGCCACCCTGCCTCTCGCAGCGCCTCACGCGAGTCGTCGCGCGCCGAGTACGGGAGCTTCACACCGGCGACCTCGTGGTAGTCCTCATGCCCGGGTCCGGCGTACAGGATGGTGTCGCCCTGACCGGCCAGCGCCAGCGCCGTGCGGAAGGCGGTCGCCGGATCGGCGACCTCGTGCAGCTCGCCGTCCGGCGCGGCTTCGCGGGCGGCCTCGAGGAGCACGCGTCGGATCGACGCCGGGTCCTCGCTCCGTGGGTGGAAGTCGGTGACCACCACGACGTCGGCGCCCCGTGCGGCGATCGCACCCATGTCGCGACGCTTCGTCGTGTCGCGGTCTCCGTCGGCGCCGAACACCATGATCACGCGGCCCGGCGTGACGGCGCGGATGGCTGCGAGGGTGTTGAGGAACGCGTCGGGACTGTGCCCGTAGTCGATGTACACGACCGGGCCGCGGTCGCCACTGATCCGCTCGGCCCGCCCGGGGATGTAGGCGTCGATCCCACCGTCCCGTTCGAGGGCCTGGGCGATCATGTCGAACTCCACGCCGGACTCGACGAGCATCACGATCGCGAGCGCGGCGTTCGCCGCCATGAACCAGCCGAGCAGGGGCACGCTCGTCACGAGCACCCGGTCGCCGGGGCCGTCGAGTCGGAACGTCGTGGAGCCGGCGGTCTCCTCGAGGATCGTCATGCGCCAGTCGGCGTCGACCTCTGGGCGGGTCGTCAGGGTCGTCACCGGGATCCGGCTCTGCTCGACGAGTCGGCCGCCCCACTCGGAATCGATCGTGACGACACCACGTCGTGCGCGATCGGGTTCGAACAGCTCCCGCTTGGCCGCGAAGTACTCGTCGAAGTCGCCGTAGTCGTCGAAGTGGTCGTGACTGAGGTTGGTGAAGCCGACGACGTCGAAGACGATGCCGTCGACGCGGTGCCTGGTCAGCGCCTGGGCGGAGACCTCGATGGCGACCGCGCGCACTTCGGACTCGCGCATGCGTGCGAGTAGCGCGTGCAGCTCACTGGCCTCCGGCGTGGTGAGGGAGCTCGTCACCGCGAGGTCGCCGATGCGCCGCTCCGCAGTGGAGCTCAGCCCGGAGACGATCCCGAGTTGCGCGAGCATGCCGCTCAGGAGGTAGACCACGCTCGTCTTGCCGTTGGTGCCGGTCACCCCGAACAGCGTCGGCGGCTCCTCGGCGGTGCGGTACACCCAGGCTGCGAGGTGCCCGAGGGCGGCACGCGGCTCGGGCACGACGATGATCGGCAAGCCGGCCGCTGCGGCCAGGTCTCGTCCGGCGTCGTCGGTGAGCACGGCGACCGCGCCGCGTTCCTTCGCCTGCTCGGCGTATGCGGCACCGTGGGCGCGGACACCCGGCATGCCGATGTAGAGGTCACCGGGCTCGACGGCACCGGAGCTCAGGCTGACACCGCTGATCTCCACGCCGTCGGCCGAGCCGTGCAGGTCGAGGTCGAATTCGGTCACCAGCTGCGAGAGCGCCCGCCGTTGCGGATGTTCCGGCCTGAGGCTGATCGGGCCCTGATTGTTCACGCTGAGCCCATCCTTCATGAGGTCGTTCAAAAACTGAGCGGCAGGTTCGGTGCCGGCTCCGTGGACGGCTGCACTCCCCTGCTCTTCAGCACCTGGGTGGTCACATCCCGGAAGATGGGAGCGACTGCAGCCGATGAATTCATCTTAACCGGGTCGGCCAAGTTCACCGAAACGACGAACTGCGGCGCCTCTGCAGGAGCGAAACCGGCCATCGAGACGAGGTAGCTCGAGCTGTAACCGCCGTCGCCGTCGGGCTGCTGTGCGGTACCGGTCTTCATGGCCACCCGGTAGCCGGGGACGTCGACATTCTTGGCGACCCAGCTCTCCTGGTCGACCATCTCGAGCATGTCGCTGACCTGCTTCGCCGCGTCGGCGGAGACGACCTGGGTTCCGGTCGCGTCGGGGACGTCGGTCATGGTTCCGTCGGCGTTCCGGCACCCCTCGACCAACTGGACGGGCATGCGGACACCGCCGTTCGCGATCGTCTGGTACAGGCTGGCGCCCTGGATCGCGGTCGTCGAGAAGCCCTGACCGAACATGGTCGCGTAGTCCGTCTGGCTGTCCCAGTCCGCAGGGTCCGCCATGAGGCCACCGGACTCGCTCGGGAACCCGACCTCGGTCTTCTGCAGCTGACCGAACTTCTGGAAGTAGGCGTAGCGGGTGTCCGCACTCATCTTCTCGCCGAACTGCGAGATCCCCGTGTTGGACGATTCGACCATGACACCCGACAGGGTGAGGTTCAGATCCGCGTGGAACTCGCTGTCGTTGATGTCGGCACCGTTCGAAGGCTTGTACCGGAACGGAGCGACCACCTGGGAGTTCGGGTTCGCGACACCCTGGTCGATGAGCGCCGCGGCGGTGAGCGACTTGTACGTCGATCCCGGTTCGAACGGCGCGGCGAAGGCCCGTGAGCCTCGGTCTTCGGACGGCGTCGCGCTGACGTTGCCGGGGTCGACGGCCGGGTACTCGGCGACGGCGAGGAGCTTGCCGGTCTTGACCTCCATCACCGTGACGACGCCCCAGCTCGCACCGACCGCTTCGGCCTGCGCGGCGAGCGACTGCTGCGAGAACCACTGGATGTCCTTGTCGAGCGTGAGCACGACGTCGCCACCGTCCTTCGCCGGCTTCGTCACCGTGGTGCCGGGGAGCGGGAGACCGCCGCTGCCCTTCTCGTACGTCGTGCGACCGTCCTTGCCGGCGAGGCAGGAGTTCTCCATGAGTTCGACGCCCGCCTGGGCCTCGCCCTCCTCGCCCACGAAGCCGACGATGTTGCCGGCGACAGCACCGTTCGGGTACACCCGGTAGGGCTCTTCCTTGAAGGTCGTCCACGGGATCTCCAGCGCCTTGAGCGCTCGGAGCTGGTCGAGGGTGAGTTTCTTCGCGATGAGGGCGTAGAGCGAGTCCTTGTCCGCGGCGAGGGCGTCCGTGATGAGCGCGAGGACCTCCGGACCGGGCTTCCCGATGATCGCGCCGATCTCGTTCGTCGCCTGCTCGAGGGTGATCGTCTGCTCGGCGCCGTCGACCTCGCGTTCGAACGGACCGGCGTCCTTCGGAGATGCCGCCATGCTGTACCGCATGACCGCTTCGGCGAGCACCGAACCGTCGGAGGCGAGGATGTTGCCGCGGGTGGCGAGGATCGTGTCGCCCGTCTCGGTCTTCTCGAGTGATTCGGCGCTCAAGGCACTCGCGCGGACCACCTGGATGTCGACCAGGCGGAGGACGAAGAGCGTCATCACGATGGAGACCGCGACGATGGTGAACGCGAGGCGTCGGCGCGTGGTCTTCGTGTGTCTCACCATGATGCCCGCACCGCGTCCTCTCCCGACGTCGCACCTCCGAGCAGGGCGTCGTCCTCCACCGTGAGCCGTCCGGTCATCGTGTGGTCGGCGACGGCAGCCCGTCCTGCAACGGTACGGGCGGGGTGACCGCTTCCTGGCTCGACGCGCCGTCTGCGGCGGCGGCGTTCTGTCCGCCGACGAGCGGGAGCGTCGCGGCCTGCGCGTTCGGCACGAGGGCGGCGTTGAAGATCGGACTCGTGCTCGCCGACGCCGGCGTGGGCGTCCCCAGCACGGCACCGTCGGAGAGCCGGAGGTAGGTCGGGAGCGAGTTGCCCACCATGCCGAGCGCCTGCGCGTTCACGGCGAGGTACTGCGGGGAGGCCAGGCGGTCGAGGTCCTCGGCCAGCGCGGCCGAGGTGCGGCCGAGTTCGACCTGCTTCCCCTCGAGCTGCTGGATCTGGTAAGCACCCTGGCTCAACCCGACGCTGAGCAGCAGCTGGCCGACGACGATGGCGACGACCGCACCGACGACGATGACCGCGTACATCGGCCGTGGTCGGAGCTTCGAGCGCGCCCCGGTCGTGACCGCACGGATGTGCTGCCGTTCGGGAGCCGTCCGGGTCGGCTGTGGCCGAGCGCGTCCGAGCCGTTCGGGTGCGAGATCGAGTGCTGCGGTCGCTCCGCTCATGCTGGCCTCCTCAGCCGTTCGGCCGCGCGGAGTCGCACGGGTTTCGCTCTGGGGTTCTCGTCGATCTCGGCCTCGGTGGCGAGTTCGGCGCCCTTGACGAGGAGCTTCAGCTCCGCGCTGTGCTCCGGGAGCTCGACGGGCAGCCCCGCCGGCGTGGTCGACTTCGCTCGCGCCTGAAGCTCGCGCTTGACGATCCGGTCCTCGAGCGACTGGTAGGACAGGAACACGATCCGGCCTCCGACCCGAAGCAGGTCGAGCGCGCGGGGCACGGCGGACTCGAGGACCGACAGCTCCGCGTTGACCTCGATGCGCAGCGCCTGGAAGACCCGCTTGGCCGGGTGGCCGGTGCGTCGTGCGGCCGCCGGAGTGGCCCGATCGATGAGCTCGACGAGCTGACCGGAACTCGTCAGCGGTCGCTGCTGGCGTTCCTCGACGATGCGGCGTGCATAGCGCTGCGCCAACTTCTCGTCGCCGTACTCCCAGAAGATCTTCCGAAGCGCGACCTCGTCGTAGGTGGCGAGGATCGTCTCCGCCGTCAGCTCGCTCGAGGCGTCCATCCGCATGTCGAGGGGCGCGTCCTGCGAGTACGAGAAGCCGCGTTCGGTCCGATCGAGTTGCAGCGAGGAGACACCGAGGTCGAACAGGATCCCGTCCACCTGTGGGAACCCGAGCTCCTCGGCCGCCTCGTCGATGTCGTCGTAGACGGCTTTGACGAACCGGGCTCGCGACCCGAAGCGCTCGAGCCGCTCCTGAGCGATGTCGAGTGCTTCGAGGTCGCGGTCGAGCCCGATGAGGGTCAACTGCGGGAACCGCTCGAGTATGGCTTCGGCGTGGCCCGCCATGCCGAGCGTGGCGTCGATGAGGACCGCGCCCTCGTGGGACACGGCGGGGGCGAGCAACTCGATGCATCGCTCGAGGAGGACCGGGGTGTGGATGTCGTTGATGGCCATATGCGTAATCCGGACGGTCCCTGACCCCTGATCCCCATCCGTTCCGACCTGGCACCGGGGAAGTGTGTCAGGGCGGGCTCCGACCTGGCACCGGGGAAGTGTGTCAGGGCGGGACGGCTGGGAGTCAGGGGGCAGGGCACTAGAAGAGTCCGGGGATCACCTCCTCGGCGGTCTCGGAGAAGACGCTCTCCTGTTCGGCGAGGTAGGACTCCCATGCCTCGGCGTCCCAGATCTCCGCGCGGCTGCCGGCGCCGATGACCACGAGGTCGCGGCTGAGCCCGGCGTACTGGCGGAGGTTGGACGGAATGGTCACGCGGTGCTGCTTGTCGGGGGTCTCGGCGCTCGCTCCAGAGAGGAACACGCGCAGGTAGTCGCGGGCCTGCTTGCTGGTGACCGGAGCCTGGCGGATCTTCTCGTGGAGCGCCTCGAACTCCCGCGTGCTGAAGACGTAGATGCAGTGCTCCTGGCCTCGAGTCATGACGACCCCGCCGGAGAGCTCATCGCGGAACTTCGCCGGCAGGATGATGCGGCCTTTTTCGTCGAGTTTGGGGGCGTGACTACCGAGGAACATACGCCCCCGCCCCCAATCGTTCTGGCCAACATCTTGGTTGGGCTCCACTTTACTCCACTTTGCACCACCCGTGCAGCACATTCTCCCACTTTGGACCATTTGCCCATGAAAAAACCCCGCAAAGTCAAGACTCTGCGGGGTGGAGGGAAATGGAGGAGTTTTGCCATACCCGGGACGATCAGGGAGGACCTGAAACGACGAAACGGGGCCGATCCGAAGATCGGCCCCGTTTGGAGTCGTGGTGCGGCGGCGCCGCGAGGGAGGGAGGTGGAGTCAAGTGGCCGGCCGCGGAGCGACCGGGAGACCTGGCATCGTTACTGCTCGTCGCCCGACTGACGCTTGTCCCAGCGGTCGTTGAAGCGGTCCATCAGACGCGAGGACTTCTGGCCGGCCGGAGCAGCTTGACGAGGACGCGGCTGTTCGAGTGGAGCTCGGGTCGGCTTGGTCGCCACGAGCACGCCCGTGAGCATGATCGCGAACCCGAGCAGACCGACGATGGGCTGCTGGATCACGACTCCCAGCACGAGGCCGATCGCCCCGACCACCGCGATGAGGGAGCCGAGCGCGATTCCGCGGTAACTCGGTTTGCCCGCGCCAGCGCTGACCTTGGAGACGAAATCGGCATCGCTGCGGTAGAGGTGGCGTTCCATCTCATCGAGGAGCCGTTGCTCCTGCTCTGAAAGTGGCATCTGATTCCCCTCAAGGTCACACGACGCGACGTTGTTGATCGAGTCTAGCCACCGAAGCATGACTAGGCTAGGTGCGTGATCGAAAGCAATGAACTCGCCACCCTGGTGGGCCGCGGGCTCTCCGACTTTCTCTCCTCGCGAAGCTCCATTGTCGCGCAGATCGGCCCGGAGCTCTCCCCGTTCCTCGACTTCTCCCGGGAATTTCTCAGCGGTGGGAAGCGGTTCCGAGCACAGTTCTGTTTCCGGGGCTGGCAGGCCGTCTCCACCGGGAGGCACGCCAGTGGTCAGGGCGGCCTCGAGACCGTCATCGCGACCTGCGGAGCACTCGAGCTGTTCCACGCCGCAGCGCTCGTCCACGACGACATCATCGACAACTCCGACACCCGCCGGGGTGCACCGTCGGCTCACGTCTCCTTCGCGGAGTTGCACCGTCGCAGCCGATGGGACGGCGACCCGACCACCTTCGGCACCGGAGCCGCCACGCTCCTCGGGGACCTGCTCCTCGGCTGGAGCGACGAACTCCTCGACGACGGACTCGATCAGCTGGACGACCGCGCCGCCGCTCGCGCAGCGCGGGCCGAGTTCAACCGGATGCGGACCGAGGTCACGGCCGGCCAGTACCTCGACATCCTCGAGGAGCGCGCCTGGCGCGACGCCGCCGACGACGAACAGCGCCGCCGGGCCGAGCGCGTCCTGATCTTCAAATCGGCCAAGTACAGCATCGAGTCCCCGCTCGCGCTCGGGGCGCTCCTCGGCGGCGGGAACGAGCAGCAGCTCGCGTCGCTCCGCGGGTACGGCCTCCCCCTCGGCATCGCCTTCCAGCTGCGCGACGACCTCCTCGGCGTCTACGGCGATCCCGCCATGACCGGCAAGCCGAGTGGCGACGACCTCCGCGAGGGGAAGCGAACCATCCTCATCGCGCTCACGAGGGAGGCCCTTCAGCCGGGCGCGCGCGCCATCCTCGACGAACTGCTCGGAGATCCCGAACTCGACGACGACCAGATCGGTCTGCTCCAGGCGACCATCCGCGACAGCGGGGCCGTCGACCAGGTGGAGAAGCTCATCCAGGACCACGTCGCACGGGCGCTCTCCGCATTGGGCGAGGCTCCGATCAACGACGACGCCCGGGCCCACCTGCGCGGCCTCGCGGTCGCGGTCGCACGCCGCGAGACCTGAGCGGTCCGGCTCGGACGGCGTGGGATCAGGCCAGCGCCTGAGCCACCCGGCGAACCTCGGACCGACGTCCCTCGCGGAGGGCTTCGATCGGCGAGGTCCCGATCGCGTCGTCGTCCTCGAGCATCCAGACCATTGCGGCCTCATCGTCGAAGCCGTTGTCGGACAGCAGCGTGAGCGTGCCGCGCAGGTTGTGCACCGGCCCGCCGTCCGCGATGAACGACGACGGCACCTGCAGCACGCCGTCACGTCGGACGGCGAGGAGGTCGCGCTCCTCGAGGTACTGACGGATGCGGCGGATCGGCAGCCCGAGTTCGGTCGCCAGATCGGGAAGGGTGAACCACACGAGTTCGGAATTCTGCTCAGTCACGCACAGCAGTCTGCCACGACCGCGCTCCGCTCGGCGCCGTCGGATCGCGTTCGGGTAACGATCCAGGCGCCTCGCCGCCCTCCCGGGGTGTTGACAGCTCTTCGCGCTCGACGTTCCATACACTCGACTGGTGAGTAGCAACCAGCAGACCGATCCGATGATCGGCCGTCTCCTCGACGGGAGATATCAGGTGCGCTCACGCATCGCCCGTGGCGGCATGGCGACGGTCTACCTCGCCACGGACCTCCGGCTGGAACGGCGCGTCGCGATCAAGGTCATGCACGGCCACCTCTCGGACGACACGACGTTCAAGAACCGCTTCATCCAGGAGGCGCGCTCCGCCGCGCGGCTCGCGAACCCGCACGTCGTCAGCGTGTTCGACCAGGGCCAGGACTCCGACATGGCGTACCTCGTCATGGAGCATCTGCCGGGGATCACCCTCCGCGACCTCATCCGCGACAACGGCACGCTGACCCCTCGGCAGGCGGCCGACATCCTCGACGCCGTGCTGTCCGGACTCGCCGCCGCGCACCGCGCCGGCATCGTCCACCGCGACGTCAAGCCGGAGAACGTCCTCCTCGCCGATGACGGACGAATCAAGATCGGCGACTTCGGCCTCGCGAGAGCCGCGAGCGCGAACACGGCCACCGGCCAAGCGCTCCTCGGCACGATCGCCTACCTCTCCCCCGAACTCGTCACCCGTGGACAGGCCGACGCGCGAAGCGACATCTACGCGCTCGGGATCATGCTCTACGAGATGCTCACCGGCGAGCAGCCCTACAAGGGCGAGCAGCCGATGCAGATCGCCTACCAGCACGCCAACGAGTCGGTCCCCGCACCGAGCGCCAAGAACCCCGCCGTCCCGAAGGAACTCGACGACCTCGTCTTCTGGGCCACCGAGCGCGAACCGGACGATCGTCCGTCGAACGCCGGCGAGATGCTCGAGCGCCTGCGGTCCATCGAGTCCAGTCTCGGGTTCACCTCGGTCGCCACCGGGGCGCAGCCCACGATCGTCATGCCGGCCTCCTACTCGAGCGAGCACGCCGACGACGTCACCCAGGTCATCGGCCGCAACACCAAACCGCAGCAAGTCCCGGTGCGCGCCGACGCAACGGACGGTCCGGGCAAGCTCGCCACGAAGGCGCGCAAGCGCAGCCGCGTGGGCGTCGCGCTGTTCACGATCGTCCTCATGCTCGCCGCGCTCGCCGGCGGGACCGGATGGTACTTCGGCCAGGGCCCGGGCTCGCTCGTCGAGGTCCCGAACGTCGCCGACGGGAGTTTCGACCAAGCGTCCGCCAAACTCGTGGAGCTGGGCTTCGTGCCCGTCGAAGGGGCGACGTTCAGCCTCACCGTCCCGGCCGGCACGGTCGCCGGCAGCGATCCGCCGTCCGGGTCGAAGATCGACAAGGGCAGCTCCGTCACGGTCCTCGTCTCCCAGGGACCGCAGCCGGTGGACATCCCGGTCCTCGCCGGGCTCGCACAGTCCGACGCCGAACAGCAGTTGGACGCGCTCGGCGTCGCCGTCGGCACCGTGAACCAGCAGTTCGACCCGAGTATCGCGAAGGACATCGTGCTCGCGGCGACCGACGCGACCTCGGGCGCCGACTACAGCCAGGGCGGGCCGTCCTTCCAAGGCTCCACGGTGACGTTGCTCGTGTCGGCCGGACAGGTGCCCTCGGTCTCGGGGATGACGCCGGACCAGGCGCGCGACGCCCTCGAATCCGTCGGGCTCGGCGTGGGTGCCTCGGACGAGGCGTTCGACGACACGATCCCCGCGGGGCAGGTCATCGGCATCCAGGCCAAGACCGATGCTGACGGGAACGAGACGGCGTTCATCCCGGGCGACGACGTGACGTTGATCGTGTCGAAGGGCGTCGAGTTGGTCGCCGTCCCCGACACCACCGGCCAGACGATCAATCAGGCCATCACGACACTCCAGGACGCCGGATTCACCGTCGGCGACATCGCCGTGGCAGAGGCCTTCCGCGACATCTTCAAGGTGAAGAAGACCGATCCCCCGGCAGGCAAGTCCGTCAAGAAGGGCTCGACCGTCAACATCACCGACTTCGGTCTGTGACCCGGTCGGACGGCGCTCGTCCGCTCGTCGGAACGAGCCGTCGCCGTCCTGCTACGCTCGCCGCATGAGCCCGGAGGACCTCGCTGAACTCGCCTGCCTCCGACGGGCGCGCGACCTGATCGACCGCGACTACGCCGAACCGCTCGACGTGCCGCTGATGGCGTCGACCGCGCTCATGTCACCGTCGCACTTCGCGAGGCGGTTCCGTGCCGTCTACGGCGAGACGCCGTACGGCCACCTCATGACCCGGCGGATCGAACGGGCGATGGCGCTCCTCCGGGCGGGGAGCTCGGTGACGGACGCCGCTCTGGCCGTCGGGGCCACCTCGCTCGGATCGTTCAGCTCGGCCTTCACCGCCATCACGGGCGAGACGCCGAGCGCGTACCGTCGGCGCGAACATCATGCGGTCGACGCGATGCCGGACTGCGTCGCCAAGACGACCACGAGGCCTGCCCATCGCCGGGTGTCCGGTCCGAGTGGATCGAGCAGGATCGGAGAAGCGGGCCTCCAACGCCCGGCGTAACGTCGTCGTCATGACGATCTCACTCCAGTACTGCAACATCACGGTGAACGACGTGGACGAGGCCATCGCCTTCTACGCCGACGCACTCGGACTCGAGGTCCGGAACGACGTCGCCAACGGCGGCTTCCGATGGGTGACGCTCGGCAGCGACGCGCAGCCCGGCCTCGACATCGTCGTCTCCGAACCGCACGCGGGTCGTTCGCAGGCTGACGGGGACGCGCTGCAGGCCCTCCTCACGAAGGGGGTGCTGCCGATGCTCGTCTTCCGAGCCGACGACCTCGACGCCACGTTCGAACGGGTCCGCGCGTCCGGCGCAGACGTGCTCCAGGAACCGAAGGAGATGGGCTGGGGCGCGCGCGACTGCGCGTTCCGCGACCCGTCGGGCAACCTGGTCAGGATCTCCCAGGCGTAGGTGACGCGGACGACGAAGCGCCCATGCCGAACCCGGCATGGGCGCTTCGTGGTGCCGGGCCTACTTCGCGGCGGCGAGTTCCTCCGCCACGAGGAAGGCGAGCTCCAGCGACTGCATGTGGTTGAGGCGAGGATCGCACAGCGACTCGTACCGCGTCGCCAGGGTGGCCTCGTCGATCTGCTCGGAGCCGCCCAGGCACTCGGTGACGTCGTCGCCGGTGAGCTCGACGTGGATGCCGCCGGGGTGCGTCCCTGCGGCGCGGTGGGCTTCGAAGAACCCCTTGACCTCGTCCACGACGTCGTCGAAGCGACGCGTCTTGTAGCCGGTGGGCGTCGTGAGTCCGTTGCCGTGCATCGGATCGGTGACCCAGAGCGGCGTCGCGTCGGCACCCTTGATCGCCTCGAGCAGCGGAGGCAGGGCGTCCCTGATCTTGCCCGCACCCATCCGCGTGATGAACGTCAGGCGCCCGGGCTCGCGCTCGGGGTCGAGCTTGTCGATGAGACGCAGCATGTCGTCGGCCGAGGTGGTGGGGCCGAGCTTCACGCCGATCGGGTTGCGGACGCGCGACAGGAAGTCGACGTGCGCGCCGTCGAGCTCGCGGGTCCGCTCCCCGATCCACACGAAGTGGGCGGAGGTGTTGTACGGTGTGCCGGTCCGCGAGTCGATCCGCGTCATCGGTCGCTCGTAGTCCATGAGCAGCGCCTCGTGGCTCGAGTAGAACTCGACACCGCGCAGCTGGTCGAAGTCGGCTCCGGCCGCCTCCATGAACTTGATCGCACGGTCGATGTCGCGCGCCAGTCCCTCGTATCGATGGTTCACCGGGTTGGCGGCGAACCCCTTGTTCCAGCTGTGGACCTCGCGGAGGTCGGCGAACCCGCCCTGGGTGAACGCCCGGATGAGGTTCAGCGTCGATGCGGAGGTGTGGTACCCCTTGACGAGCCGAGCGGGGTCGGCCGTGCGCGACTCCGGGGTGAAGTCGTAGCCGTTGACGATGTCGCCGCGGTAGGCGGGCAGGGTGACGTCGCCCCGCGTCTCGGAGTCGTTGGAGCGCGGCTTGGCGAATTGCCCGGCCATCCGGCCCATCTTGACGACCGGCATCGACGCACCGTACGTGAGCACGACGGCCATCTGCAGGACCGTCTTCACGCGGTTGCGGATCTGCTCGGCCGTCGCACCGGCGAAGGTCTCCGCGCAGTCGCCGCCCTGGAGCAGGAACGCGTTGCCGCTCGCCGCCCGGGCCAACCGGTCGCGCAGGATGTCGACCTCGCCGGCGAACACCAGCGGAGGGAGGGTCGCGAGTTCGGCGGAGGCCCGCGCCACCGCGGCCTGGTCCGGCCATGACGGCTGCTGCTTGATCGGCAGCTCACGCCAATAGTCCAGTCCGGCGATCACCGAGGGTTCGGCCATGACGACTGGTTCTGTAGCGTGGGACACGGATTTCCTGTTTCTCTTCGACCGGACGCGCTCCGGAGCCCGCCCGGAAGGGGGAACGGACCGCGATCGCGGCCCGGTTTTTCAGCTTAGCGTCACGCCGACGCGGCGCGCTCCTTGACGCTCGTGGCGTAGACGTCGCGATAGTCCTGGCCCGACAGCTTGCGGAGCTCGACCATCAACTCGTCCGTGACGCTGCGGAGGATGAAGCGGTCCCCCTCCATGCCCTCGAACCGTGAGAAGTCGAGCGGCTTGCCGATGACGATCCCGATCCGGCGGATCCGGGGCAGCTTCGTGCCGATGGGCATGACCTTCTCGGTGTCGATCATCGCGACGGGGACGATGGGGACCCCGGCCTCGAGCACCATCCGCGCGACGCCGGTTCGGCCGCGGTACATCGTCCCGTCGGGACTGCGGGTGCCCTCCGGGTAGATCCCCAGCAGGTGACCGCCGCCGAGGACCGCGAGCCCGGTGTTGAGGGAGGCTTCGGAGGCCTTGCCGCCCGACCGGTCGATCGGGAGCTGCCCCGTGCCGAGCATGAAGGTCTTCGTGGCCCAGCCACCGAATCCCTTGCCGCGGAAGTACTCGCTCTTGGCCAGGAAGGAGATCCTCCGATCGACGCACAGCGGGAGGATCACCGAGTCGATGAAGGACAGGTGGTTGCTGGCGATGATCGCGCCGCCGTGCTCCGGGATGTTCTCGGCGCCGATCACCCACGGCCGGAAGATCGACTTGAGGATCGGTCCGGCGACCAGGTACTTCATGAACCAGTAGAACATCGTGCTCCTCCGTCTTGCCGTCGTCGTCAGCCGAGGACGAGGGCGCTCCTGGCGAGATCGCCGGCGCCGATGACACCGGCGTCGTTCACGAGCTGCGCGATGCTGAAGGACGGCTCCGGGTGGAATCCGCGCGCCGGGAGGTGCGTCAGGAACGCCTCACGAACGGGGTCCAGGAGGAGGTCGCCGGCCTGGGCGACGCCGCCGCCGATCACGAAGATGTTGGGGTCGAGGATGGCCGACATGCTCGCGAGGGCCTGCCCCAGCAGATCGGCGAGCTCGTTGAGGCACCGGAGGGCGCCGGGATCACCGGACTCGAGCAGGGCGGAGACGTGGTGTCCGTTCAGCAGCCCGCCGGCCGCGGCACGGGCTCGGGCGAGGGCGGCACCGTCGCCACCGGCGTCCGCTGCCTCGTTCGCGAGTCGGAGCAACGCGTTCCCCGAGCAGTACTGCTCGACGCAGCCACGCGCGCCGCAGCCGCAGGGCAGCCCGTCCGGGATGAGGCGCATGTGTCCCAGTTCCGCACCGCTGCCGAAGCCACCAGTGAGGAGCCGGTCGTCGAGGACGATCGCTCCGCCGACACCCGTGCCGATCGTCACCATGACCATGCTGCGTTCCTCGCGCCCCGCACCGAACCGGAACTCGGCCCAACCCGCGGCGTTCGCGTCGTTCTCGATCGTCACGACCTTGTCTGGCAACCGCGCGGCCAGCCGGGCCTGCAGGGGCTCGTTCCGCCAGGCGATGTTCGGCGAGTAGTAGACGGTCGAGCGCGTGGCGTCGAAGAACCCGGGGGCTGCGACACCGACGCTCGAGATGCTGCCGTCGTCCAAGGATCGGACCATGGCCACGACGTCGTCGATGATGGCGTCGGGATCGGAGGCCTGCGTCGGCGTGCGCCCGGCCGCGAGGATCCGGCCGTCGTCGTCGACGACCCCGCCCGCGATCTTCGTCCCGCCGATGTCGATGCCGATCGCGTTTGCCATAACGGTGCCGTCTCCCTGTCCTGATGTCGCCGATACCGGCAGTGGCGTGCGGCCGGCCCTCAGCCGAGTCGGTCGCCCGCGCGCCGCAGTCGAGTCTACTGAGCGTGTGCGCGCCACAGAAACCGCGCAAACACCCGTGCTCTAGGATGGAGCAACATCTTGCCGACCTGGTACCGAAGGAGTTGCCGTGGAACAGTTCGACGTCCCTGCAGTCGTCGCAGCAGACCCATCCGCCAATGCGACCGATCTGCTCGTGAAGCGCCTGGCTGCTGCGCCCGACGCCGCGCTGTTCGCCGTTCCCCGCGGGTCCGAGTGGGTGGACGTGACCACCGCCGAGTTCCACGCGCAGGTCGTCGCCCTGGCGAAGGGGCTCGTCGCCGCGGGGATCGAACCCGGCGACAAGATCGGGCTCATGTGCAAGACCCGGTACGAGTGGACCCTCATCGACTTCGCCGTCTGGTTCGCCGGAGCACTCCTCGTCCCGATCTACGAGACGAGCTCGCCGAGCCAGGTGCAGTGGATCCTCAGCGACTCGGGAGCGACGAGCGTACTGGTCGAGACGCCCGACCAGTTCGCCCGCTTCGACGAGGTGCACGGCGACCTCCCCGATGTGGCGCGGGTCTGGCAGATCGACCTCGGTGACCTCGACAAGATCGCGGCCGGAGGCGTCGACGTCCCCGACGAGGAGATCGAACGCCGCCGCAACCTGGCGGTGGGTTCCGACATGGCGACCCTCATCTACACCTCCGGCTCGACCGGTCGGCCGAAGGGGTGCGTCCTCACCCACTCGAACTTCGTCGAGCTGTCGCGGAACTCGGCCGTCGCGCTCAAGGACGTCGTGTCCGCTCCCGGTGCCTCCACCCTCCTCTTCATCACGACGGCGCACATCTTCGCGCGCTTCATCGCCGTGCTGTGCGTGCACTCCGGCGTGAAGACGGGC
This sequence comes from Plantibacter sp. VKM Ac-2876, assembly GCF_015350715.1. Lineage (NCBI taxonomy): Bacteria > Bacillati > Actinomycetota > Actinomycetes > Micrococcales > Microbacteriaceae > Plantibacter > Plantibacter sp. VKM Ac-2876. The sequence goes on along the minus strand of NZ_JADKSI010000002.1, from coordinate 109,552 downwards.
CACCAGCCCGACACGAAGCAGCTGCTCCCCTCGCTCGGCACCTTCAAGCCGACGTTCCTCCTCGCGGTCCCCCGGGTCTTCGAGAAGGTCTACAACTCCTCCGAGCAGAAGGCGGAGGCCGGCGGCAAGGGCAAGATCTTCCGTGCAGCCGCCGAGACCGGGATCGCCTACTCGAAGGCCCTCGAGAGCGGTTCCGTGCCGTTCGGCCTGAAGGTGAAGTTCCGGGTCCTCGACCGCCTCGTGCTGTCGAAGATCCGCACGGCCATGGGCGGCCGGGTGCGGTACGCGGTCTCCGGGAGCGCTCCACTCGGTCCGCGACTCGGTCATTTCTTCCACGCGCTCGGCATCGTGATCCTCGAGGGCTACGGCCTCACCGAGACCACCGCGCCTGCAACGGTCAACCTCGCCCAGAAGTCGAAGATCGGGACGGTCGGACCGGCACTCCCCGGTGTCTCCCTCCGCATCGCCGACGACGGCGAGGTCGAGGTGCGCGGCATCAACGTCTTCAAGGAGTACTGGCAGAACCCCGAGGCGACGGCGGAGGCCTTCGACGACGGCTGGTTCCGCACCGGCGACATCGGGTCCTTCGACGCCGACGGCTTCCTCACGATCACCGGGCGGAAGAAGGAGATCATCGTCACCGCCGGCGGGAAGAACGTCGCCCCGGCGGCGCTCGAGGACCCGATCCGCGCGACCCCGGTCGTCGGCCAGGTCGTCGTCGTCGGCGACCAGAAGCCGTTCATCAGCGCCCTCATCACGCTCGACACCGAGATGCTGCCGTCATGGCTCGCCAACAACGGCCAGGACGCGTCGATGAGCGCCGCCGAGGCTGCTCGGAACCCCGCGGTGCTCGCCGCCGTCCAGCGCGCCATCGACGAGGCCAACACCAAGGTGTCCCGCGCGGAGTCGATCCGCAAGTTCGTCATCCTCGACGACGAGCTCACGGAGGCGAGCGGTCACCTCACGCCGAAGCTCAGCATCAAGCGGAACGTGATCCTCAAGGACTTCGCGGAGACGATCGAGGGCATGTACCTCGGAGCGGGTTCGCCCGAGACCCAGGGGATGTCCCTGAAGTAGCGCCTCGACGGGCTCGGCGGTCGGTCGAGGACCGCCGGGCCCGTCGACCGGCGTCTAGAACCAGTCGCTCTCGCGGACCTGCTTCATCGCCTCGCGGCGGTGCTCCTTTGACAGTCGGTCGAGGTAGAGCATGCCGTCGAGGTGATCGGTCTCGTGCTGCAGCGCCTGGGCGAGGAGTCCTTCACCCTCGACGACCAGCTCCTGCCCGTCGAGGTCGATGCCGACGGCACGGGCGTAGGGATGGCGCGGCGTCGGGAACCAGAGCCCGGGCACCGACAGGCAGCCCTCGCCGATCTCCTCGAGTTCGCCGCGCACCTCGACGAGCTTCGGGTTGATGAGGTACCCGATGACGCCGTCGACGTTGTAGCTGAACACGCGGAGTCCGACGCCGATCTGCGTCGCGGCGACGCCGGCGCGACCGGGGAGCTCCACGCTGTCCACGAGATCGCGGACGAGGCTGCGGATGTCGTCGTCGATCGTGACGACCTCGGCCGTCGGAGCCTTCAGGACCGGGTCGCCGAAGTGTCTGATGGGTCGTGTCGTCACGGGTTGGATCCTTCCGGGCGGGACAGGTGTGGTGGACGCGGAGACCGGCCGCGTCGCCTCGAGGAGGGACGCGGCCGGTCTCAGGAGGGTCAGGCGCTCGGCTTCACGACGACGAGCAGGTCGCCCGCCTCGACCTGCTGGGTCGCCGGGATGGCGAGGCGCTCGACGACGCCGGCGACGGCGGTCGTGATCGCCGCCTCCATCTTCATGGCCTCGATCGAGGCGACCGGCTGGCCGGCCTCGACGCGGTCGCCGACGGCGACCTTGACGGTCACGACGCCGGAGAACGGCGCGGCCACCTGGCCAGGGACGGAGGTGTCGGCCTTCTCAGCAGCGCGGGAGTCGACCTCGATGCTGCGGTCGCGGACGAACACCGGACGCAACTGACCGTTGAGGGTCGCCATGACGGTCCGCATGCCCTTCTCGTCGGCCGCGCCGATCGCTTCGAGCCCGACGAACAGCCGGACGCCCTTGTCGATCTCGACGACGTGCTCCATGCCCGGCTCGAGGCCGTACAGGTAGTCGGCGGTGTCGACGACGGAGAGGTCGCCGTACAGGTCGCGCTGCTGCTCGAACTGCTTGGTCGGCGCCGGGAACAACAGCCGGTTGAGGGTCGAGCGGCGCTCGGCGGACTCGCCGTCGAGCGAGGCCTGGTCCTCAGCGGAGATCGGCGTGATCCCGATGTCGACCGAGCGACCGGCGAGGACCTTCGAGCGGAACGGCTCAGGCCATCCGCCCGGGAGCTCCCCGAGTTCGCCCGCCATGAACCCCACGACGGAGTCCGGGACGTCGTACTTGTCGGGGTTGGCCTCGAAGTCGGCCGGATCCGCCTTGACGGCGGCGAGGTGGAGGGCGAGGTCGCCGACGACCTTGCTCGACGGGGTCACCTTGGGCACCCGACCGAGGATCTTGTTGGAGGCCGCGTACATGTCCTCGATGAGCTCGAAGTGGTCCGCGAGCCCCAGGGCGATCGCCTGCTGGCGGAGGTTCGACAGCTGACCGCCCGGGATCTCATGCGTGTACACGCGACCGGTCGGGCCCGCGAGTCCCGACTCGAACGGCCGGTACATCGCGCGGACGGCCTCCCAGTAGGGCTCGAGGTCGGCGATCCCCTGCAGGGAGATGCCGGTGTCGCGCTCCGTGTGGGCCAACGCGGCGACCAGCGAGGAAGCGGACGGCTGACTCGTCGTGCCGGCCATCGGCGCGCTCGCGACGTCGACGGCGTCGGCGCCCGCGTTGCTCGCCGCGAGGAGGGTCGCCAGCTGTCCACCGGGGGTGTCGTGCGTGTGCACGTGGACCGGCAGGTCGAACCGCTCGCGGAACGCCGCGACGAGCTTGGCCGCCGCGGACGGACGGAGGAGCCCCGCCATGTCCTTGATGGCGAGCACGTGGGCACCGGACTCGACGATCTTCTCGGCGAGACGGAGGTAGTAGTCGAGGGTGTAGAGGTCCTCGGCCGGGTTCAGCAGGTCGCCGGTGTAGCAGACGGCGACCTCCGCGACGGTCGTCCCCGTCTCCAGCACCGCGTCGATGGCCGGGCGCATCTGCGACACGTCGTTGAGGGCGTCGAAGATCCGGAAGATGTCGATCCCGGTGTCGGCGGCCTCCCGCACGAAGGCGTTCGTCACCTCCGTGGGATAGGGCGTGTAGCCGACGGTGTTCCGGCCGCGCAGCAGCATCTGGATCGCGATGTTCGGCATCGCCTGACGCAGCGAGGCCAGCCGCTCCCACGGCTCCTCACCGAGGAAGCGGAGGGCAACGTCGTACGTCGCGCCGCCCCAGGCCTCGACGGACAGCAGTTCGGGGGTGAGCCGGGAGACGAACGGTGCGACCGCGAGCAGGTCCTTCGTCCGGACGCGCGTGGCCAGGAGTGACTGGTGGGCGTCACGGAAGGTGGTCTCGGTCACGGCGAGGGCGGTCTGGGCGCGGAGCGCGTCAGCGAAGCCCTTCGGGCCGAGCTCGAGCAGGCGCTGACGCGAGCCGGCCGGCGCGTCGGTCGTGATGTCGATCGCGGGCAGCTTGTCGACCGGGTCCGCTCCGGACGGACGCGAGCCGTTGGGCTGGTTGACCGTGACGTCGGCGAGCCAGTTGACGATCTTCGTCCCGCGGTCCTTCGAGACGTGCCCGCGCAGGAGCTGCGGACGCTCGTCGATGAACGAGGTGCTGAGGTCGCCGGCCACGAACGAGGCGTCTTCGAGGACGGCCTGCAGGAAGGGGATGTTCGTGGAGACGCCGCGGATGCGGAACTCGGCGAGGGCACGCTTGGCGCGCGTGACGGCCGCCTCGAACGTGCGGCCGCGGCAGGTGAGCTTCGCGAGCATCGAGTCGAAGTGGGGGCTGATCTGTGCGCCGGAGGCGACCGTACCGCCGTCGAGCCGGATGCCGCCGCCGCCCGGAGAGCGGTAGGTCGTGATCTTCCCGGTGTCGGGACGGAAGCCCGCCGTGGGGTCCTCGGTGGTGATGCGGCACTGGAGGGCGAAGCCGCGGAGGTGCAGGGACTCCTGCGTGAGGCCGAGGTCGCCGAGCGACTCGCCGGCGGCGATGCGCATCTGCGACTGGACGAGGTCGACGTCCGTGACCTCCTCGGTCACGGTGTGCTCGACCTGGATGCGCGGGTTCATCTCGATGAACACGTGCTGACCGGCGCGCTCCCCCGCGGTGTCGAGGAGGAACTCGACCGTCCCGGCGTTGACGTAGCCGATCGACTTGGCGAACGCGATGGCGTCGCGGTACATCGCCTGACGGGTGTCCTCGTCGAGGTTCGGGGCCGGCGCGATCTCGACGACCTTCTGGTGCCGGCGCTGCACCGAGCAGTCGCGCTCGAAGAGGTGGATGGTCTCGCCGTCGGCGCTCGCCAGGATCTGGACCTCGATGTGGCGGGGACGGACGACAGCCTGCTCGAGGAACATCGTCGGGTCGCCGAAGGCGCTGTCCGCCTCGCGCATGGCGGCCTCGAGGGCGCCACGGAGGTCCTCGGCGTTGTCGACGCGGCGCATGCCACGGCCGCCGCCACCGGCGACCGCCTTCGCGAAGATCGGGAACCCGATGTCGGCGGCACCGGCGAGCAGCTCTTCGATGTCGCGGCTGGCCGGCGTCGACTTCAGGACCGGGACCCCGGCCGCGATGGCGTGCTCCTTGGCGGTCACCTTGTTGCCGGCCATCTCCAGGACGGAGGACGGCGGACCGATGAAGGTGATGCCGGCTGCTCGGGCGGCCTCGGCCAGCTCCGGATTCTCGGAGAGGAAGCCGTACCCGGGGTAGATCGCGTCGGCGCCCGACTCCTTCGCGACGCGGATGATCTCCGAGACGTCGAGGTAGGCGCGCACCGGATGACCCTCCGTGCCGATCTGGTAAGCCTCATCGGCCTTCAGCCGATGCATCGAGTTGCGGTCCTCATAGGGGAACACCGCAACCGTCTTCGCCCCCAGCTCGTACGCGGCACGGAACGCCCGGATGGCGATCTCTCCGCGATTGGCGACAAGAATCTTCCTGAACATGGAACCCTTCCCACAACAGCCAACTCAGCAAACGTTGAGATTCCCTAGCCTAGTCACGGTAACGTTGAGCCTTGTGCATGTACTCAGCGTTAGCTCCCTGAAGGGGGGCGTCGGCAAGACCACCGTCACCCTTGGCCTGGCTTCCGCCGCGTTCTCGAAGGACATCCGCACGCTGGTCGTGGATCTCGACCCCCAATCCGACGTCTCGACCGGCATGGCCGTCGACGTCGCAGGGCACCTCACGGTGACGGATGTGCTGACCTCGCCGAAGAAGAAGATCGTCGAGCAGGCGATCGTGGCGAGCGGCTGGACGAAGATCCACCCGGGCAAGATGGACGTCATGATCGGCAGCCCGTCTGCGATCAACTTCGACGGCCCGCACCCCAGCATCCGCGACATCTGGCGCCTGGAAGAGGCACTCGCGCACGTCGAGGAGGAGTACGACCTCGTCCTCATCGACAGCGCCCCCTCGCTCAACGCACTCACCCGCACCGCCTGGGCGGCGAGCGACCGCGTCGCCGTCGTCACGGAACCGGGCCTGTTCTCGGTCTCCGCCGCCGACCGCGCCCTCCGCGCCGTCGAGGAGATCCGTCGCGGCCTGAGCCCCCGGCTGCAGCCGCTCGGCATCATCGTCAACCGGGTGCGTCCGCAGTCGATGGAGCACCAGTTCCGCATCAAGGAATTGCGCGACATGTTCGGTCCCCTCATCCTCAACCCTCAGCTGTTGGAGCGCACGTCCCTCCAGCAGGCGCAGGGTGCCGCCAAGCCCGTCCACGTGTGGCCGGGCGACACGGCGCAGGAGATGGCGAAGAACTTCGACTCCCTCCTCGACCGCGTGCTGCGCACGGGCCGCGTCGGCGAGTACGCCGACGGCACTCCCCCGGAGCCGGCTGTCGTCACCAGCCCCACCGCCGTCGAGGCGCCCTCCACCGACAGCTGAGGTCGCGGCGAGACCGTTCGGCCGACTCACGGACCAGGTGCTCGCTCAGGTCGCCCTTCGACAGGCTCAGGGACCGGCAGGCGCGTCAGGGACCGGCAGGAGCACCAGGGACCGGGGATCGGTGCTCAGGGAACGTGTGGCGAGCGTCGGTGAGCCCTTCGACAAGCTCAGGGAGCGGCCCTTCGAAAGACTCAGGGACCGGCGCCCTCGACTCTCGGGTCAGGCGCTACGAGCGGAGCGACGTGCTGCGAGCTCGTCCATGGGGTCGGCCGATTGTGCGTCGAACTCGATGAGCGTGGACTCCACCTCGCGCAGCACCTTGCCGACGGCGATGCCGAAGACGCCCTGTCCGCGGCTGACGAGGTCGATGACCTCGTCGTTGGAGGTGCAGAGGTAGACACTGGCGCCGTCGCTCATGAGCGTAGTCTGGGCGAGGTCGACGATGCCCGCTTCGCGGAGCTGGTCGACAGCCGTGCGGATCTGCTGCAGGGAGATGCCCGTGTCGAGCAGGCGCTTGACGAGCTTGAGGACGAGGATGTCGCGGAAGCCGTAGAGACGCTGCGTTCCGGATCCGGATGCACCGCGCACGGTCGGTTCGACCAGACCCGTCCGGGCCCAGTAGTCGAGCTGGCGGTAGCTGATGCCGGCTGCACGGGCGGCGACCGCTCCGCGGTAGCCCTGGCCCTCTTCGAGTTCTGGAAGCCCGTCGGTGAACAGCAGCCCGAGGTCACCGTACCGTGACGCCCCGTCGCGACTGAGTTCACTCATGTCTGCTTCTCCTCGATGTTCGCTGCACGGTCGGTACGGTCTCGACGGGGGCGTCGAGCCGGCTTGACCGCTCCCACCACGCTACCGATCCGCCCCGGTCAACGCTGCGACATCCGTTCGAAACGGACGGCGTGTCGTGACGAGTGATCGAACTGTGACCTGGCCGTGATGGATGAGGGCAGTCTACGCCCTGGGCGGTCGATCAGGAGGATTGGTGTCGCTCGAGTGCGGAGCGGACGAGGTTCGACCGCACACCCTCGAGCTGTGCGGCGATCTCCAGCGCCCGGTCGGCGGTACGCGCCCGGCCGGCCGCGTCGTTCCGCTTGGCGACGGCGCTCAACGCGCTCTCGATGAGCCCGACCTCGCGCTCGATCGAGGCCCGGAACCCGCGGAGGTGCCGTGGTTCGATGCCGGAGCGCTGCAGCTCCACGAGGATCCGCAGGAGGGACGCGACGTCCTCGCCGTAGTTCTCGGCGGGCAGGATCAGCGACGCGCTCACGGCGTCGTTGAAGAGCATCGGGGTGGCGCCGGCTTCGCGGATCAATTCGTTCCGCGAGAACCTGCGGACCCCGGGATGGATCGACGGCGCGCCGACGGCTTGCCCACTGCCCGGGAACAGCGGCGAACGTCCCGCGTCGACCTCGACGAGATAGGTACGGATGACCTTGAGGGGGAAGTAGTGGTCGCGCTGCATCGACAGGATCAATCGCAGGCGTTCGAGGTCCTCGCTCGAGAACTTCCGGTAGCCGGACTTCGTCCGCGCCGGGGACACCAGCCCCTGCTCCTCGAGGAACCGGAGCTTCGAATTACTCAGCTCGGGGAACTCCGGAGTGAGGCGTGCGAGGACCTGCCCGATGCTCAGCAGCGGAGCGCCGTCGCTTCGCGCGTTCGCGCTGGCTGCCGCCACTAGCTTCCCAGCTGGGAGGCGAGGTCGATCCGCGACGCGTAGAAGGTGAGGCGGAACTTGCCGATCTGCACCTCGGCGGCGTCGCGCAGGATCGCCTTGTCGATGCGGACGCCGTCGAAGTACGTGCCGTTCAGGGAGTTGAGGTCGCGGATCTCGAACGCGGTCCCGTGACGGTGGAACTCGGTGTGCCGACGCGACACCGTGACGTCGTCGAGGAAGATGTCGGCCTCGGGGTGACGTCCGACGGTGGTGACGTCGGCGTCGAGGAGGAACCGTGCACCGGCGTTCGGACCACGACGGACGATCAGCAGCGCGGAGCCGGACGGCAGGGCCGCGATCGCCTCGTGCTCCTCGGCGGTGACGTCGGAGTCGATCGCCGCGAGGGCCGCTCCGAGGTCTTCACCGAAGGTGAGTGTCGTGTCGACTTCCCGATCGCCCGAGCCGCTCGTCGGGGCACCGTCGTCGACGGCTCCCGGCGTGTACGCCCCGGTCGCGGGATACTTCTCATCGTGCTCAGCCACCGTCGACCTCCTCTCCGTCAAGCGTATCCGATGTGGCGTCACTGTCGAGCCGCCCGGTCGAGGGTGATCCGCCGGATCCGGCCCGTTCCCGCTGCTTCGAACGGGCATCCCCCGAGATGCGCACGGTCTGCAGCAGGTAGAGGATGCCGGCCCACCAGTAGAGCGTCGCTCCGGCGATCGCCGACACCCAACCAAGCGGCGTCGCGATCATCGCGACGGCGGGGAACGCCTGACCGAGCATGAGGACCGGGAGTCCGGTGAAGAGGAGTGCCGTGCCCCACTTCCCCACGCGGATGACGGGCAGCACGCCCGTACCGGACCGGTGGAGGACGACGGCGAGCCCGACGAGCAGCAGGTCGCGGGCGAAGACGACGATGAGCAACCACCACGGGATGAGTCCGCGGGCCGCGAGACCGATCAACGCCGCGAGGATGTAGAGGCGATCGGCGGCCGGATCGAGTTGTCGACCGAGCTTCGTCATCTGGTCGAACCGTCGCGCGATCCACCCGTCGAGCAGGTCGGTGACGCCGGAGAACGCGAGCGTCGCGAGGGCCCAGAGATCCTGCCCCTGCACGAGGAGGACCAGGAAGACCGGGACGAGGAGGATCCGGAAGACGCTGAGCGCGTTGGGGAGGGTGACGACGCGGTCTTCACCGGTCCGTCGAGCCCCGCGCCCCGCCCCGTCAGTCACGGGTCGAGTCTACCGATGGGCTGCTCTACCATCGGAGGATGGACAGCCCGTCGAGCGTACGCGTCGACGCATGGATCTGGGCGGTCCGGCTGACGAAGACCCGGTCCGCCGGCGCGACCGCCTGCCGAGCCGGCCACGTCCGGGTCAACGGCGACCGGGCGAAGCCGGCACAGGCCGTCAGGATCGGCGACGAGGTCCGGCTCCGCGTGGCGGGCTTCGACCGGATCGTCGAGGTACGACGCCTCATCGCGAAACGGGTCGGCGCGGACGTCGCGGCGGAATGTCTCATCGACCGTTCTCCCCCGCTGCCGACGCCGGCGGAACGGCAGGTCGTGGCCGTCCGAGACCGCGGCGCCGGTCGACCGACGAAGCGTGAACGTCGCGACATCGAGCGATTGCGGGGGCGCTGACGCGCAGCTGACGACCCTCCCGGCCTCATCGGCGACGCATCGTCCCCGTCCAGGGAACACTCAAGCGCCGCCAAGGTGACTCGGGCAGGCTGGGCCGATGTTCCGCCGCCATCCCGTGCTCAGCACCCTCACCGTGGTGTACCTCGCGCTCGTGGCGGCCATCACCCTCGGCCCACGGCCCTTCGACGGCCGGACCGAGTCCCTCGTGTACCGACTCGTCGACATCCTCGCCCGGTGGGAGTCGACGGCGTGGGTCACCTACGAGCGCCTCGAGTTCGGCGCGAACATCGCCATGTTCGTCCCGATCGGCGTCTTCTTCCTCCTCCTGCTCGGACGACGGCGCTGGTGGCTCGCCATCCTCGTCGCAGCCACGCTGACGGTCGGCATCGAGGCCGCGCAGCTCGCGATCCCCGGACGCGTGAGCGACCCCCGCGACCTCCTCGCGAACACGTCGGGTGCCGTCGCCGGGGTCGTCCTCGGCCTGATGCTGACCGCCGGGCGCGCCCGCCGGCTCCAGGCCTCGTCACGCCGCCGTGCGGCCCTGCAGCACTGAACGGCCCGGCGCGGTCCTGATTCACAGGAGGCTGAGAGGCGTTCCAAGGCCGCTTCAGTAGAGTGCGAGCGGGCCGTCGGCCCGTCGGAGACAGAGCTGGAGTGCACGCCCATGACCGGACCAACGTCGTCGGACAACCTCGAGGAGCTGAAGCGCCTCAAGGACGAGTTCACGCGGTTCATGATGCTGTACAAGTTCGGCATCGACGAGATCACCACGAAGCTCAACATCCTCAAGGAGGAGTTCACGCAGATCCACGACTACAACCCGATCGAGCACATCAGCTCGCGGTTGAAGTCGCCGGAGAGCATCATCGGCAAGATCGAACGCAAGCAGTACGGGCAGGACATCGACGACATCCGCGAACACATCACGGACATCGCCGGTATCCGCGTCACCTGCAGCTTCATCTCCGACACGTACAAGGTCTTCGAACTCCTGACGAGCCAGCAGGACATCACCGTGGTGAAGGTCAAGGACTACATCGCGAATCCGAAGCCGAACGGCTACCAGAGCCTCCACGTGATCGTCGAGGTGCCGGTGTTCATGTCCGACGGCGTCGTGCAGGTGCCCGTCGAGATCCAGTTCCGGACGATCGCCATGGACTTCTGGGCGAGCCTCGAACACAAGATCTACTACAAGTACGACAAGGCCGTGCCGGACAGCCTGCTCGCCGAGCTCAAGCACGCCGCCGAGGCGGCCTCGAGGCTCGACGCGAAGATGGAGCACCTCCACGGCGAGGTCCTCGCGCTCGACCGGGCGACCACCTCGCGGACCACCGCCGACGGGCACCCGAAGCCTCCGTCACTCGCTGACCGGGTCATGACCGAGCTGATCGACGGGCTGGACCCGCGTTAGAGCGCCTTGCGCATCTGCACGGCCATCGTCTCGTAGCCGAGCGACTCGTACAGGCCGCGCGCGATCCGGTTGAATCCGAAGACGTTCAGCCCGAGGGTCTTCGCGCCCTGCTCCTTGGCCGCCGTCTCGGCGAGCTGCATGGCCTGCCGGCCGAGCCCACGTCCGCGGAACGACTCGTCGATCTCCACGTCCCAGATCCACCACTCGTCCGGGTGGCTCGTGCTCCGCGGTCCGATCCAGAGCACGCCGACCGCGGCTTCGTCGAGGACCACCTCGAAGACGAGGTGTCCGACCTGGAGCCGACCGGCCGGGAACGTCTCGGCGAGCGACTGCGCCGCCTTCGCCGTGGCCTCTGCCTCGGTCTCCCCCGCCTCGATGCGTTCGAGGCGGTACTGCGCGTTCGCGGCGAGCATCCACCCCCGCAATCGATCGGCGGGCATGCGGACGAGCGTGGCGTTCATGAGGACATCCTCCCAGAACGTCGCGACCCCGTCGCTCGCCGTCCCGCGCAGGGTCGTCGCCGGGCTCGGGAATAGTTCCCGCCCGAAACGAGCTGGACTCCGAAGGACACACGATTGGGACCCGCCCGTCGTCATCCGGAGAATCGAGACATGCCGATCCACACCGCCCCGCAGCCGAACGCGATCGCCGAGCACGATGCCTGGCGCGACGAGCGTCGAGCCGCCGTGACCGCGCCGCTCGGCAACCTCGCCCTCGTCGAGACACGGTGGCTCCCGGAGGAGACGCCGGCCACCGTCGACGAGGCCGCAGCGGCCATCGCCGCCGAGCAGCCCAGCGGCATCACGGTGACGACGCTCCGCCGCACCCACCTCGACACCGGCCAGGACGAGGTCGGCATCCGCCGATGGGACGCGAACGCACCCGCCATCCGCGCGTTCGACGGCATCGAGGTGTTCCCGTACGACGCCGCCTGGGTCCAGACGGCGCGGTTCACCCCCGTCGACGGGTCGCGGACCGTCCCGTTCGAGCACATCCGAGACAACGGCGGATCACGGGAGCTCGTCGTCCCCGGCGACATCGTGTTCACGCGGGACGGCGTCGAGTACACGATGAGCGCCTTCGACGACGGCGGCACGCTCCTCCTCGTCTTCGGCGATGCGACGAACGGCCGCGATGGCGAGTCGGGCACCTACGGCGCCGGTCGGTTCCTGTTCGTGCAGCGGACCGACGACGGCGGCTTCGGTACGGCGGGTGAGGTCGTCCTCGACTTCAACCGCGCGTTCGTACCGCCCTGCGGCTTCTCCGTGCAGTACAACTGTCCGATGCCGCCGCCGCAGAACCGGTTCACCGGAGACGTCCTCGCCGGGGAACGGATCGTCCGGTTCCGCGAGGGCTTCGACCTCTACGCCGTCTGACCCCCAGCACCCCACAGCCTGCACCAGCATCATCACCCCCACACCACAGGAGTATCCGTGAAGAGAACCATCGGGCTCGTCGCCCTGTCCGTCGCCGCCGCCGTCGCCCTCGCCGGCTGCGCCGGTGGTGGTGGCAGTTCGGCGACGGGCGACGACGCGACCATCGCCGTCGGCTCGCTCTACGAGCCGCAGAACCTCAGCAACACCGGCGGCGGCGGCCAGGGCGTCACGGAGGCCTTCACCGGCAACGTGTACGAGGGCCTGTACCGCCTCACGGACGACGGCGAGGTCGAACCGGTGCTCGCCGCGGACAGCGCGGTGAGCGACGACGGCCTGACGTACACCTTCACCCTCAAGGACGGCGTCACCTTCCACTCCGGCGACCCGCTCACCTCGGCGGACGTGAAGTCGAGCATCGAAGCTGTGACCGCCGAGGACTCGCAGTCGGCGCGGAAGAGCAGCTTCGCGGTGATCTCCGACATCGCAACCCCCGACGACAAGACGGTCGTCATCACCCTCTCCGAGCGCTCCATCTCCTTCATCTACAACCTGAGCTACGTCTGGATCGTCAACGACGCGGCGAAGGACCTCAAGACCACCGAGGACGGCACGGGTCCGTACACGCTCGGCGACTGGAAGCGCGGCAGCACCCTGAGCCTCGAGCGCTGGGACGACTACTGGGGTGAGCCCGCCAAGAACGCGGAGGTGGTCTTCACCTACTTCACCGACGCGACCGCGCTCAGCAATGCGCTCGTCACGAAGCAGATCGACATCATCACGAGCGTGCAGAGCCCCGACCAGCTGAGCCAGTTCACCGACAACGCGGACTACGTCGTCTCCGACGGCGACTCCACGACGAAGGAGCTGCTCGCCTTCAACGACCGGGTCGCCCCGTTCGACCAGGCGCTCGTCCGCAAGGCCGTGTACTCCGCGATCGACACCAAGAAGCTGCTCTCGTCCATCTGGGGCGACTACGGCACGCTCATCGGATCGATGGTCCCGCCGACGGACCCCTGGTACGAGGACCTCACGCAGGTGAACCCGTACGACCCCGAGCTCGCCAAGCAGCAGCTCGCCGAAGCGGGCTTCGCCGACGGCTTCACCTTCACCCTCGACACCCCGAGCTACGACCCGCACCCGGCCGTCGCCGAGTTCCTCCAGAGTGAACTCGCGAAGGTCGGCATCACGGTCGAGATCAACACGATCAGCGCGGACGAGTGGTACTCGAAGGTGTTCAAGGAACGCGACTTCCAGGCGACCCTCCAGGAGCACGTGAACGACCGCGACGTCGTCTGGTACGGCAACCCGGACTTCTACTGGGGCTACGACAACCCCGAGGTGACCCAGTGGGTGTCGGAGGCCGAACAGGCGACGACCACCGAGGAACAGACGGCGAAGCTGAAGCTGGTCAACGAGCAGATCGCCGAGGACGCCGCGAGCGTGTGGCTCTACCTCTACCCGCAGATCGTCGTCGCCGCGAGCGACGTCTCGGGGTACGGCGTCAACGGCCTGAACTCGCAGTTCTTCGTGGCGGACATCGTCCGCAAGTAGTCGTCGCCCGGGCCGACCGGAACCGCCCGGTCGGCCCGGGCCTCGCTACGCTGAGGTCCACCATGCTCGCTTACCTGCTGCGCCGATCCGCGTTCCTCGTGGTGTCGTTCCTCGTCGCCATGACCGTGCTGTTCGTGTTGCTCCGGCTACTGCCGGGCGACCCGTCGAACGCCCTGCTCTCGGTGAACGCCACGCAGGAGCAGATCGACGCGGCACGCGAGCAGGTGGGAGCCGACCGACCGCTCGGCGAGCAGTTCGCCGCCTGGTTCGGCGGCGTCCTCACCCTCGACCTCGGTTCCTCGTTCGTGAGTTCGCTCCCAGTCGGACCCGAGATCGCATCGCGTCTCCAGGTGACCGTGCCGCTGACGCTCCTCGCGTTCCTCCTCGCCGTGGTGCTCGCCCTCGTGGCCGGTGTCGTGTCCGCGCTCCGGGCCGACCGCTGGTACGGCATCGCGTTGTCCGGCCTCTCGCAGCTCGGTATCGCCGTGCCGGTGTTCTGGGTCGGCATCCTGCTCGTCAGCGTGTTCGCGGTGACGCTCCGGCTGTTCCCGTCCGGCGGCTTCCCGCGCGACGACTGGGCCGATCCTGCCGCGGCGCTCACAAGCCTCGCCCTCCCGGTCATCACCATCGCCATCGTCATGAGTGCGTCCATCACCCGATACGTCCGTTCCGCCACGCTCGACGTGGTCGGGAGCGACTATCTGCGCTCCGCCCGGGCGCAGGGAGCCGGCTTCGGCGAGGCCCTGCTCCGGCACGGCGCCCGGAACGCCGCGGTGCCCGTCGTGGCGATCCTCGGCATCGAGCTCGCCACCACCTTCCTCGGAGCCGTCGTGGTCGAGAGCGTCTTCAGCCTGCCTGGCCTCGGATCGATGCTCCTGACGGCGATCCAGCAGCACGACTACCCGAACATCCAGGGCATCCTCCTCGTCTCGACCCTCGTCGTCCTCCTGACGGGCTTCGTCGCCGACATCGCGCAGCGGCTCATCGATCCGCGTCTGCGCACCTCGATCTCTGGGAACGGGCTCCGATGAGCGCCGTCGACGCCCAGACCGCGCTCGCCGACCGGCGCCCCGTGCGGCGCCGCGCCCGGTCCGCGACGCTGACCGTCGGACTCGTCCTCGTCGGCGTCATCGCCGTCCTGGCGGCCGTCTCGCTCGTGTGGTTGCCCTTCGCCCCCACGGACACCTCCGGCGGTCGCCTCGAGGGGCCGAGCGGCATCCACTGGCTCGGTACGGACAAGCTCGGTCGTGACCTCATGACCCAGCTCATGATCGGCGCGCGCATCGCGCTCGCGACCGGCGCCGGGGCCGTCGCGGTCGGGGCGGTCATCGGGATCGCCGTGGGACTCGCCGCGGCCTTCGCATCGGCCTGGCTGGATGACACGATCTCCGCCGCGCTCGACGTCGTGATCGCCTTCCCGGTGCTCCTGCTCGCCATGCTCATCGTGGCCGCCCAGGGCGCGTCACTCGGCACCGCGATCATCGCGATCGGACTCGCCATGTCGGCCATCGTGGCCCGCCTGACCCGGATCCTCACCAAGCGGGTCCTCAGCGAGCAGTACGTGGTCGCGGCCAGGACCGCCGGGACGAGCTGGGCCGGTGTCATCGGCCAGCACGTGCTCCCGAACATCTGGCCCACCCTGAGCGTCAACCTCGCGCTGCAGTTCGGCATCGCCGTCCTCGCCGAAGCGAGCCTGTCGTACCTCGGCCTCGGTGCGCCGCCGCCGAACGCCTCCTGGGGGCGCCTGCTGCAGGAGGCCCAGGCCACCGTCACGACGGCACCGATCGGTGCGATCGCTCCCGGTGTCGCCGTGGTGATGCTCGTGGTGGGCGTGAACTTCATCGCGGACGGCCTGCGGGACCTCGGCGATCCGACGAGGAGGCGCGGCGCATGAGCGATCTCCTCGACATCTCCGCCCTGACCATCACCCGGGGCACCCGGCGCGGTGCTCCCGACGGCGCTGACCGGCCGCTCCTCGACGGGCTGGACCTGACCATCGCCGCCGGGGGTCGGCTCGGCCTCATCGGCGGTTCCGGGTCCGGGAAGTCCTTGACCTCCCTCGCGGTGATCGGGCTGCTCGGCGACCAGCTGTGCGCGAGCGGCAGCGTCGAACTGGCCGGCACCCAGGTGATCGGCGCCCCGGACCGCGCGCTGCGGCCGCTCCGCGGTCGGGTGGCGGGGCTCGTCTTCCAGGAACCGCTGACCGCACTCGACCCGCTCATGCGGGTCGGCGCCCAGCTCGCCGAGCCCCTGCGTCGCCATCTGGGACTCCGGGGCGAACGGCTCGAGGAGGCCGTCGAAGCAGCCCTCGTCGAGGTGTCCCTCACCGACACCGCGCGCATCGCCGCCTCCTACCCCCACGAGCTGTCCGGCGGGCAGCGGCAGCGCATCGCGATCGCCATCGCGCTCGCCGGTCGCCCGCAGCTCCTGATCGCGGACGAGCCGACGACGGCCCTCGACGTGACCGTCCAGGCGGAGGTGCTCGCGCTCATCGACCGTCTCGTCCGGGAACGCGGCATGGCGCTCCTGTTCATCAGTCACGATCTCGCCGTCGTGTCGGCCATGGTCGACGAGGTCGTCGTGCTGAGCGAGGGTCGTGCCGTCGAGCGCGGCCCGGTGGCGCAGGTGCTGACGGCACCGCAGCACGACGACACCCGTCGCCTGGTCGCCAGCGCACGCGCGCTCGACGACGCGCTGGAGGACCCACGATGACCGATGCACCGATCACGGCGACGCCAATCCTCGAGCTGGACGCGGTCGGTTTCCGGTACCGCGGCGGCCAGGAGGCCCTGGACGACGTGTCGCTCGCCGTCGGCGCAGGCGAGGCCGTCGGGATCGTCGGTCAGTCCGGCGCCGGCAAGAGCACCCTCCTCCGGCTGCTGCTCGGCCTCGACCGGCCGACCACGGGCTCGGTCCGGTTCGACGGTGGCGCTCTGGACCCCCGCGACCGGACACGGGTCCGCCGGTTCCGCGCATCGGTGCAGGCCGTCTTCCAGGATCCGTACTCCTCGCTCGACCCGCGGCAGCGCATCGGACGCATCGTGGCCGAACCATTGCGATCCCTCCGGCTGGCGACGACCGAGCAGGCGGCCGTCCGCGCGTCCGAGGCGCTCGAGGCGGTGGGACTGCCCGCCGACGCGGCGTCGCGGTTCCCGCACGAGTTCTCGGGCGGCCAGCGGCAGCGGATCGCCATCGCCCGCGCGATCGTCCCGAACCCCCGACTCCTCCTCGCCGACGAGCCCGTCAGTGCCCTCGACATGAGCACCCGGATCCAGATCATCGAGCTCCTCGCCGAGCTGCGGGCCTCGAACGGTCTGGCGCTCGTCATGGTCTCGCACGACCTCGGCACGGTGGCAGCGCTGTGTGAACGCACGATGGTGCTCCGACACGGGCAGGTCGTCGAGGCCGGCTCCACCGCGCAGATCCTCCACGATCCCGCCGAGGCCTACACGAAGCAGCTCATCGCGGCGATCCCCCGCCTCCCGCGCTGAGTCGGCGACGAGGCCGGACGACATCGGCCCGGACGAGCCGGGAATACCGCACCGACGGACGGTGTTCGACTCCGAGTGGCCTCGGCCGCATCGACTCTCCACAGGAACAGGACCCGTGACGCAGGATTCAGCACAGCCCGACGACCACGACGAGGACCAGGCCGGGGCCGAGCAGTCCTGGCTCAGCGACGAGGAGCGCGCGGCACTCAGCAAGCCACTTCCGGAGCGGGCGGTCGTCACGAGCCTCGCCTTCACCGGTCTCGTCGCGGCGTTCATGATGACGCTCGTCACCCCGCTCGTGCCGTCGCTCCCGACGATCCTCGGCGTACACGCCTCCGACAGCATGTGGGTCGTGACGGCGACGCTCCTGTCGGCCGCGGTCGCGACCCCGATCGCCGGTCGGCTCGGCGACCTCTACGGCAAACGACGGATGGTGCTCGTCCTGCTCGGGATCATGATGGCCGGTTCGGTGCTCGCCGCCTTCTCGTCCACGATCGTCCCGCTCATCGTCGCCCGGGCCCTCCAGGGGATGGCGATGGGCGTGATCCCGCTCGGCATCAGCATCCTGCGCGACGTGCTCCATGCGAAGCGGCTCGGCCCCGCGGTCGCCCTCGTGAGTGCCACGCTCGGCATCGGTGGTGCCGTCGGCCTGCCGATCTCCGCCGTGATCTCGCAGTACTTGGACTGGCACGTGCTGTTCTGGGTCGCGGGTGCCCTCGGCCTCATCGGCTTCGTCCTCGTCGCGCGTTTCGTCCCGGTGAGCACGCTCCGGAGCGAAGGCGGTTTCGACTGGATCGGCGCGATCGGTCTCGCCGCGGGACTCGTCCCCATCCTCCTCGCCGTCTCGAAGGGCAACGAGTGGGGTTGGACGAGCGTCGGGACCCTCAGCTGCTTGATCGGCGGCGTCGTCGTGCTCCTGCTCTGGGGATGGTTCGAGGTACGGTCCGCCAGTCCGCTCGTCGACCTGCGCATCGCCGCCAGGCGGACGGTGCTCTTCACGAACCTCGCATCCATCACGGTCGGCTTCGCCTTCTTCGGCAGCACGGTCGTCCTCCCGGGCATCCTCGAGGCGCCGGTCGGCACCGGGGTCGGTCTCGGGCAGAACATGCTCATCGCGAGCCTCTGCCTCATGCCCAGCGGTCTCATCATGTGGGCGATGTCGCCGGTCGCCGCTCGACTGACCGCGGCCAAGGGTGCCCGGTTGAGCCTGCTGATCGGCATCGCGATCATCGCGGTCGGCTACGCGATCGCGATCGGACTCATGACCGAGGTCTGGCACACCGTGCTCACAGCCACCGCGGTCGGCTTCGGGGTGGGGTTCGCCTACGCCGCCATGCCGACGCTCATCATGGGTGCCGTCCCGCCCAGCGAGACGGCGGCGTCCAACGGACTCAACTCCGTCATGCGGACGCTCGGTTCCACGATCGCGAGTGCGGTGATCGGCGCCATCCTGGCCTCCCAGGTCGTGACCGACGGAGCTGTCACGACACCCAGTGCGGACGCCTTCCGCCTGAGCTTCGCGATCTGCGCTGCAGCAGCCGTCGTCGGACTCGTCTGCACGATCCTGCTGCCGCGGCACCTGTCCAAGGACACCCGCTCCAGCCTCCACGAGGGCTGACGGGCGATCAGCCCACGATCCCGAGCGCGAACGGGAGGACCGGTCCGGATCCGGCGCGGCGGAGCGCGCGACCGGCGACGGTGAGCGTCCACCGACTGTCGGCGCGGTCGTCGACGAGCAGGACCGGCGCACCCTCCAACGCTGCGAGCTGCGCCCGGAGTTCGGATCCGACGGTGAAGGCGTCCCAGACCCCGGCCAGCCGGTAGGCGCTGTTGCCGCCCGGACCACCGCGCGGGCCGTCGCCGACGAGGTCGAGCTCCCCGAGGTAGGGCAGTCGCCCGAGCGACGCGATGCCCCTCGCCACGGAGTCGACGAGCTGCGGACGCGACCGTGACGGCACACTGACCACGGCGGCCGGTCGTTGCGTCCACGGCCAATCCGCCAGAACGCGGACGCTCGCGTCGATGACCGCACGGGAGGCGGGAGCATCAGGTGCGCCCGCGGCGAAGAGTTCGCGGAGGACACCGCCCCAGCCGAGGTCGGTGAGCCGAGCGAGCGCGCGCCCGGCCTCGAGGCGGTCGTCGAGCGCGATGCGTCCCTTCACTGCTGTGCCGTCGGCGGTGACGCCGAGGCGGTCGGCTCCCGTGGGCCACTGCGCTCGCGGTTCGAGCTCGACGCCGACCCGTCCGAGCGCCTCCGAAGCGGAGGCGGCCGCCGCACTGTCGAGTTCGGTGGGGAACCACGGCCCGGCGCACCGGTCGCATCGGCCACAGGGCACTGCGCTCGCGTCGTCGAGCTCACGTTGCAGCACGAGCATCCGGCACTCGTCGCCCCGTTCGTAGGCCAGCATCGCCTGTTGCTCCGCCACCCTGGCCTCGGCGATCCGCCGGTACCGGTCCCGGTCGTAGACCCACGGCTGGCCGGTCGACACCCATCCCCCGGCCACCCGCTGGACCGCGCCGTCGACGTCGAGCACCTTGAGGAGGAGTTCGAGGGGTGTGCGGCGCAGGTTGACGAGCGCCTCGAGCGCGGGCGTGGACCGCGGCTGGCTGTCGAGTGCGTCGAGGACCGCGGTGGCCCGCGCTTCGTCCGGCATCGACGCGGTCGCGAAGTACTGCCAGATCTCCTCGTCCTCCGCTCCGGGCAGGAGCAGGACGTCTGCGTGCTCGGTGGCGCGGCCCGCACGGCCTACCTGCTGGTAGTACGCGACCGGCGAGGACGGAGCTCCGAGATGCACGACGAACCCGAGGTCCGGTTTGTCGAACCCCATGCCGAGCGCGCTCGTCGCGACCAGCGCCTTCAAGCGGTTCTCCTTGAGGAGTCGCTCGGACTCCTCGCGTTCGTCGGGATCGGTCCGGCCGGTGTAGGCCCGGACCTCATGACCGGCCTCGCGCAGCAGCCGCGCGGTGTCCTCCGCGGCGGACACCGTGAGCGTGTAGATGATGCCGGACCCGGTGAGCCCGCCGAGGTGGCTGAGCAGCCAGGTGAGGCGGTCCCGTGACTCCGGCAGCCGGAGCACGCCGAGCCGGAGGGACGCCCTCGCGAGCGAGCCGCGGATGGTGAGCACCTCGGCTCCGTGGGAGCCTGCGGCGCCGGGTGCGGTGAGCTGCTCGGCGATGTCGCGGACGACGCGTGCATTGGCCGTCGCGGTGGTCGCCAGGACCGGGACCTCGGCCGGGAGGCGCCCGATCAGTTCGGCGAGCCGCCGGTAGTCGGGTCGGAAGTCGTGTCCCCAGTCGGAGATGCAGTGCGCCTCGTCCACCACCAGCATGCCCGTGCGGGCCACGAGGGTCGGGAGCTGTTCATCGCGGAAGCGCGGATTGTTGAGCCGCTCGGGTGACACGAGCAGGACGTCGACCTCGTCGGCCTCCAGGCGCGCCCGGACGTCGTCCCATTCGTGTGCGTTCGCCGAGTTGATCGCCACCGCGCGCACGCCGGCGCGCTCGGCAGCCGCCACCTGGTCGCGCATGAGCGCGAGCAACGGCGAGACCAGCAGCGTCGGCCCGGCGCCCCGTCGGCGCAGGAGGGCGGTCGCGATGAAGTAGACGGCGGACTTGCCCCAACCGGTGCGCTGGACGACGAGCGCACGACGATGTTCGTCGACGAGCGCAAGGATCGCCTCGAGCTGACCGTCGTGGAACGTGGCCCCCGGAACGCCCGTGAGTGCGGCGAGCGCCGCCGTCGCCTCGGCGACCGATCCGGTGGGGGCTGGTTCGAGGTGGGCGGGGGTGGGAGCACTGGGGTGGGACATGCGGCAAGTCTGTCAGGAGCTGCTGACGGTGGACTGCGCCGGCGTCCCGGAGGGGCGGTGTCCCGTCGGTCGGTCGGCTGTGGAGGAGCCGCTACCGACCGTCCGCAGCGGCGACGAGTTCGGCGATGACGAGCTTGGTCTGCCCCATCATGCATTGCATGGCTCGTGCCGCGCGTCCCCGGTCGGGGTCGTTCTGCAGTTCGGCGAGGATGCCGGGCACGATCTGCCAGGACAGTCCCCAGCGGTCCTTGAGCCAGCCGCATTGGCTCGGGGCACCGCCGTCGGCGATGAGGGCGTCCCAGAGCCGGTCGATCTCGTCCTGGGTGTCGGCTCTGACGGAGAAGGAGAACGCCTCGGTGAACGAGAAGATGGGCCCGGCGTTCATCGCGCTGACGGGCAGTCCTTCGAGCTCGAACTCGACGACCATCGCCTGGCCCGCCGGCATGGGTCCGCCCTCCGGGTAGCGGCTCACCGAGGTGATCCGGGAGTCGGGGAACAGTGACACGTAGAAGGTCGCCGCCTCCTCGGCCTGCGAGTCGTACCAGAGGAACGGGGTGATGCGGTGCTCCATCATGTCGTGCTCCCTCTCAGCCCGTGCTCCGTCGCTCAGGCGCTCTTCTTGCGTTTCGTCGCGGTCGACGGCTTCGACGCCGCGGTCTTGGCGGTAGCGGTCTTCGCGCCACTCGTCTTGGCGGTACCCGTCTTCGCTGTACCGGTCTTCGCCGAGCTGCTCGTCGCGGCGGGCTTGGCGGTGCCGGACCGTTTCGCTCCACTCGCCGTCTTCGCGCCGGTCGTGCCGCGCTGCCGTTCGATGCTGCGTTGCAGCACCTCCATGAGGTCGATCGGCTCAGCGCCCGTGTCGTCGTCGGGTTCGGGCTGCTCGCCGAAGGTGGCGGCGGTGTCGAGTGCGTCGCCCTGCTCGAGTTTCGCGTCGATGAGCTTCCGGAGCTGTGCCTGGTATTCGTCGACGAACGCGTCCGGGCGGAAGCGGGACGAGAAGGACTCGACGAGCGCCTCAGACATCTCGAGTTCCTTGGCGGAGATGCGGACGCGTTCCTCGAGGGCCGGGAACCGCACCTCGCGGACCTCGTCCTCCCAGAGCAGTGTCTGCAGGAGGATGACGTCCTCACGCACCCGGAGAGCGCCGAGTCGCGTCTTCTGGCGGAGGGCGAACCGGACGATGGCCGTGCGGTCGGTCTCCTCGAGCGTCCGCCGGAGGAGGACGTAGGCCTTCGACGAGGAGGAGTCCGGTTCGAGGAAGTAACTGCGGTCGAACATGATCGGGTCGAGGTCGTCGCTCGGCACGAACTCGACGACCTCGATCTCGCGGCTGCGTTCCTCGGGGAGTGACGCCAGGTCGTCGGCGGTGAGGACCACCGTCTGCTCGCCGTCCTGGTAGGCCTTGTCGATGTGGTCGTAGGTGACGACCTTGCCGCAGACCTCGCACTTGCGCTGATACCGGATGCGCCCGCCGTCGGCGTCGTGAACCTGGTGCAACGAGAGGTCGTGGTCCTCCGTGGCGCTGTACACCTTCACCGGGACGTTCACCAGGCCGAAGGTGACCGCACCCTTCCAGATCGCGCGCATGACCGCTCCCGTCCGCCGGCGGATCCGCCCGCGCTGTCGTGGTGACCAGTAGACACCCGGAACATCGTCAAGGGCTAGCCCTTGACGCCCGTGGGCGGCAGGCTGATCGCCATGGCGAGGACGAGCGGTGGCGGCGCGCAGACGCAGTGGGTCGACGTCGACGGACGCCGGATCCAACTCACCCATCTCGACAAGGTGCTGTACCCCGAGACCGGCACGACGAAGGCCGAGGTCCTCGCCTACTACGCCGCGGTCGCCGAACACCTCATCCCCCACCTCGCCGATCGGCCGGTGACCCGGAAACGCTGGGTGCACGGCGTCGGGACGGATGCGTCGCCGGAGTCCGGGTTCTTCCAGAAGGACCTGGGCGCCTCGGCTCCCGACTGGGTGCAACGGCTCCCCATCGAGCACAGCGATCACACGAACGAGTACCCGATCGTCGACGATCTCGCGACACTCACGTGGCTGGCGCAACTGGGTGCGCTCGAGCTGCACGTGCCGCAGTGGCGGTTCGACCGATCCGGCGAGCGCCGTCCGCCCGACCGTCTCGTCCTCGACCTCGATCCGGGTGAGGGGGTGTCCCTCGCCGAGTGCGCTGGGGTCGCGGGCCTGGCGCGGGCGGTGTTGGTGGACATGGGGTTGGATCCGGTTCCGCTCACGAGTGGGAGCAAGGGGATCCACCTGTATGCGGCGTTGGACGGTCGGCAGAGTTCCGCGGAGGTGTCGCTCGTGGCGCATGAGCTCGCGCGGGCGCTGGCCGCGGACGAGCCGGGCCTCGTGGTGAGCGAGATGTCGAAGCAGCGACGCACGGGGAGGGTCTTCGTCGACTGGAGTCAGAACAACGGGTCGAAGACGACGATCGCGCCGTTCTCGTTGCGGGGTCGGTCACGGCCGACGGTGGCGGCTCCCCGCCGGTGGGAGGAGCTCGACGATCCCGGGCTGGCGCAGCTGGAGTTCCCTGCGGTGCTCGAGCGTCTGGCGGACGGTGAGGACCCGTTGCGGGTGCTCGGCGACCCGCGTCCGTCGATCACGATCCGCCCGTCGGAGCACGAGGACCGGCTGGCGGAGTACCGACGGAAGCGGGACGCGGAGCGGACGCCCGAGCCCGTCCCGGACGGACCGCCGTCGCCTGCCGCTGCCGGGACACCGCCCTCGTTCGTGATCCAGCGACACGACGCCCGGAAACTCCACCATGACTTCCGACTCGAGCACGACGGCGTGCTGGTGTCGTGGGCCCTGCCGAAGGGGGTGCCGACGGATCCGAGCAGCAACCATCTGGCGGTGCGCACGGAGGACCACCCCATCGAGTACGGCAGTTTCGAGGGCACGATCCCCGCCGGGGAGTACGGGGCCGGCGAGGTGACCATCTGGGACGCGGGCACCTACGAGCTGGAGAAGTGGCGCGACGACGAGGTCATCGGGACCCTGCACGGCCGGGCGGGAGGCGCGCTCGGCGGGCCGATGAGGTTCGCGCTCATCCGGACCGCGGGCGGGACGGGACGGGAGGCGCCGTCGTGGCTCATCCACCGGATGCGAGCCCCGGGTGACCCGCCGGCTCCACCGGTCGCACGGCCTCGTGGGATCCCCACCCCCATGCTCGCGAGTGTCGCGGCACCCGGCGAGCTGGTCGACGACGGTTCCTGGGCGTTCGAGATGAAGTGGGACGGCATCCGTGCGATCGCGAGCGTCGACGGCTCGACGGGGCGGGTGCGGTTGTCGAGCCGGAACGGCAAGGACCTCACGGCGGCGTACCCGGAGGTGGTCGAGGAGCTCGCGGCGTCGCTCGCCGGCCGTGCGATCGTCCTCGACGGCGAGATCGTGGCGTCGGGACCTGACGGCCGTCCCGATTTCTCGCTGCTGCAGCGTCGGATGCAGCTCACCGCGGAGCGGGACGTCGAACGGGAGCGCCGACGGACGCCGGTCCGGCTGCTGCTGTTCGACCTGCTCGCGCTGGACGACACGGATCGGACGGAGCTGCCCTACCGTGAGCGTCGCGAGCTGCTCGAGCGGACGATCGGATCCGGGACCGTCGTCCAGGTGCCGCCGACGATCGACGGCTCGCTCGACGACGCGCTCGAGGTGAGTCGCGGGTTGCGGTTGGAGGGGGTGATGGCGAAGGAGCTCGACGGCCGCTACCGGCCGGGTCGGCGCAGCAGCACCTGGGTCAAGTTCAAGCACGAACGCATGGAGGAGGTCGTCGTGGCCGGCTGGCGTCCCGGTCGGGGCGGGCGCTCGGGTGGGATCGGGTCGCTCCTGCTCGGGGTGCCAGGCTCGGACGGGCTGCTGCACTACGCGGGGCGGGTCGGAAGCGGTTTCAGCGACCGGGAGTTGGCGGCGACCGCGCTCCGCTTCGAACGGCTGGGTCGGGCGTCGACGACACTCGTGGGTGTCCCGCCGGCCGATGCGGCCGACGCCAACTGGGTGGAACCGGTCCTCATCGGGGAGGTCCGCTTCAGCGAGTGGACACCGGACGGGCGGTTCAGGCATCCGGTCTGGCGCGGGTGGCGCCCCGATCGGACGGTGGACGACCTCGAAGCGCCGGACCGCGGACGCTGAGCCCGCGCATCGACCGCGGACGTCCCGTCAGGACAAGCGACCGGATTCGGCGAGGAGGGCGAGGACGGCCGACACCCGTGGGTTGCTCGAGGTGTCGTGCTCGATCCCGAGCGCCGCGTAGATCGCCGTGAGGTGGTTCTGGACGGACTTCTCCGCGATCCCGAGCCTGGTCGCGATCCCGGTGTTCGAACGACCGGTCGCGAGCAGCTGCAGCACGGCGTACTGCCGGTCGGTCAGCGACTCGAGACTCGACCCCGCTCTGGGCCGGGTCCGGTCGATGAGTTCGGGATCGAGCATCGTCTCGCCACGAGCGGAGACCCGGATGGCCTCAAGGAGGATCTCGCGCGTGAGTGACGAGGTCTTCGACAGGTAGCTCCAGCCGTCACGGACATCCGCCGGCATCTCGAGCAGCATGTCCATGAGGTCGTAGGCGGACAGCAGGACGACACCGAGGCCGGGTTGCGCCCGGCGGAGGGAGACGCCGAGGCTCACCCCGTTGCCGTCGGGGAGCTCGATGTCCATGGTCAGCACGTCCACCGTTCCCGGGAGGAACAGCCTGCGGGCCTCGGCGACCGTACCGGCACGCCCGACGAACTCCACGCCTGGCGCCCCGTCGAGCAGCTCGGCGAGCATGCCGCCGAGCAGTGGTTGATCCTCGATCACGCCGACACGCAGCGGCCTGGTGGTCGCGGCGTCCGTCGTCGCGTCACCGACCGTGGACAGCGCGGCGGACGAGGGGTCGGAGTGCGACTGGTGGTGCATGTTCCGAGTATCCCGGATCGACCGGGGAACGACCGAGGGGGAAGCTCCCGAGCGACCGCACGTCGATGTCGGCGGTGGCGCGCACGGCAGGTCAGAATGGAGCCATGACCCAGGAGGCCCGGACCGCTCGCGCTGAGCGCTGGAGCGACAGCCGGGCGTTCATCACGGCCAGTGGCGCCATGGCCGCGGTCTTCGGGCTCGCGGTGTCCTTCCAGAGCGTCTACATCTACACCTGGGTCGCCCCGGGCGGGACGCGTGGCATGCTCGCCGAACGGGTCACCGCGAACCTCGTCTCGTTGAGCGCGGCGATCCTCGTGCTCGCACTCCTGCTGTGGTCGAGGTGGGGACCGTCGCTCCACGAATGGTGGCGCCCGAAGGTGCTCGCGGGCGTCCTCCTCGTGGCGATGCTGACGGGGCTGCTGCGAAGCGGACTCCAGCTCCTGCTGGGCGTGTACCGCGATCCGAGCCTGCAGACGGTCCTCGTCGAGGCCGGGACGACGACGCTCGCCCTGGCGGTCTGCGCGACGTTCGGGTTCAGCCTCAGTGCGGCCCGGCGACGCGCCCGCGAGGAGGAGCGAGCGCACGCGGATCAGCGACACCGGGCCGACCTCGCCCTCCAGTCCCTGCAGGGCGAGGAGCTGCGGGTGAAGCGGGAGGTCGCGGAAGGCCTGCACGGCACCCTGCAGCAGCACCTCGTCCTGATCAGCGCCCAGCTCGCGTCCGTCACGACAGCACTCGAACAGGGCGGCCCGGACGTCGGGTCGGATGCGGCCAGGACCCTGCGATCGCTCGGCGAGGAACTCCGCACCGTGCGCGAGCGCGACGTGCGGGAACTCAGCCGGCTCCTGTCACCGCCGCTGCTCGAGGTCGGGATCGCCCCGAGCATCCGCGCGATCCTGCAACGGCTGCCCCCGTCGATCACCACCAGTCTCGACGTCTCTTCGGAGTTCCGGCTCCTCGACGACCCGATCGACAACGTCTTCACGACCGCGGAGCGCGCGGTCGTCGTCCGCACGCTCGAGGAGGGCGTGACGAACGCGCTGACCCACGGGGCGGCCGATCGACTCGTCGTGGACCTCCGGGTCTCGTCGCCCGCCACCGAGCGGCGAGGGACGATTGCGGGCGCCGTCGAGCTGCGCGTCGTCGACAACGGCTCCGGTCTCCGCGACGACGCCGAACCGTCCGGCGGCCTGCTGCAGCTGGATCGACGGGCAGGCGCGTTCGGCGGGTCCCTCAGGGTCGGCCCGGCAGCCGACGACGAGACCGGCGGCACCGTCCTGACGCTGACGATGCCCTACCGCTCGCCGGCGATCCGCTGAACCGGATCAGGCGGTCGAGGTCTCGGTCAGCAGTTCGCGGACGCGCGGGACGACCGCGGAGCCGTACAGACCGATGCTGTCCATGAGGTGCTCGTGCGACAGCGAACCGTTGCTGATCTTCAGATCCACGCGGGACAGCCCCAAGCCGTCGACCGCGGTCGCGACCTTCCGTGCGACCGTCTCGGGCGAACCGACGAACAGCGCACCCTCTGGGCCGGCCTCCTGCTCGAAGTGCCCACGCGTCATCGGGCTCCAGCCCCGCTCGCGGCCGATCCGGTCCATCATCGCCCGGTAGTGCGGCCAGAGCTGCTCCTGCGCCAGCTCATCGGTCTCGGCGATGTGGGCCGGCGAGTGCATGCCGACGGGCTGGGTCGGCAGCTGGAACTGCGCGAGTGCGCGGTGGTAGAGGTCGACGAAGGGGGCGAACCGCAGCGGTCCACCGCCGATCACGGCCAGCATCATCGGCAGGCCGTACCGAGCGGTCCGCACGACCGACTCGGGGCTTCCGCCGACACCGACCCACGTCTTCAGCTTCCCGTGCTCCACCCGGGGGTAGACCGACTGCTCCCGGAGCGGCGCGCGCGTCTTGCCCGACCAGGTGACCGGTTCCTGCTCGAGGAGGGCGACGAACAGCTCGAGCTTCTCCTCGAAGAGCTCCTCGTACTGCGAGAGCTCGTACCCGAAGAGCGGGAAGGACTCGGTGAAGGATCCGCGGCCCAGGATGGCCTCGGCCCGCCCGCCCGAGATGCCGTCGAGCGTCGCGAACCGCTGGTAGACGCGCACCGGGTCGTCGGAGCTCAGCACCGTGACCGCGGATCCGAGATGGATGCGCTCGGTGCGGGCCGCGATCGCCGCCAGCACGACCTCGGGTGACGAGACCGCGAAGTCCTCACGGTGGTGCTCCCCCACCCCGATGAAGTCGAGGCCGACCGCCTCGGCGTGGACGCCCTGCTCCACCACGTTGCGCAGGACCTGCGCCTGGGACAGTGGTGCGCCGTCGGCGTCGACCGTGACGTCACCGAAGGTGTCGATGCCGAACTCGAGGGGTGTGGTCATGGGGTTCTCCAACGTCGTGTGGCTCACCGCGGGCTATCACGGCGATTGTATGTGTTTGCATACATATCGGTGAACCCCGTCGCTCCGACGGGTATTCCCGATCCACCCAGGGTGGCAGAACCGGGCGCCCGCTGGGAGCACCCTCTCAGCCGTCCCTGGCAAGCTGGAAGATCTGCACCCCGAGCCTTGGAGCCCCTGTGTCGCCGCGCCGCCTCTTCCGCCTGATCGCGATCGCCGAGGCGATCACCTGGACCCTCCTCATCATCGGGATGATCCTCAAGTACGTCACGAAGACGACCGACGTCGGCGTGAGCATCGGTGGCGCGCTGCACGGCTTCGTGTTCCTCGTCTACGGCGCGACGGTCCTGCTCATCGGGATCAACCAGCGCTGGCCCATCGGCACGATCCTCGTGGGCCTCGCGAGTGCCGTCGTCCCGTACGCGACCATCCCCTTCGACCTCTGGGCGGACCGCACCGGCCGACTCGACGGGGCGTGGCGCCGTGAGGCGGGGGCCGACCCGCGCGACCAGCGGGTCCTCGACCGCCTGACGCGCTGGCTCGTCCGACACCCGATCCTGCTCGTGGTCGTCGGCGGCCTCGTGGTCGTCGCCGTCTTCACGGCCCTGCTCGTCGTCGGGCCGCCGGTCCCGAAGGGCTGATCATCAGGGTCCCTGCTGAACACTGGGGCCCACCCCCTCCGCTCAGCCGAGCAGCTCGACCAGATCCCGCGTGATCTCGGAGCGGGCCTCATCGCTGGAGATCGTCGCCGACCCATCACCGGGCTGCACTCCGTAGTCACCGAAGCTCGCGTGGTTCGCCCCGTCGATCTCGATCATCGTCGCGTCAGCGGGCAGCCGGACGCGCGCGTCGGCGACCTTCTCCGGGGTACTCAGTCCATCGTCGCTCCCCGCGAGGCTCAGCACCTCGAGGGCCGAGTCGGAGAGGTCGTTCGCGCAGTAACTCCCGAACAGGACGAGGCCCGTCACTGCGGGATCCTCCGCGAGCTGGCAGGCGCGCACCCCACCGAGTGAGTGGCCACCGACGAACCAGGTGTCGACGTCCGGGGCGGCGGCGGTGAACGTCTCCAGCGGCCGTTGGTCGAAGAACGCCAGGTTCAGCGTCGGCTTCGTGATGACCACGGTCACGCCGGCCTCCTCGACGACGCCGGACAACTTGTACAGGTAGGCGTAGGGGTCGACCTTCGCCCCGGGGATGAAGACGAGACCGGTACCGGAGGCCGGGTGCTCGGCGTCCGCGGTCGGGGCGAGGACCACCGCGTCGCCGACGTCGGTGACGGAGACCGCGGGGTCCTCCCACACCGCGAGTGCGGCGGGACGAGTGCCCTGCATGACGATCTGGGTCCAGACGACGAACCCGAGGACCACGACGAGCACCGCGCCGAGGATCCCGATGAGGATCGGCTTCAGCCGCCCCGCCCGCCGTGGTGGGCCAGGGTGCTCGGTCACATCGCTCATGTCGTTCCTCCACGCTCAGCGCCCCGCGAGGATCACGGCGGACCGGCTCCTTCCAGTATCCCAAACGCGGCCCGGCGCGCGTCGGACGCAGGGCACGCCGCTGCCCGCTGGCTGCCCGGGTCCCGGTCGCGCTGTCAGGCGATCGGCCTATGCTCGACGGGTGACCACCACTCGCACGAAGCACCCCGCCGGGCCGTCGATGACGATCGGCCTCATCACGCACCCGACGAAGAACATCGACGACTCCG
This sequence comes from Plantibacter sp. VKM Ac-2876, assembly GCF_015350715.1. Lineage (NCBI taxonomy): Bacteria > Bacillati > Actinomycetota > Actinomycetes > Micrococcales > Microbacteriaceae > Plantibacter > Plantibacter sp. VKM Ac-2876. Next base: position 79,554 of record NZ_JADKSI010000002.1, on the reverse strand, counting down.
TCCGCATCCTCCGCTCATGGCAGCTCGAACACGGCGCGCGCCTCGTCGGACTCCGCGCGGAGGCCAACCGGCTCGGCGACGACGTCGAACTGCTCGACGAGGACGCCTTCGCGTCGTCGGTCGACGTCGCCGTGGCCATGGGCGGCGACGGCACGATGCTCGGGGCGATGCGGCTGCTCGCCGGCCGGTCCGCACCGGTGCTCGGCGTCAACTACGGCAACGTCGGCTTCCTCGTCGAGGTCGAGCCGGCCGCACTAGCGGAGGCGCTCCAACGGGTCAGCGACAACGAGTTCTCCCTCGAACCGCACCACGGCCTCGAGGTGACGATCACCACCGGCGAGCAGGTAGCCCATCTCCTCGCCTTCAACGACGTCTCCATCGCCCGGCGCCCGGGAACCGGCGTGGTCATGGCCGACCTCGCCGTGGACGGCACCGCCTACGGGTACTTCAAAGCCGATGCGATCGTGATCGCCACCCCGACCGGATCGACGGCCTACAACTACGCGGCCGGCGGGCCGGTGCTCTCCCCCGCCGTCGCCGCCACCGTCGTGACGCCGGTCGCCCCGATGTCGGGCATCGACCGCTCGTTCATCCTCGGGCCGGCGGAGCGTCTGCAGTTCTCGATCGGGACGGCGACCAAGCAGGCCGCCGTCGAGATCGACGGCCAGGTCCTCGCCGATGTCGCGAGCGGCGCGGTCGTGACCGTCCGGCTCGTGCGAGACGCAGCCAACGTCGTGCGACTCGACCCGAGCCGGCACTCGCGCAAGGGCCGGATGAAGCTCAGCCTGCTCGACCTCCCGTTGCGTCGCGATCAGCTGCTCGACCTCGTTCCACCGGACATCCGCGCGCGCGTCGAGCGTCCGTCGCGGGTCCGCCGGACGCGCAGCAAGCCGGCCGACCCCTCGCACTGAGTCCCGCGCCCACCCGCTGCGCGATGCCGGGGCGGGCCGTCACGAGGCCGGCAGGACGACCCCGATCGGTTCGCGCTTCTCCGCCTGGAAGCGGTCTTCGGTGCGTCCGTAGGCCCAGTACCCGGAGAGTGAGAGCTGACTGCGGTCGAGCCCGCGCTGGGTGAGGAACACCTCGCGCAGTGCTTTCATCGACTCCCGCTCGCCATGGGCGAAGACCTGCACGCGTCCGTCGGGCCACGGGTGTCCGGTGATGGCGGTCGCGAGGAGCGCGGCCGTCGATTCGTCGCGGGCCGCACGTCCGACCCAGATGAGCTGCACCCCGGCCGGGTGGTCGAGGTCGACGAGGTCGTCCCGGCCACCGATCTCGAGGAACGCGAGCCCCTTCGCGTCCGCCGGGAGTGCCTCGAGGGCGGCGGCGATCGCGGGGATCGCCGACTCGTCGCCCGCGAAGAGGTGCCAGTCGGCGGTCGGGTCGGGCCGGTAGGCACCGCCGGGGCCGGCGAGCACGACGCGGTCTCCCGGCTGAGCCGCAGCGGCCCATGGGCCGGCGATCCCCTCATCGCCGTGCACCACGAAGTCGATGTCGATGGTGCCCGCCGCCTGGTCCACGCGTCGCACCGTGTAGGTGCGGGTGACCGGGAGGTCGGCGGGTGCCAGCGTCTCGCGGAGTGCCGCGATGTCGTAGGGCGGCTCGAGGCCGAGTTCGGGCTTGGCGAAGGAGATCTTCACGTAGCTGTCGGTGGCGTCCTTGGGCTGGAAGTCGGCGAAGCCCGGACCGCCGAGGGTGAGGCGCACGAGGTGCGGTGTGACCCAGGAACTACGGACCACCTCGAGGATGATCTGCGGACGTGGGGCTCGAGGTCGCGGTGTCGTCGTCATGATTGTCTCCATTCTGCCGCCCATCGGACGGTCTCGGCAGCCCCGATCCCGCTGTCATACTTGAGGGATGGCTACGACCGCAGGCTGGTACCCGCACCCCGACGACCCGACGAAGGAACTCCACTTCGACGGCGAGACCTGGGGCGACTCGAGGGTGCTGCGGTTCCAGCGGGACAAGCCGTCGCAGGCCGACGCCGCGGGCTGGTACCCGCACCCGACCGACGAGGAACGCCAGGTCCACTTCGACGGACGAGCGTGGACGGACACGCGGGTGTTGCAGCTCAGCGGCGGCGCGTCCGGCGACGGCGGGCAGGCCCCGGTCTACGTGTCGCCCGCCGAACTGCCTGCACCGGAACGCGAGAGCCGCGCCTGGACGATCACCAAGGCCGCCCTGTCGTTCGGTCCCATCGTCGCCATCGCGGTCGTCGGTGTGCTGGCGATCGTCAGCGGCAACACCGGGGGCTGAGGCACCCTCCACGACGACGAAGAGCGCCCCGCCGAACCGGCGGGGCGCTCTTCGTCGGCATGGGTCCTACTTGGCTGCGACGGCTTCGGGGGCCGCGATCGACGAGGCGAGCACCTCGTCGAGGCCCGCGGACGCCTCTTCGTCGGTCATCGACTGCGCGAGCGCGAGTTCGGAGACGAGCACCTGGCGCGCCTTCTGGAGCATGCGCTTCTCGCCGGCCGACACGCCGCTGTCCTGGTCGCGACGCCACAGGTCGCGGACGACCTCGCCGACGCGGTGGACGTTGCCACTGGCCATCTTCTCCTGGTTGGCCTTGTATCGACGCGACCAGTTGCCGGGCTCCTCGACGAACGGCTCGCGGAGCACGCCGTAGACGGCCTGGACGCCGTCGTGGTCGATGACGTCGCGCACACCAACGAGGTCGGCGTTCGCGATCGGCAGCTTGATGGTGAGCTCGGACGTGTGCACGCGAAGCGTCATGACGTCCTGCTCGACACCCTTGATCGTCACCTTCGACAACTCGGTGATGGTGACCGCTCCGTGGTGCGGGTAGACCAGGGTCTCTCCAACGATGAACTGCATGGTTCCTCTTCTCTTCTCAGGTCGTCACCGGTACTCGCGCACCGGCGTCGTCGTGCTCCGGCGGTTCAGCGGCCGGATGGTTCGGGGGTCGGTGATGGCGGTGACGCGCCGACGGGTCGTTCGTCGAGCAGCCAGGCGGGCAGCAGAGCGACCAGGGCTTCGACCAGTTCGTCGTCCGAGACGTCGATGCGTCCGCGGCGCCAGCCGTCGACGAGGGAGAGCGTGCCACCGGCGACATAGGCGGACACCAGGCCCGCCGGGATGCCGACCGGGACCTCGGTGCGCTCGAGCAGCGAGCCGATGAGGTGGTCGGCGTGCTCACCGACGAGGTCGTCGAACGCGCTGCGGGCCACGGGGAGCTCGAGCACACTCGAGTAGAGCGGTGCGTCTTCGAGGAGCTGGGCGACCAAACGCCGATAGGCTTCGCGAGCCCGCTCGGCGCTGCCCAGGGACTCCCCCGCGGGACGCACTGAAGCGCCGGATGCGGCGAGGCCCGCGAACTGCAGCCGCAGGTAGGCCGCGGTGAGGTCGTCGAGGCTGGAGAAGTGGGCGTAGAACGAGCTTCGGCTGATGCCGGCGACGCGGACGATGTCGCCGACGGACACGCGTTCAGGCCGGCCGGCGAGGATGGTGGCGACGGCGTCGAAGATCGTCTGCCTGGTGCGCTCGGCACGTGGGTCGCCCGTCACTCTGAGGACGGGAGCGAAGCGCTCGACGCGCGACGGCGGAGCGGAACGTTCAGTGGTGGACTGCTCGACACCGAGGGCGGGAACTCCTGATGTGCGAGGCATTCCCACCAGTGTACCACGACTTCTCGGACAGCTGTCCGAGACAGCACCTGTCGGCTCTGAGCCAGTCATCATGCGACGGACTCTGTGCGGTGCAGCTCAGCAACCGGGTCCATCCGGGCACACCTCTCCCGCTCACCGAGGCAGCGCGACCCGAGTACCCTTCGACAGGCTCAGGGACCGAAACGTTCCCGGTGGACCTCTTCCGGTCACTGAGCTTGTCGAAGTGCCCACGAGGAACCCTTCGATCTGAGTACGTCGAGGCAAGTCAGAACGGTGCGGGGTCCGGTTCGGTCCGGTGGTGTTTGCCGTCGGGTGTCGTCCAGTCGAGGACCCCGCCGGGCTCGTGGTCGAGGTTCCACCCGGGGAGGTGCTTCATCCGGTGATGATGTCGACACAGGCAAGCAAGGTTGCCGACATCCGTCGTCCCGCCGTCGTCCCACGCGACCGAATGGTCGAGATCGCAGGCCCTGGCGCGCCTGCCGCAGCCCGGCGCCCGACAGGTGCCGTCCCGCAGCCGCACCGCGCGCTGCAGATCGGCCGGAACCCGGTATTGATTCCGCCCGACGGAAAGGACTGCTCCGGTTTCCGGCTGGACGAGGATCCGGGTGAAGCTGGGTGCGTTCACCGCGATGCGTGCCGCGGTCTCCGGGTCGATCGGACCGTAGCCATCGAGGGTGGCCGGGGCATCCGAGACGCCGGCCATGCTCAGCGCCGGCACCGTGATCTGCACGGTCGGCTTGATGTGCTCCTGCACCTCGATCGGGTGCGGGAGGACAGGGCTCGTCATGACGTCTGCCGGGGTCACGCCGGTGAGGGCGAGGGCTGCGAGGGCGTCTGCCTGCAGCTGGGCGCAGGTGCGGGTGTCACCGGCCTTGCGTGACTCCGCCGCCGCCGCTTCGACGCGCTCGAGGATGCCCTGCGCAATGGGGGCGGTGGTGAAGAGGTGCACCCACGCCATGCCGTCGGCGGCCGGTTCGAACTCGACGCGGCGGTCGGCCTCTGATCGGACGGCGCGTGTCGTCATGGATTCGGGGTGGAGGCGCTCGCGCAGGACGCGGGCGCTCGTGCGGAGGCCAGCGACAGTGGTGCGCCCGGCGACGACGAGAACCTGTTCGAGGAACACCGCCCGCCCAGCAGCAGGGACGTCGCAGAGCTGGTCGGTGATCACCTGGGCGTGCCGGGCGGAGATGCGGCCGGCCTCGAGTGATTCGAGCACGGCGGGTGCTTCGTTGACGAGGCGTTCGGCGTCGTTGGTCGCTCGCTGCACCGTTCGTTCCGGTGTCCGGGTCGCCATCGCAAAGGCCGCGCAGGTGGATCGTCGGGAGAGTGCCCGTCGTTCAGCCGGCGGGAAGATCGCCGGGACCGTGGCTTCGGCGAAGGCGTCGGCATAGGCGGCCGAGCGGGCCAGGAGGCGTGCCTTGCGTGCGTCCAACGTGGCCTGCTGCCGGTGGATCTCCGCCCACTCGTCTGAGAACTCCGCCAACTGCGCGGCGTATTCGTCGCCGACGCGGGTCGCGGTGCGGGTGGTCTCGGTCATGGAACCAGTCCACCATGGACCACTGACATTCCAGATGACGAGTCGCGCCGATTGTGGAAGTTTCTCGGGCGCCCTTCGACAAGCTCCGGGACCGGAGGAGAGATACCGGCTTCGCGGGGTCTCTGGTGTGCCCTTCGACGGGCTCAGGGACCGGAGGAGGTATGCCGGGATCGTTGGGTTCGCTGTGGACCCGTCGACAAGCTCAGGGACCGAGCGCCTTTCGGGCAGACCGCTCCCCCTCGCCGGGTTTGTCCAGGCGGAAGTGTTCCCCGGCTACGCGGCTGCCGGGGCGGCGATGTTCACCAGCCAGGTGATTCCGAAGCGGTCCTGCACCATGCCGAAGGAGTCGCCCCAGGGGGCCACGCTCAGCGGCTGCTGGACGGTGCCGCCATCCGAGAGCCGCTCGAAGTACTCGCGCAGTTGGGTCTCGTCGGTGTCCGACCCGCTCAGCGACATCGAGAAGTTGCTGCCCTCGCGGTAATCCATGTGCTTCGGCGTGTCCGACCCCATGAAGACGACCCCGGCGTCACCGGTCAGCTGGGAGTGCATCACCAGATCGACCTCATCCGGTTCGACCGCGGCACCGAAGTCGCCGAACGTCGACACCGTCAGTTCGCCACCGAAGACCCCCTGATAGAACTCCATCGCCTCGCGGGCTGTCCCGCGGAAGCCGAGGTACGGGTTGAGCGTCGTCATGATCGTCCCTTTCGCCTGACGGGCGCATCGTCGCGCTCGTCTCGCGATCATTCTCACGCTCCGGCGTCGGATGCGCGAGCATGTTCTGTCGTCTCCGTCACGAGGGGCCGGGACGCCCACGGCTACTAGGCTCGTCTGGTGCCCTCGCAACCCCAGCCCCTCCGCATCGCGATGATCTCGCTCCACACCAGTCCCGGTGACGAGCCGGGTTCCGGTGACGCCGGCGGGATGAACGTCGTGGTCCGTCATCAGGCCGTCGCGATGGGTGCAGCGGGCCACGAGGTCGACGTCATCACCCGGCGTTCTTCGGCCGACCAGCCGTCCGCCGCATCCCTCGCCCCCGGCGTGACCCTGCGCTTCCTCGACGCCGGTCCCGCTGAGCCGGTGGCGAAGGGTCGGCATGAGGAGTTCGTCGAGGACTTCCGCTCCGAACTCGCCCGACTGCCGCGATACGACGTCCTGCACGCCCACCACTGGTTCTCCGGCATGGCCGCACTCCCCCTCGCGCGGGAGCTGGGGATCCCGCACGTGCAGAGCTTCCACAGCATCGCCGCCGAGTCCACCACGCCGCTCTCGCACGGCGAGCGCGCCGAGTCCCCTGGGCGCCTGGCCGGCGAGGCACGGCTCGCCGCGGAGTCGGACGCGGTCGTCGCGATCAGTGCAGCCGAGGCCGACACCGCGATCACCCGGCTCGGAGCCCGCGCCGATCGGGTGTCGATCGTGCCACCCGGTGTCGACGGGACGCTGTTCCATCCGCTCGACGGCACCCGGTCCGGTCGTCCGACCGCGGTGGTCGCCGGCCGCCTGCACCCGCTGAAGGGCTTCGACCTCGCCATCGAGACCATCGCCGCGGTCGCGCCCGAGCTCCGCCCCGAACTCGTCATCGCCGGGGACGTCTCGGTCGACTACGACCGCTACGCCGAGGAACTGGCCGCGCTCGCCCGCGACCTCGGCGTCGCCGACGACGTCCGCTTCGTCGGGCCGCAGTCGCGCGTCGGGCTCGCCACGCTGTTCCGCGAAAGCACGCTCGTGCTCGTCCCCTCCCACTCGGAGACGTACGGTCTCGTCGCGCTGGAAGCCGCGGCGAGCGGTGTTCCGACCGTCGTGGCCGCCTCGGGCGGCTTGCGGGAGGCCGTCGTCGACGGTGAGACGGGCATCGTCATCGACTCCCGCGACCCGCAGGTCTGGGGTGCTGCGGTCGCGTCCATCCTCGGCGCCCCGGAGCGGCTCGCGCAGCTCGGCTCGGCAGCTCGACGTCGGGCGGAGCGGTTCGACTGGCAGCGCTCGGGAGACGCCCTCGTCGACGTCTACCGGACCCTGCTCGACACCATTCCGGCCGTCGTCACCGCCCCGGCGACCTCCGCCTCGTGAACCGCGGACTCCTCCCGCTCGTCGGCAGCGGGCGCACGGTCCTGTTCGCCCACGCGCACCCCGATGACGAGACCCTCGCCTCGGGTGCGCTCATCGCCGAACTCGTGGACCACGGTGCTCGCGTCGTCCTCGTGACGGCCACGCGAGGCGAGCGCGGCGAGGTCGTCGACGGCCCGCTCCGGTCTCTCGCCGGCACCGCTGCACTCGCGTCCCACCGTGAATCGGAGCTCGCCGCCGCCTGCCGGACGCTCGGCGTGTCCGAGCAGTTCTGGTTGGGGACGGGTCCGGCGGCCCGGCCGGGGACGTCGACGCGGTACGTGGACTCGGGCATGCGGTGGGTGCGCGAGGGACTCGCCGGCCCCGCTGACGACGTCTCCCCCGGCGCGTTCTCACTCGCTCCGCTCGACGACGTCGCCGACGACCTCGTCGCACTCATCGAACATGTCTCGCCGGACCTGGTCATCAGCTACGACCACGGCGGCGGGTACGGGCACCCGGACCACCTCCGGATGCACGAGGCCGCGATCGTCGCGGCACGGAGGAGCGGAGTGTCGTTCGCGGAACTCGTGCACCACCGCACCGATCTGGAACCGCTGGGCGACGACGCCGTGTGGTTCCCACTCGGGCACCGCCTCCCGACCGTCGCCGCAGCGCTGGCGGAACACGCCAGCCAGCTGACGGTCGACGGCGAGCAGCTCGTCCACTCCGGCGGTCAGCGTGAGGACATCACCACCTCGGTGGGCCTGCGACTCCGGTCCCGCTAGGCGGTCGCCGGCTGGTTCCGGTGCTCCCGCGGCATGCGGGCCGCGAGCACGGGGACGAGCAGCATGAGCACGACCGCGGAACCGAAGGCCGCGGGGAACGAGAAGGCGTCGAGCAGTGCGCCGGCGACCAGCGGGCCGACGATGGCGCCGAGGTCGGACGTCGCCTGGAAGACCGCGACGGCCCGACCACCCCGGCCACCCGCGGCGTCTCCGACGGCCGCCGCCGGAGCGGTCCCGAGGAAGGCCGCCGCGACACCGTAGACGCACAGGGCGACGACCAGCAGCCAGAGCTCGCCGACGAACGGCATGGCGAGCAGCGCCGCCGCCGCGACCGGGAACGCGACGAGCATCGCGGGTCGCCGTCCGACGGTGTCGACGAAGCGACCGGCGGGACCGAGTGCGATCGTCTGCGCGACAGCGGCGATCGCGAAGGCGATCCCGGTCCAGGCGGCCTCCTCGTGGAGCGCCTCCACAACGAGGACCGGCACCAGTGCGCCTCGGACACCCATCGACGCCCACCCGTTGGCGAAGTTCGCGAGGAGCGCCGCCTGGTACCGGCGATCGGCGAGGACCGTGCGGAACGGCTCGGCCTGCGTGGCGGTCTCGACCGGCGCGGCGATCCGACTGCCGCGCAGCATCACGAGTCCGAGGACGCCGGCGACCGCGAGGGTCCCGGCGTAGAAGAAGAAGGGTGCCGTGAGCGAGATGGTCGCGAGCAGGCCACCGACGGCCGGTCCGGCCATGCCGCCGACGAGGAACCCGCCCTGGTAGAACCCGACCGCCCGCCCACGACGGTGCGGAGGGGTGGTGCGCAGCAGCAGCGTCATCGCGGCGACGGAGAACATCGCCGAGCCGATCCCTCCCACCCCGCGGAGCAGGAGCAGCTGCGGGTAGTCCGCGGCGAGCCCGACGAGCGCGCTCGACACCGCGACGATTCCGATGCCGGTGGCCAGCACCACCCGCTCGCCGATCCGATCGACGAGCGCACCCACGAACGGGTTCGCGATGAGCCGCATGAGCGCGAAGACGGATACGACCGCCCCGACCTCGAGGTAGCCGACGCCGAAGCTGCGCACGTACACGGGCAGGACCGGGATCACGACACCGAACCCGAGCATCACGAAGAACGCGACACCGCCGAGGACGAGGACCTCGCGGCCGAGGGGCTCACGAGGAACGGCTCCCGCTCCGCCTGGACGACGGAACGGGAGCCGGATCATGCTCTCAGGGTATCGGTGCGATCAGCCGATCGTCGCCGTGTCGATGACGAAGCGGTAGCGGACGTCGCTGCGGACCACGCGGTCGTAGGCGCCCTCGACCTCGTCGGCACCGATGAGCTCGATCTGCGAGCCGATGCCGTGCTCGGCGCAGAAGTCGAGCATCTCCTGCGTCTCGCGGATGCCGCCGATGTTCGAGCCGGCGAGCGAGCGGCGGCCACCGACGAGCGAGAACACCCGGAACTGCTGCGTGTTCTCTGGCAGTCCGACGAAGACCATCGAGCCGTTGAGCTTGAGGGTCGACAGGTAGGCGTCGATGTCCAGGTCGGCGGAGACCGTGTTGATGATGAGGTCGAAGCGTCCGCGGAGCGACTTCAGGGTGCCCTCTTCGCCGGTCGCGTAGTAGTGGTCGGCCCCGAAGCGCTTGCCGTCCTCCTCCTTCGAGGTCGTCTGGCTGAGCACGGTCACCTCTGCGCCGAGGGCGTGGGCGATCTTGACGCCCATGTGACCGAGGCCACCCATCCCGACGATCGCGACCTGCTTGCCGGGACCGGCGCCCCAGTGCTTCAACGGCGAGTAGGTGGTGATGCCGGCGCACAGCAGGGGTGCCGCGACGTCGAGCTCGATGCCCTCAGGGATGCTCAGCACGTAGTTCTCGTCGGCGACGATCTGCTTGCTGTAGCCGCCGTAGGTGGGCTCGCCGTCGTACTCACGGCCGTTGTAGGTGGCGACGTTGCCCTTCAGGCAGAACTGCTCCTCGCCGGCGAGGCAGTTCTCGCACTCGCGGCAGGAGTCGACGAAGCAGCCGATGCCGACGCGGTCGCCGACCTGGTGCTTGGTGACCGCGTCGCCGACCTCGGTGACGACGCCGGCGATCTCGTGGCCGGGGACCATCGGGAAGATGGCCTTGCCCCATTCCTCACGGGCCTGGTGGATGTCGCTGTGGCAGATGCCGGCGTAGTGGACGTCGATGACGACATCGTTGGCGCGCGGCGCACGGCGCTCGATGGTGCCGACCTCGAAAGGCGCGTCGGCGGTGGGCTTGATGATGGCGGCGACGGTGGTCATAGGACTCCTCGGGCTGGGGTGTTGGGGGTGCCGTGGGGCGGGATGCACGCGCCGGACAGCACGTTCGACGCTAGCAGCCCACTCCCCCGGTCGGACCCCAAGGGATGATCACCCGAGCTGTGCTACGAGCGGCGCCGAGGTGTGAATCCCTGCAGAGTTGCTTGGCAGTTCCCGCAGAGGATCGGCCTCGGGGTGGCATCCTGCCGCGAACCGGAGCATGGTGGGGAACTCGTATTCGCGAACGGAACGGAGAACACACATGCTCACCCTGACCGAGAACGCCGGCCGAGTCGTCAAGACCCTCGCCGAGAACGCACCACTCACCCCGGGACTGGTCGTCCCGGACGACGCGTCGTCGCTCACGCACGGCGCCGGACTGCGCATCAGCAGCAGCTCCGACGACAACAACTTCGAAGTCACCATGACGGCGACGCCGCACGAGGCTGACCAGGTCATCGAGAGCGCCGGAGCGACCGTCTTCCTCGAGGAGTCCGCAGCCGTCGCCCTGAGCGACGCGGTCCTCGACGCGCAGATCGACGAGCAGGGCGGCGTCCGCTTCGCCCTCGGCAAGGCCGAATAGCGCCCTGAGTCCGCAGAACGCCCGGTGATCCACGATCACCGGGCGTTCGTGTGTCCGCGCGGGGTCAGTCCTCGGAGTGTTTGGCGCGACTCGGCTGCACCCGCGGCGGCTCGCCCGGCATCTTCGGGAAGTCGGGAGGGAACGGGAGCTCCCCCAGTCCTTGCTCGAGGTCCCGCTCCCACCACTGCAGGAGGACGTCGATGCGCCCGGCGGTGTCGTGCATGCCGGCCCACGGGTCTCCTGTCGTCCGGAGTCGCTCCGGGACGGTCCGCACCGTGAAGGCGCCCGGGTCGATCTCGGGGAGTTCGTCCCAGGTCACCGGACATGAGACGGTCGCCGAGGCCAGCGCACGCGGGCTGTAGGCTCCGGCCATCGTCCGGTCGCGGTTCGCCTGGTTGTAGTCGACGAAGATGCGTTCACCGCGCTCCTCCTTCCACCACGAGGTCGTGACACGGTCGGGATCCCGTCGCTCCAGTTCCCGAGCCGCCGCGATCACGGCGTGCCGGACGTCGAGGAACTCGTGCTCCGGCACGATGGGCGCGAAGACGTGAACACCTCGGTTGCCGGAGGTCTTCACGAACGCCGTCAGTCCGACCTCCGTCAGCAGCTCCCGCAGTGAGCCCGCAACGCGCACGGCGTCGGCGAAGTCGGTTCCCGGCTGCGGGTCGAGGTCGATCCGCAGTTCGTCGGGGTGGTCGGTGTCCGATGCCCGTGACGGCCACGGGTGGAACACGACCGTGTTCATCTGCGCAGCCCAGACGACCGCAGCCGCCTCGTCGAGGACGAGTTGCGGATGCCGCCGGCCACTCGGATACACGACCTCGACCGCCCGGACGTACTCGGGTGCTCCTTTCGGCGGGTTCTTCGAGAAGAACCACTCACCGTCCACACCGCCCGGGAACCGCTGGAGGGACACCGGGCGGTCGCCGTTGGCGGCGAGGAAGGCCGGCGCGACCTCGATGAGGTATTCCGCGAGCTCCCGCTTCGTGACACCGGACTCCTCCCAGAGCACGCGGTCGGGACTGGAGAGACGCACCTCGCGGTCGCCGTGCGGTCCGGGGACGGTGAGGACGATCGCGGTGCTGGCCATGTCGGACACCGTACGCCGACGGCACCCTGCTGTCAGGAGGCTTGCGCTCGACGAGGCAAGGCCGTCCCGCTCAGCCCAGGTGGACGGCCTGCTGGTCGCCCGAGGGCAGGAGGTCCTCCTTGCGACCGCGGATGCAGACGATGGCGATGACGCTCGCGATCACGAGGCCGACCGCAGCCGCGATGAACGCCGCCGAGTAACCCTGGGTGAACGCCACGAGCTGTGACGCCTGATCGGTGACCGTCGCCTGGTCGGTGACACTCGCGTAGACCGTGGTGAAGACCGACAGGCCGATCGACCCACCGATCTGCATGGAGGCGTTCGCCGTGGCGGAGGCCGCACCGGCGTCGTGCGGGGCGACACCCGTCAGGGCGAGGTTCTGCATCGGGACGAAGATCATCGCCATGCCGATCCCGAGCACGAGGAGCGCCGGCAGCACCTGGACGAAGTAGTCGCCGTCAGCCGTGATGCGGCTGAGGTACACGAGGGCGGCCGCCGCGATGAGCGGACCGACGATGAGCAGCGGGCGCGGGCCGATGGCCGGCAGGAGCTTCGTGGCGATCGGGGCGACGATCATGATCGCGACGGTCATCGGGAGGGTCGCGATGCCCGCCTCGAGCGGCGGGAAGCCGAGCACGATCTGCAGGTGGAACGTCAGGTAGAGCAGGGCCCCGATCATGACGCTGCCGACGATCATCTGCATGAGGAAGGCACCGCCGCGGACCCGGTCCGCCACGATGCGCAGCGGAAGCAGGGGCTGTGCAACGCGCATCTCGATGAAGACGAAAAGGGAGAGGAGTCCCGCACCGAGCGCGAGGAAGCCGATGGTGTCGGCGCTCCCCCAGCCGCCCTCGGCGAGCGTGAAGCCGTAGACGAGGGAGCCGAGGCCCAGGATGACCGTGATCGCGCCGAGCCAGTCGTAGCGGTTGTCCCCCTCGGCCTTGCTCTCGGTCACGAGGATGAGGCCGGCGATGAGTCCGACGATCACGAACGGCACGTTGACGAGGAGGCACCAGCGCCAGTCGACGAACTCGGTGAGCACGCCGCCGAGGATCAGGCCGACGGCCGCTCCCGCACCGGCGACGGTCCCGAAGACGGCGAAGGCCGTGTTGCGGTCGCGTCCGTGGGAGAAGGTGACGGTGAGGAGCGCGAGTGCGGCAGGTGCCATGAGCGCGGCGAACACGCCCTGCAATCCGCGGGCGATGATGAGCTCGGTCCCGCTCTGGGCGAACCCGCCGAAGGCCGACGCGGCGCCGAAGCCGACCATGCCGACCAGGTAGGTGCGCTTCCGACCCCAGTAGTCGGCGATACGGCCACCGAGCAGCAGCAGCGCGCCGAACGCGAGCGCGTAGGCCGTGACGACCCACTGACGCTGCGTGTCGGACAGCTCGAGCTCCTGCTGGGCCGCCGGAAGGGCGATGTTCACGATCGTGCCGTCGAGGACGACGATGAGCTGCGTCATCGCGAGGACGACGAGGACCCACCAGCGGCGGGCCGGGGAACCGGACGGTGCTGTGGTGGGATGCGATGCGGTGGCTGCGGATGCAGACAAGGAGGACCTCCGTGCGAGGGGTGTGGGTGCTGGGGGTTTCCAGCCCCAGATCGATGCTCGACACACGGCGCGAGTGCAGCACGGTGCGGACGATCAACCACCCCAACCACGAAGTCGGGCAGAGGACCAGGATAGCGGATGCCGACGTCGCTGCACCCGTGAGGCCACGCGGATCACTCCGAGGTGACGAGCTCCAGGACGGCCTCCGGGTGTTCCACCGCCGCGAAGTGCCCGGTCGCCGGCAGGGTGCGCAGTCGGAGGTCCGGGACGAGGGCGACGAGGACGGCCGCATCGTCGGGCCCGATGAAGACGTCGCGGTCGCCCATCATGCAGCGGACGGGACACCGCACGCCGCGCCAGACGTGCAGGTCGTAGGCGCCGGCCGCTCGGGCAGCCAGGAGGAACGATGCCGGCCGGACGTCGGCTGCGAGCGCGTCGACGACCGATCGGTCGAGGTCCCGGCGTCGTCCGAACAGGGGCGACATGAGCGGTGCGAGCAGGCCGATCCGGTTCAGCATGCGGACGAGCCCGGGCCCGCGTTCGCCGAGTGCCTGCAGCACGCGCATCCCGAGGAGCATGCCCGCGAACCACGGGAGCCGGGCGCCGCCACCGACCGGCTGGCGGATCGCCTCGACGACGCCGATCCCCGTCGGCGAGACGAGGTCGACCCGGATCGTCGCCTCGGGCTCGCGGACCGCGAGGTCGAGCGCGACGAACCCGCCGAGCGAGTGCCCGACGACGCGCCAGGACCGGTAGCCGAGCGAGCGGGCGACCGTCGCGACGGCTGCGGAGAGGTCTCCGACCGTCACCGGTTCGGCCGTGGGAAGCGCCGATTCACCCCACCCCGGGAGGTCCACGGCGATGACGTCGTCGACGACCGCGCCCCGCTCGTCGTCGGCTCGGAGGAGCGGCGACCAGGTGGTCCAGGAACCGGCGGCGCCGTGCAGCAGGATCGTTGCCGGTCCGCCCGCTTCGCGACCCGCCCGGACGGTGACCGGTCCGATGTCCGTGTCCACCGTGACGCGTCCCAGGCCGAGCGCGGTCGCATCGGCGGTGATCACGGAGGGGTCGTCCGCCGGGGTAGGACGCGAGGAGTTCACGGGCATGCGTGTCATTCGGAAACGAGGTGCCGCTCGGATCGGTGCTCGATCGACGACGCCGGTCCACCGGCACGGCGCGCAACCCCCCTGCCGGTCGGGAACCCGGCCGCTACCGTGGTCTGATGCCTGAGAACGCACGCGCCGCCGCAGACCAAGCCGCTGGAACCGCACAGAACAGCACGGCCCTCCGTACCCTCGCCCGCACCGGCCACGCCGTCAACGGGTTGCTCCACGTCCTCATCGGCGGGATCGCGATCTCCATCGCCCTGTCCGGCGCGAGCGGTGGATCCGGCGGCGGCGACGCGGACCAGTCGGGTGCGCTCAAGACGCTTGCAGGCACGCCCGGCGGGATCGTCATCATCTGGGTCGTCGCCGTCGGCCTGTTCGCCCTCGGTCTCTGGACGGCGATCTCCGCCTTCCTCGTGCGCGAATCCGACACCCGCAGGCGGTGGAGCAAGCGGATCTCGACCGCCGGACGCGCGATCGCCTACTTCGCCGTCGGATCGACCGCGCTGACCTTCGCCCTCGGTGGCAGCCAGGACTCCTCGCAGTCCAGCCAGGGCCTCACGGCGACCCTCCTGTCCTCCCCCGGTGGGGTGTTCGTCGTCATCGTCGTCGGCCTCGTGGTCATCGGCATCGGCGGCTTCTTCGTCTTCAAGGGCGTCACGCAGAAGTTCCTCGAGGACGTGCACCCGCCCACCGGCACGACGAAGCGCGCCGTCGTCGTCCTCGGGATCGTCGGGTGGGTCGCCAAGGGGATCGCGCTGATCACCGTCGGCATCCTGTTCCTCGTCGCGGCCGCCACCCAGGACCCCGAGAAGGCCTCCGGCATGGACGGCGCCATCTCGGCACTGGCCGCGCTCCCGTTCGGTGTCGTGATCCTGCTCGTGGTCGGCGTCGGGCTCATCGCCTACGGACTCTTCTGCGGTGCCCGGGCGCGCTGGGGCAGCCTCTAGGACGGTGCGGCGGGCGCCTCGGGCGACGACGCGGACAGGTCGGCTCCAGACCATGTCCTGCAAACGCTTGCGTTGCGACTACCGTTAGGAGTATGACGTCTTCTGATTCCACGACGCAGCCCGAGGCGGAACCCGCCGGCGCTACGCAGACCTTCTCCGACCTCGGCCTCGACGACGCGGTGCTCAAGGTGCTCAAGGACGTCGGCTACGAGACCCCGTCCGCCATCCAGGCGGCCACCATCCCGCTGCTGCTCGAGGGACGCGACGTCGTCGGCCTCGCACAGACGGGCACCGGCAAGACCGCAGCGTTCGCCCTGCCGATCCTGTCCCGCCTCGACATCACGCAGAAGACGCCGCAGGCGCTCGTCCTCGCACCGACCCGTGAGCTCGCCCTCCAGGTCTGCGAAGCGTTCGAGAAGTACGCCACCCATCTGCGCGGCGTCCACGTCCTTCCCGTCTACGGCGGCCAGGGCTACGGCGTCCAGCTGTCGGCCCTCCGTCGCGGCGTCCACATCGTCGTCGGCACGCCGGGTCGCATCATGGACCACTTGGAGAAGGGCACCCTCGACCTCACGGAGCTCAAGTATCTCGTGCTCGACGAGGCCGACGAGATGCTGAAGATGGGCTTCGCCGAGGACGTCGAGACGATCCTGGCCGACACCCCGAAGGACAAGCAGGTCGCACTGTTCTCCGCGACGATGCCGTCGTCCATCCGTCGCATCTCCGCGAAGTACCTGAACAACCCGGAAGAGATCACGGTCAAGACGAAGACCACGACCTCGGCCAGCATCACACAGCGCTACCTGACGGTGTCGTACCCGCAGAAGGTGGACGCGCTGACCCGCATCCTCGAGACCGAGAACTTCAGCGCGATGATCATCTTCACGCGCACGAAGAACGAGACCGAGACGCTCGCGGAGAAGCTCCGGGCGCGCGGTTACTCGGCGGCCGCCATCAACGGCGACGTCGCCCAGGTGCAGCGCGAGCGCACCGTCAACCAGCTGAAGGCCGGCAAGCTCGACATCCTCGTCGCGACCGACGTCGCCGCGCGCGGTCTCGACGTCGAGCGCATCAGCCACGTCGTCAACTACGACATCCCCGTCGACACCGAGTCCTACGTGCACCGCATCGGCCGCACCGGCCGCGCAGGACGCACGGGCGACGCGATCAGCTTCGTCACGCCGCGCGAGCGCCACCTGCTGAAGGCCATCGAGCGGGCCACCCGTCAGCCGCTCACGCAGATGCAGCTGCCGAGCGTCGACGACGTCAACGCCACCCGCCTCACCCGCTTCGACGACGCGATCACCGAAGCGCTCGGCCAGACCGACCGCATCGAGCGGTTCCGCGAGATCATCGGCCACTACGTCTCCCACCACGACGTCCCCGAGGCCGATGTCGCCGCGGCGCTGGCCGTCGTCTCCCAGGGCGAGACGCCGCTGCTCCTCTCCGCGGAGGACGAGCGCCGCCGCCGCGAGGAGTTCGACAGCACCAACCGTGGCAACGACCGCGCCGGTCGCGACCGTCGCGACTCCGGTGACCGTGGCTCGCGCTTCGACCGCGGCGACCGTAGCGACCGTGGAGAACAGGGCGACCGTCCCGAGCGTCGCAGCCGTCCGTCCAGCGGACCGATGGCCCCGTACCGCATCGCGGTGGGTCGTCGCCAGAAGGTCGACCCGCGCCAGATCGTGGGCGCGCTCGCGAACGAGGGCGGCCTGAAGCGCGAGGACTTCGGCGCGATCCAGATCAAGCCGGACTTCTCGATCGTCGAACTGCCGGCGAGCCTCGGCAACGACGTCTTCGACCGTCTCGAGAACACCCGCATCAGCGGCAAGCTCATCGAGCTCCGTCCCGACCGCGGCGGCCCGGCCCGCCGACGCGACGACGAGGGCGGCACGGGCGGCGGCTCGTACGACCGCAAGCCGCGTTCCTAGCTCGCACACACACGACGAGGGCCGGACGGAATCCTGGGATTCCGTCCGGCCCTCGTCGTTCCGCACCCGGCGGGGTGCGTCCGTCAGTCGCGCGGGTCGAGCACGCTCGTGACGACGGCGTAGTCCGCGTCGAGCGCGATCTCGAGCTCGTCGCCGTTCTCGAGGAGGACGTCGACCTCGAACGCCTCACCCGG
Organism: Plantibacter sp. VKM Ac-2876; assembly: GCF_015350715.1. Taxonomy (NCBI): domain Bacteria; kingdom Bacillati; phylum Actinomycetota; class Actinomycetes; order Micrococcales; family Microbacteriaceae; genus Plantibacter; species Plantibacter sp. VKM Ac-2876. The sequence goes on along the minus strand of NZ_JADKSI010000002.1, from coordinate 61,869 downwards.
GTCGTCGCTGCGGTCGACGTCGGTCACGGTACCGCCCTTCGCCTCGGCGAGCGCCGCCTTCGAGGCCGCGTCGAACTCCGTGTCGGTCAGCGGCACGTCGTCGGCGTCACGGGCGTCGCGGTCATCGGTGGCCGCCGTGGTGTCACCGTCGTCGATGGCGGTGCCGCCGTCGCGGTCGGTGTTCGACGCCGCCGTGACGCGGTCGTCGTCGGCGTCCCCGAACTCGTCCACGGCGTAGGCGGCGCCAGCTCCACCGAGGGCGAGGGCCCCCACGACGATCGCGGTGATCCACACGGGCTTCCGGCGCCAGAAGGCCGGCTTCCCGGTGGTCGCCGGGGTCGCGGGGATGGCGGTGTGATCGGTCGTCTCGACACGGTCGATGGGCTCGATGCGCTCGGTGGCTGCGTTGGGCTGCGTGGGATCGGTGGGCTGGGAGGCGGTGTTCTCGTTCATGTGCCCCAGACTGTCCGAGGAGCGCTGAAGCGGACCTGAAGCGAGCTGAAGCCGCGTTCAGGAAGCGGACGACGCCGGGAGCGTGACGATGAACGCCGCCCCGCCGAGCGCGCTGTCGACGAGTTCGATCGAGCCGCCGTGCAGCCGCACGACGTCGGCCACGATCGCCAGGCCCAGGCCCGATCCGCCGGCGTCGCGCGAACGGCTCTCGTCGAGGCGGACGAACCGTTCGAACACGTGTGCGCGGGACTCGACCGGCACACCGGGGCCGTCGTCCTCCACGGAGATCCTGACGAACCGACCGTCGGTAACGGATCCCAGTCGGACCACCGAGCGCGCATGCCGCACGGCATTGTCGACGAGGTTCCGCACCACCCGGGCGAGCAGGACGTCGTCGCCGTCGACCCTCGCCGCCGCGACGGCGGCCGACTCGACGCGCAGTTCACCGGCGGATCGGAGACGAGCAGCCTCCGCCAGCAGGAGGTCGTCGACGTCGACCGTGCGCCGTGCGGTGCCCGTCGCCCCTTCGTCGAGCTTCGCGAGCAGCAGGAGCGACTCGACGAGCCCCTGCATCCTGGCGCCCTCCTCGAGGACCGTCGAGGACAGCTCGGCCGGGTCGATCCGGTCCGGGTGGAGCGCCGCAACCTCGGCGTACTGTCTGATCACCGCAAGCGGTGAGCGGAGCTCGTGGGAGGCGTCCGACACGAACCGCCGCTGCGCCGTCTGGGCGTCCTCGAGCCGCTCGAGCATCCCGTTCATCGTCCCGGCCAGGCGACCGATCTCGTCGCCAGTGGCGGGGACCTCGATCCGTCGATGCAGTTCACCGGCCCCCAGTTCCGAGACCTCGCGGCGGATCCGCTCCACCGGCGCCAGCGCACGCCCGACGAGCAGCCAGGTCAGCCCGCCGACGAGGGCGACGAGCACGGGGACAGCGACGAGCAGGAGCATCGACACGAGTCCGACGGCGTCGTCGGTCTCCTCGAGGGAACGGCCCGCGAGGACGACCAGGTCACGGCCGTCGACGTCGACGTCGTCGCCGGCGAACACCACCGGCTCGTCGTCGACGACCGAGACGAACACGTCACCGTCCGGGATCGGCGTCGGGAGCTCGATCTCGTCATCCGTCCGGTCCACGACGCGCCCGTCCTCGACGAGGACCAGGAGTCGACCGTCGTCCTCGGGCAGCGTCGTCGCGTCCGCCGCGACCAGCTGCGCCGAGGCGCTCTCCGCCTCGGCCGACGCGCTCTGTTCGACCCCGGAACGGAGGGCCGCGGAGAACAGGCCGACGAACGCCACGGAGCCGACCCCGAGGAACAGTCCGACCGCGAGCACCGATCCCAGTGCCGCGCGGGCTCGGACCGAACGCCACAGCCGCCGTCGGGGCGCGACCGTTCCGTGCGGCCCGACGTCAGCCACGCCCGCCCGCCAACCGGTACCCGAACCCGCGCACCGTCTCGATCGAGGCGCGCTCGAAGGGGCGGTCCACCTTGTTGCGGAGATGCCCGACGTAGACCTCGACGATGTTGGGGTCGCCCTCGAAGTCGTCGTCCCAGACGTTCTGCAGGACCTCGCGCTTCGACACCACCTCGCCCCCGCGTCGCATGAGGAACTCGAGGACCGCGAACTCGCGCGAGGTGAGGTCGATCGGGACGTCGCCCCGGTGGACCTGCTTCGACGCCGGGTCGAGCCGCAGCTCGCCGACCTCGAGCACCGCCGGCCGCTCCCGCGATCCACGTCGGACGAGTGAGCGGATCCGCGCGACGAGCACCGCGAAGGAGAAGGGTTTGCTCAGGAAGTCGTCGGCACCGGTGTCGAGGGCTTCGACCTGGTCCCAGTCGCCGTCCTTCGCCGTGAGCATGAGGATCGGGGTCCAGTCGCCCGCGTCGCGGAGCTGCTGACAGACGCGGTAGCCGCTGAGGCCCGGCATCATGATGTCGAGGATGATGGCGTCGTAGCGATGCTCACCGGCCATCCAGAGGCCGTCGACCCCGTTCGCAGCGACGTCCACCGCGAAGCCCTCCGCTTCGAGCCCCCTCCGAACACCGTCGGCGAGTCGCACCTCATCGTCCACGACGAGTATCCGCATCCGGTGCGACCTCCAGGCTCCGTGCCGATCGACGGTCGAGCGGCGCGTCCCAGTCTGGCGCGGACAAGCTGAAGCAGCGCTGAAGCGGGACGGTCCGGCGTGGACCCGCGTCTAGGCTGGGCGCATGGGTGATGAGGACCGCAGGAAGCGAGCAGCCGAGCAGGAGGCCCGGGCGCTGCGTGCGCTCGAGTCGATCAGGAACGGCGGCGATCTCGGCAAGGAGACGCTCGACCTGTCGAACGAGTACTCCGACGGACTGGGCACCCGCGTCGCAGCGTGGTTCCGTGGCGCGAGGCGCCGGAAGGACTGACCGCCGTCAGTCCGCCTGCTCCGGGTGCACCGGGTAGTGGCTCGTGATCGAGACGCGGTTGAAGGCGTTGATGACGATCGCCAGCCACCGGACCGCGGCGATCTGACCGTTCGTGAGCGTCGACAGGTCGTCGTCCGGCAGGCGCCGGCGGTGCTGCACGTCCGCGATGAGGGTGACGTCCTCGGTGATCGCGAGTGCGGCCTGCTCCACCGGGCTGAAGTACTCGCTGTCGCGCCAGGCGGACAGGATGGCGAGGCGTTCCGTGGTCTCGCCGAGCGCGATCGCGTCAGCGACGTGGAGACGCAGGCAGTACGCGCAACCGTTGATCTGCGAGGCCCGGATGCGGATCAGCTCGATGAGCCGCTTGTCGATGCCGGCGTCGAGTGCCGCGCGACCCGCGGCACGACCGGTCTCGACGAGCGCCTGATAGACCTCGGGTGATTCCTTGTCGAGCCAGACGTCGGCGCTCATGGGGTTCCTCTCGTCACTGGGCGGGCGCGATCCCGCACACCACTCGTCCACGCTAACGCGCGTGGCTCGAGGACGTCACCGTGCTGTGTCACCGCGGCGGGATGTCCTGACGCGTGACCGGGACCGCTGGTGCGTCGTCGTGGGGTCGCAGTTCCATCCGACGACTGCCGCAGGCGGTACACCGGAGATAGCGCAGCGACCCCTCCGAGGTGGTGTGCGCCGACTCCGTCGCCCAGGTGTGCCGGCAGGCGTCGAGGGCGTTCGGCGAGGGTTCGGAGGACTGCGGGGGTGCGTCGAGGATGGTCATGACTCCACCATGATGTAATGGCGTTATGCATCTCAACCCTTACGGTTCGTACGCCGTCCTCCTGGCCGCGTCGCTGGCGAACGACTGGCCCGACGACGGGGACGGCATCGTCGCCCGCACCCGCGAACACGGGATGACGATGCCCTTCGCGGAGGTGGCCCGTGACCACGCCCGCGTCCGCCAGGTCGTCGACGAGTGGCTGACCGTCGTCGATGCGGCAGACGATCACGCCAGGGCGTCCGCGCTCAACCGCCAGATGGCTTCCGCCGCCGCGTTCCCGCGGCTGACGGACCACGACGGCGAGGGGTGGCACCTGCACTACCGCGACGAGCATCAGGCGCTCCCCGAAGTCCTGGCCGCGGTGATCAGCGTCGGGACCGCCCTCCACCTGACGACGAGGGGGATGCAGCGTCTCGGTCGGTGTGCCGCGGGGACCGAACCCGGCGACACGTGCCGGCGGGTCGTCGTCGACGTCACCCGCAACGGCCGTCAGCGCTACTGCTCGGTGCGGTGCGCCAACCGGTCGGGAGTCCGCAGGCACCGCGCACGCGCGGGCGGCTCAGCCCGCTGACCGGGCGTCGGGCAACAGGAACCAGACGCTCGCTCCCCCGAGCCCCGACTCGTCGATCTCGATCCGGCCACCGTGCGCCTCGACGATGCGTCGGCAGGTCGAGAGGCCGATGCCCAGGCCGGCGACCTCGCTCCCCGCCGCGCGTTCCATGAGGTCGAAGACGCGCTCACGCTGCTCCGGAGCGACGCCGGGACCGTTGTCCTCGACCGCGACCAGCACGCCGGCGGAGACCCGCTCGGCCTGGACGAGCACGTGCGGGACGACTCCGGCGGCCGCACTGAACTTCACGGCGTTCGCGATCAGGTTCTGCAGCAGGGCTCGCAGCAGCGTCTCGTCGCCGTGCACCTGGAGGCGCGTGTCGACCTCGACGGTCGCGCCGGTCGAGGTGATGGTCGCGTCGAGGTCCTCGACCACGGAGGACACGAGCGGCTCGAGGTCGATCGGGACGCGTCGCGGACGGGCGCCACCGATCCGTGCGAAGTCGAGCAGGTCGGTGATCATCGCCGCCATCCGGTCGGCGGCGGACTCGGCTCGCGCGAGCGCCTTCGCCGCGTGTGGCGCGTTCACCATCTCCGGGCTGTCGGTCGCGAGCTCGAGGAACCCGGAGACCGCCATGAGCGGGTTGCGCAGGTCGTGGCTCACCTGCCCGGCGAACTGGGCGAGCTGTTCGTTGGACTGGCCGAGCTCGTGCGTCAGGCGGAGCAGCTCGAGGACGTCGACGACCTGCCTCGCGAGGAGGTCCAGGGCTTTGCCCTGTTCCGGGGACAGCTCTCGGACACGGTCGTCGAAGATGCACAGGGTGCCGATCGGGACGCCGTCGGGGGTGATGAGCGGGCTCGACGCGTAGAAGCGGACGTTGGCGAGCTCACCGGTGACGAAGGGGTTCGCCGCGAAGCGTGGGTCCTGCCGAGCGTCCGAGACGATCGTCCGCACCCGCTGTTGGAACACGACCGCGCACATCGAGTCCTCGCGCGAGCAGCTCGCCGGTTCCAACCCGACCGCGGCGATCTGGTGCTGGAACCGGTCGTCGATGATGTTGATCACGGCGGTCGGCACGTCGCACATGGCCGCGGCGAGGTGGACGAGACTCTCGAGGTCCGTCTCGGGCGGACGACCGACGACCTGGTACTCGGCGATCGCGGAGCGCCTCGTGATGTCCTCTGCGGTGATCACGCGCGCCCTTTCGTCGTCGGAATCCGGAACGTGTCCATGCTACCCATCCAGGGCACGTGCACTGCCCCGGCTGTCGGATACGTCCGAGATGTGCCACTCGCTACCCGGACGGTCGACCGTCGCTCACTCGAGCTGGAGGCGCCTCCAGGCGAGTTCGGCGAGCACCGCGGCCTGCAGGTCGAGGACGCCGTCATCGAACACCGCGCGTTCGGAGTGCAGGGCGACGGATCCCTCGTCGGGGGCGGCGCCGACGAAGACGAGCGTGCCGGGGACCTCGTCGAGGATGTAGGCGAAGTCCTCCGACGCCATCGACGGCACCTCCTGGCGGATGACCCGGTCGGGCCCTACGAGTGAGTCGAGCGTGCTGAGCACGAACCGCGTCTCCTCCGGGTCGTTGACGGTGACGGGGTAGGACGCGATGAACGTCGACTCGAGGGTGCAGCCGTGCGCCTCGGCGATCGCGGTCAGCAGCTCAGGCAGCTGCTCGCGCACCGTCTCGAGCGTCGCCTTCGACAGCGTGCGGATGTTCGCCTCCAGGCTGACGGCCGAGGCGAGCACGTTGCTGGCCTCGGAGTCGCTGCTCAGCCGGGTGATGGAGATGACGGCCTGGTCGGTGGCCGGAAGCCGACGGGCCGCGAAGGTCTGCACGGCGAGGATGAGGTGTGCGGCGACCGGCACCGGATCGACGGCGAGGTGCGGGAACGCCGCGTGACCGCCCGTCCCGCGGACGGTGAGCTGCAACGCGTTGGCACTCGCCATCATCGCGCCCTCCCGCGTGACGAGCTGACCGCGTGGGGTGCTGCAGTCGACGTGCAGCGCGTACGCCGCGACGGGTCGCTCTCCGGCGATGTCGAGCAGATCCTCCTCGAGCATGATCCGCGCGCCGGCCTGGCCCTCCTCCCCGGGCTGGAACATGAACACGACCGTGCCGGCGAGGTCGTCGCGACGGGCGACGAGCAGCCTGACGGCACCGAGGAGACCCGCCATGTGGAGGTCGTGGCCGCAGGCGTGCATGGCCCCGGAGGTCGACGCGAACGGCAGCCCGGTCGCCTCGGTGACCGGCAGACCGTCCATGTCGGCACGGAGCAGCACGGTGGGGCCCGGGGCGCCGCCCCGGAGGACGGCGACGACCGAGGAGAGTGCGGTGCCCGTCGTGACCTCCAGGCCGAGGCCCTCGAGTTCGCGCAGGATGATCCGCTGGGTTCCGGGCAGGTCGAGGCCGACCTCGACGGCGTGGTGCAGTTCGCGCCGGACGGCGATCAGTTCGTCGCGCAACGCGGTCGCGTCCTCCTGGAAGCCGGTCACGAGCGCACCCCGTCGTCCTGCGGCGAGCGCCGGTACACCTGCTCGCCGCGGATCCACGTCTCGGCCACCCGGACGGTGGCGATCTCGTCCGCGGGGACGGAGAAGACGTCGCGGTCGAGGACGGCGAAGCTGCCGTCGTATCCCGTGGCGATCCGACCGACGCTGTCGAGCGGCGAGAGCAGGCCGGCTCGTCCCGTGTACAGCAGGAGCGCCTGGGCGACGCTGATGGCCTCCTCGGGGACGAAGTCGGCACCGTTGTAGGCCTGGCGTCGGACGGCGGCCTCGACGGAGAGCATGACGTCGTCGGCGCCGCTCCAGGCGGTGGCCGGGCGGTCGGAGGAGAGCGCGAGCGGCCCGATGGTGCGGAACAACCGGGCGATCGGGTAGGCGTCGGGGACCTGTTCGGCGCGGAGGGCGAGCTCGTAGCCATCGTATTCGGCGAAGAAGAACACGGTGTGGGTGGCGATCCCGAACGTCATGCGCGCGGAGCGGAGCCGTTCGGCGTACTCCTCGCTGATGATGGTCGCGTGCTCGATGCGGACGGAGGGGATGCCGTCGAGCCAGGGCTCCTGGTCTTCGAAGAGGCTCGCGACGCGGTCGAGGGCGCGGTCGCCCATGGCGTGCACCGCGAGCTGGACGCCGTTGCGGCGAGCCCAGGCGCCGGCTGCGAGGACGTCGTCGTCCTCGACGAGTCGGAGTCCGTGGTCGCAGGATTCGGGATACGGTTCGGCGACCCAGGCGGTGCGGTTCGAGTAGGCCCCGTCGAGGACGACCTTCACCCCACCGATGCGGATCCGCCCCTCGCGATCGTCCGGAGTCAGCTCGGCGAGTGGCGCGGAGGGGTCCCAGCCCGGGTAGAGGGCGACGCGGGTGCGGAGCCCCTTGGCGGCAGCGGCGCGGAAGGCGTCGAGGGGGTCGTGCAGTCGGTTGGACAGCAGGTCGCACACGGCGACGATCCCTCGCGAGGCCAGTTCCTCGCCGATCGCGACGAGCGAGGCGACCTGCTCGTCGCGTTCGGGCACCGGGATGAACCTGGCGACCGCGTCGACCGCGGCGATCTCGGTGAGGACACCGTTCGGCTCGCCGTCCGGTCCGCGTTCGAAACGCGCACCGGCCGGGTCGGGCGTGGCGGCCGTGATGCCCGCGAGGCGGAGCGCCGCGGTGTTGCAGACGGCGGAGTGGGCGTCGCAGCGCCAGACGAGGACGGGGCGTTCTGCGGACACCGCGTCGAGGTCGGCCGTGGTCGGCATCCGTCCCTCGGGGAACTTCGTGTCGTCGAACCCGCGGCCGAGCACCCAGGCGCTCGGCGCGGTCAGCGTCGCCTGATGCTCTCGCAGCCGCTCCACGAGTCCGTCGATCGAGACCACCGACGGCGGGAAGCACTCGGCGGCCACGGCGGTGGCGGCCATGAGCGCCGGGTGGGTGTGGCTGTCGATGAGGCCGGGGAGCACGGTGCGTCCGCCGAGGTCGACCGAGGGTTCCCCCGCGACCGCGGACGCCTCTCCCACCCAGTCGAAGCGGCCGTCGACGATGCGGAACGCGGAGGCGCCGTCCGTCTCGTCGGTGCCGGTGAACACCCGGGCGTTCGTGAAGAGCTGCGAGTGGGTCGGTGTCGCGGTGTCGGTCTGCGTCATGGTGGGGGTATCCGTCTCGGTCTCAGCTGCCATCAGATCGCGCGCCAGGTGAAGCGACCGCCGAGCAGGGTCGCGGCGACCGGCATCGACCGCAGCCGTTCGGCGTCGGCGTCGAGCGGGTCGAGGTCCGTGATGACGAGGTCGGCGGGTTGCCCGACCGCGATCGACGTCCGGACGCTCGCTTCCATCGCCACGTCCAGCGGGAGCCGTTGCTCGGGGTGCCAGGCGTCGCGGCCGTCGCGACTCCGGCTCGTCGCGGAGGCGATCGCCTGCCACGGGTCGAGGGGCGAGACCGGAGCATCCGAGCCGAGTCGGAGGCCGACGCCTGCGCGATGCAGGGATCCGAACGCGAACGCGCGACCCGTGCGGCCGCTCCAGTGGCGGTCGGCGACGTCCCGGTCGTCCATCGCGTGCTCGGGCTGCACGCTCGCGATGAGCCCGAGACTCGCGAACCGGGCGAAGTCCTGCTCGCGCACGAGCTGGGCGTGCTCGATGACGCCGCGCATCCCGAGCGCTTCGAAGGTGTCGAGGACCTCGGTGTTGGCTCGGTCGCCGATCGCGTGGACGGCCGCCTCGATCCCGGCGCCCCTCGCTCGTTCCAGCAGTCGGCGGAGCTCGTCGACCGAGACGCTCTCGACACCGCAGGCGTGCGCACTCGACGGGTCGACGCCCGGATACGGGTCCCAGCACCAGGCGGTCCTCGTGTTGAGGGAACCGTCGACGACGACCTTGAGTCGCCCCATGGTGAGGAGTCCGGCCGGGTCGATCGCGTCGCCGGTGCGGAGTCCCGCCGCGATGACGGACTCCAAGCGGTCGGGCCACGCGGCGGCTTCGATCCGCAGGCTCGTCGCGCCGTCCGCGATGCGCTCGGACCATTCGCCGAGATTGTCGGTGTTCTCGAACTCGACGACCCCGACGACGCCGCGTCGGGCTGCCGCGTCGGAGGCGTCCCGGTAGGCGTGCGCGGCAAGCCCCGAGTGCTGGTCGATCCGCTGCAGCGCCTCGATCCACGGTGCTTCGGCGACGACCCCGCTCGCGTCGAGGTCCAGGCCGAGTCGTCGCGCGGCGCGCGTGTTCATCCAGGCGCAGTGGAGGTCGCCGCTGACGAGGACGACGGGTACGTCCGATTCGGTGGCCTCCAGCGCGGCGAGCGTCGCCGGCTGCGGCCACAGGCCGTCGCGGAAGCCGTACCCCATGAGGAGCCCGTCGGTGAGGGGCGCACCGGTGTCGACCGCGCGACGGACGGCCGCGAGGACGTCGGCCGCGCTGGCGGTGGCGGTCAGGTCGATCCGTCGCCGCTGGATCACCCACTGGGTCATGTGGACGTGGGCGTCCCAGAGCCCCGGTCCGATCGTGCGTCCGGCGACGTCCACGACCTCGCCGGACACCGGGGCCGTCCCGGCCGGTCGGATCCCGGCGATCCGACCGTCGCGGACGAGGATGTCGACGGGCTCGCCGCCGGAGGGCCGTGCGTTCCGGAGCGTGAGGTCGGTCGCGGTCACCGTGCCGGTGTCCCGTCGTCGGTGGTCGGCGCAGCTGTCCCTGCGTGGAGCCCGTGGAGGGCCGCCATGCGGGCGGCGAGGCTCGGGTTCTGGTACGGACCCGGCTCCCCGAGCGCCGTGACGACCCGTTCGACGACCTCGGCCGGTTTGTCCTGGCTCATCTTCTCCTTGGCCTCGAACCGGGTCACTCGCATTCGGAATCCGACCGTCCCATGGACGATGCGTGCCGCGTACTCGCTGTTCGCGATCGTCCCGTTCATGAGGTACGGCTCGGGCAGCACGCGCTCGAAGTGAGCGACGAGGCGGTCGAGCACCTGCAGGTTCTCCTCGTCCGAGAGCAGTTCGGGCACCCCGTACAGGTGCGCGACCGCGAAGTTCCAGGTGGGGACGGCCGGCGACGTGTCGTACCAGCTCGGCGACACGTACCCCTGGGGGCCGTAGACGATCACCATGGCCTCGTGCTGGCCGAGCTCATGCAGTCGCTCATCCGGCCGCCCGACGTGGCTGAGGAGCACGATCCCGTCCTCGTCCTCCTCGAGCAGGACCGGATAGTGCGACGAGACGAGCCCACGACCGGGGACGTGACTGACGACCGTCGCCCAGGGGTACTCGCGCACGAGTGCGCGGACCGCTTCGACGTCGCCCTGGACGTACTCGGTGGTGTGCCTCATCTGCCGCCTCCTGCGGTGCTCGGGGTGTCGACCGCGGACGCTGCGGCCGCCAGGGCCGTCGCCACGTTCGAGGGGGCTCCGACGCCCCGGACGCGCGCCAACCAGGCGGTCGTCGCGGCGAGGGCCCCGAGGTCGAGCCCGGTCTCGATCCCGAGTCCGTGGAGCATCCACACGAGGTCCTCGGTTGCGAGGTTACCGGTGGCGCCCTTCGCGTACGGGCAGCGACCCAGGCCACCCACGGATGAGTCGAACTCGGCGACGCCCAGCGAGAGCGCCGCGTACACGTTGGCGAGTCCCTGCCCGTAGGTGTCGTGCAGATGCAGCGCGACCGCCTCGACCGGGATCCCGGCGGCGAGCACGTCCCGGACGACCCGGGTCGTGAGCCCGGGCGTCCCCACCCCGATCGTGTCGCTGACGGCGACCGTCGAACACCCGGCGCGGTACAGCCGGACGGCGGCCTCGACGACCGTCGCCGGATCGACCGCACCCTCCCAGGGGTCCCCGAACGCCATCGACACGTAGCCGCGCACCGGCACGCCCTTCGCGATCGCGGCGGCGACGACCTCCTCGGCCCGTTCGACGGCACCCTCGCGCGAGGTGTTGAGGTTGGCCCTGGCGAACGACTCCGACGCGCTCACGACGACGGAGACCTCCCGGACACCCGCCTCGATCGCCCGATGCAGGCCGCGGAGGTTCGGCACGAGGCCGACCGCTCGCGCACCCGTCGGCACCTCGAGTCCCGCGACGAGCCGTTCCGCATCCGCGAACTGCGGGATCCAGGTGGCCGGCACGAAACTCGTCACCTCGAGGTCCCGCGAGCCCGCCTCGTACAGGCGCCGACAGAGCTCCGCCTTCACCGCCGTCGGCAGGATGTCCGTCTCGGCCTGCAGCCCGTCGCGCGGAGCCACCTCGTAGACGCGCACCCGCGTCGGGAGGCCGTCCACCGGTTCCATCCGCGGCTGCGGCAGGCCGCTCATGCCGACGTCGCCCGGAGCTCGTCGAGCACCTCGCGCGCATACTCGACCCGGATCCGACGGTCTGCGACGATCCTCGCCGCAACCGCCCCGATCTCGTCCACGGTGGCGCCGGCGCTCGCCGCGATCGTCCGGGCGTGCAGGGTCATGTGGCCGCGCTGGATGCCCTCGGCGGCGAGCGCCCGACACGCGGCCAGGTTCTGGGCGAGGCCCACCGAGGCGATGACGGCCGCGAGTTCCCGGGCCGTCTCGACGCCGAGGAGGGTCACGCCCGCCTGCGCCGTCGGGTGTGCCTTCGTCGCTCCACCGACGAGTCCGACGGCCAGTGGGACCTCGATCGTGCCGACGAGGTTCCCGTCGGCGTCCTGCTCGAACTGCGACAGCGCCGAATAGCGACCGGACCGCGCCGCGTGGGAGTGGCAGCCGGCCTCGACCGCCCGGGTGTCGTTGCCCGTGGCGAGGACGACGGCCGTGATGCCGTTCATGATGCCCTTGTTGTGGGTGGCCGCCCGGTACGGATCGGCCTCGGCGAACGCGCTCGCGGCGACGATGTCGGCGACGACCTGCGCACCACCGAGGAGGTCGGCGTCGAACACCGCCCTGGCACGGGTGATGCGCTGATCGGCCTTGTTCGTGAGGATCCGCAGGAGGGTCCGCGATCCGGCGATCTCGGCGGTGCGGGGCGCGATCGCCTCGGCCATCGTGTTCACGGCGTTCGCGCCCATGGCGTCGCGGACGTCGACGTGGAGATGGACGATGACCTGCGTCCCCGCGCGCGTCGGCAGGATCCGGACGTCGATGTCCCGGGCGCCACCGCCGAAGGAGACGAGGATCGGGTCGAGCTCGTTCGCGAGGGCGAGTAGCTCGTCTCTCGCCTCGAGGACACGGAGCCGCGCGGCGTGCGGGTCGACCGCATCGAGGATCTGGATCTGCGCGATCATGACGTCGCCCGACGACGACGTCCGGAAACCGCCGTGCACGCGCGCGATGCGGGCGGCGTTGGAAGCCGCGGCGACGACGCTCGGCTCCTCGGTCGCCATGGGGACGAGACGGTCCTCGCCGTCGATGGTGAAGTTCGTCGCGACGCCCACCGGGACGGCGATGACGCCGACGACGTTCTCCACGAGGTGGTCCGCCTGGGCGATCGACAGGCCGGCATCGGGTCGCAGTGCGGCGAGCGCCTCCGCCGCGATCCCGGCCCCCTCGGCGACGAGGTCGAGCCGCTCGTCCGGCGTGTGGTCGCGCAGCCCCTGGATTCGGCTGTTTCTCGGCATGGGTCGCCCTTCGGTACAGGCAGACACCGGATCCTCGGTGCTGCGGTCAAGACGACCCTAGGAGCGGTGATCGCCGACGACGATGGGTGGATGACTCAGCGGATCGGCGATCGTGTGGGTGGATCCCACACCCCGCTGGACCGGCCGTCGCTTTAGACTCCTGAGGGACCAGTCAGGAGACCCGATGCGAGAGCCTGCCGACGTGCGAACGGCCACCGACCTCGTCGACGCCGAACCCGTCCACGACACCGAGCGGGAGCTGATCCGGCTGCGACGCCGCGAACACGAGCTCTCAGCCCTGTTCTCGAGCGCCCGCGAACTGGCCGAGCTCCGCGACAGCGACGCCGTGCTCGCCAGACTCGTCCAGCGCGCCCACCAGATGATGGGCGTCGATCTGGCCTACCTGTCCGAGTTCGACCCGGTCACCCACGAGTTGCGGGTCCGCGAGACGAGTGGCTCCGTCAGTCCGTCGTTCCAGACGCTCCGCGTCCCTCCCGGGCGCGGGCTCGCGAGCGTCGTCGTCGAATCGCGCACGGCCCAGTGGGTCGCGGACTACTCCGACTACTCGACCGATCGACACGAGCGCGGCATCGACGACGCCGTCGCAGCGGAGGGGCTCGTCTCCCTGCTCGGCGTGCCGATGCTCACGAGCGATGACGTCCTCGGCGTCCTCTTCGTCGGCAACCGCGACCGGAAGGACTTCTCCCCCGACGAGGTCGCGCTCCTGGCGGCGCTCGCGGACCACGCCTCGGTAATCCTCCAGACCACGCAGACCCTCCGCGACCTGCAGGACTCCGAGGACGCCAGCCGTCGGAACCTCGCGGACCTCACCGCCCACCTCGTCGAACGCGACCGGGCGAACACCGTCCACCAGGAACTCGTCCAGGCGGTCCTCGCCGGGGGCGGATTCGCACCCGTCGCGGACACACTCGCCACCGCACTCGGCCGTGCGGTCGCCGTGACCGACGCGCAGGACCGGGTGATCGCGGCAGCCGGGCTCCCGCTCTCCCCCGGCATGCTCGACCTCGACGACGTCACGCGCGCGGCCATCACCGACAGCCGTCGCTCGGGCCACTGCGTCCTGGTCGCGAGCGGCGGTGTCGGAGCGGTCGCCGCCCTGTCCGCCGGCAGCCAGCACTTCGGCGCCCTCATCCTCGGTGACGGCGACTTCGAGCTCGGCGCAGTGGACCTCCGCACCGTCGAACGCGCGGCGCAGGTCGCGGCACTCCTCGAACTGCAGCAGGAGGCGGCTTCAGGCGCGGACCACCGGGTCCGCAGCGAACTCATCGCCGACCTCCTCGACGACGTGCCCGAACGCCGATCCGACGTCGAACGACGAGCCAGGCGCCTCGGCATCGACCTGCACGAACTCGACTCCCTGCTCCTCCTCGCCGTCCCCGGAGACCAGCAGACCACCGCCGCCCGAGCGCTCGGCCGCCGACTCGACGACCATGCGCTCGTCGGCGAGTACCGCGGGTACGTCGTCGCCGCACACTCCTCCGGCCGTCGGCCGCTCGACGCCGACGCCGTCCGCCGACACGTCGCCGGCAGCATCCAGCAGCCCGTCGTCGCCGTCGTGCCCCGCACCGCCCCCGACGCCCTCACCTCCGCGTTCACCAGCGCGATGCGCACCGCCAGACTCATCGCCGCACTGGAACTCTCGGACCTCACCGCATCGACCGACGACTTCCTGCCCTACTCGGCGATCTTCGACACCGATGCGCGGGCGCTCGCCGACTTCCTGCGCGACACCATCGGACTCGTCCGGCGCTACGACGCCGAGCGGAACGCCGACCTGCTCGGGACGCTCCGCGCGTTCGTGCGGAACAACGCGAGCCCCACCCGCACGGCGCGCGCCTTGAACTTCCACACGAACACGATCCTGCAGCGCCTCGACCGGCTCGACCAGGTCCTCGGAGCCTCCTGGCGCGAGGACGAGCGCATGTTCCGGCTCGGCATCGCCGTCCGCCTCGACGAGCTCCGCGAGCAGTTGCAGGCCGGACGGTAGGCGAGGTCGCCGGTTCAGCGGTCCGAGTCCATGGAGAAGGTCTCCTCGCCCGATTGCGGGAACGGGTTCCCCGTCGGCGAGCCGAAGACGAGGATCATCTCGGCGACGGCGTCGGACTCGTTGCGGACACCGTGGACGAGCCCGGCCGGCGCGTAGAACGCGTCGCCGGATCGCAACAGCCTCCGGTGCTCACCCGAGGTCACGACGAGTTCACCCGCGGTGACGACGTACAGTTCGTCGGAGCTGTTCGGCGAACAACTCGCGTCGTCCCCCTCCAGGTGGAGGTGCTCGCCCTCGGCCGCTCCGGGTTCGAGGCGATACCGCATGACCGATGACGGCAGGGCCGTGGTCTGCTGGAAGTACCACTCCAGCTCGATCCGGCCCGGGCCCTCGTACAGCGCCACCTCGTGAGCGTTGTCGCCGAGTCGTTGCACGCGCATCCGGTTCCTCCTGGTGGTCGTCGATCGGTGGTGGGATCAGGTCCGGTAGAGGACGGGCATCGACTCGAGGAGTTCGCGCGTGTAGGCGTCCTGAGGCCGGGTCATGACCTGCTCCCCCGTCCCCTCCTCCACGACGCGGCCGTTGCGCATCACCGCCACCCGATGTGCGACGTGATGGACGACCGCCAGGTTGTGGGTGATGAAGAGGTAGGTCACGCCCGTCTCCTCCTGGAGGCGGACGAGCAGATTGAGCACCTGCGCCTGCACGGAGACGTCGAGGGCCGAGGTCGGCTCGTCCAGGACGACGAACTCCGGCTTCGCCGCCATGGCCCGGGCGATCGCGATGCGCTGCCGTTGCCCGCCGGAGAACTCGTGAGGGAAGCGCCCCGCGGCGTCCCCTGGCAACCCCACCTGGTGGAGCGACTCGACGACCCGGGCTCGACGCGCGGCCGCGCCCATCCCCGCGGCGACGAGCGGTTCGGCGATCGAACGTGCCACCGTGAAGCGCGGGTCGAGGGAGTCGTTGGGGTCCTGGAACACCATCTGCACCCGCCGCCGGTGCGTCCGCAGCGCCGACCCGCGGAGCCGCGAGACGTCGCCACCGTCGAACTCGATGCGGCCCGAGCTCGGTCGCCGCATCAGGAGGATCGCCCGGGCGAGGGTGCTCTTCCCGGAGCCGGATTCTCCGACGAGTCCGAGCGTCTCGCCCCGACGCACCTCGAGCGACACGTCGTCGAGCGCGAGCGTCGCATGCTCACCGTGGCCGAACC
This sequence comes from Plantibacter sp. VKM Ac-2876, assembly GCF_015350715.1. Classification (NCBI taxonomy): domain Bacteria; kingdom Bacillati; phylum Actinomycetota; class Actinomycetes; order Micrococcales; family Microbacteriaceae; genus Plantibacter; species Plantibacter sp. VKM Ac-2876. The sequence continues at coordinate 45,920 of NZ_JADKSI010000002.1, read as the reverse complement.
GTTGCGTGACGCCGTCGACGCGGAGCAGGGTGTCACTCATCGGACCTCCTCCAAGACCGCCGGCGCCTCGGCGAAGTCGTTGTCGACGGGGATGACCGCCAACGGTGACCGCACCGGCACCGACGGTCGCGGAATGCTCTCGAGGAGCGCCCGGGTGTACGGATGCTGCGGGTCCGCGAGGACCCGCTCGGCGCGACCGGTCTCGACGATGCGCCCGCGGTACATCACGGCGACCCGTTCGCAGAGCTGCCCGATGACGCCGAGGTCGTGGCTGATGAACAGCACGCCCATCCCCGTCTCGTCGCGCAGGGTCCGCAACAGCTCCAGGATCTGCGCCTGCACCGTCACGTCGAGCGCGGTCGTGGGCTCGTCCGCGACGAGCAGGGTCGGTCCGGCGGCCACCGCGATGGCGATCACGACTCGCTGGCGTTGACCGCCGGACAGCTGGTGGGGGTAGTAGCCGAGCCGTCGTTCCGCGTCGGGCATCCGCACGAGGTGGAGGATCTCCAACGCCCGCGCCCGGGCCTGCCGTTTGTCGGCGACCCCGTGGATGCGGAGGACCTCGGCGATCTGCGCCCCGATCCGCATGCACGGGTTGAGGGCGGACATCGGCTCCTGGAACACCATCGAGGCGCGCGTACCGCGGAGCCCCGACCAGTCCCGTTCCGTGGCGCCCTGCATGTCGGTCCCCGCGACGTCGAGTCGGGACGCCGTGACCGTCGCCGAGTCCGGCAGCAGCCCCATCATCGCGAGGGCGATGCTGGACTTGCCGCTCCCGGACTCGCCGATCACCCCGACGATCTCCCCCGGACCGACGCGCAGGGACACGTCCTGCACCGATGGCGCAGCGCCACCGTAGGCGATGCTCAGCCCCTCCACGTGAAGGGCGTCGACGTCTCGATCCATGGGTCAGACCAGCTTTCGCTCGAGTGGTGCGGGAGGGACGGTGGGGTGGACGACAGGACTACTGGCTCAGCCAGGCCTCGTCGAGCCGGTACCGCGAGTAGTACGCGTCGCTCTGGTAGTCGTGCAGCTTGGCGCTGTCCCAGACCTCGAAGTAGACCGGGACCGCGACCGGCACGATCTCGAGCACCTGCTCGGCCGCTTCCGCTGCCAGCTGGTCGACGAGCTTGGCGTACTCGGCCGGATCCGACTCACGCTTCGCCTGCTGGAACAGCGCTCGAGCCGCATCCGCCTCGGGGTTCCCCTCCCAGTGGTTGTAGACACCGCCGTCGACGAGCACGGGGTCGTAGTAGAACAGCGACGCAGCACGAGGGCTGCCCGGGATGGCGACGAGATCGGTCCAACTCTCACCGGTCGTGAAGACCGGGGCGATCTCCGACAGCGGCTTCGCGTCGAGCTTCAGAGTGATGCCCGCTTCGGCGAGCTGCTGCTGCATCATCTCGTAGACGGGGTGGTGCGACTGCGCGACGTCGCCCATGTAGCTGAGCGTGATCGTCGGGTTCGGCTGGCCGGCGTCCGCGAGGAGTTCCTTCGCGCGGCTGACGTCGCGCTCGTAGTACGGCAGACCCTCCGGGTCGAGCGCGCCGGGGTCACCGGCCGGTGGCACGAACGACAGCGCGGCGTAGCCGAGCATCGCCGTGTCGACGAGGGCCTGGCGGTCGAGGGACAACGCGACGGCCCGACGGACGTCGATGTCGGCGAGCGGCCCGGTCTCCGGGTTGATGTAGATCGCGAGGTTCTGACGGTAGGAGGCCTCCCCGAGGGTGAATCCGGCCTGGACCGCCTGGTCGGCGAGGCTCCCGTCCGTGAAGTACGCGGCCTGGATGCTGCCCTGCTGCAGCGCTGCGAGGCGTGCGGACTCGTCGGGGATGAAATCGAAGACGATCTCGTCGAGATACGGCTTCGTGTCCTGCCAGGCGTTCTCGTTCTTCTCCATCGTGACGCTGACGCCGTCGCTCCAATCGGTCACCTGGAACGCGCCGGTCCCGAAGGTGGTCCGCTGCCGCTCATCCGGGGTCGCTGCGCCATAGCCCTCCTCGCTCACGATGAAGAACGTCTGTCGGGCGGAGACCGCGTCCACGAAGGTACCGTCCGGCGCGCTGAACCGGAACGTGACCTCGGTCTCACCGGTCTTCTCGATGCTCGACACGTTCGCGAGGTAGGTGCTCGCCGAGGTGGTCGCCTCCTTCATCAGGTTGAAGGAGTAGACGACGTCGTCGGCGCTGAACGCGCTGCCGTCGGCGAAGGTGACGTCGTCCCGCAGCTGGAAGACCCAGGTGAGCTCGTCCGGTTGCGACCACTCGGTGGCGAGCGCCGGGATGACCTCGCCGTCGTCGTCCTTCGCGAGCAGCGTGTCGTACGCGACGGCGTTGATGACCTCGGCGGCGATCGCGCTGGCGGCCATCGGGTCGAGACCGCCGGCCGACGGCTCGGCCGGGACACCCCAGTGCAGGGTGCCACCGGCGACCGGGTCGCCGCCCGCGTCGGCCGTGGATCCGCCGGGCGCACAGCCGCTGAGCGCGAGGGACGCCGCCACGATGGCGACCGTCCCCGCGAGGATGCGTGTCTTCATTGCTGCCTCTTCTCTGGAGCGTCGTCCGTGGACGCCGCGTCGATGGTGGTGCGGGATGACGTGCCGTGGTGCGCCGCTGCCGCTCCCCGGCGCCCGCGCGGGCGGCCGAGCGAGAACGCGGGCTCCCGCCTCGGGGCGAAGTGGTCCTGGAGCCCGTCGGCGAGGAGGTTCCAGGCCGCCGAGAGCAGGATGATCACGAGGGAGGGCAGGACGATGAGGAGGGGCTGCACCTGCATGAAGCGCGTGAACTCGCTGATCATGCGGCCGGCCGAGGGTTCGGGCGCCTGGACACCCTGACCGAGGTAGCTGAGCGCGGCTTCGATGAGGACCACCTGCGAGGCGACGGACGCGAACTGCACGAACAGTGGCGTCAGGACGTTCGGCAGCAGGTGCTCGACGATCACCCGATGTCCCCGCACGCCACTGAGCGTCGCTGCGAGGACGAAGTCCCGTTCGCGCAGGGCGATGACCGGGGCTCGCATGACACGGGCGAAGCCCGGAGCGAACACGAGGCCGAGGGCGATGATGAGCGGCCACGGCCCGGTGCCGATGACGACACCGACGACGAGCGCGACGAGGATCGCCGGCAGGGCGAGCGCCGCGTCCACGATCCGCATGATGATCGCGTCGACCCAGCCGCCGAGGTACCCGGCCACCAGTCCCAGGGCCGTACCGATGACGGCGCCGAGCAGGGCGGCGGCGCCCGAGATGAGCAGACTCGTCCGGGCGGCGAGCGCCAGGCGGGTGAGGTTGTCGCGGCCGAGGTTGTCGGTGCCGAGCAGGTGGTCGAGGCTCGGCGCGGCGAGGGCCGGTCCGGAGGCGGCGAACGGGTCGTAGGGCGGCGCGAGGGTCATCCATCCGGCGAGCAGGAGGATGCCGACGAGGATGCCGGACCCACTCCAGAAGGCGGGACCGAACCCGTTGCGACGGCGACGGCCGTCGATCTTCGCGAGCGCGATGGCGCGGGTGACCGTCATGACGTGTGGACCCTCACTCGTGGGTCGATCAGCGGGTAGATCAGATCGACGATGAAGTTGATGAGCACGTAGACCGCGCCGATGAGCAGCACGGTCGCCTGGATGATCGGGTAGTCGGACGAGCGGATGCCGGTGAGGAGGAGCGAGCCCATCCCGGGGAGCGCGAACACGGTCTCGATGACGACCGTCCCGCCGACGAGCGCGGCGAGTTCGATGCCGATCACGGTCGTGACGGGGATGAGGGCGTTGCGCAGCGCGTGCCGCCCGACCAGTCGGGACGGTGACGCCCCCTTGGCCCGCGCCGTGCGGACGAAGTCCTGTCCGAGCGTGTCGAGCAGGGTGCCGCGGGTGTACCTGGCGACGATGGCCGCGAGGACGAGACCGATGAGGAGCGCCGGCAGGACGAGCACCCCGACGAGTCGCAGCGGATCCCCGCTCGCCCCCGCGGTACCCACGAGCGGCAGGCGCAGGGTGAGTGAGTTCACGAGGATGAGGACGGTGCCGAGCACGAACGGCGGGGTCGCGAGGAGCACGAAGGACAGCCCGCGCACCGCGTTGTCGGGGGCCCGACGCCACCGGGTCGCTGCGAGGACACCGGCCGGGATGCCGAGGACGGTCCCGAACAGGGTCGCCATGACGGCGAGGGTGAGGCTGAGCGGGAGGCGCTGGGCGATGAGGTTGGACACCTCGTTGGGGACGGTGATGGCTCGTCCGAAGTCCCCCTGCAGGACGCCGAGGAGCCACGCGAGGTACTGCGTCAGCCAGGGTCGGTCGAGGCCGAGTTCCGTGCGGAGCGCGTCGAGCGCGGCCGGGTCGGGGTTCGAGGGGTCCGCGAACGCCGACAGGGGGTCGCCCGGGATCACCCGGACCATCGAGAAGACGAGGACCGACAGGACGAACAGGACGAAGAGCGACGACAGGACCCGGGAGACGATGTATCGCGCCATGGGATCAGCTCGCGGAGGTCGGCATCGGTGAGACGCGGTCGGCGCCGCGGGCATGGGACGGGGCGAAGCTCGCGATGTCGTCGCTCGTCTCCCCGTCGAGCGCGAGCTCCGCGAGGATGCGTCCGAACGCCGGCGTGAACTTGAAGCCGTGACCGGCGGCGAGGGCGACGATGACGTCCGGGTGCTCCTCGAGCGGGCCGAGGACGAAGTTCCGGTCCGGGGTGAGCGCGTACTGGCAGGTCACCGTGCGGAGCTCGGCGCCCGACGCCGGCACGAGGTCCGCCATGAAGTCGGCCAGCTGCCCGGTGAGCTCCGGCGACGGGACGAAGGTGCGCTCCGCCGGCGACATGCGGTTCTCCGAGACGTCGCGTGCGGCCTTCACGGTCGGTTCCCCGAAGGTCGGGAAGCCGTAGTAACACTCCTCGTCCTCCCAGATCCACACCGGGAACCGCTCACGATCGAGCTGCTCGGCGTCGGCCGGACGGAAGTAGGTGACCTGCTCCTGCATCACGTCGAGTGGGATCGCCGCACCGAGGGGTTCGAGCAGCTCGTTGGCCCACGCGTCGGCGGCGAGGACGACCTTGCCGGCGCGCACCGGGCCGCTGGAGGTCTGCACCACGACGCCGGCGCCATCGGGGGTCAGCGCGTCGACGCGGGTGCGGTCGCGGATGTCCGCACCGAGCGCGCGGGCTCGGAGCTGCAGCGTCGCGACGGTGCGCGCGGCGTGCGCGATGCCGGTGTCGGCGGTGTAGACCGTCTCCACGTTCTCGGGGATCCGGAACTGCGGCCACCGTGCCTGCACCTCGGCCGGCGTCAGCAGCTCGTGCGGGACCCCGCACTCCTCCAGTGCCGCGGTGAAGTCGGTGGCCGAGTAGGGGCCGTCGACCGGCAGGAAGATGACACCGCCGGTGATGGTGAGCAACCGTTCGCCCGACTCCTGCTCGAGGTCGGCCCAGTCGCGGTACGCCGACTGCGCGAGTCGCACGTACTGCGGTGCGCCGTACGACGTCCGGACGATCCGCGAGGTGTCGTGCGAGGCACCGCGGACGTGCCCGAGTTCGAACTGCTCGAAGGCGACGACCTTCGCGCCCCGACGGGCGAGGTGGTAGGCGGCGGCACTGCCGAGAGCTCCCATGCCGACAACCGCGACGTCGAACGATTCCATCCGGTGGTGCTCCCTCATGCTTGCCCGATCGATTCAGGCAAGTGTGCTGGAGCACCGGAGACCGGCCTATGGACCGAGCACCCATGTTTCCGCGCTGACAGTGTGTCGGAACGACCGATGGCACCGAGCGGCGGCCCGCGCGGCTTCAGCCGGCCGGGTGCGCATCGCGCAGGGACCGCCGGAGTCGCTCGAGTCGCGCAGCGGCCTGCACCCGGAATCGGAACTCGCTGTCGTCCCAGTCACCGTCGAGGAGCGAGCGGATGCGGTCGAGACGCTGTTGCACCGTGTTCGGATGGATGCGGAGGCGTCTCGCCACCGCGTGTCGGCTCTCGCCGTCATCGAAGAAACCGGCCAGCGTGTCGAACAGGGCGGTGCCACGTCGTCCATCCCAGGCGAGGACCGGCCCGAGGAGTTCGTCGACGAAGCGGATCACCGCCGTCGGCTCGCCCGAGGTGAGCGCGTGATACGGCGCGAGACTGTCGGAGGCCACCGTTGCGGCCTCGATGCCGAGTGGGTGGAGGAACCGCAGGTCGGCCGTCGCTCGTTCGACGGCCGGGCCGAGATCCGCCCATCCGCCGAGGCCGGTGCAGACCACCGCGGTGAGCGCCGACTCGTGCAGCCGGTCGGCCAGCAGCCGACGCAGCCGCTCCGTCTCGGCGACGGGGTCCGCGACCGACCAGGCGACGATCACCCGGTGATCGCGCCGGGCGACCACGCCGTTCTCACCGACGGCACCCGCGGCGACGAACGCCGCGTCGGCGACGTCCCGCTCGAGGACGTCGACGACCGCGCAGGCTCCCGGCGCCATGGCTTGCAGCGAGGGTTCGACGTCCGCCGAGAGGACATCGTCCGCACCGTCGACGACCGCCAGCAGCCAGCGCGCTCGACGCTCGGCTCGCAACGCGATCACCGCGTCGCGCTTGAAGGAGACCAACGCGGCCACCTGGGCGGCCCGCTCCAGCGTGCGGCGGAGGACGCTGTCGTCGGGACCGGAACCGGCCTCCGCGACGATCGACCCGAGGACGCGGTCGGCTCCGACGATCGCCACGACGAGCCAACGGTGCCCTCGGGCTTCCACGAGCTCGGCGTGCCCGCTCAGCTGGCTCCGACCGACCGCGTCGCGGAGCACCGGTCTGCTCGGCAGCTCACCACCGCCGTCGAGGAGTCTCGCCTGGTCGTCCAACGCCCAGACCCGTCGTCCGAGTCGTTGGGAGAGGGTCACGACGAGGTCCACCACCGTACCGCCGGACATCGCCGCCGAGGTGAGCTCCTCATGGATTCCGCTCGCGAGCTCCGTCGCGGCGAGGTGACGTTCGAGCTCGCGGTAGGCCTCCTCGGCGCGGACGACGGCTGCCGCCCGCTCCGCAAGCGCCCGCGCCGTGTGCAGGACGGCCGCGGCGTGGTCGGCGAACGCCGAGAGCAGGAGGACGTCGTCCGGCGTGTAGTCGTACCCGAACCGGTTGCACGCGAAGAGTGCGCCGAGCACCTCGTCCCCGACCGCGAGCGGGACACCGAGGAACGACACGAGTCCCTCCGCCCGAACGGCGGCGTCGATGCGGTCGTCGTGGCCGACCTCGGTCATCGTCTCGTACCGCGCGACCCAGGCGGGCTCACGCGTCCCGGCGACCAGACTGGCGAGCCCGACCCCGGCCGGGACGGCCAGGTCTCGGAACCCGGGCGTCACCGTCCCGACGGAGTGCCGCACCCGGAGGTCTCCGCGGACGTTCTCGACCTCGGAGAGATAGGTGACGTCGGTGCCCATGAGCTGGTGCGCACGCTCGACCAGGCGGCGTAGGACTTCGTCGACGTCCTGCAGGCGGACGAGCTCTCGCGCGGTCGAGAAGAGCGCCTCGAGCTCGTTCGCCCGGCGCCGCAACCGTGCACCACGCAGTTGCGACTCGCGCACGGACTCGACCACCGCCTCCGCCTCGGCTCCGGCGACACCGGCCCGGGCGAGCAGGTCCCGGACACCTGCGCCGGGACGCCCGGGCTCGTCGCGGGACGTCGCGAGGAGGTCGAGCGCCAGTGATGCTCCCGACCTCGCAGCGTCGACGCTCGGGCGCGGTTCGTCGGAGCCGATCGACGGACTCATGCGGACTCCATCAGCGTGGGGGGCGGGACACGACCGCCTCGGGCAGGATGGCCTCAGTCTAGGAGTCGTGCGAGGGGAACACGGGCGGAGTGCGGGCGGCGAACGCGGCGAGCCCCTCGCGGGCGTCCTCGCTGGTGAAGGCCTCCTGACCGAGGACCGCCTCACGGCGGAAGGCCTGCTCGAGAGGCAGGTCCGAGAGTTCGCGGACCGCCCGTTTGACGGCGGCGACGGCGGTGCGACTCTTCGTGAGCAGCTCGTCGGCGATGTCGTGCGCGGTGTCCATGAGCTCAGTGGCCGGGACGACGCGGTTGACGACGCCGTACCGGAGGGCGGTCGCCGTGTCGATGCGACCGCCGCGCAACATGAGGTCCATCGCGAAGGCGTACGGGATCTGGCGGACCAGACGACTCAGCGTGCCTCCCGCGGGCACGACGCCGACACCCGTCTCCGGGAGCGCGAACCCCGCGTGCTCGGCGGCGATGCGGATGTCGGTGGACAGCAGGATCTCGAACCCGCCCCCGAGGCAGAGCCCGTTGACCGCGCCGATCACCGGCTTGTCGAGACGGGTGTGCTTCTGATGCGCGTCGTCCCACTCACTGATGTCGAACCGGCCGTCGGCCAGGGCCGGTATCGACTCGCTGAGGTCCGCTCCGACGCAGAACGCCCGGTCACCGGCACCGGTCAGGATCGCGACACCGATGCGCGGGTCGTCGCGGACCTCGGCGAACGCTTCGCCGAGCTGGTCGTACATCGCGAGGGTCAGCGCGTTGAGTTTGCCTGGGCGGTCGATCGTGATGACGGCGGTCGCCCCGGACCGGTCCAGTCGGACTCCGCCCATCAGATGGTCCCCTCCGCCCGCAGCTCGTCGATGGCGGCCTCGTCGTAGTCGAGGAGCTCCCGGAGCACCGCGGCCGTGTGGGCCCCCGTCGACGGCGCTGGGCCGTTCGTCCGCGGCGGGGTCGCGTCGAGCTTGACGGGTGAGCCGAAGGTCCGGAGTGCGCCGAACCCGGGATAGGCGGTCTCGACGACCATGTCCCGCGCCGCGATCTGCGGGTCGGCCACCACTTCGCCGATGTCCTTCACCGCGCTCAGCGGGACGAGGTCCCCGGCGAGCGCCTCGAGCTCCGCCTTGGTGCGGCCGGCGAACCAGCGTTCGACGAGGGGACGGACCGCGCCCTCGTAGACCCCCTCGTCGAACCGGTCACCCATCGCGTGGAGCTCGGGGTGGGCCTCGTACTCCCCCGGGGCTCCGAACAACTCGCAGGAGATCCGCCAGAACTTGTCGGTGTAGCCGCCGAAGAAGACGAAACCGTCTCGGCAGGGGAACGCCTCGTAGGGGCGCACGAAGGGATGGGCGTTCCCGAGCGGGACCGGCACCGTGCCCTCGGTGGTGTAGGCGACGACCGCGTTCTCGGTCAGGGTGAGGACCGAGTCCTGTTGCGAGATGTCGACGAGCTGCCCGTACCCCGTGGTGTCGGCGTGCCGGAGCGCTGCGAGGACGCCGATCGTCCCGTACAGGCTCGCTGCGAGGTCGCCGATGATGGTGCCGACCCTCGTCGGAGGTCCACCGGCCGGGCCGTTCATCGACCACAGACCGCCGGTCGCCTGGGCGCTGTTGTCGTAGGCCGGTCGAGCACGGTACGGTCCGGTCTGACCGTAGCCGCTGAGGGCGGCGTACACGAGGCGCGGGTTGATCGTCCGCAGGTGCTCGTGACCCAGGCCGAGGCGGTCCATCGTGCCCGGACGGAAGTTCTCGACGAGCACGTCGGCGCGAGCCACCAGATGCTCGAGCAGTGCGGCACCCGAGGGATGCCGGAGGTTGGCGGTGACGCCGAGCTTGTTGCGGTTGTACTGCGCGAAGAACCCGCTCAGTCGGTCTTCGCCCACCGGGTCGCCGGAGTCGTCCTCCGCCGCGAGCAACGGCGGGAAGGCCCGGGTGTAGTCGGGTTCGTCCGGGTGCTCGACCTTGATGACGGTGGCCCCGAGGTCGGCGAGGACCATCGAACAGTACGGGCCGGCGACGACTCTGGTGACGTCGACGACCACCACGCCCGCGAGCGAGCCGCGTGCCGTGTCGAACCCGCCGAGGTCGGCGAGGCGGATACGCAGGTCATCGTCGATCATCGGGTGGCACCCGTCGTCGAAGTGGTGTGATCCGGCCGCCTGCGCATGTCGCTCCGCTCTGCACTTCGGAACGGTCCCGATCGTGCGTGGCGATCCTGTCACCGCTGTCGACGGCGCGGACATGTCCGTCTGGACCACATCCGCGGCCTCAGGGACGGCCACGACACATGCCGGATCGGTCAGCGCCCGCGTCGCCCCGAGAAGAGTGCGTGGAGGAGCGGCAGGACGGAGACCACCATGAAGACGGTGCCGAGCACCGCGTCGTCGGCACGGAGGACGGCACCCCCGACGAGCAGCGCGGCGAACAACACGGCCGAGACGACCCGGCCCGTCGTGCGGTCGAGCCGCGCGATCCGCTGTTCCAGTCTCGGGTTGGTGGTCGCGACCGTGCCGGCTTCGACCCGCGTGATGACCGCGTCGAGACGCTTCGGCAGGCGGACGGCGACCGTGGCGATGTCGAGTGCCTCGCGACCGAGGTCCTGGACGACGTTGCCACGCTCGTCGCGCAGCAGCTGCGCCGCGTAGGGCTCCACGGAGTCCCAGAGGTTGAACTCGGGGTCGAGGGCGCTGCAGACACCGGAGGTGAGCGAGATCGCGCGGATGATGAGCAGGAAGTTCTCGGGGAGCTGGAACGGCAGCGTGCGGATGACCTCGCTGAACTGGTTGCCGAAGTCGCGGAACTCCTTCGGGTCGACGTCGCGCAGTTCCGCGAACCCCATACCGCCGAAGCGTCCGAACAGCGCGGTCATGGCCCGCTCGAGCTCGGTCGTGTCGGCAGAGGGCAGGAGGACGCCGAGGTCGCGGATCGCGTCGACCAGGCCCTTGCCGTCGCGCGATGCGGCGGCGATCAGGAGTTTCCGGAGGCCGCGCCTCGTGGTCGGCGGGACCTCGCCCATCATCCCGAAGTCGATGAAGGTCAGCTTCCAGGGCCGCTCGCCCGGGGCTGCGTCGACCGGCGTCACGAAGATGTTGCCGGGATGCGGGTCGGCGTGGAAGAACCCGTTGGTGAAGAGCTGGTCGAACATGACGGCCGCGAACACGGGTGCCACGTCGACCGGATCGATGCCGGCGGCGCGCAGAGCGTCCGCGTCGGTGATCTTGATGGCGGTGACGTCTTCGAGCGTCAGGACGCGCTGGGTCGTGCGCTCCCACACCACCGCGGGTACGGAGACGCGGTCGTCGCCCGCGAAGTCTGCGGCGAACCGCTCGGAACTCGAGGCCTCATGGAGGTAGTCGATCTCCTCGAGGCTCGTCGCGGCGAACTCCTCGACGAGTGCGGGCATGTCGACGCGGTCGGAGACGAGCCGGACGCGGCGCAACCAGCCGCCCACCTTGCGCAGGGCGGCGAGGTCGACGGTGACGATCTCGTCGATGCCCGGGCGCTGGACCTTGAGCACCACGGCGTCGAGCCCCGTGTCCGCGGCGAGCGCCGGAGCGAGCAGGGCGCGGTGCGCCTGGCCGAGCGAGGCCGCTGCGACGGGGCGTTCATCGATGCCGGCGAAGACCTGCGAGAGCGGCACGCGGAGTTCCGACTCGGCGAGCGCGCGGATTCGCGGGAAGGCTACGGGCGGGACTTCGTCCTGGAGGCCTTCGAGCTCCTTCGTGATCTCCGGCGGGAGGACGTCGAGGCGCGACGACATGAACTGGCCGACCTTGATCATGAGGCCGCCGAGGTCGACGGCGAGCACGTGGAACCGTCGTGCGAACTTCTGCATGCGGCGCGTGCGGGTCCGCTCCGTCAGCTTGATGAGCCCGAACCGCGGCAGGACGATCTCGAACCACCAGGCGGCGGCCAGGTGCCAGCTCGCGAAGCGGAGGATGCGACGGTACCGGGCGCGCCCGTGAGCGGGCGGACCGGCAGGAACGCCGGTCCGCCCGCTCATGGGGAGCTCGCCGAAACGGGACGCCGAGTCGCTGGGCGTCCCGCCGGTCGACGACACTCGGTCAGTCCTGGGCGAGGATCGCGTAGAGGCGCTTGCGAGCGTCGTCGAGGATGGTGACAGCCTGCTGGACCTGCTCGGGCGTTCCGGTGCGGCCGACCTGGGCTGCGGCCTGGGCCAGCTCGACGCCGGCCTTCGGCAGGGCGGTGAAGCCGGGGTGCTCGGACGACTCGGCGTTCTGCCACGGAGCGGATGCGCCGGACTCGGCGACCTCGTCGCGACCGGCCTCGGTCAGCGCGTAGGTCTTACGGCCGCCGGACTCCTCGGCCGTGATGATGCCCTCGTCGGAGAGGAGCTGCAGCGTCGGGTAGACGGAGCCTGCGCTCGGCTTCCAGGAGCCGCCGCTGCGCTCCTCGATCTCGCGGATGATCTGGTAGCCGTGCATCGGCTGCTCAGCCAGGAGGGCCAGCACGGCGGAGCGGACGTCGCCTCGGCCGACGCGCGATCCGGCGCTCTTCTCGAACTTCGAACGCAGCTGCTCCATCATCTGCCACATGCCGTCGGTACCGAAGCCGGCTCCGTTGCCGAAGCCTCCACCGTTACCGAACCCTGCGCCACCGAATCCTGCGCCACCGCTTGGGAATCCACCCATGATTGCTCTCCTTCGTCGTACGTGAACGATGCTCAACGATATATCGGTGAAGCTGTGAACGATATGTGTAATCGGAAGATCGTGATGGCGTAACGTCGCCCTCATGAGCCCCTGGACCGCAGCAGACATCCCCGATCAGCACGGCCGCGTCGCGATCGTGACCGGCGCGAACAGCGGGATCGGCGCGGTCACGGCCCGCGAGCTCGCCGCCCACGGTGCCGCCGTGATCCTCGCCTGCCGCGACACGGACAAGGGCGCGCGTGCGGCGGCGACGATGACCGGCGACGTCGAGGTGCGGCAGCTGGATCTCGCCGACCTGGCGTCCGTCCGCCGATTCGCCGACGGTGTCGAGCGGGTCGACGTGCTGGTGAACAACGCGGGCGTCATGGCGGTTCCCGAGCGACGCACGGCCGACGGCTTCGAGATGCAGATCGGCACGAACTTCCTCGGGCCCTTCGCCCTCACCGGCCTGCTGATCGACCGCATCTCCACGCGAGTCGTGACGCTGTCGAGTGCTGCGCACCGTGCCGGCAAGATCGACCTGGCCGATCTCAACTGGCGCAACCGCACGTATCGGCGCTGGTCCGCCTACGGCCAGTCGAAGCTCGCCGACCTCATGTTCTCGGCCGAGTTGCAGCGACGCCTCACGGCGGAGGGTTCCTCGGTGCTGTCCGTGGCCGCACACCCCGGCTTCGCGTCGACCGAACTCCAGTCCCACACCGAGTCCGCGCAGGGTCCGCTCCTCGCCTGGGGAACCCGGCTTCTCGGTCAGAGCGCGGAGATGGGCGCGCTTCCGACGCTCTACGCGGCGACGTCGCCCGACGTCGAGCCCGGCGGCTACTACGGTCCGAGCGGCTTCGGCGAGATGCGCGGTGCCCCGAAGCCCGTCGGCCGGACCTCGGCGGCCCGCGACGAGCACGTCGCCGCCGAACTCTGGACGACGGCCGAGGCGCTCACCGGAGTCACCTACCGGTGAGCGCGTCCGGCCGTCGCGGCGTCACGCGGGAAGGCTCTCCTCGATCGCGGCGATGACTTCGGGGGCGTCCGGCTCGGTCGTCGGACGGAAGCGGTGCACGGTGCCGTCGGGTGCGATGAGGAACTTCTCGAAGTTCCACTTGACGTTGCCGGCCTTGCCGTTCGCGTCGGCGGTCTTCACGAGCTCCTGGTAGAGCGGGTGCCGGTTGCGGCCGTTGACCTTCACCTTGTCCATCATCGGGAAGGTGACGCCCCAGGTGGCCGAGCAGTACTCGGCGATCTTCTCGTTGTCGCCGAGCTCCTGCAGGAACTGGTTGCTCGGGAACCCGATCACCGTGAAGCCGCGGTCGGCGTACTCCTTCTGGAGCGCCTCGAGCTTCTCATACTGCGGTGCGAGGCCGCAGCGGCTCGCGACGTTGACCACGAGTTTGGCCTTCCCGTCCCACTCCGCGAGGGTCGTGTCCCGGCCGTCGAGGGTGGTGACGGGGATGGTGTCCAGATCGGTCATGGTGTGATGCCTCTCATCTGTCGAACGACGTCCTGCCCGTGCACTGGTGTGCGCAAGCGGATCCACTCCGAACGCTACTCGCCCAGGACACGGCCGACGCCCTTTCGGCAGGGCGTTCCCAGCCGACAGCCGTTGACACCGTCTGCCCGCCGGTGGATCGTGAGTGCAGCAGATCGGAGCAGGACATGGGACGCATCCACATCGACCTCTTCATGACCCTCGACGGCGTCGCGCAGGCGCCCGGCGGGCCCGAGGAGGACCCCAGCGACGGGTTCGCGTTCGGCGGCTGGCAGGCGCCGCTCATCGACGAGGTCGACGGGGAGCAGATCGACGCCGGCATGGTGGGCATGGACGCCCTCCTGCTCGGGCGCCGGACCTACGACATCTTCGCCGGGTACTGGCCGTATCAGGAGGGCGGCCAGGACGACGGCATCGCCCGGCTCTTCAACCGACTGCCGAAGTACGTCGCGTCACGCGAGCCGCGGGAGCTGGGGTGGGCGAACTCGACGCAGCTCGGACCGGACCTCCCCCAAGCTGTTCGAGCGCTGTGCGAGCGTCACTCACAGATCCACGTCATCGGCAGCCTCGACCTCGTGCAGACCCTGCTCGCTGAGGCACTCTTCGATCAGCTGAACCTCTGGGTGTACCCGATCACGCTCGGCACCGGGAAGCGCGTGTTCGCCACCGGCACCGTGCCGTCCTCGCTGCGCCTGCTCGGCCCGGCGACCACCTCCCCCGCAGGGACGGTCCACCTCAGGTACGAACGGATCGACGGCACACCGGCCACCGGCGACATGGGCGACCCGCGATGAGCGCATCAGACGAGGCGTCGATGAAGTCGCCCGAAACTGATACCCGCCTCGACACGGTCGTCGTCGGTGCCGGCGTCGCCGGGCTCGTCGCCGCACGACTCCTCGCGGCCGCCGGACGAACGGTGGTCGTGGTCGAGGCCCGTGACCGGGTCGGCGGGCGGGTGTCGACCGAGCGTCGCGACGGTCAGGTGACCGATCTCGGCGCGTCGTGGGTGCACGGGGTGAATGACAGCGCGGTGGCCGCGGCGGCCGACGCGTTCGGAATGCGGACGGTCGAGTTCACCGTCGGCGGCTACCAGCCGGACAGCCGGCCGATCGCGTACTACGGTCCCGACGGCGAGCGCCTGTCGGGCGCCGAGGCTCGCGGCTTCGCCGAGGATGTCCACGCCCTCGACGCCACGCTACTCGGTGTCGTCGCCGAGTCCGCATCGGACGCGTCCTACCGTGACGTGACCGAGGCGGCGCTCGCGCTCCAGGACTGGGACGCCGAGCGGGTGCAGCGGGTCCGCGAGTACCTGGAGCATCGTTCGGAGGAGCAATACGGCGCATGGATCGAAGACCTCGCGGCCCACGGGCTCGACGACGACGCGATCGACGGTGATGAGGTCGTCTTCCCCGACGGGTACGACGTGCTCCCCCGGAGGCTGGCCGAGGGGCTCGACGTGCGCCTGGAGCACGTGGTGACGAACGTGCGGTGGTCCGCGGACGGCGTCGAGGTCAGCGCGCAGGGACCGATGGGCGAGGTGGTGCTGCATGCGGGCTCAGTGGTGGTGACGGTGCCGGTCGGGGTGTTGCAGTCGGAGGAGTTCGTGATCGATCCCCCGCTGCCGGAGCCGCTCGCCGGCGCACTCTCGCGGTTGCGGATGAACGCGTTCGAGAAGGTGTTCCTGCGGTTCGAGCGGAGGTTCTGGGACGACGACGTCTACGCCATCCGGCAGCAGGGCCCGGAGAGTCGACGCTGGCACTCCTGGTACGACCTCACGACGGCGCACGGATCGCCGACGCTGCTCACGTTCGCCGCCGGCCCGACGGCCGTGGAGATCCGGGACTGGGACGAATCGCGCGTCGTGGAGTCGAACCTCGAGCAGCTGCGGCGCCTGTACGGCGACCGCGTCGAGGAGCCGACGGAGGTGCACGTCACGCGCTGGCAGGACGATCCGTTCTCCCGCGGGTCCTACGCCTACATGACCGTCGGCTCGACGACCGACGACCATGACGCCCTCGCGAGCCCGGTCGGTGGCGTCCTGCACCTCGCGGGCGAGGCGACCTGGACCGACGACCCCGCGACGGTGACGGCGGCATTCCACTCCGGCCATCGGGCGGCGGAACGCATCCTTGGTCAGTCGATCCCGATCGAGACCCTCTGGCGCGACGAGAACGCAGTACCGGTCGTCAACCCGGTCCGATAACGACCACGAGTGCGCTCTCGCCGTTGCCGGAGGCGATCAGGCGCGGAGCGGCTTCAGTGCACCTGCCCACGCTTCGAGCTGGTCGAACAGCACCCCGGCGGCTTCGGTGTGCTGCGGTCCGGGCGTGAAGGTGCTGAAGTCCTCGAAGTCGGCGAACAGTGAGAAGCTCAGCTGCTGCCGCACGTCCGCGATCTGCAGCTCGGCGCTGATGCCGCGGAGATGTTCGATCGCGCGGGCACCGCCGAGGCTGCCCCATGCCACGAACCCGGCGGCCTTGTTGTTCCACTCGGCGTAGAGGTAGTCGATGGCGTTCTTCAAGACAGCGGACGTGGAGTGGTTGTACTCGGGCGTGACGAAGACGAACCCGTCGTAGGGCGCGATCGTCGCCGCCCAGGCCTTCGTGTGCTCGTTCTCGTATGCCCCGAACGACGGCGGCGTCGGCTCGTCGAGGAGCGGCAGCGGGTGGTCGAGCAGGTCGATGAGCTCGTAGCTCGCAGCCCGACCGGCGGCCTGCTCGACGACCCAGTCGGCGACGGCCTTGCCGTTGCGGCCGGGGCGGGTGCTGCCGAGGATGATGGCGATACGGAGGTCTGACATGGGGTGTGCTCCTTCGATGTGCGTGCCCGTCCCGCGAGTCACGGGACGTGGTGGTGCCTGGCTCGCACTGTAGCCGGGTGGCTTGGCAGGCGCCCGCGTCCGGGGTGGGGCTTGCCGAAGGGCTCCGGGCGTGCTGGAGCGGCGAGGCCCGGCGTCAGGATCAGGAGGCCGCCGGCCGCCCCGGCAGGGATTGTGCGCCGATGACGGCGAGGAGTCGAAGTTTCTCGGCGCTCTCGCTCCCCGGCTCGGCGGTGTAGACGAGCAGCCGGTGGGACTGATCGGGGTCCAGCAGCGTCTGGCAGTGCAGTTCCAGTTCGCCGACCTCGGGGTGGAGGAACCGCTTGACCTCCGTCGGCCGGAGACCGACCTCCTGCGCGGCCCACAACTCGCGGAAGTTCTCGCTCCGTTCCAGCAGTGCGTTCGCGAGTCGTTCCGCACGCGATCCGGGACCGCGCATCGTGACGACCTCCCGCAGCCCGGCGGCGTACACGCGCGAGAGCAGCAGGCGATCGGCGGGCGCGTAGGCCGCGCTCGCGGTCGGGTCGGTGAACCACCGGTAGCCCAGGCTCCGGTCGTCGCCGGTGAATCGGGAAGCGTCGCCGTTGAGTGCGACGGCCATCGGGGTCTGGCGAAGCGTCTCGCCGAGTTCGTTGATGATCTCGGCGGGGGTGTCCTGCAAGCGGTCGAGGATCCGCAACAGACCGGGTCCGACATGGTCGCCGTGCGCTCCCCGCGCGGGAGGAGTGCGCCCGGCCAGCCGGAAGAGGTGGTCCCGTTCGTCGAGGGAGAGATGCAGGCCCTGGGCGATCGAGGCGATCATCTGTTCGGACGGTTGCGGCCCCACCCCGCGCTCCAGACGGGCGTAGTAGTCGGTCGACATGTTGCAGAGCGCCGCGACCTCCTCCCGGCGGAGGCCGTCCGTCCGGCGCCGTGGACCGCGCGGCAGCCCGACGTCCTCAGGCTGGAGGAGGTGGCGACGATGACTGAGGAAGGTCGCCAGACCCGGCCGATCGATCATGTCGTCTCTCCTCGCCGTGCGGCGGTCCGTGGACCTCCTTTCTATCGTGCGGGAGCGGCGCCAGCCACGGATCGCCGATCAGTGGATGAGCCGGTCCTGGACCGGCCGAGGCCGGCCGTCGAGAGTGGTTCCCACACGCCGGACCACGGCGACACCCACGACGAAGGACCACCCATGCCTCGGACACCCACGTTCACCATCCCCGACCTGACCGGGTCGTTCGCCGTCGTCACCGGCGCGAGCGACGGCCTCGGACGGGTCATCGCAACCGACCTCGCCCGGGCGGGTGCCGAAGTCGTCCTGCCCGTGCGCTCGACGACGAAGGGCGAGCACGTCGCCGACGGCATCCGTGCTGCTGTTCCGGGCGCGAGGGTGTCGGTCCGCAGTCTGGACCTCGCCTCCTTGGAGTCCGTCTCCGCGCTCGTCGACCAGCTCTCAGCGGAGGGTCGCCCGATCGACCTGCTCGTCAACAACGCGGGCGTCATGACGCCACCGGAGCGGCAGGAGACGCGCGACGGCTTCGAACTCCAGTTCGGCGTCAACCACCTCGGCCACTTCGCGCTCACCCTCGGCCTGCTGCCGCTGCTCAAGGTCGGCGGGGCACGCGTCACGCACCAGACGAGCATCGCCGCCCGGAGCGGCTCGATCAACTGGGACGACCTCGACTGGAAGAGCAGCTACGACGGGATGCGGGCCTATCAGCAGTCCAAGATCGCCGTGGCATTGTTCGCCCGCGAACTCGATGCCCGCAGCAGCGCCGGCGGCTGGGGTGTCTCCAGCAACCTGTCCCACCCTGGCGTCTCCCCCACCAACCTGTTGGCCGCCCAACCGGGCATGGGCCGGCAGCGGGACACCGGAGCCCGTCGCGTGGTCCGCTTGCTCTCACGCCTCGGCGTCGCAGGCTCGGTGTCGAGCGCCGCTCAGCCCGCGCTCATGGCCGCAACGGCTTCGACCGCGCGAGGCGACGAGTTCTACGGCCCGGTGAGGACCATCGGTGGCCGACCCGCGCTCCTCCCGACCCTGTGGCCGCCGATGCGGGACCTGGACGACGCCCGCCGGCTCTGGGACGAATCCGAGCGGCTCATCCGACGGTGAAGCGCACGACCGTCGACCGGTCGATGATCCGAGGACGCCCGCCGGAACTCGTGACGATGGCCGCCACCACCGCCCACCGGTGGCCGGCACCGAGGTGATCCGGAGGCTCGCGCGCTACTCAGGGATGGACGGCGCCCCGTCCGCGCCGCACGCGATGCGGAGCATCCGCGTCGCTGTCGCGCGGAGGAGTTCACGGAGATCCTCAGGCTCGTCGATGATGACCGCGTGATCTCCCATCCCGGCGATCACCGCTGGAAGCCAGTCGAGGCGTTTGGCTTGGATCGAGACCCGATGCCAGCCGGGTGCGTCCTCGATCGACTCCACGACGGCCACGCTCTCCGGGAAGTGGGCCCGTATCTGCGGGACGCTCGCCTGGATGCGCAACCGGACGTGCCATCGGTAGTCCGCCCCTGCGAAGCGGTCGACGAGTCGAGGGCGCTCGGCTCGAGTGACCGGGTCTGGGAAGACGCCGGGCAGCGCGCGCGCCGATCGGATGCGGTCGACCCGGAAGGTGCGCTCCTCCGCTCGCTCGACGTCGAACGCGTCCAGGTACCAACGACCGGCATGGACGAGCAGGTCGAACGGATGCACGGTGCGACGCGATGGCGTGTCCTCCGCGTCGCGGTAGCGCAGCTCCAAGGGACGTCTTGCTCGGAGCGCATCCGACACGGTGAGCAGGACGCCGGCGTCGGGCACGTGGACGCGCGACGGGCTCAGCACTGTGGCCTGCATGACCGCCTCGACGCGTTCCGCGGATGCGGCCGGGAGGGAACGCCGGACCTTCGCGAGGGCGATCTGCGCTGCGACGTCCGGGGAGTCCGAGGACGATTGAGCTTCACTCAAGCCGAGGAAGACGGCGACCGCTTCCTCGTCAGTGAGCATGATCGGCGACACCCGTCGGCCGACGGCGAGGCGGTACCCGCCGTAGCGACCGCGCACCGAATCGATCGGGACATCCATGTCTACGAGACGCTGCACGGAGCGGCGCACGGTCCGCTCATCGACGCCCAACCGCTCGGCGAGCTCTGGCACGCTGCGGATCTCCGCAGACTGCAGCAGCTCGAGCAACTGCAGCGCTCGAGCAGTCGGCGAGCTGGCATGTCCCATCTCCTGAGAATACCGGGCGGAAACGGTCCGGTATTGGCTCTATCGTCGTCACCGCCCCGCACCTGTGGGGAAACACCACCAGCCAAGGAGACACGCATGCAACTCGCAGCCACCCGGATCATCACAGACGACGTCGACACCCTGGTCACGTTCTACGAGCGGGTCACCGGTGCGACCGCGACACGATTGCACCCACAGTTCGCCGAGGTGCGCACCGACACCGGCACGCTCGCCATCGCCAGTTCAGCAACCATCCCGCTGTTGGGCGAGGACGCCGCCGCACCGCGTGCCAACCGATCCGTCATCCTCGATCTGCTCGTCGATGACGTCGACGCGATCTATGCGACGCTCCAGGGCGTCGTGGAGACGTTCGTGAACGAGCCGACGACCATGCCGTGGGGCAACCGGTCGCTGCTGTTCCGCGACCCCGACGGCAACCTCGTCAACGTCTTCACCCCGACCAACGCTGACGCGAGCAAGCGGGTCGCATTGTGAACCTGGACGTGCGGCCTACGCCGGGATGACGCTCGGGATGAGTCGCGGCGCTGGAGGGAGCGGTCCGTGCCGGTCGGACGCGCGCAGTCCGTCGATCACGAGTGCGGCGTAGCGTCGCGCAGCTCGGACGCGCTCCGTCTCCGTCGTACTCGAGAGTCCGCGAGCCGCGAGCAGGACCACGAGGAAGTCGTCGAGGACGAAGTCCGCGCGCAGCGCACCCACGTCGATGGCACTCTGAGCGACGGCGGTGATCGCACGCACGGCCTGTTCACGCTGGGTCCGGAAGTCGACGGCATCGGGGTAGGCGGCGAGGAACGCGTCCGTGAACCCCTGGTTCCGCGCGTTGAGGACCAAAACCTCCTCGATGATGCTGCGGAATCCACGCCAGGGGTCGACGTCCGCGAGGGCGTCGACCACGATCGAGCGGCAGTCGTCGAGCTCGTCCACGAATGCGGCTCTGACGAGATCGGCTTTGGTCGGGAACCGTCGGTACAGGGTGGCCGGCCCGACACCGGCTCGGCGGGCGATCTCTCGCATCGTCACGTGGAGGCCGTCGGTCCCGAACAGTTCGCGGGCTGCCGCGAGGACGCGGTCACGGTTCTCCTGGGCGTCGGAACGCAGGTTCTGAGGCAGTGTCGCGGGCATGTGTCTCACATTACTCAAGTGGACGGGTGCGTCCGTTACGTTTCGGGAGGCGGGTCAGATCCCCCGCCGCGAAACGGAGTGCACCCATGCGTGCAGTGATCATCCGGACCTTCGGCGACCCGAGTGGGATGGAGGTGGCGGACCTGCCCGTCCCCACGCCCGGGGCCGGTGAGGTCCTCGTTCGAACGGAGGCCGCAGGCGTCGGCGGGGTCGACGTCGTGATCCGCCGGGGCGGGATCGCCGAAGCCGCCCGGGACTCGGGGATGATCCCGGGGAGTGAAGCAGCCGGCGTCATCACCGCGACCGGGCCCGACGTCGACCCCGCGTGGGTCGGTCGACGGGTGTGGGCGTTCACAGGGACCTCAGGCGCGTACGCCGAGTACGTGATCACGCGAGCCGATGAGGTCGTCGAGCTGCCATCCGACCTGACGTCCGTCCAGGCGGTGACGCTGGGCAGCGCGTTCCCGGTCGCGCACTTCGCGCTCGAACGCGCTCGCCTGGCCGAGGGCGAATCCGTCCTCGTGCGCGGGGCCGCCGGGAGTATCGGCCTGGCCGGCGTCGAGCTGGCCGCTCGTGCCCGCGCCGGCGTCATCGCCGTCACCACCTCGTCCTCCGAACGCGGGGAACGCCTGCGGGCGTTCGGTGCAACCCACGTGCTCGACCGCTCCGGCGCAGGCGATGCGGACGCCCCGGCGGAGTTCGACGTCATCCTCGACATCGTCGGCGGTCCCGACCTCCCCCGGTTCATCGAGCGGCTCTCGCCGAACGGCCGCCTGATCGCCGTGGGCGTGGTGGGCGGGTTCCCGCCCGCCGACTTCGGCACGGCTCTCCTGGCCGGCTTCCGCCGATCGATCACCTTCGGGACCCTGAGCCTCGACACCGTGCCGCGCGAGGAACTCGCCCGGGTGCGAGCCGAGGTGTTCGACGACGCCCTCCGAGGCGCGCTCACGTCGGTGGTCCACGACACCTTGCCGCTGAGCGACGCAGCCGAGGCGCACCGTCTCATGGACGCCGGGGACGTGTTCGGGCGCATCGTGCTCGTCCCCTGAGTCGGCTGACGAGGCAGGCACAGATCCGCCACCACTACAGCCAGATCGTCGCCAGCCAGATCTCGACGGCGGCGAGCACCAGCAGGGCGACGTTCAGCCCGAGGACCCGGATCTCGCCGCGACGCACATGCAGGGTGATACCACCGATCTGCACCAGCACCAGCCCGACCGCCGCAGCGACGGTCAACCAGGTGAGGACGCCCACGAGCGGGGGCAGGATGAGGCCGACCACGCCCAGCACTTCGAGCAGTCCGATCACTCGAACCGCCGAGAGCGGCATGCCGTCGACCCACGCCATCATCGGGCGGAGCTGCTCTGCAGAGCGGACGAGCTTCATGCCGCCCGAGTACAGGTACAGGACCGCGAGCAGTCCTGCGACGATCCAATAGGCGATGACCATGTGCAACCTCCGAGTGCGTGTGTGCGTTGATGGTTACGATGGGTAACCGACGCAAGTGTGAACCGGATCGGACCGGCGTACAAAAGGCACACGCGTGTGACCGAGCCGCGAGGGGTGCCGTGTTCCGCTACCAGAGGCTGTGTTCCGTCCGGGGCGACCAGGGCAAGGCCATCCGCTCACTCCTGGACCGCATCGCCGACAAGTGGGCGCTCCTCCTCATCGCGACGCTCCATGACGGCCCATTCCGGTTCACCGAGCTCGAGCAGCGCATCCCGGGCATCTCCCGACGCATGCTCACCCTCACCCTCAGGAACCTGGAGCGCGACGGGCTCGTCATCCGCACCACCTTCGCCGAAGTGCCGCCGCGGGTCGAGTACGAGCTGACAGACCTCGCGCAGTCGCTCATCCCCCATGCGGTGGCACTCGCCGAGTGGGCCGGCGAGCACGTCCCCGTGATCGAAGCGAGTCGAACGGCATACGACGAGCGGTCCTGACCGCCTGCCCGCGCTGCGGGCCAACGAAAAAGTCCCGGAAACCAGATGGTTTCCGGGACTTCATGGTCGGGCTGACAGGATTTGAACCTGCGACCCCTTGACCCCCAGTCAAGTGCGCTACCAAGCTGCGCCACAGCCCGATGCCATCTCCGCGGGCGGAGAAGACAACTCGAACAGTCTAGCGGATTCCGAGGGCGCTCCGTGACACGGCTCCGGCGACCACGGCCCTGCCCAAACAAGCCGTGCTCGTCGGGCGGGAGGTCTCCCCTGCCCACCCCCGCACGGGGCACGCTACCGTGACTCGTCCGCGCCCGCGTGACAGGACGAACCGACCGATCCGGTCACCCGACGAAGGACCACCATGCGCTACAGCCACTACTGGAAAGAGGTCCGCGTCGCGGCCCTCACCGCTCTGCCCGTCGCGATCGTCTCCGGCATCGTGCAGGTCAGCCGCAACACGCCGATCGACGACGCCATCATCGGCGGCGCCATCACCTTCATCGCGCTGTCACTGCTCATCCCCGTCGTGCGCCACTGGCTGCACCCCGAGTCCCGCGGCTGACCACCGCGACACGACGAGGCATCTCCAGGACGCATCCCTCGACGTGCCGGGAGGTCCGGGCAGGTGCCCGGACAGGCGCTACTCGGCCTTGCGATCCGCGACGAGCTGGTCGCGCACCTTGCGGCGCAGCACCTTTCCGATGAGCGACGTCGGCAACTCGTCGAGCTGCACGACCCGCTTCGGCACCTTGTACGCCGTGAGGCGGGTCCGGCAGTAGTCGCGCAGCGAGCCGGCGTCGAACACCGTCCCGGCACGCATGACCACCGCGGCCGTCACGTCCTCGCCACCGGAGTCGCGCGGCAGGCCGACCACGGCGGCCGACTCGACGTCCGGGTGCGACAGGAGCGTCTCCTCCACCTCGGACGGGCTGACGTTGAACCCACCGGTGATGATGAGCTCCTTCACCCGGTCGATGACCGTCACGAAGCCGTCCGCCGACACCGTCACGATGTCACCGGTCCGCAACCAGCCGCCCTCGAGCAACGCCTCGCGCGACTCGTCCGGACGACCCCAGTAGCCCTGGAAGACCTGCGGACCACGGAGCAGCAACTCACCCGACTCCCCCGCCGCACGGTCGACCGTCGGGTTCTCGGGATCGACGACGCGGATCTCGGTGCTCGGGAACGGCACACCCACGGTGCCCGGCCGACGCGACGGACCGATCGGGTTGCCGAGCGCCACCGGCGACGACTCCGTCATCCCGTAGCCCTCGACGAGCAGACCGCCGGTCGCCTCCTCCCACCGCGTGACCGTCGACACCGGGAGGCTCATCGCACCGGAGATCGCGAAGCGGACACTCGTCAGGTCGACGCCCTTGCGGCTCGAAGCACGCGACAGCGCGTCGTAGATGGGCGGCACCGCCGGCAGGAACGTCGGCGGGGACTTCTTCGCCGCCGTGAGCACCAGCTCCAGGTCGAACTTCGGGAACAGCACGAGCCGCGCCCCGATGCTCATCGCGAACGTCAGGCACAGCGTCATGCCATAGGCGTGGAACAGCGGCAGCACCCCGTAGAAGACCTCGCCGCCCTCGCTCAGCCCAGGCACCCAGGCGCGACCCTGAGCCGCGTTGGCCCGCAGGTTGCGATGGGTCAGGATGGCGCCCTTCGGTGCCCCGGTCGTCCCACTCGTGTACTGCAGGAGCGCGGTGTCGTCGAGCGTCGGACGCACGACCCGCTTCGACAGCTTCCGTCCGCCGATCAACCGCTCCCACGGGAGTACGTGCTTGGCTGACGGCGTGGCCGTCATCGCCGCACGCGACTCACGCGCACGCTTCACCGGCAGCCGGAGCGCCAGACGTTTCGACAACGGCAGGGCCTGCGTGATGTCGACGGACACGATCCGGCCGCGCATCACGTCGGCCGGGAGGTCGGCGACGAGGTCGTAGACCTTGTCCCACACGATCGCGACGTGCGCGCCGTGGTCCTCGAACTGATGCCGCAGCTCGCGAGCCGTGTAGAGCGGGTTGTGCTCGATGACCGTCGCACCGAGCCGGAGCGCCGCATAGAACGCGACGACGTGCTGCGGGCAGTTCGGTAGCACGAGCGCCACGCGGTCGCCCGGCTTCACGCCGAGCTTGCGGAGCCCTTCGGCCGCTCGCGCGACCTGTTCGCCGAGCTCGCTGTAGCTCGTCTCGGCACCGAAGAACTCCAGGGCGATGCGATCACCGAAGCGCTTCACCGAGGTGTCGAGCAGGTCGACGAGCGTCTCGGTGACCTCGTCGATGTCGGCGGGCACGCCACTGGCGTAGGAGGACAGCCACGGCCGCTCGGCCAGACGCTGACGCTGGGCCTCGCCGGCCTCGGTCGGCTCCGACGACTGCTCGCCCTCACGCTGCTCGGCTGTGTTTCCTCGATGGTCCACGACGATCCTCCAGATGACACCGCGCGCACCGCACGCATGCCTCCACCCTAGGCGGGCGCGTATGCCCGACCGGGGATGCGACCGGACCGCTTGACAAGCTCCAAAGCGACACCAGTGAATCGCCCGAGGAGTCGTCGGACAACGCCAGAAGCCGGCCACCCGAAGGCGACCGGCTCCCGATGATACGGCGACTCAGACGGCGTCGGGTGACGCGGGCGTCTTCGGCTGACGCTTCGCGGCCGCAGCCGCGTTGTCGGACATCGCCTGCTGGAGGTTCTCCCCCAGCGCGCCACCGGCGACCCCGCCCAGGAGGGCGGACAGGTCGAGCCCGGTGATGTCCTTGACCACCTTCGGAACCTCGCTGACCACCTGGCCGACCGTCTTCGTGACGGCGGACGCGCCCTCGGTCGAGATGACCGTGAGGTTCGAGATGTTGCCGAGCGGCTCGGACACGGCGCGCGTGATCTCAGGCAGACGGGCGATGATCTCGGACGCGAGCCCGGCCTCACCGTACTTCTTCAGTGCCTCCGCCTTCGCGTCGATCGCCTCGGCCTCCGCCAGACCCTCCGCGGCCACAGCCGACGCCTTCGCGTCACCCTGGGCACGGATACCCTCGGCCAGCGCGATCTGCTTGTCGCGCTCAGCGGTACCGGCGAGACGCACGGACTCCGCAGCCGCCTGGGCGTCCTGCACCGCCGCGACCTTGTTCGCCTCGGCGATGGTCTTGCGCTTGAACGCGTCGGCTTCCGTTGCGGCATTGGCCGCATCTCGGGCCGCCTGCGCGCGCTGGACCGTCGCGTACGCGTCGGCTTCGGCCGGCTTGCGCACCTCGATGTCGAGGCGCTCCTGCTCCACCTTCGCCTTCTCGGCGAGCGCCTCACGCTCCTGCTCCGCGACCAGGCGGTCCTGCTGCGCCGTGGCGAGCTGACCGGAGGCTTCGGCCTCGGCGTTCGCGCGGTCGGTCTCCGCCTTGATGGTCGCCTGCTTGAGGCTCAGGGCCTTCTGGCGCTCCGCGACCTGCTCCGCCGCTTCGATCCGCGCGAACTCGGACGCACGAGCGGTCTCGGCCTCCTTGATCTCCGCGTTCTGCCGGGCGAGCGCGTTCTCCGCTCGACCGAGGTCGGCGAGGTAGTTGGTGCCCGGCGTCGAGATGTCGGAGATGTTCAGCAGGTCGACCTGGAGGCCCTGCTCGGCGAGATCCGTCTTGGTCGCCTCGACCACCGCTTCAGACAGGGCGTTGCGGTTGGAGATGATCTCCTTGATCGGCATGTTGCCGATGATGGAACGCAGCGAACCTTCGAGGGACTGCTGGATGATCTGTGTCAGCGACCCCTGCTGCGAGAGGAAGCGCTGCGCAGCACGGCGCACACCCTCCGGCGTGCCGGACACCTTGAAGTTCACGCTCGCCTGGATGGCGACCTTGATGAAGTTGGTGTCGACGCCCTCCACGACGATGCCGATCTGGCGCTGCTCGAGCGAGATCGGGAAGCCCTGCTGCAGGATCGGCCAGATGAACACCCGCCCACCGATGACGACGCGCTGACCGCCATCGGGCTCACCCGTCTTGGCGCCGGCCCCCCGACCGACGATGACGAGCGCCTGGTTCGGCGGTACGCGCTTGATCCGTCCGGCGACGAACGCGACGATCGCGAGCGCCACCACGACGAGTGCGATCACGGCGATCACCGTGATGTTGGTGGTGATGAAGTCCATAGGGCAGGTGCCTTCCCCTCGAGGGCGTGCTGGTGGATGGATGGAATCAGGGCTGCGTGCCGGCAGCGGCTCCGCTCGACGCGGGTTCGACCTTCACGCGGGAACCCTGGAGCTCGACCACGCGGATCCGACTGCCGGTCTCGATCCGGGTGTCGGAGAACGCGAGGCGCGTCTCGATCTCGTGCGGACCGTCGAGGCTGACTTCGCCGAAGGAAGCCGAGATGGTCGACCGGGCGACCCCGTAGAGGCCGAGCGGTGAACTCGGCGTGCCGTCCTCCGAGCGCTTGAAACTCCGGATCATCAGCTGGACGCCGACGAGCACGAGGACACCGATGACGGCCGAGATGACATACGCGGACCAGGGAGGTAGCCCGTTCGCGAGCACGATCGCGCCGACCGCACCGAAGACGGTGAACGCGCTCCCGAGCGCGGTGGCCGAGACGGCCCCGTCCAGGAAGTCGAAGATCTCACCGAAGACCAGGGAGATGAGGACGATCACGAGACCGACGGCGCCGACGATGATGAACAGGGTCATGGCACCAACCCTACTGAACGCCCAGGCGGCGTGCGGGAAAGCGGTCTCCCGTGACGGCGCCGACGGGCTGCAGGCTCCTGTGGAGCGACTGCGGAGGCCCTCAGTTCACCGCGTCGAGCAGGTCCGTCAGCCAGCCGGCACCGCGCGTCGTCGCGCCCAGACGCTCGACGCGTTCGCGCAATCCGCGGTCCGAGGTGACCACGACGACCGCCCCGTCGAGCTCCTGGACGACGTCCACGATGGCGTCGTCGCCACTCCCGGCCGCATCGACGACCGAGACGCCCGCCCGCAGCTCGTGCCCGGGCTCGTGCACGTCGTCATCGGTGTGGACGCCACGGGCCTGTCCTTCGACGACGGCGACGTAGGCCGGCCACCAGCGGTTGAAGTCGAGGTCGAGCGCCTGGGCGTCGAGTCCCTCGTGCGCGAGACGGCCGAGTCGCGCGACGAAACGCTGCGCGGCTCCGGCACGGTCCTTCCACCATCCGTCCGGACGTGAGCCGACGACGTTCGCGACGTCGACGACGACCGTGACGCGGCGCTCGAGCTGCGACCGCAGGCCCGGCCACGAATCGGCGAAGCCGGGGTGCAGGGGCAACGTCTCGACCTCGGCGAGCGGCACCCAGGCGAGGGCGATGCTCTCCGGGTCAGACACCACGGGTTCGAACGGCTCGACCGCCTCGACGATCACCGTCGTGTACGACCAGAACCCGAGATCGAGCACGGAGTCGAACCGTAGCTCGATCGACTCGGCGGGGACACCCGCCTCCTCGTGCGACTCGCGGACCGCACCGTCGACAGCGCTCTCGAACTGATGACGAGCGCCTCCCGGGATGCCCCAGGTGCCGCCGAAGTGGCTCCAACCGGCCCGGTGCTGCAACAGCACGCCGCGCGCCCGATCGTGCACGAGGAGTCCGGCTGCACCGAACCTCCCCCAGAACTTGCGGCCGTCCCCGGATTCGACCCAGGCATCCCCGGCGTCCCGGACGGGGCCGCCGGGAGGATGCGCATCAGTCATTGGACCAGCCTGGCACGAAACGGTGTGCGCCACGCCCTCGGACGTGCAGACATCCCCAGCACGTGCAGAATATGTTATATATTGAACGCAAGTATTGCATTGGCCGCGCTCGCGCCCGCCGCACCGAACCCACGCGAAGGACCCTCATGGATGCACGTCAACGCCGGACGCGGGCACGGCTCGCGCGCACGATCCTGCAGCTCGCCGCAGAACGCCCCACCTCCGAGATCTCCGTCTCGGAGATCGCCGCACGCGCCGGCATCAACCGATCGACCTTCTACCAGCACGCGGCGGCGCCGTGCGAGCTGCTCGAATCGGTCCTCGCCGAGGAGCTCACGGAACTGAGCGTGACCCACTTGGCGACCGTCTCCGCGGACGACGCCCCAGCGGCGATCACGCGGGCCACGGTCGCCGCGCTCCGCCACCTCGACGAACGAGCCGACATCTACCGGGTCGGGCTCGGCGACGACCTCCTCGGTGCGAGTCTCCAGCCGATGCTCAACCGGGTGTTCACATCCACCGTGCTCGACATCTTCGAGCGCGGGGCGATCACCCTCCCCCACGCCGAATGCCTGGGTGAGGAGCAGCGCGACCTCTTCATGCGGTCCGCGGCGCACTTCGTCGCCGCAGGGTCGGTGGCGACCTTCCGCGTGTGGCTCGACACCCCCGCTCCGCGCGACATCGAATCGTTCCTCGGGGTCATCCGCGAGCTGCTCCCGAGCTGGTGGCCGTTCGAAGCCGAGCCCGCATCCGCCCTCGCGCCGGCGGCAGAGGCCGCATCTGAGCGCCGCTGAACCCGCCTCGACCACGACGAAGGCCCGGGACCACTCCATGGAGTGGTCCCGGGCCTTCGTCGTCGCCGTCCGGCAGACGGACGCGGGAGATCAGCGCTGGCGCTTCTCGCGGACGCGCATGTTGACGTTGATCGGCGTGCCCTCGAAGCCCCAGATCTCGCGCAGGCGACGGATCACGTAGCGACGGTAACCGGGGTCGAGGAATCCGGTCGTGAAGAGCACGAAGGTCGGCGGGCGGCTCGCGGCCTGCGTGCCGAACAGGATGCGGGGCTGCTTGCCACCACGCAGCGGGTGCGGGTGCGCCGCCGTGAGCTCAGCGAGGAAGGCGTTGAACTTGCCGGTGGGGATACGCATGTCCCACGACTCGAGTGCGACCTCGAGGGCCGGGACGAGACGCTCCAGGTGACGGCCCGTCCGCGCGGAGATGTTGACGCGCGGCGCCCACGACACGTGCGAGAGGTCCTGTTCGATCTCGCGCTCCAAGTACTTCCGGCGTTCGTCGTCGAGCTGGTCCCACTTGTTGAAGGCGAGCACGAGGGCGCGACCGCTCTCGAGGACGAGGTCGATGATGCGCACGTCCTGCTCGCTGATCACCTCGGTGACGTCGATGAGGACGACGGCCACCTCGGCCTTCTCGAGCGCCGTGCTCGTGCGGAGCGACGCGTAGAAGTCGGCACCCTGCGACAGGTGCACGCGACGACGGATGCCCGCGGTGTCGACGAAGCGCCAGATCTTGCCGCCGAGCTCGATCTGCTCGTCGACCGGGTCGCGGGTGGTACCGGCGAGGTCGTTGACGACGACCCGCTCCTCGCCTGCGGTCTTGTTGAGCAGGCTGGACTTGCCGACGTTCGGGCGTCCGAGGATCGCGACGCGGCGGGGGCCGCCGAACTCGTCCTTCGCGACGGCCGAGACCTGCGGGAGGACCTTGAGGATCTTGTCGAGGAGGTCGGCGACACCACGACCGTGGATCGCGGAGACCGGGTGGGGCTCGCCGAGACCGAGGTTCCAGAGCGCCGCGGCCTCCGGCTCCTGACGGGCGTCGTCGACCTTGTTGGCGACGAGGAAGACGGGGCGTCCGGTCTTGCGGAGCAGCTTGACGACCTGCTCGTCGGTCGCCGTGGCGCCGACCATGGCGTCGACCACGAAGATCACGACGTCGGAGAGGTCGATGGCGATCTCGGCCTGGGCCGCGACGGACGCGTCGATCCCCTTGGCGTCGGGTTCCCACCCACCGGTGTCGACGACCGTGAAGCGACGGTCGTTCCACTCAGCCTTGTAGTTGACGCGGTCGCGGGTGACACCGGGGGTGTCCTCCACGACGGCCTCACGACGACCGAGGATGCGGTTCACCAGCGCGGACTTGCCCACGTTCGGGCGACCGACGATCGCCACGACGGGCAGCGCCGGCAGGAAGCGGATCTCGTCCGGATCCTCCGTCGCGCCGTCGAGGATGTCGAGGTCGTCGCCCTCGAGGTCGTAGTCGGCCAGGCCGGAGCGGAGGGACGCGGCCCGCTGGGTAGCGAGCTCCTCGTCCATGTCCTGGAGGCGGTCCGCGAGGTCGTCGGGGCCTCCGTCGAACTGCTCGTCATCGTGAGCCATGGGAGTTCCTTGCTGTGAGGGATTCGGTGACGCGGACGACCGCGTCGACCGTCTCGTCGAAGTCGATGTGCGTGGAGTCGACCGTGGTCACTCCGTCCGCCGCGTTCATGAAGTCGACGACCCTGGAGTCCGCCCGATCACGCCGCTGCAGTTGTTCCGCGACGTCGCCGGCAGGGTGGCTCTCGAATTCCGCTGAACGCCTGGCCATTCTAGCCGCTTCGGATGCCGTGAGCAGGATCCGTGCCTGAGCATCCGGTGCGACCACCGTGGTGATGTCGCGTCCCTCGACGACGATGCCCGGGCGGTCGACGTCGGCGATGAGCGATCGGAAGGTCTCGTTGATCCACGCACGCACCTCCGGGACACGGGCGACGGCGGATACGACGGCCGTCACGCGAGGGCCCCTGATCTCGTCGGTGACGTCGCGATCCCCGAGCGAGAACGCGGTCACGTCCGGGTCGAGGGAGACGGTGAAGGCGCCACCGAACGCGTCGAGCGAGCCGATCACCGCCGCCGAGTCCTCGGGGTCGACGTCCGCATCGAGCGTGTGGAGCGCGAGCGCGCGGTACCAGGCGCCCGTGTCGAGGTAGCGGTAGCCGAGCCGACGGGCGACGGCCTTGCTCACGCTGGACTTGCCGCTGCCGGCCGGTCCGTCGATCGCGACCACGACGGGTGCGTCCGGCGTCGTCGATGCATCGGTGCTGGTGGGGTGCTGTTCGGTCATGTCTCTTCCTATACTTCCGCGATGCGCCAGCCGCGCGACTCGAGGTCGTCGACGGTGCGCTGCTTCACCTCGGGGAGGACCTGGACCTCCGCGAGACCGATGTTCGCGCCGGGCGAGTGCTCCAGACGCAGGTCCTCGATGTTGACGCCGATCTCGCCGAGCTCCGTGAACAGGGCGCCCAGCTGGCCGGGGCGGTCGTCGAGGAGGACGACGATGCTGGCGAACCGGCGGTTCTGGCCGTGCTTGCCGGGGAGCCGTGCGACGCCGGTGTTGCCGGCCGCGATCGTGTCCGCGATCGTGCGGCGAGCTCCCGGCACCTCCGGATCCCGGAGCGCCGAGATGACCGACGCCAGGTCGGTGGACAGCTGCTCCAGCACCGGGAGGACCTCGGCGTGGTTGGCGCTGAGGATCTGCACCCAGAGCTCCGGTGCGCTCGAGGCGATGCGGACGGTGTCGCGCAGGCCCTGTCCGGCGAGCTGGATGGCGCCCTCCTCGGCGTCCTGCAACTGGGCGGCCAGAAGGCTCGCGACGAGTTGCGGCGTGTGCGAGACGAGCGCGACGAAGCGGTCGTGCTCGTCGGGCGTCATCTCCATCGGGATGGTGCCGAGATCCAGCGCGAGGCCCTCCACCTGCGACAGCGCCCAGGCGGGTGTCTCGGCGTCGCGGCAGATCACCCAGGGGCGGCCGAGGAAGAGGTCGGCCCTGGCGGAGATCGCTCCCCCACGCTCACGGCCGGCGAGCGGGTGGGAACCGATGTACCGGGTGAGGTCGACGCCGCGCTCGAGCAGTGCCCGGTACGGTTCGAGCTTCACGCTCGCGACGTCGGTCACGACGGCGCGCGGGAACGCGGCGAGTTCGGTCTCGATGACGCGGGCGGTGACGTCCGGCGGGACGC
Organism: Plantibacter sp. VKM Ac-2876; assembly: GCF_015350715.1. Taxonomy (NCBI): domain Bacteria; kingdom Bacillati; phylum Actinomycetota; class Actinomycetes; order Micrococcales; family Microbacteriaceae; genus Plantibacter; species Plantibacter sp. VKM Ac-2876. The sequence goes on along the minus strand of NZ_JADKSI010000002.1, from coordinate 13,246 downwards.
AGATGACGACGACGGACGGGTCGTCGGTGGGTTCCGCCGCACGACCCGCGCCGTAGTCGATGGCGAGGCGCAACTGGCTGGGCGACGCGTCGTCGAGGATGATGTCGACGCCCTTGGCGCGCAGCGCGAGTCCGATGCTCGCGCCGAGGAGGCCGGCTCCGACGATGCGGACCGACCCCTGCACGCGCGCGGGCGCGGAACTCAGGTCGCTCATGCCGTCGGCTCCGACGCCTCCGCTGCCGTGCCGTCGGCCGCGCGGGCTTCAGGACCGTGAGCGCGGGCGATGGTCAGGATGGCGCCGAGTTCGTCCTTGCTGAGCTCGCGCAGCTGGCCGGATCCGAGGGTCCCGAGGTGCAGGGGGCCGAACTGACGACGCACGAGGTCGACGACCGGGTGGCCGACCGCGTCGAGCATACGACGGACGATGCGGTTCCGCCCGGAGTGCAGCGTGAGCTCCACGAGGCTGAAGCCGTCCTCGGTGCCGAGCAGGCGGGCCTTGTCCGCGGAGATCGGTCCGTCCTCGAGCTCGATGCCCGCGGTCAGCTTCGCGAGGACCTGCGGGGTCACCTTGCCGGTGACCTTCGCGATGTACGTCTTCTGCACACCGAACGACGGGTGCGCGAGCACGTGCGCGAGGTCGCCGTCGTTGGTGAGGATCAGCAGACCGCTCGTCTCGGCGTCGAGGCGGCCGACGTTGAACAGCCGTTCCTCGTACTGCTCGGTGAAGCGGCGCAGGTCGGGGCGACCGCGGTCGTCCTTCAGCGAGCTGTAGATGCCCACCGGCTTGTTGAGCATGAGGTAGCGCTTCGAGGCGTCGAGCTGGATGGCGCTGCCGTCGACGGACACGAGGTCGTGCTCCGGATCGATCCGCGAGCCGAGCTCGGTGACGACGACACCGTTCACCTCCACACGGCCGTCCTCGATGAGTTGCTCAGACACGCGCCTCGAGGCGACGCCGGCGTTCGCCAGCACCTTCTGCAAGCGGATGCCCTCTGATTCAGTGCTGGTCACTGTCGAATCCTTCCCGGCCATCGTCGAGCAACGGCGAGATCCGCGGCAGCTCCTCGATGGCGTTGATACCAAGTTGGGTGAGCAGGAGATCGGTGGTGCCGTAGTTGATGGCACCCGTCTCACTGTCGGTGAACATCTCCGTGATGAGTCCGCGCCCGAGGAGGGTGCGGACGACGGAGTCGACGTTGACGGCGCGGATCGAGGCGATCGCGCCGCGGCTGATCGGCTGCTTGTAGGCGATCACGGCCAGGGTCTCGAGCGCCGCCTGCGACAGCTTCGTCGGGTTCTGGGTCACGACGTAGTCGGTGACGAGCGCGTCGTAGTCGGCTCGGACGTAGATCCGCCAGCCGCCGCCGACCTCGCGGAGTTCGAACCCGCGTCGGACGCCACCGCGTTCGCCGTCGTAGTCGGCGACGAGTTCGGCGATGGCCCGTCGGACGGCCCCGACCGGGACGTGCACGGCGGCAGCGAGGTTCACGAGGCTCTGCGGTTCGTCGGCGACCATGAGGATCGCCTCGAGCGCCCTCGGGACGTCCGGTGCGGGCACCGGCGCGGGCTCGGCCGGCAGGCCCTGGGCGGCGTCCGCCGGCCGCTCGATCGACTCGGGTGTCGCGTCAGGCATCGTAATCGGCTCCCAGGTTGGCGAGGCTGTCGTCGTTCCAGGTCTCGGCGGTCCAGCGGAGCGTGAGCTCGCCGAGCGGCTCTATCTGCTCGAAGGACAGCGCGGCGTGTCGGTACAGTTCGAGCACGGCGATGAAGCGCGCAATGACCACGCCCTTCAGCTCCGCACCGGCCACGAGCTCGCGGAAGGTGTGGGACCCGCCGCGGCGCAGGATGGCGACGACGTGCGCCGCCTGCTCCCGGATGCTCACGAGCGGTGCGTGCAGGTGGTCGAGGCCCACGGTCGGCACCTCGCGCGGCGTGAAGGCGAGCGTCGCGAGTGCGCCGAAGTCCTGCGCGGTCAGCGTCCAGACGAGTTCCGGGGTCTGCTGACGGTACTGCTCCTCCAGCCGGACCGCCCGGAAGTGGCGCGCCGCCTCCAGGTCGAGGCGCTCCGCGAACCACGCCGACGCCTGCTTGAACGCGCGGTACTGCAGCAGGCGCGCGAACAGCAGGTCTCGCGCCTCCAGCAGGGCGACGTCCTCCGCGTCGACGAGCTCACCCTGCGGCAGCAGCCCCGCGATCTTGAGGTCGAGCAGGGTGGCCGCGACGACGAGGAACTCGCTCGCCTGGTCGAGTTCGTCGTCGGCCTCGAGCGTGCGAAGGTAGGCGATGAACTCGTCGGTCACGCGGCTGAGCGAGACCTCGGTGATGTCGAGTTCGTGCTTGCCGATGAGGGTCAGCAGGAGGTCGAAGGGCCCTTCGAAGCCCTCGAACGACACCCGGAACGACGGAGCCGGTGCGGGGTCGACGGTCGTCGCCTCAGCGGAGCGCGAGCCGGTGTCGCCGGCCGGAGGGAGGACGGCCACGGGCGTCCGCGCGGGATCAGGCGATCGCGCCACGGGAGATGAGCTCTCTCGCGAGCTGACGGTAGGCCTTCGCGGCGGCGTGCTCCGGTGCGAACTCGGTGATCGGGGTTCCGGCGACGCTCGCGTCGGGGAACTTCACGGTCCGTCCGATGACCGTCTCGAGGACCTTCTCGCCGAACGCGTCGACGACGCGCTCGAGGACCTCACGCGAGTGCAGGGTCCGGGAGTCGTACATGGTGGCGAGGATGCCGTCGAGCTCGATCGCCGGGTTGAGGCGGTCGCGCACCTTGTCGATGGTCTCGATGAGCAGCGCGACACCGCGGAGCGCGAAGAACTCGCACTCGAGCGGGATGAGGACCCCGTGGCTGGCGGTGAGGGCGTTCACCGTGAGCAGGCCGAGCGAGGGCTGGCAGTCGATCAGGATGACGTCGTAGTCGTCTGACACCTTGCGGAGCACCCGGGCCAGGATCGTCTCGCGCGCGACCTCGTTGACGAGGTGGACCTCGGCGGCCGAGAGGTCGATGTTGGCCGGGAGCACGTCGAGACCCTTGATGGCGGTGTGCTGGATGACCTCGGCCGGGTCCTTCACGGTGCCGAGCAGCAGGTCGTAGACAGTGTTGGAGTCGTGGGTGGAGATGCCGAGACCGGCGGACAGCGCACCCTGAGGGTCGAAGTCGACGACGAGCACCCGGCGGCCGTATTCGGCCAGCGCGGCGGACAGACTGATGGTGGTCGTCGTCTTGCCGACGCCACCCTTCTGGTTGCAGAGCGAGATGATGCGTGCCGGACCGTGCTGCGCCAGCGTGGGCGGCACCGCGAACTCACGACGCGGGCGGCCGGTCGGGCCGTTCGGGTTCAGTTCGGCGGCGGTCTTGCGCGCAGAATCCTGCACTGCGCTCGTGTGCTTCGTACCGGCCACCGGTGTTGCCTCGCTCCCGCTTGCTGTCGTTCGAGTGACGAGTCTACCGGGCCACGGGTCAGGCCTGCGGTGCCGCTCCGCCCGTGGTCCATCTGGCCCGGGGATGGGACTGCGTGTACACGTCGCGGAGGTTGTCGACCGTCACCAGCGTGTACAGCTGCGTCGTCGCCACCGAGGAGTGACCGAGGAGTTCCTGCACGACCCGGACGTCGGCTCCGCCCTGCAACAGGTGCGTCGCGAAGGAGTGTCGGAGGGTGTGCGGCGAGACGTGCGATTCGAGTCCTGCGCGCTCGGCGGCGCGTTGGAGCACGAGCCACGCGCTCTGCCGGGACAGCCGCGCACCGCGCTGCCCGAGGAAGAGCGCCGGCGTGGACCGGCCGAGGCCGGAGAAGACCGGCCGGACACGAACGAGGTAGCGGTCGACGGCGTCACGGGCGAAGCTGCCGAGCGGCACGATCCGCTGCTTGCCGCCCTTGCCGAGGAGCCGGACGATGTCGGTGTCGATGACGTCGTCGACGTTCAGCCCGACGGCCTCGGAGACGCGGGCACCCGTCGCGTAGAGCAGTTCGAGGAGCGCCTTGTCGCGGACGGCGATCAGGTCGTCGCCGTCGGTCGTCTCGAGCAGCGCGCGGACCTGGTCGATCGTGATCGCCTTCGGGAGCCGCCCCGGGAGCTTCGGCGGGCGGACCTCGCGCGCGACGTCGACCTCGACGAGCTGTTCGTCGAGCAGGAAGCGGTGGAGTCCGCGGATGGACGACAGCACCCTGGCGAGCGAGGACGCGCGCACCGGCTGACCCTCCGGTGTCCGGAGCGACGCCGTGTACTCCGACACGTGCGCAGCGGTGACGGCCGGTGCCTCGTCGACACCGTGCGCGCCGAGCCAGGCGAGGTAGCCCTCGAGATCCCGCCGGTAGGCGGCCTGGGTGTTGGCCGACAGGCCGCGCTCGATCGCGATGTGCCGCAGGTAGTCGGCGACCGCGCGATCGAGCGCCACGCCTCAGGCTCCGCCCGGCCCGATCGTGGAGTCGCCGCTGTCGCGCAGCGTCGACCACCCGCGATCGCGAGCCGCGGCGGCCGTGAGGACACCGAGCATCAGGATCGAGTTGTGGAGCCGGCCATCGAGCACCGCGGCCACGGCGTCGTCGAGGGGCACCCACTCCACGAGGATGTCCGCCTCCTCCTCAGCACGGGCGAAGGCCTCGGCGGTCGCGGTGAGGTCACGCGCGAGGTAGATGCGGATCGACTCGTTGCTGCCACCGGGCGTCGTGTAGAACTCCGTCAGCAGCTGGAGCGAACCGGCGACGAGATCGGCCTCCTCCTCCAGCTCGCGGCCCGCGGCCACGGCCGGGTCCTCCCCCGCGATGTCGAGCAGGCCGGCCGGCAGCTCCCAGTCGCGCTCACCGATCGGGTGGCGGTACTGCTGGATGAGCAGGACGCGCTCGTCAGCGTCGAGCGCCAAGACCGCGACCGCCCCGGTGTGGTCGACGAACTCGCGCACGACCTCGCCGTCGCCGTAGCGGAACGTCTCCCGACGGATGTCCCAGACCTTGCCCGCGAACGCGCGCTCGGAGGACACCACCTGGACGGGGTGCGACTGATCGCGCAACGACGCGGCGTCGCCGACCGACTCAACCATTGGCGACGTCGAACAGGCGGCTCGCCTGCTGGCGCTCGAGCGACGCGCCGACGAGGCCGGCGAACAGCGGGTGCGCGTGGTTCGGGCGCGACCGCAGCTCGGGGTGCGCCTGGGTCGCGACGTAGAACGGGTGCACCTCGCGCGGCAGCTCGACGTACTCGACGAGCGTGCCGTCGGGCGACAGGCCGGAGAACTGGAGGCCGGCGTCCGCGATCTGCTGGCGGTAGCCGTTGTTCACCTCGTAGCGGTGACGGTGACGCTCGGACACCTCGTCCGCACCGTACAGCTCGGCGACGATCGAGCCCTCGTCGAGCTTCGCCGCGTACAGACCGAGTCGCATCGTGCCGCCGAGGTCGCCGCCGGCGATGATCTCGACCTGCTCGGCCATCGTCGCGATGACGGGGAACTGCGTGTCGGGGTCGAACTCGGAGGAGCTGGCGCCCTCGAGCCCGACGACGTTCCTGGCGTACTCGATGACCATGCACTGCAGGCCGAGGCAGAGGCCGAGCACCGGGATGCCGTTCTCGCGGGCGAACTTCAGGGCGCCGAGCTTGCCCTCGATACCGCGGATGCCGAAGCCACCGGGGACGCAGATGCCGTCGACGTCGGCGAGCGCCTTGATCGCTCCTTCGACGGTCTCGCAGTCGTCGGACGGGATCCAACGGATGCTGACCTTGGTGTCGTGGGCGAAGCCGCCGGCCTTGAGCGCCTCGGTCACCGACAGGTAGGCGTCGGGCAGGTCGATGTACTTGCCGACGAGGCCGATGGTGACGGCGTGCTTCGGGTGGTGGACGGCCTCGAGGAGGTCGGCCCAGCCGCTCCAGTCGACCTCGTTGGTGACGAGACCCAGGCGGTCGGCGATGTAGGCGTCGAGACCCTGGTCGTTCAGCATGGTGGGGATGTCGTAGATGCTCGGGACGTCGACCGCGTTCACGACCGCGTCCTCGTCGACGTCGCACATGAGCGCGATCTTGCGCTTGTTGCTCTCGGTCACCGGACGGTCGCTGCGGAGCACGAGTGCGTCGGGCTGGATGCCGATGGACCGGAGGGCCGCGACCGAGTGCTGCGTCGGCTTCGTCTTCTGCTCACCGGAGGCGCCCATGTACGGCACGAGCGAGACGTGGACGAAGAACACGTTGTTCCGGCCGAGCTCGTGGCGGATCTGGCGAGCCGACTCGATGAACGGCTGCGACTCGATGTCGCCGACCGTGCCACCGATCTCGGTGATGATCACGTCGGGCTGGGGCGTCTCGGACGCCTGCAGGCGCATGCGGCGCTTGATCTCGTCCGTGATGTGCGGGATCACCTGCACGGTGTCGCCGAGGTACTCGCCTCGACGCTCCTTGGCGATGACGGTCGAGTAGATCTGACCGGTCGTCACGTTCGCGGCCTGGCTCAGCTCGATGTCGAGGAACCGCTCGTAGTGGCCGATGTCGAGGTCGGTCTCGGCGCCGTCGTCGGTCACGAAGACCTCGCCGTGCTGGAACGGGTTCATCGTGCCCGGGTCGACGTTGAGGTAGGGGTCGAGCTTCTGCATGACCACCCGGAGCCCGCGCGCCGTCAGCAGGTTGCCGAGGCTGGCTGCGGTGAGCCCCTTGCCCAACGAAGAAACGACACCACCAGTCACGAAGATGTGCTTGGTCGTGCCGTTGGAGCCCGAGACGATGCCGTCGATCGGAGAGTTCAGGTTGCCCGCTTCAGAAGTATTCACCACGGGCTTTTATCCTACCATCCAGTTCGGGTTCATGTGTCGCTTCCTTGGCGTTCTCGTCGTCACGAGGCTGCGAGGGCGAGCAGTTCGCGGGCGTGGGCGAGGCCGCTGTCGGACTCCGCGAGTCCGGAGAGCAGCCGCGCCATCTCCGCCTCCCGCTCGGCGCCGACGAGCTGGCGCACGCTCGACGCGGTCACCGAACCGTCGCCGCCCTTGACCACGCTCAGGTGGTTGTTGGCGAAGGCCGCGACCTGCGCGAGGTGGGTGACGACGATCACCTGCGAGCGCTCGGCGAGAGCCGCGAGGCGACGCCCGATCTCGATCGCTGCGGCTCCGCCGACACCGGCGTCGACCTCGTCGAACACGAAGGTGGGCACGGGGTCCGCGCCGGCGATGACGACCTCGAGGGCGAGCATCACGCGGGACAGCTCTCCGCCCGAGGCGCCCTTGCCGAGTGGTCGGGGCTCGGCACCGGCGTGCGGTCGGAGGAGGAAGGCGATCACGTCCTTGCCGTGCAGCGTGAGGTCGTCGCGATCGGACACCTCGACGACCAGCTCCGCCTCGGCCATCGCGAGCGAGCGCAGTTCCGCGCTCGCGGCTGCACCGAGTCGAGCGGCGGCTTCGACCCGGACGGCGCTCAACGTCGCGGCAGCGGCGTCGACCTCCCCGGAGAGTCGTTCGACGTCGCCCTCGAGCTGGGTGATGCGGTCGGAGTCGCCGTCGAGTTCCATCAGGCGGGTGCTGCCCGTCTCGAGCAGGTGCAGGACGTCCTCAGGCGTCGGCCCGTACTTCCGGGCGAGGGTCGCGAGGGTCGCGCGGCGCTCCTGGACGACCTCGAGTTCGCGAGCGCCGTCCTCGTCGAGTCCGGCGAGGTAGCTCGAGAGCTCGGCGGCGATCTCAGCGGCCAGGTAGCTCGCGTTGGCGACGCTCGCGGCGATCGCACCGAGGGCGGGATCGTGCACCGAGGCCCGGTCGAGCTGCCGCCTCGCGCCTTCGAGGAGTCCGACGACGTCGCTCTCCTCGCCGGCCTCGGCCGAGACGAGTTCTCGGGCGCCGGCAGCCGAGAGACGGAGCTCTTCGAGGTTGGTCAGTCGATCGGCGCGCTCTGCCAGCTCGGCGTCCTCGCCGGGCTGCGGGTCGGCCTGCTCGATGTCGGCGAGCGCGACGCGCAGTTGCTCGGCCTCGAGGAGTCGCGTGTCGCGCTCGTTCGTCAGGGTCTCGAGTTCCGTCCGCAGCTCCAGGAGCTCCGTGTAGCGCCGCTGGTAGTCACCGAGGGCCAGTTGGAGCGGTTCACCGGCGAAGCGGTCGAGGGCGTCCCGCTGGGCCGGCGCGGCCCGCAGACGGATCTGATCGGACTGCCCGTGCACGACGACGAGCTGCTCGCCGAGTTCGGAGAGGATACCGATGGGCGCCGTCCGGCCACCGACGATCGCGCGGCCGCGGCCCTCGGCGGTCACGATCCGGCCGAGCAGCAGCTCTGCCGCATCACCCGCGGGATCGAGGTCTCCCCCGGCCTCGCGGACGCGCTCGGCGACCGAGCCGTCGCCCGGCACCAACCAGCGTCCCTGGACACTCGTCTGCTTCTGGCCTGCTCGCACGACGCCGCTGTCCGACCGCTGACCGAGGAGCAGCCCGAGGGCGGTGACCACCATCGTCTTGCCTGCACCGGTCTCACCCGTCACGGCGGTGAAACCGGGTCCGAGTGGGAGCGTCCCGGACGCGATGACGCCGAGGTCGCGGATCTCGATCTCCTCGATCATGCGGTGCCCTCCTGATCGCTGTGGTGTCGGGTGGCCGTGGAGGCCGGGAGGTGGATCGTGCCGGTCATCGGCTCCTCGCGTCCGACGGGGCCACGCCAACCGGTGACCGGCAGCCGGAACTTGTTGACGAGTCGATCGGTGAAGGTGCTCTCGTGGAGGCGCGCGAGGCGGACCGGCACCGAGGAGCGTCTGACGACCACCCGGGCGCCCGGCTGGAGGTCCTTGGCCCGGCGGCCGTCGCACCAGAGCACGCCGAGGCCGTCGGTGCGTTCAAGCACCTCGACCGCGAGGGACGACTCCGGGCCGACCACGAGCGGCTTCGCGAACAGGGCGTGCGCGCTGAGCGGGACGAGGGTGATGGCCTCCACCGACGGCCACACGACCGGCCCGCCCGCGGAGAAGTTGTAGGCGGTGGAGCCGGTCGGCGTCGAGATGACCACCCCGTCGCACCCGAAGGAGGAGAGCGGACGCTGATCGACCTCGATCACGACCTCGAGCATGCGTTCCCGGCTCGCCTTCTCGACCGTGGCCTCGTTGAGCGCCCACGTCTCGTAGACGACCTCCGCGCCGACCTTGACCCGGACGGAGAGCGTCATGCGCTCCTCCACGAAGTAGTCGCGACGCACGACCCGTTCGACCGTCTCGGCGAGGTCGTCGCGCTCGCTCTCGGCGAGGAAGCCGATGTGACCGAGGTTCACCCCGAGCAGCGGCGCCGCCGATCCTCGCGTGACCTCGGCCGCTCGCAGGATCGTGCCGTCGCCGCCGAGGACGATCGCCAGCTCGATGTCGCCGAGGGAGACCTCCTCGTCGAGGATGGAGACGACGTCGAGCTCCGGGTCGACGGCGATGAGATCGGCCCGCTCGAGCGCGCTGAGGACCGGGCGGACGCCCGCCTCCAGGAGCAGCCTGGACACGAGCACGGCGGCGTCGCGCGAGTCGTCGCGGCCGGTGTGCGCGACGATCAGGATGTTCCTCGCCGCGACCGCAGGATCGGTGGAATGTGCCATCGGGTTACGCTCCAGCCATCGAGGTGATCTGCTGCATCCATTCTGTCGGATTGGTTCCGTGCTCCGCCGATATCCACACCACGTACTCGCGGTTGCCGTGGGTGCCGACGATCGGCGACGGGATGAGCCCGGCCGTCCCGAGACCGAGGTCCCAGGCCGCCCACAGGACGCCTGCGACGGCGTCGGCACGGAGCGCGGGATCGGTGACGACGCCCTCACGGACGCCACCACGACCGACCTCGAACTGCGGTTTGACGAGCAGGACGAGTTCCGCCGGGGACGCGACGACCGACACGAGTGCCGGGAGCACCTGGGTGAGGGAGATGAACGACAGGTCGCCGACCACGAGCGACGGACGCTCGTCCAGGCCGGTGAGCTCGCTGAGCTGCTCCGGCGTCAGGAAGCGGACGTTGCACCCCTCGACGACTCGCACCCGCTCGTCGTCTCGGAGCTGCGGCACGAGCTGGTCGTGCCCGACGTCGAGGGCGATCACCCGACGCGCTCCACGCTCGAGCAGGACCTGGGTGAATCCGCCGGTGGAGGCGCCGGCGTCGAGGACGAGTGCGTCGTCGACCACGACCGGGAAGGCGTCCAGGGCGGCGAGCAACTTGTGGGCGGCGCGACTCACGTAGTGGTCGGCGCCGGCGACGACGACCCGAGCATCCGGGTGGACCCGGTGGGAGGCCTTCACGATCGTGCGGTCGTCGACGCTCACGAGCCCGTCGGCGATGAGCTGGGCCGCATGGGTCCTGGAGCGGGCGAGTCCGCGCGCGGCGAGGGCGGCGTCGAGGCGGGCGGGCTGCGCGGCGGCGTCCGGCGAATCGGCTGCAGCCGGCGGTTCGGGTGTGTTCTCCATGCGCTACGCCGAGGTCTTCGGCGAGTCGCTCCCCTCGAGCGTCGCCCGCAGTTCGTCGACGAGCTGGCTGTACGCGGCGGCCCGCTCCTCGAGCGGTTGCTCGTCGATGAGGTGGACGCGGGACACGAGGCCGTCGGTCGGGTGCTCCGGTTCGTTCGTCACAGGGCAACCCTACCGGCCGCCGCCGTCGCCGCCCCCGGGAACCGCTGTGGGCGAACACCGCTGGCGACCCGCGCCTGCCGAGGGGTGGGCATCACTCCGCGTACAGGTGCTCCGGGACGTTGAGCCCGTAGATGGCACGGCCGGACGCCCAGATCGCGGCACACGCGGCGCGCAACAGGTCGATCCGGGACGGGCCGTCCGACTCCACCACGACGTCGTTCCCACGGATCCGCACCGTGGCCGCACCGACCGTCGCCGCCTTGCCGTCGCGCGACATGGTGGTGGCCGGATAGGGCTCGTGCAGCTGCCGCAGGTCCTCGAGGATGAAGGTCGGCCGGGAGTGCTGGTCAGCCGCGAGGACGTGCTTGGCTCGATCGATGCCGGTCAGGACGAGAGCTGACGCGATCCCGGCGCGGTTCGCGCCGAGGATGTCGGTGTCGAGTCGGTCTCCGATGAAGAGCGGCTTCGATGCGCCGAAACGCACCTTCGCCTCGTCGAAGATCGGTACCTCCGGCTTCCCGGCGACAGTCGCCAGACGGCCGACCGCCGTGTGGACGGCCGACACCAGCGTGCCGTTTCCCGGAGCGACCCCACGAGCCTGAGGGATGGTCCAGTCCGTGTTCGTCGCGACCCACGGCAGCTCGGAACCGTCGGCGGTCGGCGTCTGCAGTGCGAACGCCGCTTCGGCCAGCTGTGACCAGCCGACCTCGGGAGCGAAGCCCTGGATCACCGCAGCCGGCGAGTCCTCAGCCGAGCGGGTGACGACGAAGCCACCCTTCTCGACCTCGTCGACGAGTCCGGCACCACCGACGACCAGGATCGTCGACCCGGCGGGCACCAGGCCGGCCAGCAGCCGGACCGCGGCCTGAGGGCTCGTGACGACCTCTGCCGGCGCGACACTGAGACCGAGCTCGGTCAGGTGCTGCGCGACGGAGGCGTCCGTCCGGGAAGCGTTGTTCGTGATGTATCCGACGCGAACGTGTTCCGCCGCCAGGTTCAGCGACTCGACTGCGTGCGGGATCGGATTCGGGCCGGCGTAGACCACGCCGTCCAGATCCGCGAGGACTACATCGACGCCGTCGAGCGGGGTCACGGGCTTAGGCCTTCTCGTCAGTAGCGGACTCACCGGACGGCTCCTCCCCGGGCTGATCGTCGGATTCAGGGGCAACAGCCGTGGGCGACTCGGGTTCGTCGTCGAACTCGAGGAACTCCTCCACGACCACCATCGTCTCGCCCTCGTCGTCCGCAGCGGACTGCTCGAGCGCCTCGGAGGCGATCATCGCCCGGTCGTGCCAGACGGCCGCCTCCTCCTCACGACCGAGGACCTCGAGGGTCTCGGCGTACGCGTTGAACAGCGCCGGGCTGTAGGAGAACGCACGCTTCGGGTCGAGCTGCGGGATCTGGAGCTCGAGTAGCGCGTCCTCGGTCTGCCCGAGGTCGAGCCGGGCACCCGACATCGCGATCGCGAGGGCGACGCGGACCGGCACGTCGAGGGTCGAGCGATCGACGGACCGTCCGAGTTCCAAGGCACGCTCCGGTCGGCCGACGCCGCGTTCACTGTCGACCATGAGCGGCAACTGGTCGTCCTTGCCGGAGATACGGCGATAGGTCCGCAGCTCGCGAAGCGCGAGGGCGTAGTCGCCGGTCTCGTACGCGGTGATGGCGAGGGTCTCGCGGACCATCGCGATCCGGCCGGCCCGACGGGCAGCGGACATCGCGTGGAGGTGGGCCAACGCAGGATCGCTGTCGATCAGTCGCGCCGCCATCGCCAGGTGCTGGGCGACGCCGTCGGCGTTCTCCTTGCTCAGGGTCTTCAACTCGTTCCGCGCACCCTTGTCGAGGTCCTGCGGCGTGACGTCGTCAGGGATCTCCGGGTCGTCGTGGCGCGGACGGATCGACTTGAGCTCGAAGGCGATGCGCTCTTCCTCGGTCAGCTCGCGCTCGCGTCGGAACGCGTCGCGGTCCCCGCGGGCCGGAGCGGCATCGCGCGTCCACAGCTCGCGTCCACCGCTGTCGCGCCCGCGGTCGGGACGGCCACCACGCTCAGAGGAGTGTCCACGGTCGGTCCGGTTTCCACGGTCCGGACGATCGCCTGACGACGGGCGGTCACCGCTCCGTGCGGGACGGTCGGACCGCTGCGGACGATTCCCGGACGACGGCCGGTCCTGCTGCCAGGCGGGACGGTCCGACCGTTGCGGACGGTCGCCGGACGCTGGACGATCCTTCTGCCACGCGGGACGATCAGAGCGCTGCGGGCGGTCGCCGGACGCCGGACGATCTTTCTGCCAAGCAGGACGATCCGAACGCTGCGGACGATCCCCCGATGACGGACGGTCACCCGATGACGGACGGTCACCACTCCGTGCTGGACGGTCGGAACGCTGCGGACGATCCGTACGTGGACGATCGCTCCTGGGCGCATCGGACCGCTGCGGGCGGTCAGCGCCGCGAGCACGATCATCGCGCCGTGGAGCACCACCGTTCCCGCGGTTGTCACCGGAAGATCTCGGAGGACGTCGCTCACCCTTGTCGGGCTGGTCTGCTGACTGGTCACTCACGATGATCTCCACGGTGCTCGGACGCCGTCACCCGGCGTCAACCTACTGTTGAATTCTTGTCCCACGGTACCCGCGAAACGACGACTTCACGCACAAAGCGTGTTAACGCAAAATGGCCACCCAAGAACCTTGGGTGGCCATTTCAACGAAGAAGTCC